>NZ_JBDPLH010000001.1:0-485852 GCF_040187885.1 Roseateles cavernae
GTGGTCAACGTGACCGATGGTGCCCACATTGACGTGCGGCTTGGTGCGTTCAAATTTGCCTTTTGCCATCTTGCGCTCCTGAACAGGATCAGATCAGACCAGAAGAAATTGGTGGTGCCCATGACGCGGATCGAACGCGTGACCTCTCCCTTACCAAGGGAGTGCTCTACCACTGAGCCACATGGGCATCGACACAGGTTTGACGGCAAAACAACCAGCAAACCGGTATCGACGCTACAACCACCTCACACAACCAAGCGCCCCGCAGATGGAGCGGGAAACGGGAATCGAACCCGTGTCATTAGCTTGGAAGGCTAAGGTTCTACCATTGAACTACTCCCGCCCGGGAGCCTTGATCAATCCAAATCTTCTTCATCGCCTCGCTGAAATCGAGACCCCGGATCACCGGCATCTCGACCCATCAAAACGTTCGCCCTGGTGGAGGAGGCTGGATTCGAACCAGCGTACGCGTTAGCGGGCAGATTTACAGTCTGCTGCCTTTAACCACTCGGCCACCCCTCCGAGGCGAGCCTGCGACTATAGCACAGCTTTTTGGTGCCGCAAAGACTTTTCAAAATCAGCAGAACCAGACCCCGCTCCGCCTACCGAGCACACACCGGCACACCCGCGCGAATTCAGCACCACCCACCCGCACTTACAACCAATACCAGCCAAAACCTGAAAGCAATACCAATTAGCTACCAAGAAACAACGCCACCACCCGGCTGCTGTCGCAAAAGCAACGACAAGCAGGGAAAACACGAGTCATAAAGTGGTAGCAAAGTGGCACTACACCACCGTATAGTGGCATGGCATTGGTTGCACATTGATGTCCATCTGGGGCGCCAGACGCATGCCACTTCTCCGTGGCCATGCATCGGGCTCCGCGTCTAAACAGGCCGATTCGTTGACGGCCATATCGAGGAGCAGTTATGAAAAAGGTCAATAAGACCCCCATCGCGGCCGCCGTGTCGCTGACATTGCTGGGCGCGGTTTTCGGCGCCCAAGCCCAACAGGCCGGTCAAGCCGCAGCGAAGCCTGATGCCGCCCAGCTCGACCAGGTGGTGATCACCGGCATCCGCGCTTCGCTGGAAACCGCTGCCAATATCAAGAAGAACGCCACCGCCGTGGTGGACGCCGTGTCCGCCGAGGACGTGGGCAAGCTGCCGGACGCGGACGTCGGCCAGGCGCTGGGTCGCATTCCCGGCATTTCGGTGGGTCGCGCCTTCGGTCAAGGCGCTGCGGTGTCGATCCGCGGCACCGACCCGCAGATGACCTACACCACGCTGAACGGCCAGACCGTCGCGTCCACCGGCTGGTATGACCAGAACGACATCGACCGCTCCTTCAACTACTCGCTGCTGCCCGCCGAGATGATCGGCGGCATGGAGGTCTACAAGTCTTCGCAGGCCAACTTGACCGAAGGCGGCATCGGCGGGACCGTGATCGTCAAGACCCGCAAGCCGCTGGACCTGAAGGCCAACACGGCCTTCGGCAGCGTGCGCTACGGCGACGGCACCATCAGCGACCCGGAGAAGGAGTTCTCCGGTCTGTACAGCTGGCGCAATGAGGCCCGCAGCTTCGGCGTGCTGGTTGCCGCCGGTCAATCCAAGGGCGACTACATCCGCCGTGGCGTCGAGGCCGACAGCCGCTGGAACAGCGATGTGGCCCCCACGGCCTTCATTCAGGAACGCAAGCGCACCGCCTTCAACGTCGCTCTGCAAGCACGCCCGGTCGAAGGTCTGGAACTGGGTCTGAACCTGCTGAAGATGAAGCTGGACGCCAACAGCTCCAACACCAGCGACTACCTGATGCATGACCCGAACTGCGACAAGCGCAACACCGCTGTCAGTTCGGCCTTCAATCCCAACGGCATGTGCTTGCACAGCACGAGCACCGCAGCCTCCGGCCCGACCAATAAGTTCATCCAGATCTGGGCCCGCGGCGCCAGCATGGACTCGGACAGCGTCGTCGCCGATGCCCATTACACGCTCGGCAACGCCAAGTTCGACCTTGTGATCGGCAGCACCAAGGCAAGCGGCGGCACCTCGATCACCACCAACTACCAGGACAACTCCTGGAACGGCACCTTCAAGCGCCCAGAGTGGCAAGGCACGATCGACGCCACCGGCAAGCAGATTCAGATCAACCCAAGCACCAACCAGTCCTGGGGCTTGAGCGCCCTGCCGGCACAGTTGGCCCCGATGGGTTGGGCCACCTCGGCCGGCCCGAACAAGGACAAGGAGCAGTTCGGTCAGTTCGACGCCACCGTCGACCTCGACTGGGGTGTCATCACTGCCTTCAAGACCGGTGTGCGCCTTGCGGATCACACCTTTGAGAAGCGTGCCTTCCGCCCAGTCTGGTCGGCTCGCATCAACGCCAACGAGACTGTCGATATGCCAGCCAGCACCGGCTCGCTGTTCGACGGCTCGGTGAATGTCGGCGGCTGGACGGTTCCGCGCGCCAACATCGGCGCCATGCTGAGCAACACTGCCAAGGCCATCGGTTCCTGGGTGGAAGACCGTTCGGGCTATGGCGAGTTGAACGAGAAGAACCGCTCGGTCTACGGCATGTTCGAGTTCGACACCCCCGGCCTGCGCGGTAACTTCGGTCTGCGCTACATCTCCACCAGGGCCACCAGCACCGGCTACAAGTTCGACGGCGTTACCCCGGCTGACCAGTACTCCGGCAACCAGAACTGGGCCAAGACCACGGCCTCGACGAAGTCGACCTACAACGATGTGCTGCCCAGCGTGAACTTGGCCTTCGACCTGCGCAAGGACCTGGTGCTGCGCGCCACGGCATCGCAAGCCATCACCCGCCCGAACTTCGCCAATATGTTCGGCGTGACGGTGTCGGGCTACAACGACGACCGCAATGGCAACGAAACCTGGACCGTCGGCAACATCGGCCTGAAGCCCATGAAGTCCAGCCAGGCCGACCTCGGACTGGAGTACTACTACGGCCGCGGCAATATGCTGTCCGCCACCTACTTCGTGAAGGACATCTCGAACTTCGTCGTCGCCAATGTTCTGCAAAACCAGAAGGTCGGCCTGGTCGACCCGAAGACCGGTGTTGACAACTGGACGGTGCAGAGCTTCCAGAACTCCGGCGGCGGCAAGATCCGCGGCCTGGAATTGCAGGCCAGCCACGCCTTCGGCAATGGCTTTGGCGCGCTGGGCAACTACACCTTCACCGAAGGCAATGCCCCCGCCAGCAGCTACCTGGATCAGTTGGGTGTGTTCACCCAGTCCTCCAAGCACAACGTGAACCTGGTCGGCTACTACGAGAACGAGAGCTACTTCGGCCGCCTGGCCTACAACTGGCGCTCCAAGTACATGATCCGCGAAGGCGCCTTCTGGTACGGCAACCGCATGCATGACGCTTACGGCACGCTGGACGCCAGCCTGGGCTGGAACATCACCAAGAACCTGAAGCTGTCCTTCGAGGCCATCAATCTGACCAAGGAAGATGATGTTCAGTATGGTGCCGCCGCCGCCTCCAACACCGGCATCAAGGACCCGCTGCGCGCCGGCTTTCCGGCCTGGAGCTTCAAGGGTGAGACCACCTTCAAGCTGGGCCTGAGCGCCAAGTTCTGATCGACGAATATCCGTCACCACAAAAGCCCGGCAGCCGCCGGGCTTTTTTTCGTCTGCGCGCGCAGGCATGCAAGGTCACGCCAACGACACAAAGCAAAACGCGCGGCCAAGGGCCACGCGTTCTTCAGATCAGCGCCTGTCGACGGCGCTAGAAGTCGTAGAAGGTATTGAGGGTCAGCCGGCCCTGGCGCGGGTCGCTACTCAGGCCTTGCCGCGGGTTGACGATGGCCGAATGCAGCAAGCTGCCCCGGTAGATCACCAGACGGTTGAAGCGCGCGGGCATCATGCCCAGCAGCTCGAAGCACTCGTTCGAGTCGGTGAAATAGCGCGGCGGCGCCGGGCAGCGCTCGGCCTCCGCGTAAATCATCTCGCCATAACGCTCGCGATTGTCGGCCGTGATCTGCTGCAGGCCGCTGGCCTTGTGTCGGTAGAAGGCCGTGCCGCCATGTCGCTCATCGCAGAGGTAGAGCAGCACGGCCATGAAATGCGGCGTGCTGGCATCGAAATGGGGCACGCGCTGCAAGGGGCCCAGATCCTGCGGCGCCACATTGGTGAGCGAGAAGGTGCAAGGCGACTTGCGCAGCGCGAGTTCCTCCGGCACACCGAAGTTCAGCCGGATCAGCGGGTCAAGCAGCTCCGTCAGGTTTTCGCTATAGGCCGGTGGCACCGGCGCTCGGACACCGGGATAGCCCTTGCGCTCATCCGCGCCCGCACAGAGCTCGAAGCGGGCATGGGCGGCCGCCTCGACCAAGGCCTCGGGGTGCGTCAGGAAATCGTCGATGACGACGACCTGATGCTCGCCGACCCGCACCGAGCGGATGTCGGGCGGCATGCGAATCGAGTAGGGATCATTCATGCTCGGGGCTCGGCGGCGACTACGAGAATTGGGAGACAGCCCATTGTCCCAGCCGACACAGCTTGCGGCAGGAACATCCGATCAAACCTTGATGTAGATCCGCTGCCGGTCCAGCACCCGCATCAACGGCCACCAGACAGCAACGAAGGCCAGCGCGAAGGCCAGCGAGGCCGCCTCAGCGCCCAGCGCCGCGCCGACGGTCGGCAGCAGCCAGCCCTGATAGATGGCGGCCTGCCAACCCAGAGCGGCCAGCACCACACTCATCACCCAGGCGCCGGCATACGCCGTGATCGCGTTGACCCCAAAGCTGCGCCCCAGGGCCGGCCAGCCGCGCTGGTCGATCAGACGCTGGGCCAGCAGCAGGGTCAGTGTCGCGATGCCGCCACTCCACAGCACGAAGCTGGGCGTCCACAGCTGCTTGTTCATCGGTTGCCACTGGCTCCACAGCCAACCCGCCGCGAGGCAAAACAGGCCGGCAGCCAGCAGCGCCTTCATGTGGCGCTCGCGCAGCCAGGCGCCGACGCGCAGGCCCAGCATGGTGGTGGCCAGCGCACCCAGGGTCGACAGCAGGCCCTCGGGCTCGTGGGCCAGGCCCTCGCGCCACTCATAGGCCAGCGGGCCCAGCAGCAGGCTGTCGACCCGGGCGGCAATATTGCCGGCCTTGTCCAGGCCGCCGCTACTCAGCAGCAGCAGGCCCCAGCCCAGCAACAGGGCCAGCAGCAGGCCCCATTGCTGGCGCGGCCGCAGAACCAGGGCCGCCAGCCCGGTCAGCGCGAAGCAGATCGCGATGCGCTGCAGCACGCCCATCAGGCGGAAATAGGGCTTGTCCATCAGCCACCAGGCCAGCGCATGCAGGGCCAGGCCCAGCAGCAAGATGCGCAGCGCACGTATCAGCACCGCGCGGCGCAGCGGTGCGAGTGCAGCGCCCGCCTCGACCTTGGGGCCCAGCGCCAGGCTCAGCGAGACGCCGACGATGAACAGGAAGAAGGGAAAGATCAGATCGGTCGGCGTGCAGCCATGCCAGGCCGCATGCTGCAGCGGCGCATAGACATGGCCCCAGTCACCGGGGTTGTTGACCAGCAGCATCGCGGCGACACACAGGCCGCGCAGCGCATCGACCGAGGCGTAGCGTTGATTCATCGACTATTCCGGGCCGGGCTCAGAAGTCGCAGCGGCTGTCCAGCGGCGGCTGAGCCGGCGGCACCTGGTCGACGCGGGCGGAGCCGGCATGGCGCAGCGCCGCCACCTGCGCCGCCACCTCGGCCGGGCTCAGCCGCGCATTGCGCGCATGAAAGACCCAGTCCACATCCTGCTCGTAGACCCGCGGCGTGGCGCTGGCCGGCAGCAGGCCGCCGGGCGAGAACCACAGATTGAAATTGATCGACATCGGCACCACCGGATAGTTGCGGCCGCCATGCCGGGCCACCGGGCGGCCGTCGATGAAGAGCCGCACCTGGCCGTCCAGCACCTGCATCATCAGCGTATGCCAGCCGTTGAGCGAGCCGCGCTCCTGGTGCGAACCGTTGAAGGCCTGCCAGGGCTCCAGCTTGACCGTCTGCCAGCTGATGCCGTAGATGCGGGTGTCCGGGCTGCCCCAGCCGCCGTTGGGCAGGTACTCCCAATCGATCTCGCTGAACTCGGGATCAAAGTCGTGCTTCAGCGGGCTGACCACATAAAAGGTCTGGATCACCGGGTCGCCGTCGGCGCCGCTGCTGGGCTCATCGCGAAAGCGCACCCGCGCCGCATACGTGCCCTCCAGATACTTGCGCGCATGGCACAGCTGCACCTGCTGCGTGCCCGGCCCGGTGCCATCGGTGGCGGCGCGCAGGCGCAGCAGGCGGTTGCCCTTGAGCTCGGCATCGTCCAGCAGGCTCAGCGCGTCGCTGCGCCACTGCGCACCCGGGATGCCGGGATGGCCGGCCTGGCTGCGCGGGGTCCAGCCGCCGCCGCCCAACTCGCCGCTGTGGCGGTAGCTGAAGTCGTCAAAAAAAACCTGCGCAGGCGCTTGCGCCCGCGCAGGTTGACAAAGGCAAACGGTGGTCAGGGCGGCCAGCGCCAGCTCGCACAGTGCATTGGGCATGGTCGGTTCTCGCTTCAGCTGGCCAGCGGCGCCGCTGCGGGCTGCTCGGAGGCCGGCACGGCCGCAGGCGCAGGAATCTTGACGAAGAACAGCAGCAGCAGCACCGGCAGGCCGCAGACGATGGTCCAGAGGAAGAAGCTCTGGTAGCCCATGGTCATCTGGATGTCGCCGCTGATGGTCTTGGAGAAGATGAAGCCCAGCTGCATCACGCCGGTGCCCAGCGCGTAGTGCGCGGTCGAGAACTTGCCCGGCGCCACCACCTGCATGATGAAGAGAATCATGCCGACAAAGCCGAAGCCATAGCCGAAGTTCTCGAACGCCACCGCCGCACCGATGTGCAGCACATCGCTGGGCATCGTGGCGGACAGATAGTAGAAGGTGGCATTCGGCACGGCCATGCACACGATCAGGAAGGGCATGGCGCGCTTGAGGCCCAGCCAGGCCGTGAAGTAGCCGCCCAGGATGCTGCCGATCAGGAAGGCCGCCGTGCCGTAGATGCCATAGATGCTGCCGATCTGGTCGGTAGTCAGGCCCAGCCCGCCCAGCGCCCTCGCCTCCTTCATGAACAGCGGGCCGATGGTCTGCACCTGGCCTTCGGCAAAGCGAAACAGCACGATGAAGAGCACCATCATCCAGATGCCCGGCTTCTGGAACAGGTCCAGCACCACCTCGCGCAGCGTGCGGGCCACGCTGGCCGCGCTGAGCTCGCTGCGCTCGGTGTTCAGTGTGCCGGGCAGCGCCCAGGCGTTGTAGGCCGCCAGGCTCGCGAGCAGCACGGCCAGCAGCACGAAGATCGCCGACCAGGCATTGAACACGCCCACGCTGGCCTCCAGCTTGCCGGCCAGCACCAGCAGGCCGCCCAGCGTCAGGAACTTCGAAGCGTTGAAGAACGCGCCCTGCCAGCCCGCATAGGCCGCCTGCTGGGTCGGGTTGAGGCTGCTCAGGTACAGCCCGTCGCAGGCGATGTCATGGGTCGCGGCGGCATAGGCCAGCAGGAACAGCACCGCGACGGAGGCCGCGAAATACATCGGCAGCTGCACCGCCAGCGCCAGCAGCGCCAGGCCCACGGCACCGGTGAACTGCATCGCCACCACCACCAGCTTCTTGCTGCTCAGCAACTCCAGAAAGGGGCTCCACAGCGGCTTGATCGCCCAGGCCAGCCCCAGCAGGCCGGTCCAACGCGCGTTCTGGTCGTTGGGCACGCCCATGCTCTTGAACATCAGGCCGGCAATCAGCATGACGACGAAGAACTGCAGGCCCTGCACAAAGTACAGCGTCGGCACCCAGCGAATCGGGGAAGCGAGGGGCGAGCGTTGCTGGGTCATGGTGGGGCTCTAGTTGAGGGTGACAGGGGACTGTGCTTGCGCTGGGGCGGCGCCGTTCAGCCAGGCGGCCAGGGCCGCCAGTGCGCCGTCCGCATAGCCCCAGGTGATGACGGTGGGGGCCGCCACATCGAGGGCCTGGAACGGGTTCCACAGCACCAGATGCAGGTCCGGCCGCCAGTGGCCCGCCTGCTCGCCGTAGCGGGCCCGGTGGGTCGAGGCGACGATGGTGCGGCGGCCGTCGGCCGGCACATCGACCCAGGCCAGCGCGGCGATGTCATCCAGCGCGACGAAGTCCACATCGCCGAAACCGTCGAACAGCGCCCGCACCTGCGCGCCGGTCGGGCCCGCCTCGGAGACGCCGTCGGTCGGCACGCTGTCCTGCACATAGACGCGCAGCCGCTCGCTGCGCGCCGGCGCCTGCGCGCCGCGCAGCGCCGTCAGCCCGGCTGCCCAGGCCTGGCGCATCAAGGCGTCATCGCCGTCGCGCTGCGCGCCGCGGTAGTCGTCATGCACCACCGGGTAGGCGCGGGCCAGCGCGTCCAGGCGCGCGGCGGCGCGCTCGCCCTGGGCGTGCGTCAGCTCGCCGCTGGCAAAGGCCGCTTGCAAGGCCGCGATAGCCTGGCCCTGCTCCTCCAGCGAGCCCTGCGCCAATATCATGTCGGCGCCGGCATTGATCGCCAGCACCGCCGCGCGCGCATAGCCATAGCGCTCGGCGATGGCCTTCATCATCAGCGCGTCGGTGATGACCACGCCCTCGTAGCCCAGCTCCTCGCGCAGGATGCCGCCCAGCACCTTCTTCGACAGCGTGGCCGGGTAGTCGGGGTCGATCTGCGGATAGACGATATGGGCCGTCATCACCGAGGGCGCGGCATCACGCAAGGCCTTGAAGGGCCGCAGCTCCAGCGCATCGAGCTCGGCGCGGCTCTTGTCCACCGTCGGCAGGTCCAGATGCGAGTCGACATGGGTGTCGCCATGGCCGGGGAAGTGCTTGATGCAGCAGGCCACGCCGGCGGCCAGCGAGCCGCGCATCCAGGCCCCGGCCAGGCGGGTCACCTCGTCGGCATCCTCGGCAAAGCTGCGCTCGGCGATCACCGGATTGGCCGGGTTGTTGTTGATGTCGGTGACCGGCGCGAAGTTCCAGTTCACGCCGATGCCGCGCAGGCCGCGGGCCACGGCCGCGCCGACTCGCTCGGTCAAGGCCTCGTCGCCGGCCGCACCCAGTGCCATCGCCGAGGGCGGCTGCGGCAGGAAGGTCGCGCGCACCACCGAGCCGCCCTCCTGGTCGAGGCCGATCAGGGCCTCGGGGCCTATCACCTCGCGCAGATCGCGGGTCAGCTGGCGCACCTCGGCCTCGCTGCCCAGATTCTTGCGGAACAGGCAGACCGCGCGGATATGGTGCTCGCGCAGGAAAGCGGCCGTGGCCGCGTCCAGGGATTTGCCCTGGATATCGACCATCACCAGACGGCCGGGCTGGAAAGCAGGGGTGGCGCTCATGATCAATGCGTCTTCGTGACCTTGGCCAGATGGCGCGGCTGGTCGGGGTTGAGCCCGCGCGCGCGCGCCAGCGCTTCCACCATCGGGTAGAAGCTCTGCACCGCGGCGATCGGGTCCAGGTCCTCGTTGCCGGTGCAGGCGAGCTCCAGCTCGGCGCCGGGCGTGCCGGCCGGCGCGGCCAGCAGCACGCGCGCGCCACGGCCGCGCATCTCCTCGGCCAGCGCGATCAGGCCGGCCTGGGCCGGGCCGCGCGGCGCGAACACCAAGAGCGGATAGCCTTCCTCGACCAAGGCCATCGGTCCGTGCTTGACCTCGGCGCCCGAGAAGGCCTCGGCCTGGATGCCGCAGGTCTCCTTGAACTTCAGCGCCGCCTCCATCGCGATCGCCAGGCCGGTGCCACGGCCGATCACGAACAGCTTGTCGGCATCCTTCAAGGCCTCGACTGCCACATCCCAGCGCAGCGCGGCCGCCTTCTCCAGCGCCTGCGGCAGGGTCTGCAGCGCGGCGGACAGGTCTTCGTCCGCCTGCCAGGCCGCGACCACGCGGGCACCGGCCACCAGCTGGGCGATATAGCTCTTGGTCGCGGCGACGCTCTGCTCCGGGCCGGCATGCAGGCCGAACACATGCTGGGCGGCGGCCGCCAGCGGCGAGCCCTCGGCGTTCACAAAGGCCACGGTGCGGGCCCCGCCGGCGCTGAAGAATTTCGTCGGCGCCACCAGGTCCGGGCTCTGGCCGGACTGCGAGAAGGCCAGCGAGACCAGGCCCTTGCACTCGATCTTGCTCTGGTACAGCGTGATCAGCGACATCGGCAGCGAGGTCACCAGCCGACCCAGCCGCGCCATCATCAGATAGGCCATGTAGTGGGCCGCATGGTCGGAGCTGCCGCGGGCCACCGTCAGCAGGCTGGTCGGCGGGCTGGCGCGCAGCGCCTCGCCAAGCGCCGCATAGGCATTCTGGTCGGCGGCCAGCTGGCGCGCCACGGCGGCGGGCGCGCTCAGCGCTTCCTCAAGCATTCGCGATGTCAATCTCTTCCCCTTCAACAAGCACACGCTGCAACTGCAGATCCCGGTCCATCACCACCAAATCGGCCCAGGCGCCGACGGCCAGGCGGCCGCGTTCGTCCAGGCCCATGTAATCGGCCGCATGGGTGGAGACGCGGCGCGAGGCGTCCGCGATCTCCAGCCCCAGCCCCACCAGATTGCGCAGCGCCTGGTCCAGCGTCAGCGTGCTGCCCGCCAGCGTGCCGTCGGGCAGGCGCACGCCGCCCATGCACTTGCGCACCTTGTGGCTGCCCAGGCTGTACTCGCCATCGGGCATGCCGGCCGCAGCGGTCGAATCGCTGACGCAGAACAGGCAGGGAATGGCGCGCAGCGCCACCTTGATCGCGCCCGGATGCACATGCAGCAGGTCGGGAATGATTTCCGAATATTGCGCATGGGCCAGCGCCGCGCCCACCATGCCCGGCTCGCGGTGGTGCAGGCCGGTCATCGCGTTGAACAGATGGGTGAAGCCGCCGGCGCCATGCGCCAGCGCGGCCACGCCGTCCTCGTAAGTGCCCAGCGTGTGGCCGATCTGCACCTGGAAACCGGCCGCGCGCAGCGCGGTGATCAGATCCAGATTGCCGGGCAGCTCGGGCGC
This sequence comes from Roseateles cavernae, assembly GCF_040187885.1. Classification (NCBI taxonomy): domain Bacteria; kingdom Pseudomonadati; phylum Pseudomonadota; class Betaproteobacteria; order Burkholderiales; family Sphaerotilaceae; genus Roseateles; species Roseateles cavernae. The sequence goes on from NZ_JBDPLH010000001.1 coordinate 10,993, forward strand.
CAGCGTGATCAGCCGGATCGGGGCCAGCGCATGCAGCGCCTGGATTTCCTCGATGCTGGCCGGCTTGGCGAAGTCGGGCTGGGCGCCGAGCTTGCCGGGGTTGATGTAAGGACCTTCCAGATGCACGCCCAGCACCCGGGCGCTGCCGCTCGCGCGCTCGCGGCAGACCGGGCCCAGCGCGCTCAGCGCCGCACGGATGTCGCCCATCGGCGCCGTCATCGTCGTCGCCAGCAGCGCGGTCGTGCCATGGCGCGCATGCATGCGGGCGATCGCCAGCGCGGCGTCGCCGCCTTCCATCGTGTCGCGCCCGCCTCCGCCATGCACATGCACATCGATGAAGCCCGGCAGCACGAGAGGCAGCGCCCGGCCGTGGCGCAGCTCGGATTCGCTGACCGGCTCGCCGCTGATGGCCGCGATGCGCCCGCCCTGCTGCGTCAGCGTGCCGCGCACAAAGCCCTGCGGCGTCAGGACATAGCCCTCTATGGTCTCGACCAAGCTCATCCCCGCCTCAGCCCTCACGCCGCATCTCGGCGACGAAATCGTAGTAATCGCTGCGGCAGTAGGAGTGCGTCAGCTCCACCGCCTGGCCCGACTCCAGAAAGCCCACCCGCGTGATGAACAGCACCGCCTGACCCACCGGCACTTCCAGCAGCTCGGCCAGCTTGGGCTCGGCATTGATGGCCCGGATGTGCTGCAGCGCGCGCACCGGCGCGCCGCCATGCTGGGCCAGATGGGCGTACAGCGAGGCCTCGACGGCCTGCGGATCGGGCAGCACCGCCTCGGGCAGCACGCTGACCTCGTAAGCCATCACCACCGTGTCGGCCAGGCGCAGGCGCTCCAGGCGCGAGACCCGCTCGCCGGTGGTCAGGCCCAGGCTCAGCTGCTCATCGGGCGCGGCCAGCGAGAAGCTGCGCGTCAGCCAGCGCGAGCTGGGCTTGAAGCCGCGCTGATGCAGCTCTTCCGAGAAGCTGGTCAGGCGCGACAGCGGCTGCTCCAGCTTGGGGGCGATGTAGTTGCCCGAGCCGCGCTTGCGGATGATCAGCCCCTGCTCGACCAGCCGGTCGATGGCCTTGCGGGCCGTGACCCGGGACAGATCCAGCGATTCGGACAGCACCCGCTCCGAGGGCAAGGCCTCGTCGGCGTGGTACTGGCCGTCGCGGATCGCCTGGGCCAGCTTCTGGGCCAGCTGCATATACAGCGGCGAGGCCGCCTGCGGATCGGGCTTGAATTGGAAGGGCAGCTTGGCGGCGCTTGACATGATTTTCTTAGGACCCCATCTCGGTTAAGGCGCCGCGAACCAGCAGCAGCGCGCCCGCGGCCGAATCGCCCTGGGGCGCGACGCAGCGGGTTCGTATCGAATCGGAAAAAAGCGGCGCCAGACGCAGCGCCACGCTGCCGCACAGCGCCAGCGGCAACTGCCCTTGCGGGTCGAGCGCCAAGGCCAGCCGCTCCAGTTCGGCCACGGCCTCGCTGACAAAGCCCTGGGCAACCGGATCATGCGCGGCGTTCTCGAACACCAGCGGCGCCAGCCGCGCGTGGCCATGCTGGGCGGCGCTGGCGCACCAGGCCAGCAGGGTTTCGCGGTCGCTGCCGGCAAAAGCCCAGACCGCGCGGGCCAGCGGCCCGGCCGGCACCCGGCCGTCCAGCGCCTGCTGGGCATGGCGCATCGCCTTCAGCCCCAGCCAGGCGCCGCTGCCCTCGTCGCCGTTGATCCAGCCCCAGCCGCTGCTCATCACGCGCGAACCATCGGCACGCAAGGCCTCGCCCACCGAACCGGTGCCGGCCGCGACCACCGCGCCCGGCGCGCCGCCATGGGCACCCAGCACCGTGGTGTAGCCGTCGTTGTCCAGCACCACATGGGCATAGCCGGGCTGGATGCGCATAAAGGCCTGGGCCTGCTCGACCACGGTAGCCCCCGACAGGCCCAGGCCGATGGCACACTCGGCCAGGTTCAGCGAGTCCAGGCCCGCCTGCCGGCAAGCCGCTTGCAGGGCTTGCTGGATATGATGCCAAGCCTGCTCGGCGCCCTGCCCCAAGGCCGAGGGTCCAGCCTCACCCTGACCCAGCAGGCGACCATCCAGATCGGCCAGCCGCAGTCGGGTGCCGGTGCCACCGCCATCGACGCCCACCAGGTAGCGTATGGTCTTGATATGGCTGGGAGTGAGCGCATCAAGCGCGCGTTCGAGGACCGTTCTCATGTTAATACCAGTCTAGTACCAGAGATACCGGTACGTCAATTGGTATTCCACTGATTTACCCTCAGTGACGCGGGTTCCGCCTTAATCTCGGGTTAATACCAATAAGGCACCAAATCAGGGTTATTCCGGTAAACGCCAATCCAGCGCCCGCCCCTGCTCGGCCAGCCAGTGGGCGGCCCGGGAGAAATGGCCGCAGCCGATAAAGGGCAGCGGCGGCCGCATCGCCGACAGCGGCGATGGATGGTTGGACTGCAGGATCAGATGCTGCGGCCCGGCCGCCGCGATCAGCGCCGCCTTGGCCTGGGCATGCGCGCCCCAGAGCATGAAGACCTTGGGCGCAGCATCGGCTGCCGCAGCCCGGATCAGCGCATCGGTCAGCGCCTCCCAACCCCGTTTGGCATGGCTGGCCGGCGCGCCGTCCTCGACCGTCAGGCAGGTGTTGAGCAGCAGCACGCCGCGCTGGCCCCAAGCGCCCAGATGGCCATGGGGCGGCGGCGTCAGGCCCAAGTCGCGCTGCAGCTCCTTGTAGATATTGCGCAGGCTGGGTGGCAGCTTCTTGAGACCGCGCGGCACCGAGAAGGACAGGCCCTCGGCCTGTCCCGGGCCGTGGTACGGATCCTGGCCCAGGATCACGACCTTGACCTGGTCCAGCGGCGTCAGCTGCAGCGCGCGATAGGGCTCGGGCGGATAGATCGTCGCGCCGGCCGCGCGGCGCTGGGCCAGATAGGCCTCCAGGCCCTGACCGGCCGGGCTGGCGCGCCAGGCCTCGACGACGGGCGTCCAGCCGCCTGCTGCCACTGCGCTCACGCGAACAGCTCGGCCAGCGCCGCGCCGGGATCGGGCGCGCGCATGAAGGCCTCGCCGACCAGGAAGGCGTTCACCTGGGCGGCGCGCATCGTCTGCACATCGGCCGGGCCGAGGATGCCGCTCTCGGTGACCAGCAGGCGCTCGGCCGGCACGCTCCTCAGCAGGCCCAGGGTCGTGTCCAGCGTGACCTCGAAGCTGCGCAGATTGCGGTTATTGATGCCCACCAAGGGCGTCTTCAGCCGCAGCGCGCGGTCCAGCTCGGCGCCGTCGTGCACCTCGACCAGCACCGCCAGGCCCAGGCTTTGCGCGCAGGTCTCCAGATCGGCCATCTGCGCGTCTTCGAGGCAGGCGGCGATCAGCAGGATGCAATCGGCCCCCATCGCGCGGGCCTCATAGACCTGGTACTCGTCGACCATGAAGTCCTTGCGCAGCACCGGCAGCGTGCAAGCCGCCCGGGCCTGCTGCAGATAGGCCGGCGCGCCCTGGAAGAACTGCGCATCGGTCAGCACGCTGAGACAGGCCGCGCCATGCCGCTCATAGCTGGCGGCGATCTCGGCCGGACGGAAGTCGGCGCGTATCACGCCCTTGCTGGGGCTGGCCTTCTTGATCTCGGCGATCACCGCACTTCCCTTCAAGGGACTGCCGGCGGCGATCTTGGCGCGCAGCGCGGCCTCGAAGTCGCGCAGGCCGCCGAGCTGCTCGGCCTCGCGCCGCACGGTCGCCAGCGGCAGCGCGGCGCGCGCGGCCTTGATCTCCTCGTGCTTGACCGCAACGATGCGCTTCAGGATGTCGTCCATCTCGATCTTTCTCTCTCTCTCAAGCCTTGCCCAGCGACTGGGTCGCCGCGACGAACTGCGCCAGCTTGGTCTTGGCGGCGCCGGACGCGATCACGGCACGGGCCTTGGCAATGCCGTCGGCAATCGACTCGGCGACATTGGCCGCATACAGCGTCGCACCGGCATTCAGGATCACGATATCGCGCGCCGGCCCTTCGACATTCTCCAGCGCCCCCATCAGCATCACGCGCGACTCCTCGGGGCCGGCGACCTTGAGGCTGCGGTTGCTCACCATCGAGAGCCCGAAGTCCTCCGGATGGATCTCGTACTCGCGCACCTCGCCGTTCTTCAGCTCGCCGACCAGGGTGGCCGCGCCCAGCGAGATCTCGTCCATGCCGTCCTTGCCATAGACCACCACCGCATGCTCGGCGCCCAGGCGCTGCATCACGCGCACCTGAATACCGACCAGATCGGGGTGGAACACGCCCATCAGGATGTTCTTGGCATCGGCCGGGTTGGTCAGCGGGCCCAGGATGTTGAAGATGGTGCGCACGCCCAGCTCGCGCCGTACCGGGGCGATGTTCTTCATCGCCGGATGGTGGTTGGGCGCGAACATGAAGCCGATGCCGGTCTGCCTGACGCTCTCGGCCACCTGAGCCGGGCTCAGCATGATGTTGGCGCCCAGCGCTTCCAGCACATCGGCGCTGCCGGTCTTGCTGGAGACGCTGCGGTTGCCATGCTTGGCGATCTGTGCGCCGGCCGCGGCCGCGACGAACATCGAGCAGGTGCTGATATTGAAGGTGTGGGCACCGTCGCCGCCGGTGCCGACGACATCGACCAGGTTGGGGTGCGGCGGCACCGGCACCTTGTTGCTCAGCTCGCGCATCACCTGGGCGGCCGCGGTGATCTCGCCGATGGTTTCCTTCTTGACGCGCAGGCCGGTCAGCAGCGCGGCCGAGATCACCGGCGACATCTCGCCGGCCATGATGCGGCGCATCAGGGTCAGCATCTCGTCGTGAAAGATCTCGCGGTGCTCGATGACGCGTGTCAGGGCTTCGTTGTCGGTAATGGGCATGCTTGTCGCTCCTGCAGATCTCAATACGGGCCGGCCGCAGCGCGGGCTGCGGCGGTTGGCGCCCTGCCTGCGGCGGCGAAGAACTCGCGCACGGCGGCCACGGTGCGGCGGATGCCCTCGGCGTCGACATCCAGATGGGTCACGAAGCGCAGGCCGATCAGGCCGGTGGCCAGGATGCCCTTCGCCTTCAGATGGGCCAGCAGATCGGCGCCGCGGCCGTCCGCCACATCGGCAAACACGATATTGGTGTCCACCGGGCGCACGCTCAGGCCCTCGATGCCGGCGAGTCCCTCGGCCAGGCTGGCGGCCAGCGCGTGGTCCTCGCGCAGGCGCAGCACATGGTGGTCCAGCGCATGGTTGGCCGCAGCCGCCAGCAGGCCGACCTGACGCATGCCGCCACCGACCATCTTGCGCACCCGCATCGCCCGCGCAATCAGCGCGGCCGAGCCGCACAGCATCGAGCCCACCGGCGCGCCCAGACCCTTGCTGAAGCAGACCGAGACGCTGTCGAAATGCGCGGTGATGCGCGCGAGCGCGGCGAACACATCGCCGTGTGCTCCCGCATCCGCGACTGCGGCGTTGAACACCCGCGCCCCGTCCAGATGGCAGCTCAGGCCGTGACGGCGCACCAGGGCCGTGGTCTCGGCCAGATAGGTGTGCGGCATGACCTGACCGTTCCAGGTGTTCTCCAGGCACAGCAGGCGGCTGCGCGCAAAGTGAGGATCGTTCGGCTTGATGGCTGCGGCGATGTCGGCCAGATCCATCTGGCCGCGGCCATCCTGGCTCAGCGGCTGGGGCTGGATGCTGCCCAGCACCGCCGCGCCACCGCCTTCATAGCGGTAGGTGTGGGCCAGTTGGCCGACGATGTACTCGTCGCCGCGCTCGCAATGGGCCAGCATCGCGCAGAGATTGCTCTGCGTACCCGAGGGCATGAACAGCGCCGCCTCCATGCCGGTCAGCGCGGCCATGCGTGCCTGCAGGGCCAGCACCGTCGGGTCGTCGCCGAAGACGTCGTCGCCCACCTCGGCGCGCGCGATGGCCTCGCGCATGGCGGCCGTGGGCCGGGTGACGGTGTCGCTTCTGAGGTCGACGATGGCGCTCATAAGGCTTGCTCCAGGAAATTCTTCAGCATCGCATGACCGTGCTCGGACAGGATGGACTCGGGATGGAACTGCACGCCTTCGAGCGGCGTGGCCGTGCCGGCCAGCTCGCGGTGGCGCACGCCCATGATCTCGCGATCCTCGCTGCGCGCGCTGATCTCCAGCACCGCCGGCATCGTGGCCTCCTCGATCACCAGCGAGTGGTAGCGGATCACCGAGAAATCCTGCGGCAGGCCCTTGAACACGCCCTTGCGGTCGGTGCTGATCGTGCTGGCCTTGCCATGCATCTGGGTCCTGGCGCGGATGATCCTGCCACCCAGCGCCGCACCGATGCTTTGATGGCCCAGGCAGACACCCAGGATGGGCAGCTTGCCGGTGAAGTGCTGGATGGCCTCCACACAGACGCCCGCCTCGGCCGGCGAGCAAGGCCCGGGCGAGAACACCAGCTGATCGGGCTTCAGCGCCGCGATCTCGGCGACGCTGATCTCGTCGTTGCGCACGACCTTCACATCCGCGCCGAGCTCGCCGAAGTACTGCACCAGATTGAAGGTGAAGCTGTCGTAGTTATCGATCATCAGCAGCATTTAGAAGCCCTCCTCGACCAGTTCAGCCGCGCGAATCAGCGCGCGCGCCTTCGCCTCGGTTTCCTTCCATTCCAGCTCGGGCACCGAGTCGGCCACGATGCCGGCGGCGGCGGCCACATACAGGGTCTGGTCCTGCACGATGCCGGTGCGGATCGCAATCGCCAGGTCCATATCGCCGGCAAAGCTCAGATAGCCGCAGGCGCCGCCATAGATGCCGCGCTTGACCGGCTCCAGCTCGTCGATGATCTGCATCGCGCGTATCTTCGGCGCGCCACTCAAGGTGCCGGCTGGGAAGGCGGCGCGGAACACATCCATATTGCTGAGGCCCTCGCGCAGCGTGCCCTCGACATTCGAGACGATGTGCATCACATGCGAGTAGCGCTCCACCGCGAAGGCATCGGTCAGCTTGACCGAGCCGGTCTTGGCGATGCGGCCGATGTCGTTGCGCGCCAGGTCGATCAGCATCAGGTGCTCGGCACGCTCCTTGGGGTCGGCCTTCAGCTCCACTTCCAGCGCCGCATCGAGCTCGGGCGTCGCGCCACGCGGGCGGGTGCCGGCCAGCGGGCGGATCGTGATCTGCTGGCCCTCGGGTGTGCGCTCGTGGCGCACCAGGATCTCCGGCGAGGCGCCGACGATCTGGAAGTCGCCCATATCGTAGAAGTACATATAGGGGCTGGGGTTCAGCGAACGCAGCGCTCGGTACAGACTCAGCGGCGACTCCGTATAGCGCTTGCGCAAGCGCTGGCCGAACACGATCTGCATGCAGTCGCCGGCCGCGATGTAGTCCTTGGCCTTGCGCACGCCGGCCTCGAAATCGGCCCGTGCGAACTCGCGCTCGACCGGGTGCGACTGGCCGCGCTTGACCTGGGGCGCCGAGACGCTGTAGGTCAGCTTGTCGCGCAGATCGCTCAGGCGCTTCTTGGCGCGGAAATAGGCCTCGGGCTGGGAGGGGTCGGCGTAGACGATCAGGTAGAGCCGGCCCGACAGGTTGTCGATGACGGCCAGTTCCTCGCACTGCAAGAGCATCACATCGGGCGTGTCCAGGCCGCCGCTCTTCTGTGTCTTGGCGAGCTTGGGCTCGATATAGCGCACCGCGTCATAGCCGAAATAGCCGGCCAGACCACCGCAAAAGCGCGGCATGCCGGGCCGCAGCGCAACCTTGAAGCGCTGCTGGTAGGCCTCGATGAAATCCAGCGGATTGCCCTCGTGCGTCTCGATCACCGCGCCATCGCGCAGCACCTCGGTACGCAGCCCATGGCTCTTCAGCACGGTGCGGGCCGGCAGACCGATGAAGGAGTAGCGGCCGAAGCGCTCACCGCCGACGACGGACTCCAGCAGGAAGCTGTGCCGTCCGTTGCCGGCACCGGCGCACAGCTTCAGATACAGGGACAGCGGAGTTTCGAGATCCGCAAAAGCCTCGCTGAGCAGCGGGATGCGGTTATAGCCCTGGGCAGCCAGGCTCTGGAATTCGAGTTCGGTAATCATCACGTACCTTGATGCAGGGCGGCCTCGCGCTCGAAGGCGACGCAGGCACGCCGGATGTCAGGTCGCTTGACTGCGCCCATCCCACCGGGGAGGTTCAGGCTGTGCGGCTCCGGAAACCAGGAGTCGGCACGCGGTCAATCAATCAAGCGGCTTCAGGCGAAGTCGGACGGGCGACGCCAGGGCCAGGCTCCCCGGTCGTTCGACCCCTTGATGTGCTTGCGCGTGATGAACATGATGCGGCGCAGTTTAGCAGTGCTTGTGTGACGACTCCGTTCAGGGTTTGTGCGTGATGCACAACACGGACAAGCGGGCGGGCTTCGCGCCATACTTCGCCGACAAGACGGAGCGAGACATGTCGAGACAAATCCTTGCGGCCCTGCTGCTGGCCGTGGCCCTGCCTATCCAGGCCCAGACGGTCGAGGTGGCCGGCGTCAAGTACGAGCCCACGGCCGACGTGGCCGGCCAGAAGCTGCAACTCAACGGCGCCGGCATTCGCTACAAGGCCGTCTTCAAGGTCTATACCGCAGGCCTGTATCTGGGCGCCAAGGCCGGCACACCGGAGGCCGCGCTCAACGCGCCAGGCCCGAAGCGCCTGCACATCCAGATGCTGCGCGAGATCGACGGCAACGAACTCGGCAAGCTCTTCACCAAGGGCATGGAGCAGAACGCCTCGCGCGAGGAGTTCGCCAAGGCCATCAACGGCGTGCTGCGCATCGCCGATATCTTTGCGACCAAGAAGAAGCTCACGACCGGCGAGAACTTCAGCGTCGAGTGGATTCCCGGCACCGGCACCGTGGTCTATGTCAACGGCGCCAAGGTCGCCGGCGAGCCGATCAAGGAGCCGGAGTTCTTCGGCGTGCTGCTGAAGATCTGGCTGGGCAAGTCGCCGGCCGACGACCAGCTCAAGGACGCGCTGCTGGGGATTCAGCGCAGCCGCTCGGGACAGTGAGCTGATCCAGCCGGTCCAGGTGCTGCAGCGCCGGCACCGCGTCGATGGGCTCGCCGTGGTTGTAGCCATAGCGCATCAGCACCACCGGGCAACCGGCGCCGCGCGCCGCACGGGCATCGTTGCTGGAGTCGCCGATCATCCAGGTGGCGCCAGGCGCCGTGCCCAGCGCCTCGCAGGTCTTGATCAGCGGTAGCGGATCGGGCTTCTTGCGCTCGAAGCTGTCGCCGCCAAACACCCAGCCGAAGTAGCCGGCCAGGCCCTTGCGCGCCAGCAGCTCGCGGGCAAAGGCCAGCGGCTTGTTGGTCAGGCAGGCCATCGGCAGGCCCAGCGCGGCCAGCCGCTCCAGCCCCTCGACCACGCCCGGAAACACCGCCGAGAACTGGCCGTTCAGCGCCAGATAGTGCTGCTGGTAGCGCGCCCAGGCGGTCTCGTAGAGCGCGGGCGCCCCGCCCACCTCGGCCAGCGTGCTGCGTATCAGATGCTCGCTGCCCTGGCCTATCGTCAGCTCGACGAACTCGCGGCTCACGGCCGGCAGCGCCAGCTCCTGCAGCACCAGATTCAACACCGCGACAAAGTCGCCCAGCGTATCGACCAGGGTGCCGTCGAGGTCAAGAATAAAGGCTTGGGGGTGGGTCTGAGGGTTCACGGCGGGCTTGGCGAACTGGGGAGCCGCGAGTTTAGCGGGCACGCTGGGCGCACCACCTCGATCCAGACAATTGTTTTACAATACGGACAATTGTTTTCAAACGCCATGGACAGCAAAAAAGAACAGCTGCTCGCACTGATACGCGACAACCCCTTCATCGGCCAGCAGGACCTGGCCGAGCGCCTGGGCCTGTCGCGCTCGGCGGTGGCCGGCCATATCGCCAGCCTGACGCGCGAGCGCCGGCTGCTGGGCCGGGCCTATGTGCTGCCGCAGCGTGCGCCCATCGTCTGCATCGGCGGCAGCAATCTGGACCGCAAGCTGCGCACCCTGGCGCCGCTGCAGATGGGCACCTCGAACCCGGTCAGCCAGCGCGAGACGCCCGGCGGCGTGGCCCGCAATGTGGCCGAGAACCTGGCGCGGCTGGGCCTGCCGGTGCATCTGCTCAGCGCGGTCGGCGACGATCCGGCCGGCCGCGAGCTGCTGGCCCATGCGGCGCGGCTGGGCATCGCGACCAGCGGCTCGCTGCAGGCCGCCGACGCCGCCACCGGCAGCTACACCGCCGTGCTCGACGCCGATGGCGCGATGCTGCTGGCCCTGGCGCAGATGGCGTTGACCGACAGGCTGACACCCGACTTCCTGCGACTCACCTCGGCCCAGCGCGCCAGCGCCAGCCTCACCGTGATCGACCTGAACCTGCCGGCCGACAGCGTGGCCCAGCTGATCAGCGAGGCCGCCGCCGACACGCGACCGCTGGTCGTCGTCGCGGTTTCGGTGCCCAAGATGGCGCGGCTGCCGCCGGACCTGCGCGGCGTGCACTGCCTGCTGCTGAACGAGGGCGAGCTGGCCGCGCTGTGCGGCGGCAAGCCGCTCTCCGGCCCGGGCGCGCTGCGGCGCGCCCATCGCCAGCTGCGCGAGCGCGGCCTGCAACAGCTGGTCGTCACCCAGGGCGCGGCCGGCCTGCTCTACAGCGACGGCGACACGCTGCTGGCGATGCCGGCACCGCGCGTGCCGGTGCTCGATGTCACCGGCGCCGGCGACGCCTTCTCGGCCGGGGTCTGCGCCTCGCTGTACCAGGACCCGCTCGACCTGGCCCTGGCCTGCCGCCGCGGCCTCGCGCTGTCGGCGCTGACCCTGCAGACCGAAGCCACCGTCCATCCCGATCTCGGCCCCGAACTGCTGCAATCCATCCAATGAGAACCTCCATGAGCACCCTGCACACCTTCATCGAATACTCGGCCGAAGTGGCCGCCGCCCGCGCCGCCGGCAGCCCCATCGTCGCGCTGGAGTCCACCATCATTTCGCATGGCATGCCCTACCCGCAGAATGTGCAGACGGCCCGCGAGGTCGAGCAGATCATTCGCGATGGCGGCGCGGTGCCGGCCACCATCGCCATCCTCGACGGCAAGATCCGCATCGGCCTGTCCGAGGCCGAGCTGGAGCTGCTGGGCCAATCGCCCGAGGCGCTGAAGGTCAGCCGGCGTGACCTGCCCTATGTGCTGGCCAGCGGCAAGATCGGCGCGACGACCGTGGCCGCGACGATGATCTGCGCGGCGCTGGCCGGCATCCAGGTCTTCGTGACCGGCGGCATCGGCGGCGTGCACCGCGGCGCCGAGACCTCCTTCGACATCTCGGCCGATCTGCAGGAGCTGGCCCAGACCTCGGTGGCCGTGGTCTGCGCCGGCGCCAAGTCCATCCTCGACATCGGCCTGACGCTGGAGTACCTGGAAACCCATGGCGTGCCGGTGATCGCGATCGGCCAGGACAATTTCGCCGCCTTCTACACGCCCGACAGCGGCTTCAAGGCCGACTTCCGCATCGACGCGGCGGCCGAGCAGGCTCGTTTCCTGCAGACCAAATGGGCGCTGGGCCTGGCCGGCGGCGTCGTGATCGCCAACCCGGTGCCGGCCGGGCAGGCGATGGAGCGTGCCGAGATCGAGCGCATCACCGCGCAGGCCCTGGCCGAGGCCGCCGCGCAAGGCATCGCCGGCAAGGCCGTCACCCCCTATCTGCTGGCCCGCATCAAGGCGCTGACCGAAGGCCGCAGCCTGGCCACCAATATCGCCCTGGTCAAGCACAACGCCGTGGCCGGCGCGCGCCTGGCGGTGGCCCTGGCAGCGTCCTGATCAGCCGACCTTGATCGGCGGGGCCGAGGGCGGGCGCCCCGCCCCGCTGGCGGCCTTGTGCTTGTACATGTCCTCGTCGGCCAGGCGCAGCAGGCTGGCGGAGTCCTTGGCCATGTCGGGAAAGCGGGCGATGCCGATGGCCGCCGAGATCTGCACCACCAGCTTGTGGGTCGGCAGATAGATGGGCTGGCGCAGCAGCGCGTCCAGCTTCTCGCGCACCTGGACGGCCGCCTCATGGCTGCCGACATCGGGCAGGATGACCAGGAATTCATCGCCGCCGATGCGACCCACCGTGTCGGCATCGCGCACCGCACCGGCCAGGCGCTGGCCCACCACCTTGAGCACCATATCGCCGGACTCATGGCCGTACTGGTCATTGACCGGCTTGAAACCGTTCAGGTCGATGAACAGCACCGCCACGCCCTCGCCTTCGCGCTGGGCCCGTGCCAGCGCCCGCTCCAGCCGGTCGTGCAGCAGGCGCAGCGAAGGCAGACCGGTCAACGCATCATGGTTGGCCAGATGCTGGACCACCTCCTCGGCACGGGTGCGGCGCTGCACCTCCTCGCGCAACTCGGCCAGGCTGTGCTCCACCGCATCGGCCATCTCGTCGATCACCGCCGACAGCTCGCCGAACTCGGTGTCCACCGGCAGCTTCGTGCGGCTGCCATGGCGGCCCGAGCGCACTGACTGGGCCCAGTCCCGCAGGGCCGCCAGCGGCTGGCGCACCGAGCGGTCGAATCGGTGCGCCGACCACAGCGCATGCAGGCTCAGCACCAGCAGGATGGCGGCGGCCAGATAGGAGGCCTGCTGGACGCTGCGCTGCGCCTGCAGCCGCTCCTGTTCCAGCCGCAGGGCCAGGCTCTGGGTCAGGCGCCGCAGCGGCGCCGCGATTTCGGCCTTGGCGCGCAGATAGGCCTCGCCGTGCAGCAGATCCAGGGCCTGGCGCCAGTCCTCCGGGCGCGGCGTGAAGCCCGGCCGCTTCTCGACCAGGCCCATGGCCTGGCGCTCCAGCGTCATCAGCGCCTCGGAGCGTTGCCGGGCCTCGTCGAGCAAACCCAGTTCCTGCGCCGTGAAACCGGCCGCGTGCAGGCGCTCCTGCGCCGAGGCCATGCGGCCAGGTCCGTCGGCGGCCTGCGCTTCGGCCAGGCGCAGATCCCAGAACGCCGCGTCATAGTCCAGCGGACGCGGCGCCTGCCCCTCGCGCATGCGCACGATATCGGCATAGAACTGGGCATAGCGCGGCTGCTGCTGCAGCACGAACAGACGCGCCATCAGGCTCAGTTCGTTGGAGCTTTGATACAGCTCGGCCGCCAGCTGATGGCCCTCGAAGCGCCGCGACTGGGCCTGTTCGAGCGCCCGGTAGGCCGAGGCCAGATGCAGCAGGGCCGCCACCATCAGCCCCACCAGGACGACCTGCACCATCAGGTGAAGGGCGAGCTTGGTGCGTATCTGCATGGCCGCAGCTTAGCGCTGCAGCAGCCAATTGAGTAGCGCTGCGACCCGGGCTGTCACAGCGCCGAGACACGCCCGCTTTGCAGGGCTTCGCGCAATCCCGACGCGCCCAGCTCCACCAGGCTCAGCACATGCTCGAAGCCCTGGATGCTGCCGAAATAGGGGTCGGGCACCTCCCGGCCGGCGTGGCCGGGCACGAAATCCAGGAACAGATGCAGCTTGTCCTGCTGCTGGGCCGGGCAGAGCAGGCGCAAATCGCGCAGATTGTCGTGGTCCATCGCCAGCACCAGGTCGAAGCGGGCAAAGTCCTCGGCCTGAACACGCCGCGAGCGCCATTTCTTGCCCAGCTCATAGCCGCGCTGCAAGAGCACGCGGGCGGCGCGGGCATCGACCGGCTCGCCGCGCGGCCCGGCGCGCATGCCGGCCGATTGCACCAGCGCATACAGGCCTTGCGCCTTCAAGACAGCCTCGGCCATCGGCGAGCGGCAGATATTGGCGGTGCACACCAGCAGGATGTTCTTCATCACCGCGATGATAGGAGACGCCGCTGCGGCCCGGCGTCCCGGCCTTGTCACTTGTTCAAGGCCGATGCTTGGTCGATATTCCGCAGTCCCTGAGCGAAGACAAGTTTGGTGGCTGGTGGCCGGCCCGCCAGTATCAGTTTGGTATCAGTATCAGGCGGTGCCGCTGCGCTCGCTGCGTATCAGTTTCTGCACCGGCACATCAAAATACCGTGCCAGTTCGCGGGCCACCCGGTAAATCACCGGCTTGCCGGTTTCGGCACGCTTGATCGACGCGATCGAGACCCGAATTTTCCGGTCGCTGCAGGAAAATGCCATTTCCTCCTGGCTCTGCAGTTTCTCGCTGCGCAGATCCTTCAGTATCTCGGAGACCAGGAATACCCGCCCGGTGGTCGGCACCGGCCGACCGGCGCGCTCTGTGTCTTGCTGCATGCTCGGACCCTCTTGTGATGATGGGGGCGGGTCGGTCGAGCGTCCCGCCGCGGCGCCGCAGATCTCCGCGACGCCACGGACTCTAGGCAGCCCGGGCTCGAACAAGCTTCCGGAAACCTTCCGGGGCCTTATGAACGAAAAAACCAAGGGATAACCCTTGATTTTGACGGATCTACGGTCAAGCAAGTCCGCGAATTGTCGACGTGCCCGGCGCTGGCGGCAGTCTCAGCTTGGTCTCATCTCGGTCTCAGGTGGGCGGTACCGGCTCATTGGTCGTCGTTCTTGACCTCGGGGTCGGTGCTGGGATACAGGCAGGTGACCTCACCGGGGCTGGAGAACATCAGCACCACGCCCTTGGTGACGATCTCGCTGGTGGGCATGCCCACCGCGACGATGTGCTCGTCATTGGCCGGCGTGAAGTTATGGCTGTTGAGCGTCGGTGCATGGCCCAGGGTCTTGAAGACCGAGCCGACCAGCACCAGCGGCGAGGCGGTCGCCTGCACGAAATTGCAAACCCCGGCGCTTTGTGGAATGCGCAAAGGCTGCTCAGCCACCTGGGTACAGGCTGGGTCGGTGAAATAACTGCAGTCGGCATAGTTGCCGCTGGCGTCTATCGAAGCCTTGACATAGTAAGTATTGGTCGACATGGGCATCCCTTTTTCAACTGGTTTCGAATGAATCAGGAGCGGGAATCTCGCCGTTCGGCCAACCATTGCTGCTCGGCGCCGACCTGGCCTTTCCGCTCCAGGCAGGAATATGCCTGGACCCAGGTGTCGGTAATATCGAAATGAACCCGCAGCAAGGGCCGCAGGCGGTCCAGTTCGGTCAGCACGGTTTCACATTGCGCGCGCGCCGCCGTCGCGGCGCGCGCTTGCGTGTGCAGATCCGCGACGGCCAAGCGGACCTTGGCGCGCTCGGCGTGCAGGCGCAGATCATCGGGCTGGGTCCGCAGCGCATCGCTCAGACTGGGCAGCAGGCCCGTCAGCAGCTCAAGGGCCTCGACGCCTTCGCCCTGGGCGCG
This sequence comes from Roseateles cavernae, assembly GCF_040187885.1. Taxonomy (NCBI): domain Bacteria; kingdom Pseudomonadati; phylum Pseudomonadota; class Betaproteobacteria; order Burkholderiales; family Sphaerotilaceae; genus Roseateles; species Roseateles cavernae. Next base: position 26,162 of record NZ_JBDPLH010000001.1, read on the forward strand.
CAGTTCGCGGCCCAGCGCCAGCGTGGTCTGGGCGCGCTGGGGCAGGCGACGCAGCGTCGCCGCCGCGCTGGCGCCGCTGTTGAAACGCTGCAGCTGCGCCAGCAGTTCGCGCAGCCGCGCCGCGCTGCGCCCGGGTGCCTGCGTCTCGATCTCCAGCACCTCGACCCGGGCCAGGCCCAGCCGCCATTTGCGGTTATCGCTCTCCTGCGCCAGCAAGCAGCCAAACAAGACCTTGGCCCGGCCGAGGGCCGCCAGCGCCTGATCCCGCTGCCCCAGCTTCTGCCAGGCTTGGCCGATCCAGGTCTGGGCCACCGCTTCGCTGTCCAGCCACTCCAGATCCGACGGGGCCTGGGCGCGCGCCTGTGCAATGCCCTGCAGCCCCTGCTCGAACAGGCGCCGCGCCGCCTCGAACTCGCCCTGCCACAGCAAGGTCGTGCCCAGCCAGGTCAGGCTGTTGGCCCACCAGGCCTTCAGGCCCAGGTCATCGGGGCGCAGCCGCATCGCCTGCTGCTTGAGCTCGATCGAGACACGGAACTGCCGCGCCGCGCCGGGCAGATCGCCGCTGTCCAGCATCACCGTGCCCAGGCTGTTCTCGGCATAGGACAGCTCGATCAGCGGCTCGGCCTGACCGGGCGCCTCGGCCAGCCATTGGGCGCTGTGCTCGCGGTAGGCCTGCCAGGCGGCGCGCGCGGCGTCGAACTGGCGCTGCACATAGAAGGCATGGCCCAGCCAGAAATCGGCCGCGCCCTGGGCCTTGCGCCACTGCGGCAGCAACTCGGCGGCGGGCGTGGCCGCATCGAGCAGGCGGCGCGCCTGCTGCAGCGGCGCTATCGCCGCCTCCAGCTCGCGCTTGGAGACCCGCACCTCGCCGATCACGGTCAGGGCCTTGGCGCGCTGCAGCAGGGCTTGCGGCTCGGTCGGACGGTCGCCTTCGGCCAGATGCTTCAGGGCCTGCGCGCCGACGCTGTCGAGCAGCTCAAGCCGGCCCACCGGGCGCAGCTTGTCGGCGAACTCGCCCAGCATATAGCCCAGCAAGTCATCGGCCTGCTCGCTGCGCTGGCGCGCCAGCTGCTCGGCGCGGTCGGCCCGCCAGGCCAGCATGCCGCTGAGCAGGGTCAGCAGGGCCAGCCCCAGCACGGCCGCCAGGCGCAGATGCCCGCCGCGCGCGGCGCGGCGGCGCGAGACCTGCACATAGTCACGCTCGGCCGCGCTGATCGCGAACTCGCTATGCCCCAGCAGCGCCAGCGCGTCGGCCAGCTGCTTGCCCTTGGGCAGCAGGTACTCGGCGGCCCGCCCCTCGGCCTGCCAGCGTGCCACCTGCTGGCGCAGCCGGCTGCGCAGCTGCAGGGCCTGCTGGTGCTCGGCAATCCATTCGGTGACCCGCGGCCAGCGCCGCAGAATCGCCTCGTGGGCGACGCGAAAACCGGCCCGCTGCTCGATCAGATCGCTGACCAGCAGCCGCGCATCGACCAGGGCCTGGACCAGCTCGCGCTCGGCCGCGCCCCCCAACTCGTCCCACAGCGCGCGCCGGCTGGTGGCGCGCGCCTCCTCGGCCGACAGGCTGATCTGCAGCGCCAGCACCTGCGGCAGGGCCTGCTGCTGGATGGGCAGCAGGCTCTTGATCACGGCCTCGGCGCGCAGGCCGATCGCGCCCTCCAGCCCGCCAAGCTCGCGGTAGGCGGCAAAGCTCAGCTCGCCATGCGGGCTGCGCAGCCGGTACAGCTCCTCCAGCGTGTACTGCAGCAGCGGCAGCGCGTCCGGGCTGTGGGCCGCGTCGTCGCAGAGCTGGTCGTCGAGCCGCGCCCGGGTGGCCGGATCGATGCCGAAGCTCAGGCCGGCGGCGCGTGCCGGCAGGCGGATCATCTGGGCGATCTCGGCACGGCTGGGCGGGCCCAGGTCGAAATGCGCGCCCAGCTGCTTGTCGCGCATCAGCAGGCTGTGCTCGGACAGGCGCGGATAGAAATCGTTGCGGCAGGCCGCGATCACGATGACATCGCCGCTGTCGGCCAGGGCCTGCAGCGCGGCCAGCAGGTCGCCGACGCAGGCGGCATCGAGATGGGGCGCGACGAACAGCGCCTCCAGCCGGTCGACGAAGAGCAGCAGCGCCGCGTCGCGCCCGCCGCGCGCCGCCGCGATCTCGGCCAGCACGGCCTGCGGCGTGTGCGCCAGGCTCTGCGCCAGGCTGTCGGCGCTGGCGCCGGGGAACAGGCAGCGCCCGTCAATTTCCCAGTCCAGCAGCGCGGCCGCCAGCGCGGCCAGCGGCGCATGCAGGCCGATATCGCCGAGGTCCAACCCCGTGCTGCTCAGGCCCTGCAGGGCCGGGAACAGGCCGGCCTGCACCAGCGAGGTCTTGCCCGAGCCGCTGGGCCCCAGCAGCAGCGTGAAGGCACGCCTCTCGTGCCAGCGGGCGCGCACGCTGAGCAACAGTTCCTGCAGCACGCGCTCGCGGCCGAAAAAGACCTCGGCATGGGCCGCATCAAAAGCCTGCAGGCCGCGAAACGGCGAGCCGCCGCGCCAGCCGCCCTCGCGGGCCTGGGGCGCGGGACCATCGCTGGACGCCACCGGGGCCAGCACGCGGTAGCCGCGCTTGCGCAGGGTCTCGATATAGCGCGGCTCGGTGGCGCTGTCGTCCAGCGCGCGGCGCAGCTGGGCCACGGTCTTGTGCACCGGGTTGTCGCCCAGCGGCTGCTCGGGCCAGCACTGCTGCAGCAGCTGCTCGGCGCTGATCACCTGGCCGGGCTGCTCGCACAGCGCCACCAGCACCTGCATCGCCCGCGGCTCGATCTGGCGGCGCTCTTCGCCCCGGCTCAGGCCATTGCTGGCCGGATCGATCGCCCAGTCGCCGAGGACGAAGCGCATCGCGCGGCGTCGCTCAGCGCGCCAGCTCCGCGCGCATCGCGTCGATGACCGCCTTGTAATCGGGCTTGCCGAAGATGGCCGAGCCGGCCACAAAGGTGTCTGCGCCGGCATCGGCGATCTGGCGGATGTTGTCGATCTTGACGCCGCCGTCGATCTCCAGCCGGATGTCGCGGCCGCTCCGCTCGATGATTCGGCGGGCCGCCTCCAGCTTCTTCAGCGCGCTGGGGATGAAGCTCTGACCGCCGAAGCCCGGGTTGACGCTCATGATCAGCACCAGGTCAACCTTGTCGATCACCCACTCCAGCACGTCCAGCGGCGTGCCCGGGTTGAACACCAGGCCGGCCTGGGCGCCCTCGGCCTTGATCAGCTGCAGCGTGCGGTCCACATGGGCGCTGGCCTCGGGGTGAAAGCTCACCAGATCGGCGCCGGCGCGCACAAAGGCCTGGGCCAGGCTGTCGACCGGCTGCACCATCAGATGCACATCGATGGGTGCGGGCGTGCCATCGGGCTTGACGGCATGCTTTTTCAGCGCCTCGCAGACCATGGGCCCGAAGGTCAGATTGGGCACGTAATGGTTGTCCATCACGTCGAAATGGATCCAGTCGGCGCCGGCGGCCAGCACCGCGCGCACCTCCTCGCCCAGGCGGGCAAAGTCGGCGGAGAGGATGCTGGGGGAGATCAGCGGAGAGGGGCGGCGGGAGGTGCTCATGATCGGGCGCAGGGCTGGGAGTGAGCCCCAATTTTAGGAGCCCGCCAGCCCGCCGAAGCAGGTGGTCAGCAGCATCTCGATGATTTGCGCATCGCTGTGCTGGCCGCCGGCCTTCAGCAGGGCGAGTACCGGATCGCAGGCGCGGGCGAACAAGGTGTAGAGCACGATCTCGGGCGGCAGATCGGGGCGCAGGCTGCCATCGGCCTGGGCTGCGGCGATCCATTCGCCGAGCTCGTCGCTCAGGGTCAGCAGCCGGTCCATATAGAGCTTGTGCCCCGTCAGCGCCGCGCGCAGGCTGGAGTTCTGCGCCGGCAGCGAGGGCATTTCGCCGGCCAGCTGCACCTGCATGGTCCAGCGCGCCACGGCCTTGAGCCTGTCCAGCGCCGAGCCCGGCTGCTCGCGCAGCCGCGCCAGCTCGGCCAGCGCCCGCTCCAGCACCCGCACCATCGCGGCAGCCGCCAGCTCCTCCTTGGAGCTGAAGTGCTTGTAGAGGCTGGCCTTGGCGATGCCCACATCGGCCACCACCTCGTCCACCGTCATCAGGTCAAAGCCCTTCTCGGCCAGCAGGCGGTTGACCGCATCGACGATGGCGTCCTCGCGGGCCTGCAGGACCTGTTCGCGGAATGAAACTTTTGCCATCGCCCGATTCTAGGGCTCGCCGCAGCAACCGAGAACCCAACGGTCAAATAGATACTGCAAAGTAATTTTCAAAACCAAACAGTTGACAAAATGAACTGATCAGTTCAAATTTCACACCTCGTCATACCCAGATCGAGGAAGCGAGGACCCTATGCTCAGATGGCTCTGCCCCGCCTTGCACCAGCCCGGCCTGATGCCCGCCGAGGGTGCATCCGCCGATCCGAGCACCGCGCTGCCGGCGCCGTTGGGCTGGCTGCAGCAGGCCATGCAGCGCGCCGGGCTGGACAGCCTGCTCAGCCACGGTCAAGGCCTGACCCTGCTGGCGCCCGAGCACGCCGCGCTGCAGCAGCATCTGGCCGCGCAGGGCCTGACGATGGACACGCTGATGGCGCAGCCGCAGCGGCTGCGCGCCTTGCTGCTGGAGCACCTGCTGCCGCTGCCGCTGCCGCTGAACGGCGACGCGCTGCTGCAGGCCCGTCCGCTGCCCAGCCTGGGCGGTGGCGTGCTGCGCCTGCAGGTCGATGCCCAGGGCCCTCGCGTGATCGATGCCCAGGGCCATCAGGCCCGGCTGCTGGCCGGCAATCTGCGCTGGGGAGCGCTGCGCCTGCACCTGATCGACCGCGTGCTGCAACCGCCGACGCAGGGCCTGCTGGCGCTGCTGCAGCAGGCCCCGTCGCGCGGCGAGCTGGCCGAGGCCCTGCATCGCTGCGGTCTCGACGCGGTGCTGCGTGCCAGCGGGCCCTTCACGCTGCTGGCGCCCAGCGACCAGGGCTTCGAGCTGCTGGCAGGCCGCCTGGGGCTGCGCCGGCGCGCGCTGATGAAGGACACCGAACGGCTGGGCCATCTGCTGCGCCACCACCTGCTCGGCGGGCGCTGGCTCAGCCACGAGCTGCCCTGGGGCGGGCGCATGAACAGCGCCCAGGGCCTGGGCATCGAGTTCAGCCCGCTGGGCCTGCTGGGCAGCGGCGACGCCGCCCAGCCGCTGCAGCCGGGCAGCGATCGCCAGGCCAGCAACGGGGTGCTGCATCTGCTGGCCGCGCCGCTGCTGCCCGCCGCGCAAGGAGCGCCCGCCCCCCGAACCCCCTTCATCAACCACCACCAAGGAGACTCCCATGCTTGACTGGTTCAAACGCCTGACCCTGCTGGCCTCGGTCGGCCTGCTCGCCGCCTGCGGCGGCGGTGATGATCACCCGCCCACGGTCGTCGACATCGCCCGCAGCGACGCCCGCTTCAGCATCCTCAGCGAGGCGGTGGTCGCGGCGGATCTGGGCACCACGCTGTCCGCACCGGGCACGCTCACCGTGTTCGCGCCGACCAATGACGCCTTCGCCGCGCTGCTGACCGAGCTGGGCATCAGCAAGGCCCAGCTGCTGGCCGACAAGGCCTTGTTGACCGCGGTGCTGACCTACCATGTGCTGCCCGCCAAGGTGGAGCGTGCGGCCATCCCGGCCGGCAAGCCCATCAGCACGCTGCAGGGCGGCATCTTCAAGATCGAGCTCAGCGGCGGCACCGCCCGGGTGACCGACGGACGCAACCGTGTCTCGACCATCACCGCCACCGACATCCAGGCCAGCAACGGCGTCGTCCATGTGCTGGACCGTGTGCTGCTGCCGGCCGACAAGACCATTGTCCAGACCGCCAGCGCGCTGCCCGATTTCAGCATCCTGGTCGAGGCCGTGGTCGCCGCCGATCTGGCCGGCACGCTGAGCGGCACCGGCCCCTTCACCGTGTTCGCGCCGACCAACGCGGCCTTCGCCGCCCTGCTGACCGAGCTGGGCATCAGCAAGGACGCCTTGCTGGCCGACAAGGCCCTGCTGACCAAAGTACTGACCTACCACGTGCTGCCGGCCCGGGTGCTGAAGGCCGATGTGCCGGTCGGCCCGGCCATCACGACCGTACAGGGCAACACCTTCACGGTCGACGCAAATCTCGACATCAGCGACCGCAACGGCCGCAAGGCCAGGATCACCGCCACCGATGTGCTGGCCAGCAATGGCGTGATTCATGTGATCGACAAGGTCATCCTGCCGACGCTGTGAGCGTCGCCCGCCCCCTTTTCCTCAACCCCAAAGAAAGCAGTACCGATGAAAAAGCTCTTTGCAATCAGTGCCCTGTCCCTGCTCGCGCTGTCGGCGCAGGCCAAGGACATCGTCGACACCGCTGTGGCGGCGGGCAGCTTCAAGACCCTGGCCACCGCGCTGCAGGCCGCCGGCCTGGTCGACACCCTCAAGGGCCCCGGCCCGTTCACCGTGTTCGCGCCGACCGACGCGGCCTTTGCCAAGGTGCCCAAGGCCGACCTCGACGCTCTGCTGAAGGACAAGGCCAAGCTGACCGCCGTGCTGACCTACCACGTCGTGCCCGGCAAGGTGATGGCCAAGGACGTCAAGGCCGGCAAGGTCAAAACGGTGCAGGGCAGCGAGCTGACCCTCGCCACGATGGGCGGCGTCACGGTCGATGGCGCCAAGGTGACGGCCACCGACATCGCCGCCGACAACGGCGTGATCCATGTGATCGACAGCGTCGTGATGCCCAAGTAAGCCCGGCCGGGCTCAGCGCGGCGGCTTGAAACGCCGCCGCGCGGCCGCCACCTCGGCATGCGTCACGCAGTGCGGCGCATGGTCGTTGATCAGGCCCATCGACTGCATGAAGGCATGCATGGTGGTCGGGCCGACAAACTTCCAGCCGCGCTTCTTCAGGTCCCTGGACAGGGCCTTGGAGGCCGGCGACTCCGTCAGGTTCTCGTGGCCGCCCTCCGGCTCGAAGCGCCATATATAGGCGGCCAGCGAGCCCTGCTCGGCAACCAGTTCGATGACGCGCTGCGCGTTGTTGATGACCGCCTCGATCTTGCCGCGATGACGGACGATGCCGGCATCCTGCAGCAGGCGCTCGACGTCGGCAGCATCGAAGGCCGCCACGCGCTCGGCGTCGAAGCCGGCGAATGCGGCGCGGAAAGCCTCGCGCTTGGCCAGGATGGTGCGCCAGGACAGGCCCGACTGGAAACCTTCCAGGCACAGCTTCTCGAACAGGCGCCGGTCATCGGCGACCGGGAAACCCCATTCGGTGTCGTGATAGTGCAGATAGGGCGGCCAGTCGGCGGCGGCGGCGCACCAGCGGCAGCGCGGCCGGCCATCGGCGGGAATGTGCAGTTGTGGATTCATGGTTGTCGATAACGTTCGGCCAGATCGCGCAGAAAGCCTTCGCGCTCCAGCGTTTGCAAGGCCTGCAGCAGGCGCCGCGTGAGGGCCGGCGGCAGCTGCTTGGCCACCACCGCGTACTGGGTATCTTCATGGAACACGACCGGCGCGATGCGCAGCCGCCCCGCGAACTCGGGCAGGCTCAGCAGCGGCAGCAGGGTCATGTCTTGCCCGTAGACCACGTCGGAGCGCCCCAGCATCAGCATGCGCAGCGCATCCAGGTCGGAGCGCGCCGCGTCGCTGAAGGGCACCCTGGCCTGCGTCAGCGCCTGCGCCAGCGCCGAGCCCTGGGCCACCAGCACCGGCTTGTCGATGCCCGCGCCCCTGAGCTCGGCGACGCCGCGCAGGGTGGTGGGGTCGTTCTGGCGCTGCACCGCCACATGCCGCACCCGGTACAGCGGCACCGGCAGATAGTCCCATAGCCGGGCCCGCTCGGCGGTATTGAGCAGGCAGAAGAACACATCGATCTCGCCCTGGGCCAGCATGCGCTCGATGCGCCGCAGCGGCGTCAGCCGCCCCTGCCCCTCGAAGCGCAGCCCGGCATCGAGGCGCTCGACCGCGCCCATCAGCTCGGCGCAGATGCCGGGCCGTGCGCCGCCGCCGGGCGCATACTTGACCGGCGCGCCGCTTTGCGCCACGGTGCGCAGCACCACGGGCTGTGCAAGGGCGGCCCAAGGCGCGAGGCCCAGCACCGCCAGCCATGCCCGTCGTGTGATCGCGGGGTGTCTCATCCCTGTTTTTGACTCTGCTTCCAATGTCGGCCCGGGCTTCAGCATAGCCGCCCGGCATCATGATGCAGCGCAACAACCATAGAATAGTCACCATGGCTCAAGCTCAATTCACCTGCAGCGTTGTCGTGCAAGTCCTGCCCGAGCAGACCGAGGCTGAACAAGGCCGGTACGCCTTCAGCTACACGATCAGCATCGAGAACACCGGCGATGTCACGGCCCAGCTGGTGGCCCGCCACTGGCATATCAGCGATGCCGCCGGCCATGTGCAGGAGGTCAGCGGCCTGGCCGTGGTCGGCCACCAGCCGCTGCTGGCGCCGGGGCAGAAATTCCAGTACAGCTCCTGGGCCCAGATCGCCACGCCGCAAGGCAGCATGCGCGGCCGCTTTCTGTGCGTCAGCGAAGACGCCGAGGTGTTCTACACCGAAGTGCCCGAATTCATGCTGGCCGACACCAGCACCCTGCATTGATGTGGTTCAAGCGAGTGAACCGGGCCTGGGATCTGACGGCCCTGCTGAACGCGGCCGACCCCAGGGCCGAGCTGGCGGCACGCAATCTCTGGCTGGTGCGCCTGATGGAGTGGCTGCGCCACCCGGTCAAGCGCCACGGCGAGGCGGGCCTGGAGGGTGGCAGCGAGCGACCCTTGCCGCTGCTGCGCCTGAAGCATCTGCTCAATATGTTGGAGCGCAACCCGGCCCACGCCACGGCCTTCGCCGGCGTGCTGGGCAGCGTCTGGCGCGATATCCAGGCCCTGGGCCTGTTTGCCGATGTCGGCTTCGCTTCGCGCATGGCCCTGTGGAGCGAGCTGCTGCACCGGCTGCGCCAGCGCGTGCTGCCCGACACGGTGGACACGCGCGAACTCGGCGAGCTGTTCGGCCTGCTGTTCCCCGAACCCGAGGACGCGCTGTGGCTGGCCGAGCTTGACGACGAGCTGCTGAGCCGGCTGGCGGCGCTGTTCGGCCGGGCCGTGCCGGCCGGCGATGTCTGGCGCGAGCCGATGCTGGGCGGCCTCACGGTGCTGATCAGCGGCGTCGCGGCGGCCGGCCTGTCCGGCCCGCTGCGCCAGCGCATGGATCCCGAGCTGCTGAGCCACAAGCCGTTCACGCAGCTGGGCCGCGCCACCGAGCAGTTCAGCGATGCACTGCAGCGCGCCGACCGCGCCGCGATGATGCCGGCCCTGCAATACCTGCGCGTGCTGCTGGACAGCTGCCGGCTGGCGGCCGAGAGCATTCCGCGCCATCTCGAGGGCTATGGCGTCTCGGTGGACATCATCTTCGAGGTCGAGCAGATGCTGGAGCGGCTGCGCCGCATCGAGACCCTGCTGGACTGCCTGGTCTCCCCCGAGCCGCAGCGCGAGCTGGCGCGCCTGGTCGCCAACCTGGTGCGCGTGATCCATGCGCGGCGCAGCGTGCGCACGCTGTTCGCGCGCCACTACTCGATGCTGGCCCGCAAGGTGGCCGAGCGCAGCGCCGAGACCGGCGAGCACTACATCACCCGCAACGCCGCCGAGTACCGCGACATGCTGCGCCGCGCGGCCGGCGGCGGCCTGGTGATCGCCGGCACCACCTTCATCAAGTTCGCGGTCGGTGCGCTGTCGCTGTCGGCCTTCTGGGCCGGCTTCTGGGCCGGCACCAACTATGCCGCCAGCTTCGTCGCGATCCATCTGATGCACTGGACCGTCGCCACCAAGCAGCCGGCGATGACCGCGCCGGCGATGGCACAGAAGCTCAGCGACATCGACCAGGACGAGGGCCTGGAAGGCTTTGTCGACGAGGTGGCCCATCTGCTGCGCTCGCAGATCGCCGGCATCGTCGGCAATCTGGCCCTGGTCCTGCCCATGGTGCTGGGCGTGCAGCTGCTGAGCTGGCTCAGTTTCGGCGCGCCGCTGGTCGGGGCCAAGGACGCCGAGCATGTGCTGCACAACCTGACCCTGCTGGGGCCCACGCTGCTGTTCGCCGCGCTGACCGGCACCCTGCTGTTCGCCAGCAGCCTGATCGCCGGCTGGGTCGAGAACTGGTTTGTGTTCTACCGCCTCGACGCCGCGATCGCCTGGAACCCGCGCATCGTCGCCCGCCTCGGCCAGGCGCGCGCGCAGCGCTGGGCCGACTGGTGGCGCAGCAATATCTCGGGCCTGACGGCCAATGTCTCGCTGGGCATGATGCTGGGCCTGGTGCCGGCGCTGCTGGGCTTTTTCGCGCTGCCCATCGAGGTGCGTCACGTCACACTGTCGGCCGGCCAGATTGCCGCGGCCGCCGGCGCGCTGGGGCTGGAGGTGCTGCACCGGGCCGATTTCTGGTGGTGCGTGGCCGCCGTGCCGCTGACCGGCGCGCTCAATGTCTCCGTCAGCTTCTATCTGGCCTTCAAGGTGGCATTGCGCTCGCGCGGCATCATGCTGGCCGACCGGGCCCGCGTCAGCGGCGCGATCTGGCGGCGCTTCAAGGCGCAGCCGCGCAGCTTCTTCCTGCCGCCCAAGGCCATTTAAGGCCTGGGGTCGCGGTCCTGATCGGCGTCGCGTCGCTCGCCGCCCTTGCGGCCGGAAAACATGGTCCACCAGACAATGAATATCAGCAGGGCCAGCGCGCCCAGGGCCTCCAGCAACAGCAATCCCATGTCTTTATCCACTCTCTCCTGGCGTGCCGGTCTGGCGGCGGCGATTCTAGGCGCGCTGGCGGCCTGCTCCACCACACCGCTGCCGCCGATGCCTCCCGGGCCTGCCCCCGCAACGCCCGCAGCGGGCGAGACCGGCGTCAAGCCCCCGGCGGGGCCGGAGCGGGAGCGCGCCACGCTGCTGCGCGAGCGCTCGCGCTGGCTGGCCAGCGACTGGTCCGAACTGCCCGGCTGGGGCGAGGACCGCGCCGCCGAACTCTGGCCGGCCCTGCTGCGCGGCTGCGCAAGACCGGCCCCCGGCTGGGCCAGCTTGTGTGCACGCGCGCAGCGCGACCGGCCGGCCGACGATGTCGAGGCCCATCTGTGGCTGATGAAGCATCTGCAGCCCTACCGGGTCGAGAGCCTGGACGGCCAGGTCCAGGGCCTGGCGACCGGCTATTACGAGCCGCTGCTCGAAGCCACGCGCCGGCCGCAAGGCAGTTTCCGGGTGCCGCTGCATGCGGCGCCGCCCGATCTGCAGCAGCGCCGCCCCTATTTCAGCCGCCAGCAGATCGCCACCGAGCAGCGCGAGCGCCTGCGAGCGCAAGAGCTGCTCTATATCGAGGACCCGCTCGATGCGCTGGTGCTGCAGATCCAGGGCTCGGGCCGGGTGCGGGTGCAGGAGGGCGACGGTCGCCAGCGCCTGGCGCGGCTGGCTTTCGCCGGCCACAACGACCTGCCCTACCAATCGCTGGGCAAGCTGCTGATCGAACGCGGCGAGCTGCGCGCCGAGCAGGCCTCCTGGCCGGCCATCAAGGACTGGGCGCGCCGCAACCCGGCCCGCCTGAACGAGCTGCTGTGGCAGAACCCACGCTATGTGTTCTTCCGCGAGGAGCCGCTGCCCGATCCCGAACTCGGGCCGCGCGGCGCCCAGGGCGTGCCGCTGACGCCGGGCCGCTCGATCGCGGTGGACCGCGCCAGCATCCCCTACGGCACCCCCGTCTGGCTGGACAGCAGCGAGCCACTCTCCAGCACGCCGCTGCGTCGCCTCGTGATGGCGCAGGACACCGGCAGCGCCATCGTCGGCGCGGTACGGGCCGACTACTTCTGGGGCTGGGGCGAGCAGGCCGAGGCCCAGGCCGGCCGCATGAAGCAGGCGCTGCGGCTGTGGGCGCTGTGGCCCCGGGAGCCCTCATGAAACGCTACCACTGCCATCTCGGCCGCGACATCTTCGTCACCGCCGGCACCGCCCGCGATCTGGCGCCCGGCGCCTTCGGCATCTGCGCGATCGGCGGCGGGGCCGAGGGCTGGGCCGTCGTGCATATCGGCCCGAACGGCGATGCCGCCGACCTGGGCGGCGAGTACTACTTCGCGACGCCCGAGGAGGCGCTGGAATTTCTCAAGGAGCTGATTGAGCTGATGGGTACGGCGCCCGAGTGAGCCGCTCGAACTCAAGCAGCGGCACCGGCCGGCTGAACAGATAGCCCTGGTGGGCCTGGCAGCCCTGGGCCAGCAGGAAGTCGCGCTGCGCCTCGGTCTCGACGCCCTCGGCCAGTACCTGCAGCCCCAGGCTCTGTGCCAGCGCGACGATGGTGCTGACGATGGCTGCGTCCTGCTTCTCGGTCAGTACATTGCGCACAAAGCTCTGGTCGATCTTCAGCTGGTCCAGCGGCAGGCGCTTCAGATAGCTCAGCGAGGAATAGCCGACGCCGAAGTCGTCCAGCGAGATGCCAACGCCGCAGGCCTGCAGCGCATTCATCTTCGCGATCATGCCCTCGACATCGTCCATCAACAGGCTCTCGGTCAGCTCCAGCTTCAGCAGCTGCGAACGCGCGCCGCTGCGCGCCAGCGCGTGCTGCACCTGGGTGACGAAATCGGGCTGCTGGAACTGCCGGGCGCTGACATTGATGGCCAGGCTCATCTGCGCCAGTGCCGGGTCGGCCGCCCAGGCCACCAGCTGCCGGCAGGCGCTGTCCAGCACCCACTGCCCCAGCGGCACGATCAGCCCGCTCTGCTCGGCCGCCGGCACGAAGTCCAGCGGTGCCACCAGTCCGCGCCGCGGATGCTGCCAGCGCAGCAAGGCCTCGGCGCCTATCACCGCGCCGCGACCATCGACCTGAGCCTGGTAGTAGAGCTCGAACTCGCCGCGCTGCAGGCCTTTGCGCATATCGGCATCGAGCTCGGCGCGGGCGCTGGCCGCGCTCTGCATCGTCGGGTCGAAGAAGCGGATCGCATTGCGGCCGGCTGCCTTGCTCTGGTACATGGCCAGATCGGCCTGCTTCATCACGTCCTCGCTGCCCTGCGCCAGCGCATCGAACAGCGCGATGCCTATGCTGGCGGTGCAATGGTGTTCATGCAGGCCGAGCTCGTAAGGCTCGGTCAGCGCTTCCATCAGCTTGCCGGCCACGCCCTCGGCCTCGGCCGCCGCCTGGGGCTGCTCGCCGCTGAGCTCGGCCAGTATCACGACGAACTCGTCCCCGCCCAGCCGCGCCACCGTGTCGCTCTTGCGCAGGCAGGGCGCCAGCCGCAGCGCCACCTGCTGGAGCAGCAGATCGCCACAGTCATGACCGCGGGTGTCGTTGAGGGTCTTGAAATTATCCAGATCGAGCAGCAGCAGCGCGCCGCAGCGGCCGCTGCGCTGGGCCGCGACCAGGGCCTGCTGCAGCCGGTCCAGCAGCAGGCGGCGGTTCGGCAGCGCGGTCAGCGGGTCGTAGAAGGCCAGGCGCTCGATCTCGGCGGCCGCCGCCTTGCGTTCGCTGATATCGCTGAACAGGCCCACGCAGTGGCTGACCTCGCCCCGGGCATCGCGCACCGCGGTCAGGGTCAGGCCCATCGGAAAGGTGCTGCCGTCCTTGCGCCGGCTGATCAGCTCGCCGCGCCAGCGGCCGTTGCGCAGCAGCAGGGTGCGGATCTCGGCGACGAAGGCGGCATCGTGGCGGCCCGCGCCCAGCATCAGCGGCGTCCGGCCCAGCGCCTCGGCGGCGCTGTAGCCGGTGATCTCGGTGAAGGCCGGGTTGACGCGCAGCATCTCGTCCGAGGCGCCGGTCACGAACATGCCTTCCTGCGTCTCGAAGGCGGTGGCCGCCAGGCGCAGCTCCAGCTCGTTGTGCTTGCGCAGCGTGATGTTGTTGCCGGTGCCGCGATAGCCGCAGAAGACGCCCTCCGCATCGAAGACCGGCAGGCCGCTGATCTTGATCCAGCGCAGCGAGCCATCGGATTGCGGCAGGCGGAACTCGAACTGATGGATGGGCCGGTGCTGCTCCAGATCCGACAGATGCTGATCCCAGGCCGGCTGCTCCTCGGGGGCCAGCGCCTGCACCAGCTCGCGCGAGCTGCGGCCCAGCAGCGACTCGATGGCCCGGCCGGTCACATGGGCGCTGTTCGGCGAGACATAGGTGAAGCGCAGCTGCGCGTCGAGCTCCCAGAACCACCAGTCGGACGCGGCGGTGGCGAAGTCCTGGAAGCGCTGATCCTGGTGGCGCTGCAGCCCGTGCTCGCGCCGCAGCCGCCGCACCACCTGGCGCATGCGTAGCCAGTGCGCGCCGGCTAGCAGGGCCAGCGCGGCCGCGCCGCCGCCGACCAGCATCATGGCCGGCTCCTGGGGAGCCTGGGAGGGACGGGCGAGGGGGAGTACTGCAACATGCGCGGGCCGGGTGAGCGAGATCGAACCAGGCACGCAGCGCGCGAGCACTGCCGGGCGGCAACCCCGCTGCCCTGGCCCGCTGGAGCGGACGGTAGGCCGGAGGCTTTGCGACCCCGCTTTTCAGACGGGTGTGCCTTTGTCGAATGTGGAGGGGATGCTAAGGCTTCAGGGCGACCGGGGCGCGCGCTTTTTTAACGCTTGGGCGCCGCTTGAGCAGAAATAGAGTGCAGATTCTGATCCGCCATGCCCACCAGCAGGGCCCGACCGTCCGGCAGCACCCGGAACTCGCCGAAGCGCGCCGCCTCGAAGGCCGCCGCCCGGCCCTCCTCGAAGAACCAGGCATCGCTGACCAGCACCCAGCGGCCGTCCTTGGGCGTCAGCTCCAGCAAGAGCTCACCCTCGGCCAGCGCCGCGCCGCTGGCGTGCAGGCGCAGCAGCTGGGCCACGCCGCGGCCGTCCAGCCGCGCCACCAGCCGTGGCCGCTGGCTGCCGAAATCCTGCAGCAGCGGCGTCTCGACGGCCGCCGGCAGCGCGAAGTTCAGCCGCATGAAGTCGCCCTGCATCAGCGAGCGCGGATCGACCGGCGCCAGCGCCACAAAAACCGGCCGGCCCTCGCTTATCAGGCGCTCCTTCTGCCAGATCGCGCTATTGGCGACCAGCAGCACCGCCGCCGCCCCGCCCAGCAGCACCCAGCGGCCGCGCGCCGATGCCGCCGGCGCGGCCGGTGCGGCCGGCACTGCTGCACGGCGCTGCGTCAGCCAGCTCAACAGCCCCAGCAGCGCGCCCAGGCCCAGCAGCAGCAAGGCCTTCTGCCCCAGCGGCCACTGCAGCTGGTAGTAGAAACTGCCGATGATCCAGGCCACCGCCACGGCCGCAGCACCGGCCAGGCGCCAGCGCTGGCCGGCCGCCAGCAGGGCCAGCGCGAACAGCGCGCCGCCCAGGCTGGGCAGCAGCCAGGCCAGCGCCGCAAGCACCGCCGCCAGCATCAGGAACAGCGGCCGGCGGCAGCCCGGCCAGCACCGCGCCAGCAGCAGCGCCCCGGCCAGCGCGCTGCCCAGCGAACCGGCGCGCATCAGCAGCGGCAACCAGCGCTGCGCCGGCGACAAGGCACTCCCGACCTCCAGCGCCAGCCCGCCGGCCGCCGAACTGCCCAGCACACCGCCCACCAGAAACGTCATGCCCGCCAGCCAGCACAGCCCGGCCAGCGCCACCAGCACCCAGCCGCCGGCCAGCGCCTCGATCAGCGCGGCCCAGCGCACGCGCGCGCCGTCCAGCGCATGGCGCTGCTGAACCCACAGCGCAACGGCCCAGACGAGCAGCAGCAGATGCGGCGCCAGCCAGAACGACAGCGTGCCGCCGAGCAGATCGAACCAGCGCGAGGGCAGCAGCTGCACGCTCAGCAGCGCCGCCGCCGCCGCGCCCAGCAGCACCCGCAGCCAGGGGCGCTGCAACCAGGTCGCCAGGGCCAACACCAAGCCCAGCAGCAGCAGGGCCGCGATCCGCATCGGCAGATCGCGGAACAGCGCAAAACCCAGCAGGCCAGCGCCCACCATCAGAGCCGGCAGCGCCAACTGCTCGACAAACAGCGGCAGGCCCGGCCGGCGCATCAGCGACAAGGCGCCCGCCAGCACGGCCGCGCCGACCAGATAGCTGCCGGCGCCGGTGTCGAGCAGGCCGCCCGCCAGCGCGAACACCAGGCCCATCAGCGGGATCGCGGCTATCCAGGCGCCCAGCGCGGTCAGCAGCACGACCGGCCAGGGCCGGTGCTCGGCGGCGGGCGCCTGGGCATCGCCGGGCAGCAGGCCTTCGGCGACTGCCGCCTTCAACAACAGTTCATGCTTCATGCCGGCTCCCCACTGTAGTGCCGGGACAGCCGCAGGATGGCGCTGACCGAGCCGGCCAGCAGACCCGAGGCCAGCAGCGCCACCAGCAGAAAACTCCCCACCTGATCCCCCTGGCCGCTGAACAGCAGCCGCGCCAGCCCCGCCACCAGCAAGGCGTTCAGGCCCAGCGCCACCGCGCTGAGCGCGAACACGTCGAAGCCGCGCCGCGTCGCCAGCAGGCCGGCCGCGAGGCCCAGAATGAGCAGGCCCAGGCCGTATTGCGGCGCAATGCGCTCATGGAACAGGCCCACGCCGGCGCTCAGACTCAGCGCGATCACCGCGAACAAGGCCACCAGGCGCAGCGACCACAGCCCCGCACCGGTGAAACGGCGCAGCGGCGGGCCCAGCCCGGCGCCCAGCGCCAGCATCGCGCCAAAGCCCAGCAGATGCACGCCCAGGTCCTCGGGCTGCACCCGCCAGCTGCGCCCGGTATGGGTCTGGGTCCACAGCGAGATGCCGGTCAGCACCACCAGGGCCCAGGGCGCCCACAGCAGATCCGAGCGCACCGCGGCAGCCAGCGGCAGGCCCAGCACGGCCCACAGCGCGAACAGCTGCCAGGCATCGGCGCCGGTCTGGTAGGTCTGGCCGAAGAAGGCAAACAGCGCGCCGGTCGTCACAAAGGCCAGCAGGGCCAGCGGCGCGCGTGCGGCCGGCCGCAGCGCCGCGCCCACGCACAGCAGCAGGATCAGCCCCTGCAGGAGCGCAAAGCGCTCGAAGCGTCCCAACCCGGCCCAGTTCGCCGCCACCCACATCACCAGGCCCAGCCCGCCCAGCGCGGCCGCCAGCGCCGCGATGATGCGGGGCAGCCAGCGCTGCAGCAGAGCGGGCTCGTCGAAGAGGCCGGCCAGCCTGTGCAGGCGCAGGGCCTGGGTGGCGGAAAGCCCGTGCAGGGCCGTCAGTTCAAAAATCCGGGCTCGCAAATCCATGGCGCGCATCATGCCCGGCAATCAGATCAGCGCGAAGGCAAAACCGAGCAGGGCCGTGCACAGCGGCAGCAGACCCAGCACCGCCTCGATGCGGCGGTTGAGGCGGGTCGGTGCCGGCTCCATCAGGTCTTCGGCAAAGGCCTCGCTGCGGTAGCTCGGGAAAGGCGTGGGCTCGGACATGGCGTGCTCCTGATGCCGGGATCCGGCATGGCTGCACTGTCGACGCGGCCGGTCTCAAGCAGATTGCTGCTTTGTTGAGGAATTGTTTCGTTTGTAGCCGGCTTGTCCCCTGATTCGTCCTCTCGATGCGGGGCAGAAGCCGCTCGCCGACCCGGCTCGGCGGGCCAGAATCGAAGCCACCACCTACACAAACCAAGGAGCCTCTCGATGTCCCAACACCTTCGCACCACCCTCGCCCTGCTCGGCGCCTGCCTGCTCGCCGCCGCTCCGGCCCTGGCGGCCGAGCGCAGCGTCACCCTGAACGTCGCCGGCGCCAGCGGCGACGGCGCCGCCGTCGGCACCGTGCGCATCGTCGAGTCGCCCTACGGTCTGGTCTTCCACCCGGCGCTGAGCGGCCTGCCGCCGGGCCTGCACGGTTTTCATGTGCATGAGAAACCGTCCTGCGCGCCGGCCGCCAACAAGGAGGGCGTGATGGTGCCGGCACTGGCGGCCGGCGGCCATCTGGACCCGGCCGGCAGCGGCAAGCACGGCGAGCCCTGGGGCAGCGGCCATCTGGGCGATCTGCCGCCGCTGTATGTCGCCGCCGACGGCACGGCTAGCCAGCCGGTGCTGGGGCCGCGGCTGAAGCTGGCCGATGTGCTGAACCGCTCGCTGATGGTGCACGCCGGCGGCGACAACCATGCCGATCATCCGGCGCCGCTGGGCGGTGGCGGAGCGCGCGTGGCCTGCGGGGTGATCGGAGGCTGAATCCCGGCAGCGGGCGGCCCGGCTGGCAAAATGCCGGCTTGTCCGCCGCCGCCGCTCCCATGTCTTCCCTCGCTCCCCGCGTGCTCGCCGTCATCCCGCCGATGACCCAGCTGAACACGCCCTATCCCTCGACCGCCTATCTGACCGGCTTTCTGCGCTCGCGCCAGATTCCGGCGGTGCAGGAGGACCTGGCGCTGGCCCTGATGCTGGCGCTGTTCTCGCGCGAGGGGCTGGCCGGCCTGCATGAGGCCGTGCAGGCGAGGCCCGAGGCGCAGCGCTCGGCCCAGGTGCGCAGCTTCGCGGCCCAGTACGAGCGCTATGCCGCGACGATCACGCCGGTGATCCGCTTTCTGCAGGGCGGCGACGCGACGCTGGCCCACCGCATCAACACCCGCGCCTTCCTGCCCGAGGGCAGCCGCTTCGAAACGCTGGACGCCTATCTCGAGGAGGACGGCGGCGACCCGCTGGCCTGGGCCTTCGGCGCCCTGGGCCTGCAGGACCGGGCCCGCCATCTGGCCACGCTGTATCTGAACGACCTGGCCGATGTGCTGCGCGATGCAGTGGACGAGCGCTTCGAGTTCGTCCGCTATGCCGAGAAGCTGGCCACCGCCCAGCCCACCTTCGAGCCGCTGGCCCAGGCCCTGGCCGCGCCGCCGAACCTGGTGGACCGGCTGCTGCAAGACCTGACCCTGGCGGCCGTCGAGCGCCACCGGCCCCAGGTCGTGCTGCTGTCGGTGCCCTTCCCCGGCGCCGTCTATGCGGCGCTGCGCATCGCCCAGACCATCAAGGCGCACAGCCCCGCGGTCAAGATCGTGCTGGGCGGCGGCTTCGTCAACACCGAGCTGCGCGAGCTCGGCGAGCCGCGCCTGTTCGACTTCGTCGACTTCATCACGCTGGACGCCGGCGAGCGCCCGCTGCTGGCCCTGCTGGAGCACATCGATGGCAAGCGCTCGCAACAGCGCCTGGTGCGGACCTTTGTGCGCGACGCCGACACGGTGAAGTACATCAACTTCGTCGAGCCCGATATTCCTTTTGAAGAGGTGGGCACGCCCACCTGGGACGGCCTGCCGCTGGACAAGTATCTGTCGCTGCTGGACATGCTGAACCCGATGAACCGGCTGTGGAGCGACGGGCGCTGGAACAAGCTGACCGTGGCGCACGGCTGCTACTGGAAGAAATGCAGCTTCTGCGATGTCTCGCTGGACTACATCTCGCGCTATGACGCGGCCTCGGCCGAGACCCTGGTGGACCGCATCGAGGCCATCGTCGCCGAGACCGGCCAGACCGGCTTCCATCTGGTCGACGAGGCGGCGCCGCCGAAGTCGCTGAAGGCGCTGGCGCTGGAGCTGGAAAAGCGCGGCACCGCGATCAGCTGGTGGGGCAATATCCGCTTCGAGAAGACCTTCACGCCCGAGCTGTGCCAGCAGCTGGCCGACAGCGGCTGCATCGCGATCTCGGGCGGGCTGGAGGTGGCCTCGGACCGGCTCCTGCAGCTGATGAAGAAGGGCGTCTCGGTCGAGCAGGTGGCGCGGGTCACCAAGGGCTTTGCCGACGCCGGCGTGCTGGTGCATGCCTATCTGATGTATGGCTTCCCGACCCAGACCGTGCAGGACACGGTGGACGCGCTGGAGTATGTGCGCCAGCTGTTCGAGAACGGCTGCATCCACAGCGGCTTCTTCCACCGTTTTGCCTGCACCGTGCATTCGCCGGTGGGCATGAACCCCGAGGACTACGGCGTGCAGCTGCTGCCCCTGCCCGACAGCCCCTTCGCGAAGAACGATGTCGGCTTCATCGACCCCACGGGCGTCGACCACGACCGCCTCGGCCGCGCGCTGAAGAAGGCCATCTACAACTTCATGCACGGCATCGGCGTCGAGGAAGATGTGCGCAGCTGGTTCGATATGAAGGTGCCCAAGACCACGGTGCCCCGGCACAAGATCGCGAAGGCGCTGGCGGCATGACCAGCTTGCAGCCCCTGCTCGACGCCATCGCCACCCTCACCCCCAACCCCGCCGAGGCCCATCGCGTCTTCCACGGCCGCGGCGGCCTGCACCCGGGCTGCGAGCATCTGGCGCTGGATGCTTTTCCGCCGGTCTGGCTGCTGACCAGTTTTTCGCAGCCGCTGGGCGATGCCGAGCTGGCCGAGATCCACAGCGCGCTGAGCGAGCGCTGCGGGCCCGCGCTGAGCTGGGCCTACCAGTTCCGCCACGTGGGCCGCAGCGAGACCCGGCTGATGGCCGGCAGCCTGCCCGAGCCCCATCTCGTCAGCGAGCAGGGCGCGCGCTATCTGGTCCATCTGCTGCGCGGCCAGAATCACGGCCTCTTCCTCGACATGGCCGAGGGCCGGCGCTGGGTGCGCGAGTTGGTGGCCGGCTGGCCCGACAAGCGCCGGCTCAAGGTCTTGAACCTGTTCGCCTACACCTGCGCCTTCTCGGTCGTGGCCCTGCAGGCCGGCGCGACCCAGGTGGTCAATGTGGACATGAGCGACGGCGCGCTGGGCATAGGCAAGAAGAACCACCAGCTCAACAGCCTGACCGCCGCACCCGGCATGGGCACGGCCAGCTTCCTGCCCCACGACATCTTCACCAGCTGGGGCAAGATCGGCCGCGCCGGCCCCTACGAGCTGATCATCGTCGACCCGCCCAGCTTCCAGAAAGGCAGCTTCGTCGCCACCAAGGACTACGCCCGCCTGATGCGCCGCCTGCCCGAGCTGCTGGCGCCCGGCGGCTACGCGATGTTGTGCCTGAACACGCCCAAGCTGGACCTGGGCTTTCTGCAGACCCAGATGCAGGAACTGGCGCCGGCGCTGCGCTTTGTCGAGCGGGTGGCGAATCCGGCGGCCTTTGCCGATGTGGACGAGCAGCGCTCGCTGAAGGTGCTGGTGTATCAGGCGCCGGCACTGGGCTGAGGCGCCGCGCCAAGACGATAAACAGGCACCGGCTGCGACAGCGCCGGCCTCGCCGGTTTCGGGGACGCGCGGCCATGGTCAAGCGCGACACCGGGGGCTAGGCTGGCGCAGGCCCATTTCAGCGGCCGGGAGTTCCTCATGCATTGCGCCTCTTCGCGTTTCTTCTCATCGTCCGCCGCTCGGTGCGTGGCCATGGCCTTGCTGTCGGGCCTGCCGGCCGGCGCGGTCTGGGCCGTCGACGCGGTGCCAGCGGCCGACACCCATATCAGCGCCAGCCTGCCGGCCAGCAATTTCGGCGCGCTGCCCACGCTCAATGTCGGCGGCGGCTCGCAGGCCCTGCTGCGCTTCGATCTGGGCACGCTGCCGGCCGGGCTGACGGCGGCCAAGCTGCAGAAGGCCAGCCTGCTGCTCTATATCAACCGGGTCGGCACGCCCGGCGCGATCGAGGCGCAGACGGTCTACAGCCCCTGGACCGAGATGGGCGCCACCGCCGCCAGCCCGCCGACCACCTCGGGCGCCGGCAGCGTGCCGGCCGTGCCGGTCAGTGCCGCCGGCCAGTATCTGGCCATCGATGTGACGGCCCAGGTGCGGCAATGGATCACCAGCCCCGGCAGCAACCACGGCTTCGCGCTGGTGCCGGCCGTCTCGGCGCCGGCCACCGTGGTGTTCTTCGACAGCAAGGAGAACACCGCCACCGGCCATGTGGCCCGGCTGGACCTGAGCCTGATGGACCAGGGGGCCAAGGGCGACACCGGCCCGGCCGGCCCGCCCGGCCCCAAGGGCGACACCGGCGCGACGGGCGCCCAGGGGCCGCAGGGCCTGACCGGTGCGCCGGGGCCCAAGGGCGACACCGGGGCCCAGGGCCCACAAGGGCCCAGCGGCGTCAACCAGGTGCGTTCCTGGAACGGGCAGGTCAGCACCACGTCGATTGCGGCGGCGACCTATGCCTTCCTCGGCCCCACCGCCAGCGTGACGACCACCACCACCCAGCGCTTCAGCAACGCCGCCACGCTGAGCTTTATCGCCTCGATCAACACCAATCTGCGCGTCGACGTCTGCTACGCCCTCAGCAGCGGCGGCACGGTCTTCTCGCCCAATAACGGCTACAAGATCATGCCCACCACCGCCAATGTGCGGCAGCTGATCAACCTCAGCAACAGCTTCACACTGGGCGCCGGCAGCTATCTGATCGGCCCCTGCGCCCGCGGCACCTCGGCCGCGCTGACGCTGAGCGGCAACTCCGACGACTGGAGCACCGGCTGGAGCCTGGTGACGAATTAGGGCGGCGGCGGCATCATAGGCCTCGGCAAGGACTCCGGAGACGGCGATGGACGAGTGGGAGTTTCGCTTCAAGGCCTGTGGCGCCGTGACGGCCGTCTGCTCGGCGCTCAGCATCGTGATCGGCGGGTTTGCCGCGCTCCACAGCTATCGCCAGCAGGGCCTGGCTGCGGAGGCGCTCAAGCACAAAGAGCTGCGCCAGATGGAGTACAGCCAGAAGCGCGAGATCTACTACGAGCTGGTCGACGCCGCCGCCGCGGTGTCGGCCAGCCTGGACAAGGCCGACGCCGAGCGCAACGCGGCCCGCTACTGGCGGCTCTACTACGGCAAGGCCCATATCGCCGTCATTGACGAGGCTGTCCACAAGGCCAAGCAAGCGTTCGCGCTCGAACTGGAGGCGGCCATGCAGCGCGGCTCATTCCCGACCAAGGATCTGCAAAGCGCGGCGCTGGTGCTGGCCCGCGAATGCCGGCTCGTGCTGCGCGCCCAGAATCTGTTCAGCAGCCCCGACGAGGACAAGGCCGGCGGCAAGGCGGCCGTCAGCGCGGCAAGCGGCTAGCCGGCGCCGCCGCCACGCTCAGTCCGGATAGGCCCAGGCCTCCAGCATCAGCCGCGCGCCGGCCACATTGGTGGCGCAGGGGATGTTGTGCACATCGCAGGCCCGCACCAGCGCGTTGATATCGGGCTCGTGCGGCTGCGGCGTCATCGGGTCGCGCAGAAAGATCACCCCGTCCACCTCGCCCACCGCCAGCCGCGCCCCGATCTGCAGATCGCCGCCCAGCGGCCCGCTGAGCAGCCGTTCGACATGGACCAGCCCCAGCTCGTCGCGCAGCCGCCCGCCGGTGGTGCCGGTGGCCATCAGCTGACAGGTATTCAGGAAGGGCAGGAACTCGGCGGCCAGGGCCACCATCTCGTTCTTCTTGCGGTCGTGGGCGATCAGGGCGAGTCTCATGGGTGCATCTTAGGGGCCGGCCAGTTACAGCGCGGCGTCAATCGCGGTCGGGCGCGCCCAGCGGGAAGTAGTGGCGATAAGGCCTGGCCTCATCGACGGCACGCGCGAACGAGGACCGCGCCAGCAGGCGGCGGCGGTAGGCCAGCAGATGGGTGTGGGCCTTGTCGATGGCATGGGTCCAGTCGGCATAGAACAGAAAGGGCGCGGCGGCGCAGTCGGCCAGGCTGAACTGCCCGCCGGCCGCCCACTCGCGCCCTGCAGCCATGCGCGCATCGAGCCAGGCATAGGCGGTGTCCAGCATCGCCCGCGCCTCGCTCACACCGTAGGCGTCGCGCTGCTCGGGCGGCCGCAAGGCGTTGAAGACGATCTTCTGCTGCGGCGTCGAGACATAGTTGTCGAAGAAGCGGTCCAGCATCCGCACCTCCAGCGCCGCCTGCGCATCCTCGGGCAGCAGACGCACCGGGCCTGGCCGGTGCAGGCCCAGGTATTCGATGATGCAGCTCGCCTCCATGATGGTGGCGCCGCGCTCCTCATCGACCAGCAGCGGAAAGCGCTTGATCGGCCACAACTCGGCCAGCGCCTTCGTCGCCGGACAGTCCGGCCCCTCCAGCAACTGCGGCTCAAACGGAATCGCGTTCTCGTCGAACGCGATCAGCACCTTCTGGCAGTAGGACGAGAAGGGGTGGTAGTAGAGCTGCAGGGGCATGGGGTGTCTCCGTTGATGGCGATGGTGCCATGGAGACTCGACGGATGGGGTGGGCGGGGTTCGACAGAGCCCTCAGGATGCTCGGCTGCGTGGGATGGCTGCTTGGCAGCTCAAGCTGAACTCACGCTGTCGGAGGTTTAGCTGACGCTGGTGCATGCGGCCTACATCAGGCGAAAGGCGAGGCCGTGCAGGCATTCGCTTCGTCCTCTTTGCACGCCAATCCTCTTGCTGCTCACTGCGTTGCCTAGACATGGGTACACGAAACCGATGTGCTGGCTCTGAGCAGCTTGAAACGATCACGAAACCTGCGAGTGTGTCCGGTCACTTGCAACAGCCCGGAGCCGACGAAAACCGCGAACTTACCCCCAGGACTGCAGCCCAGAGGCGGCGCAAGACGGTCATGAGCGCCCGAGGCGGCCGGTTGACTGGCCAATCGGTTAAGAGAGTCTGAGATCAGCCCCGTTTGCGTAAGCCGCTAGACAGGCCGTCGGATTCGGTAGCACCCCGATCAAGAGGCTCAGGCACGGGGACACCTGCGGCCTTTGCCATTCGCTCAATTGCCTCGGCTCGGACGCTGCTGATCAGTTTCGGCATGGGGAGCTTGGAAAGCTTGGCGCGGTAGTAGTCATGAAACTGATACCGGCTGCCAGCAAGCGTCTGACAGGCAGCCGCGGCGTCGCGCAGCACTTCAAACAGATCGACCACGCCTGTCGCCACGGACTCCATGAGCCGCTCGTACTCAAGAATGGGCATCACGAAGACTTGGTTCATCGGCAACCGCTGCTGGTCAAGGCCGGCGTCGGGATTCACGGATCCCGGGCCGCAAATCTCTGCCAGCATTAGGCCGGTGCCGATCAGTAGATCCCGACTGGTCACCACGATCAGGTAGTGCGTGCAGCCGCCGGCCGCTATCCCTTCCACCGCTTCCGACGCCAGTTGGTGGCTGACCGCATACCCCTGGCTCAGAGCTCGGAGCAGGTGTGGTGTCTGGTCCCGGACACCTTTTTCAGTCTCCTGCAGCAGCACGTCCTCGTGGAACAGACCCATCTTGGCTTCGATCAGGACACGGTTGCGGCCCTCAGAGAGGATGACATCCACGGCCTTGGCCTTCTTATCGTACCGCTCCCAGTACTCGTCCTCGCGCAGCGCCGCAACGCCGGTGGCGCGAGCCAGTTCGACGACATAGTCCTCGAAGACCCGGCTGAACGGCTGGGTGTAGCGTTCGCCAAACTGGGCCAGGCGCAAATGCACGATCTCGTCGACGCAGCGGTCCACCACGGCCATGTGCCACATGCCCAGGCTGCCGTCTCGCTTGCGCAGCAACGGGTACCGCTTGAACACCGGGAACTCGTACAGTTCCCTGCTCCGAGTGCCTTTGGCCGGCGGCAGCTTGCGGACATGGTTCCTCAAGTCAGGTAACGACGGCGCCAGCAGATCGAGGAATGCCTTGACCTGTTTTCCATGCGTGGGCTCGAGCAGCTTCAGCATCGACAGGTCCAGTGAGCCCGGGCCGCTGGACTTGGCGGCCACGACGATGACGATGCCGAGCATGACGAACTCCATCGGCTCCATGCCCATAACCTCGAAGTACTGCCTGCGGCAGACATGCCCCTTGGGCAACCGGTCGATCAGCCCGGAGGAGCGGAACAGGCCCCAGACGTCCTCCTGCTGGAACGGCATTTGGCAGTGCAGGATCTGACGCATCATGAGCATGGCGTTGATCTCGCTCGTCCTAGCCTTGCGCTCGAGGTGGGCTTGCCCGCCGCCTTTCCAGAGTAGGTTGCGCAGCTCGTCGAGGTGTGCGGACGGCAGCTTCGGGCCAACCCGCAGGGGAGCTTTGTCCTGTAAAGCCCATTTTGCGATCAGCATTAACAGCCAGGGAAACTGGCCAAGCGCGTCTTGCCGGTTCGCTGGCGCATTGCGGAGGACTTCAATCACCGCGTCGACAACCGATGCTGCGCTGAACTTGCGCAGGTGCGCCAGCACGGTCTCCAGGACATCTGCCCAGGTCAGTTGCGCCTGCTCCGGATCTTGGGCGTCGGCCGGTTTCTCTGCCTCTGCCCCTACATTGATTTTCAAGCTTTCGACTGAATCCATCGGTGGCACCTGAGATAGTGCGCTTAGCGCGAAGCGGATCACGGGATCGAGACCGCAGCTAAGGGTTGTGGAGCGGCCAGCCATCCTACTAACTCTTCTGTGACCGGTCCCGACAGCAGCGGGCAATGGTCATCTGGCGCCGAATGACGGCTCTCAGCCTGAGCCCCTTACCCGCTCCTCCTAAACCCCACCGCCGCCCGCATCAACTGCTTGGTGTAGTCCTGCTCCACCCGGCTCTCGGCCAGCGCCACCGCGTCCACCTGCTCGACCATGCGCCCCTGCTGCATCACCAGCAGGCGCTCGCACAGATGCGTGACGACGCCGAGGTCGTGGCTGACCATCACGAAGCTGAGGCCGCGCTCGCGGCGCAGGGATTCCAGCAGGTTCAGGACCTCGGCCTGCACCGAGGCGTCGAGGGCCGAGGTGGGTTCGTCGAGCAAGAGGATCTGCGGCTGCAGGATCAGCGCGCGGGCGATGGCGATGCGCTGGCGCTGGCCGCCGCTGAGCTGGTGCGGGTAGCGGAAGCGAAAACCCTGGCCCAGGCCGACCTCGTCGAGCGCGCGGCGGATGCGGGCCTCGGCATCGGCGGCCATGCCGTGGATGGCCAGCGGCTCGGCCAGGATGCGATCGATGGTCTGGCGCGGATGCAGCGAGCCGTAGGGGTCCTGGAACACCATCTGCACCAGGCGGCGGAAGGCCTTGCTGCCGGGCTCGGGCTGTGAACCGGCGCCGGCGCCTGTCAACCTGACCGTGCCGGCCGTGCGCGGCGCCAGGCCGCAGATCGCGCGCAGGATGGTGGACTTGCCCGAGCCCGATTCGCCGACCAGGCCGAAGCTCTCGCCGGGCGCGACGGTGAAGCTCGCCTCATGCACCGCGGTGAACTCGCCATAGCGAACCTGCAGGCCCTGTACTTCAATGCCCAATCGGGAGTCCCCGCTCACAGCTTCCACTCCTCTTGTCGGTTCAGCGTCGGCAGCGGATGGCGCGACGCGCCCAGGCGCGGCAGGCAGTTCAGCAGGCCTTGCGTGTAAGGGTGCCTGGCCGCCTGCAGCTCGGTGGCGCGCACCTCCTCGACCACCTTGCCGGCATACATCACCAGCACCCGGTCGCAGAAGCTGGCCACCAGGCGCAGGTCATGCGAGACAAAGATCAGACCCATGCCGCGGTCCTTGACCAGCTTGTCGAGAATGCCCAGCACCTGCAGCTGCACGGTCACGTCCAGCGCCGAGGTCGGCTCGTCGGCGATCAATAACTGCGGCTCGGCGATCAGCATCATCGCGATCATCGCGCGCTGGCCCATGCCGCCCGAGACCTCGTGCGGGTAGAGCTTGTAGACGCGCGCGGGGTCATCGATCGCGACATCGGCCAGCGCCCGCAGCACCCGCTGCCGGGCCTCGGACGAGGACAGCCCGCGCTGATGGGCTTGCAGGCTCTCGCGGATCTGCTCGCCGATCTTCATCACCGGGTTCAGCGAGTACTTGGGGTCCTGCAAGACCATCGCGATACTGCCGCCGCGCATCGCGCGGCGCTGGGCCGGTGTGGCGCCGAGCAAGTCCTGACCCTTGAAGGCCAGGCGCTTGGCCGTGATGCGGGCCTCGGGCGCGGTCAGGCCCAGGATGGCACGGCCGGTCTGCGACTTGCCGGAGCCGGATTCACCGACGATGCCCAGCCGCTCGCGACCCAGGCTGAAGCTGACGCCGCGCACCGCCTCGAACAGGCCGCCGTCGCGGGTGGGGAAAGCCACGCGCAGATCTTCGACTTCGAGCAGCGGGGTGTTGTTGCTACTGTCGCTCTTCATCACTTGTTGCTCTTGGGGTCGAGGGTGTCGCGCAGGCCGTCGCCGAGCAGATTGAAGGCCAGGCTGACGATGAAGATGGCCAGACCCGGCCCCGCCGCCACCCACCATTGGTCCAGCACATACTGCCGGCCGGCCGCGATCATCGCGCCCCACTCGGGCATCGGCGGCTGCGCGCCCAGGCCCAGGAAACCGAGGCCGGCGGCGGTCAGGATGATGCCGGCCATGTCCAGCGTGACGCGCACGATCACCGAGGGCAGGCACAGCGGCATGATGTGGCGCAGCACGATGCGGCTGTGCGAGGCGCCGACCAGCTGCACCGCGGCGATGTAGTCGGCCTGGCGTATCGTCAGCGTCTCGGCCCGCGCCATGCGCGCATAGGGTGGCCAGGAGGTCAGCGCGATCGCCAGCACCGCGTTCTCGATGCCGGGGCCCAGCGCCGCGACAAAGGCCAGCGCCAGGATCAGGCGCGGGAAGGCCAGAAAGATGTCGGTGACGCGCATCAGCACCGCGTCTATCATGCCGCCCCGGTAGCCAGCCACCGTGCCGACCAACAGACCGATGGGCGCGGCCAGCACGGCCACCAGCACGACGACAAAGAGCGTGATGCGCGAGCCGTGGATGATGCGCGAGAGGATGTCGCGGCCCTGGTCATCGGTGCCCATCCAGTGCGCGCTCGAGGGCTCCAGCAGCCGGGTCGTGCGCAGATCGCCGACGCTGGGGTCATAGGGCGCCAGCTGCTGGGCGAACAGGGCCATCAGCACCAGCAGCGCGACGATGGCCAGGCCCACCAGGGCCAGGCGGTTGCGCGCAAAAGTGCGCCAGCCGGCATAGGCCCGGCCCAGCGCGGCCTGGCGGCGCGATTCGGGCCGCTCGCTCATCAGCCAGTCATGGAGCCCCTCGGCCGACGGGTACGCCGGCCGATCCCCCGAGGGGATGCGGGCCGGCTTGGGGCGGCCCGGCGCTCGGCCCGCCCGTTTTGAACTTTGCTCGTGGTCATTCATCGGACGCGTGTCCTCGGGTCCAGCATTCGGTACAGCAGATCGGACAGCAGATTCAGGGCCACGAAGATCGAGCCCACCACCAGGGTGCCGCCCAGCACCGCGTTCATATCGGCGTTCTGCAGCGAGTTGGTGATGTACAGGCCCAGGCCCGGCCAGGCGAACACGGTCTCGGTCAGCACCGAGCCCTCCAGCAGGCCGGCATAGGACAGCGCGATCACCGTGACCAGGGGCACCATGGCGTTGCGCAGCGCGTGGCGCCAGATGATGCGGGCCTCGCTCAGCCCCTTGGCGCGGGCCGCGATCACATACTCCTGGCTCAGCTCGTTGAGCATGAAGGAGCGCGTCATGCGGCTGATATAGGCCAGCGAGAAATAGCCCAGCAGCGCGCCCGGCAGTATCAGGTGCGAGAGCGCATTGCGAAAGGCTTCCCACTCACCGGCCATCGCCGTGTCCACCAGCATCAACCCGGTGACCGGCGTGACGCTGTACTCGAAGGCCACATCGATGCGCCCCGGCCCCGCCACCCAGTCGAGCTTGGCATAGAACAGCACCAGGGCCATCAGGCCCAGCCAGAAGATGGGCACCGAGTAGCCGACCAGGGCCATCACCCGCACGGCCTGGTCGACCAGGCCGCCGCGCCGCACCGCCGCCCAGACGCCCAGCGGCACGCCCAGACCGGCGCCGATGAGGATGCCCACGGTGGCCAGCTCGAAGGTGGCCGGGAACACCCGCTTGATGTCCTGCAGCACCGGGTTGGAGGTCAGTACCGAGGTGCCCAGATCGCCCTGGGCGACCTTTTGCAGATAGAGCCAGAACTGATGCCAGAGCGGCTTGTTCAGGCCCATCTCCTCGCGCACCCGGGCGATCACATGCTCGGGCGCGCGGTCGCCGACCACGGCCAGCACCGGGTCCACCGGGATCACCCGGCCGATGAAGAAGGTCACGGCCAAGAGGCCCAGATAGGTCAGCGCGATGACCAGCAGGAATCCGCCCAGGGCGCGCGCCCTGGGCTTCAGCGCCCGAGCAAATCCCGTCATCAGCGCTTGGAGACCTTGAACATGTAGTTGGTGCTGAAGGTCGGGCCCAGCTTCAGGCCGCTGAGATTGCTGCGGTAGGCCGCCACCTCGGTCTGCTGGAACAGGATCACGAAGGGGCTGGTCTTGCGGAACTCGGCCTGGATGTCCTGGTACATCTTGGCGCGCTTGGGCGCATCACGCTCCAGCGCGGCGGCATCGCTCTTCTTGGTCAGCTCGGGAATGTCCCAGGCATTGCGCCAGGACAGCGGCTTGGCGGCGGCGCCGTCGCTGTTGTCGGCATTGCGCGCAAAGGTATCGGCATTGGTGTGCGGGTCCCAGTAGTCGGCGCCCCACTGGCCGATATAGATGTCGTGGCTGCGGGCGCGGTACTTGGTCAGCGTCTGCTTGCCGTCGCCGGGGATGATCTCGATGTCGATGCCGGCGCGCTTGGCGGTCTGCTGGAAGCTCTCGGCAATGCCCTGCACCGGCTGCACGGTGCGCATATCGATGGTGACCTTGAAGCCGTCCGGGTAACCCGCCTTGGCCAAGAGCGCCTTGGCCTTGGCCACATCGAACTTGAAGGGCTTGTCGGTGCTGGCGCCCAAGAGGCCCACCGGCAGGAAGTTCTGGTGGATCTGGCCGATGTGCTTGACCAGGGTCTCGCCGATGCCGTCGTAGTCCACCAGCAGCTTCATCGCCTCGCGCACCTCGGGCTTGGCCAGCGCCGGGTTCTTCATATTGAAGCTCATATAGACCACGGTGCCCTTGGGCGCGGCGGTGGTCTTGATGTCCTTGCTGGCGGCCAGGGCCGTGATGTCCTGCGGCGCCAGATTGCGGGCGATGTCGATATCGCCCTTCTCCAGCAGCAGGCGCTGGGTCGCGGCCTCCTTCACATGGCGGTAGATCACGCGGGCCAGCGGTGCCTTGGCGCCCAGGCTGTAGTTCTCATTGCGCTCCAGCGCCACGATCTCGTTGGCGCGCCACTCGCGCAGCTTGTAGGGGCCCGAGCCGGCGTAATTGGTCTTCAGCCAGGCGTAGCCCATATCGCCGTTGGCTTCCTTGCTCAGCACCAGCTTCTTGTCCAGCACCGATGCCACATCGGCGGTCAGGCAGTTCAGCACCAGCGTGGTCGCGTAGGGCTTGTCGGTCTCTATCGTCAGCGTCAGCGGGCCGGTCTGCTTGATGCGGTCCTTGACCACGTCCTTCTTCAGACCGAACTGGGTCAGGATGAAGGCCGGCGTCTTGTCCAGCAGCACCGCGCGCTGCAGCGACCAGACCACGTCCTCGGCGGTCAGCGCATTGCCGGAGGCGAATTTCAGGCCGGGCTTGAGCTCGAAAGTGAAGGTCTTGCCGTCGGCCGAGACGGTCCAGCTCTTGGCCAGGTCGCCGATCACCTTGGACGGGTCATTCACATCCAGGCGCAGCAGGCGGTCATAGGTATTGCCGAGGATCTCGCCGGCCGAGAGCTCGAAGGATTCGCCCGGGTCCATCGAGATGATGTCGTCGAAGGCGAAGGCCTGAACCAGGGTGTCCTTGGGCGTGGCGGCCGGCGCGATGCCATAGGCCAGGGCCAGGCTGGCGGCCAGCAGGCCGTGGACGGTGCGGCGGGAGATCTTGGGGCTCATGAGCATCGGGTTTCCTCGACTGATGGCTGCGTTGTGGGGTAGACGAACAGCGCATTCTTGCCCGCGCTCCGTGCTATCCCGGGTGGTGTAAACCAGTAGCGCCGGCGCCCGCGGCGATAGCGGTTGAAGAGCCGGGCATAGCCGCAGGGCATGGACCGTGCGCAGCGCGCACAGCTCAGCCCGGCAGCTGCCGGGCCAGCGCGCGGCCGCTGAGCCAAGCGCCCTCGACCTTGCCGCCGTTGAGCCAGTCGCCGCACAGGCCCAGGCCGGCCTCGGCGCGCCAGACGCTGCCCAGGCTCAGGGCCGCCTGCGTGTCGGCATAGCGCCAGCGCTGCGCCGTCCAAGCTCCCGGGGCCGGCGCCGGCGCCCCCAGCGCGGCAAAGGCCTGCAGCAGCTCGGCCGCCACCGCATCGGCAGGCCAGGCCAGCCGGGCCTCGCTCCACTCGGCCTCGGCATGCAGGAGCCAGGTCTCGGGGCCGCTGCCGACAGGGCGGCCGGGCTTGCTGCTGTCGCGTGCGAGCCAGCGCAGCGGCCCGCTGTTGACGAAGGCGGCATCGAAGGGCAGCGCCAACGCCGCCGGGTAGCGCAGCATCAGCGCCCAGCAGCCGCGCATGCGGACGCTGTCGGCCAGCGCGGCCAGTTCTTCCTGGGCGGCGGTTCGCAGCAGCGCGCCGGCCTGGGGCGCCGGCAGGGCCAGCAGCAGCGCATCGAAGCGCGTCGCCAGCAGGCCCTGCTCGGCGCTGTGCAGGCGCCAGCCCCCGGGCTCGCGCTGCAGCGCGGTGATGGTGCAGCCGCTGCTGAGCGCCAGCTCGGCGGCCAGCAGCCGGGCCGGCGCCGTCATCCGCGGCAGGCCGACAAAGCGCTCCAGCCCGGCCTCGCGGCGGTGCCGATCGGCCTCGCCGATGACGCTCAGGCGCGGCGTCCACAGCGCGGCGGCGCCGGCCGCCCGCCAGCGCTGCAGCTCGGCACGGAAGTCCGGATCTCGGGCGGTGAAGTACTGCGCGCCGTGGTCGCATTGCCAGCCGGCCGCCTCGTCGCGCCGGGTGCTCATGCGCCCGCCGGGGCCGCGGCTTTTCTCGAACAGCCGCACCCGGTGACCGGCCTGCTGCAAGGCGCCGGCACAGGCCAGGCCGGCGATGCCGGCGCCGATGACGGCCAGCTCAAGGCGCACTGAGGAAGAGCTCATGGCGGCGCATTGTGCCGGCTTGTCCCGGCCGCGGCAGGGCCTGGCCATCTCGGCTAGGCTGCGGCCATGACAGCAGCCCCGCCTCCAGACCAAGCGCTGCTTGGCAAACTGCCCGACGGCTACCGTGCCCTGGTCATCGGCGCCTCAGGCGCCCTCGGCGCCGCATTTGCACAGGCCTTGCGGGCCGACCCGCGCTGCGGGCTGTGCGTCGCACTGCACCGCCACTCGGCGCCGCTGGCCATCGATTTCGCCCGACCCGACAGCATCGCCGAGGCGGCGGCTGCGCTGGCCGACCAAGGCCCCTTCCAGCTGATCATCAACGCGGCCGGTCTGCTGCACGGCGAGGGCTTCATGCCCGAGAAACGCCTGGCCGATCTGGACCCGGCGCAGATGCTCGCCACCTTCACCGCCAACACCTTCGGGCCGGCCCTGCTGCTGCGCCATTTCACGCCGCTGCTGGACGGCCGGCAGCGCAGCGTGTTGGCCCTGCTCTCGGCCAAGGTCGGCAGCATCGGCGACAACCGACTGGGCGGCTGGTACAGCTACCGCGCCTCCAAGGCCGCGCTGAATATGCTGGTCAAGACCGCCGCGATCGAGCTGCGCCGCAGCAAGCCCGACACGCTGATCCTGGCCCTGCATCCGGGCACGGTCAGCTCGGCGCTGTCCGCGCCTTTTCGCGGTGCCGAGATCGGCCGGCCGGCGGCGCTGGCGGCCGCCCAGATGCTGGCCGTGCTGGACGCCGCCCGCCCCGAAGACAGCGGCGCCTTCCTCAGCTACGACGGCAGCACGCTGCCCTGGTGAGCGGGCCGGGCTTACGGCCCGGTGCTAGCGGCCGAGCTGCCGGCTGTAGGCGTAGAACACCTCGTCGCGCACCCAGCCCAGCGACTCATAGACCGATTGCGCGGCCCGGTTGGTCTTGGCCGTCGTCAGGTCCATGCGGGCCTTGCCCTGTTCGAGCGCCAGCCGCTCGGCGGCCTGCAGCAGCGCCCGGCCCGTGCCCGAGCGGCGCGCCACCGGCGCGACATAGAGGTCGTAGAGCGCATAGATGGGCCGGGCCTCGACCGAGCAGAAGCTCGGGTAGAGCTGGCAAAAGCCTATGGCCTGCCCCTGGGCATCGCGGGCCAGCAGGATCACCGACTCCTGTTTCTGCAAGCGCTCGCGGATGAAGCCGGTGGCCAGCGCGAGATCCGGCGCCTGCTCGTAGAACCGGCGGTAGGCGTCGAACAGGGCCGCGACAGGCTCGAGATCGGCCAGCGTGGCGAGTCGGATGCCGCCCGCATCGACAAAGTCCTTGCTGCAGGACTGCGCCTCGAAGCTCAGATCGGCGGCGGCCACCGGCGTCACGCGCGGCCCGAAGCTGCCGATGTCGGCCAGCGTGCGGTTGTGATGGGCGCTGATCTGGGCGGCCGACAGCAGCGGGCCGTCCAAGGTCGAATGGCCGTCGGCCACCAGGCTCACCGGATAGCCCAGGCCCAGCGCGCGGCGCACCGTGGTGTCGACGCAGAACTCGCTCTGGAAGCCGCAGACCACCAGGCGCTCGACGCCCAGGCGCTGCAGCAAGGCCTGCAACTCGGTGTTGTGAAAGGAGTCGGTCGCGGTCTTGCCCAGCCGGATATCGCCGGGCTGCACCGCCAGACCGGCGGCCAGCTGCCAGCCTTCGCTGCCATGGTCCAGCGCGCCGCCGACCGACTGATGCTGAATCAGGATCACCGGCACGCCGGCAGCCCTGGCCTTGGCGCAGACCGTATTGATGCGCTCGATCACGCGGTCGGCGTCGAAGCAGGCGTAGACGCCATGGCTGAGGGCATGTTGGACATCGATGACGAGGACGGCTTGATTCATGAGAGCGTGCAAGGTTGAGAAACGAAACGCGGCGAACGATAGACGATGTTTCGGCTCGTGACGAGACAAGGCTACGATGCGCGCCCTGCCCTAAGTCCTGCCGATGATGCGCCGTCCCGTTCTGTTGAGTGCCTTGTTCCTCGGCGCTGCCGTGATCGCCCTGCTGGCCACGCGCCCAGGATTGCAACTCATGGACCCGCCAATCGCAGGCGCCCCGCAGGGGCCCGCCCCCACCGTCATCGGCTGGCGCGGCCAGCTGCGGCCCGGGGCCGGCGACGGTGTCGAGGGCTGGCGCGACGGCCCGGCGGTCCAGGCCCGCTTTGCCGACCCTTACGGCCTGGCCACCGATGCACGCGGCCGGCTCTATATCGCCGACGGCGGCACCAGCAACCGCATCCGGCTGCTGACGGCCGAGGGCCAGGTCTTGACCCTGGCCGGCAGCGGCGCCGAGGGCTGGCGCGACGGCCCGGCCGCCGAGGCGGCCTTTCATACGCCCTCGGGACTGGCGCTGGACGCCGCCGGCAATCTCTATGTGGCCGACACCGGCAACCACCGCATCCGCAAGATCACGCCCGAGGGTCAGGTCTCGACCCTGGCCGGCGACGGTCAGCCGGGCCACCGCGACGGGCCGGCCGAGCAGGCCCGCTTCAACGGGCCGCTGGGCCTGGCCGTCGATGGCCAGGGCCGGGTCTGGGTGGCCGACAGCTACAACGACCGCATCCGTCTGATCAATGCTGAGGGCCAGGTCTTGACCCTGGCCGGCGGCGAGCTGCCCGGCGAGCGCGACGGTATCGGCGCCGAGGCCCGCTTCGACACGCCCGCCGCGCTGCTGATAGCCGCCGACGGTCATGCCCTGGTGGCCGATGCCGGCAATAACGCGATCCGCCGGGTGGCGCCGGACGGCACGGTCACGAGCGTGGCGCGCGCCGCACCGGACGATGAGCAGGCCTTGCTGCGCCGCCCGCTGAGCCTGGCGCTGAGCCATGACGGCCATCTCTATATCGGTGTGCAGGCGCGCGGCCGCGTGCTGCAGCTGGCGCCCAATGGCCAGCTGCAGCAGATCACCGCCGGCGACCGGCTGGCCCGGCCCACCGGCCTGGCGCTGGCGGCCGACGGCAGCCTGCTGGTGGCCGATGCCGCCAGCCACCGGTTGCACCGCCTGGCCGCCGTCGCGCCCGGCCAGAGCCAGGCGGCGCTGGGCGAGCTGGGGCCGTCGGCGCAGCAGCCGCTGCCGCAGACGGCCGGGCGCTGGCCGCTCAAGCCGCAGCAGGGCCCGCACGAGGTGGTCGGGGTGCTGGGCGAGGTGCGCGGCGGCAGGAGCAACAAGGGCGAGCGCACGATGGAGCCGCGCCACCATCTGCATGGCGGGCTGGACATCGCCGGCCCGGTCGGCGCCGAGGTGCTGGCAATCGCCAATGCCAAGGTCACGAGCCCGCTGGCCAGCTGGGGCTTTGGCGAGCTGGGCGAGGGGCTGGCGCTGGGGCCGCTGGCCTATGTCCATCTGCGGGTCGGCCGCCGCGCCGACGGGCGGCCGCTGGATCCGCAGCGCTTTGTGCCGCTGCGCGACGAGCAGGGCCGGCCCGAGCGCATGCGGCTGCGGCGCGGCACCCGCTTTGAAGCCGGTGAGGTGCTGGGCACGCTCAACGGCATGGCCCATGTGCATCTGAGCCTGGGCGCGCCCGGCCACCAGGGCAATGCGCTGGCCCTGGGCTTCAAGGACTTCAGCGACCGGCAGCCGCCGCGCATCGTGTCGGTCGAGCTCTTCGATGCGGCCGGCGGCCCGCTGAACGCGCGCGCGGGCGGCGATCTGCTGCTGCCGGCCGACCCGTCCGGCCTCAGCGTGGTGGTCGAGGCCTGGGACCAGGTCGACGGCAACAAGCCGAGCCGGCGCCTGGGCCTGCAAAGCCTGGCCTACCAGCTGCTCGACGAGGCGGGCCGGCCGCTGCCGGGCTTCGAGCCGCCGCGCCGGCAGATCGGTTTCGAGCAACTGCCCCAGGGCGATGTCGACGAGGACCGCATGACCCAGCTCGCCTATGCCGCCGGCAGCGGCGTCACGGTGCACGGCCAGGCCAGCACCCGCTTTCGCTACCAGCTGATGAACCGGGTCGACCAGGGGCGCCTGGCCGAGGGCCGGCTGACCCTGCCGGCGCCGGGCCGCTACCGGCTGCGGGTGCTGGCGCGGGACTGGGCGGGCAATGAGGCGACTCGGGAGCTCAGGCTGCAGCAGGCAGCGCCGCCGCCGCGCTGATGGCGTACAAACACGCCATGCCGCTGACACTGAACACCGCCCGACTGCTGCTGCGCCCCTGGCGCGACAGCGACCGCGCGCCCTTTGCCGCGCTGAATGCCGACCCGGAGGTGATGGAGTTCTTCCCCGCGCTGCAAAGCCCTGAGCAGAGCGATGCCAGCATCGATCTCTGGACGGCCCAGTTCGCCGAGCGGGGCTGGAGCAACTGGGCGGTGGAACTGCGCGACAGCGGCGCCTTCATCGGCTTCATCGGCCTGAGCGTGCCGCGCCGCCAGCTGCCCTTCTCGCCCTGCGTGGAGATCGGCTGGCGGCTGGCGCGTGCGCACTGGGGCCAGGGCCTGGCCACCGAAGGCGCATGGGCAGCGCTGGCGGCAGGCTTCGAACAGCTGGGCCTGAGCGAGATCGTGTCCTTCACCGCGCTGACCAATCTGCGCTCCCGTGCCGTGATGGAGCGCCTGGGCATGCGCAGCGACAGCGCCGAGGATTTCGACCACCCCGCCCTGCCCGAGGGCCATGGGCTGCGCCGGCATTGCCTGTACCGGCTGACGCGCGAGGATTGGCTAGGACGCCTCTGAACCCAGCTTGCGCAGCCGCGCCAGCCACTTCTTGCGCGCGGCCTCGCTGAGGCCCTCGACGCTGCCGACCAGGGTCTCGTGTACCGGTGCGATGCCGACAAAGCCGAGGATGTTGCGCTCCAGCGATTTGAGGCTGTGGGCGCGGAAGTAGTAGCGGTACAGCGCGGCCGGCATGCCCATGGTCACGAGCACACGGGCGGAGCGGCCGGCGAGGCCCTTCTTGGCCAGCATATTGTTGCCCTCGCTATGGAAGGCAAAGCCCGGCCGCGCCACCTGCTCCAGAAAGCCCTTCAGCAGCGCCGGCATATCGCCCAGCCAGAGCGGAAACACGATCAGCAGATGCTGGCACCAGGCGATCGCATCCTGGGCCTCTTGCAGGCCGGCCGGCAGCGCGCCCTGCTGCCATTCGGCCTGGCTGCGCAGCAGCGGGAAGTCCAGCCGCGCCAGCTCGACGCGGCGCAGCTCATGGCCGGCATCGAGCGCACCGGCCGCATAGGCATCGGCCAGCGCATGGCATAGATGCGGCGCGCTGCCGTCGGGATGGCCCTGGATGATCAGGAGGCGGCTCATGCTGCGCATGCTGAGCCCGCCGGCCTCCGCCGGGCTTGATGTGGGTCAGGGTTTGGCGTGGGGCAGCAGCCGGTGGCCGACCCCGGCGTTCATCGCATTGAGGATGTCGCCATTGTCCTGGCTCAGCTCCCAGGCGAACAGGCCGGCAAGGCCTGCCTCGAGCGCATAGCGGCCCTTGGCCCGCACCGCGCGCGGGTCGTCGTAGCCGATGAAGAGCTGCCGCTGGGGGTGGTGCAGATTCCAGGCCTCGGTCACCGGGTCGAAGCGGGCCTTGAAGCCGCGCAGGCCCTGGCCCTTGGGGCCGAGGTAGCGCTGGGCGATCTCGCGGTAGACCACGGCGCCGTCGGCGCCGGGGAAGGCGGCCTTCTTGGCCGCGCCGGTGGCAGGTCTTGCCACGCCGGCGAAGCCGCGCCCGTACATGGCCACGCCGGCCACCAGCTTGGACGCCGGCACGCCGGCCACCACCATATTGCGCACCGAGCGCTGCAGGCTGTCGTCGGCTTCGGGGGCGCTGCTGCGCAGCGTCGTGTGGTTGCCGGCCACGGCCGACCAGGCGCCGTAGAAGTCGTAAGTCATCATGAAGACCAGGTCCAGCGAGGTCTGGGCCTGCTTGAAATTGATGCGCTCGACGATGGCGCTGGTGGTGTTGATCGCGGTCGTCAGCAAATAGGGCCGGCCGGTCTCGGCCGTCAGCGCATCGAGCGCGCGGCGCAGCTCGCTCATCAGATCGGCATAGCCCTGGCCGTCGGCCGGGCCGCCGAGCTGCACGCCGTTGACCGCGCCATTGCCGCCGGGGTGCTCCCAGTCGATGTCGATGCCGTCAAAGCCCGGGTGCGCGCGCAGGAAGGCGACGGCCGAAGCGGCGAACACCGCGCGCCGCGCCGCGTCGTTGGCCAGATGGAAGAAGGGATCGGAGCCGCCCCAGCCGCCCACCGAGGCGACGACCTTGATATGGGGCTGGCGGACCTTCAGGCGCAGGAAGGCGGTATCGAACTCGCTGTCGATCTTGCCGGTGGCCAGCTCGAAAGCCTGCTTGCCCTCGCACTTGGGCGCATCCTGCGTCAGCTGGCCCGGGCCGCAGATGCGCAGAAAGGCATAGAGCAGATGACTCAGGCTGCCGGGCTTGATGGCGTCGACGACGGCCACCGGCTCCCAGTTCGGCACATAGGCGCCGACCACCTTGGCATCGCTGCCGCGATCCACCGCCAGCGGCCCGGCGCCGAACGGCGGCGGCTCGGCGTGGGCCAGTGTGGTGCTCAGGAACAGGCCGGTGGCCAGCAGCAGGGAACGCATCGCTCGGTGTCTCCATCAGGGGCTAGTAGCCCTGAGACTAACACCAATATGATGCCAATTTAATACCAATTAAGGCGCCAGCGTGACGCGCAGCTGCAGCTCACGGCTGCTCTGGCTCTCGGCATCGCTGCTGCTGATCACACCGGCCTGGGGCTGGCGCGTCGCAGCGCCGCTGCGCGCCACCGTCAGCCAGTCGCCCATCGCCACCAGCACGGTCGACAGCAGTTCGCTCTGCGCCCCGCTCTGCTGGCCGGCACCCAAGGCACGCAGCTCAACCCGCACCGGCTGCTTGCCGCCCGGCCAGGACGGCGTCAGCACAAAACCGCGCTGGCGCTCGGTGGGCAGGCTGTGGGTCTGGGCATGGATGCGCGGACGCTCCCTCCCACCGCCGCGCAGCTCGACCCCGTAGTCCAGCCATTGCAGCAGCTCGGTCTCGCTGAGCAGCACGCTGGCCTGGTAGCCATTGAGCACCAGCACGCGCTGGATCTGGCTGCCCTCGGCCTCCTGGCGCCGGGTCGACAGCGTCAGCCCCGGCCGGGGCGAGACCGAGCCGGCCGTGCCCACCACCACGCCGCCCTGGCGCACGCCGGCCACCGCCGCGCCGCTGACACTGGACTCGGCCCAGCGCAGCTCGACCAGCAGGTTCTGGCGCGGACCCTCGGCCGCCCGGCCCAGGGCCGGGGCCAGCAGCAAGAGGCCGCAGCCCCGCAGCATCAGGCGTCGTTGATCAATCATGGGGCTAGCATAGCGAAGGCTGTCACGGCCGGGTATGGAGAAGTCCATGGCAAAGCTTGTTGCGCTCTACAAGAAGCCGGCCGATGCGGCCGCCTTCGACGCCCACTACCACGCCACCCATGTGCCGCTGGCCAAGACCATGGCGGGCTTGCGCCGCTACGAGGTCAGCAGCGGGCCCGTGATGACGCCGCAGGGCGAGTCGCCGCTGCACCTGGCGGCCATGCTGAGCTTCGATTCGCTGGCGGCCCTCCAGACCGCGATGGCCTCGCCGCAAGGCCAGGCCACCGCCGCCGACCTGGCCAACTTCGCGCATGCCGGCGTGGACCTCCTGATCTTCGACAGCAAGGAGGTCTGAGCCGGCGCCGGGTCAGCCGGGCCGGCCCAGCATCAACACCGTCGTGTAGGGCACCGCCACCCGGCCGTCCCGCGCAAAGCGGGCAAAGAGTTCACGCACCGTCGCTGTGACGACCCGACCCGGCTCGCTGTCGGGCCGGGGCATATAGGAGCGCGAGAACACCAGGCTGATCAGGCCCGACTCGTCCAGCCCATGCTCGTGCGGCCATTGCCATTCGCGCGGCGCGGTGCCAGCGAAGAAGCGTCCGACCTGGCCGCGGTCCTCGTGCGCCAGCAGGCGCAAGCGGCCCTCGCCGCCATGGCGCTCGAACACCTCCTCATCCAGCGCCCGGTGCAGCGGCTGCTCGCGCTGGCGGTCGTTCCAGACCAGCGCCACCTGGCCGGCGGGGCTCAGCACCCGCAAGGCCTCGGCCCGGGCGGCCTCGGGCTCGAACCAGTGGAAGGCCTGGGCGGCGGTGATCAGGTCCAGACTGGCAGCGGCGGCCGGTATCGCCTCGGCCCGGCCTTCGGCGCTGCGGTAGCCGGCTCGCGCACCCAGCAGCGCATCGCAGGCCGCGCGCATCGCCGCATTCGGCTCCACCGCCAGCACCTGCCAACCCCGCGCCAGCAGGCCCTGGGTCAGCAGCCCAGTGCCTGCGCCGACATCGGCGACACGGCGCGGCGTCAGCTCGCGGGCCAGCGTGTCGAACAGGGCCGGCGGATAGTCGGGCCGCGAGGCCTGGTAGTCGGCCACCTTGGCGTCGAACACCGCGCCGACGCCGCCGCTGGCCGCATACAGGCCGCGCAGCGCGGCGCCGGTGTCTTCCTGATCATGAGCTTTTGTCATGAGCGCGTAGCATAGCCCGCCACCGTCACGATCCCGATATGAGCGAACACTTCTACGAACCCCGGCTGGGCCATGGCCTGCCGCATGACCCCTTCAACGCCATCGTCGGCCCGCGCCCGATCGGCTGGATCTCCTCGCGCGACGCGGCCGGCGTGCTGAACCTGGCGCCCTACAGCTTCTTCAATGCCTTCAACTACACGCCGCCCATCATCGGTTTCGCCAGCACCGGCTGGAAGGACACGGTGCGCAATATCGAGGCCACCGGCGAGTTCGTGTGGAACCTCGCGACGCGCGAACTGGCCGAGCAGATGAACGCCAGCTGCGCGGCCGTGCCGCCGGAGGTCGACGAGTTCGCGCTGGCCGGGCTGGCGACGGCGCCTTCACGCATCGTCGGCGTGCCGCGCGTGGCGGCCGCGCTGGTGTCCTTCGAGTGCCGGCTGAGCCAGCTGATACGGCTGCAGAGCGCGGCAGGCGCGGCGGTCGATACCTGGCTGACCCTGGGCGAGGTGGTGGGCGTGCACATCGCCGAGCAGCTGCTGGTGGACGGCGTCTACGACACCGCCGCCGCCCGCCCCATCCTGCGCGGCGGCGGCCCGGCCGACTACTTCGAGCTGGGCGAGCGCTTCAAGATGCGCAGGCCGGCGTAGAGCGAGGGCCACAGCAGGTTCAGCGCCAGCCCGCTCATCACCAGGGCGGCCGCACCCAGCTTCCACAGCGGCAGCGGCTCGCCCAGCAACAGGGCCGCGCTGCCGATGCCGAAGACCGGCACCAGCAAGGCCATCGGTACGATAGTTGCGGCCGCATGCCGCGCCAGCAGCCAGCCCCAGACCCCGTAGCCGAACAAGGTGTTGCCGACCGACTGCCACAGCACGGCGGCCCAGGTGCCCCAGCCCGCCTGCTGCAGCCCCTGCGCGATCGCGGCCGGGCCTTCGACCAGCAGCGACAGCAGGATCAGCGGCGGCACCGCGAACAAGCTGGTCCAGACCATATAGGCCAGCATATTGACGCGGCCGGCGCGCTTGCCGACGATATTGCCGCAGGCCCAACTGAAGGCTGCGGCCAGCACCATCAGCACGCCCAGCACCGTGGTGCTGCCGTCGGTATGCGAGGCAATCACCGCGATGCCGCCGGCCGCTAGCGCCAGGCCCAGCCATTGATAGCCCTGCACCCGCTCCCTGGCCAGGCGCATCGCCAGCAGCAGCGTGAAGAAGACCTGGGTCTGCACCACCAGCGAGGCCAGGCCCGGCGAGATCTGGGCGCGCATCGCCAGATAGAGCACGCCGAACTGGCCGACGCCGATCAAGAGGCCGTAGGCCGCCAGATTGCGCCAGCCGACCTGGGGCCGCGGCAGGAAAAAGATCGCCGGCAGCACCGCAAAGAAAAAGCGCAGCGCCGCGAACAGCAGCGGCGGCAAGGCATTCAGGCCCAGCTTGATGACGACGAAGTTGCTGCCCCAGATGGCGACAACGGCCAGCGCAAGCAGGAAATGGCGGACGGGCATCGCGGCATGAGTCATGGCCGCAGCCTACCCTAGCCCACCTCGACCCGGTTGCGGCCCTGCGCCTTGGCCTCATAGAGCAGCAGGTCGGCCCGCTCCAGCAGCTGGGCCAGCGTCTCGCTGCCACGATACTCGGTCAGGCCGATCGACACGGTGATGCCCAGGGCCTGGGCGCCGACCGGGATCAGCAGGCTCTCGACCTGCAGGCGCAGGCGCTCGGCGCCGGCCCGGGCGGCCGGCAGCGCGGTGTCGGTCAGCAGCAGCACGAATTCCTCGCCACCCCAGCGCGCCAGCACATCGGCGCCGCGTATCGCCGCCAGCGCGGCCGGCGCGAAGGCGCGCAGCACGGTGTCGCCGGCGCTGTGGCCATGGCCGTCGTTGATGCGCTTGAAGTGGTCGAGATCCAGCAGGGCCAGGCAGAAGCCCCGGCCCGAGCGACGGCTGCGCAGCAGCTCCTGCTCCAGCAGCTCCTGCATGCGGCGGCGGTTCAGCAGACCGGTCAGCTCGTCGCGGGTGGCCATGGTCTGGATCTTCTCCAGCGCCAGCTGCAGCTCCTGCTTCTGCACCGCCAGGCGCCGGCGGATCTGGCTGAGCCGCCCGGCCAGCAGCGACACGCTGGGCAGCATGAAGGCCAGCATCAGGAAATGGCCGAACTCGACCGCCGGCCGATAGACCTCGGGCCGCCGCATCGCCATCACCAGCATCACCAGGCCCAGCAGCAGCAAGGCATAGAGGCTGAGCCACAAGGCGCTGCGTGCGCGCAGCTGGAACATGCCGAACATCAGGA
Source organism: Roseateles cavernae (assembly GCF_040187885.1). NCBI lineage: Bacteria > Pseudomonadati > Pseudomonadota > Betaproteobacteria > Burkholderiales > Sphaerotilaceae > Roseateles > Roseateles cavernae. The sequence continues at coordinate 69,551 of NZ_JBDPLH010000001.1, forward strand.
TCACGGCCAGGATGGGGAAGATCGCGCCGCGCACCGGGCCGGCCAGCGCATAGCCGGCGGCGGCGCTGCTGATCGCGTAAAGCATCTGCGGCACCGTCAGCGCCGGGTCCGGCAGGCGGCGCGACCAGCCGCTGCGTATCAGCAGGTAGAAGCCGATCAGCCCACCCAGCGACAGCAGGTTCCACCAGAACACCGGCGCCGCCGGCGCCTTCGCGACCCAGACCGCGTACTGCATCACCAGCACGCTCAAACCCATCAGCAGCAGCGCCAGCCCGGCCTGGGCCAGGCGCAGCCGCTGGGTGGGGTCGGTCGTCAGCAGCCAGTCAGCCAGGCGTTTGTGCATGGGCGGCGAGCCTAACTCAAGCGCCCGTCTTTACACCGGCACGATTGCTCAAGGATTGCAAATGCGTCAGCGGCATCGCCGCGCCGGCCTTGACCTCGCCCAGCGAGAAGCTGGTGTGGATGTCCTTCACATTGGGCAGGTTCAGCAAGGTGTCGATCGAGAAGCGCGAGAAGGCGTCCAGATCGGTGGCCATCACCTGCAGCTCGAAGGTGCCGGCGCCCGAGATGTAGTGGCAGGCCACGACCTCGGGCAGCGCACGGATCGCGGCCTCCAGCTCGCGGGTGACGCTGCCGGCGCTGCGCTCGGTATCCACCCGCACAAAGGCCAGCACGCCCAGGCCGACCTTGCGGCGATCAATCTCGGCGCGGTAGCCGGTGATATAGCCCCGGTCCTCCAGCCAGCGCACACGCCGCCAGGTTGGTGCGGCCGACAGGCCGATGCGCGCGGCCAGCTCGGCGTTCGAGAGGCGCGCGTCGCGCTGCAGCTCCACCAGGATGGCGATGTGATACCGGTCCAGGCCCTCGCCCGGCTCCGCATCGCCGTCAGCCTCGGAGTTCTTTCTAATGGTTTGCCCTGATAAGGGCTTTCTGGAAGCCAAACCAAATCCTCAATGTAGATCTGAGCAAGATTATTGCTCCAGGGGCCGATTTTGCGCGCCAATGAGAAAGCACCACGCGGGCCGCTTTCCCTACACTGCGCGGCGGGTCTCAAAAGACCCATACTCACGATCAGCGAGGCCGCCACAAGTGGCCGACGCTGCTTGTCGCCCCACAGGAGACCGAAGCCAATGAACGCACCGCTACCCGAACACATCTTGCGCGCCCTAGAAAAGGTCTCGCTGGACGACAAATACGCACTCGACCACGGGCGTGCCTTCATGAGCGGTGTGCAGGCGCTGGTGCGGCTGCCGATGCTGCAGCGCACCCGCGATGCGATGGTCGGGCTCAACACCGCCGGCTTCATCAGCGGCTACCGTGGCTCGCCGCTGGGCGGCTACGACCAGATGCTGATGCAGGCCAAGAAGCATCTGGCCAAGCAGAACATCGTGTTCCAGCCGGGCGTCAACGAGGAGCTGGGCGCGACCGCCGTGTGGGGCACGCAGCAGCTCGATCTGTTCCCCGAGAAGAACAAGTTCGACGGCGTGTTCGGCATCTGGTACGGCAAGGGGCCGGGTGTTGACCGCTGCATCGACGTGTTCAAGCACGCGAACATGGCCGGTACGGCCAAGCATGGCGGCGTGATCGCGGTGGCCGGCGACGACCATATCGCCAAGAGCTCGACCGCCGCGCACCAGAGCGACCATGTGTTCAAGGCCGTCGGCTTCCCGGTGTTCTTCCCGAGCAGCGTGCAGGACATCCTGGACATGGGCCTGCATGCGTTTGCGCTCAGCCGCTTCTCGGGTCTATGGTCGGGCCTGAAGACGATCCAGGAGATCGTCGAATCGTCCAGCTCGATCAGCGTCGACCCAGACCGCGTCAACATCATCCTGCCGGAAGACTTCCAGATGCCCGACGGCGGCCTGCACATCCGCTGGCCCGATGCGCCGCTGGAGCAGGAAGCGCGGCTGATGGATTACAAGTGGTACGCCGCGCTGGCCTATATCCGCGCCAACAAGCTGAACTACAACGTCATCAGCACGCCGCAAGACCGCTTCGGCATCATCGCCAGCGGCAAGGCCTATAACGACACCCGCCAGGCCCTGCACGACCTGGGGCTGGACGACGACACCTGCCGGCGGCTGGGCATCCGGCTGCACAAGGTCAATGTGGTGTGGCCGCTGGAAGCAACGATCACGCGCGACTTCGCGCAAGGCCTGCAGGAGATCCTGGTGGTCGAAGAGAAGCGCCAGATGATCGAGTACCAGGTCAAGGAGGAGCTGTACAACTGGCGTCCCGATGTGCGGCCGAATGTGCTGGGCAAGTTCGACGAGATCGAGGGTGACAACACCGGCGGCGAGTGGAACCAGCCCAACCCCAGCCAGAACTGGCTGCTGCGCCCGCAGGCCGACCTGACCCCGGCCATCATCGCCCGCGCGATCGCCAAGCGCCTGAAGAAGCTGGGCGTCGACGCCGATGTGCAGGCACGCCTGGATGCGCGCGTTGCCATCATCGACGCCAAAGAGAACTCGCTGAAGCTCGAGGAAAAGACCGCCGGCGGTGCCGACCGCACGCCCTGGTTCTGCTCGGGCTGCCCGCACAACACCAGCACCCGCGTGCCCGAGGGCTCGCGGGCGGTGGCCGGCATCGGCTGCCACTACATGGTCAGCTGGATGCCCGGCCGCAACACCGCCACCTTCACGCAGATGGGTGGCGAGGGCGTGCCCTGGGTGGGCCAGCAACCGTTCACGACCGAGAAGCACATCTTCGCCAATCTCGGCGACGGCACCTACTTCCACTCGGGCCTGCTGGCGATACGCCAGAGCATCGCCTCGGGCGTCAACATCACCTACAAGATCCTCTACAACGACGCGGTCGCGATGACCGGCGGCCAGCAGGTCGGCGAACGGCCCGAGGGCCATAGCGTGATGCAGATCATGCAGAGCGTTACCGCCGAGGGCGTGGCCAAGCTCTGCATCGTCACCGACGAGCCGGCCAAGTACAACGGCATCTCGCTGCTGGCCGGCGTCACCGTGCACCACCGCGACGAGTTGGACGCGATCCAGCGCCAGTTCCGCGAGATCGTCGGCACCTCGGTCATCATCTACGACCAGACCTGCGCGACCGAGAAGCGCCGCCGCCGCAAGCGCGGCAAGCTGGTGGACCCGGCCAAGCGCGTCGTCATCAACGAGCTGGTCTGCGAGGGCTGCGGCGACTGCTCGATCCAGTCGAACTGCCTGTCGGTCGAGCCGCTGGAGACCGACTTCGGCCGCAAGCGCCAGATCAACCAGAACAGCTGCAACAAGGACTACAGCTGCGTCAAGGGCTTCTGCCCCAGCTTCGTCACCGTCGAAGGCGGCGAGCTGAAGAAGCCCAAGAAGGACAGCAAGCTCAGCCCCTTCGACGGCAGCCTGCCGGCCCTGCCGCAGCCGCTGATCCCGAACGCCGAGCGGGCCTGGGGCATCGTCGTCGGCGGCGTCGGCGGCACCGGCGTGATCACGATAGGCCAGCTGCTGGGCATGGCCGCACACCTGGAAGGCAAGGGCGTGATCACCCAGGACGCGGCCGGCCTGGCGCAGAAGGGGGGCGCCACCTGGAGCCATATCCAGATCGCCAACCGTGCCGAGGACATCCACTGCACCAAGGTCGGCACGGCCGAGGCCGATCTGGTGATCGCCTGCGACTCCATCGTGGCGGCCAACAAGACCACCTTGGCGGTGATGCGCGAGGGCCGCACCTATGTGGCGCTGAACACCCATGGCTCGCCGACCGCCAGCCTGGTCAACGACGCCAACTGGAGCTTCCCGGGCGCCGCCTGCGAGAGCGCGGTGGCCAAGGCGGTGGGGCCGGCCCTGCTGGGCAAGTTCGATGCCGAGGAGGTCTCGGTCAAGCTGCTGGGCGATTCGCTCTACACCAACCCGCTGATGCTGGGCTATGCCTGGCAGCAGGGCCGGGTGCCGCTGTCCTATGCCGCGCTGATGCGGGCGATCGAGCTCAACGGCGTGCAGATCGACAACAACAAGGCCGCGTTCGAATGGGGCCGCCGCTGCGCCGAGAACCTGGCCGCCGTGCAGGCCCTGTTCGCCGCGACCCAGGTGATCCAGTTCGTCAAGCGCCCCGGCCTCGACGAGATCATCACCAAGCGCGTCGAGTTCCTGACCGGCTATCAGGACGCCGCCTATGCGCAGACTTACCGGGCCTTTGTCGACAAGGTGCGTGCCGCCGAGGCGCCGCTGTCCTCGACCAGGCTCAGCGAGGCGGTGGCCCGCTATCTGTTCAAGCTGATGGCCTACAAGGACGAGTACGAGGTCGCGCGCCTGCACACCGACAAGAGCTTCACCGACAAGATCGCCGCGCAGTTCGAGGGCGACTACAAGCTGGTCCACCACCTGGCCCCGCCGCTCTTGGCCAAGAAGAACGACAAGGGCGAGCTGATCAAGCAGCAGATGGGGGGCTGGATACGCCCGGCCTTCGGCCTGCTGGCCAAGCTCAAGGGCCTGCGCGGCACCGCGCTGGACATCTTCGGCCGCAACGAGGAGCGCAAGATGGAGCGCCAGTGGATCGTCGACTACCGCGCCGGCATCGAGCGTGCCTTGGCCAAGCTGTCGGCGGACAACTTGGCCACCGCGGTCGAGTTGGCCCGCGTGCCCGAGGACATCCGCGGCTACGGCCATGTGAAGGAGCGCCATCAGCGACTGGCCAAGGCCAACTGGGAGCGCCTGCTGGCCGGCCTCTGAGCCCTCGCGGCGCGGCCTGGCTGGGTATCATGCGCCCATGAAGCTGTGCCGTTTCCTTGCCCTGCTGATGTGCCTGAACGCCGGTGCATGGGCCAAGGACAAGCTGGATGAGCGGCCGCTTGTGCGGGCCTGCGGTCACCCGGCCGCGCCGCCGATGAGCTGGGATCATGAGGGGCAGCTGATCGGCGTTTGCGTGGACGCCGCGCGGCAGGCATTCTCGGCCGTGGGGCTGGCGCTGAAGGTGGAGCCGCCAGGCCCGTGGAGCCGTTGCCAGCTGATGGTCGAGACCGGCGAGGTCGACCTGAACCTGTGCGGTTTTGCGACCGACAAGCGGCGCGAGTACGCGGTGATGGTGGAGCCGCCGGTCGGCCGCAATGAAGCGGTGCTGATCGTGCGCCAGAACAGCAACCTGGTCTACAAATCCTGGGCCGACCTGCATGGTCTGCGCCTAGGCATGGGGCGCGGCGTGAGCTTCGGGTCGGAGTTCGACAGCTATCTGGCACAGCATGCCCGGCTCGATATTGCGATCAGCGAAACGCACAATCTGCAAAAGCTCGCTCTTGATCGACTCGATGCGGTGATCACGGCACGACTCGCAGGCCAGCAACTGATACGCAATATGGGTTGTGAGGGGCAGCTGCGCTTGCTGCCAGGCAAGGTGATCGAGGGGCAGCTGTTCATGCAGATGTCCAAGCGCTCCAAGCACCTGGCCGTGCTGCCGCAGCTGAGCGCGTTCCTGAGGCAGCCGGCCCAAGTCGCTTGGCTGCAAGGTCAGCAGCTCGCCTTCGAAACCAAGTACGCCCAGCTGCATCCGGCGGCGCAGACCGAGTTTTGCGGGCGCTGAAGAGCCCCGTGCGCAAGGCCTGACCCCGCCCGCCTGATCCGCAGCCCGCAGCGCCCATGGCCTGCGGGATTTCTGTCGACACATCGCACAAGCCTCGGAGTTGGGCTCCGAAACAGTGACTGTTCCGCATTGACTATTGCGGCGCAGGGGCATTCAATCGACGCCATAAGGCCGGTACCGGCCAACAGGAGACATGCGATGAAGAAGTTGGGCATCTCGTTCCGTCTATGGCTTCCCACGCTCGCGACCGCCGTGCTGCTGACGGCGGTGACCGTGATCTCCAGCTGGCGCACCTCCAGCGAACTGGCCAGCGAGCAGCAGGCCCAGACCGCGCAGCGCGACAAGCTCGAGATGGCTTTGCAATGGGCCGGCCTGACCCAGGCCAATGCGGCCCGCACCATGGCCGGGCTGATGAGCCAGGACACGGCGCTGGCCGGCCAGCTCAAGCCCGAGATGGATGCCACCTCGGCCGCTATCTCGGAGCTGCAGAAGAAGATCGACGCGGCCGCCGAATCTGAGGCCGAGAAGGCCAGCCTGGCACATATCGCCAAGACCCGGGCCAGCTATATCGCCTCGCGCAACAGCGCCGCCAAGGAGCGCAGCGACGCCGCCATCGCCAAGGTGCGCGGCGAGCTGACCGGCTATCTGGATGCGCAGAAGTCCTTTGTCGACCTCCAGCATGAGCGCGCGGTGGCCCTGGCCGCCGAGGCCCAGCGCTCGCGCAGCATCGACATCACCATCACCGCCAGCGTGCTGAGCGCCGTGGTGCTGCTGCTGCTGGTGTCGACCGGGCTGATGGTGCGCGCCATCGTGCCGCCGCTGCGCGCCGCCTTGGCCGCCACCGAGCGCATCGGCAGCGGCGACCTGTCGGTGCAGATCGCCAGCGGCGAGCGCAGCGACGAGATCGGCGATCTGCAGCGCGGACTCAACACCATGGTGGTATCGCTGCGCGATATCGTGCAGTCGGTGCGCTCGGGCGCCGAGAACATCCGCACCGCGGCCAGCGAGATCGCCGAGGGCAATGCCGATCTCAGCAACCGCACCGAGGAGGCCGCCAGCAGCCTGCAGCAGACCGCCTCGACGATGGAGCAACTGACCGCCACCGTGCGCCACTCCTCCGACTCGGCCGCCACCGCCAATCAGCTGGCGCTGAATGCGGCCCAGGTGGCCCAGAGCGGCGGCGATGTGGTGGGCCAGGTGGTCGCCAGCATGGGCCGCATCCAGACCAGCTCGAGCCGCATCGGCGACATCATCGGCGTGATCGACGGCATCGCCTTCCAGACCAATATCCTGGCGCTGAATGCAGCGGTGGAAGCAGCACGCGCCGGCGAACAGGGTCGCGGCTTCGCGGTCGTCGCGGCCGAGGTGCGCTCGTTGGCACAGCGCAGCGCCGCGGCCGCCAAGGAGATCAAAGGACTCATCGGCGCCAGCGTCTCGGAGGTCGATGCCGGCTCATCGCTGGTGAACCAGGCCGGCAGCACGATGAGCGAGGTGGTCGGCAGCGTGCGCCGCGTCGCCGATGTGCTGGGCGAGGTCAGCGCCACCAGCCGCGAGCAGAGCCAGGCCATCGGCCAGGTCAACCAGGCCGTCGCCCATCTGGACACGATGACCCAGCAGAACTCGGCCCTGGTCGAGCAGAGTGCGGCGGCGGCCGCCAGCATGCAGACCCAGGCCGCTCAGCTGGCAGGGCTGGTCGAGGCCTTCAGGCTGGAGGCGCAGCCCGCCTGAGCGGGTACTTCAGGGCTCGACCAGGTCGCGGTAAGCATGCCAGCTGGCGTGGGCCAGCAGCGGGAAGATCACGACCAGGCCCAGCATCAGCGTGGCGAAACCCAGCGCCGTCAGCCCGGCGATCAGCGCGGCCCACAGCAGCATCGCGGCGCTGTTGACGCGGCAGCACTGCAGGCTGGTCAGCATCGCGGTGATCGCGTCCACAGGGCGGTCGATCAGCAGCGGCGCGCTGACCACGCCCAGCGCAAACACCAGGGCCGCCAGCGCCGCGCCGACGCAGACAAAGGCCAGCAGCAGCGTGCTGTACTGGCCGGACATCAGCTCCAGCGGCCAGCGCGACAGCTGCAGTGGCTGCCCCTCGTAGAACAGCGCGAACACGATGGCCGCCAGTCGCTCCCAGACGATATAGGCCAGGGCCAGCATCAGGCCGAACAGCGCGATCGAGCCGGCGTTGGCCCGCCAGGCCCGCCAGGCCTGGGCGCTGTTGACCGCCCCGCCCTGCTCCAGCTGGCGCGATAGCGCATACAGCACGATGGCCAGGAAGGGCGCGACCAGCAGAAAGCCGCCCAGCAGGGCCGGCGCCATATAGGAGGCCTGCCAGCCGGCTCCGCCCAGCGCCAGGCCGATGGCCGCGACCAGGGCGCCGGTGCCCAGGCTCTGCGCCGGCGTGCGCAGCAGGTCGGTGCCGCCGCGGCGCAGCCAGACCCAGGGTCGGTCGAGGCCGACCTGGCGCACACGCGGCATAGCGATGGCTTCGGAGGACTCGGCAAGCAGCTGATTCATGATGAACTCCTGTGCAGACGGCCTGCCGATGCTAGTCCTCCTGTCAGCGTCCGTACAGCACCTGCGGCAACCACATGCCGATCTGCGGCCACATATAGAGCAGCACGATGGCCACCACCTGGATGCCCATAAAGGGCAGCATGCCGGCAAAGATCTGGTTCAGGGTCACATGCTTGGGTGCCACGCCCTTCAGGTAGAAGGCCGCCATCGCCACCGGCGGGCTCAGGAAGGCGGTCTGCAGATTCAGCGCCACCAGCAGACCGAAGAACAGCGGGTCAACGCCGAAATTGTCAAGCAGCGGGATGAAGATGGGCATGAAGATCACGATGATCTCGGTCCACTCCAGCGGCCAGCCGAGGATGAAGATGATGAACTGGCTGAGCACCAGAAACTGGGTCTTGCTCAGATTCATGCTCAGCACCCACTGCTCGACCAGCTCCTGCCCGCCCAGCAGCGCGAAGGCGGCCGAGAAGATCGCCGAGCCGACGAACAGCCAGCACACCATCGCACTGGTCTTGGCGGTCAGGAACACGCTCTCTTTGACCACGCTCAAGGTCAGCTGCCGGTAGGCGATGGCCAGCAGGAAGCCGCCCAGGGCGCCGACCGCCGCCGCCTCGGTGGGCGTGGCCAGGCCGAACACGATGGAGCCCAGCACCGCCATGATCAGCACCAGCAAGGGGAAGAAGCTGGACAGCAGCATCTTGAAGATCTCGAGCCGCGCAAAGCTCAGGATGGCGTAGAAGGCCAGCAGGGCCAGCGCGCCAAGCCCCAAGCCGATCCAGAAAGTGGCAGAGGCGGGCTTGCGCTCGGTCTGCACGGCTTCGGCAGCGGCCGGTGCGGCGGCGCTGGCCTCGGACAGCGCCGGGGAGGCGGCCTCGCTGGCCACCTCGCTGGCGGCCTCCTCGCTGCCCATCTCCTTGAGTTCCTCCTCTTCGGCCGGCGGCTCGGACAGCCCGCCGCTGGGCTCGGCCAGCCCGCCAGGCGCGCCGCCGGCACCCATCTCGGACAGCTCGCTGCTCGGCGCTTCCAGCGGCGGCAGCTTGGTCGCGCTGTTGTAGCTGGCCAGCGCCACCGCCGCGAAGAGCAGGGCCGGCAGCAGCGCAATGCCCAGCTGCTTGAGCAGGTACGAGGTCGGCACGCCATGGTTGCGCGAGCCCTTCAGCGCCTGGATCAGTTGCGGCACGGCGCGCTTGGCCTGGGTGGCACCGACCTTCAGCAGATCGGGCGGCAGCGGCACGAAGCGCTGCTCGGCCGTCAAGGGCGGCGCCATCGCCGGCTTGAGCTTGGCGATGATGATGACGTAGACGATGTACAGCCCCGCCAGCATCAGGCCGGGGAAGAAGGCGCCGGCATAGAGCTGCACCACCGACACGCCGGCGGTGGCGCCGTAGACGATCAGCAGCACCGAGGGCGGGATCAGGATGCCCAGGCAGCCGCCGGCCGTGATCGCGCCGGCCGAGAGCCGCACGTCGTAGCCGCCCTTGAGCATCTGCGGCAGGGCCAGCAAGCCCATCAAGGTGACGACGGCACCGACGATGCCGGTCGCGGTGGCGAACACCGCGCAGGTCACCAAGGTCGCCACCGCCAGCGAGCCCGGTACCCGCGCCAGCGCCAGATGCAGGCTGCGGAACAGCTTCTCGATCAGATTGGCCCGCTCGACCAGATAGCCCATGAAGACGAACAGGGGGATCGAGATCAGCACATCGTTGGACATCACCTTGTAGGCCGACTGCACCATCAGATCCAGGGTCTTGGTGGTGTTCTCCTCGTAGGCGATCCAGGTGAACAGCATGCCCATGCCCATCAGCGTGAAGGCGGTGGGAAAGCCCAGCATGATGGCAACGACGACCAGGGACAGCATCAGCAGGCCGATATGGCCGTTGGTGATCTTGGGCACGGCGATCAGCATGCCCAGCACCGCCGCGATGATCAGCCCCATCAGGATGAAGCCGAACCAGAGTTCCTTGCGAAGTTTCATGCCTGGCCGCCTTTCTTGCTGACGTACTGGTCCAGCGCCTCGATGTCGGCGTCCTTCACATGCACCATCTCCTTGAGCTTCTCGACATCGACCTCCTCGACGTCCTCATCGCGCCGGGGCCATTGCCCGTCGCGCAGGCACAGCACACAGCGCACGATCTCGACCAGGCCCTGCAGCAGCAGCACGCCGCCGGCCAACGGGATGATGAACTTGAAGGGGTACAGAGGCAGCGCATCGGCCGAGAAGGTCTGCTCGCGGATCGCCAGCGACTCCTGCGCATACTGCCAGCCGGCCCAGGTCAGCGCGACGATGCCGGGCAGGAAGAACAGCAGATAAAGCAGCAGGTCGACCGAGGCCTGGGTGCGCGGGCGGAAGAAGCCGTAGAGCACGTCGCCGCGCACATGGCCGTTCTTGCTCAGCGTGTAGGCACCGGCCGTCATGAACAAGGTGCCGTAGAGCATGATCTGCGCGTCCAGCACCCAGGCGTGGGGCTTGTTCAGCACATAGCGGGAGAAAACCTCCCAGCTGATCAGCAAGGTCAGCAGCACGACCGACCAGGCAAAGGCCTTGCCTATCCAGGTGGAGAACCGGTCCACCGCCAGCAGCAGGTTCTGCATCACGATTCCTTCCCAACGCGTATCTCAAGAAAAAGGGGGCGCGGCGCCCCCTTTCATTCGGCGCCGGCCGTTCAGGCCTTCTTGGCCGGAGCCTTGCGGCCGAAGTAATGGTTGTAGGCCATCTTGAAGTCCACCGTGTAGTCACCCTGCCACTGGCCGGCGCGCGCCGCGAAGGCGCGCTGGCTATCCAGGATCTTCTTGAACATTGCGTTCTCGCCGCCCTTCTTCTCCATGATCTTGTCCCAGGCGGCCAACTGCGCGCGCAGGATGGCGTCGGGCGTCTTGTAGAACTTGACGCCGGCCTTCTTCAGCTCCTCGTAGTCCTTGGAGTTGCGCTCGATGGCCTTCCAGCTCATGTCGGCGCTGGCCGCCTGCACGGCGTACTCGACGATGGCCTTCAGCTCCGCCGGCAGCGCGTTCAGCTTGGTCTTGTTGAACAGGATCTCGAACTGCTCGCCGCTCTGGTGGAAGCTCTGCAACATGCAGTTCTTGACCACATCGGGGAAGCCCAGCAGCTTGTCCGAGCTGGCGTTGTTGAACTCGGCGCCGTCGATCAGGCCGCGGTCCAGCGCCGGCACGATCTCGCCGCCGGGCAGCGGGTTCACCGCCGCGCCCATATCGGTGTACATGTCCACCGCCAGGCCGACGGTGCGGAACTTCACGCCCTTCAGATCGGCCTCCTTGGCGATCGGCTTCTTGAACCAGCCAAAGGGCTGGGTGGGCATGGGGCCGTAGAGATAGGAGGCCACATCCAGGTTCAGCGAGGCATAGATCTCCTCCAGCAGCGCCTTGCCGCCGCCGTAGTTGTGCCAGGCCAGCAGCATGTTCGGATCCATGCCGAAGGAGGGTCCGGAACCCCACAGCGCCAGCGCAGAGTTCTTGCCGTAGTGATAGGCCACCACGCCATGGCCGCCGTCCAGCGTGCCCTTGGCCACGGCGTCCAGCAGCTGGAAGGCCGGCACCACCGAACCAGCCGGCAGCACCTCGATCTTCAGCCGCCCGCCGGCCATGTCGTTGACCTTCTTCGCGAAATCCTGGGCGTACTCGTGGAAGATGTCCTTCGAGGGCCAGGTCGACTGGAAGCGCAGGCTGGTGGTCTGGGCCGTCGCGATCATCGGCGCGGCCAGCGCGCCGGCGGCGGCCGTGCCGGTGGCGGCTTTCTTCAGGAAGCGCCGGCGTGCGGCCGGGGCTTGGTCTTTGGGTTCTACGCTCATCTCGGTCTCCTAGGTTTTGAAGTCAAGCATTCGCGCCTGGGCAGCCGCCCAACGCCGCGCCACCGCCTCTTGTGCCCGAGGCTGGCCACGCCGGACTTGAATATCAAAGCCTTGACCGGAGCGGGCAAGTGGGTCAAACCCGCGAGGCCCCCCGGTCACATGGACATTTTCTGAACACCCCTCTTTCAGGGCTGGCGCCGTGCTGGCACCCGGCTTTCCAGCGCCGGCGGCCGGTAGCCGGGCCGGAAGCGGCAGCTCGACGGAAAACGGGCCTGGGCCGCGCGGCAGCCCTCGGCCACCGAGGCCGGCGTCGGCTTGCGGCCCTGCTCGACCCAGGCCTGCAGCGCCTGCAGCGCGGCCACATAGCTGGCGTCGCTGAGGTAGCTGTGATCGCTGTCCTCGGTGAAAGCCTGCACCAGGCCGTCGGCGCGGCCAGCGCTGGCCATGGTGTCGGCCCAGACCGACTCCAGTTCGACGAAGACGGTGGGGTCGTCGATGCCATGGACGCTCAGCACCGGCACCGGGATGCGGCCCCTGGGGTCGGCATCGACGCCGAAACGAGCCACGGCGGCCGGGTCGGCGGCGTAGCGCAGCACGCCGGCGTTCAGGGTCCGGTCATCGTCCGAGCCGCGATAGACCGCGCCGATATTGCCGAACACATTGCCGCCGCCGCTGCGCTTGGCGGCAATGTCCTGGAAGTGGAACGTGGCCCAGTTCAGATGGCTCAGCACGCTGCGCTCGGGAATGCGGACCACGTCGACGACCGTCCTGAGCCGGCGGGCCTGCTCGGCGCTGCGTTCGGCGGCCGGCAGGCCCAGGCCCAGGCAGTCCCTGGCGCGCTGGGCCAGCTCGACCGAGCTCAGCGAGGCGCCGGCCGGCAGCCCCATCCACAGCGGGTACTGTGGCTCGTCGGGGCGCGGATGGTTGTTGCACAGGTATTGATAGACCACGCGCAGATCGAGCCTGAAGTCGTAGGAGCGGGTGCCGCCGGCCAGCAGGCCGTTGCTCAGCAGCACCCCGTCATAGGGTTTGCCGGCGGTGAACAGCTCGGCGCCCCTGGCCGCAACCCCGCCGCCCCAGGACTGGCCGTGCAGAATCGTCAGCGCCGGCAGCGCCACATGCTGCCTGAAGATGCCGCGCAGGCGCTCGGTGTCCTCGGCCGCCGCCGTCACCGCCACACCGCCCTGGCGGAAGCTGGACGCCGCCCAGGCATAGCCGGCGCGCGGCATGATGGACCAGCGCTGCAAGTCCTCCTCGACCCGCTTCATCGTCGGCGCGCCGAGAAAGGGGCCACCATGGGCATGCAGCAGCAGCCGGCCGTTCCAGTCGCCGGGCATGGCGATCAGATAGAAGGCGCCGGCGCTGTCTTGCCCGCCCAGGCAGCGTATATCGGCACCGAGACCGGCCGGGCAGGCCCGGGGCTGCGGCGCGGCCTCGACCACGGGCGGGGTCTGGTGGGCACAGGCCGCCAGCAGCGCCAGGCTCAGGGCCAGCGCCAGTCTCGGGATCATCAGCATGAGGTCGAGCCCCTCTTCGCGCGCAGGCCCAGCAGCAGGAGGCCGGCCAGCAGCAGCGCGTAGCTGGACGGCTCGGGCACCGGCGTCGTGAAGCCCAGCTGCTCGCTGGCCACGCGCTGCAGCCGTAGCGCGTCGGCGCTGCCGATGCCCAGGTCGGCCGCCGCGATCTCGGCCGCGCCCAGCGAGGCCGGATCGAGCCCGGTCAGGCTGCCGAACAGGGTCAGCGCGCTCAGATAGGAGCCGTATTTGCTGGCATGGGTGCCGTCGTCGAACCAGAGGTCGATCAGGCCGTCGCTGGCGGCATCGGTCGCATACATATCGGCTGTCGCGATGCCGCTGGCGATCGCGCGCATGAAGCTGTCGCCGACCGGTGCGATCGCGGTGACGCCGCCGCTGCCGTCGGCCCCGGCCAGGGTCGCCGCCGTCTGATAGGCGGCGCGCAGGTCCTCGCTCATCGCGCCCAGCGAGCCGTAGAAGGAGGTGGCCGGCGTGCTGGTGAAGCTGACCGCGCCGGTCACCGGATCGGTGACGGTCGTGAACGGCGCGTTGACCAGATTGGGCCGCGCCCAGGTCTGGTACAGATAGAGCTCGGTGGCAGCGCTGGCGTTCGCATTGGCAGGGATGTTGCGCAGGGTGCCGCAGGTGCCGGCGCTGGCGCCGGTGATGGCCGCACATTCGGCGTTGCTGCCGCCGATCAGATCGCGCTCGCGGTAGGACAGCGCATGGCCCTGGTGCGCGTAGTCCTCGATCAGGTCCACATAGGTGTTGAAGTAGGCCGGGTTGGAGGCCAGCCCGGCCTGCTTGGGCAGGGCCTCGTCGCTCTGCTCCTGCAGCACCAGCTTGCTCCAGGTCTGCGAGGCGATATTGCCGCGCAAGTCCCAGCCGGCCGGGTTGCTGTTCAGGAAGTGGCCGCGCAGCGAGGCGGCATTGCGGGTCGACAAGGCCACGTCATAGTCGAGCCCGGCCTGCACGGTGAACTGCTTGAAGATGCCGGCCACCCCGCCCCAGGGGTGAGGCTCGAAGCTGTTGCTGCCGGCGGGGTTGGCCAGCGCCATCGCAGCGGTCAGGTCGCGCACATTCGCGCTGTTGTAGCTCATCACCGGATCGACCCGGCCAAAGGTGTAGCTGTTGCCGACGAACAGCACGCTGATCGGTTCGGCCTGCAGGCTGCCGGCGCCGGCCAGCAGAAGGACGGCAAGCTTGAGTTTCATCACGGTCTCCTTGTGTTTGCCGCGCACAGTAGGATGGCTGCGCCCTCGGGTCAAATATCCCGGAACCCGGATCTCAAGACTTTTTACATATGGACCTGCGCCAGCTCCGCTACTTCGTCACCGTGGCCGAAACAGGCCATATGACGCGTGCCGCCGCGCTGCTGGGCATCCAGCAGCCGCCGCTGAGCCAGCAAATCAAGGCGCTGGAACAGCAGCTGGGCCTGCCGCTGCTGCAGCGCCATCCCAAGGGCGTGAGCCTGACCGACGGCGGGCGGCTGCTGCTGGTCGAGGCCAGGCGCTTGCTGCAGGACTTCGGCGAGATGCGCGAGCGCATGGAGCGCCTGGCCAGCGGCCAGCAGGGCCTGCTGTCGGTGGGCTTCACCAGCTCGGCCGCCGCCCATGCCTACACGCCGGCGGTGCTGCGCGCCTGCCGCAGCCGCCACCCGGGCATCGCCCTGACGCTCAGCGAGGACAACGCGGCCGCGCTGAGCGAGGCGGTCGCGAAGGCGCGGCTGCACTGCGCTTTTGTGCGGGTGCCGGTGACGCGGCCCGATGAGCTGGTGTTCGAGACCCTGCTCAGCGAGCCGGCGCTGCTGGCCGTGCCGCTGGACCACCGCCTGGCCGGCACGGCCCGCAACCGCCACACGGCGGTGCCGCTGGCCGAGCTGCATGGCGAGGCGCTGATCCTGGTGCGCCGCCCCGGCGCGGCCGGCCTCTATGCCAATCTGCTGAGCCTGTGCGAGCGCTCCGGCGTGCAGCCGCGCATCGCCGCCGAGGTCGAGCGCATGATGACCAACCTGAACCTGGTCGCGGCCGGTGCCGGCATCTCCATCGTGCCGGCCTCGATGCGCGGCGCCCATGCCCATTCCATCGTCTACCGGCCCCTGCCGAAGAACGCCGCGCTGCAAGCCCCGCTGACCCTGGTCTACCGCCGGGCCGACCAGCTCGGGACCATGGCCAGCTTCCTGAAGCTGGCGCGCGAGATCGCGCTCGAGCATGCCTAGGCCTGTTGTTCTGCTGGCCCTGCTGCTGACCCTGCTGGCCGCGCTGCCCGCCAGTGCCTGGCCAGAGCGGGCGATCCGGCTGCTGGTGGCTTATCCGCCCGGCGGTGTCAGCGACGAGACCGCAAGGCTACTGGCTCATGGCATGAGCCATCGACTCAAGGTGCCGGTGCTGGTCGAGAACCGCGCCGGCGCCGGCGGCGTGGCCGCGATGGAGGCGCTGGCGCGCGCCGCGCCCGACGGCCACACGCTGTGCTATTCGGCCATCAGCCCGCTGGTGATCGCGCCGCTGCTGGGCAAGCCGGCCTACGACGCGCAACGCGACTTCGCGCCGGTGATGCGGGTGATGGACACGCCGGTATTGCTGCTGGCCCATGCCGGCTTCAAGCCCGACGGCCTGGCCGAGCTGCTGGTCCTGGCGCGCAGCCAGCCGGGCCGCGTGCGCTGGGCCAGTTCGGGCCAGGCCACGACGGGCCATCTGGTGCTGGAGCAGCTGAAGCTGGCCGCCGGCGTCGACATCACCCATGTGCCCTACAAGGGCGGCGGCCAGCAGCTCAATGACGCGCTGAGCGGCCAGTTCGAGATGCTGTCCTCGAATGTCGCGCCCCAGCAATTGCAGTATGTGCGCCAGGGTCGGCTCAAAGCCATCGCGGTCGGCGCGCCGCGGCGCCTGGCCGCGCTGCCCGAGGTGCCGACGCTGGCCGAGCTGGGCTACCCCACAGCCAATCTGGTCTCCAGCTTCGGCATCTTCGCGCCGCAGGGCCTGCCGCCGCAGCGGCTACAGCGCCTCAACGAGCTGCTCAACGAGCTGCTCGCCGAGCCCGAGCTGCAGCAACGCCTGGCCGCCAGCAGCAATCTGCCGGGCGGCGGCAGCGCGCGGGACTTCGAGCAGCTGATAGAGCGCGAGCGCGGCCGGGCAGTGTCGATGGGGCTGGGCGGCAGATAGAAGAAGAGCACATGGGCAATGCCGATGAAGCCGGCTTCGCCGCTCCCCTCAGCACTTGCCCGCCGCCTTCAGCAGCGCATTGCAGCTGGCGGCCGGCGCGGCGGGCGTGCTGCCCTTGACCATCTGCGTGCAGATCGCACTGGAGTTCGGGGTCTGGCCGAAGGACATGACCTTCTGGAAACCGGTGGCCGAGTACATCAGGCAGCTGTAATTGGCGCCGTCCTTGGTCCGCACCTTGTAGTCGATGCGTCCGCCGGTGCCTTCGGTCTTCTCGGTGATCGAGAAGTCGCCGACCTGCCGGCCGATGGAGGCCGAGGTGGTTTGCTCCAGCCCGCCCTGGTCGATGGTGGCGGCACAGCCGGCAAGGCCTGCAAAGATCAGGGCAGCGGCGGCGCGGCAGGCCACGGCAAGGTGCTTCGAAACATGCATCGGAATAGACTCGGCTGGTGGTGATGCAGCCAGTGTGCGGACTCTCGCGATGCCCGGGAACCCTACTGCGGTAGGGTGCTGTCGGGACGCAGCCACTGCGTCAGCAAGGCATGCAGCTGAGCAACCTCCAGCGGCTTTCGCAACACCAGATAGCCTTCGCGCTCAGCCTGCTGTAGCGCTTCGGAGACGAACTCGCCGCTGACCATCGCGCCGCTGGCCTCGGGGCAACGGCAGAACAGCTGCTTCAGAACCTCGACGCCGCTTTCGCCGCCACGCAACCGCTGGTCGCAGAGAATCGCCTGAGGCTCGAAGCCGGCGTCCAGCAGCGCGACCGCCTCGGCCGCCGACGCCGCGCTGCGCACCTCGACACCCCAGGCCTGCATCAGGCTGGTCCAGGCCGCCGACACCTGCGGATCATCGTCGACCACCAGGCAGCGGCCGGACAGCGCCTGCAGCGGCACCGCCATGCCGGCCTGCCCGGCTTGAGCCGATTCGTGCAGATTGGCTGCCGGCAGCAACAGCCAGAATCTCGAGCCACACCCCTTGATCGATTCGAGGCCATAAGGAGCGGCCATCAGATCGGCACAGCGCGACACCACGGCCAGGCCCAGACCGTGACCCGCGCCATCGACGCTGCGCGCACTCTGGTGACGATAGAAGGGCGCGTAGATCTGCGTCATGTCCTCGTTGGCGATGCCCATGCCGCTGTCCCAGACCTCCAGCCGCCAGTGAGCAGCACGCCGCCGCGCGGCCAGCAGCACACCGCCGCGCGAGGTGTAGCGCAGCGCGTTGTGAGTCAGGTTCACCAGCGATTGCCGCAACAGCACCGGATCGGCCAGCACCACGGCAGCGCCGCCGGGGCGCACGCGCAGACGCAGCCCGCGGCTGCGCGCCTCCGCGCTGAACAAGGTGGCCACTTCCTGCATCAGCGTGTCGAGGGCCACCGGCACCCGGCGGACCGCGACACCGTCGCCTTCGATCCGGGAGAGGTCGAGCAGCGCATTGAACATCAGATTCATCGAGCGCACGCTGCGCCGCAGATCATCCAGCGCCGGCACCAGCGCGGGATCACGGTTGCGGTGCGCGATCGATTCGATCAGGAAGCCCATCGCATGGGCCGGCTGGCGCAGGTCGTGGCTGGCGGTGCTGAGGAACTGATTCTTGACGCGCAACGCCTGCTCGGCCCTCTCGGTGGCGCGCTGATAGTCCTGGGCCAGGCCCAGGCTGCGCTCCTCCAGTTGCACCTGCTGGACAAAGAAATTGTGGGCAATCACCGCGCGCCGGTAGAGGGCCACCAGCAGCAGCAGCGACAAGGGCACAATGACCGGCCAGGGCCCCGAGGCGTCGGCCGGGCTGGGCGGCCCGCTCTCGCCGTTCGGCATCAGCGAGGGCCAGTAGGCCCACACCAGGACCGACAGCGCCGTCGCAACGCCCCAACCGAAGGCATACAGGCGCAGAAAGATTCCCACAGCAGGCAGCTCGAACGCGGCATTGCCGACGATCACCGCCGCCAGGCCGATGTGCAGCAGCAGGACAAAGTCGAAGACCTGGTGTCCCGGCGTCAGCAGCACGATCAGGCCCAGCGAGGCCAGCCCCACGCCATGCGCGAGGCTCATGCCTCGCACGATGGGCTGCCAGAGAGCCAGCCATTGCACATCCTGCGCATCGGTGGCCGCCACATCGCGACGGAACAGTCGTCTTTGCAGCAGCAACACGAGAGCGGCCACCGCATACACCAGGGTCCAGACCAGCATGCCGCGCGGGTCGCGCCCCAGGCCCTGGAACCACAGGGTCAGCGGTACGCCGATCAGCGGCAGCGCACAGACACTGAGCACCAGTCGGTGCTGGATCAGCTCCAGCATGCGCACCTCGCCACGCATGCCCAGGACCTCCCCCGTCATGGGCTTGGGAAACCAGCGCCGCAAGCGGACCCACACACCCTGGCTCATTCGTTCATGCCTCGATGCGCCGGCCCTGCAAGCGCTTGATCGCTTCCATGCGATTGGCCACCCCGAGCCGGCCCAGGATGCTGGTCACATGTTCCTTGACCGTCTGTTCCGACAGCGCCAGCGCGCGCGCAATGTGCTTGTTCGGCAGGCCGCGCAGCATCATGCTCAAGACCTGACCCTGGCGCTCGGTCAGACCCAGGTCGCGCGCCCGGACCGGTAGCTCGCGGCGCGGCGCCTGCGGCAGCGTGAGCTCGCGCGAGTGCGGGAACCAATCGGCGCCTGCCAGCAGGCTCGCGACCGCCCGGGCAAAGACTTCGGGCGGCTCGTGCTTGCACAAGAAGCCCTGCGCGCCGGCCTCCCTCACCTTGATCTGGACGCCGAAGTCCTCGTCGCCGCTGAGCACCAGCAGCCGGGTCGACGGGCATTGCTGCAGCAGCTCGCGCAACAGCGACAGGGCCGCCCCGTCCGGCAACCAGAAGTCGACAACGGCCAGTGCCGGCGAGCCTTGGGTCTGGACACAGCGCAGGCACTCGGCACCGTCGGCGGCCAGCCGGACCAATTCGAACCCGCAGTGCGTCTGCAGGTACTCGGCAATGCCGCGCGCGACCAGCGGGTGGTCATCGACCACCAGCGCGTAGTACTGCCCATCCGGCGCCCAACTCATGCCCTCGCCCGCCATAGTTCCCCTTGCCTCGATCATCGCCCGGTGGATGGATTGGCGTTCTTTCCGAGCGCTCGCAACACCCTACCACGGTAGGGTAGGCATGCGCCCGGCGGCGCCGCAGACTCAGCGAGCTCGCCAACGACCTAGTAAGGCTGTGAATAAACATGCCCAGCTACCCCTTCGTGACTTTGCCTCAGGCCCTGGTCTTGCTGCGCGTGGCGGTCGCGATCTTTTTCATGGCCCATGCCACGGTGCGCATCGTCAGCGGCAGCCTGCCCCAGTTCGCCGGTTTCATGGAGCGCAGCGGCTTTGCCAACGGCCTCGCCTGGGTCTGGACGATCACGCTGTACGAGCTGATCGCCGGCAGCCTGATGGCGCTGGGCCGCCAGGTGCGTTGGGCCGCGACTGGCCTGTTCGTGATCGCGGCCGTGGGCATTGTGCTGATCCACCGCCACTTCGGCTGGTTTGTTGGCGAGCATGGCACGGGCGGGGTCGAGTACAGCCTGTGCCTGATGGTGGCCTTGCTGGTGATCGCGGCGGCGGATACCCAGCGAGCCGGCGGATCGGACGGTTGACCCTCTTTGGTGGGAGTCGAAGCCAGCAGAGATCACCCTAAAATGCCGCCCTGATCAACCTTGCCTTGCGGCAAGCACCGAAGCGGGCATATGGCGTACCTCTTGGTCGTTCTCTTCTTTCTGGCTTTGTTCGTGGTGGCGCCACTCAAGGGCGCCTTGGTTTTTTCCGGGTCCCTGCTTTTGGCATCGATGGCCGTTCAGGCCACGAGCTCGGCAGTGTCGAGGGTCAGCGTGTCGCTGACCGAAGCATTCAAGGCGATTGTCCTGTCCTTGTTCTTTACCGCCATCGCGGCATTCACAGCCTTCAGCTTCATGGTCGGCGCTCCCCGGGAACTGCTCAACAGCGGCAGCGGCCTGATGTTGCTGGCGCTGCAGTACGGTGCTTATGTGCTCGGATTCCGGATGGCTTTGGGGCTCACGTTTGCACACTCGGCTGTCGTGGCGGTCATCTCGACCCTGGTCACGTCGGCCGCCATCTGGTTCATCGCCCGGATGGCCACGCTCGGCACTTGACGGGCTCGTCAATCCTGCCAGGACCCCGCCAACGGACGCCATCGAACACGACCCACAGATCGACTGTTGAACCCTGATCATGGATAGCCACCCCGCCCGACCCGAGTTGCTCGACTACGTGGTCTTCTTCGAGACCGAGCCCGATTGGGTACATCCCGAGGGCTGGTACTACGGCGTCCGCTTCGAGACCACACGCGGCCAGGACCGCATCATCGCGACCCTGGCGCCTGACGAGGCCGAGTTCTCGTTCGAGTGGTGGCAGGGTGATGTGCGCCGTCTGCGGGTTCAATCGGTGCTGGCCGTCGACTGGCGGATCGAAACCACGTCGACCCGGGAACTGCTGCGCGTCGGCTATAACGACCTGCAGGTCAAGTTCTGCGAACTGCAGCTCCGGCCCCATGTGAGCATCGATTGGGCCATGACGTGGTAGCGGGCGCAGGCCCTGCGGCCGGGCTCGGAGACTGCAGAATCTGCCCATGACCCCATCCCTCGAACGCTCGCCGCAGCTTTGTCTGCGCATCACCGGCCTGCTGTATCTGGCCATCATCGCCCTCGGGCTATTCGGTGAGGCGGTGGTGCGCGGCAGCCTGGTCGTGGCCGGCGATGCGGCGGCCACCGCGGCACGCATCGCCGCCGAGCCGCTGCTGTGGCGGGCCGGCATCGCCGGCGATCTGCTGATGCATGTGCTCGATCTGCCGGTGATCCTGGCGCTCTACTACCTGCTGCGGCCGGTCAGCCGGCGCCTGGCGCTGCTGGCGACCTGGTTCAACCTGGTCCAGACCGCCGTGCTGGCCGCCAACAAGCTCAATCTGCTGCTGCCGATTCTGCTGCTGGAGGGTAGTGGCCAGGCCTTCAGCGCCGCGCAGTTGCAGGCCCTGACAAGGCTGGCGATCAATCTGCATGCCTACGGTTTCGGCATCGGCCTGATCTTCTTCGGCATCGCCTGCCTGTTGCGCGGCTGGCTGATCGCCCGCAGCGGCTTCCTGCCCAGGCCTTTGGGGCTCTTGCTGCTGCTCGCGGGCCTCAGCTATCTGCTCAACAGCTTCGCGCTGCTGCTGGCCCCCAAGCTTGCGGCGGCGCTGTTTCCCGCCATCCTGCTGCCGGCCTTCATCGGCGAGCTGGCGCTGGCGCTGTGGCTGATCGTCAAGGGCGTGGACCTGCCGCAATGGGCGCGGCGGCGAGCCGACGCGCTCGCCTGAGGCCACCCATACTTCTGGCACCCCCGCCTCGGGCTGCTACCCTCTGTCCCGCCAAAACTGCATCCACCGGATTTGTCACCATGACTCTTGTTCGCCCCCTCGGTCTGGCGCTGTGCCTGGCTCTTTGTTTCGGCACGGCCGGCGCCCAGGCCGCGACCAAGCCGCTCGCGGCCGTCACCACGGTCGAAGGCATTGCCGAGTACCGGCTGGCCAACGGCATGCAGCTGCTGCTGGCGCCGGACAACTCCAAGCCCAGCACCACGGTCAATATGACCTACCGGGTCGGCTCCAAGCATGAGAACTATGGCGAGACCGGCATGGCCCATCTGCTGGAGCATCTGATCTTCAAGGGCACGCCGAAGAACCGCGCGCCCTGGGCCGAGTTCAGCAAGCGGGGCCTGCGCGCCAATGGCTCGACCTGGCTGGACCGCACCAACTACTTCGCCAGCTTCGCCGCCAACAACGACAACCTGAAGTGGTATCTGGACTGGCAGGCCGATGCGATGGTCAACAGCTTCATCGCCCGCAAGGACCTCGACACCGAGATGACCGTGGTGCGCAACGAGATGGAGATGGGCGAGAACAACCCCGGCTACATCGTCTACGAGCGTCTGATGGGCGCGATGTACAGCTGGCACAACTACGGCAAGAGCACGATAGGCGCGCGCGCCGATATCGAGAACGTCGACATCCCGCGCCTGCAGGGCTTCTACCGCACCTACTACCAGCCGGACAACGCCACGCTGATCGTCTCCGGCAAGTTCGAGCCGGCCCAGGTGCTGGCCTGGGTGCAGGCCAGCTTCGGCAGGATCCCCGCGCCCAAGCGCCAGCTGCCCAAGCTCTACACCCTGGACCCGGTGCAGGACGGCGAGCGCATGGTGACGGTGCGCCGCAACGGCGGCGTGGCCAGCGCCAACGTGGCCTACCATGTGCCGCCCGGCCCGCACCCGGACTATGCGGCCGTCGAGCTGCTGAACCTGATCCTGACCGAGCCGCCGGCCGGCCGCCTGCACAAGCAGCTGGTCGAGACCAGCAAGACCGCCGCCTCGGTCAGTGCCTTCAGCGCGCCGCTGGCCGAGCCGGGCTTCACGATGATTGGCGCCGATCTGGCCCCGGGCGCCGATCTCGATGCGCTCAGCCGCGAGATGCTGAGCGTCGTCGAAGGCCTGGCCAAGACACCGATCAGCGCCGACGAACTCAAGCGCGCCCAGCAGCGCTGGCTGAACCGCTGGGAGCAGCAGTTCGCCGATCCCGAGCAGGTCGGCACCGCCTTGTCCGAGACCATCAGCCAGGGTGACTGGCGCCTGTTCTTCCTGCTGCGCGACCGCGTCAAGGCCGCCCAGCTGGCCGATGTGCAGCGGGTCGCCAACGAACGCCTGCTCCAGGCCAACCGCACGCTGGCCCACTACATCCCGACCGACAAGCCGCTGCGCGCGCCGGCCCCGGCCAAGGTCGATGTGGCCGCCGAGATGAAGGCCTTCAAGCCGGCCGCCGCCGAAGCCGCCGTGGCCGCCTTCGACGCCAGCCCGGCCAATATCGACAAGCTGACCCAGACCCATCAGCTGGCCAACGGCATGAAGCTGGCCCTGCTGCCCAAGCCTACGCGCGGCGGCGCGGTCAATGCCAGCATCACGCTGCGCTGGGGCGACGCCGACAGCCTGAAGGGCCTGCGCCCGGTGGCCGAGGCCACCGGCGCGCTGCTCGACAAAGGCACGCAGACGCTGAGCCGCCAGCAGCTGCGCGACCGGCTCGATGCACTGAAGGTGGAGCTGCGCGTGATGCCTGCGGCCGATTCGGTCAGCATCGCCTGGGTCACCAAGCGCGAGCATGCGGTCGAGGCCGCCACGCTGATCGCCGAGATGCTGCGCCGCCCGGCGCTGGCCCCCGAGGCGCTGGAAGAGGTGCGCGCCCAGGCCCTGTCAGGCCTGCAGGCGCAGCGCGCCGAGCCCGAGGCGGTGGCCGAGAACGCGCTGGCGCTGGCCATCAACCCCTATCCGCGCGGCGATGTACGCCACAGCCGCAGCTTTGACGAGATCGAGGCCGACACCAAGGCCGTCAAGATCGAGCAGTTGCGCGCGTTTCACCAGCGCTTTTACGGTGCGGCCCAGGCCCAGTTCAGCGCGGTCGGCGACTTCGATGCCGCAGCGCTGAAGACGGCGCTCGACAAGGCCCTGGGCGACTGGAAGGCCGCCGCGCCCTACCAGCGCATCGCGACGCCCAGTGCCGGCGCGCCGGGCAAGCAGCAGCTGCTGGCCACGCCCGACAAGCAGAACGCCGTGCTGGCCGCCCGCATGCCGCTGGCGCTGAACGATGACCACACCGACTACGCGGCGGTCTCGGTGGCCAACTACCTGTTCGGCGGCGGCCAGGATTCGCGGCTGTGGACCCGCATCCGCGAGAAGGACGGCCTGAGCTACGGCGTCTGGTCCTTCCTGGCCTGGAGCCAGATCGACCTGAACTCGCCCTGGAATATCGGCGCCATCTTCGCGCCGAGCAACCGCGCCAAGGTCGAGACCGCGCTGCGCGAGGAAGTGGCACGCGCGCTGAAGGACGGCTTCAGCGCTGCCGAACTCGAGAGCGCCAAGAAAGCCATGCTCTCGCAGCGCCGCCTGGGCCGCGCCCAGGACCCCGGCCTGAGCCGCGCACTGGCCGGCAACCTCTATCTGGGCCGCACCATGGCCAAGAGCCAGCAGGTCGACGATGCGATCGCCGCGCTGAGCCTGGAGCAGGTCAACGCGGCGCTGCGCAAGTACTTCAAGCTGGAAGACTTCCAGATCGTGTTTGCGGGCGACTTCAAGTAGACCAGCACAGTCTCTCTCTTTGCTTGACCGAGCGGCCCAAGAGGCCGCTTTTTTGTCGCTCACCAGGCAGGTGCGCGGAATGCGATGCCTTACATTCAGCGCAAGAAATTTGATCTGATGTTGTGTCGCCAGCACGGCATCGAACAATCACAGGCTAGGCCATGCTAAAGAACGCTCGATTTCGGAATTTCACAACGACGCCCAACGCAAGCTGGACTTTCGCCCCGGGCTTGAATGTTGTCATTGGTGAGAACGGGCTTGGAAAATCCCATGTCCTCAAGGCAATCTATTCTTTACTCAAGGTTCAGTCGGGCAAGAACGTTGAGTTGACCAAGACGGCTCTGGAGAAGGCTTACGCCGACAAGCTCATGGCGGTCATGCGGCCGGAGGCGCTGGGCCGACTGGTCAAGCGCAAGCAAGGGCGCGACCGGTGCGAACTCGAGTTGACGATGACCAATGCGGCGCAAAGCTGTGCCATTGGCTTTGCGACCAATGCCAAGTCTCAAGTCGATGTTTCCAGCGTGCCGACTGCGCCGCTGGCATTGCCGCCGGTCTACCTGCCTACGCGCGAGCTGGTAACGCTTTGTCCGTGGTTTGTTCCTCTTTACGAAAACTACCACGTCGAATTCGAAGAGGCTTGGCGCGATACAGTTTCACTTCTTGGAGCCCCGTCGATCAAAGGGCCTCGTGAGAAGACCGTCGCTGCCTTGCTGGAGCCACTCGAAGCCGCAATCAACGGCAAAGTTGTCGTTGATGGCCCGACCGGGCGCTTTTACCTGCAGGTGCCTGGTGAAGGACGCATGGAAATGCCACTGGTGGCCGAGGGTCTGCGCAAGATTGCCATGCTTGCCCGGTTGATAAGCACCGGTGTCTTGCTTGAACAGGGCTATCTGATCTGGGACGAACCAGAGACAAATCTGAATCCCAGATTGATCAAGACGGTTGCCCGGAGCATCGTCGAGTTGTCCAAGCGTGGCATTCAGGTTTTCATCGCCACGCATTCACTGTTCCTTCTACGCGAACTGGAAATGCTTGCAGAAGAGGAGACTTTCCGTAACGTGAAGAGTCGTTACTTCGCCCTGAAAAACACTCCAGATGGAGTCTTGCTGGAGCAGGGTGCTCGCATTGATGATCTCCAGACATTGACGCTGCTGGATGAAGAGCTGCATCAGGCAGATCGGTTTATCGGGACGGAGGAAGTCTGATGCCGGTCCTCCAATCCGTTTGGACCGAGGGCGCACTGACGTTCACGTTTGCTCCGGACGCATGCGCGAGCAAGTATGACGAGTGGGCTCACTACCGCAATCAGTTTCAAGCCACTTGCGGGGGCAGCAAGGCCGTTGATCTTGTCCATCTGGATAAGGGGCAGAAAACAGCTTGGTTGATCGAGGTGAAAGACTTCAGGCAGCATCCTCGAACCAAGTCGATGGACCTTCCAGATGAAATCGCCCTCAAGGTTCGGGACACTTTGGCAGGGCTGCTGAGCGCCAGCTGGCATGCCAACGACAGCACCGAGCGGAAATGTGCCCGAAGCCTGGTGCGCGCCGCACGGGTTCGGGTCGTTTGCCATTTGGAGCAACCAGCGAAAGCCTCGAGACTTCGACCCCGTGCGATCGAGCCCGACAAGTTGATCCTCAAGCTGCGAACTTTGATCAAGGCCATTGATCCACACCCTTTGGTTGTTGATTGCAACACTCTTCATGACAGCATGACCTGGCACGTTGCTTGATTGGCGCGTCAGGGGCCTCCCAGCCCACCCGAGATCCTGATTGTTTGCGGGCCGTTTCCGTTGCAAACCGCGACGCACGTCGCTGACGGGTTGGCGAGTGGCGCGGCGAAGTCGAGGAGCAGGCCGCAGGCAGGGGACATGAATGGCGGTACTCCCCCGCCGCCCTCGCCTCTCCCGGCTGCGTGTTCATGCTCCGCGCCCCCCCTTCGGGGTGATGGATGCAGCGAATTCAAACGAATACATTTGATTTCAACGCAT
Organism: Roseateles cavernae; assembly: GCF_040187885.1. Classification (NCBI taxonomy): domain Bacteria; kingdom Pseudomonadati; phylum Pseudomonadota; class Betaproteobacteria; order Burkholderiales; family Sphaerotilaceae; genus Roseateles; species Roseateles cavernae. The sequence continues at coordinate 96,183 of NZ_JBDPLH010000001.1, forward strand.
CAACCACCAAGGTCCGGTCATGAGTACCAGCACCAGCATGGAGCCGCTGTCGGCCCGGATTCCCAGCGATCTGTATCTGTGGCTGGCCCAGCTGCATGTGGATGGCGCCACCACCAACAGCGACAAGCTGCGCGTGCTGCTGGGCCAGCTCAAGCGCCAGCATGACGGCGCCTTCGATCACGTCGCCGCGCTGTCCTGGTGCCGCGATCTGGTGGCGCGGCTGCGCGACTCGCTGGCGCGGCTGGAACTGGCCGAGGGCCGGCATTCCGAGGTGCTGCAGCAGGTGCTGGACCACAGCTGCCACACGATAGCCCTCTTGATCAGCGCCCAACCGGACAGCCCGGCCGCGGCGGCCCAGCTGGAGGACGCGCTGCTGCGCCGCAGCTTCGCGCTGACCGAATCCCTGCTGCGCCAGGCCACCACGGCCGAGGCCAGCGCCTTTGATCCCCAGGTGGTGCACAAGCATCTGCCCACCACCTTGCAACTGGCCCAGGCCATCACTCTCTTGAAAGGAGCCCAACACCATGGCTGAGACTCTGAAGAACCGCGTCGGTCGCGTGATGGCCGGCGGCGTGCATGCCCTGCTCGACCGCCTGGAGGACCGCGCGCCCGAGGCGATGATGGAACAGGCGCTGCGTGAGCTCGACGGCGTGGTCGACGAGGTGCGCCACGAGCTGGGGGTGCATGCCGCCAACCGCCACCTGGCCCAGCAGCGCCATGCCGAGCTGAACAAGCAGCATGAGGCGCTGAGGGGTCAGATCGAACTGGCACTGGGCCAGCAGCGCGAGGAACTGGCGCGCGCCGCCGTCGGCCGCCAGCTCGATATCGAGACCCAGCTGCCGCTGCTGGAGGCCAGTCTGGCCGAGCTGGCGCGCCAGGAGGGCGAGCATCGCGGCTATGTCGATGCGCTGCTCGCCAAGCGGCGCGAGATGGAGGCGGCGCTGAGCCAGTTCCGCCAGAGCCGTGCCGGCAGCAGCGCTGCGACAGCGGCCGGCGTCAACAAGCCCGCCGGCGCTATCGAGGCCCGCATCGCCGGCGCCACCGGCGCCTTCGATCGCGTCTACGAGCGCCAGACCGGCCTCGCCGGCCCGGCCCGCGCGCTGCAGCTGGAACAGGCCGGCCAGCTGCAGTCGCTGGAGGACCTGGTGCGCCAGACCCAGATCGAGGCCCGCCTGGCCCAGCTCAAGCAAGGCAGCTGAGCGTCATGAGCCTGTTCACGACGCCCGAGAACCTGCCCTTCGGTATTGCCTTCGCGCTGATCGTCGGTATCGCCCTGCTCGAAGGCCTGGGCATGATGATGTCGCTGAGCCCCAGCAACTGGCTGGACGACTGGCTGCCCGAGGCCGGCCACGAGAGCGCGCTGGACCGGGTGCTGGGCTGGCTGCATCTGGGCCGGGTGCCGTCGCTGGTCTTGCTGCTGCTGTTCCTGACCGGCTACGCCCTGTTCGGCTACAGCCTGCAGCTGGTCTGCCGCGGCCTGCTCGGCCATTACCTGCCGGCCTGGCTCGCCGGGCTGGCCGCCGTGCCGGCCGGCCTGGCGACGGTGCGCGGCCTGGGTGCGCTGGTGGCCCACATCATCCCGCGCGACGAGAGCACGGCGGTCAGCGCGCAGACCCTGCTGGGACGCGTCGGCACCGTCTATGCCGGCCATGCCCGCCAGGGCCTGGCGGCGCAGGCCCGGGTGCGCGACGAGCATGGCCGCAACCACTATCTGCTGGTCGAGCCCGATCTGGCCGACGAGGTCTTCGAGGAAGGCGCCCAGGTGCTGCTGGTCAGCAAGAGCGGCGCGATCTACCGGGTGATACGCAACCCGCATCCGGGCCTGGTCGAGCGCTGAACACGAACGCATTCATTCAAGGAGGAAGGGAAAGAAGATGGACAACCTGATCGAGATGAGCATGATCGCCGGCGTCGCGCTGCTGGGTCTGCTGACCATAGGCATCGTGTTTGCGCGCCTGTACAAGCGCTCCACCAAGGAGACCGCCTTTGTGCGCACCGGCCTGGGCGGGCAGAAGGTCATCATGGACGGCGGCGCCATCGTGCTGCCGGTCTTCCATGAGCGCGTGCTGGTGAACATGAACACGCTCAAGCTGGAGGTGATGCGGCGCGAGCGCGAGAGCCTGATCACCAAGGACCGCATGCGTGTGGATGTGACGGCCGCCTTCTTCGTGCGCGTGCAGCAGACCGCCGAGGCCGTCAGCACCGCAGCCCAGACCCTGGGCACCCGTACCCTGGCGCCCGAGGCGCTGAAAAGCCTGGTCGAGGACAAGTTCGTCGACGCGCTGCGCGCCACCGCCGCGACGATGACCATCCAGGAGCTGCAGGACAAGCGCCGCGACTTCGTGCAGGCGGTGCAGAACGCGGTGGCCGAGGACCTGGAGAAGAACGGCCTGGAGCTGGAATCGGTTTCGCTGACCAGCCTGGACCAGACCGACAAGCAGTTCTTCAACCCCAACAATGCCTTCGATGCCGAGGGCCTGACCCGGCTGACCGAGCAGACCGAGGCGCGCCGCAAGCAGCGCAACGATGTCGAGCAGGAAACCGAGATGCAGGTGCGCGCCAAGAACCTCGACGCCCAGCGCCAGAAGCTGACGATCGAGCAGGAGCAGGAGTTCGCGACGCTGGCCCAGCAGCGTCAGGTCGAGACCGCGCGCGCCGAGCAGGCCGCCCAGATCGCCACCCAGCAGGCCGAGCGCAGCCGCGAGGCCGAGGCCGCGAAGATCGAGGCCGAGCGCCAGGTGGGCCAGAAGAAGATCGAGGCCGAGCGCGAGATCAAGAGCGCCGAGATCGACAAGAACCTGGTCGTGCAAACCCGCGAGATCGAGCTGGAGCGCAAGACGGAGATGCAGCGCGCCGAGCAGAAAAAGCAGGTCGAGATCGCGCGCCAGGACATGCAGATCGCCATTGCCAACAAGAGCAAGGAGCAGTCGGTCGCCGATGCGCTGGCCAACCAGGCGCGCGCCGACGCGGTCAAGGCCGAGGAAGGCGTCAACACCGCCCGCCAGGTCGCGGTGGCCGAGCGCGAGCGCAGCATCCAGCTGATCGAGGCCAGCAAGGAAGCCGAACAGCTGGCCATCGCGGTCAAGGTCTCGGCCTCGGCCGAGAAGGAGGCCGCGCTGGACCGCGCCGAGGCCATCACCATCGAGGCCAAGGCCAAGCAGGCCGCCGCCATCGCCGAGGCCGAGGGCCGCCGCGCGATCAACGAGGCACTGAACACCTTGTCGGCCGCGCAGATCGATCTGCAGGTGCGTACCCTCTTGCTGCAGCAGCTGCCGGCGGTGATCGAGCAGGCGGTGCGCCCGATGGAGAAGATCGACTCGATCCGGATCTTCCAGGTCAATGGCATGAACGGGGGCACGAACGGCGGGCAGGCGGGCGCGGCCAACGAGGCCGGCAGCGCCGGCGGCGCCACCTTCCCCGAGCAGGTGATGAACTCGGCCCTGCAGTACCAGATCGCCAAGCCCATCGTCGACGCGGTGATGAAGGACGCCGGGCTCAACAACGAGGGCATCACCGGCATGGCGCAAAGCCTGGCCGGCATGCTGCAGCCGCAGGCGCCGGCATTGCCGGCAGCGCCGCAGGGCGCCTGAGATGCAGCGCCGCAGGCTGGTGCAAGCGATGGCTGCGGCGGGCCTGCTGGCCCTGGCTCCGCAGCGGGCGTACTGCACACCCGGCCTGATGGTCCACAACATCACCGGCCTCTACGGAGTGGCGGTGGCCCGTATCGAACGTCCGCAAACCACCGCCGAGGTCGCCCGCGCAATACAGGCCTGGCCGGGCCGCATCGCGGTCGGCGGGGCTCGCTACAGCATGGGCGGCCAGATCGCCATCGGCGGCGGCCTGCATCTCGATATGCGGGCCATGAAGCAACTGGTGTGGTTGAACGCAGCCGAACGGCGCGCTCGGATGCAGGCCGGCATGACGTGGCGTGATCTTCAGGACCTGCTGGACCCCTTGGATCTGGCCGTGAAGACCATGCAAAGCTTCTCCAATTTCAGCGTCGGTGGTGCGGTGTCGGTCAATGCCCATGGTCGCTACATCGGCCACGGGTCGGTCGGCAACACGGTGCGGGCGCTGCAGCTGGTGCTGGCCGACGGTTCGGTGCTGGAGACTAGCCGTGAGCAGCATGCGGCGCTGTTCCGAGCTGCGATCGGCGGCTATGGCGCGGTGGGGGTGATCACCGAGATCGAGCTCGAACTGGCCGACAACACCCGCATCGAACGCTTGGTGCGGGATGTCGCGCTGGACGACTATCTCAGCCATTTCGAGCGCGATGTGCTGGCGCGCCCCGACAGCCTGATGCACAACGCCGACCTGCTGCCGCCGCACTTCGACGCGCCTGTCAGCGTGACCTGGCGCCGCAGCGACAAGGCCCTGACCGAAGCGGCACGCCTGGTTCCCCGCGACGGCCGGCATGGCTTGGAGCAGAACCTGATCTGGGCCATGACCGAGCTGCCGGCTGGCGAGCAGCTGCGCACATCGCTGGTTCACCCCTTGCTGGTCAGCCGGCCGGCGGTCAAATGGCTCAACCACGAAGCCAGCCTTGACGTCGCCACGCTGGAGCCACGAACCCGACGCATCTCGACTTATGTGCTGCAGGAATTCTTCATCCCCAAGCGCCATTTCATCGCCTTCGCGCGCGGCCTGGGCCAGGCGCTGCGCCGCAACAAAGTGGTCGCGCTGAATGTCTCGATACGACACTCACCAGCCGATACCCTCTCCTGCCTGCCCTGGGCCAAGGAAGAGGTGTTCTCCTTCGTGCTGTACTTCAAGCAGCGCAGCCATGCGCGGGCGCTGGCGGAAGTAGGCCGCTGGACGCGCGAGCTGATCGATCTTGCGCTGGCTCATGAAGGCCGCTACTACCTGCCCTATCAACCGCACGCGACGAGAGCGCAGTTCGAGCGCGCGTACCCGGAGGCCAGCGAGTTGCGCCGCGTCAAGCGCGAGGTCGACCCCGACGGCAAGTTCAGCAATCAGCTCTGGGCCCGCTACCTCGACTGAATCCGCCGACCTGCACAATCGTCGCCAGGCCCTGCCTTCAACACACCCGTCCCTGGAGCCACCCGATGAACCCAGCCACCGCCCCGCAGCAACTCGCCCTCGGCCAATTCAAGGTCAAGATCGCCCCGCCCGAAGCGATGAGCGCGCCGCCGGGCGCGGCACCCTTGTCGCGCCGCTCGCTGGACAAGCAGTATGAGGGCGGGCTGCAGGGCCAGGCGCTGGGCGAGATGCTGGCGGCCGGCCAGCCGCAGGCCGGGGAAGCTGCCTATACCGCGCTGGAGTCCTTCAGCGGCACGCTGGAAGGCCGCGCCGGCAGTTTCGCGTTGGCCCATCTGGGCCTGATGAGCGGTGAGCGGCAGGACCTGCGCATCGTCATCGTGCCCGGTTCGGGCCTGGGCGAGCTGGCCGGCATCAGTGGCGAGCTGCGGCTGCGCATTGAAGGCAGCGTCCACCACTACGAGCTGAGCTACCGCCTGCCCTGAGAACGGCCCGCAAGCCACATAATCGCGCTCCTTTCCTCCACGACCGGCGGCGCAGCACCTCGATGTACTCCTCCACCTTCATCTTCGCGACCCAGCAGTTCGACGAGGCCTTCCATCGCCTGGACCAGCAGATCGCAGCCCATGCCAAGACCATCCCCGGCTATCTGGGCGAGGAGAGCTGGAGCAATGCCGACACCGGCCTGGTTTCCAATGTCTACTACTGGGAATCGCTGGAGGCCTTGCAGCAGCTGATGCAGCACCCCAGCCATCTGGAGGCCAAGGCCGCGCAGGCGCAGTGGCTGGCCGGCTACCAGGTGGTGATCTCGCAGGTGCTGCGCTGCTATGGCGATGCGAAACTGACCGGCCTGCTGCCGAGCGTATTGCGGCATGAATTCAGCATCCAAGCGAGCCACGGTCCCGGAGACACCAAGGCCTCCTAGCCGCCACACAAGCGCAAAACGCTGCGCTATCCTCAGCCCCGGCCAGTACCCTATCCCGCGCTGGTCCTCGCGACCATGCTTGTGCCCCGGATCGCCCTGCTTCTCGGTCTGCCGCTGATGCTGACGGCAGCGGCGGCCCATACCCTCAGCGGCTGCGGTCATCATGCCTATCCGCCCTGGAATTGGGAGCATCAGGGCCAGATCATCGGCACCTGCGCCGACGTGGCGCGCCGCGCCTTCGCGGCCGCCGGGCTGACACTGAAGCTGGACCATGTCGGCCCCTGGGCGCGCTGCCAGGCCCTGGTCGAGCGCGGCGATGTCGACGTCAATATCTGCGCCTTCGACAACCCCAAGCGGCGCGAGACCTCGGTCATCGTCGAGCCCGCGATGGGCCGCAACGAGGCGGCCGTCTTCGTGCCGCGCGGCAGCCCGCTGAAATTCGAGCGCTGGCAGGACCTGCAAGGCCTGCGCGTGGGCATGGTGAACGGCGTCAGCCTGGGCGCCGAGTTCGACGCCTTCCTGCTGCAGCACACCCAGCTCGACCGCGCGCTCAGCGAAGCGCTGAATATGCGCAAGCTGCTGGCCGGGCGGCTGGACGCGGTGGCCACCGGGCGCGAGCTCGGCCTGCTGACGCTGTCGGTGCTGGGCTGCCAGCACAAGATCCAGGCCCTGCCGCAGGCGGTGCTGGTGGGCGAGTTGTTCATCCAGATGTCCAAGCGTTCGCCCCATCTGGCCGCGTTGCCCAAGGTGCAGGCCTTCCTGCAACGCCCAGACTACAAGACCCTGCTGACCCAGCTGCACCGCCACTACACCGAGCTCTACACGGCACAGCAGGCCTCGGCGCCGATCGAGGCCTGCGCCTCGCCCTGAGCCCTCAGGGCTGATCCCAGTAAGGCCGCTGGGCATCGAACTGCCCGGCCAGGAAATCGACAAAGGTCCGCAACAGCAGCGGCTGGTGGCGCCGGCTGGTGTAGACCGCATGGATGCCCAGCTCGTCCGGCTCCCAGCCGGGCAGCAGGCGCTGCAGCGCGCCGCTGGCCAGCAGCGGGCCGGCCAGATAGGTGGGCAGCAGGCCGATGCCGGCGCCGGCCAGCACCGCCTGCATCAAGACCATGGCCTCGTTGGCGCGCAGGCGCGGCGGCGGCAGCGGCAGGCTGATGCGCTCGGCGCCGCGCTGCAGGCGCCACTCGTCGCTGCCAAAGCGGGCATGGCCGGCGACATCGTGATGGGCCAGCTCGGCCGGCTCCGCTGGTGTGCCGCGCCGCGCCAGATAGGCCGGCGCGGCGCAGACCACCGAGCGGCAAACGCTCAGGCGCCGCGCGATCAGGGCCGGGTCGAGCTGGTTGGTGATGCGCAGCGCCAGGTCGATGCGGTCCTCGACCAGATTGACCGCATGCTCGGAAGCCAGCAGTTCGATCTGCGTCTGCGGATGCTGCTGCAAAAAGGCCGCGACCGCCGGGGCCAGGTGTTGCTGCGCGAAAGACATGCTGGCGGTGATGCGCAGCCGGCCGCTGACGCTTTGATGGCGCGCACCGGCCACCTCGCGCGCCTCCTCGGCCAGCTCGACCATCTGGCGGCAGCGCGGCAGCGCCTCCAGCCCGGCATCGGTCAGGCTCAGGCGCCGGGTGCTGCGCTGCATCAGCCGCGCGCCCAGCCACTGCTCCAGCGCCTCCAGATGGCGCGAGGCCATGGCCCGCGAGATGTCCAGCGCCTCGGCGGCGGCGGTCAGGCTGCCGCGGTCCACCACCTCGACAAAGACCTGCATGGCCTGCAAGCGGTCCATCGCCCTCAGCCCTGCTTTGCCAGCTTGCGCATCAGCGGCACGAGTTCGCGCAGGCGCTGATCATGGCGGGCCTGCAGCCAGCCCAGCGCGAAGAAACGGCGGGCTTCGCCACCGCCGTCGCCGCCATCCTGCCGCAAGGCCAGCGCCAGGTCGTTGAGCTCACCCAGCGCCTGCTGTGCAGCGGCCAGGCCGCGCGACCAGCGCTTCAACTCGCCGGGCTCGAACAGGCCGGCGCTGAACTCCAGCCCGTAGCGCAGGCGCTTGATGCGCTTGCGCAGGCGGTGGCGCTGAGGCTCGTCCAACGCAGCAAAACGCTTGGCATCGGCGCGCAGCACCTCGCTCCAGCGCTGCAGGCGCCGGCGCAAGGCCGGTTTCAGCTTGGCCTTGGCCTCGAGCTCGGCCACCGCAGCCAGCTCGGCAATCCGGCTCATCAGCGTCAGCAGCAGCATCTGGCCGCTGCGACCACGCAGCAGCAGGGCCGGACTTTCGGCGGGCGCTGAACTCGCGAGCGCCGGCTCCGGCCAGTGCGCCCGCAGCGCCGCCGCCAGCTCGGCTGCCCAGGGGCCGTCGCGCTGCACATCGCCGTCGCGCGCCGCACCAAGGCCGCGGAACAGCGCGGCGCTCAGCTCGGCCAGCGTCTCGTCATCGGCCGCCGGGTCCAGGCCCTTGAACAGCGCCAGCGCGCTGCGCAGCCGCCGCAGGCCGACGCGCAGCTGGTGCAGATGCTCGGGCGCGAACAGGCCGTCGGCCAGCTGGCTGGCGTTCGGCAGGATCTGCTGCAGACAGGCCAGCAACACCGCGTGCAGGCCCTGGGCCGGCGTGCTGCCGCGCGGCAGCGTGACGGGCCGCGCGCCGACCGGCGGCGCCATCGCCTCGGCGCGGGCCAGCATATCGCCGCGCTGGGCCTTGGTGCGCTGGTCCAGCCACAAGCCCAGGCGCAGGGCGTGGCGCTGGGCCACCTCCAGCACCGCCTGGGGCGCGCCGCTGAGCAGTTCGATCTCCAGCTCGCAGACCGGCAGGCGCTGCGGGCCGCCGGCAGCCCCATCGGCGATCAGAAAGCCCTCATCGAAGGCCAGCTCGACGACACCGCGCCGCGTGCGCAGCGGCCGCTTCAGCCGCCAGATATCGGTGCGGAACAGGCAGACCAGCGCATCGGCAGGCAAGCCGGCCAGCAGCGCCAGCAGACGCTCACCGGCCGGATGGCCGGCATGGCGGGCGGCATCCAGCGCCGGCAGGGCCGCGCCGCGACCGCTCAGAGCGACGTTGTGCTCCAGCCGCGTCATGCCGTCCGCGCCGGCGCCCTTGAGCGTCTGCACCCAGCGCGGCCCCTCGCGCCGCAGGCGCAGCGCCAGGCCGGCGCGGGCCAGATCGCGGGCCGGCGTGTCGAAGTAGGCCGCCTGCAGGCGCTGGCGCCGTGCCGGCGGGGTGGCACCACCGGCCACCCAGCGACGCAGCGCCTCGCGCCGAGCGGCAGGGACCTGGAATTTGAGTTCGATTTCGTTCATGGCTTGCTCGCTATTTGCTCGAATCATGCAACAAACAATCGACTGACACGCTGTTTATCGATTGATTCGGCGCAAATACAGTTGATCCCATCGCAACACAGCTCCCCACAGGACACCCCATGAAGCATCTGCCCTCCTTCCTGAAGCACCTCGGCCTCGTCGCCGCCCTGGGCCTGTCGGCCGCAACCGCCGGCGCCCAAACCGAGCCCGCCCCGCTGGAGCTGAAGGTCATCAACCACGGCCCGGCCAGCTTCCATGTCAACTCGGTGCTGGTGCTGGGCGCCAAGGAAGCCCTGCTGCTGGACGCCGGCTTCACCCGCGCCGATGCGCTGCGCGTCGCCGCCGCCGTGCTGGACAGCGGCAAGACCCTGTCCACCATCTATGTCTCGGCTGCTGACCCCGACTACTACTTCGGCCTGGAAGTGCTGAAGCAGGAATTCCCGGCCGCCCGCATCGTCACCGCCGCACCGACGCTGAAGAAGATCGAGGCCTCGCTGCCGACCAAGCTCAAGGTCTGGGGTCCGCGCCTGGGCGCCAATGCGCCGCGCCAGCCCGTCATCCCCGAGCTGATGAGCGGCACCACGCTGAGCCTGGAAGGCCGGACCCTGGAGGTGCGAGGCCTCTCCGACGCACTGGCACACCGCAGCTATGTCTGGATTCCCTCGCTGAAGGCCGTGGTCGGCGGCGTCAACAGCTTCGGCGGCCTGCATGCCTGGACGGCCGACACCCAGAGCGTCGCCGAGCGCGCCGCCTGGGTCGCCAAAATCGACGAGCAGCTGGCGCTGCAGCCGGCCGTGGTCGTGCCCGGCCATATGCTGCCCGGCACGGTGCAGGATGCCTCGGTGCTGCGCTACACCCGCGACTATCTGCAGCGCTTCGAGACCGAGCTGCCCAAGGCCGCCAACGCCGCCGCGCTGATCACGACGATGCAGGCCGCCTATCCGCAGGCCGGCTTGGGGCTGGCGCTGGACATCGGCGCCAAGGTCAACAAGGGCGAGATGAAATGGTGATCACGTCACGGCCGAGCGCCGGGCCGCTCCCAAGCCGGCCGTCATCCCCTCGGGGGATCGCCCGATGCACTCGTCGGGCGAGGGGCTGACATGACGCTGCACTATGTCTACGACCCGCTGTGCGGCTGGTGCTATGGCGCCGCGCCCCTGGTCCATGCGGCCAGCGAGCTGGCCGGCCTGCGCCTGCATGGCGGCGGCATGTTTGCCGGCGCCGCCCGGCGGCCGGTGACGCCCGAGCTGCGCGCCTATGTCGGCCCGCACGACCGGCGCATCGCCGAGCTCAGCGGCCAGCCCTTCGGCAGCGCCTATACCGACGGCCTGCTGAAGGACCCGGACGCGATGCTGGACTCGGAGCCGCCCATCACCGCCGTGCTGGCCGCCACCGAGCTGGCCGGCGCCCACGCGGCGCTGGCCCTGCTGGAGCGGGCCCAGCGGGCCCACTACGTCGAAGGCCGGCGCATCGCCGAGCCCGGCGTGCTGCGCAGCCTGGCGATCGAGCTGGGGCTGGACGGCCCGGCCTTCGACGCCGCCTACCAGCGGCAGGCCGGCCCGGCCACCCAAGCCCATCTGCAGGCCTCGCGCCAGCTGCTGCAGCAATCCGGCGGCCAGGGCTTCCCGACCCTGCTGCTGCAGACCGCAGAGGGCCGCATGCGCCGCCTGGACATCGGCCGCTTCCACGGCCAGCGCCTGGCCTGGCTGGCGTATCTGCGGCAGGCGCTGCAGGGCTAATGCTCCCCCCGCCCATCCCGGCTTGACCGGGCCGGGCCGGCGGGCGCAGCATCGCGCCATGCCGGCCCACCCCGCTTCTGCCCCGTCCTGGCGCGATTCCAAGCGCTGGTGGTGGCTGCTGTCGTCGGCGCTGCCGGGCCTGATCTGGCTGAACCTGCTGCGCTTTGCCGAGACCGGCCAGGTCTTCTGGCTGTGGCTCTCGCCGGCCGTGATGTATGGGCTGATTCCCTTGCTGGACGCGCTGCTGGGCCCCGATCGTAGCAGCCCGCCGGAGTCGGCGGTGCCGGGTCTTGAGCGCCGGCTCTGGTACCGCGTCATCGTCGTGGCCTTCGTTCCGCTGCAGTACGGCATGACGATGTACGGCACCTGGATCGCCGCGAGCCAGGCGCTGACACCGTTGGGCTGGATCGGCCTGATCCTCAGCGTCGGCGGCATCAACGGCATCGCGATCAACACCGCCCATGAGCTGGGCCACAAGCATCCGGCCTGGGAGCGCTGGCTGGCGCGCATCGCGCTGGCGCCGGTCGCCTACGGGCATTTCTATATCGAGCACAACCGCGGCCACCACCACCGCGTCGCCACGCCCGAAGACCCGGCCAGCGCGCGCCTGGGCGAGAGCTTCTGGGCTTTTCTGCCACGCACGCTGGCGGGCAGCCTGCGTTCGGCCTGGGCGCTGGAGCGCGCCCGCCTGGCTGGCCGGGGCCTGAGCGTCTGGCATTGGCGCAATGAGTGCCTGCAGGCCTGGGCGATGACGGCGCTGCTCTATGCCGCGCTGGCCATCTGGCTGGGTCCGGGCGTGCTGGCCTTTCTGGCGGTTCAGGCTTTTTACGGCGCCTCGCTGCTGGAGGTCGTCAACTACATCGAGCACTACGGCCTGCTGCGCCCGCCCGGGCCGGATGGCCGGCCGCTACGCTGCCGGCCCGAGCACTCGTGGAATTCCAGCCACCGGGTGTCCAACCTCTTTCTCTACCAGCTGCAGCGCCACAGCGATCACCACGCGAACCCGGCACGCCGCTACCAGGCGCTGCGCCATGTCGAGCAGGCGCCGCAGCTGCCCTCCGGCTATGCGGCCATGCTGCTGCTGGCCTATCTGCCGCCGCTGTGGTTTCGGGTCATGGATGAACGGGTGCTGCGCCACTATGGCGGCGTGCTGGAGCGGGCCAATCTGCAGCCGGGCCGCGAGGCGGCGCTGCGCTTGCGCTTTCCTCAGCCGCCCTTGGCCACCTTGGCGAAGAAGTCGTAGATCGCCTGATCGCCCATCTGGCGCGCATTCGAGAGCTCACCCGCCTTGGTGGCATAGATCGGTTTGCCCTCGGACGACAGCAGGGCCACCGCCGGGATGCCCTTTTTCAGCACCACGCCATAGGCTTCGGCGATATCGGTGTTCTTCGTGAAACGGCCCACATCGACCTTGACCACCCGGAAGTTCTGGGCCATCAGCGCTGCAGCAGCGCCACTCTTGAACGCCATGTCCAGCACCTTGCAGTCGCCGCACCAGTTGGCGCCAAATACCACCAGCACCGGCAGCTTGGCGCGCTGCGCCTCGGCCAGCGTCGTGGCGATCTCGGTCTTGGCGTCGGCCGCCTCGTCATAAGGGCCGGGGCTGGCCATGGCCACCGAGGCGGCGGCCAGCAGAATCAGGGCAAGGGTCTTGCGCAAGATGGGTTCTCCTCGATGGGGTGGCGCCGAGGATATCAGGGCCGCTGCAACTCCAGCCGCAACTCGCCGGTGTCGGTACGCCCCACCTGGCGCCAGCCGCGCCGCTCGTAAAAGCCCAGCGCGCGCGTGCCCGGCCCGGTGGTCAGCCACAGGATGTCCAGGCCCTGGGCCCACAGCCAGTCGATCATGGCCTCGTGCAGCCGTGCGCCATAGCCCCGGCCCTCGGCCTCGGGAGCGACGAACAAGGCCCAGATATTGCCGGTCTGCGCATTGCCGATCGCGAAAGCCTGCACCACACCGGCTTCGTCCTCGACCACCCAGCCGCGCCCCGTGACCTCGATCTCGGCGCGCACCTCCTCGTCGCTGATGCGCCCCGGCGCCAGCGTGTTCTCGCGCACCGCGTAGCGCACCCGCCACAGCGCCGGAATGTCCGCTACGAGCGCCTGGCGCAGCGATCCGGTGTTCGCGCTCATTGGCACTCCTGCATCAGGGGTCGGGTCTTGCTCATGGGCTGGCGGCAGCGAAACGATGCCCGATGGTGCGGGACGGCCGGGCCGGTGTAAAGCCCGGCGAACAAGGTCTTGCGCCGCCGGCGGATGCGCGACGGGCCGCCGGCAGCACCAGTTCCTCGCTGAAGGCCCGCGATTCCCAGAGCCCCAGGTTGTAGATGATCACTTCCAGCGCCGGACGGGCGACGGACGCACAGCCGTCGCCGCGACGCCCTACTGGGGTATCAGCGTGTTCTGATCATGGACCAGCTTCCAGCCGCCCGCCTCCTTGCTGAACACCAGGCTCAGCAGATAGCGCAGCCGGTACTCGGCGCCCTGCGCGTCCTTGTCGCGGTAGTCCACCTCCAGCACCGCCACACCGGTGTGGGCGTTCGCGCTTGAACTGACGATGCGGTAGGACCAGTGCCAATCGCCGTCGGCCAGCCAAGCCCGCAGCGCCTTCCTGAAGTCGGTGCTCGAGACCGTGAGCCGGCCGTTGGGCCGCACAAAGCTCAGCGTCGGTGCGGTGGTGAGCGTGGCCTCGAAGGCGGCCCAGTCGCGGCGGTCGATCGCCGAGAGGTGCTCGCTCAGCGCCGCCTCGAAGCTCGCCGGGCCGGCGAGGGGCCAGCCCGGCAGAGCCAGCAGCAGGCAGGCGGACAGACGGCGCCATCGGTGCGGTGTTCTGATGCCCATATTCGTTCAAGACTGCGCCGGCAGCGACAGCTGATTCTCCGGCGAACCCGGGATGGCGGGCAGCTCGGCGAGCCAGGGCATGGCCGAGTGCTGCCAGATCTGCACGGCGGGCGTGAGCTGGGCGCGTTGCTCGACGCAGCCCAGGCGGATGATGACCGAGGCCGGGTTCTCGAGCGCGCTGCCGTAGAGCGGCGTGCCGCACTCCGGACAGAAGACCTGGGCGCGACGATTACCGCTCTGCGCCAGCTTGACATAGGTCCTGGGCTGGCCGTGCAGCACAAAGCTGGCGATGGGCGCGGCCACCACGGCACGCAGCGGCGCGCCGGACAGGACCTGGCAGTCCGCGCAGTGGCAGATCATCACCCGCGAGGGGTCGATCTCGGCGCTGAAGGAGATCGCGCCGCAGTGGCAGGCACCGTTGATATGCATCGGTGATGACCTTTCTTTTGCTACTTCGGCTGCCGCCCGTAGCGTATCGACTGGACGACGCCGGCCCGGAAACGGACCGTGGCCATCAGATTGCCCGGCCCCCGGTCGTACAACCACTCCTCGATCGGCTGGCATGGCACCAGTGCCCCGGCGATCGGCGCCGGCACCGGATTGGCCGTGCCGGCGTAGTACACCGGTTCGCAATAGGCATCGGAGAGCAGGGGCCGGCCGCATTTGTGCAACACCGAGAGCTTGGAGTCGCCCTCCGCCGCGCTGGCGCCCTCGCAGCGCAGGGACTCGGCCTGTGCGTCCGGCACAGGGCCGGTTAGCGACAGCAACAGGATCAGGACGATGCGAAAAATACCCATGCTGCTGCTCCCGGACAGGTTCTCAGGCCCCGCGCTTGGCCGCCTCCAGCGCCAGCGGCAGGTAGTCGGCCAGCCGCTTGCTCTCGATATCGGACAGGGTGCGCAGCTTGATGTGCCGACGCCCCTTGCCCGCGCCTTCCAGATGACCGAAGGCATCAGCGATGCCCGCGCCCATGCCGAACTCGACCGAGACATGCGCTTGGTAGGCAAAGACGCCACAGAACTGAATACCCGATGAGAACAGGATGCCACCGTACTTGAGCTCTTCCGCAAAAGGCCGGCACTGCGCCCTCACCAGGCCACGAACCGCTTCAACGATCTGGTAGCGCTCTTCGCTGACAAGCCGGATGTCTTCCAGCAGGGTTTGCACAGATTTTTGGTTTGCCATCTCGAGATCCCTGAAAAAGTTGAGCGATAGGGCCGCTAGGCCAGGCCCGCCAGTTCGAACAGCGCGTCGGCGGCCGGCAACTCGGTGGCCTCGTGCAAGGGCCGGCCTGCCCGGTCGAACCACAGCTCCAGCCGCCCCCCGCGCTGGCGCAGCAGCGCAAAGCCGTCGCCCGGGAAATCGGCCCAGGCACTGACCGTGCAGCGCAAGACCTGGCCCCCGGGGCCGGGGAAGGTGAAACTCTCGGGCGCGGCGAAATCCTCGGGATTGGTCACCGCGAAGGGCCAGGGCGTGTAGAGCCCGGAGCTGTGGATGGAATGCAGCCGCACCGGCGCCGGCTCGTCGGCCACCGCCTCGATGCGGGCGGAGACATGGCCCGAGCGATGCTCGTCGCCGGACAGGAAGACCACATCCTGGGCCTGCTGCGCCCACAGCTCGCCGAGCAGCCAGTGCAGCGTGGCCGGATAGCCGTCCCAGGCATCGGAGCGCAGCGCGCTGGCCGGATGCTCGGCACTGCTGCGCCGGCGCGGCAGCAGCAGCGAACCGCTGAGCACAAAGCGCGGCCGGCCTTGCGTGGCCGCCAGCCAGGCGCGCAAGGCCTCGCGTTGCGGCCGCTCCAGCAGCTGGGCCTCGGCCAGCAGGTCGACCCGGCGCGGCCCGCGCTCGGTGCGCGAGTCGGCCATGAAGAAGGCCGCGCCGCGCCAGTCGAAGCTGTGCCAGAACAGGCCGTGCGGCGCACGCCGGCTTGGCGCGGCGTCCCAGCGATGGGTCCAGGCGGCCTGGGTGGCGCGCTTGAAGAAGGGGCCCGCATCGCGGCCGCCCGGCGCGGCGGGATTGGCGACCGGCTCCCAGTTGTCCTGGATCTCGTGATCGTCGGGCATGTGGACGATGCGCTCCAGGCTGGGCGGCAGATGCCGCATCAGTCCGGCCTTGAAATGCTGATAGGGCTTGCCGTGCCGCTCCACGCTGTTGACCGGGTCGAAGAAGCCGCCGCTGGCATCGGCATAGACCTGGTCGCCGGCCAGCAGCAGCAGCGAGACCTCGGCGCCGGCCGCCGGGCCGCGCGTGAAGGCGAGCAGGCGCGCCAGCGAGGCCTCGGCGGGGCTGGCCAGGCTCGGGTCTTGCTCGGCGCCGGGGCTGCGGTCCAGCAGGCCCGGCGGGTACTGGCAGGCGGCCAGCACCAGGCTCAGGCCCTCACCCGCCTGATCGCCAGCCGGCCGGCGCAGCAGGGCATGGCGCAGCTCAAGCGCCGGCACCGCCAGCGCCTCGGCCATGCTGCGCGTGATCGCCGCGTCGGCATCGACATCGTCGGGCTCCAGATGCCCCTCGTGGCTTTGCGCACGCAGATCGGCATAGACCAGCAGGCACAGCAGGCCGGCGTCGGGCGCCTCGGGCAGCCAGGCCAGCGGCAGCTCGCTGCGCAGCGGCGTGCCGGGGTCACCGGACTCGGGCCGAACAAAGGGCAGGCGATGCGCCGGCCCGAGCGCCTGGGCGCCGTGCACCTCGCTCCAGCGCACCGGCAGCCAGGCCCAGCAGCGCGGCCAGCCGAGCTCGGGGCGCAGTTGGGTCAGCACATGCAGATGGATGCCGTCATCGGCGGCCGCGCGCTCCAGGCGCGTCAGCGGCGGAAAGGCGCAGAAGGTCTTGGACTCGAAGCGGCGCAGATCCACGTCAGTCCTCCTTCAGGAACGCAATGATGTGCGGAAACACCCGGGTGCCGGCATGGCGGCCGATCAGGCAGTCCTGGTGGCCATGGTCGGCAATCATCCGGTAGCGGTACCGGCCGGGGGCCAGGTGTTGATAGAGATCGGCGGTCAGCTCGCCGCTCTCGCTCTGGCACAGGCCGTTGTCCTGGCCATGCACCGACAGCACCGGGAAGGCCTGCAGCAGGGCCAGGCTCTTGGCCATATCGTCCAGATAAAGGCTGGCGCCGGCCCAGTCGGTGATCTCGTTGCTGCGCGCGAAGTTGATGGCCTGGGCCACCGTGTCCATGTTCAGCGGGCCGAAATGGTCGTCGATGTAGTCGAACACCGGCTGGTCGACATTGGCAATCGCGAAGTCGCGTCCGTACAGCAGGTCCATGCGGTGGCGGGTCGCGGTCCAGGGCGTCTTGCGCAGGCTCGGGAACGGCGGGTTCTCGATATCGAACTCCTCGTCGGGATAGGGCAGGCTGGCCAGCAGCCGGTCGATCAGCTGGTCCATCAGGCCCTGCGGCCCCTCCGGCCTGAACGCGAAGTCCTGCAGCGGCAGATAGGGCCGCAGATACTGCATCATGAAAGCCCGCAAGGTATTGGTCGGCGAGAAGATCATCTTCGGCGTGACCTGGGAGATCACCAGCCGGCGGATGCTCTGGCGCAGGCGGCTGCGCAGCGCATAGAAGTGCTCGAAGGGCTGCTCGCGCTCCTCCAGCAGAGCCATGTGCAGCATCACCGAGCCCATGCAATGGGCCAGCACATCGAGCTGCAGCTGGCCGGTGGCGCGCAGCACATGGTCGACCGCCAGCGGGATGTCGTTGAACGCCGCCTCCTCGAAGGTCCAGGGCAGGGTCGCCGTGGGCATGCCGGCGCTGGTGCGCATGTCCAGCAGCCAGACGTCGTAACCCTGGTCCCACAGCAGCTTGGCCGGGCCGGGCTGCACCGAGTGGTGGGCGAAGGTCGTGCCGCTGGCGCTATAGCCATGCAGCATCAGCACCGGCCGCGCGCCCGGCCGGGCGGCACGGTAGCGGGTCAGGCGCAGCATGACTGGCGTCTGGTCCTGCACGGCGACCTCGCTCGTGAGGGGCTGGCGGCTCAGCCCCGCCTCGCCGCGCCGGCCGGCGGCCAGCTCCTGGATCTCGGGCAGCGGCAGGCCCGGCACCGCGCCGGGCAGGCGCTCGATCACGCGCGGCGGTGGCGCATCGGGCTTGCGGAAGCTCCAGACATGGATGCCAATCATCAGCCGCGCGACAAAGGCCAGCAACGAGCCGACATCGCGGATCGCGCTGGGCGAGTCCTGCGCCTGGGTCAGGCGCAGCAGCGGCACGCGCTGGCGCGCCAGGTAGAACAGATCCAGTTCGAGCTCGGCTTGCGGCGCGTGGCCGACCGGCAGGAACGGCCCGCTCTCCAGCCGCATCCGGCTCAGCTGCTTCCAGGGATTGCCGCGCCGCGTGTAGCTGATGCGCTTGGCGCCATGCAAGGCGAGCCCGGCCAGGCCGGCGGCCCAGGGCGGCGTGCTACCGGCCTCGCCGAGCTGCAGGCGGTACTCCATCAGCCGCACCTCGCCGCCATGGCTGGCCAGCGCGCGGGCATTGCGCCACTGCTCGCGCGCCCATTGCCACAGCGGGCGCCGCACGCGCTCGGGCGCGCGGTTCTGGCTGAGCCGCTCCAGCAGGGCCTGGCCGGCATCGCGCCAGCCGCGGTTGAGGAACCAGGCGCGCAAGGCATTGCAGCGCCGGGTGCGCGCGGCCAGCGGCAGGCGGTGGAAGATGAGCAGCTCGGCGCTGGCCAGCGGCGCCACCCACAGCGCGTCGGCATCGGCCCGCTCGGCATGCATCCACAGCTTGCCCTGGCCCGTCTGTCCATTGGCCGGGCTGCCGGCCTGGACCACCATCCAGCGGCCCGGCGAATCGGGATCGGGCTGGGCCTCGAACAGGCGCAGCCGGCTCTCGCCGCCCGGTCGGGTCCTGAGCCGCCGCCCGGGGCCGGCGCGCAGCAGCTGCTGCACGGCCACCGGCTCGAACACCAGGGTCAGCTCCATGCAGACCACGCCCGAACCCGGCGCGCCGGGCAGGCGCACAAAGCCGCTCATGCGCTCGCGGAACTCGGCCATCGTCGGCAGCTGGGGCCGGACCTTGTCGGCCGGCACCTGCCGGTAGACCGGGCGCGGCCCCGGCTTGGGCAGGGCCAGGTCTTGCCCCTGCAGCCCCCATTGCCGCATCAGCGCCTCCAGCGCACGCAGCGCCAGCGCGGTGATGGTCAGCGCCGGATTGATGCCCAGCGCGCTGGGCACGATGGCGCCGTCCAGCACCACCAGATCCTCATAGACCACGGCACCGGCCCGGCCGCGATAGACCTGACCCCATTCGTTGACCACGCCCAGCGCCGCATGGTCGGCCATCGCACAGCCGCCCAGCGGGTGCACGGTCAGCATGGGCCCGCGCGCGCCGCCCAGCAGATGCTCCAGATCGGGTGGCAGCAGCCGCCACAGCGGATTGGCCAGCAAGCGCGCGCCCTGGGTCCGCAGCCGCGCGTCCAGCCAGGCATGGCGTGCGGCCATCCGCGCATCGTCCTTCAGCTCGGGCCAGTGCACCGAGGCCAGGCCCTCGCCAAATGCGCCGGCCTCTAGCAGGCGCAGCTGGCCCTGGGCGCTGTCCAGGCCCATGATGGCCAGCGGCAGCATGCGCGCCGTGGCCTCGGGGCGGACCGTGTAGGGGTCGTCGAACTCGACATCGGCGCCATGGCGGCTGTCGTCCGGGCGGGCCAGGCCGTCCAGGCAGTCGGCCAGCGCGAAGCTCTCCTCCCAGGCCCAGCGCAGCGCGCCGGGGATGGCCAGGTCTTGCACAACGAAGTCTTGCTCCTCACGCACATCGAGCATCGCGGTGATGGTCGGGCCGACGCCGCGCGCGTTCGGCGCCTGGGTTTCATCGGCCACCGCATCCAGCACCTGCGGGGCCTGCACGGCAGCGGCCAGCACATCGCCGTTGCCGGAGAACTGATGGCCCAGCCGGTCCGACAGGGCCAGGCCAGCGGCGCGCGAGCGCAGCAGGATCTCGGTCGAGCCCAGGCTGCCGGCTGCCAGCACGACACGGCGGGCACGCAGCGCGAAGGGTTCGAGCTGGCGTCGGCGCAGGAATTCATCGGTGTGATTGACCCGCACCATCCAGCCGCCCGCCCCCTGATCCTGCGGCGCCAGCCGCTCCAGCCGCAGCACGCTGGCGCCGCTGATCAGGCGCACGCCGCGCTGCCGGGCCTGCAGCAGCAGATTGGTGTCCAGCGACGCTTTGGCGCCATGGTTGCAGCCGGTCGCGCAGTCGCCGCAGGCGATGCAGCGATTCAGGTCCAGGCCGGCCGGGCTTTGCGGCTGCGCGTCCAGCGCCACCGTGATGGCCGGCCGGCGCGTGGCCGCGCTGCCGAGCTGCTGCAGCCACAGCGCGCGCTTCGGGCGATAGCTGGCCAGCCGGTCTATCGTGTTGGGCCGCCCCGCGACGTCCAGGCTGCCCAGCAGGCGCCCGGCACGCTCGTACCAGGCCCTCATCTGCTCAGGGTCCTGGCGCAGCGCCTGCGGCCAGGGCGATTGGCTGAACACCTCGGGCCGCGCCGGCTCCATCACGCCGGCATTGATCAGCGAACCGCCTCCCAGGCCGTTGGCCAGCACGACGTTGACGTCGGGGCCCAGGCGCAGATCGAACAGCCCTTCCCAGCGTCCGGACGGCGTCGCGGCGGCCGGCGTCGCAAAGCGCACATGGCCGGGCAGATCGGCCATGCGCTCGGGGAACTGACCGGCCAGATACTCGCGGCCGCGCTCCAGCACCACGATGCGCTGGCCCGGGCAGCGCGACAGCTCGGCGGCGGCGGCCGCGCCACCATAGCCGCTGCCGACGATCAGCACATCGACGTCGAAGCCATCCTCGGCGCGCGGCTGCTGCTGCAACTCATGCAGCAGGATCTCAAGCCCTTCGGACAGCCAGCGGCGTGCGGCCTCAGGTGGCGGGGCTGGCGGCGCCCCGGGCTTGTGCTGCTGCTGCATCTCTGGCTCTCCCTCGTTCCGCCATGGCCGCCTCGATGGCGGTCACCAGTTGTTCTGCCGATACCGGCTTGTGCAATAAGGTCAGGCCCGCCTCGTGGGCCTCGCGCAGGCGCTCCGGCGCGGTGTCGCCGCTGATCAGGATGGCCGGCAGCCCCGGCACGGCCGAGCGCAGCGAGCGCGCGGCGGCAATGCCGTCGTCGCCGCCGCGCAGGCGCAGATCGGCCAGCAGCAGATCGGGCGGGTTGCTGAGGCTCTTGACCATGGCCTCGCGGGTGCTGCCGGCCAGCACCACCTCGCAGCCATAGCCGGCCAGCAGGGTCTGCATCGCCAGGCGCACCGGCTCCTCGTCGTCGATCACCAGCACGCGCAGGTTCAAGAGGCTCTGCGCCGCCGCGGTCTGCGCCGTGGCCGGCATGGCCTGCGACTCGACCGCGGCGATGCTGAGGCTGAAGCAAGACCCGACCCCCAGCTTGGAGTCGACGGCCAGATGCAGGTCCAGCAGATCGACCAGGCGGCTGACGATGGACAGGCCCAGGCCCAGGCCCTTGGCGCGGTCGCGCTCGGGATTGCCGACCTGGTAGAACTCCTCGAAGATATGCGCCATCTCGGCCTCGGCGATGCCGGCGCCGCTGTCGTGCACCGCGACGCGCCACAGCTCGCCCTGGCGCTCGGCCGTGATGCGCACGCCACCAGCCTGGGTGTACTTGATCGCGTTGTCGATCAGATTGCGCACCACCCGCTCCAAGAGCATCGGGTCGCTCTCGACATAGGCGCCGCCCGGGCAGTCCAGGCTCAGGCTCAGGCCCTTGCGGGTGGCGGCCGGTGCGAACTCCTGCTGCAGCCGCGCCAGCCAGCTCGACAGCGAGAACACCTCGTTCGTGACCTGCACCACCTGGGCATCGAGCTTGGAGATGTCCAGCAGTGCGTCCATCTGCGAGGCCAGCGAGCGCAGCGCGGTGTTCATGTGCTTGGCGATGTCGGCGCTGGCGGCGTCCAGCGGCCGCATCGTCAGCGCCGCGCCGAACAGCGACAGCGTGTGCATGGGCTGGCGCAGGTCATGGCTGGCGGAGGCGAAGAAGCGGGTCTTGGCGCGGATCGCCGACTCGGCCTGTTGCAGCGCCAGGCGCAGCTGCTGATTGCTCTTGAGCTGCTGGGCGCGGATGGTGACCGACTCGACAAAGACCCGGTAGGCGTCGCGGGCCAGGCTCACCAGAATCCAGCCAAAGCCCAGGATCAGCGCCCCCAGCACCAGCTCGATCCAGGTCACCGCATGGACGCCACCGCCGCCGCTGACCCAGGCCAGCGCATTGGCCAGCGTGACCGGGCCGATGAAGACCAGCAGCACCGGCAGGTAGCCGGCGGTGGTCGCCACCGAGCCGGCGCACAGGCCCAGCAGCACAATGGTCTGCACCATGCGCTGGTAGTCCGACAGATAGGGCGCGAAGGCCAGCGAGGCGCTGAACACCACGCCGTTGAGCGCGCTCAAGCCCACTGCCCATTGCAGGCGCCGGCGTGCCGGCACCTCGCTGAGCTGCGGCAGCCGCCCCAGCGCCCACCAGCGCAGCGCCAGCACCGCGAACACCAGGGCCACCCACAGGCCGGAGAACCAGGGCGAGACCTTGTCGCCGGCCATCAGCGCGATCACCACCGCCGACAGGCCGACCGGATAAGGCACGCGCCGGCCCTGCTGGGCCAGCAGCTGCAGCAGCGCGTCATCGACGCCGACCTGCTCGGGCGCCCGCTCAATCGCCATGGGCGAGCTCCTCGTGCCAGCGCGGCAGGCCGGGCCAGCCCTGGGCGGCCAGCAGATACAGGGCCTGGACCCGGTCGCTGACCCCCAGCCGCGCCCACAGCGCCGCAATATCGGTGCGCAGGCCGGCCAGGCTGCGGCCCAGCCGCGCCATCTGCACCGACTCGGGCAGGTCTTGCAGCAGCAGCTGCAGCAGGCGGCGCTCGGCCGGCGCCAGCTCGGGCGCGGTGGCCGGCTTGGCGCTCAGCAGCATCGGCGGCAGATAGACCCCCAGCTCCAGCACCTGCTGCAGCGCCTGCATGCTGCTGCTCGGGTCTATCGTGCCGGGCAGGTAGCCGGCGGCGCCGGCGGCCAGCGCCTCGCGCATCAGTGCCGCATCGGGCACGTCAGACAGCGCCACCAGCACCGCAGCGGCATAGCGCTGGCGCAGCAGCGGCAGCGCCGCGCAGCGCGCGGGACCGCTGCAACCCAGCTTGACCAGGATCAGGTCGGGCTCATGCTCGGAGGCGGCCGGCAACTGCTCGACGCCGGCCAGTTCCTCCAGCCGGGCGCTCGGGCGAAGCACCTGCAGCAAGACCCGCAAGCCCTGTCGGAACAGGGCTTGGTCAGCGATGATGAGGATGCGCATTCGGTTCGGTCCCTGTAAGCGATTCGGCGTGCCGCCTTGTTCTGTTTTTTTCGCACGCCGCGCACCATACCACCGGCCCGTGGCCGAGCACAGCGGGCGACTACCGGGCCGGACCGCGCAGCAGGGCTTCGAACTGATCGGCCGGCATCGCCCGATGGAACAGCCAGCCCTGCGCGTCGCCGGCGCCCAGGCCCAGCAGGATCTGGCGCTGCACCTCGTTCTCGACGCCCTCGGCCGTCAGCGCCAGCTTCAGGCTGTGGGCCAGCGTGACGATGGTCTGCACGATGGCATGGCTGTCGCTGTCGGAGGTCAGGTCGGCGACGAAGCAGCGGTCGATCTTGAGCCGGTCCAGCGGCAGGGTCTTCAGCTGCCCCAGCGAGGAGTAGCCGGTGCCGAAATCGTCCAGCGCGATATGCACGCCCAGCGCCCGCAGCTCGACCAACATATGGCGCAGCGCCAGCGTGTTGCCGAACAGGCTCTCGGTGACCTCGATCTCCAGGCAGCCGGGATCCAGCCGGTGGCGCTGCAAGGCCTCGCGCACCAGCGCCGGCACATCGTCCTGCTCGAACTGCCGCACCGACACATTGACCGCCACCCGCAGCCCCGGCCGTGCCCAGGCCGCCGCCTGTGCGCAGGCCTGGTCCAGCACCCAGGCACCGATGGGCACGATCAGGCCGGTGGTCTCGGCCACCGGGATGAAGCGGTTGGGCGCCACCGCGCCGAGCTGCGGATGCTGCCAGCGCAGCAAGGCCTCGGCGCCGAGGATGCGGCCGCTGCGCATCTCGACCACCGGCTGCCAGTGCAGCAGGAGCTCGCCGCGCTCCAGGGCCTGGCGCAGGCCCTGCTCGATGCGCAGCTGCTCGTTGGCCTCCTCGGCCTGCGAATGTTCATAGAGCGCGGCACGGTTGCGGCCGCGCGACTTGGCCTCGTACATCGCCGCATCGGCCGCCTTCAGCAAAGCCTGCGGGCTGGCGACATGCTCGGGCCACAGCGCCACACCGGCGCTGGCGGTGACGCAGACCACCTGGGACTGCAGCGACACCGGCTTGGCGATGGCCGCCAGCAGCTTGGCCGCCAGCGCCAGCGCATCGGCCGCACGGGACACATGGCTCATCAGCACGACGAACTCGTCCCCGCCCAGCCGGATCGCGACATCCTCGCGGCGCAGCAGGCTTTGCAGGCGTGCGGCCAGCGCCTTCAGCAGCTCGTCGCCGCAGTCGTGGCCCAGCGTGTCGTTGATGGTCTTGAAGCCGTCCAGGTCGATGAAGATCAGGCCCAGCGGCGCGCCGCCCGACACGATATGGGCCTGCAAGGCTTCCTGCAGGTGCAGGCGGTTGCCCAGGCCGGTCAGCGGGTCGTGCAGGGCCAGATGCTGCAGCTTGAACTGGGTGTCGCGGATCTCGCTGATGTCGGAGAAGCTCAGCACATGGTGGCTGGCCTGGCCCTGGGCGTCGAGCACCGCGCACAGATGCTCGAGCGCCGGGAAGGTGCTGCCATCGCGTCGCATGCAGGTCACCTCGCCCTGGCGCTGGCTGCGCGCCGGCCAGTCCAGGTGGTCGCCATGGCGGCGCGCATACAGAAAGCTCTCCGGGCCGCGCCCCTGCACCTCGGCCTCGGTCCAGCCCGTCATCGCGCTGAAGGCCGGGTTGCAGCTGAGCACGCGGCACTCGGCATCGAGAAAGAGAATCGCCTCGTCGGTGGCATCGAACACCACCAGGGCCTGGCGCAGCCGCGTCTCGCCCTCGATGCGCTCGGTGACATCGCGCAGCATGCCCATCACCAGCTGATCGGTCTCGAAACGGCGCGCATGGATCTCCATCCAGCGCGGCGCGCCCGGCCCGGCCTGCCAGCGACACACCATGTCCATCGGCCGGCCCTGCTGCAGCAACTCGTCCAGCGCCTGCCCCGCCGATGGGTCCAGGCGCTCGCGCAGCTCGGCGAGGCTCAGGGCCTGGCCCAGCGGCGCCAGCTCGCTGCCCAGGCCATGGCCGCTCCAGCGCAGCGCGCCGCCGCCGGCGCTCTCCAGCTCCAGCACCGACAGGCGGGCCGACTCCAGCGCCAGCAGCAGCCGGCGCTCGGCCTTCTCGGTCTTGATCTCCTCGCGGCGCCGCGCCATCGCCATGCAGACGGTGGCATTGAGCTCGCGCAGCTCGAAAGGCTTGAGCAGATAGCCATAGGGCGCGGCCAGCGCCGCGCGCTTGAGCGTCTCGGGCTCACCGTAGGCGGTCAGAAAGATCACCGGCACGGCCAGCAGCTCGCGGATCTGGCGCGCCGCGTTGATGCCGTCGCTGCCCCGGTCCAGGTGGATGTCCATCAGCACCAGGTCCGGCACGGTCGAGGTCGCCAACCTGACCGCCTCGGGCTCGTTGGCGGCAATACCCACCACCTCGAAACCCAGCTGCTCCAGGCCGCTGCGCAGGTCCAGCGCGACGATGCGCTCGTCCTCGACGATCTGCACCCGCAAGGGCCGCTCGATGGCATCAAACATCATGGACTCCCTTGACCGTGTCCTGTTCCAGATGCAGGCTGACGCAGGTGCCGGCCTCGCGCCGCACGGCCAGCCGCGCCCGCGCCTGCTCGGCCAGCAAGGGCAGCAGCTGCAGCCCCAGACCGCGCCCCTGGCCCGGCTCCAGCCCCTCGGGCAGGCCGATGCCATCGTCCAGCACCTCCAGCACCGCAAGCCCATCGTCCGGCGCCGTGCCGGCCCGCAGCCGGATGCAGACCTGGCCGGCGCGACCGTCCGGGAAGGCATGCTTGATCGCATTCGTGACCAGCTCATTGACCAGCAGCCCGCAGGGGATGGCCTGCTGCAACTCCATGCTGAAACCGCGGTCCGGCGCGTCGACCTCCAGGCGCAGCTTGCTGCCGCCACCCAGATAGGTGTCGCGCAGCAGGCTGCCGAGCCGGCGCAGATAGGGGCCCAGCTCCAGCGCGCTGAAGTCGCGCCGCTCGAACAGCAGCTGGTGCATCAAGGCCATCGAGCGCACGCGGCTCTGGCTGTCGCGCAGCGCCGCCTGCACGCCGGGCTCGGCATTGCGGGACTGCAGGTTCAGCAGGCTGGAGATGACCTGCAGATTGTTCTTGACGCGGTGGTGCACCTCATTGAGCAGCACGGTCTTCTCGGCCAGCGCGCGCTCGATCTCGGTCTGGGCGGCGCGCCGGTCGGTGACATCGCTGATGGTGGCCAGCACCTGCTGGCCCTCGCTGCCGGGCAGCGGGTTCAGGCCGATCTCGACCGCGAACTCGCTGCCGTCCTTCTTGCGCGCATACAACTCCTGGCGCTTGGCCATATAGCGCAGTGCCGGTGCGCGCATGAAACCCGCCACATGGCCGACATGGACCTCGCGCTGGCGCTCCGGCACCAGCTGATGCACGGCCAGGCCGGCCAGCTCGTAGCGGCTGTAGCCGAACATGCCGGCCATGCTCTCGTTGGCCAGCAGCACCCGGCCGCCCGAGTCGATCAGGGCCATGCCGACGGTGGCGCCCTCGAAGACGCGCCGGAAGCGGTCCTCGCTGGCCTGCAGCGCCTGCTCGCTGGCGCGCCGCGCGCTGATGTCCATGCCGGACGGCACCAGATGGGTAACGCGGCCCTGGTCGTCGAACAGCGGCGCCAGCATGAAGTCCACCGCCATGCGGCTGTCGCCGGCCATGCGGGCGATCACATCGCGGCGCACGGTTTCGCCGGCGGCGGCGCGCTTCACCGCCTCGCGCATCCAGGCCTGCAGCTCGGCATCGTGGGTCCACCAGGGCGTGTCCCAGAACGGCAGGCCGCGCACCTGCTCCAGCGCGATGCCGCCGGCCTCCAGCGGTGCGCGATTGGCCTCCAGCAAAGCGCCCTCGGGGCTGAGCACGCCGACGAAGACAAACAGGCCATCGAGCACGCGGCGCAGATGCTGCTCGCCGGCGGTCTTGACACGACGCTCCAGCGTCAGGTTCAGCGCCTGCACCAGCACGCCATGCACCGCGCCATCGCGACCGGTGATCGGCAGGTAGCTGGCCTCCCACTCGGACAGCTCACCCGGCAGGCTGGGCACCTCGGCCAGGATGCGCAAGCCCCGCTTGGCCTGCCCGGTCTCCAGCACCTCGCGCAGCAACGGCAGCAGCGTGGCGGCGGCGTCGGGCAGCACCTCGGCGACACTGCGCCCCAGATGCTGGGCCACGCTGGGGCCGTTGGCCTCGGCGAGCACGCGGTTGATGCGGTGATAGCGCAGCCCGCTGTCCAGCACCGCCAGCCCGATCGGCACCTCGCTGTCCAGCAGAACGTCCAGGGCTGACGCGCCAAGCGCGGCCGCCGACTGCTCGTCAACCATGGTGCCTCCCTAAGGCATGCTTTGCAGCCTTATAACAAGGCTGGCCGCAAATTGCACGCACAGGCACCGGGGCGCACAAATAACTATGCCGGCAAGCCAAAACCCTTGCGGGTCTTGCCATGCCGGCATAGCACTCCTCCCCTCGATCAGCACGCTGAGGTCCAGGCAGCGAGTGATCGAGACGCAGTATCTGATTCCGCCCCCGGTGCGACTATCCCCCTCAAGAGGGAGATCAGCTCACAGCCCGCACTCAGGCGATCACCAGGCGCGCCGGCCGGCGCGCCTGGCGCAGCAGATCTTCCAGCAGGCACAGGTAGTAGCCCAGCGGCGGCGTGCGTTTGCCCGGGTGCTTGGCCAGATCGTCCCAGCGCCGCAGCTGCAGCGCCGCGCTGGCATGCGGCTGGGCCAGGAAGATCAGACGCTCCTCGGGCCGCATGCGGCCGCCCTGCAGGGCCAGGCTGTGGCGCGAGGCCGGCGACAGGCCCTGCTCGTAGCGCTCGTCGGTGCTGACCAGAAAACGCTTGGCCTGCACATGCAGGCGGATCGGCTCCAGCACCTCGGGGCCGAAGCCGGTGGCCAGCAGGCCCAGCGCGCGGATCTCGTGCTGGTCATCGCACAAATCGTCGCTCGGCCCGCCGTCCAGCAACTGACCCAGATCGTGCAGCAGGGCCGCCGCGACCAGGGACTGGTCGGCATGCGCCCACTCGGCGAGCTGCGCACATTGCAAGGCATGCTCCAGCGCGCTGACACTCTCGCGTCGCTCACCGTCATAGGCACAAGCGCCCCGGCGGATGAACAAGGCTTCGATCTTGGCGATCAGGTCCATGGCGGACTCCCTGCGAAAACTACAGCAGCCACCATCTTGCGCAGCGGGCGTGACCGGCGCATGACGCAACCATTCAAAATCACTGAACCCTAGCCTCAAGAGGCATGAACCGCCCTCCCGGTCTGGGCATGCAAACTCCATCCCAAGCTCCCAGACTGAACCGCCATGCCAACAAGCTCACGCCATGCCACCCCACCGGCCCGTTACAACGGGCTGGCGATCGCCTTCCACTGGCTGCTGGCCCTGGCCATCGTCGGCGCTTTCGGGGTCGGTCTCTATATGGTCGATCAACCTTTTTCAATGAGCCGGCTCAAGCTCTACAACTGGCATAAATGGGCCGGCGTGACGATCCTGAGCCTGTCGGCGCTGCGTCTGCTGTGGCGCCTGCTGCGCCCGGCCCCGGCCGATCTGCCGGCCCCGGCCTGGCAGCGCCGCGCCTCGCACTGGGTTCACGGCCTGCTCTATGCCTTGTTCTTCGCGGTGCCATTGGCCGGCTGGGCCTACAGCTCGGCGGCCGGCTTCCCCATCGTCTGGTTCGGCCTGCTGCCGCTGCCCGACTTCGTCGCCCCCGACAAGGCCCTGGCCGAGACCCTGAAACAAACACACAAGCTGCTGGCCTATGGCCTGGCGGCCCTGGTCGTGGCCCATGTGGCGGCCGCGCTGAAGCACCAGCTCCTCGACAAGGATGGCCTGCTGCTGCGCATGCTGCCCGCTCGTTCCTGAACCCCACCAAGAATTCCCAGTCCTATGCGAACCCTCACCACCGCCCTGATTTCCGTCGCCGCCGGCCTGCTCCTGCTGCAGGCACCACTGGCCCATGCCCAGGCCAAGCCCGCCCAGCTGCAGGCCGCTCAAAGCGAGCTCAGCTTCACCAGCCGCCAGATGGGCGTGCCGGTCGAGGGGCGTTTCAAGCGTTTCGAGGCCCAGCTGAATTTCGATCCGAAGAAGCCCGAGACCGGCAAGGTCGGCTTCACGATCGATCTGGCCAGCGTCTCGCTGGGCGCGCCCGAGCTGGAGAGCGAGCTCGCCAAGGCACCCTGGTTCGACAGCAAGAAGATGCCGCAGGCCAGCTTCCAGAGCACGGCCGTCAAGGCCACCGGCGCGGGCAAGTTCGAGGTGGCCGGCAAGCTGACGCT
The DNA here is from genome assembly GCF_040187885.1 of Roseateles cavernae. Taxonomy (NCBI): domain Bacteria; kingdom Pseudomonadati; phylum Pseudomonadota; class Betaproteobacteria; order Burkholderiales; family Sphaerotilaceae; genus Roseateles; species Roseateles cavernae. The sequence continues at coordinate 125,529 of NZ_JBDPLH010000001.1, forward strand.
GAAGGGCCAGACGCGCGACATCGTCGTGCCGATCACGCTGGCCCAGGCCGGCGCGCTGTCCACCGCGACCGGCGGCTTCATCCTGAAGCGCCTGGAGTTCAAGGTCGGCGACGGCGAGTGGAGCGACACCTCCATCGTCGCCAATGATGTGCAGATCAAGTTCAAGCTGGTTTTCAACGGCGTCGCGCCGCTCTGAGATCCTCAATTCCTCCACCCTTGCAACCGGAAAACCCATGAAAAAAGCCCTGTTCGCCGCCGCCGTGCTGGCCCTGTCCTCGCTGTCCCAGGCCGAGCCCGTCAAGTACGCGATCGACCCGACGCACACCTTCGCCACCTTCGAGATCGGCCATTTCGGCGTCTCGACCAACCGCGGCCGCTTCGACAAGAAGGAAGGCTCGGTCACGCTGGACCGCGCCGCCAAGACCGGCAAGGTCGAACTGACCCTGGACATCGGCTCGATCAACACCGGCACCGCGCCGTTCAACAAGCATCTGCTGAGCGACGACATCTTCGCGGCCGAGAAGTTCCCGACCGCCACCTTCGTCGGTGACAAGTTCACGTTCAACGGCGACAAGGTCAGCGAAGTCGCCGGCCAGCTGACGCTCAAGGGCAAGACCGCCCCGGTGACGCTGAAGGCCAGCAACTTCGGCTGCTACGACAGCCCGATGCTCAAGCGCGAGGTCTGCGGCGGCGATTTCGAGACCACCATCGACCGCACCCAGTGGGGCGTCGACTACGGCCTGGCCTGGGGCTTCCCGAAGAACGTCAAGCTGGTGATCCAGGTCGAGGCGATCAAGCAGTAAGCCAGGTACATCCGGCAACATCTGTTGCCGGCCGCTAGCGGCGCCCTGTGACAAGATGCCACTTCGCAAGAACTGCGGGTTCCCCCTAAGAGGGGACAGCCAAATACTGGGGAGTTCCCTAGCATGGCCGCGGTCAAAAAGCAGAGGGGGATCCAAATGTTTCAGCAACGTGGCGTTCAATTCGCGGTCATCTTGATGGTGCTGCTGCTTCTTTTCGTCCAGTCCATGTTCTAGCGCGAGGGCGCAGCCGCATCCCGTCAAGGCCCCTGGCTCACCCCAGGGGCCTTGTTCTTTGTCGGGCCGGCATCACCGGCTGTCACGGCCCGGTGCAGTTCAGCCCTTCGTCGCGGCACCGCATCGCAGCGCCATCGGCGCCTGCGCGCGGCTTGCGTACAGTGCGGAGCATCAAAAGGTCCACCGATGAACGCTCCTCCCTTCCCCCCTCCGCCGCCCGCCGTCAGCACGCCCACGCCCTACGCCCGCTGGCAGGCCCTGTCCTCGGCGCTGATGCGCGGCTTCCATGTCTATGCCAACTGGCTGGTCGGCATCAGCTGGAAGCGCTTTGCCGTGCTGGCGGTGCTGCTGCTGATCGGCACCAATGTGCTGCAAAGCCTGCCGCCGTTCACCTGGCGCATCACCGAGCACGTCGAGGAAACGGCGCCGCGCCGCGCACGAGCCAAGCCGCCCGCAGTCCCGGCGCCGCCGGCCGCACCGGTCGAACTGGCCAAGCCGGCGCCGCTGCCCGCCAGCTCGCCCGAGGGCATACGCTATGACGTGACGATAGACGAGCGCGGTGTACGGGTGATCCCGCGGGTGGCCAGCCGGCCGGCCTCCGGCGCCTCGGCGGCCGAGGCCGGTATCGACCCCAGCCTGCCCTCGATCGACATCAAGCTGCCTCAGTCGGTCAGCCGGGACGACGTGCGCGAGGCGGTGCAGGAGGCCAAGGAGACCTTGCAGCAGGCCGCCCGCGATGCCCAGCAGGCGATTCACGATGCCCAGCAGGCCAAGCAGGATGCCGCCGAGGCAGCACGGGAAGCACTGCGGATCGAGCCCGCCGAGGAGCCGCGGGTGCGCATCCGCACCGTGCGGCTGGGCGACTTCCTGCAGGAGCTGGCGGTGTTCCTGGTCGTCGCCTCGGCCATCATCAAGATCACCTACAAGGGCCGCATCCAGGCCGAGGTCAAGGCGGCGGCGGCCACCGAGACGGCCGAGGCCGAGTCGCTGAAGCGCCAGGTGGTCGAGGCCCGGATGGCGGCGATGCAGGCCCAGGTGGAGCCGCATTTCCTGTTCAACACGCTGGCCTCGATCGACCACCTGATCGAGACCGATCCGCCGCGCGCCTCGCAGATGCAGAAGAACCTGATCGCGCTGCTGCGCGCCTCGATGCCGACGATGCGCGAGGCCAATGCCAACGGCGGGCGCGACCTGGGCCGCGAGCTGGCCGTGATCCGGCCCTATCTGGAGATCCTGAAGGTGCGCATGGAAGAGCGGCTGCAGACCGAGATCGATGTGCCCGAGGGCCTGCTGTCGGCCGAATTCCCGTCGATGATGATCCAGGGCCTGGTCGAGAACGCGATCAAGCATGGGCTGGAGCCCAAGGCCGAGGGCGGCAAGCTGACCGTCAAGGCCGAGATCGTGCACGGCAAGCTGGCCGTCACGGTGGCCGACACCGGCCTGGGCTTCGGCCGCGCCGCCACCGCCGGCACCGGCGTGGGCCTGGCCAATATCCGCGAGCGCCTGATGCTGCTGCACGGCCACCGGGCCGGCGTCACCGTCAGCGAGAACCAGCCCTCGGGCACGGTCGTCACGATCACCGTGCCTTATGCCACCTCGCGCAAGCACAGCGATGAAGGAGCCACCGCATGAAGCGCTTTTTCCAATGGATGCTCTTGATGAGCCTGCTGCTGGTGCTGCTGGCCGGGGCCGGCGGCTTCTTCATCTGGCAGGAGTTTGCCGCCCACCCGGGTGTCAGCGTCAGCATCAACGGCCAGGACCTGGGACTCGACGAGCTGCATGCAGCGCATTGGGGCAGCCTGATGCTCGGCGGTCTGATCGTCACGCTGGTGCTGCTGGTCGTGCTGCCGCTGGCCCTGGTGCTGGGCCTGGGGCTGCCGCTGCTGATCGTCGCCGGCCTGCTGGGCCTGGCGCTGCTGGCCTTGCTGAGCATGGGCGGCCTGCTGCTGTCGCCGCTGCTCCTGCTGGGCCTGCTGCTGTGGCTGATACTGCGCCGCACCCCGGACAAACCCGGAGCCGGCCGCGCTCACCCCAACCCTTAGCATGGCGGCCATGAGCGAAACCCCCAACTCCCCCCGCGTGCGCGCCGTCCTGGCCGACGATGAACGACTGATGCGCGAGCAGCTGCGCAGCCGGCTGCTGGAAGTCTGGCCCGATCTGGACATCGTCGCCGAGGCCAAGAACGGCCTCGAAGCCGTCGAACTGGTGCGCGAGCACAAGCCCGATCTGGTCTTTCTGGACATCCGCATGCCGGGCCTGACCGGCGTCGACGCGGCGCGCCAGATCGCCCAGCTGCCCGATGCCGGCGACGACGACAGCTGGCTGGTGCCCGAGATCGTCTTCATCACCGCCTATGACCAGTACGCGGTCGAGGCCTTCGAGCAGGGCGTGGCCGACTATGTGCTCAAGCCCGCCGAGCGCGAACGCCTGACGGTGACGGTGCAGCGCATCAAGAAACGCCTGGCCTTGCGCGAGGACACCGAGGCCGCGCCCGACAACAAGGCCAGCGCGCCGCTGCAGCAGCTGCTGCACAAGCTCTCGGCCCAGCTGAATCCGGGCGGTGCACCCAGCTATCTGCAGTGGATACAGGCCACCGTCGGCCAGGCCATCCAGATGATCCCGGTCGAGGAGGTGTTGTTCTTCATCAGCGACGAGAAGTACACCCGGGTACAGACCGCCACACTCGAAGCCCTGATACGCAAGCCGATCAAGGAGCTGGTCGACGAGCTCGACCCGGCGCTGTTCTGGCAGATCCACCGCTCGACCCTGGTCAATGTGAAGTCCATCGCTGGCGTCACCCGCGACTTCCGCGGCCGCCAACTGGTCGGCGTCAAGGGCAATAACGAGAAGCTGGAAGTCAGCCGCAGCTACACGCATCTGTTCAAGGGCATGTAATCAGGCGGCGCGGCGCAGGCTGGACGCGATGCACCACTGCGCCGACCAGTAGGTCGACAGCACCCACAGCGCCGCCTCGGGCAGCGGACCGGCGAACTTGTTGATCGCCAGCAGCGCGTCCGAGGCCAGGAACAGGGTGCCGCCCCAGGCCGCCCAGCGCGCCAGCGGCTCGCGCGCGCCGCCGATGCTGGCGCGCCACCAGCTCCAGGCCTGGGCCGCCATTGCCGCCAGGCAGACCACATAGGCCAGCACCGGCATCTGCAGCGCGGCCGGCACGCCCGGCCACAGCCGGCTCAGCACATAGCCGGCGATCAGGCCGAACATCAGCCAGGGCCACCAGGGCCGGGCCAGCCGCGTGTGCTGGCGAAAGGCCGCGATATAGAGCAGGTGGGCGATCAGAAAGCAGACCAGGCCCGGCACAAAGCCCGGCTCGGGCCACAGCAGGGCCACATCGCCGGCCAGCGAGAACGCGAGGCCCAGGCGCAGCAGCCGCGCCTGGCGGGGCGCATCGGCACCACGCGGCCAGGCGTACAGCATGATCAGCACGGTGGTCAGCGGCTTGGCCACGAAGGCCAGTTCGCGCGGCAGGCTGGTATGACTCAGCGCGGCGATGGCGATCAGCGCGCTGATCAGGGTCAGCAGGGGCAGCAGCAGGCGTTGGAAGGGCATGCGCCCATTCTGGCCGGGCGCAAGACCTGGCCCCAATTAGCGCTTGCCCTCAGAGGCGCGACCCAGACGCATCAGTCGATGCGGACCCAGCGCACATCGATGTGGTTATTGGCGCGGTGCACCAGATTGATATTGCTGCGTGCCGCCCAGGGGATGACCTGGTGGTGCAGCGGGATCACCGCGACATCGTCCTGCACGATCTTCAGCGCGGCGATCAGCTGGCCGCGGCGCTTGGCCACATCGCCCTCGACCTTGGCGGCATCGATCAGCGCATCGAGCTTGGGGTTCACGTAGCGGCCGTAGTTCCAGCTGCCATCGCCGCCGACCGGGCTGTGCACCAGGGCCTGCAGCGAGTACAGCGCGTCGAAGGTCGCGACACCCCAGCCCAAGAGATGCAGGCTGCTTTCCTTGCGCTGCAGCTTAGGGAAATAGGTGCTGGAACCCTGGCTGTTGAGCCGCGCCTGCACGCCGATCTTGGCCCAGAAGGCGGTCAGGGCCTTGCAGATTTCCTCGTCGTTGACATAGCGGTCGTTCGGGCAGTCCAGCGGCACCTGGAAGCCCTCGGGATAGCCGGCCTCGGCCAGCAGGGCCTTGGCGCGCACCGGGTCGAAAGGCAGGCGGCGATCACCCTCGGCCGTCCAGCCATCGGCCTGCGGCGCGACCAGCGAGCCGGCCGGTTGCGCGAGACCGCGCATCGTCACCCGCTTCAGGGTCTCGATGTCGATGGCCTGGTACAGCGCCTGGCGCACCTTCAGGTCCTTGAAGGGGTTGCGACCCTTCACACTGCTGCCGACCAGTTCATCGCTGGCCTGGTCCAGGCCCAGGAAGATGGTGCGGAACTCGGCGCCTTCGATGATCTTGACGCCGGGCGTGTTGCGCAGCTTGGGCACGTCCTGCGGCGCGGGGTCGAGCACGAAGTCGATCTCGCCGGACAGCAGGGCCGCCAGCCGCGTCGCGTCGGAGCCGATAGGCGTGTAGACGATCTGGCTGACATTGCCGTTCAGCTTGCCCCACCAGTTCGGGTTCAGGCTCAGCTCGGTCTTGATGCCCGGCTGGCTGCTTTTCAGCACAAAGGGACCGGTGCCGTTGGCATTGCGCACCGCATAGGTTTCTTCCTTCTGCGCGAAGTTCTGCGGCTTCTCGATCTTGTGCTTGCTGGCCCAGTCCTTCGAGATGATCCGCACGCCGGTGATCTGGCGCAGCAGCACCGGGTTGGGTGCTGCCAGCGTGATCTCGATGCTGGATGGCGAGAGCTTCTTGACGCTGCTGACGCCCTGCAGCAGCACCTTGAAGTTCGACGTGGGGCTGAGCGCGCGCTCGAAGGAGAACACCACATCGTCGGCCGTCAGCGCCGTGCCGTCATGGAACTTGACGCCGGGGCGCAGCTCGAAGCGCCAGTGCGTCGCATCGACCTGGGTCCACTTCGAGGCCAGCGCCGGCTCGATCGTGAACTGCTGGTCATAGGCCACCAGGCCTTCGTAGACAAAGGCGTTGAACTGGTTGTTCAGCGCGCTGTTGTAGGCGTGCGGATCGAAGCTCTGCACATCGCCCTGGCTGGCCCAGCGCAGGGGTTTGGCAAGCGCCGCACCGGCAACAAGGGCCAGCACGAGCGGGGCGATCAGAAGGCGGGTGGGGCGCATGGGGTGGGGTTCTCGTCCTGGAAAACCCTGAATACTGCCCGCATCCGCCGCGTCCGGCAAATACCTATTCCCCATAAGCTTCTGTCCCGCAGGGTCAGGCCTTGATCAGCCCGTCCGCCTTGAACATGGCCTTGATGCCCCGCACCGCCTGGCGGATCCGGGCCTCGTTCTCGATCAGCGCGAAGCGCACATGGCCGTCGCCCTGGTCGCCGAAGCCTATGCCCGGAGAGACGCAGACCTTGGCCTTGTCCAGCAGCTGGCGCGCGAACTCCAAGGAGCCGAGCGCGCGGTAGGGCTCGGGGATGCGGGCCCAGATATACATGCTGGCCTTGGGCAACTCGACGGCCCAGCCGGCTTCCGTCAGGCCCTTGTGAAGCACATCGCGGCGGCGCTGGTAGCTGGCGGTGATCTCGCCGACGCAAGCCTGGTCGCCCTCCAGCGCCGCGATCGCCGCGACCTGCAGCGGCGTGAAGGTGCCGTAGTCGTGATAGCTCTTGATGCGGGCCAGCGCGGCCACCAGATCGGGGTTGCCGACCATGAAGCCGATGCGCCAGCCGGCCATGTTGTAGCTCTTGCTGAGCGTGAAGAACTCGACCGCCACATCCTTGGCCCCCGGCACCTGCATGATGGACGGCGCCTTCCAGCCATCGAACACGATGTCGGCATAGGCCAGGTCGTGCACCACCAGGATGTCATGCTTCTTGGCCAGCGCGATCACGCGCTCGAAGAACTCCAGCTCCACGCATTGCGCGGTCGGGTTCGACGGGAAGCCGAACACCATCATCTTGGGCTTGGGATAGCTGCCGCGAATCGTCTTCTCCAGCTCGGTGAAGAAGTCCAGCTCGCTGGACACCGGTATCGCGCGGATGTCGGCGCCGGCGATCACCGCGCCGTAGATATGGATGGGGTAGCTGGGGTCGGGCACCAGCACCGTGTCGCCCCGGTCCAAGGTCGCCAGCATCAGATGCGCCAGGCCTTCCTTGGAGCCTATCGTGACGATGGCTTCGGTGTCGGGATTGATGGCGACGCCATAGCGCTTGTCGTACCAATGAGAGATCGCGCGGCGCAGCCGCGGGATGCCCTTGCTGGCCGAGTAGCCGTGGGTGTCGGGCCGCTGCGCGACCTCGGTGAGCTTGGCGACGATATGGGCCGGCGTGGCCCCATCGGGGTTTCCCATGCTCATGTCGATGATGTCCTCGCCGCGCCGCCGCGCCGCGAGCTTCAGCTCGGCCGTGATGTTGAAGACGTAGGGAGGCAGGCGGTCGATGCGCGCAAAGCGGCGCTTGCCTGAAGAGGCAGTGCTCATGGGATGTGTCTCACGTAAGCGCCCGGAACCGTCCGAGCGACGTGATCGGCCGATGGGGGCCGATCCGGCAGTAATGCTAACCGAAGACTCGCTCAGTCCTTCTTGTTCTGCGCCGCCGCGCTCGCCTCACCCTTGGCCGCAAACTCCGCGCGCAGCCGCTTGAGCTTTTCGCGCGGGTCTTCCTTGACGGTGTTCTCGTGCAGCTTCATCTCCAGGATGAAGCGGCTGGGGATGCCCATCACCAGCTCGCGGTTCTTCTTGCGCCGCCGCAAGGTGCTGACGCCCAGGGTCGTGCGCGCCCGCGTGATGCCCACATACATCAGGCGGCGCTCTTCCTCCAGGCGCTGCGGGGTCATGTCCTCGTCGTCGGCCTTGAAGGGAAGCAGCCCCTCGTTGACGCCGGCCAGGAAGACATGCGGCCATTCCAGGCCCTTGGAGGCATGCAAGGTGGTCAAGGTCACCTGGTCCTGCTCGTCGCCGCGCTCGGCCAGCGACAGGATCACGCTGATGGTCTGGGCCACTTCGAGCACGGTCTGCTTGGGCTCCTCGAAGGTGATGCCGCCCTCCTGGCTGATCTGGCCGCCGCAGCGCTTGGCCACCCAGTCGACGAAGTCCAGCACATTGCCCCAACGCGCCGCGCCGACCTTCTCGTTCTCCTCCTGCTCCATCAGGTGCTGCTCGTAGGCGATGTCCTTCAGCCACTCCATCAGCAGCGCCTTGGCCTCCTTGTCTCCCGAGGTGTTGCGGGCGCGGTACTCCAGATCGTTCACATAGCGGCCGAACTCATGCAGGCCGCTGATCGCGCGGGTGCTCAGCGCGGTGGACAGGCTCTCGGCGAACAAGGCCTCGTACATGCTGGATTTCCAGCGCCCGGCGAACTGGCTCAGGCTGCCCAGGGTCTGGTGGCCGATGCCGCGCTTGGGCGTCGTGATCGCGCGCAGAAAGGCCGGGTCATCGTCCGGGTTGACCAGCAGGCGCAGCCAGCTGCACAGGTCCTTGATCTCGGCCTTGTCGAAGAAGCTCTGGCCGCCCGAGACCTTGTAGGGAATCTCGGCGCGGCGCAGCGCCTGCTCGAACACGCGGGCCTGGTGATTGGCGCGGTACAGGATGGCGAAATCCTTGAACTGCACGCCGCCGGCATTGGCGCGGATCGCCTGGATGCGAGCCACCGCCCGCTCGGCCTCGTGTTCCTCGCCGTCGCTCTCGATCAGGGCCACCGGCTCGCCGTCACCGAACTCGCTCCACAGCTTCTTCTCGAAGATCTTCGGATTGACCGCGATGACGTTGTTGGCCGCGCGCAGGATGGCGCCGGTGGAGCGGTAGTTCTGCTCCAGCGGGATCACCTTCAGTGCCGGGAAGTCGGTCGGCAATCGCTTCAGGTTCTCGATCGTCGCGCCGCGCCAGCCGTAGATGCTCTGGTCGTCGTCGCCCACGGCGGTGAAATGGGCACGCTCGCCGACCAGTTGCTTGAGCAGGTCGTACTGCACCGCATTGGTGTCCTGGTACTCGTCCACCAGCACATAGCGCAGGGTGTCCTGCCATTTGCCGCGCGCCTCGGGGAAGTCCTGCAGCAGGCGCAGCGGCAGCGAGATCAGGTCATCGAAGTCCACCGACTGGTAGGCCGCCAGCCGCTCCTGGTAGCGCTCCATCACGACGGCCGTCGCGCGCTCGTCCTCGTCCTTGGCGGCGGCCAACGCCTGCTTGGCCGTCAGGCCCTGGTTCTTCCACAGCGAGATGGTCCATTGCCAGCTGCGCGCCTGCTTGGCGTCGGTGGTGCCGCCGGCATCGCGCAGCAGGCCCAGCACATCGTCGCTGTCGAGGATGGAGAACTGCTCCTTGAGCCCGACCAGATGACCTTCGGAGCGCAGGATGCGCACGCCCAGGCTGTGGAAGGTCGAGATCACCAGGTCCTTGGCCGCGCGCGGGCCCACCAGATCGCGGGCGCGCTCGCGCATCTCCTGCGAGGCCTTGTTCGTGAAGGTGATGGCGCCGATGTTCTTGGCCGCATAGCCGGCCTGCAGCAGGCGCGCGATCTTCATCGTGATCACCCGCGTCTTGCCCGAGCCGGCCCCGGCGATCACCAGGCAGGGCCCGTTGAGGTGGTGGACGGCTTCGAGCTGGGCGGGATTGAGGGTGGAGACGGCTGAGGACATGGCGAACTGGGGCGGGGCTGCGCATGATAGCCAAGCCGCCCCGCCCTATTTCATGCTAGGCGGCAGCGGCGCCCGGGTCGAGCGCAGCCCCAGGCCCAGCAGCAGCAGCGCGTAGAACAGGAAGGCGATGCGCGGCGCATCGACCAGGCTGTCGAACAGGCCCACGATCAGGAAACCGAGCAGCGCGCCCACCAGCGCCGGCGCCAGGGCGTGAGCGCGGGCATGGCCGAAGCTGCAGCGCCACAGCACCGCCGCCACCAGGCTGACACCCAGGACCAGGCCCAGCAGCCCCTGCTCGAACAGCAGGTGCAGGCCCAGGCTCTTGATATGCCAGGGCAGGTGATGGCGGTCGCTGGAGAAGAACCAATGCGCCATGCCGCGCGAGAAGTCGCCATTGGCCAGCAGGGCGGGCTCGGCCGCGTCGCGCAGGCGCAGCTCGGCAATCTGCACCGCGCTCGCCGGCGAAGCCAGGGCCATCGAGAACACCACGAAGCGCGGCGCCCACCAGCGCCCGCCCAGGGCCGGCGCCTGACCGAGCGAGGCCTGCAGCGCCTGCCAGCCGCCGCCCTGGCTTTGCAGCGGCAGGTTCTTGACCACGCATTCCGCGTTGTAGAGCAGATGCTTCTCACACACCTCCAGATGCAGGCTCACATCGCTGGCGCTGCGCAGCTTCAGCGTCAGCAGCAGTTCGCCGCGCGGCGCGGCGATGCGCTGGCTGACCCGGAACAGCTCGCCCCAGCCCAGCGCATGCTGACCGCTGCTCAGCAGCAGATGGGGAGGCTGGGCCGATTCGACGAGCCGGTAGTCGCCGACCTGCTCGGCGGCCGGGCCGACGAACAGGAAATTGCTGGCGAAGCGGCCCACGCCCTTGCCCAGCAGCCAGTCCTGCGGCGTGGCCAGCAGGCTGCGCGCCAGCCGCCAATGCTCGAAGCGACCTTCCAGATCGCGCTGGCCGGTGGCCACACGGTCGCTGACATAGGCGCCGCCGGCCAGCGCCGCCACCACGGCGGACACCATCAGGCAGCCGGTCCACAGCAGGCTCTTGGCCCGCCAGGAGCGCGCGGGCAGCAGCCCGGCCGCCGGGCCCGGCAGCAGCTGCAGCCCGGTCCATGCCAAGGCCAGCCCGAGCACCGGCAACAAGGCCTGCTGCAGGGCCGGCTCACCGCCCCGGTTGCCGGCCACCACGACCACACAGGCCAGGCTCCAGAACCAGGCCCCCGCCATCAGGCAGACGCTCAGATGGCGCGGCAGCCCGGCACGCAGCCACCAGGCCAGCCACAGCCCGCTCAGCACGACCAGCGCATCGATCACATAGGCCGACTTCGGCACGGCCAGCGCCAGCAGCCAGCTCACCCCCCCTGCCAAGGCCGCTGCCAGCAGGGCCAGCAGCAGGGCCAGCAGCAGCTGCCCGCGCGTCTGCCGCAGCCGCAGCGGCGGCATCACCATCATCAGCAGCGCACTGCCGGCCAGCGCGAGCAAGCCCCGGTAGCCGCCGGCCTGGAACACCGGCCAGGCCGCCAGGCCGAATGCCAGCAGCACGGCCAGGGGCACCGCCCACGCGAGCCCGCGGGGCGGCCAGGCGGCCGGCCGGCCCGCCGCACGCTCCCCGCGGCGCTGGCGCGCCAGCAACAGCAGGCAGACGCCCGCCCCGAGCGGCAGGGCCAGATAGACGCCGCGCGAGAAGGTCGTCAGCGCCGCATAGCCGGCCAGCAGCAGCAGGCCGAGCGCGGCGGCAAAAGCCCAGGGCCGGCGCTCGCGCAGCACCCACAGCAGCGCAAACGGCAGGCCCAGCGCCAGGCAGCCGTCCAGCGCCGCACCGCCCACATGCATCTCCCAGAACAGTGCAGTGCTGCGGTAGTCGCTCGAAAAATTCAGCAGCCCGGTATAGGCCAGCCGCTCCCACAGCGCCGCCAGGCTGGCCCCACCCAAGGCCAGCAGCATGGCCAGGCCGAACCAGCGCTGCACGGCGGCCGGCTCGGCCGCCCCGGCCGCGCGCCACAGCGGCAGCAAGAGCAGCACCAGCCACAGGCTCTTGCCCTGGCGCAGGCTGTTCATCGGCTCGTGATAGCCCTGCCACCAGCCAAACCGCCAGCCCCCGGCCTGCTCGACGCCGCGCCAGATCGCCAGCAGCAGCGAGGCACAGAACAGCGCCAGCAGCAGCTTGGACAGGCCCGACCACGCCAGCGGCCGCTGCCAGGCCGGCGCCAGCTCGACGCTGCGCTTCGCGCCCAGGGCCAGCGCCGCATAGCCGCCGGCGGCGACGGCCAGCACCAGCAGGTCCAGCTCCTCAAACGTGATCCAACCGGTCCAGGGCGCGAATCCCAGCACCGGAACCAGGCCGGGAATCAGCAGCGGCAAGACCTGCCAGCGCACCAAGCCCAGCGCCGCCACCGCGAGCCACAGCAGGCAGGCCAGCCCGGGCTGCAAGGGGTAGTGCCAGGCCAGCCACAGCCCGGCACCGGCGCTGCCGGCGGCCAGGCCCAGGCCCAGCCAGCGCTTGGAGGAATCGGGCACGGAGAGCTTCATGCGGGCGGCCGAGTTGGGGCGCAGGCTCGCGCCGGGTCGCGCGGATGATAGCCAAGCCCATGCCGGCAGGCGCTACATTGGGAACCCCTAGTACAACAGCGGAACCATGAGCATGGCCCTTGTGTTGGCCCTCGGCCGTCGCTGGCTGCAAGCCTGGACGCTCCTGCTGCTGCTCTGGGCGTCGGCCGCGCAGGCGCGCGAGCTGCTGGTTGTGGGCACCGAGTTCCCGCGCATCTACGAGGCCGCCAAGACCGGCGGCGAGCCGAGCGGCCTGGGCGTGGACCTGCTGACCTTGGCCGCCGCCCGGCTGGGCCACAGCCTGCGTTTCGAGCACTACCCCTGGCTGCGTGCCCAGGCCATGGTGGAGCGCGGCCTGGCCGACATCCTGGTCGGCCCCTACCGCACCGCCGACCGCGAGCAGCGCTATCTGTTCTCGCCCCAGCCCTTTTACGAGGACACGCTGGTGTTCTACGCCCGCCGCGCCCAGAGCGGGCTGTGGCGCGGCGACTATGCGGCGCTGGGCCAGCGCCCGGTCGCCCAAGTGCAGGGCTGGGCCTATGGCGAGAGCTACGAGCAGGCCCGTGCCGGCCTGCGCATCAGCACCGTGCGCGATGTCAACACCGGCCTGCAGATGCTGCGCCTGGGCCGGGTCGACCTGTTCGCCAGCAATGAGCGCAATACCGAGCCGGTGCTGCAGCGCCTGGGCCTGGCCGGCGAGCTGGTGCCGGCCGGCCCGCCGATCGGCCAGCTGCGCGGCCACTTTGCCTACCCGCGCGACCACCGGGGCCAGGTCTTGCGCGACGAGCTCGAGCGCACCATGGCCGCGTTGCGCGCCAGCGGCGAACTCGACGAGCTCTCGCGTCGCTGGAAGGTCAAAATTCCCGAGTAGGCTTGCCGCCGATGAACACCGCCCTCAGTCGCCGCAGCCTGCTGCAGGCCGCCCTCGCCGCCGGCTGCGCGCCGGCTCTTGTCAGCCATGCCGCGACGCCGGCCGCCGCGCCGCTGTTCACGCTGGGCGTGGCCTCCGGCTGCCCGCGCCCCGAGGGCCTGGTGCTGTGGACCCGGCTGCTCGGCGAGGCGCTGCCGGCCCAGGTCGCGGTGCGCTGGGAGCTGGCCGAGGACGAGGGCTTCAAGACCATCGCCGCCAGCGGCACCGAGCGGGCCGAGCCCGGCAGCGCCTACAGCGTCCATGCCGAGCCGGCCGGCCTGAAGCCCGACCGCTGGTACTGGTACCGCTTCAGCGCGCTGGGCCAGCAAAGCCCGGTCGGGCGCAGCCGCACGGCGCCGGCGCCCGGCGCGGCGGTGGCGCGCCTGCGCTTCGCGATCGCCTCCTGCCAGCGCTGGGACCACGGCGAATATGCGGCCTGGCGCGATCTGGCCGGCCAGGAGTTGGACCTGCTGCTGTTCCTCGGCGACTACATCTATGAGTCGGCCACCGCAGCCGACAGCACGCCCGCGCGCCGCCACCGGGGCGGGCTGTGCCGCACGCTGGACGACTACCGCCAGCGCTATGCCCAGTACAAGAGCGACCCGCATCTGCAAGCCATGCATGCGGCCGCGCCCTGGCTGCTGACCTGGGACGACCATGAGGTCGAGAACGACTATGCCGGCGACATCTCCCAGCATCTGGAGCCCGGCTTCGCACGCCGCCGCGCGGCGGCGGCCCAGGCCTACTGGGAGCATCTGCCCTTTCCGAAGGCGGCGCGGCCGCGCGGTGCCGAGTTCCGTCTGCACGAGCGCTACGACTGGGGCGCGCTGGCCCGCATCATCACCTTGGACAACCGCCAGTGGCGCGACCCCCAGGCCTGCCCCAAGCCCGGCCGGGGCGGTTCCAACACCGTCGCGCTGCGCGATTGCCCGGCCCTGCTGGACCCGGCCCGCAGCCTGCTGGGCAAGGCCCAGGAGCAATGGCTGGCGCAGAGCTGGGACCGTGAGCGGCCCTGGAATCTGCTGGCCCAGCAGACCCTGATGGCGCCGCTGAACTGGCAGCCGCCCGAGGAAGGCAGCGGCCTGCACTGGACCGACGGCTGGGACGGCTACCCGGCCGCCCGCCAGCGCCTGCTGCGCGATCTGCAGGCGGCGCGGGTGCGCAATGCGGTGGTGCTGGGCGGCGATGTCCATGCCCACTACGTGAGCGATCTGCATGCCGGCGGCGCCGACCAGCCGGTGATCGCCACCGAGTTCTGCGGCAGCTCGATCAGCAGCAACGGCCTGGCGCAGCGCCGGCTCGACCAGATGCGCCCGCACAACCCGCACATCCGCCATGCGCGCAGCGACGAGCGCGGCTATATCCGCTTCGAGCTGAGCGCCGGCCGGCTGGAGGCGGAGCTGCGCGCGGTCGAGCAGCCCTGGGATGCCACCAGTGCGCTGCGCCGCCAGGCGCGCTATGTCGTGGAGGCTGGCCGCGCTGGCGCGCTGAGCGACTGAATCAGGTCGTCCAGGCCCAGGCCCAGGTACTGGTGGCCGGCCCAGCCGGCCACGGCCAGCAGGGCCAGGCCGCCGGCAGCCAGCAAGGTGCGCCAGCGCTTGCGCGGGGCGCGCGGCTGCAGCGGCGGGGTGTTGAGGCTACCGTCGAAGGCCGGCATGAAGCGGCTGCCCGGCGCCGGACTGGGCTCGGGCATCGGATGCAGCACCAGGGCCGAATGGTTCTGCCCGGCCAGCCAGGCACGCAAATCCTCGCCCAGCTCGCGGGCCGAGGGATGGCGGGTCACCGACATCGCGGCCATGGCCTTTTGCAGCAGGGCTTCGAGGCTGAAACGCTCGGCGGTGCTGAGGCCGCCCAGGCTGGCGGCCGAGGGCATCAGCACGCCGTTGGCATCGGGTTTGGGCGGCCGGCCATTGATCAACCAGCAGGCCAGCACGCCCAGCGCATAGGCCTCGCTGCCCAGGCTGGGCTGGGCGCCGCGCTGCAGCTCGGGCGCGACAAAAGGCGCGGCAGCGGCGCTGAACAGCGGCGGCTCGGCGTCCGGCTCGGGCGCCAGCTCGGCCAGGCCCAGGGCCATCAGCCGCAGCTCGGTACCCTTGACCAGCCACAGCAGACCGGGATCGAGCTCGCGCAGCAGCAGGCCTTGCTCATGGGCGTATTGCAGCGCGTCGCAGAGTTGCAGCAGCAGCTGCAGGCGCTGGCGCAGCGGCAGCTCGGCGGCGGCGGCCAGCAGCGGCTGGCCCTTGTCCTGCCAGGGCAGGGCCAGAAAAGGCTTGCCTTCGGCGGTCAGACCGCTGTCCAGCGGCGTGGCCAGGGCCGGATGGCTGAGCTGGTTCAGGGCCGCCGACAGCTCGGCAAAGCGCAGCAGCACCGCCGCCGCGTCCGCGCTCTGCTGATAGACCAGCAGCGCCGCGCTGACATCGCCGGCCAGCGAATGCTCGGCCCGGTACCAGCGGCCCGAATCGCCGGCGTGCAGGGCGGCGGCGACGCGCCAGACGCCCAGGCGCTCGCCGACCGACAGCGATGTCGGCAGCGGGGAGCCGGCACTGACCGGTGCGGGAAAGGAGGCGGAGAAACGGGCGGAGGACATGAGTATTCAGGGTTTGCCCGGCATCCTAGGCTCAAGCCACGCCGCAGCGGCGCCCGGCTCCCCCCTCAACACGGGGTGTCGCGCGCAATCGCTCACGCTCGGCGAGAACTTGTGCACGGGCGGCGGCCCCGCCCAAGCCTTGCGATACTCCGCCCCCATGCAAGCGATTCTGGCCGTCACCCTGCCCTTCTTCGCGCTGGTGCTGTGCGGCTACCTGGCAGCGCAGCGCGGCGTGCTGGCCGAGAGCGCGATCCCGGGGCTCAACGGCTTCGTGCTGTTCTTCGCGCTGCCCTGCATGCTGTTCCGCTTCGGCATGAACACGCCGGTGCTGGAGCTGCTGAACCCGGGCGTGCTGGGCCTCTATCTGCTCGCGGCGCTGCTGATCGTCGGGCTCACGATCGCGCTGACCCTGTCGGCACGGGTGCAGCTGAAGGATGCGGCCTTCGGCGCACTGGTCGCGGCCTTTCCCAACACCGGCTTCATGGGCGTGCCGCTGCTGGTGGCGCTGCTGGGTCCGGCCGCGGCCGGGCCGGTGATCTGCACCGTGCTGGCCGATCTCTTCGTCACCAGCTCGCTGTGCATCGCGCTGGCGCGCGCCCACGATGCCGGCGCCGGCAATGCCAGACGCGCCGTGCTGCAGGCCTTGCGCGGCGCGCTGTCGAATCCGCTGCCCTGGGCCATCGCGCTGGGGGCCGTGGCCTCGGCCACCGCGCTGCGTCTGCCCGGCCCGGTCGACAGCGTCGTCAAGATGCTGGCCGATGCGGCAACGCCGGTGGCCCTGTTCACGATAGGCGCGGTGCTGTGGCGCGCCGGCCGGCATGCCCACACGCGC
The DNA here is from genome assembly GCF_040187885.1 of Roseateles cavernae. Classification (NCBI taxonomy): domain Bacteria; kingdom Pseudomonadati; phylum Pseudomonadota; class Betaproteobacteria; order Burkholderiales; family Sphaerotilaceae; genus Roseateles; species Roseateles cavernae. Next base: position 142,102 of record NZ_JBDPLH010000001.1, read on the forward strand.
ACGCCGGTGGCGCTGTTCCTGCCGGTGGCGCTGATCAAGCTGATCGTCCATCCGGCCCTGGTGTTCGCGCTGGGCGCGGCGGCCCATGCGCTGGGCGTCGGCCCGACGCCCTTCCAGCTGCTGGTGCTGACCCTGGCCGCCGCGCTGCCCAGCGCCAGCAATGTCTCGCTGCTGGCCGAGCGCTACGGCGCCGACAACGGCCGCGTGGCCCGCATCATCCTGGCCTCGACCAGCCTGGCCTTCCTCAGCTTCACCGCGCTGGCCTGGCTGCTCGGCGCCCGGCCGGCGGCCTGATATCGTTGCGCGCTGTCTGATTGCACCAAGCCCATGCTCCTGCGCCACGCCCTGCTTCTGCTGCTCTGTGTTGCCCTGGGCGAACCACTCCAGGCGCAGGCCAACGGCTATCGCCAGCCCTCGACCGCGATCCGCGAGCTGCTGGACGCGCCGGCGCCGCCGCGCCTGCTGCCCTCGCCCGACAAGCAGACCCTGGCCCTGCTGGAACTCAAGCGCTTCAACAGCCTGGCCGAGCTGGCCCGCCCGGGGCTGCGCCTGGCCGGCCTACGCTTCGACGCGGCCAGCGGCACGCCGCAGCCGCTGGCCACCGTGCGGCGCCTGCGCCTGCGCAGCCTGCTGCAGCCGGACGCGCCGGAGCGAGCGGTCGAGCTGCCCGGCGAGGGCTTTCACAGCTTCAGCTGGGCGCCGGACGGCCAGCGCTTCGTGCTGGAGCGGCGCGTCGACCTGGGCAATGAGCTGTGGATGGGCGATACCGCCAGCGGCGAGCTGCGCCAGATTCCCTTTGTGCGCCTGAGCAATGCGCTGGGCCAGGGCGAGCAGGCCTGGCTGAACCCGCGCGAGCTGGTCGTGCTGACGATACCCAAGCGGCGCGGCGCGGCGCCGCGCGCCCAGCCCAGCCCGGTGGTGCAGGAGCATCAGGGCCGCGCCTCGCCCGAGCGCAGCTATCCCGACCTGCTGCAGTCGCCGCATGACGAGGCCCTGTTCGAGCACCATGCGCGCTCGCAGATGACCCTGGTCAATCTGGCCAGCGCGCAGTCCCGCGATATCGGCGAGCCGGGCCTGTTCGCCTATGTCAGCAGCGTCGGCGAGGGCCAGTACCTGCTGACCGAGCGCCTGGTGCGCCCCTTCAGCTACCGCCTGACCTGGGATGATTTTCCGCAGGTGATCGAGCTGCGCCAGCGCGACGGCCGGGTGCTGCGCGAGCTCGCCAAGCTGCCGCTGAAGGCCGGCGTCGCGATCGACGGCGTGCTGCCCGGCCCGCGCATCTTCTACCCCTCGCCGACCAAGGATGCGGCGGTCTACTGGGTCGAGGCGCTGGACGGCGGCAACCCGAACAGCCGGGTGGCCTTCCGTGACCGGGTGATGCGGCTGGACCCACCCTATGACGGCGAGCCCATCGAGGTGCAGCGCATGCCGCAGCGCTTCACGCGGCTGCGCTTTCTCGACGATGGCCAGCACGCGCTGCTGACCGAGACCGACCGGCTGCGCGCCTGGACCCGTACGTATCTGCTGCCGCTCAACGGCAGCCAGAGCAAGCCGCTGTTCGAGCACTCGCTGCGCGAACGCTACCGCCACCCCGGCGCGCCGCTGATGCGCACGCTGGCCAATGGCCACAGCGTGATCCAGAGCACGCGCGAGGGCGAGATCTTCCTGATCGGCCAGGGCGCCAACCCGCGTGGCGAGCGCCCCTTCCTGGACCGGCTGTCGATCAAGGACCTGAGCGTGCAGCGCCTGTTCCAGTCGGCCGACAGCGCCTACGAGATGCCGCTGGCGACGCTGGACGACAAGCGCCTGCTGCTGCAGCGCGAGAGCCCGGTCGAGCCGCCGAATCTGTACCTGCGCGAACTGGGCAACGGCGGCGCGACGGCGCAGGCGCTGACCCGCATCAAGGACCCGAGCCCGCAGCTGCGCAAGATCAAGCGTGAGCTGATCAGCTTCAAGCGGGCCGACGGCGTCGAGCTCTCGTTCTGGCTGCATCTGCCGCCCGACTACAAGGAGGGCGAGCGCCGGCCCACGCTGGTCTGGGCCTATCCGCTGGAGTTCAACGACGCCGCGCTGGCCGGCCAGCTGGCCGGCGCGCCGAGCCGCTATGCGACGTTCGCCGGCATCAGCCCGCAGCTGCTGGCGCTGGACGGCTTCGTCGTGCTGCACGACGCGACCATGCCGGTGGTCGGCGATGCGCGCACGATGAACGACGGCTTCATCGAGCAGATCACGATGAATGCCCGCGCCATCATCGACAAGGCCGAGGAGCTGGGCGTGGCGGACACCCGCCGCATGGCCATCGGCGGCCACAGCTACGGCGCCTTCATGGCCGCCAATCTGCTGGCCCACACCAAGCTCTTCAAGGCCGGCATCGCGCGCAGCGGCGCCTACAACCGCACGCTGACGCCGTTCGGCTTCCAGAGCGAGCGCCGCTCGCTGTGGGACGCCCGCGAAACCTATCTGAAGCTCTCGCCCTTTCTCTACGCCAACCAGATCAGGGAGCCGCTGCTGCTGATACACGGCGAGGAAGACAGCAACTCCGGCACCTATCCGATGCAGAGCGAGCGCCTCTACCAGGCCCTGGCCGGCCTGGGTGGCACGGTGCGCTATGTGGCGCTGCCGCACGAAGGCCACGGCTACACCGCGCGCGAATCGGTCGGCCAGGTGCAGTGGGAGATGAGCCAGTGGCTGCGGACCCATCTGGGAGATCCGCGCGCCAACCCTTGAGAGCCCGGCGCGGCGCGGATAAGCTGCAGTTTCACGCCCATCTCCAAACTCGGGACGGGGCGTGAGCTGTCAAGCTCAGACCTGCATCGATTCCGAACCGCACACAAGGAGTTAGCGCCATGACCGCTCTCGCTCGAATGGGGATTGCCACCCGGCTCTACGCGCTGGTCGGCATGCTGGCCGCCATGCTGGCGGGCGTGCTCTGGTTTTCGACAGAACATCTGCACGACATCGCCGAGATGGCCGATGACACCAGCCGCCACCGTGTACCCCAGCTGCAGCGCGTCGCGGCGCTCGAGATCAATGTCACGCGCAGCTCGCTGCAGTTGCGCCATGCCATCCTGGCTCGCAATCCTCAGGAGCTGGCGGCCACACTGGCCGACATCGGCGAGCGCCGCAAGCTGATCGACACCTTGATCGCGGACTATCAGCGCACCATCACCACGAACGAGGAGAAGCTGCGCTTTGAAAAGGTGCCGGCTATGGTCCAGGCCTTCTGGCAGGTGGCCGGCGACAACCTCAAGTTGATTGAGCAAGACCAGAAGGCCGAGGCCTTTGCCTTCCTGGTCGACAAGACCATCCCGGTACGCAACGCGCTGCTGGCGACCTTGCTGGACAACGTCAAGCTCCAGGAAGGCAGCTTGAACAAAGGGGTCGAGCAGATCGAGCACGAAACCGTGTCGATCTCCAAAGTGCTGGCGGGGCTGGTGCTGACCGTGGTCGCCGTGCTGTGCGCCTTTGCCTGGTACATCGGCCGGCTGCTGCGTGCGCGGGTCAGCACGGCGCTGACCGCCGCCCAGCGCGTGCGCGATGGCGACATGGCGATCGCCATCACCGACACGGGCAATGACGAGGTCTCGCCCTTGCTGAGCACGATGAACGCGATGCAGCTGTCGCTGTCGGACATCGTGCGCCAGGTGCGCAGCAATGCGGAGAACGTTGCCCATGCCAGCGGCGAGATCGCGCAGGGCAACGAGGATCTGAGCCAGCGCACCGAGGAGCAGGCCAGCGCGCTGCAGCAGACGGCGGCCACGATGGACGAGCTCTCGTCCACCGTCAGCAACAACGCGCAGAACGCCAAGCAGGCCAAGCAGCTGGCCGCCAGCGCCTCGCAGATTGCCGCCAACGGTGGCCAGGTGATGAGCGAGGTGGTGCAGACCATGCGCGGCATCGACGCCGAGTCCAAGAAGATCGCCGACATCATCGGTGTGATCGACGGCATCGCCTTTCAAACCAATATCCTGGCGCTGAATGCCGCCGTCGAAGCGGCGCGCGCCGGTGAGCAGGGTCGCGGATTCGCGGTGGTGGCTGCCGAGGTGCGTTCGCTGGCCCAGCGCAGCGCCAATGCCGCCAAGGAGATCAAGACCCTGATCACGGCCAGCGTGCAACGGGTCGAGCAAGGCACGCAGCTGGTGGATCGGGCCGGCGGCACGATGGACGAGGTCGTGACGGCCATTCAGCGCGTTGCCGACGTGGTCAGCGAGATCAGTTCGGCCAGCGAGGAGCAGAGCCGCGGCGTCAATCAGATCGGCAACGCGGTCTCGCAGATGGATCAGGTCACACAGCAGAACGCCGCCCTGGTCGAGGAAGGCGCCTCGGCCGCAGAGAGCCTGAGGCTGCAGGCGCGCCAGCTGGTCGACGCGGTGGCGGTGTTCAAGATCGCCTGAGCCGGGCAGCAAGCCACGCCACGCTCAGATCGCCAGCGGATCCACATCCACCGCCCAGCGCAGCAATCCCTTGTGCTCGCGCTTGAGCGCCTGCAGCTCGGGCATCCACAGCCACAGCAGGCGCTGCAGCGCGCCGCGGGTCGGCGACTCGACCAGCATCTGCAGGCGCTCGATATTGGCCACCCGGGCCACGCTCATCGGCACCGGCGGGTAGATCAGCAGGCCGCTGGCTTCCGGCAGGGCCTGGGCCCATTGGGCGGCGGCGCTCAGGAAGTCCCGCGCGGCCTCCACCGTGCGGCCCTCGGCGCGCAAGAGCGCCAGGTGTGAATAAGGCGGCAGGCCGGCGCTCTCGCGCTCGGCCAGCTGGCTGCGGGCGAAGGCCTCGAAATCATGGCGCTCCAGCGCCTTGTACAGCGCATGCTGCGGATGCCAGGTCTGAACCCACATCTCGCTGCGCGCGGCCTGTTCGGCATCACGGCCGGCCCGGCCGGCGGCCTGCATCAGCAGCGCGAACAATCGCTCGGGCGCGCGGAAGTCGCTGCTGAACAAGGCGCCGTCCGGGTTGACCGCCGCCACCAGCGTGATGCGGCGGAAGTCATGGCCCTTGGTGATCATCTGGGTGCCGACCAGGATGTCGACCTCGCCGGCATGCACGGCGCCGAGCTGGGCTTCCAGCGCGCCCTTGTGCTTGGTCGAATCGGCATCGATGCGGGCGACGCGGGCGCCCGGCAGGGCCTCGGCCAGTTGCTCCTCCAGCCGCTCGGTGCCGCGACCCAGCGGCGCGATGTCCTGGTTGCCGCAGTCGGGGCAGGCATGGGGCACGCGCTCGGTGAAGCCGCAGTGGTGGCAGCGCAGCGTGCGGTCGCCCTTGTGGAACACGCGGTAGGCGCTGCAGTGCGGGCATTCGCTCTTCCAGCCGCATTCGGTGCAGTGCAGCACCGGCGCATAGCCGCGCCGGTTCAGGAACACCAGGCTCTGCTCGCCGCGCTCCAGCCGGCCGCGCAGCGCCGCGATCAGCGGCGCGGTCAGCGCGGTCATCACGCCCTTGTTGCGCGGCAGGCTGTTCATATCGAAGAGGCGCACCCGCGGCAGCGCGCCGCCGCCGATGCGCTCGGGCAGGGCCAGGCGCTGATATCGCCCACTGTTGGCGTGCTGCCAGCTCTCCAGCGAAGGGGTGGCCGAGCCGAGGATGACCGGCACCTTCTCGAGCCGGGCGCGGTAGACGGCCAGGTCACGCGCCGAATAGCGGGCGCCGTCCTGCTGCTTGTACGAGGGGTCGTGCTCCTCATCGACCGCAATCAGACCCAGGCGGGGCATCGAGGCGAACACCGCCAGCCGCGTGCCCAGCACCAGCTCGGCCCGGCCCAGATGGGCGGCCAGCCAGTTGCGCAGGCGCTGGGCCGGCGTCAGCGCGCTGTGCAACGAGACGATGACACGGCCGGCAAAGCGCTCGGCAAAACGTGCCTCCAGCTGCGGCGTCAGATTGATCTCGGGCACCAGCACCAGCACCTGGCGGCCGGCGGCGAGCGCATGCTCGGCGGCGCGCAGATAGACCTCGGTCTTGCCGCTGCCGGTGACGCCGTACAGCAGCACCGGCGGCGGCACCGTCTCGGCACCGGCCGCCATCAAGGCGTCGATCTTCTCCAGCACCTCGGCCTGGGCCGGGCTCAGCGGCGGCCTGGGCACGGCGGCCTCGGGGCTGGCGGCCTGGGCCGCGGTCCATTTGTCGAGCTTCTTCAGCCGCGCCTGCAGCTGCTGGCCGTCGAGCTCGCGCAGCTGCGGCGGCAGCACCGACAAGGCCACCTCGCCGGCGCTGCGCTGGTAATAGCTGGCGGCGAAATCCACCAGCGCGCACCAGCTGGGCAGCAGCGGCGGCAGGCCGTCAAGCACGGCGCTGATCGGTCGCAGCTGGGACTCATCCAGCTGCTCGGCGGCCGGGTCGGGGGTGCCGGGCCAGACCATGCCGGTCAGCTCGCGCCGCCCCAGCGGCACCTGCACCAGGGTGCCGGGCGTGAGCGCGCGCTCGCTCAGATAGTCCAGCGCCCCGGTGATGCCGCTGTGCTGGGGGGCATCGACCACCACGCGCACGCGCTGCTGCCGGGCCTCGCTCATTCCCGCCTCAAGATCGAATCGGGCTGAGGAACAGGCTCTAAATCCATGATTTCAATACGTTTTCCACGGAAGCATGTTTTCTGTGGATAACTTTGTGGGAAATTTATTAACAGCCCGGCCGCCGCCGCCGGAGGCCGCCCGGCTGCTCTGCAAAATGCATTCCCCCGCGAATCGGTGAAAGCCCAATGAATCAATGACTTAGAAGACTCTCGGGAAAACACTGAGCTGCGCCGCAGCATGGCGAATGCGAAGTTTTCGCGTTGCGAAAAATGGGGATAAGTCAAAAGCGGAGTGCTTGCTTACCCACCGTGCGGCTGCCGCAAAAGCCGCGAATAGGCATGCACCTCATCGACCAGAGCCGTCACCGCCTCGGGCGGGGTGTGCTGGCTGATACCGTGGCCCAGATTGAAGATATGGCCGCTGTCCGGGCCGGGTGCGCCGAAGCTGTCGAGCACCGCCCTGACCTGCTCGCGCACCGCATCGGGCGGGGCGAACAGCACGTTCGGATCGAGATTGCCCTGCAGCGCGACCTTGTGGCCGAGCTGGGCACGGGCACGGGCCAGATTGACCGTCCAGTCCAGGCCGACCACATCGGCGCCGGCATCGGCGATCTCGTCCAGCCACAGGCCGCCGCCCTTGGTGAACAGGATGCGCGGGATGCGCTGGCCTTCGTGTTCGGTCTTGAGCTGGGCCAGCACGCGCCTGGAGTAGTCCAGCGAGAAGCGCTGGAACATGCCGTCGGCCAGCACACCGCCCCAGGAGTCGAACAGCATCACGGCCTGGGCGCCGGCCTCGATCTGGGCGTTCAGATACTGGGCCACCGCATCGGCATTGACCTGCAGGATGCGGTGCATCAGATCCGGGCGCGCATACATCAGGCTCTTGACCTGGCGGTAGTCGTCCGAGCCGCCGCCCTCGACCATATAGCAGGCCAGGGTCCAGGGGCTGCCGGAGAAGCCGATCAGCGGCACGCGGCCGTTCAGCGCCTTTCGGATCGAGCTCACCGCATCGAAGACGTAGCGCAGCTTGTTCATGTCCGGCACTTCGAGCGCGGCCACGGCCGCCTCGTCGCGCACGACCTTCTCGAACTTCGGCCCCTCGCCGATCGCAAACGACAGGCCCAGGCCCATCGCATCGGGCACGGTCAGGATGTCGCTGAACAGGATGGCGGCGTCCAGCGGGTAGCGCTCCAGCGGCTGCAGGGTCACCTCGGTCGCATAGTCGCGGTTGGTGGCCAGGCCCATGAAGCTGCCGGCCTTGGCCCGCGTCGCACGGTACTCGGGCAGGTAGCGGCCGGCCTGGCGCATCAGCCAGACGGGGGTGTGCTCGGTGGGCTGGCGCAGGCAGGCGCGCAGAAAGCTGTCGTTTTGCAGGGGGGCGCTCATCGCGACATTATCCGCTGCGATACTGGCTTGATTCGCGCCCGGACATCACCATCTACCCGGCGGACCGTTCCACAAGGAGGTGTTTCATGAATTGGATCAAACGCAGCGGCCTCGCCGCCCTGGTCTTGGCATCGACGCTGGGCCTGTCGGGCTGCGGCTACAACGAGTTCCAACGCCTGGACGAGCAGGTCAAGGCCCAGTGGTCCGAGGTGCTGAGCCAGTACCAGCGCCGCGCCGACCTGATTCCGAACATCGTCAACACCGTCAAGGGCGAGGCCAATTTCGAGCAGGAGACGCTGACCAAGGTGGTCGAGGCGCGCGCCAAGGCCACCAGCATCCAGGTCACGCCCGAGCTGGCCAACAATCCCGAGGCGCTGAAGAAGTGGCAGGCCGCCCAGGGTGAGCTGTCCAGTGCCTTGTCGCGCCTGCTGGTCGTGACCGAGAACTATCCCAATCTGAAGGCCAACCAGGGCTTCCAGGATCTGCGTGTACAGCTCGAAGGCACCGAGAACCGCATCACGGTGGCGCGCAACCGCTATATCAAGTCGGTGGCCGACTACAACGTGCATGCCCGCAGCTTCCCGAACAACCTGACAGCGATGGTGTTCGGCTACGACACCAAGCCCAACTTCACGGTCGAGAACGAGGCCGCGATCCAGACCGCGCCGGCGGTGAGCTTCGACAAGCCCGCGTCCAAGTAGGCAGACATGCGCGGCCCGCTTGCCCTGATCCTGGGGCTGTTCCTGGCCCTGGGCCTGCCGGCCTGGGCCCAGCAGGAACAGCCGGTGCCGGTGCTCAGCGCGCGGGTGATCGACCGCACGGCCACGCTCAGCGAGCCCCAGCGCGCCGCGCTGGAGGCCAAGCTGGCGACCTTCGAGGCCGAGGCCGGGCCGCAGATCGTCGTGCTGATCACCGCGAGCACGCTGCCGGAGGACATTGCCGCCTATGCGCAGCGCGTGGCCGACAGCTGGAAGATCGGTCGGCGCGAGGTCGGCGACGGCGTGCTGATCCTGGTCGCCAAGGAGGATCGCAAGATCCGCATCGAGGTGGCCAAGGCGCTGGAGGGCGCGGTGCCCGATCTGGCGGCGCGGCAGATCATCCAGAACGCGATCACGCCGGCCTTCAGACAAGGCGACTATGCGGGCGGCCTGAACCAGGCCGTGGACCAGTTGCAGGCCCGCATCCGCGGCGAGAACCTGCCGGCGCCGCGCCAGGGCTCCGCTGGCGGCGTCGCCAGCGGCTTTGACTTCGAGGAACTGGCGGCGGTGTTCTTCATCGGCGTGCCGGTGCTGGGCGCGCTGCTGACCGGCATCTTCGGCCGCAAGCTCGGCAGCGTCGCCACCGGGGGCGCTGCCGGTGCGCTGGGCTGGTTCTTCAGCACCAGCATGATCGTCGCAGGCCTGGCCGGCGTCGCGGCCCTGGTGCTGGTCGGCGTGCTGGGCATCGGCGCGGCCCGACGCGGCGGGCGCAGCGGCGGCCTGGGCGGCGGCGGCCCCATCATCTGGGGCGGCGGCGGCGGCGGCGGTGGCGGCTGGGGCGGGGGTGACGGCGGCGGCTTCTCGTCCGGCGGCGGGGGCGATTTTGGAGGCGGTGGCGCCTCGGGAGACTGGTGATGCCGACGCTGACCAAGAACCGCCTGCTGCGGCTGCTGCAACACCGCTGGACCGATGAGTCCGATCTCAAGCGCGCCCTGCCCGGCGCGGCCGTGCCGCATCTGGAGCAGAGGGTGCGCGACAGCGAGACCCTGCACAGCGGCGAGATCTGCGTCTGCGTGGAGGCCGGGCTGCCGCTGTCCTATCTGTGGAAGGGCCTGCGCGCCCGCGACCGCGCCCTGACCCTGTTCGGCAAGCTGCGGGTCTGGGACACCGAGGCCAATAACGGCGTGCTGATCTATCTGCTGCTGGCCGACCACGCGATCGAGATCGTCGCCGACCGCGGGCTCAATGCCAGGGTGTCGGTGGACGAATGGGCCACGGTGATCGAGGGGCTGCGCGCCGACCTGCGCGCCGGCCGCTTCGAGCCGGGCCTGATCGCGGCGGTCGATGCGGTCGACCGGCTGCTGCGCCAGCACTATCCGCTGGCCCACGGCCAGAAGAACCCGAACGAGCTGCCGGACGCGGTGGTGCTGCTCTGAATGAGCGCTAGAGCAGGGTCAGGCTTTGCATGCCGGCCCAGCTCTCGCCTGGGGCCAGCGTGATCGGATGCTCGATCGCCGCCGCCTCGATGCACAACATCTGCCGCCAGCCCTCGGCCGGCATATCGGCCAGCGCCGCGCATTTCTCGGCGCCGGGGTTCCAGACCACCGCGTCCTCGAAGCCCTGCTGGCGGATCAGCAGCTCGCGCTTGTCGGCGCCGCGCTGCTCGACCAGGGTCAGGTCTTGCTTGACCTGGTGGTAGATGCGGTCGAGGTCCTGCGCGCCGGGGCTGCCCGGCAGCAGCAGGTCGACACGCTGGCTCTTCTCGACGTTCTCGACCGAGTCCCAGTAGTGCAGGCCCGACAGGCCCTGAACGCTGCTTTCATCCAGATCCTGAACGCGCAGATAGCTGTGCAGCGCGCCGGTGAAGCTGAAGGCCGTGTCGCCCCGGTTCTCGCAGGCGAGTTCGATCTCCAGGCTGCGACCGGCCACGCGCACGCTCAGTTCGGCCTCGAAGGCATGCGGCCAGAACATGCGCGAGGCCGCGTCGTCGGCCAGGCGCAAGACTGCCAGCGCGTCATCCTCGCCCTGCTCGGCCAAGACCAGCTGCCAGGGCTTGCTGCGCGCGAAACCATGCTTTTGCAGCGGGCCGCGCGCGGCGAACTGCGGAAAGCACACCGGCACGCCGCCGCGTATCGCCTGGCCGGTGGCGAAGACCGACTGCGGCGACAGGTAGAGCTGCTCGTCGGCACCGGCCGGCACCCAGGAGACGATATGGGCGCCGTGCAGCAGCAGCGTGGCGCGGGCGCCGTCGGGAGCGAGCAGTTCCAGGGCATCCATGCCTTGGTAGCGGGACAGGGCGATAGCGGTGGGCATAGGGTGGCAGTGTATGAAAAACGCCCGCCCGACTTGCGTCGGCGGGCGTTGCAAAGAGCGCGGGCTCCGGTCAGCGGCGGACAGAGCGGGCGTGCACGCTGTGCGTGCGTCGCCAGGTCCGTCCCGCAAGACTTTATTTCTTGCGGAACTTCCGCAGCGCAGCGATCTGGGCGGCCATCGCGGCGAACTCGCTTTGCGCGGCGGCAAAGTCGATATCGCTCTTGGCGTTCTTCATCGCTTCCTCGGCCAGCTTCTTGGCTTCAGAGGCCTTGGCTTCGTCCAGGTCCTTGCCGCGGATCGCGGTGTCGGCCAGCACGGTGACCGTGCCGGGCTGCACTTCCAGAATGCCGCCGGCCACGAAGACAAACTCTTCGCCGCCATCGGCTTTCTCGATGCGCACGGCACCCGGCTTGATGCGGGTGATCAGCGGCGTGTGCTGGGGCAGGATGCCCAGCTCACCACCTTCGCCCGGCAGCGCGACGAACTTGGCCTCGCCCGAGAAGATCAGCTCTTCGGCGGAAACCACATCTACGTGGATAGTTGCCATCTCAATCTTCCTTAGCGTTAAGAAACTTCAGCAGCGGATCAGCGGCGCACGGCCCCGTCGAGCCGCTTGCCGCTGGTGTCGCGATTACTGCAGCTTCTTCGCCTTCTCGAAGGCTTCGTCGATGGTGCCGACCATGTAGAAGGCCTGCTCGGGCAGGTGATCGCACTCGCCGGCCACGATCATCTTGAAGCCACGGATGGTTTCCTTCAGCGGCACGTACTTGCCGGGCGAGCCGGTGAACACTTCGGCCACATGGAAAGGCTGCGACAGGAAGCGCTGGATCTTGCGGGCGCGCGACACGGCCAGCTTGTCTTCCGGCGACAGTTCGTCCATGCCCAGAATGGCGATGATGTCGCGCAGTTCCTTGTAGCGCTGCAGCACTTGCTGGACGGCACGGGCCGTCGTGTAGTGCTCGTCGCCGACCACGTTCGGGTCCAGCTGACGCGAGGTCGAGTCCAGCGGGTCCACGGCGGGGTAGATACCCAGCGAGGCGATGTCACGCGACAGCACCACGGTGGAGTCCAAGTGGGCGAAGGTCGTGGCAGGCGAGGGGTCGGTCAAGTCATCCGCAGGGACGTAGACGGCCTGGATCGAGGTGATCGAGCCGACCTTGGTCGACGTGATCCGCTCTTGCAGACGGCCCATTTCCTCGGCCAGCGTCGGCTGGTAACCCACGGCGGAGGGCATACGACCCAGCAGCGCGGACACTTCGGTACCGGCCAGCGTGTAGCGGTAGATGTTGTCCACGAAGAACAGCACGTCGCGGCCTTCGTCACGGAAGGACTCGGCGATCGTCAGACCGGTCAGGGCCACGCGCAGACGGTTGCCCGGAGGCTCGTTCATCTGGCCATAGACCATGGCGACCTTGGAGTCTTCGAGCTTCTCGAGGTTCACGACGCCCGAATCGGCCATCTCGTGATAGAAGTCGTTGCCCTCGCGGGTACGCTCACCGACACCAGCGAACACCGACAGACCCGAGTGAGCCTTGGCGATGTTGTTGATCAGCTCCATCATGTTGACGGTCTTGCCGACGCCGGCGCCACCGAACAGACCCACCTTGCCGCCCTTGGCGAACGGGCAGATCAGGTCAATCACCTTGATGCCGGTTTCCAGCAGCTCTTGCGAGGGGCTCAGCTCGTCGTAGGCCGGAGCCTTGCGGTGGATCGGCATGACCAGGGTCTGGTCAACCGGGCCACGCTCGTCGATGGGCGCGCCGAGCACGTCCATGATGCGGCCCAGCGTTGCCTTGCCCACGGGAACCTTGATGTTCTCGCCGGTGTTGAAGACTTCGGTGCCGCGGCGCAGGCCGTCGGACGAGCCCAGAGCAATCGTGCGCACCACGCCGTCGCCCAGCTGCTGCTGGACTTCGAGGGTCAGCGACGAGCCTTGCATCTTCAGTGCGTCGTAGACCTTCGGCATCTGGTTGCGCGGGAACTCCACGTCCACCACGGCGCCGATGCACTGAACGATCTTGCCCACTTGTTGAGTGTTAGCCATTTTTTCGTTCCTTCAATTCCAAAACTATTAGCGTTCGATCGCGATCAGCCCACGGCGGCCGCGCCACTGACAATCTCGCTGAGCTCCTTGGTGATCGCGGCCTGGCGGGTCTTGTTGTAGACCAGCTTCAGCTCACCGATCAGGGTGCCTGCGTTGTCGGTGGCAGCCTTCATGGCCACCATGCGTGCCGATTGCTCGGACGCCATGTTTTCGGCCACTGCCTGATAGACCAGGGCCTCGGTATAGCGCAACAGCAACTCGTCGATCACGGTCGCGGCATCGGGCTCGTAGATGTAGTCCCATGCGTGCGAGCCGCCATCGGTCTTCATGCCCTCGGTCGTCAGCGGCAGCAGTTGCTGCACGACGGCCTCCTGCTTCATCGTGTTGATGAAGCGGGTGTAGCAGAGGTAGACGGCGCTGAGCTTGCCTTCGGCGTATGCGTCCAGCAGCACCTTGACCGGGCCGATCATCTTCTCGATGTGCGGCTGGTCGCCCAGCTGCGTGACCTGCGAGACCACCTTGGCGCCGATGCGGTTCATGAAGGACAGGCCCTTGTTGCCGATGGCAACGACCTCGGCCTTCTGGCCGGCTGTTTCCAGCTCCTTGAGCTTGGCCGTGGCCGCGCGCAAGAGGTTGGTATTGAGGCCACCGCAAAGACCCTTGTCGGTCGTGACCACGACGAAACCGGCCGTCTTGGCCTGTTCGTTCTTGACCAGGAAGGGGTGCTTGTACTCGGGGTTGGCCGTGGCCAGATTGGCGGCGATATTGCCGATCTTCTGGCTGTAGGGCCGGGCCGAACGCATCCGCTCCTGCGCCTTGCGCATCTTCGAAGCGGCCACCATTTCCATGGCCTTGGTGATCTTCTTGGTGTTCTCGACCGACTTGATCTTGCCGCGAATTTCCTTGCTTGATGCCATGATTTCTCCTGTTAGGTCCGGGCCGCTTTTTGCATCACAGCCCGGTCATGGTCATTAGGCGAAGGACTTCTTGAAGGAAGTGATCGCAGCGTTCAGTTCAGCTTCAGACGTGCCGGCCTTGTCGAAGGCCTGCTCGGCCTCGAGCTTGGCCAGCAACGCAGCGTGGCTGGTCTTCAGGAACTGGTGCAGGCCGTGCTCGAAGGCCAGCACCTGCTTGACCTCGATGCTGTCCATGAAGCCCTTGTTCACCGCGTACAGCGTGGCAGCCATCAGGCTGATCGGCTGGGGCGAATACTGGGCCTGCTTCAGCAGCTCGGTCACGCGGGCACCGCGGTCCAGCTGCTTGCGGGTGGACTCGTCCAGATCGGAAGCGAACTGCGCGAACGCGGCCAGCTCACGGTACTGCGCCAGGTCGGTACGGATACCGCCGGACAGGCCCTTGATCAGCTTGGTCTGGGCGGCACCACCGACGCGCGACACCGAGATACCGGCGTTGATGGCGGGGCGGATACCGGCGTTGAACAGGCTGGTTTCCAGGAAGATCTGGCCGTCGGTGATCGAGATCACATTGGTCGGCACGAAGGCAGACACGTCGCCGGCTTGCGTTTCGATGATGGGCAGCGCCGTCAGCGAGCCGGTCTTGCCCTTGACTTCACCCTTGGTGAAGGCTTCGACATAGTCGGCGTTGACGCGAGCGGCACGCTCCAGCAGACGGCTGTGCAGATAGAACACGTCGCCGGGGTAGGCTTCGCGGCCCGGCGGGCGGCGCAGCAGCAGCGAGACCTGGCGGTAAGCCACGGCCTGCTTGGACAGATCGTCATAAACGATCAGCGCGTCTTCGCCGCGGTCGCGGAAGTACTCGCCCATCGTGCAGCCCGAGTAGGCCGACACATACTGCATCGCGGCCGATTCGGAGGCCGAGGCGGCCACGACGATGGTGTAGTCCATCGCGCCGGCGGCTTCGAGGGAGCGCACCACGTTCTTGATCGACGAGGCCTTCTGGCCGATCGCGACGTAGACGCAGGTCACGCCCTGGCCCTTCTGGCTGATGATGGCGTCGATGGCCACGGCGGTCTTGCCGGTCTGGCGGTCGCCAATGATCAGCTCGCGCTGGCCACGGCCGACGGGCACCATCGCGTCGATGGACTTCAGACCGGTCTGCAGCGGCTGGTCGACCGACTTACGGGCGATCACGCCCGGAGCGACCTTCTCGATCACGTCGGTCATCTTGGCGTTGATCGGACCCTTGCCGTCGATCGGCTGGCCCAGCGCGTTGACGACACGGCCGATCAGCTCGGGGCCGACCGGCACTTCCAGGATGCGGCCCGTGCACTTGACGGTGTCGCCTTCGGAGATGTGCTCGTAGGCGCCCAGAATCACGGCGCCGACGGAGTCGCGCTCGAGGTTCAGGGCCAGGCCGAACGAGGGCTGGCCACTGGCGTCGGCCGGGAACTCCAGCATTTCGCCTTGCATCACGTCGGACAGACCATGGATGCGGCAGATGCCGTCGGACACGGACACCACGGTGCCCTGGTTACGGACGTCCGTCGATGCACCGAGACCCTCGATACGGGACTTGATGAGTTCGGAAATTTCAGCAGGATTCAGTTGCATTGCTTGCTCCCATCTGCTCGGCCCTGCCGTGCGCTGCGCTTGTGGCAGCCACACGGGCGGGCTAAGGGGGTGATTCGGTCTCGGTGTTCGTCGCGCTTGATCGGATCGATCAGGCGGTCAGGGCCACCTTCATGCGTTCCAGGCGGGCCTTGACCGAGGTGTCCAGCACCTCGTCGCCAACCACCACGCGGATACCGCCAATCAGCGAGGGCTCCAGCGATACATGGGCTTCGAGCTTGCGACCGAAGCGCTTCTCCAGCGTGGCCACCACATCGCTCAGCTGGGCTGGCTCAATGGGGTAGGCACTGAAGATCTGTGCATCAGCCACGCCGTCAGCCGCGTTGGCCAGGACATGGAACTGTCCGACCACCGCAGGCAGAGCCGCCAGGCGCGAGTTCTCGATCACCGCGCGCAGAAAGTTCTGCAGCTCCGGGGCCAGGTCTTGCTTGGCCGCAGCGGCAACAACCGCGTAGACCTGCTCGGACGTGACCTTGGGGTTGTCGGCGAACTGGCGCAGATCGGCATCCTGTGCGACCAGGGACAGCGCATCGAGCGCCGCAGCCCAGGTTTTCACATCGTGCTTCTTGGCGACCTGGTAGAGCGCTTCAGCGTAAGGGCGTGCAATGGTTGCGAGCTCAGCCATGATTACAGCTCCGTCTTCAGACGGCCCAGCAATTCGGCATGCACCGAGGCGTTGACCTCGCGCTGCAGAATTTGCTCGGCACCCTTGACGGCCAGCGCAGCGACCTGCTCGCGCAGGGCCTCGCGGGCACGGGTGGCTTGCTGGTCGGCTTCGGACTTGGCGGCGGCCACGATCTTGGCGCCCTCGTCCTCGGCACGCTTCTTGGCTTCGTCCACGATGGCAGCGGCACGCTTTTCGGCGTCGGCCAGCAGCTTGGTGGTTTCGTTGCGCGTTTGTGCGAGCTGCTCGTCGACCTTCTTGTTGGCGGTTGCCAACTCGGCCTTGGCCTTGTCCGCAGCGGCCAGGCCGTCACGGATCTTCTCTGCACGTTCATCCAGCGCCTTGGTGATAGGCGGCCAGACGAAACGCATCGTGAACCACACCAGGATCGCGAAGACGATCGCCTGGATAAATAGGGTTGCGTTGATATTCACGGCACGATCCTTTCAAGTCGTGAAAGGTTCGGGAGTTATCAGGCCAGCACGAAGGGGTTGGCGAACGCGAACAGCAGAGCGATAGCCACGCCGATCAGGAAAGCAGCGTCGATCAGACCGGCCAAGATGAACATCTTGGTTTGCAGTTCGTTCATCAGCTCAGGCTGGCGAGCCGAGGACTCCAGGAACTTGCCACCCATCAGCGCGATGCCGATGGAAGCGCCGATAGCGCCCAGACCAACGATGATGCCGCAAGCCAGTGCCACGAGGCCGAGGATGTTTTCCATTATTTGCTCCTAGAGAGATGAAAGAAAGAAAGGGAGAGAAAAGAGAAACTCGTGATCAGTGCGCGTCGTGCGCCTGACCGATGTAGATCAGCGTCAGCATCATGAAGATGAAGGCCTGCAGCGTGATCACAAGAATGTGGAACAAGGTCCACACCGTACCGGCAATGACATGGCCAATGGCCAGGCCGATGCCCGTAGCCGACAGCGTGAACGCACCACCCATCAGTGCGATCAGCATGAAGACCAGTTCGCCGGCAAACATATTGCCGAACAACCGCATGCCGTGCGAGACCGTCTTGGCGACGAACTCGATGACCTGCATCAGGAAGTTGAAGGGCCACAGCGCCCAGTGCGCGCCGAACGGTGCCGAGATCAGCTCATGACCCCAGCCGCCCAGGCCCTTGATCTTGATGTTGTAGAAGAAGCACATCAGCAGCACGCTGCTCGACAGGCCCAGCGTGGTGGACAGATCGGCGGTCGGCACGACGCGCATGTAGTCCTTGAAGCCCAGGGCCGGACCGGCGCTGTGCCAGATCGCCGGGATCAGGTCGACCGGCAGCATGTCCATCGCATTCATCAGGAAGATCCAGACGAACACGGTCAGCGCCAGCGGCGAGACCAGTTTGCGGCTCTTGGCGTTGTGGATCACGCCCTTGGCCTGGTTCTCGACCATCTCGGACAGGATCTCGACGGCAGCCTGGAAGCGGCCCGGCACGCCCGAGGTGGCCTTGCGCGCGGCGCGCCACAGCACGAAGCAGCCGATCACGCCCAGCAGCAGCGAGAACGCCACCGAGTCCAGATTGAAGACGCTGAAGTCGACGATGCTGGTCTGCTTGACGCTCTCGAACGAGAAATTCTTCTGCAGATGTTGCAGGTGGTGAGTGATGTACTCACCAGCGCTGGGCCCATGTCCTTCGGCTGCCATATCAGTTTCCGTCGCTAATTTTCTTGAATCGGCCCCGCGCGAGCAGGACCAGCCAATTAACCTTGAGGCACACAATCATGGTCAGCAGCAGTGCCGGCCAACTCAGATTGCCTACCATCTTGACCACCGCCACCAAAATGGCAATGACCAGAAAGATCTTGATCAACTCCCAGATCATCAGCGAGACCAGGGCGGCTCCCGCATGATTCACCGGTCGTCGGGTCGTGCCCCATGCCATCAAGGCATTCGGCAGCACCACCGCGATCGCGCCCAACAGCGCCGACCACGCCTTGCCGGCCTCGAACGTGAACGCCCCCCACAGCAGGACGCACAACAATCCCGCCAGCGCCTGGGCCGCCACGATCTGCCAGGGCGACAGCAGAGGACTCCGTGCCTTCAAGGCCTGCGCTTGTTCTCGCGTCAGGGGCTTGAAAGCCGCGTCATCGTCCGCATCTCCTCCCTCATCACCCCAGCGGCTGTCCTGCCCCTCATCAGCGCTGGGCACGGCTTTCGGTCGTGCGCGCAGAGGGTTTGGATTCACGGCAACTCGGGGCTGGTCGGCAAAACCCAAAGATTATATGTGGAAACCCGCACATCGCCGCCAAGGCGGGTGGCGGGGTCTCCCTACAAGTCGGTCAGGCGTACTTGCCGACGGTCATGACTTCTGGCAGGGCGCAGCCTCAGAGCCGTGCGGCATCCGCCATCAGCGCCGGCAAGCCCGGCACCTCGACCCGCACTTTCAGCACGCGACCGGCCCAGGGCTGGGCCGCCAGCTCCTCGGCCGGCCGCTTCTCGCAGGCCGTCGTGATGTAGAGCGTGCGCAGATCGGCATCACCAAAAGCGGGCATGGTTGGGCAGCGCACCGGCAGGCGCAGCTCCCGCAGCACCTGGCCCTCGGGCGAGAGCCGCAGCAGGCGCTGGCCCTCGAACATCGCCACCCAGTAGCAACCCTCGACATCGACCGCCGCACCATCGGGCCGGCCACCATACCCATCCAGTGACGCGCCGGCAGCACGCGGCGCAAAGCCGGCGAACAGGCGCTTGTTGCTGACCGCGCCGCTGGCCGCATCGAAATCCAGCTGATAGATCTCATGCGCCTTGGTGTCCGACCAGTAGAGCCGGCGCTGATCCGGGCTCCAGGCCAGGCCGTTGGAGGTGACGATGCCGCCCGCCATCTGCTCGAACGCACCGCCGGCAAAGCGGAACAGCGCCGAGTCAGGGGCGCGCGCATCGTCTATCGTGCCGACCCAGAAGCGCCCCTGCGCGTCGGGCTTGCCGTCGTTGAAGCGCTGACGCGCCGCGTCATAGGGTGCGGGAGCGATCTGCGCCTGCGCGCCGGTTTCGGTGTCGAGCCGCCACAAGCCGTCGCGCCGGGCTACCAGCAGGCCGCCGCCCGCCAGCAGCGCGATGCAGCCGGGCTCGCTGTCCAGTTGCCAGGACTTGAGCGCGCCGCTGGCGGGGTCCAGGCGCAAGACCTGGCGCTCGGCGATGTCCACGTAGTAGAGGGCTTGCTCCTGCGCGTGCCAGAGCGGCGATTCGCCCAGCGTGGCCCGGTGCGGGCCGGCCAATTCGATCAGTTCATCGGTCATGCCGCGATGCTAAGGCGGTAATGCCCTGTAACTCAGCCCAGCTCGACTTTCAGATAGTGCGCGCCCGGCACCGGATTGAAATAAAACGGCGGCACCTCGACAAAACCCAGGCTTTCATAAAGCCCGCGCGCCGCCTCCATATCGTCCAGCGTGTCCAGCAACATGGACGAGTAGCCGGCCTCGGTGGCGCGGTCGATCAAGGCCTGGGCCAGCGTGCGGCCCAGGCCGAAACGGCGAAACGCCGGCCGCACATAGAGCCGCTTCATCTCGCAGGCATTCGGATAGTCGGAGTCGGGCAGATTGCGGAAGGCCCCGCAGCCGGCCAGCGCGCCATCGACCAGGGCCAGCAGCATCAGGCCGCCCGGCCGCTCGTACTGCCCCGGCAGCTGCTGCAACTCGGCCTCGAAGTTCTGGAAGCTGAGGTCGACCGCCAGGCTCTGGCTGTACTCGCGCAGGATCTCGCGGACGGCCTGCCAGCCTTCGGCGCCGTCGGGAGCTATCAGGGTGATGTCGGGACTGCTCATGAACGCGTCAAAGTGTACCCAGGCTCACCAGCCAGGCCACAGCCGCCGCGCTCGCCGCCAACAGCAGCAGGGCCAGCCAGCGGGTGGCGGCGCTGTCGCGCGAGGCCGGCACCTCCGGCGGCAGCGCCTTGTCACCGCTGATCATCGGCCCGACCAGACGGCGCTTCTTGACGACGCGGTAGAACACGATGGCCAGCACATGCAGCGCGACCAAGGCATAGATCAGCCATTGCCCCCAGCTCTTGTGATGCCCGGTCCAGGCCAGGCTGGTGTCCATCGAGACGAAGCGCACCAGCGGCCCGGTGATCGCGATCTCGTCATCGGCGATCAGACCCGAGCCCACCTGCACCACGAGCCAGCCCAGCATCGCCAGCACCGCCAAGGCGCCCAGCGGGCTGTGCCCGACCTCGAACCAGTCGCCGGGCTGCGGACGGCCACGCAGATAGCGCAGCCAGGCGGCCGGGCTGTAGACGAAGCGGGCAAAGCGCGACCAACGCCCGCCCACCAGGCCCCACAGCAGGCGAAACAGCAGCAGGGTCAGCACCGCATAGCCCAGCCGCATATGCCAGACCATCGCATTGCCGCCGATCTTGGCGCTGAGCACCGAGCCCAGCACGCACAGCGCCAGCACCCAGTGGAACAGCCGCGTCGGTAAATCCCATACCCGCACCAGGCTCGTCGCCCCGCTTGTCGAAGCCTCAGCCATTGTTGTCACTCCGCCTTTGCATGGTGGCAAAGATAACGCAAGAACTGGCCCCGGCCCAGCGCTGCAAACAAGGCCAAGCCTTCGTACACTGTACGAGCCCGTGGCGAGCCGCCACTCGCGCCTGATCAACCCGTCTGCAAGGAATCCCCAGCATGATGAAGCACACCCTGATCACCTTGGCCGCCCTGGCCGGTCTGGCCAGCGCCCTGCCCGCCGCCGCGCAGTTCCAGAAGCCCGAGGATGCCGTCAAGTACCGCAAGGCCGCCTTCACCGTGATGGCCACCCACTTCGGCCGCATCGGCGCGATGGCCCAGGGCCGCGTGCCCTTCGATGCGGCGGCCGCAGCGGCGAACGCCGACATCGTCGTCGCGATGTCCAAGCTGCCCTATGCCGGCTTTGTCGAAGGCACGGCGGGCACCGAGAAGGGCCAGCCCAATACCAAGGTGTGGACCGAGCGGGCCAAGTTCGACGAGGGCGCGAAGAAGATGCAGGACGAGGTCATCAAGCTGGCGGCGGCCGCCAAGGCCAACAACCTCGACCAGTTGAAGGCCGCCTTCGGCAGCGCCGCCGGCAGTTGCAAGTCCTGCCACGACAACTTCCGCAACGACTGAGCGGCTGAGCCCTGTTCAGGGCAGACCGTTGCGGCCATGGGCCATGAAGCCCGGCCGCTCGCTCAGGCGCTCGTAATAGGCCTGGACGGCCGGCAGTGCCGGCTTGTCCATCGCCGTCATCATCCAGCGCTGCACCGACAGGCCCAGCACCACATCGGCCAGCGTGAACTCGGCGCCGCAGACATAGGCGCCGCTGCCCGCCAGCCGCTCGTCCAGCATCCCCATATGCCGGTTCCAGCCGGCCACGCCGGCCTGCAGCAGGCCCGCGTCCTGATGCGCAGGGCTGCGCCGCACCAGGCTCATGAAGGCATAGCGCCAGGCGTTGTTCAGCTCGCCGGCCTGCCAATCCATCCATTGCTCGACCAGCGCCCGCGCGCGCGGCGCGGCCGGCAACAGGTCGACGCGCTGCTCGCGGCCGGCCAGGTAGCGACAGATGCTGTTGCTCTCCCAGAGCACGAAGTCGCCGTCCAGCAGCACCGGCACCATCGCATTCGGATTGAGCCGGCGCAGCGCCGGCGCCGCCATATCAGGCTCCTCGCGCTCGGGGTCCAGGCCCAGTTCGGCACAGGTCCACAAGACCTTGCGCACATTGATAGAGGCAGCACGTCCCAATAGCTTCATGTCGAAAACCCCAGCACGACCCTGCGGGTCTTGGCACTCTTCTTCTCAATCTTCGTCACGACGACCGCGCCGATCTCGGCGGTGTTTGACACATGCGTGCCGCCGCAGGGCTGCAGATCTATGCCCTCGATGCTCAGCAGCCGCACCCGACCCGAACCGCGCGGTGGCTGCACGCTCATGCTGCGCACCAGGCCCGGATTGGCGTCCAGCTCCTCGTCGCTGATCCAGCGCTGGCTGACCGCATGGGCGCCGGCCACCAGCCGCGCGATGCCGGCCGTCAACTCGTCCTTGTCCAGCGCCTCGGTCATATGGAAGTCCAGCCGCGCATAGCCGGCCGTGATCGAGCAGCCATCGACCGGATGCGGCACCAGCGCGCACAGCAGATGCGTGGCGGTATGAAAGCGCATATGGGCATGGCGGCGCGACCAGTCGATGCGGGCCCGCACGATGGCGCCCGGGCTCAGGTCATCGAGCGGCTGATCGCCGGCGGGCAGGTGCAGGATCTCGCCCCCCTCCCCCTTGCGGGTGTCGGCGATCACGATCAGCCGGCCATCGGGCAGCTCGAACACGCCGGCATCGCCGGCCTGGCCGCCGCCCATCGGATAGAACACCGTGCGGTCCAGCAGCAGGCCGCGCTCGTCGGCGCGCAGCAGGCGCGCCGTGCATTCGCGCAGCGTCGCGTCCTCGCGAAACAGATCCAGCGTGGCGGCCGGCGTCATCCGACCAAGCCCAGCTCGACCTCGCCCTGCGGCGTCTGCAGCCTGGCCTTCAGACCATCGCGCGAGTCGAAGCCCAGCAGCTGCACACCGCTGGCCGGCAAGGTATCGGTCGGATGGGCCTCGCCCCACTGGATCAGCGTCGGCAGCGCCTCGCGCCGCAGCCGGCGCCCGTCCTCGCGCAGCGCGATCTGCCAGCTCAGTGCGCCGCGCGAGGCCGCCACCGGCTCGCCGGCATCGACACCCTCGCCACGCCAGTAGGCCAGCGCCGCCTCCAGATTCGGCACCCGCGCCACCCAGTGGATCAGGCCCGGCCCTTGCCTCAGGGCCGCCTGCAGGCCCGGCTGATCCAGATCGAACCAGCGCGCGCGGCCCGGGGCCGGCGCCTCGGGGTCGATCGCGATGATCTCCAGATAGCTGCGCGGGTGATTCAGGCCACTGATGTTCAGCAGGCGGTTGTGCGTGCCCATCAGCGCATGCTTGCCGCCGGGCGCGGGCGTGACGCCCAGCACCCGCTCGCACCAGGCCACGCCGGCCTCCAGCGTGCCAGCCCCCACCACCAGATGATCGAGTTCCATGCTGCTCAAAGCCTCACTTGCCCATGGATCAGCGGCGTCACATCGCCACCTATCCAGGTGTGCTCACCGTCGCGCGCCACATGCACCTTGCCGGCCCGCCCCAGCGCCGCGCCCTGCGAGGCAATATAGCGCTCGGGTGCAAGACCTGCCCCCTGCAGCCACAAGGCCAGGCCGGCATTGAGGCTGCCGGTGACCGGATCCTCGGGCACACCGAGGTCGGGCACGAAGGCGCGCACCTCGAAGGCCTCGGCCGCCCCGGCAGGATAGGCGCCGACCACGCCCAGCTTGAGCCCCTGCATCGCGACGAAATCCGGCCGCAGCGCCAGCACCGCCGCCGCATGCTTGAGCCGCGCCGCCATCCAGCCCGGGCCGTTGTCGACCCAGACCACATCGAGCAGCTCGGCCTCGGTAAGCCGCAGCGAACGCGCCACCTGGGCCCGCAGCGCTGGCTCCTCGACCGGCCCGCTGCGCCGCAGCGGCGGCGCGGCAAAGGCCAGCCGTGCGCCCTCGCGCTTGAGCCTCACCAGGCCGATCGCGCACTGCTGCACCAGCTCGCCGGGCTTCCTCGGGTCGCCGCCGGAAGCCAGCCAGGCATGGGCCGAACCCAGGGTCGGATGACCGGCAAAAGGCAGTTCGCCGCCGGGTGTGAAGATGCGCAGGCGGTAATCCGCCGCCGGGTCGGTGGGCGGCAGCAGGAAGGTGGTCTCGGACAGATTGGTCCAGCGTGCGAACGCGGCCATCTGTGCCTCGTCCAGGCCCTCGCCGTCGATCACGACGGCCAGCGCATTGCCCCGCAGGGGCTCGGCCGTGAACACATCGACCTGGGCAAACCTTCTGAGCTGGCTCATGGCGTCGTCTCGGCCGTCTCGACCAGGGCCTCGCGCAAGACCCGGCCCAGGATGGCCACGCCCTCGGTGATCAGGTCCGGCGTCAGCGTCACGAAGGACAGGCGCAGGCTGCGCGGGTCGGGCTTGTGGGCATAGAAGGCCGCGCCGGGCACATAGGCGATGCCGGCCTCGACGGCCAGCGGCAGCAAGGCCATCGCATCAAAGCCCTCGGGCAGGCGGATCCAGAAGAACATACCGCCGGCCGGGCTCTGCCATTCGCAGCCGGCGGGCAGATGCTCTTGCAGTGCCGCGGCCATCGCATCGCGATTGGCCTTGTAGCGGGCGCGGATCTTGGGCACATGCTGGTCGAGGAAGCCGTTCTTGATGACCTCGTGGACCACGCGCTGGTTGAAGCCCGGCGTGTGCAGATCGGCCGCCTGCTTGGCCTGCAAGAGCTTGGGGTAGAGCTCGTCGGGTGCGACGATGTAGCCCAGACGGAAGCCCGGCGTCAGCACCTTGGAGAAGGAGCCCAGATAAATCGAACCCTCGGGCCACAGCGAGCTCAGCGAGGCCGGCGGCGGCTCGTCGAACCACAGATCGCCATAGGGGTTGTCCTCGACGATGGGCACGCGCGCGGCCTGGGCGGCGGCCACCACGGCCTCGCGGCGGGCCAGGCTCATCACCCGGCCGGTCGGGTTCTGGTAGTTGGGCAGCAGATAGGAGAAGCGCGTGCCCGGCGCGTCGTGGGGCAGCTGGCGAATAGCCTCGGGGCGCACGCCCTGCTCGTCGCTGGCCAGGCTGGTGAAGATCGGCTCATAGGGCGTGAAGGCCTGCAGCGCGCCCAGATAGGTGGGCGTCTCGACGGCCACCGGCGCGCCGGCATCGCAGAGGATCTTGCCGACCAGATCCAGGCCCTGCTGCGAACCGCTGGTGATCAGCACCTGGTCGGGTCGCGCGTTCAGGCCCAAGCTGCCGACCTTGGCCGCCACCCATTCGCGCAGCGGCGCAAAGCCCTCGCTGGAGGCATATTGCAGCGCCTCCTTGGCGTTCTTGCTCAGCACCTGGTCACAGGCGGCCTTCAGCGCGTCGACCGGAAAGGTGTCGGCCGAGGGCAGGCCGCCGGCCATCGACAGGATGCCGGGCTTCTCGGTGACCTTCAGGATCTCGCGGATGATCGACGGGTTCATGCGCGCGGCACGGCGCGCTTGGGTCCAGGGGCTGCTCATGGTTTCAGGTCTCCAACAGGTTTATTCGATTGTGGCGCAGCCAATATCCAGTCCAGTGCGGCCTGCGCATGGAGCGATGTGCTGTCAAAAAGGGGCACGGGGGTGGACGCCGTGGCCGGGTCCAGCAGGAGGCAGACCTCGGTGCAGCCCAGTATCACCGCCTGCGCGCCGGCAGCGGCCAACGCAGCGACCTGCTGCTCATAGAAGCGGCGCGAGTCGGCGACGATGCGGCCCCGGCACAGCTCCTCATAGATGATGCGGTGGACCTCGGCACGGCCCGGCGCATCGGGCGTCAGCAACTCGATGCCGTGGCGCGCCATGCGGCTGCGGTAGAAATCCTGCTCCATCGTGTAGGCGGTCGCCAGCAGGCCGGCACGCTCGATGCCGGCGGCGCGCAGCGCGGTGGCCGTGCCGTCGACGATGTGGATCAGCGGCAGGCCACTCAAGGCCTCGATCTCGTCGGCCACCTTGTGCATGGTGTTGGTCGCGATCAGCAGGCCTTCGGCGCCGGCCGCCTTCAGCCCGGCGCCGGCACGGCCCAGCAGGGCGGCCGCAGCGGCCCAGTCAGCGCTGCGCTGCAGCGCCTCGATCTCGGCAAAGTCGACGCTGTGCAAGATCAGCCGAGCGCTGTGCAGACCGCCCAGCCTGGCGGCCATGCCCTGGTTCAAGAGCTTGTAGAGATGGGCGCTGGACTCCCAGCTCATGCCACCCAGGATTCCCAGCGTTCTCATGGGCGCGTCTCCACCGGCATTTTCTTGCCCAGCCACACCATCGCGATCACCGCGAGCGCGAACACCAGGGTCATCGCATCGAGCCGCTCGCCCAGCACCGGCACGGCCAGCAGCATCGACAAAAAGGGCTGGATCACCTGCACCTGGCTGACCCGCACCGTGCCGCCTATCGCCAGCGCCCGGTACCAGGCGAAGAAGCCCAACCACATCGAGAACAGCGAGACATACAGAAAACCACCCCAGGCCGACCAGGCCACCGGCTGGGCCGGCCAGGTCAGCGCCGCCACCGGCAGCGTGATCGGCAGGCTCAGCACCAGCACCCAGCAGATCACCTGCTGCGGCGGCATCTGCGCGCTCAGCCGCGCGCCGCCCACGTAGCCGGCCGAGGCGCTCAGCACCGCGCCCAGCAGCAGGCCATCGGCCCACTGGAAGCCGGCCGCGCCGCGCCACCAGGCAAACGCGATCACCAGGCCCAGACCGGCCAGCGCGCAGGCCCAGAAACCCAGCGACGGCCGCTGGCGCAGCACCAGGGCGGCCATCGCGGCGGTGGCCAGCGGCAGCACGCCCGAGATCACCGAGGCATGGACCGCATCGACATGGCGCACCGCATAACCCAGCAGCAGCGGCCAGCCGAACACCACACCGGCCGCGGTCCAGGCCAGCGGCGCCCATTGCTCGCGCCGGGGCCGGGATGCGCCGCTCAGCCACAGATAGGCGGCCGACAGCAGGCCGGCCAGCGCCGCCCGGCCCAGCGCGACGAACACCGGATCGAGCTGCGGCGCCGCCGCCGTGCCGCCGGCCAGCCGCGTCATCGGGATGCTCAGCGCGAAGATGAACACGCCCAGGGCCCCCAGCAACAACCCGCGACTGGCGTCGTCGAGACGGGCGGGCGGCGGGCTGGCGAGGGCTGTCATGCGTTCCAGTCTAGTCTCGACAACCAATACAGAACCAGTACACTTTGCCAGACATCACAAACGACTGTATTGGCATGGATACCAGCACAAGCAGTAGCGGCAACAACGCGGCCATCCTGTCACGCGCCTCCAGCGTGCCGCTGGCCGAACAGCTGGCACAGCGCTTTTCCGAGCGCATCGCCCAGCGCCTGCTGCTGCCGGGCTCGCGCCTGCCCTCGGTGCGCGAATGCGCACGCCACCATGGCGTCAGCCCCTACACCGTGGTCGCCGCCTACGACCAGCTGCTGGCCCAGGGCCTGCTGGAGGCGCGCAAGCAGCGCGGCTTCTTTGTCCGGGAGTCCGGTGGGCGGGCTGGGCGCACAGCCGCGCCCGAGCCGCGCCCCGTGCGCCTGCCGAGCCAGGCGCCGTTTGATGCCACCGCCTTGATACGCGGCATGTTCCAGGCCGATGCGCGCAGCGCGCCGGGCCTGGGCACCCTGCCGGCCGAGTGGCTGGACCTGCCGATGCTGCAGAGCGCGATGCGCAAGGTGCTGGCCCAGAGCGAGGGGCCAGACCAGCTGGCCCTGCAGTACGGAGAGCCCGGCGGCGATGCGCGGCTGCGCACGGCGCTGGCCCAGCGGCTGGCCGATCTGGGCATCGCGGCCCAGCCGGCGCAGATCATGTCGACGGTGGGCGCCACCCATGGGCTGGACCTGATCACCCGCAGCCTGCTGAACCCCGGCGACGCGGTGCTGGTCGACGACCCCGGCTGGGCCATCGAATACGCCCGGCTGAGCCAGGCCGGCATGCGGCTGCTGCCGGTGCCGCGAGGTGCCGACGGGCCGGATCTGGCCATCATGCAGCGCCTGATCGAGCAGCACCGGCCGCGCATGTATGTCACCGTCTCGGTGCTGCACAACCCGACCGGCCACACGCTGTCCTTGGCCGCCGCCCACCAGATCCTGAAGCTGGCCGAGGCCGGTGACTTGCTGATCGTCGAGGACGATACCTATGCCTGGCTGGCGCCCAACCATGCGCCGCGGCTGTCGGCGCTGGACGGTCTGCGGCGCACGCTCTATGTCTCCGGCTTCTCGAAGATCCTGACCCCGGCCTGGCGGGTCGGCTATCTGGCGGCCAGCCCGGAGCGCATTGCCAAGCTGACCGAGCTGAAGCTGCTGTCGACCCTGACCACCAGCCCGCTGCTGGACCGCGCCGTCGCGATCTGCCTGGAACAGGGCCAGCTGCGCCGCCATGCCGAGCGTGTGCTGACCCGGCTCGACGCCGCGCGCAGCCGTTCGGTGCGGCTGGCGCTGGAGGCCGGCTGCCGCTTCGTCACGCCGCCGCAAGGCCTGTTCGGCTGGGTCGATGTCGGCGTCGACACCGAGCGGCTGGCCCAGCGCCTGCTCGACGAAGGCTGGCTGATCGCGCCGGGCCTGCTGTTCAGCGCGACCCGCCGCGCCGGCACGCTGATGCGCATCAACTTCGCAACCGCGCAGGACGCCAAGTTCTGGGCCCGGCTGCGGCTGCTGCGCAGCGAGTGGCTGGGCAAGGCCTGACCCTATGGCCGGGCCGCCAGGCCGACCCGGCTCTCAATCAGGGATCGCCAGCGGCCCGGCGCGCCGCACGGCGTCCAGCACGATCTGCGTCTTGAAGCTGCGTACATTGGCGTCGTGCAGCAGGCAGGCCGCGCAGAAGGCTTCGTAGGCGGGCAGATCGGCCACGACGATGACCAGCACATAGTCGGCCTCACCGGTCACGCCATAGCATTGCTGCACCTCGGGCCGCGCCAGCAGGCGCTGGCAGAAGGCGCCGGCGGCCAGCGCCGACTCGTCCACCAGATCCACATGCACCAGGGCCGTCAGGTGCAGGCCCAGCGCGCGCGGATCCAGCCGCGCCACCTCGGCCAGGATCACGCCCTGCTCGCGCAAGCGCTTGAGACGGCGTTGCACCGCCGCCGCAGACAGCCCGACCCGGGCACCGAGCCATTCTCCCGAGCGGGTGGTGTCTTCTTGGTAGAGCGCGACGATGCGTTTGTCCAGGGCGTCCAGGGTCATCATGCAAAAACGGCCGAAAAGATGCGGCCAGGCCGCAAACCGGCCCGGCCCTATGCGCCGCAGCGGCGCCGTCGGGCCGCCACACTTAGGGCTGCGCATTATTCATCGACATTCACCGACAAGCGACGCCTCATGATCGACCATGTCTCCATCGGCTCCCGGCACTACGCCGAAGCCTCCGCCTTCTATGCCCGGGTGCTGGCCCCGCTGGACCTGGGCCTGCTGCGCGATACCGGCAAGGAAGCCGCCTTCGGCAGCGCCCAGCACTGGTGCTTCTTCATCTACCCGGCCGACGCCCCGGTGACCGCGCCCGGCGCCCACATCGCCTGGCGCGCCGCCTCGCGCGCGCAGGTCGCGCAGGTCCATGCGGCCGCGCTGGCGGCCGGCGGCCAGGACCTGTTCACACCACGGCTGCGGCCCGATATCAGCGACAGCTATTTCGGCGCGATGTTCAGCGATCTGGACGGCCACCGCGTCGAGGTCAAGACCGACGCGGCCGACTAGCCCCGCTCACTACTCCATCAGCCGGTCGCGCCCCGCCGCCTTGGCGCGGTACAGGGCCGCATCGGCGCGCTGGTAGAACTCGTCCGAGCTCTCGCCGGGCACGGCCAGGGCCAGGCCCATGCTGAGGGTCAGCAAGCCGCCCGGGCCGCAGGCCTCGTGGGCGATGCCCCGGGCCGCCAGCGCGGTGCGCAGCTCGGTCGCGCAGTGCTGGGCACCGCTGCGGTCGGCCGTCAGCAAGAGCGCAAACTCCTCGCCACCCAGGCGCGCCGCCAGATCCTCGGGCCGGCGCGCCACCTGGGCCAGGCAGGCCGCCAGCGCCTGCAGCGCCAGATCGCCCTGGTGATGGCCGTAGCGGTCGTTATAGGCCTTGAAATGATCGACATCGATCAGCAGCAAGCTCAGCGTGGCATCGCTGCGGCGCTGGCGCTGGCGCATCGCCAACTCCAGGCGCTCGCCGAAGCAGCGCCGGTTGGCCAGCCCGGTCAGCGCATCGGTCTGCGACAGCCGCTCCAGCACATGGACCTGGGACGCGATCACGCCCAGCAGATGGTTGGCCCCGCCGGCCAGCTCGGTGATCTCGTCCTGACCCTGCACCGTGACCTGGCGGCCCCACTGGCGCTGCTCGCGGATATCGGCCAGCTCGCGGCGCAGCCGCACCAGCCGCGCCACCACCAGCCGGTCGGCCAGCAGCAGCAGGCCCAGGGTCAGCGCGACCGCCAGGCCCAGCAGCACCCACTGCACCCGCCCCAGCAGTTCCTGGCCACGCTGCTGGATATGGCGCGGCCAGCGCGTCTCCAGCACCGCCACCGGTGTGCCGGCCAGGTCCTGCACCGGCCAGCTGATCAGCAGCCAGTCGGGCGCCTCGTCCAGCCAGACCGGGCCGTCGCCGGTCAGCGCCTGGAAGTCCAAGCTCGCCGGCCGGCCCGGCAAGACCTCGCCCTCGCGCAGCAGGCGCATCTTGCTGTCCAGCCCGCTGCGCCGCACCACCGCCAGCATCACCGCCGGGCTCAGCCATTCGGCAATCGCCACCGTGCCGCGCGCGGGCGCGCCGCTGAGTCCGTCCAGCAGCGGCCGGCGGCACACCATCATCAGGTCCTGGCGCAGCAGCGCCAGCCCGCAAGGCAGGCGCGTATCGATGGCCGGCCGGCTCAGCTGGGCCTGCACCGCAGCGCTGAAGTCCTGCGGCAGCCGCAGCTCGACCGCCTGGCCGGGCGCGCCGATGCTGTGCAGCAGCCGGCCCTGCAGATCGTAGAAGCCCAGCCAGTTGAGGCTGGAGTTGGCGATGCTTTGCGCGCTCAGATTGCGTTCGGCGAACTGGCGGTTGCCGTCCTCGGCGAACTGATAGAAATCGGGCCAGATGCTCCACTCCCGCAGCACCCGGTCGCGCAGCGCCAGCTCGTCGTCCAGCGTCTGCAGCAGGCGCACAAAGTGTTCGCGGGCGGCGCGCTGCTCGAGCTCCAGATGGCTGGCGGCCACGCTGGCGCGCAGCATCCACAGGCCCAGGCCGCCCAACAAGCTGGAGAGCAGCAGCACACCGCACACCACCTTGAGGCGCAGCCGCATGTTCAGCCTCCGGCCAGATAGCTATGGATCTGGGCCACCGCCGCAGCGCCCTCGCCGATCGCGCCGCCGACCCGCTTGACCGAGCCGGCCCGCACATCGCCGACCGCGAACACCCCCGGCACGCTGGCCTCCAGCGCGGCCGGCAGATAGGCGCCGGCCGCCTCGGCCGCAGCAGATCCGGTCAGCACAAAGCCCCGCGCATCGACCGCCACGCCGCAGCCCTCCAGCCAGCCCGTCTCGGGCTCGGCGCCGACGAACAGGAACAGATTGCGGGACTCGCAGTCGTGCTCCGCGCCGCTGCGCCGGTCGCGCCAGCGCAGGCCGTTCAGGCTGCCGCCGCGCTCGCCGCGCAGCCCGCTGAGCTCGGTATGGGTGCACAGCTCGATATTGGGCGTGTGGCTGATGCGATCGATCAGATAGCGCGACATGCTGGCCGACAGGTCGGGGCCGCGCACCAGCATATGCACCTTGGCCGCATGCCCGGCCAGGAAGACGGCGGCCTGGCCGGCCGAATTGCCGCCGCCGACCAGGGCTACCTCGGCCTGGGCGCACAGCCTGGCTTCGACCGCCGAGGCCCAGTACCAGACCCCGCGGCCCTCGAACTCGGCCAGCCGCGGCACCTCGGGCCGGCGGTAGCGCGCACCGCTGGCGACCACCACCGTGCGGCTGCGCAACCAACGGCCGTCGCTGAGCTGCAGGCGCAGCTCGCCCTCGGGCCCGGCGCGGCTGCAGTCCAGCGCCAGCGCCTCGGACGGGATCATCAGGTCGGCGCCGAACTTCTGCGCCTGTACAAAGGCGCGCCCGGCCAGCGCCATGCCGGAGATGCCGGTCGGAAAGCCCAGATAGTTCTCGATGCGGGCGCTGGCACCGGCCTGGCCGCCGAAATGCCGGCAGTCCAGCACGCCGACCGACAGCCCCTCCGAGGCCGCATAGACCGCCGCCGCCAGCCCGGCCGGGCCGGCGCCGATGATCAGCACATCGAACAGCTCCTCGCGCACGCGCATGTCCAGCATGCCGATGCAGCGCGCCAGCTGGGCTTCGCTGGGGTTGACCAGCACCGCGCCGTTCGGGCACACCACCATCGCGTCATCGGCCGCCACCCCGTACTGCTCCAGCAGCGCGGCGGTGGCCGAGCATTCGCTGGCCTGCATCTGCTGGTGCGGCTGGCCGTTGCGGCGCAGAAAGCCCTGCAGGCGCACGATGGCCGGCGAGTCCGGCGCCCCCACCAACACCGGCCCGCTGATGCCGGCCTCGATCAGGCCGACGCGGCGCAGTATCAACGCGCGGGTGATGCGCTCGCCCAGATCGGCCTCGCCGATGATCAGCGCGCGCAGCTGCTCGGTCGGGATCACCAGGGCCTCGGTATCGTCCAGCACCTCGGCGTCAACCAGCGCGGCGGCACCGGACAGCTGGCCCACCTCGGCCAGGAACTGGCCAGGCCCGTTGTCGATGATGGGAACGACCTCGCCCAGGCCGTTGCGCTGGCTGATGCGCACCCGGCCGGCGAGCACCACCACCATGCCCGGACCGCGCTGGCCGGCCTTGGCCAGCATGCTGCCGCGCGGGAATTGCTGCAGCGTGCCAAAGCGGCTGATGCGCGCGATCTCCTCGGGCTTGAGGGTCGGAAACATCTGTTCGTGCCGTTCGGCACGCTGGGGGTCGGCGGGTTCCTGGCTCATCGGGTGCTCACTCCTGGCGTGCACCCATTGTTGAGCCTGCGGCGCCGTTTGCCGAGCCCCCAAAGGGTCAAAGCGCCGGCTTATTTCGCGTCAAGAAGTTCCCAGCGCTCCATCAGGCCCAGCAACTCCTCGTCGATCTGGCCGGCGCGCTCGGTCACCTCGGCGATGCGGGCCGCCCCCTGCGTGTAGAGCTCGGTGCCATTGAGCAAGGCATTGAGCTGCTTCTGCTCGGCCTCCAGCGCCGCCACCTTGGCCGGCAGCTCGTCGAGCTCGCGCTGCTCCTTGTAGCTGAGCTTCTTCTTGGTGGCAACCACGGGCGCTGGCGCGGGGGCAGGTGTTGCCGCCAGCGCCGCGGCCGGTGCAGTGGCGAGAACAGTGGCGGCCTGCTTGGCACGCTGCTCGTTGATCGCCGCCGCACGCTTGGACTGGATCAGCCAGTCCTGCACGCCGCCTTCGTACTCGCGCCAGCGGCCGTCGCCCTCGTTGACGATGGTGGAGGTGACGACGTTGTCGAGAAAGCGCCGGTCATGGCTGACCAGGAAGACCGTGCCGTCGTAATCGGCCAGCAGCTCCTCCAGCAGTTCCAGCGTCTCGATGTCCAGGTCGTTGGTCGGCTCGTCCAGCACCAGCACATTGGCGGGGCGGGCGAACAGCCGGGCCAGCAGCAATCGGTTGCGCTCGCCGCCGGACAGGCTCTTGACCGGCGAGTTGGCACGGGCCGGCGAGAACAGGAAGTCGCCCAGATAGCTCTTCACATGCTTCTTCTGCGTGCCGATCTCGATCCACTCGCTGCCGGGGCTGATGGTGTCGGCCAGCGTCGCATCGAGGTTCAGCGTGTCGCGCATCTGGTCGAAGTAGGCGACCGTCAGGCGCGAGCCCTGGCGCACCTCGCCGCTGTCCGGCGCCAGCTCGCCCAGGATCATCTTCAGCAAGGTGGTCTTGCCGGCGCCATTGGCACCGACCAGGCCGACCTTGTCGCCGCGCAGAATCGTCGCGGTGAAGTCGCGCACGATGACGCGCTCGCCATAGCTCTTCGAGACGTTCTCCAGCTCGGCGACGATCTTGCCGCTGGCGCCGCCGGTGTCGATGTCCAGCTTGACCTTGCCCTGCACATCGCGGCGCGCCTGGTGGGCCAGGCGCATCTGTTCGAGGCGCTGGATGCGCGCGACGCTGCGGGTGCGGCGAGCCTCGACGCCCTTGCGTATCCAGATCTCCTCCTGCGCCAGCAGCTTGTCGAAGCGCGCATTGAACAACGCCTCGTTCTCCAGCTCATAGGCCTTGGCGGCGGTGAAGGCGGCGAAATTGCCCGGGTAGCCGCGCAGCTGGCCGCGATCCAGCTCGACGATGCGATTCGCGACGTTGTCCAGAAAGGCGCGGTCGTGGGTGATCAGCAGCAGCGAGCCCTGGAAGTTGTTCAGCAGCTCTTCCAGCCAGGTGATCGCGTCCAGGTCCAGGTGGTTGGTCGGCTCGTCCAGCAGCAGCACATCGGGCTGGGCCACCAGCGCCCGGCCCAGCGCCACGCGCTTCTTCAGCCCGCCCGACAGCGAACCCACCAGGCGCTCGCCATCCAGGCCCAGGCGCTGCAGCGTCTCCTCGACCCGCTGCTCCCAGTTCCAGGCGCCGATATGCTCGATGCGTTCCTGCACCCAGGCCAGGTCGTCGTTCTCGTCGTGGATCTCGTAGCGCTCACGCAAGGCCTTGGCCTCGGCCACGCCCTCGCTGATCACATCGAAGATCGTTGCGTCGGCCCTCAGCTCGGGTTCCTGCGGCACATAGACGCTGGTCAGGCCCTGCTGCAGCTGCAGCAGGCCGTCATCGAGCTTCTCGATGCCGGCCAGGATTTTCAGCAGCGAGGACTTGCCCGTGCCGTTACGGCCGATCAGGCCGACGCGCTCGCCGATTTCGAGCGAGAAATTGGCACCATCGAGCAGGGCCACGTGGCCGAAAGCGAGATGGGCATTGGAGATGGAAAGGACTGCCATAGGCAGCCATTGTCGCCGAGTGCACCGCAAGCACGGCGCGGGCGCAATCCCTCATCGGTCCAATTGACAAGCAGCCGAGGGATAACGGATGCTGACGCCACCGGCAATCTCGCCGCAACAAGAGTCCTGCCCCAAGGCGGTGCGCCGGGCTCACAAACACCAGGGAGTGATCACGATGAAATCCAAGGGATGGGTGCGCCTGCTTGCCGGGCTGAGCCTGGCACTGGCCGGGGCAGCACAGGCCGGCAGTTACTCGGGCCTCTATGTGTTCGGCGACAGCCTGTCCGACAGCGGCAACAACGCGCTGGCCATTGGTGCCGATCCGGCTCAGGTCGTGAGTGGCAACCAGTACATCGCCAGTCAACCGTTCGCCTCCGGCACTTATAGCAACGGCGCCGTCTGGAGCCAGCAGTTCGCGACGCGGCTGGGCCTGAGCGCCACGCCCTCGCTGGCCAAGGGCAGCAACTATGCGTTTGGCGGCGCCAAGATCGACGGCGCATGGCAGCCGGGCGAACCGCCCAGCATGACTGCGCAACTGGGCATGTTCCTCGCCAACGTGAACGGTCAGGCCCATGCCGACGGGCTCTATGTCGTGGCCGGCGGTGGCCCCAATATCAGCGCCGCGCTGATGCAAGTGATGGCCGGTGCCGACCCGGTCGCCACCACCCAGGCGCTGGCGACCCAGTACGCGATCACCATGGGCACCATCGTCGATGGCCTGCAGGCCGCCGGTGCGCAGCACATCGTCGTCTGGAACGCCCCCAATTTCGGCCTGACACCGCTGGCCCAGAGCTATGGTGCCGCCGGCACCGGCCTGGCCACCGCAATCAGCGCCGCGATGAACGCGGCGCTGCAGACACGACTGTCCTTCGAGGGCGTCGGCGTGCAGAGCTTCGATGTCTACGGCCTGTTGAACGACGTGGTTGCCAACCCGAGCAGCTACGGCTTCGAGAACGTCGGCGCGGCCTGTGGCGCGGCGGTGCTGGGCTGCAACCCGGCCAGCGCGCTGTTCTACGACGGCATTCACCCGACCACGCTGGCGCACCAGGTCTTGAGCAACTCGATGTACGCGCTGGCCGTGCCGGAGCCCGCCACCACGGCGCTGTGGATGCTGGGCCTTGCCGGTGTGGCCGCCGGCGTCAATCGTCGGAAGAAAACCCCGACGCCTTGACGACAGGCCCCCATTGCTCGCGCTCGCGCGCCAGGCGGCGCGCGTAGTCGGCCGGCGCGGCCGACGCGGGCTCGAAGCCCAGCTTGGCCAGGCCTTCGGTGACGGCGCTCTCGCGCAGCGCCAGCTTGGCCAGGTCGTAGACCCGCTCGACGATGGCGGCCGGCGTGCGGGCCGGCAGGAACAGGCCATAGCTCTCCACCCCCTCGATGCCCTTGAAGCCCTGCTCCTCGAAGGTCGGCACCTCGGGCACGAAGCGCGAGCGGCGTGCATCGGTGATGCCCAGGATGCGCACCCGGCCGCTGGCCAGATGCGGCAGATAGTCGCCGACGATGAAGCAGCCGGCGGCGATCTGCCCGCCCATCAGGTCCTGCATGCCCGGCGCCGCACCGCGGTAGGGCACATGGGTCAGCTTGATGCCGGCCGCACGCTCGAACTGGTTGCCCAGGAAGTGCGGCATCGCGCCGGCCGCCGGCGAGGCGAAGGCGGCGCTCTGCGGATTGGCCTTGGCCCAGTCGACGAACTGGCCCAGGGTCTTGACCGCCGCCGGCACCATGGGCCCGACGCCAAAGCCGCAGGTCGCATTGGCCACCGGCGAGACGGGGATCGCATCGGCCTCGGCACGGTAGGCCAGCTTGCGGTAGACATGCGGGTAGATCGTGAACATCGACGAAGGGCTCAGGAGCAGGGTCTGGCCGTCGGGCGCCGCGTCCTTCAGCGCCATCACCGCCAGGCGCCCGCCGGCGCCGACTTTCTGCTCCACCAGCACGGTCTCGGCCATGCGGCCGCGCCAGGCCTCGGCCAGGCGGCGCGCGCTGACATCGACCGAGCCACCGGCCGGGAAGCCGACCAGGATGCGCGGCGGCGCCGCACCCTGGGCGCGTGCGCCCGCTCCGCTCAGCAGTGCGCCCAGGCCCAGCATCCAATCACGGCGTTGCATCATCGCTGTCTCCTAGTGGTCGTCTTTGGGGATGAATTCGAGGGCAGGGGCTGGGCCGCCGCCGTGGCCACCCAGGCCAGGCGCTCCAGCGCGGCCTTCAGCACCGCGCCCTGCTCGCCCAGGCCGCGCTGCAGGGCGGCATCATGCTCGCGCACCGCCCGCTCCAGCCGGGCCATGCGGCGGCGGCCGGCGGCGCTCAGATGCAGGCCCCAGGAACGGGCGTCGGCCGGGTCGTCGCGCCGTTCGACCCAGCCCTGGTCGGTCAGCCAGTCGGTCAGGCGCAATGCACCGCTGCGGTGCAAACCCATGGCCTGGGCCAGCAGGCCCTGGCGCATGCCGGGGTTCTCGGCCACCAGCACCAGCGCGGCAAAGCGCTGCGGGCTGATGTCCTCGCCCTGGGTGGCGCGGTAGAAGTCCAGGTAGAGCGCGTTCTGTGCTCGCCGTAAGGCATAGCCCAGCAAGTCGTCGAGCACGCCGTAACGCAGGCCCGGCACCGGCATCAGCAGGCCTTCGGGCGGCTGGGCTTCAAAAGAGGGCAGCTTGCTCATGGTTTCCCTAGCTTAGATATCGTTGCACTGCGCAACAATCTCGCTTACCCTGATCTGCATCAAGACCACAAGGAGAACACCATGGCGCTGGACATCCTGATCGCCGGCGGCGGCATCGGCGGGCTGACGACCGCACTGGCGCTGCAGGCACGCGGCCACCGGGTCAGGGTCTGCGAGGCTACGGCGGCGTTGAAGCCGCTGGGCGTGGGCATCAATCTGCTGCCGCATGCGGTGGCGGTGCTCGACGGTTTGGGCCTGCTGCCGGCGCTGCGCGAGATGGCCGTCGAGACCTCGGCCCTGGTATTCGCGAACCGCCATGGCCAGGAGATCTACCGCGATGCGCGCGGCCTGGCCGGCGGCTACAGCCATCCGCAGCTGAGCATCCATCGCGGCGAGCTGCAGCTCAAGCTCTGGGCCGAGGCCCAGGCGCGGCTGGGCGCCGAGCGGGTGCGCAGCGGCCAGCGCATCACCGGCGCGCGCACCGAGGGTGATCGTGTCGTGGCCCAGGTCCAGCTCGCCGACGGCGGCACGGCCGAGCTGCACGCCGACCTGCTGATCGCGGCCGACGGCATCCACTCGGCGCTGCGCCGCCAGTGCTATCCGGACGAAGGCGCGCCGCGCTGGAACGGCATGATGATGTGGCGCGGCACCAGCCTCGCCCCACCCTTTCTCGACGGCCGCACCATGGTGCAGGCCGGCCACCGGCGCGCCAAGTTCGTCGTCTATCCGATCGCGCCGCCTCAGGCCGACGGCACGCAGCTGATCAACTGGATCTGCGACCGCCGGCTGCGCGAGGACGGCATCGGCGGCGGCCTGACGGCGCCCGGCCGCGAGGACTGGAGCAAGCCCGGCTCGCTGGACGACTTGCTGCCCACCTTTGGCGGCTGGCATTTCGACTGGCTCGATGTGCCGGCGATGATCAAGGGCGCCACCCAGCTGCTGGAGTACCCGATGGTGGACCGCGACCCGCTGCCGCGCTGGCGCCAGGGCCGCATCACCTTGCTGGGCGACGCCGCTCACCCGATGTATCCGATAGGCTCGAACGGTGCGACCCAGGCCATCATGGATGCGCAGTGCATTGCCGAGGCGCTGAGCGGTACGGTCGAGGTCGAGGCAGCACTGGACGCCTACGAGGCGCAACGCCGGCCACTGTGCGCCGGCATTGTCGAGATGAATCGCCAGGAGGGGCTGGATGCCATCCTCGATCTGGTCGAGGATCGCGCACCGGATGGCTTTGCGCGGCTGGCCGATGTGATCGACCCGGCCGAGGTCGATGCCTTCGTCAAGCGCTACAAGGCCGCCGCCGGCCATCAGCAGCGGCCGATCGCCGGCTGAGGCGGGACCCTCAGGCCGGGTCCTCGAGGTTCTCGTGATGGGCGATGGCGCCACGCTTCCAGTAGGCGGCGGCGCGGATCGCGTGGCGGTCATGGCCCTTCTCATCGACCAGGATCTTGCGCAGCGCGGCCATCGTGCCGGCCTCACCGGCGCACCAGGCATAGCCCTCGCCGACCGGCAGCGCCAGCGCACGCAGCGCAGCGATCAGCTCGGCGTCGCCATCCAGCCATTGCAAGCGCACATCGGCCGCGCTGGCGAGCTCGCGGCGGTCGGCCGCATCGGGCACGCTCAGCAGCACCAGGGCCGGCACGCCGGCGGGCAACTCCTCCAGGCGGCGCGCGATCGCCGGCAGCGCGCTCGCGTCGCCGGCCAGCAGATGCCAGTCATAGTCCAGCGGGATGACAAAGGAGCCGCGCGGGCCGGCGATCGTCAGCCGCTGGCCGGGCTGTGCCTGGGCGGCCCAGCCGGCCGCCGGGCCGTCACCATGCAGCGCAAACTCCAGCACCAGCTCGCCGGCGGCCGCGTCGTGGCGGCGCGGCGTGTAGTCGCGCCGCGCCGGCTCCGCGCCGGCCGGATCGAAGATCAGCTTGATATGGTCGTCGAACGAGGGGCTGTGGAAACCGGCCAGCTCGGGGCCGGCCAGCGTGATGCGCCGCATGTGCGGGCTCAGCGCCTCGACCTGCCGCACCTCCAGCTCGCGGCGAACGATCTCGTGGCGCAGGCGCTGCACGCGGCGCTCCGATGGGACTTGGGCTGCACTCATGGCGGGCTCCCTGGATATGGTTGACAATATCACCCATCATGCGCAAATCATTGGACATTGTCAACCATTCACCCCGCACGGCGGTGGCCCATGGACGGCCGGGCGACGCGCAAGACGATGTGCTGGAGCTGGTGCATCGCGTGATGCATCAGTACCGCGCGCAGCAGTACCAGGTCTTGCGCGACGGACCGCATCAGATCACCCATATGGAAAGCAAGGTGCTGGGCTATTTCGGCCGCCACCCGGGCGCCACGCAGAGCGATCTGGCCGGCGACACCGGCCGCGACAAGGCTCAGCTGGCCCGGCTGGTCAAGGGCTTGCGCGAGCGCGGCCTGCTGGACGGCACGCCCGACCCGGCCGACCGCCGCAACACGCGCCTGACGCTGACCACCGAGGGCCAGGCCTTGCTGGGCACGCTGAAGCAGCAGGCCCGGCGCCTGGCCGGCAAGGCGGTTGTCGGCATGAGTCCGCAAGAGCAGGCACAGCTGCTGGCCCTGCTTCAAAAGCTCAGGAGCAATCTGGACGCGGCGGACTGACCCCGGAGTTCAGCTCGCGCTGCGCTTGGGCAGCACCCAGCCGGGGCGCGGGAAGTGGCAGGTATAGCCGTTCGGCCGCAGCTGCAGATAGTCCTGGTGCTCGGCCTCGGCGGCCCAGAACTGCGGCGCAGGCACCAGCTCGGTCACCGCCTTGCCGGGCCACAGGCCGGAGGCATCGACATCCTTGAGGGTGTCGATGGCCACCGCTTTCTGTGCGTCGCTGGTGTAGAAGATGGCCGAGCGGTAGCTGCTGCCGACATCATTGCCCTGGCGGTTCAGGGTGCTGGGATCGTGGATCTGGAAGAAGAACTCGAGCAGGCGGCGGAAGTCGGTGGCCTCGTTGTCGAACACGATCTCTATCGCCTCGGCATGGCCAGGGTGGTGGCGGTAGGTCGGGGATTCATTGCTGCCGCCGGTGTAGCCGACCCGGGTCTGCAGCACGCCGGGCAGCTTGCGTATCAACTCCTGCATGCCCCAGAAACAGCCACCGGCCAGTACCGCAGTTTCCTTTGCCATCACGGCACTCCTTGTGTTCAAGACTTGGGCAGCAGCTGCGCCGCATGGTGGCGCAGATGATCGTCGACAAAGCTCGCGATGAAGTAATAGCCATGGTCGTAGCCGGCCTGGCGCCGCAGGGTCAGCGGCTGAGCGGCGGCAGCGCAGGCGCGCTCGAAGGCCTCGGGCTGCAGCTGCTCGGTCAGGAATTTGTCGGCCAGGCCCTGGTCGATCAGGATGCCTCCCGGGAAAGGCGCGCTGGGCCGTGCCTGCATCAGCGCGCTGGCATCGTGCGCGGCCCAGTCGCTGCGCTCATCGCCGAGGTAGCCGCTGAAGGCCTTCTCGCCCCAGGGGCACTGGGTCGGCGCAGCAATCGGGGCGAAGGCCGAGACCGAGGCGAACAGGTCCGGATGGCGCAGCGCCAGGGTCAGTGCGCCATGGCCGCCCATCGAGTGGCCGAAGATGCCGGTGCGCCCTGCCGTGTCAAGGCCGAGCTCGCGCTGCACCAGCGGCACCAGCTCCCTGGTCAGATAGCTCTCCATGCGCCAGTGCCGGGCCCAGGGCTGCTGGGTCGCGTCCAGGTAGAAACCGGCACCGACGCCGAAGTCCCAGGCCGCACTCTCGCCGGCCACATGGGCGCCGCGCGGGCTGGTGTCCGGCATCAAGAGCGCCAGGCCCAGCTCGGCCGCAAGACGCTGGGCGCCGGCCTTCATCGTGAAGGTCTCCTCGCTGCAGGTCAGGCCGGCGAGGAAGACCAGCAGCGCCTTCGGCTCGGGCGGCAGATACAGCGCAAAGCGCATGGGCAGGCCGATCTCGGCCGACTCGTGCTTGTAGAAGCGCTGGGCCCCGCCAAACGAGGCGTGCTCGGACAGCAGCTCCATCAGAATTCCACCACCGAGCGGATCGACTCGCCGCGCTTCATCAGATCAAAACCTTCGTTGATCTGCTCCAGCTTGAGCTTGTGCGTGATCAGCGAGTCGATATTGAGCTTGCCGTCCATATACCAGTCGACGATCTTGGGCACATCGGTGCGGCCACGCGCGCCGCCGAAGGCGCTGCCCTCCCATTTGCGGCCGGTCACCAGCTGGAACGGGCGCGTGCTGATCTCGGCGCCGGCCTCGGCCACGCCGATGATGATGGAGCGGCCCCAGCCCTTGTGCGTGCACTCCAGCGCGTCGCGCATCACCTTGGTATTGCCGATGCACTCGAAGCTGTAGTCGGCACCGCCATCGGTCAGCTGCACGATGTGGTCGACCAGATTGGGCACCTCCTTCGGGTTGACGAAGTGGGTCATGCCGAACTCGCGCGCCATCTTCTCGCGCGCCGGGTTCAGGTCCACGCCGATGATCTTGTCGGCCCCCACCATCTTGGCACCCTGGATCACGTTCAGGCCGATGCCGCCGAGGCCGAACACGACCACGTTCGCGCCCGCCTCCACCTTGGCGGTGAACAGCACCGCGCCGACGCCGGTGGTGACGCCGCAGCCGATGTAGCAGACCTTGTCGAAGGGCGCGTCCTCGCGGATCTTGGCCAGGGCAATACCTGGCACCACGATGTGATTCGAGAAGGTCGACGTGCCCATGTAATGGAAGATGGGTTTGCCGTCGATCGAGAAGCGGGCACTGCCGTCGGGCATCAGGCCCTTGCCCTGGGTGCTGCGGATCGCCTGGCAGAGATTGGTCTTGCGCGACAGGCAGAACTTGCACTGCCGGCACTCGGGCGTGTAGAGCGGGATCACATGGTCGCCGGGTTTCAGCCAGGTCACGCCCTCGCCCACCTCCAGCACGATGCCGGCCCCCTCATGGCCCAGGATGGCCGGGAAGATGCCTTCCGGGTCGGCACCGGACAGCGTGTAGTAGTCGGTATGGCAGATGCCGGTGGCCTTGATCTCCACCAGCACCTCGCCGGCGCGCGGGCCGTCGAGCTGGACTTCTTCGATGCTCAGCGGGGCACCGGCCTTCCAGGCGACGGCGGCACGGGTCTTGATCATGGCGGGACATCCTTGCAAAAAAACAGTGCTCTCATCTTCGCATAGCGCCCGTGCCACCGAGGCGCTGCAAGGCGCCGACCAGACGCAGCGTCAGGTCTTGCCCGGCGCGCGGCGAGGGCATCAGCAGGGTGATGGTCTCGGCCAGCGGCACGACCGCGCCCCAGGGCGCGACCAGACGGCCCTCGGCCAGCGCGGCAGCCACCAGGCGCTGCCGCCCCATCAGCACACCCTGGCCGGCCAGCGCCGCCTGCAGCGCCATGCTGTAGAGCGAGAAGCGCGGGCCGTCCGTCATTGCGATGGCGCCGCGACCGGTGGCCTTGAGCCAGCGCGCCCAGTCCTGCGACCAGACGATGTCATGCAGCAAGGTCTGCTCGGCCAGCTCGGGCGCCCGGCCGCGCGGGCCCAGCAGGCTGGGGCTGCAGACCGGCAG
The DNA here is from genome assembly GCF_040187885.1 of Roseateles cavernae. Lineage (NCBI taxonomy): Bacteria > Pseudomonadati > Pseudomonadota > Betaproteobacteria > Burkholderiales > Sphaerotilaceae > Roseateles > Roseateles cavernae. The sequence continues at coordinate 184,916 of NZ_JBDPLH010000001.1, forward strand.
CAAGGCATCCTCGGCCAGCACCAGGCGCTGGCAACCCTTGGGTGGCGGCTTGCGCGGCAGCGCCGGCGCATAGAAAAAGCCCAGGTCATAGGCCTCGCGCTGGAAATTCGGCGGCGCCTCCAGCGCGCTCAGCGAGAGCTGCAGCCCCGGCAGCTCGCGCTGCAGGGCCGGCAGCAGCGGCGTGAGCCAGAGCTGGGCCAGGGCCGGCAGGGCCGCGATATGCAGCCGCGCCGCGCCGGCCTCGCTGCGCAGGGTCTGCGCCGCCTGGCCCAGTTGGTCCATCGCGGCGGCCAGCGCCGGCAGGGCCGTGGCCGCCTGGGCACGCAGGCTCAGGCCCTGGCTGTGGCGCTCGAACAGCGGCGCGCCCAGCCACTGCTCCAGCGCCTTGACCTGGGCCGCGACGGCCGCCGGCGTCACGCACAACTCCTCGGCGGCGCGCGCAAAGCTCTGGTGCCGCGCCGCCGCCTCGAAGGCGCGCAGCGCGAGAAAAGGCGGCAGACGGGGGCTGGGTGGTTGGACGGCCATGGCTCGATTCAGGCCTAGATCTTCTAGGCCTGGACCCAAGAATAACTTGCTTGAAGCCGTCGCCACTTCGCCCCAGCATCGGCTCGTCGCCACCAGCCGCGCGATGTTCAGAGAGAAAGCGAAGCCTCAGATGAGCACAGCCCAATTGCAAGCCCGGCCCTGGGTGCCGGCCGCTATCGAACGCCATGTGCAGGCGATTGCCGGCGCGGCCGGCGCACTGGACAACCCTGCACTGGACGACGAGCTGGCCCGCCTGGTGGCCGAGAACCACCGCATCCACGATGTCGAGGGTCTCAATCTCAACCCGGCCACCAATGTGATGAACCCGCGCGCCGAAGCCCTGCTGGCCGCCGGCCTGGGCACGCGGCCCTCGCTGGGCTATCCCGGCGACAAGTACGAGATGGGCTTGGAGGCGATCGAGCGCATCGAGGTGATCGCGGCCGAGCTGGCGGCCCAGGTCTTCAAGGCCCGCTATGCCGAGATTCGCGTCGGCTCGGGCGCGCTGGCCAATCTCTATGTCTTCATGGCCTGCTGCAAGCCCGGCGACACCATCATCGCGCCGCCGGCCGAGATCGGCGGTCATGTGACCCATCACGCGGCCGGCGCCGCCGGGCTCTACGGCCTGCGCAGCGTGCCGGCCCCGGTGCGGGCCGATGGCTATAGCGTCGATGTGCCGGCCCTGGTGCGCCTGGCCGCCGAGGTCCGCCCCAAGCTGATCACCTTGGGCGGCAGCTTGAACCTGTTCGCCCACCCGGTGGCGGCGGTGCGCGAGATCGCCGACAAGGTGGGCGCGCTGCTGATGTTCGACGCCGCCCATCTGAGCGGCATGATTGCCGGCGGCACCTGGGCCAACCCGCTCGATCTGGGCGCCCATGTGATGACGATGAGCACCTACAAAAGCCTGGGCGGCCCGCCGGGCGGCCTGATCGTCGGCAACGACGCGGGACTGGCCGAGCGGCTCGACGCGATCGCCTACCCGGGGCTGACCGCCAATTTCGATGCCGGCAAGACCGCCGCGCTGGCACAGGGCCTGCTGGACTGGAAGGAACACGGCCACGACTACGGCCTGGCGATGCAGGCCAGCGCGCGGGCGCTGGCCGCCGGCCTGATCGCACAGGGCCTGCCGGTGTTCGCCCGCGAGCGCGGCGGCACCGACTCGCACCAGTTCGCCGTCGAGGCGGCCGCCTGGGGCGGAGGCCAGGCCGCCGCCAAGCGCCTGGCACGGGCTCGCTTGCTGAGCTGCGGCATCGGCCTGCCGCTGGCCCGCGTGCCGGCCGTGGCCGGCGATGTCAACGGCCTGCGCCTGGGCGTGCCGGAGATCGTGCGCCTGGGCCTGGGGCCGGCTCAGATGGCCGAGCTGGCGGCGCTGATCGCCGGTGCGCTCGAATCGGATGCGGCCGCCGCCGCGCTGGCGCCCGAGGTCACGGCCTTTCGCCGGCGCCACTGCGCGAGCGGCCTGCGCTATCTGCGCGGCTGATCGCCGCCAGCAGCCGCGACTCGGCAGCGACCAGGTCTGCCGCTTCGCGCCGCGCCAGGCGCAGCCGACGCAGCAGCCAGGGGGTCAGGTCTTGCTGGCCGGCATGTTCGGGCCAGTCGACCTCAGCGGGCGCCATCACCGGCAGCTCGGCGCCCTGCCCTTGCCTCAACCATGCTGCGCAGTCCTGCCGGGCCAGCGCCAGCTCGGGGCCGGCCAGCTCGGCGGCGAGCCGGTCGGTGCGCCGATTCAGCATCTGCTGCACCGTGCCCAGCAGGGCCATGAAGCGGTAGCCATGGCTCAGCACCGCCTCGATCTCCGGCTCGGGCAGACGCACCTGGCGCGGCTCGACCCGGCTGCGCTGGGCGGCGGCGGCCAGCGCAGCCAGGGCCGTGTAGGCCTGCTGGCGGCTCAGGCGCTGGGCCAGCTGCTGCTCGGGCGTCGGCGCCCAGACCAGCAGATTGCCGGCATGGCGGGCCAGCGCCGCGCGCAGCTGGCCGCTCAGGCGCTGCAGCGAACGGCGCTCCCACGAGGGCAGCACGAAGCAGAAGGCCCAGGCCAGCAGCGCGCCAATCACGGTGTCGGCCAGGCGCTCGGCAATCGCCGGGCTGCTGCCGGGCAGCAGCAGCAGCGGCTGCACCAGGGCCATCAGCGTGGCGGCGGTGGCAGCGACGCGGTAGCGCTGGTTGACATAGGCATGGGCCACGCCCACCGCGATGATGAAGGCCAGCGCCAGCAGGCGCGGCTGCTGCAGCTGTGCCAGCGCGAGCACCAGCAGGCAGCCGATCACGGTGCCGATGATGCGCTCGTTGCGGCGCGACAGGGTCTGCTCCAGATTGCCGCGCAAGACCACCGCGACGCTCAGCACCAGCCAGTAGGGATGGGCGTTCCAGGGCAGGAACTGGCCCAGCACATAGGCCAGCGACAAGGCCAGGCCGGCACGCAAGGCATGGCGCATCACGCCGGACTGCAGGCTCAGATGCGGCCTCAGCGCGGCCAGCGGCCAGCCCTCGGGCGAGACGAAGAGCTGCAGCTTCTCGGGCGGCCAGGCACTGTCCCGGTCCGGGCCCGCCTGGCGCTCGGCCATCGCCGCGACATCGTCCAGCATGTGGCCGAGCCGGCTTTGCAGCGCGTCGACCAGGTGGTGGCGCGCGTCGTCGGCGGCGGCCGGCGCACCGGCCAGACGCGCTGCCAGCGCCTCGCGCCAGCCTTGCGCCGACACGGCGGGCATGCGCTGACCCTGGCCGATGGCAGCGGCGAGGGTCTCCAGGGCCTCGGCCAGATGGATCAGCGTGGTGGCCAGTGCGCCGCGCCAATGCAGGCCGGCGGCGTCGCTGCCCAGCAGCTCGATGTCGAGCCGGATCGACAGCATCAGATCGCGCAATTCGATCAGGCCCAGCACCAGATCGGTCTGGCGCCGGCTCACGGCCGAGGGTCGCGCGGCAAAGACCTGGTCGCGCGCGGCCTGCAGCGCGTCGGCCAGCAGGACGTCGTCGGCAATCGAGGCGCGGATGCTGGCATCGGCCGGCGGCAGCGCGCCGGCGATGCGTTGCGCCCGCGAGCGCAGCCGCGCCACGCAGGCCCGCATCGCCGCTGCCACGGCCAGCTCGCGGTAGCGCCGCCGCAGCAGCCAGGCGCCGGCACGCGCCCACTGGGTGTAGACCAGCGCACCGGCCAGCACCCAGCCGGCATGGGCGAGGGCCGCCGTGGCCGACGGCGGTGCATGCCAGGCCATCGCAAACACCAGTGCCAGCACGCCGGTGAAGGACAGCGGCCCGGCGCGCGGGCCCCAGGCCATCATCATCAGCGTGCCAAAAGCGATCAGCGCGATCAGGCCCGCCATCGCCACCGGCGAATGCCGCAGCAGGCCGACGGACAGGGTCACCAGCGCAGCCAGCAGCGCAGCCGGGAAGAGCCGGCGCCAGACCCGCTGCGGCGGGTTCGGCAGGTCCGGCAGGCTGGTGCAGACCGCACCACCGGCGGCGGCCAGGCCGGCATCGAGCCCGAACAAGGCGGTGAACAGGGCCTGTATCAGCGCCACGCCCAGCGCGACACTGATGCCGTTCAGCTGGGCGGCGGAGAGGCGGCGCCAGGGGACTGGCATGTTCAGAGCTTCAGGCTCATCACGAGCTCGCCATCATCGATCTCGCCGGTCGGCGTGAAGCCCAGCGAGCGGTAGAAGCGCTCGGCCGCCGTCGCATTCGCGCTGTCCTGCACATAGCTCAGATACAGCGTCTCGGCGCCGGGCCGCGTGCGCACATGGGCGATCAGCGCCTGCACCGCCGCCGCGCCATAACCCCTGCCCTGCTGCCCCTTGTCGATCATCAGCCGCCACAGCGCGAACTTGGGCTCCTCGGGCGCGGGCGTCAGGCTGGGGTCGTACAGCATCAGAAAGCCGACCAGCACGCCGTCCACCGCAATGCCGCGCGGCCAGGCCTCGGCATAGACGGCGGCCTGGGCCATCGATCTGACATTGGGCGCCACCTGTTTGCCGCCGTCGCCGGCGTCCAGTTTCAGCAGCTCGGCCAGGTTGTGGCGGGTGATTGCGACGAGTTCCAGTGGCATGCGTTTCCCTTTTTCCCTGCTGTTCAAACCCAGACCCGGTAGGCCCAGAAGCTCTCTTCACTATCGACGCGGCGGCGCAGTTCCTCGGGGCTGAAACCGGTGACGCGGCGCGTCTCGCGGCACAGATGGGCCTGGTCGGCATAGCCCATGTCCAGGGCCAGTGCGCTCCAGACGAGCTCGCCGTCAGCCATCTCGCGCCTCACCTGCAGGAAGGTAGCCTCGGCACGGCTGATCATGCGCAGCGCGCGCAGGCTCTGGCCGCTCCATTGCTTGATGCGGCGCTCGATCTGGCGCAGGCTGCGGCCATGGCCGCCGGCCACCGCACGCAGGCTCAGGTTCTGCATCCAGCCACGATAGCCGGCGCCGGCCAGGCCCTGCCGGGTCTGCCAGCGCGGGCGCAGAAAGTCCTCCAGCAAGCGCTGGCATTCCTGTTCGTCCGCCGCAGCCAGCATGGGCCGGTTCAGGGCCAGCCAGTCAGCCGGCAGGCCTGCCTGCGCCATCGTCAAGGTCCGGTCGGTCAACGCCGCCGGGTCCAGCCCGGTCAGCGCATGCAGCGCGTCCGGCGTGATCGCGCTCATGAAGCAGCGCATGCCGCCGCGCGAGCGGTACTGGGCCGGGCGGCTGCGCGGGCCGGTGATCAGGCAGGGGCCGGGCAGCGGCTGCGGCCGGCCCTGCGTGTCGATCTGCTCGCCCTCGCCGGCCAGGGTCCAGCTCAGGCCACACAGCGGCGAGGCCGGAAACCAGCTGCTGCGCTGGGCCTCGCTGAGCCCGGCCGCCGCCGAGGTGTCGCGCCACAGATGGGCATGCAGACAGCCGCTCAACGCAAGACCTGACACCAGCAGGCGGGCGATGGCATCGGGGTGGAGGGAGGCGTCCATGCCCGCAGTCTAGTGTCGCAACCGTTCAATACCGAAAAACAGGGTGCCGGCAAGATCGCCGCCATGACGACCGACACCTTGACCCGCCCCACCCTGCCTCCCGGCCCGCCCTGCCGCTGGCTGGGCCTGCCCGAGCTGGGCGCGCTGCGGCGCGACTATCTGGGCTTTCTGAGCGGCCTGCAGCGCCGCCATGGCGACATCGTGCATCTGCGCCTGATGCACTACCGCGACTACAACTTCTTCCATCCCGAACAGGTGCGTGAGCTGCTTGTGGCCGCCCACGACGGGCTGATCCGCTGGGAGCGCGGCACCGAGGTGTTTGCCTCGGCCCATGGCCAGAGCGTGCTGGTGGCCGAGGGGCAGGCCTGGAAGCGCCAGCGCCAGATGCTGCAGCCGGGCTTTGCGCCGAAGCGGGTCGAGGCCTTCGCGCCGCTGATGGTGGCGGCCACCGAGCAGGCGCTGGCGGGCTGGCAGAGCGGCCCCGAGTTCGGTTTCGAGGCCGCGATGACCCAGCTGACGATGGAGGTGATCCTGCGCAGCCTGTTCTCGCGCAGCGACACGGCCCAGGGCCGGCGCGCCGCCGATGCCGTCCATGCCATCAGCCTGATCGGCATGCAGGAGATGTTCTGGCCGGCCAGCGCCCCGCTGTGGGCGCCCTGGAAAGCGGGTAAGCGCCGGGCGCTGCAGACCCTGGATGGGCTGATCCGCAGCGAGCTGGCGCGGCGCCGCGCCATGCCCGACTTCCAGGGCGAGGACCTGCTGCAGATGCTGCTGCAGCTGCGCGACCCGCAGGGCCGGCCGCTCGGCGAGCAGGCGCTGCGCGACGAGTGCATGACCATCTTTCTGGCCGGCCACGAGACCAGCGCCGCCGCGCTGACCTGGTGGGGCTGGTGCATGGCCGCCCATCCCGAGGCACAGCGCCGCGCCGCCGACGAGCTGCAGCAGGTGCTGGGCGGGCGGGCACCGAGCGCCGCCGACCTGCCGCGTCTGCCCTGGCTGCAGGCCTGCATCAAGGAGGTGCTGCGCCTGTACCCGCCGGCCCCGGCCCTGTTGTCGCGCACCAGCACCGCGCCGCTGCAGATCGGCGGCTACACCCTGCCGGCGGGCTCGATGATCCGACTGACCCCGGGCATCATCCAGCGCGATGCGCGCTGGTTCGAGGAGCCCGAGGCCTTCCGCCCCGAGCGTTTCGATCCGGCCAGCGGCCATGCCGAGATCCCGCGCGGCGCCTGGCTGCCCTTCGGCGCCGGACCGCGGGTCTGCCTGGGCAGCCATTTCGCGCTGACCGAGATCGGGCTGATCGCGGCCCTGCTGCTGCAGCGTTACGAGCTGGCGCCCGCGCCCGGCCGGCCGGCGCCGATACCGGCGCTGCGGATCACGCTGCGGCCGACGGAACCCCTGCGGCTGGCGCTGCGGCCGCGCGGCTGAGCTGCGGCTCGCACAGCACCTCGCAGGCCACCGAGCTGGCGATATAGCAGGCCTCGTGGGCGGTGTGGTGCAGGGCCTCGTGCGCCGCCGCATCGGGCGCGGCACCGGCGAACTGCACGACCGGCCGCAGGGTCACGCGCGTCATCGCCAGCTTGCCGCGCGCATTGCGCGCCATCACACCGAGCGCGTCGTCGCGATAGCTCTCGACCACCCAGCCGGCCTTGGCTGCCAGGCTCAGAAACCACAACATATGGCAGCTGGACAGCGAAGCCACAAAAGCCTCCTCGGGGTCCACCGCCGCCGGGTCCGAGTAAGGCAGGGGCACCGAATGCGGGGATGAGGAGGCCGGCACCTGGGCGCCGCCATCGAAGCCCCAGGCATGCCGGCGGCTGTAGCGCTGGTCGGTGAAGACTTCATCGGCCCGGCGCGCCCAGGTCACGGATGCGGAGAACTCGGCCATCACAGATGCTCCTATCGATTGAACGCAGCCTCACATCCTAGCGGTGCCGGCCCGAGCAGCAGCGCGGCCGCCGGTCTGCGGCGCGCCGTCCTTGAGCCAGTAGCCGCTGGCCAGCAGCTGCTCGCGCACCCGGGCGCGCGCCCGGTGCAGCCGGCTCTTGACCGCCTCCAGGCTCAAGCCCAGCTGGGCCGCGACCTCGGGTGCGGTCAGCTCATGCACATCGCGCAGCAGCAGCACCTCGCGATAAGGCGGGCTCAGCCGCTCGATCGCCTGGGCCAGATCGCGGCGCAGATCCAGCGGCAGCACCGCCGCCTGGGGCTCCAGCGCCTCGGGCAGGTCCTCCAGCGAGTCGCTGCCCTTGCGCAGGCGCAGCAGCCGGTAGCACTCGCGCTCGACGATGCGGAACAGCCAGCCGGCCAGCGCCGCCGCCGTGCGCAGCGCGCCGACGCGGCGATACAGCTGCCACAGCGCCAGCTGCACCGCGTCCTCGGCATCCTCGCTGCTGCTGCAGCTGCGGCGCGCAAAGCGCTTCAGATCGGGCTGGCACAGGCTCAGCAACTGCAGCACCGCGCCCTTGTCGCCACGGCGCGCGGACTCCACCAGTTCAATCGGGGCTTGCAACATTCTTCAGCACTCCTGCAGAGGGTTCACACCAGTTTCTGCAGCAAGGAGGGCCCGAACGGCCCAAAGGGTTCAGCGCCCGAAGAAAAAGCTCAGGCTCCGGCGGCCCGCTCCAGCGCATCGACGAACAGCTTCGCGACATCGAAACCGGTCTGCTTCGTGATTTCCTGGAAGCCGGTCGGGCTGGTGACATTGATCTCGGTGACGCAGTCGCCGATCACATCCAGGCCCACCAGCAGCAGGCCGCGCGCGGCCAGCACCGGCGCCAGCTGCTCGGCGATCTCGCGGTCGCGCGGGCTCAGCGCTTTAGCCACCCCCTTGCCGCCGGCGGCCAGATTGCCGCGGATCTCCGTGCCCTGCGGGATGCGGGCCAGGCAGAAAGGCACGACCTCGCCGCCGATCAGCAGCACGCGCTTGTCGCCCTGGACGATCTCCGGCAGATAGCGCTGCACCATCACCGTCTCGGCGCCACCCTGGTTGAGCGTCTCGATGATGGAGCCGAGGTTCAGCCCGTCGGGGCCGACGCGGAAGATGCCCATGCCGCCCATGCCGTCCAGCGGCTTCAGGATGATGTCGCGGTGCTCGGCGTGGAAGGCCTTGATGGCCGCCGCGCTGCGCGTCACCAGGGTCGGGCCGATCAGCTCGGGAAACTCCAGGATGGCCAGCTTCTCGGGATGGTCGCGCAGCGCCGCCGGCTTGTTGAAGACTTTCGCCCCCTCGCGCTCGGCCTGGCTCAGCAGATGAGTGGCGTAGAAGAACTCGCTGTCGAACGGCGGGTCCTTGCGCATCACGATGGCATCCGTCTCGGCCAGCACCAGCTCCGTCGTCTGCTCGACCTTGAACCAGTCATGCTCGTCGCCGGTCAGCGTGATCTGGCGGGCACCGTGGGCGCTGACCTTGCCACCACGAATCCAGACCAGATCGGCCGGATGGCAGGCCCACAGCACATGACCGCGCTTGGCGGCCTCGCGCATCATCGAAAAAGTCGTGTCCTTGTAGGTCTTGAAGGACTCCAGCGGGTCGGCGACGAATAAGAGGATCATGACGGGCGCACTTTCACAAGGGGAGGTACTCGGCGGTGCGCAGTGTTGCACGACTGGCGCCGAGGCGCAGGGCTCAGCCCTTCATCAATCTTCGTCGCCGTCGTCGAGCGCCGATGCGCGCGGCACGAAGTTGCGCTGCGCCGGCTTGGCCAGCAGTTCCAGATAGAAGGCCGGGGCCTGGGCGGCAGCGGCCTCGTTGATGCGGTCCATGAAGGCGCCGACATGGATCACCTCGGCCGCCGCCTCGCTGAGGCCGAAGCGGCAGTCGAAGTCCCAGAAGTCCGCTTGCGCCGGCAGGGGCTTGCGGCGCTCGCGCTTCAGGTACTGGCGGATCTCGTGCTTGATGGCTTCGAGCAGGCGCTCGGGGTTCTTGCCTTCGACGTGGAGTTGGAAAGTCTTCTTCATGGCTTCTTGCGCTTTCAATATTGATCGCCGGGGAGCTTCGGCATACGCCCGCTGTGCAGCGCTTCGGGGGAACGCGCAAGAAGCCTAATCATGGCAAGTCTCTGGGACAGCGCGCGTTCGGGGCAGGAATTATCCGTCAGGCCCGCCAACGCGCCACCAGCAGCGCCGCGCTGCCGGCCACCACGCCCCAGAAGGCCGAGCCTATGCCCAGCAGCGAGACCCCGGACAGCGTGACCAGAAAGGTCAGGATGGCGGCGTCGCGGTGTTTTTCGTCCTTCAGCGCGGCCGAGAGGCCGCCGGCAATCGTGCCCAGCAGGGCCAGGCCGGCCACCGCCGCGACCAGCTCGCGCGGAAACGCCACCAGCAGGCCGACGACCGCGCCGCCGGCCAGGCCCACGGCGATGTAGAACAGGCCGGCCATCACGGCGGCGGTGTAGCGCCGAGCAGGGTTCTCATGCGCCTCGGGGCCCATGCAGATGGCGGCGGTGATCGCGGCCAGGTTGAAGGCATAGCCACCGAACGGCGCCAGCAGCAGCGAGGCAAGACCTGTCACCGTGATGCTGGCCGACACCGGGGTCCGGTAGCCCGAGGCGCGCTGGGCGGCGACGCCGGGCAGGTTCTGCGAGGCCATCGTGACCAGGAACAGCGGCAGGGCCACGCCGACCAGGGCCGCCAGGCTGAAGACCGGCGTGGTCCAGACCGGCTGGGCCCAGGCCCAGTCGACCGCGCCCAGGCGCAGCCGGCCCTGCGCCGCCGCGACCGCCACGCCGGCCAGCAGCACGCCGGGCACCGCATAGCGCGGCAGGAAGCGCTTGCCGAGCAGATAGGCTCCGGCCATCACCAGCACCATCAGCGGCGCACTCTGGACCGTCAGCACCGCATCGAGCCCGAAACGGGCCAGCACGCCGGCCAGCAGGGCCGAGGCCACGGCCAGCGGGATGCGGTCCATCACCCGCTCGAACCAGCGCGTCACACCGAACAGCATGATCAGCGCCGCGCAGACGATGAAGGCGCCGATCGCCTCGGGCATCGAGAGCCCGGCCGAGCCGGCCAGCAAGGCCGCGCCGGGCGTGCTCCAGGCGGTCAGCACCGGCTGGCGGGTCCACAGCGACAAGCCCAGGCTGGTGATGCCCATGCCCAGTCCCAGCGCCCACATCCAGGAGCTGGTCTGGGCGGGCGTGGCGCCCAGCGCCTGGGCGGCCTGGAACACGATGGCCACCGAACTGGTGAAACCCACCAGCACGGCGACAAAGCCGGCCACGGCGGCGGAGAGGGTCAGGTCTTGAAGCCAGAGGCGATGCTGCGTCGTCATGGCGCAAGCATAGCGGCGAGGCTGCTGACAAGCCTGGGCCGGCGGGCGGGCAAGATCGGGCCATGCGATCCAGCCGGCTGCTCTCCATCCTGCTGCGCCTGCAGGCGCAGGGGCGGGTGTCGGCCGCGGCGCTGGCCGAGGCGCTGGAAGTCTCGGTGCGCACCATCTACCGCGACATCGACGCGCTCAGCGCCGCCGGCGTGCCGGTCTATGCCGAGCACGGCCGGCTGGGCGGCTTTGTGCTGCGCGAGGGCTACCGCACCGCGCTGACCGGCCTGGACAGACCCGAGGCCGAGAGCCTGTTCCTGGCCGGCGTGCCCTTCGCGGCGGCCCAGCTGGGCATGGGCGCCAGCCTGGAGAGCACGCGGCTGAAGCTGATGGCCGCCCTGCCCGAAGCCCTGCGCCAGGACGCCTTGCGCGTGGCGGCCCGCTTTCACCTCGACCCGGTCGCCTGGTTCCAGGGCCCCGAGGCACAGCTGCTGCTGCCGGCGCTGGCCGAGGCGGTCTGGTCCAGTCGCCTGCTGAGCCTGGAGTACCAGAGCTGGCGGGGCCGGGTGGCGCGCCAGGTGGCGCCGCTGGGCCTGGTGCTGAAGGGCGGGCTCTGGTATCTGGTGGCGGCCGTCGGCCCGCAAGTGCGCACCTACCGGGTCAGCGCGATCCAGCGCCTGGAAATCGAGCAACAACGCGCCGATGTATCGAGCAGTTTGCCGGCCGACTTCGATCTCGGCCGCTACTGGGAGGCCTTCGCGCGCGACTATGAGGCCCGCATGCAGGCCGGCCGCGCCCGGGTGCGCGCGCGGCCGCAGGCCTTGCGGCGGCTGGCCGAGGCCAGCCATGCGATGGCGCAGGCGGTAGCCGCGGCCGGCCCCTGCGATGCGGATGGCTGGCATCGGCTGGAGATCCCGATCGAGTCGATCGAGGCGGCGGTGGGCGAGCTGCTGCGCCTGGGGCCGGACGTCGAGGCCCTGGCGCCGGCCGAGCTGCGCGCGGCGCTGCGCGAGGCGGTCGCGGCCCTGCATCGCGTCTATCGCCGGGCGCCCGCGAAAAGCTGACATTCGATGTCAGCCAAAGCCTTGCACAGTGGCTGGGCAGGCGCGCAATTCCGCAGCGCCGCACCGGAGACGACACCATGAACACCACTACAAGCAGCGGCATCGCTCTGCAGCAGCCGGCCACCGGCAAGCCCGGCGACTTCGACTTCCTCAGCGGCGAATGGACGATCAAGCACCGCCAGCTGAACCATGGCGAATGGGCGCAGTTCGACGGCGAGGCCACGGTGCACGGCATCCTGGCCGGCGTCGGCAGCGTCGAGGAGCTGCGCATCCCGGCGCGCGGCTTCAAAGGCATGGGGCTACGGCTGCTGGATGTGGAGCGCGGGCTCTGGGCCGACCATTGGGTCAATGCCAAGAGCGGGGTGCTGACGCCGCCGCCGGCCTGGGGCAGCTTCGTCGCCGGCGTCGGAACCTGGGACTCCGAGGAGGAGGACGACGACACGACCGTGATCTGTCGCGGCGTCTGGGACCAGATCACGCCCAGGTCCTGCCGCTGGTATCAGGCCCTGTCGCGCGACGGCGGCGAGAGCTGGGCCGAGAACTGGGTGATGCTGTGGACGCGGCGCTGAGGCCGCGTCGCCGGCCCGCTCAGGGCTGGGCCATCAGGGCGTTCAGCTCGCCATAGGCCATCGCCCGCTCGCCCAGCGCCTGGCCGTCAGCGCTGCGCAAAAAGCCCTGGGTCAGCTCGGCGATGCGGGCATAGACCGATTCGGCGATGCCAGAACCGGCGCTGATGCGGCGCACGCCCAGCCGGCCCAGCTCGGCCGCTGCGGGCACGCCCGGCAGCGCCAGGATATTGACCGGCAGGCGGCTGCCGGCGCAGATCGCAGCGATCTCTTCGGGCACACGCGCGCCGGCCGCGAACAGGCCATCGGCACCGGCTGCGGCATAGCGCTCGGCACGGGCCAGCAGCTCGTCGACACGCTGCTCGGGGGGCACCAGGCCCTTCAGATAGACATCGCAGCGGGCATTGATGAAGAGGCGCCTGCCGGCACGCTCGGCCGCCTCGCGCACCGCCGCGATCTTGCGCACCAGCAACTCGGGCGCGGCGCGGCCATCCTCGATATTGATGCCGGCGGCGCCGGCGGCGATCAGCGCGGCGGCGCTGGCACCGACGCTCTGCGGATCGTCCGAATAGCCGCCCTCGAAGTCCACCGTCAGCGGCACCGCCAGGCGCGCGGCCAACGCCTCGGTCAGCGCGATCAGTTTCGCGACCGGCAGCCGGTCGCCGTCGCCATAGCCCATGGCCCAGGCCACGGCGGCGCTGCTGGTGGCCACCGCCGCGGCGCCCAGGCTTTGCATCAGCAAGGCGCTGCCCGGATCCCAGGCATTGGGCAAGAGCAGCGGCGTGGCGGCGTGGTGCAGCGCATGGAAGGCGGCGGCGTGGTCGGCGGGCATGGTGTCGGCTCCCTGGTGATTGGGTGAAGGCCGCCATCCTCCCATGAGCGCGCGCCGGCTGCTGGAAGTTATCGGACCTCTGCCTCCTTCCTGCAGACTCAGACTTCGGCCTGGCCGTCCAGCCATTGACGTGGCGAGCGCCCCAGGCGCTGGCTGAACAGGCGCGACAGCGCCGAGGCGCTGGCGTAGCCCAGCTCGTCGGCGATCTGCTTGACCGGCCGGCCCTGGCGCAGCCGGGACTGGGCCAGGGTCAGGCGCCAGTCGGCCAGGTAGTGGGCCGGCGTCTGCGCCAGCACCGCCTTGAAATGGGCGGCGAAGGCGCTGCGCGACATGCCGGCCCGCCCGGCCATCGCCGCCAGGCTCCAGGCCTCGCCGGGCGCCTCATGCAGCGCCACCAGCGCGCGCGCCAGCCGTGGGTCCGCCAGGCCGGTGATCAGGCCCGGCTGCACACCGGCCTCGGCCGGATGGTCGATCAGCCAGCGCAGCAGCTGGATCAACACCACCTCGAACAGCCGGTCCGCCAGCAGGCGCTGGCCGCAGCGCAGCCGCTCGGTCTCGCTGAACAAGAGCTGCAAAGACAGCCCCAGCCCCTCGACCCGTGCCAGCGGCAGCACCACCAGCGGCGGCAGCGCGCGCACCAGCGGATTCAGCGCACCGCCGTCGAACTCCAGCTCGGCGCAGACAAAGTCCGAGCCGTCCTCGGGCGGGTTGCGGAACTGGTGCGCCAAGGGCCTTGGATAGAACAGCAGGGTCGGCTCGGTGACCAGCAGGCGGCGCGGCAGCTCGCTGTGCTTCGCCCCATGGCGCAACTCCAGCTCGCCGCGCCGCATCACATGCAGGAACCCGCGCCCGGGCTCGGCCGGGAAGCGGCTGATGCCGCACAGCGGGCCCTGGTGGAACAGGCGTGCCCGCACCTTGAAGCGCTCCAGCAGGCTGGACAGGCGGTCGATGCTCGGCTGGCTCATGATCTGGACGATTTGGTATGCAGCTTGGACGATAGGTGGCCAATGGTACGACCCGGCGGCACACACTGAGATCCAGCAGCTGCCCTAACCCTCTCGACAAGCTTCTACAGCAAAGGAAGAACCCTCATGTCCCGCCTTCATCTGATCGATCCCGCCCAGGCCACCGGCACCCGCAAGGAGCTGCTCCAGCAGATCCACGGCGCCTTCGGCGCCACCCCCGCGATGTTCCGCGCGGTCGCCAACTCCACGGCGGCCCTGCAAAGCATGTGGGGTGCATTCGGCGCCCTGGGTTCCGGCGTGATCCGGGCCAAGCTGGGCGAGCAGATCGCCGTCGCCGTCGCCGACCGCAACGATTGCGAATACTGCCTGGCCGCCCACACGATGCTGGGCCGCAAGGCCGGTGCCAGCACCGCCGAGATGGCCGCCGCCCAGCAGGGCGAATCGACCGACCCGCAGACCGCCGCCGCGCTGCGCTTCGCGCTGCAGCTGGTCGACAACCGTGGCCAGGTCGGCGATGCCGATGTGCAGGCGCTGCGCGAGGCCGGGTTCAACGACGAGCAGATCGTCGAGATCCTGGCCCATGTGGCGCTGAACCTGTTCACCAACTATGTGAACCTGGCCTTGCAGGTGCCGCTCGACTTCCCGGCCGTCAAGCGGCGCGGGACCCAGCCCCTCTGAAACGGAGACCACGATGTCCTTCGAGATCCCCGCCGTCCAGGCCGATCCGGCGCCGCCGCTGCAGATCGCGCAATGGTTCAATACCGGCGGCCAGCCCATCGCGCTGCCGCAGCTGCGCGGCCGCGTGGTCGCGCTGCATGCCTTCCAGATGCTGTGTCCCGGCTGCGTCGCCCATGGTCTGCCGCAGACCGCCAGGCTGCACGAGCTGTTCCCGCCCGAACAGCTGGCCGTGATCGGGCTGCACAGCGTGTTCGAACACCACGAGGTGATGGGCAGCGCCGCCGCGCTGCAGGCCTTCATCGATGAGTACCGGCTCGGCTTCGCCATCGGGCTGGACCGGCCCGACCCGCGCGGCGGTCCGGTGCCGCTGACGATGCAGGCCCTAGGCCTGCGCGGCACGCCCAGCCTGATCCTGCTGGACAAGCGGGGCCGCATCCGGCTGCACCAGTTCGGTCGCGTCGACGACCTGCGCCTGGGCGCACTGATCGGCCGCCTGCTCGCCGAGCCCGACGAGGACGCAGCCGCCGCGCCGCTCTGCGACGATCAGGGCTGCCGCCTGCCCGAATCTGCGGCCCAGCACTCCCGCTGAGGCATCGATCTCGGCCGGGAAGCCCTCGGGCCGCTATGGCTTGGCGGCCTCCCTGGTCTTCATCTTGTCCATCATCTCCCGCATGCCCGCGCAGGGGTCCTCGCGCTTGGGTGCGGCGGTGATCCAGACGTAGTGGTAGGGCGCGCCCTGGATCTGGGCCCCGGTCTCGACAAAGCCGACGCTGGCCACCCGTGCCGCCGGCTGCTGGGCCGCGATCAGCTGGGCCACGCCGTAGTCGCGGCGCACGTGGCCATTTCCTGCCAATAGCACGGCGAGCAGCACCGCCGGCTTGCCCTGGGCCTGCGCCGCGGCCTGCAGGCTCAGCCACATCGCCGCATCGCGGGCCCGCTGGGCCCATCCCATGCCGACCAGGCGCTCGCCGGCCAGCATGCCGCAATGGCCTTGCACCAGGTCGGCATCCAGCGCCTTGGTGCCGGCCTCGTCCAGCGGCGCGGCCCGGGTCACGGCCTGCAGATCCTCGGGCAGGGCTGCCTCGCCCTTGCGCGCCAGCTCGCGCGCGAGATCACGCGGCGCATTGCCGCCGACCAGCATGCGGCCCGGCGCCGCCGCGGCCGCGAACAGCGGCTCGTGCAACGGCCAGCGCCAGCCCTTCTCGTCAAAGCCGGCCACCTGCAGGCGCGGCAGGAGCTCGGGGCCGTTCAGCACCGCCTGGCCGCGCGTCAGGTGCTCGGCCACCACCGGCACGCGCGGGCCCAGCGCGTTCAGCAGCTCGGCACGGCGCTGATGGTGGACGGCGTTGTCGTGCCGCTCGCCGAGCAGCACATAGTCGCTGGCGAGCAGCTTCTGCAGCAGCTCGTCGCGGCTGATCGCGCGGCCGCTGGCCACCTCGACGATGCGCTCGTTGCTGGGTGTCATGCCCAGCTGGGCGCAGCCGGCCAGCAGCAGGCTCAAGCTCATCAGAAGAGTCTTTTTCATTGCGTGCCGCCTTCCGGTACGTAGACGATGGAACCGTCCTTCATTTTGTAGGCCACGCCGGCCTTCTCGCCGTCGCCGCTGCCGATCGCTCCGCTGGCCTTGAAGCGTTCGACCTTCTCGCCCTTCTTGACCATGATCTCCATCGAGGGCTTGCCGGGGTCGGTGATCACGGTGACGTCCTGCTTGTTGAAGGGGTTGATCATCGGGTTCTGCGCCACCGTGATCAGCAGCGCCGCGATCACGACCAGGAAGATGTCGATCAGATTGACGACCGACAGGATCGGATCGTCGGTCTCGGCTTCGTGAAGTAGCTTGATGGCCATCTCAGGCTCCCCCGGCCAGCGAAGGGCCGCTCCCGAGCGGCCGCACCCCCTCGGGGGGCAGCGACGGCGCAGCCGTCGCCTGGGGGCTCACAGTTTTCGTGCGCAGCTTGCCGATCTCGACGATCTCCTCGGCCAGCCAGCGGCGCTGGATATTGACCACCCAGAAGGTGATGGACGCAGCGATCAGCGCCAGGATCACGGCCGAGAAGGCCACGGTCAGGTTCTGCGAGACGGCGGCCAGATTGCCGTCGGACAGCGAGCGCAGCGCCGGCCCCATCGGGATCATCGTCGCGACCAGGCCCAGCATCGGCGTGACGCGGCTGGCGATGCGCGGGCCTTCCATCAGGCGGTGCGCCTTCAGGTCCAGTTCATCCTCGCTCAAGCCCTCGGGCCCGGCCGCCCGATACGCGGCCAGCAGCGGGCGGCCCGCCCCAGAGCGGCGCCGCTGCAGGTGCACGACAAAAGCGCCCAGCACCCAGAAGGCATAGAGGAAGAGGACGGCGATCAGGGCCAGGGTGGGCAGCAGAAACCACTGCGCCACCAGATACATGCTGTTTTCGAGAATGGAAGACATAGGGTTTGAAGAGTCGGGAATCAGAGGGGTGTTCAGGCGGCGGTGGGCGCGATGTGCAGTTGCGCGCCGGCGTCCTGGCGCCAGGCGCGCCAGCCGCCGCCGACGGTGGCCAGCAACAGCAGCAACATCACGGCCAGGCTGGTGACGATCAGCTGCGGCGCGTGGGCCGGCGGCGGCTCGGCCACCTTGTCGAGCTTCATGCCTTGAATCGGCGGGGGTGGCGGCGCGGCTTCGGCAGCCGGTGTCGCAGCGGCGGCGGCCGCCGCCTTGACCAGGGCCGCCGCGCTGTCCAAGCCGAAGCCCGCTGCGCCGACAAACTTGTTGAAGGCCTGGTTGTCGGTCTTCACGTCGTAGCGCCTGGACAGCTCGCGCCAGCGTCCCTTCAGCTCGGCGACGCTTTGCGCATCGGCCTGCCACTGGCCCTGGCGCGCGGCCTCCAGCATGCGCTCTATGCTTTGCGCCAGCGCGTGCGGGTTCTGGCTCTCGAACCAGCGCTTCAGGCCCAGATTGTGTTTGTCGCGCACATAGACATCCATGAACTCCTGCCACTGGTCATGGCGCACGATCTCGCGCGCCACCGACTGCCAGCCGGCGAAGTTGTTGATGCCGTCCAGCACCTGCAGGGTGCCGGCATAGCCCTCACCCATCAGCCCGCTGATATAGCCGGGATGGAAGTTTCGCGTGGCCAGCTCCTTGGCCAGGAACTGGGCCGCGCCCTCGACCTTGCCGCCGCCGGAGCCTCGCAGATTCGAGACATAGAGCTCGGGCGCCTTGCCGTCCAGATGGCGCACCGCCAGGCCGATGCCGCCCAGATACTGGAAGGGATCGTCGGTGGTCAGCATGCCGTAGAGGTTGGAGCTGCGTGCCAGCACCGCGCCCTCGGTGCCGCGCAGGTGCTCGGCATAGAGATTCAGATTGCCGGCGCCTTGACCGGCGACGCCTGACCCCACACCTTTGGCGCCCCACTCCGCCTCATCCGGCCCGTAGGCGAACTGCATGCGCGACAGGTAGAGCTCGGCCAGCTTGCGGTCGCCCTCGGCCTGGGTCTTCCAGGTGTCGGTGGCCAGCGCCGCATCGTCCAGGCCGGTGCCGTAGCGGCCACTCTCTGACGAGAAGATGCGGGTCTGGCCGGCGCGCAGCGCGGCGGCCGCAGCTACGCCCCGGGCCTGCAGCTGCTGCGCGATGCGCCGGGCGTTGGCGGCCACCGGGTTGTCGGCCTCGTCAGCGGCTTCGGCGGCCAGCTTGGCGGCCTTGGCGAGCTGGCGCATCACATTGGGGAAATGGTCGCGGTACAGGCCGGTGGCCGACAGCACGATATCGACGCGCGGCCGGCCCAGCTGCGCGCGCGGGATCAGCTTCACATCGCTGACCCGCCCGCCGGCATCCCAGACCGGCTCGACGCCCAAGGCCCACAGCGCCTGCGCCTCCAGCAGGCCGAAATGCCGCATGGTCTCGACCGACCACAGCGTGAAGGTCAGCTTCTGCGGCGGCTTGCCACCGTTCTTGGCCTGGTGGGCCGCGATCAGCTGGTTCATCGCGTCCTTGCCAGCGGCCCAGGCCGCCGGGGTCGGCACCCGCGAGGGGTCGAAGCCATAGAGATTGCGGCCGGTCGGCAGCGAGTCGGGATTCTTGATCGGGTCGCCGCCATAGCTGGTCGCGATATAGCGGCCGGCCAGCGCGGCCAGCAGGCCGTCCATCTCGCTTTGCGCTCCCAATGCCTGGTGCCAGGCACGGGCCTGGGCCAGCTTGGGCAATAGCGCGGCGGGCAGGGTCCTGGCGACGCTGTCATCGCCGGCCAGCAGGGCCTGCAGTTTGCGGAACGGCGTGGACTCGGGCAACTTGCGCCAGTCGCCGACCAGCATCTCGTCGGCCTCCTCGCCGGGCCCGGCCGCGCCTTCCCAGAACTCCTTGCCCAGCATCATCAGCACGGTGGCGGTGCGCCAGGGCTCGCCGGCCCCCTGGCCGAAGGTGTGCAGTCCCATGGGCTGGGCCGTCAACGCCAGCTCGTGCAGATGGTCGTGCACCTCGGTGACGAAGGCCGGGAACTCGGCGGCGATGCGGGCCTCGCTCCAGCCCATGTCCTGCGGCAGCCGCTGCTTGCGCGCGGCCTCGAGGAACTCGGCGCGGATCTTGTCGCGCACGCTGCCCTCGTCCTGGGCCAGCCAGTCGTGCAGCAGGTCGTGGATCCTGGTCAGCGAGGCATGCAGGCCGGCCGGCGCGAACGGCGGGGTCTGGTGGCTGATGATGGTGGCGCGGCCGCGGCGGCGTGCCTGGGTGGCTTCGCCGATGTTGTCGACGATATAGGGGTAGACCACGGGCAGATCGCCGACCGCCAGCATCGGATAGTCGTACGTGGCAGAGAGTCCGCGCTCCTTGCCGGGCAGCCATTCCTGGCTGCCATGGGTGCCGTAGTGCACCAGCGCGTCGGCGCTCTGGCGTGCCCACAGATAGGTGGCCATGTAATGGTGCGAGGGGGCGGCGCTGCTCGAGTGGTAGAGCGACTTTTCCTTGTCGCCACCGCGCTCGCCGCGGCCCGGCTGGGGTAGCAGGGTGATGTTGCCCAGCTGCAGGCGCGGGATCACGAAGAAGCGCTGGCCGCCCTCGGCCAGCAGCATCGAAGATGCCTCGGGCTCGCCCCAGGACTGGCGCAGCTGGGCCTGCACGGTAGCCGGCAGGCTGGCGAGCCAGCGCTTGTAGTCGGCCAGCGGCAGGCGATCGGCCAGGCCCTCGCGCAGCAGGGCCTGCAGCACCTGCCTGTCCTCGGGCGGCCGGTAGGCCGGCGCCAGCAGGCGCTGCAGCTGCAGGGTCAGCGGCGTCTCGTCCATGGTCTCGGTCCGGTAGCCGGCGCCCTGCAGCGCGGCCAGGGTGGCCGACAGACTCTTGGGCAGATTCATGAAGGAGGCGCTGAGATTTTTCTCGCCGCCCGGATAGTTCCAGAAGAACACCGCCACCCTGCGCTCGCCCGCGCTCTTGCGCTGCAGCCGCGCCAGGTTCAGCGCCTTGCCCACCACCGCCGCGCTCTGCGCCGCGATGGGCTCGACCTGCTCGTCGCCCTTGCGTGTCGCGGCGGCGATCTGGATGTCGGTGATGCCGGTGTACTCGGCCTGGGCCAGGTAGAAGGGCACATCCATCAGCTGCACGCCCTGCGGGTCGGCAGCCCAGGCGGCGGCGTCGCCGCGCCGGTAGGCCATGGCCTGGATCACCGGCAGGCCCAGGGCCTCGAACTCCTTGCGCCGCTGCTCGGGGCTCAGTGTGATCTGGGTGTTGATCAGCACATCGACCAGGGGCTTGCCATCGGCGCCGGTCACCATCTTGCGGATGTTGTCGTCGCCCATCACCGGGCTGTAGAAGGGCCAGGCCACGGCGCCGCCCTTTTCCTCGATGCGGGCGATCAGGTCGTCGATGAAACCGGTCTGCTCGGCCGAGATGCTTTGCTGGTGGAAGGCGATGCCGATGATGGGCGGGCGCTTGCTCGCATCCAGGCCGCGCCACTGCAGATAGGCCGCCGGCGTCGGCAGCACGACCTGGCCATCGGCCAGCTTCGGGTGATAGAGGGCGGACGGCGGGAACACGATGGGCGCGGGCAGCCGGGCCCAGTCCTGGCCGCCCTTCAAGTGCGCCGCGAGGCTGCGCAGAAATGCATCCATATTCGAGCGCCCGCCATTGACGTAATAGGCATGCAGGCGCTGGGCCAGCGCCTCGGGCAGGCCCGAGGACTTGGGCGCGGCGGTGGGCAGCCAGACATGGGGCTTGCCCGCCAGCGCCGGCAGCGCGGCGCCCAGGCGCTGCCTTACATAGTCCTCGATATGCTGGCGCGGCGCGTCGATCAAGACCAGGTCGGCGCCGGCCCAGAACTTCGCATCCAGATCAGGACCCAGCTTCTCGGCAAAGCGCGCCTCGATGCGCAGGCCCAGCGGCTCGGCCGCCTTGGCCAGCGCGACGAACTTGCCCGGCGCGACCGGGCTGGCCGAGACGAAGAGCACGGTGGCGGCCTGGGCCAGGCCGGGCAAGAGGGCGGCTGCGGCCAGCAGCAGCCACAAGGTCAGGAAACGTCGCATACGGGACTGGCGGCCTCAGAACTGGTAGCGAACGCTGGCGCTGAGATTGCGGCCGGGCTGGGTGTAGGCATCCAGCGCGACGGCGGTCGGCGCGATGGATCGCGTGTCCGACCACAGTGCGTACTTGACGTCACCGATATTGCTGACGCCGACATTGAACGACCACTGTTTGCCGATCTCATACCAAGCCGACAGATCTGCGACGACAAAGCCCTTGGGCGCGTAGTGGACGACCGGGTTCGGATTGCGGCGCTGGCTCTTCATGCCCGTGACGTTGAGCTCCGCGCCCCAGACGCCCGCCTGTTCGTAGCGCAGGCCCAGCACGCCCTTGTCGGGGTCGATGCTCTCCAGCGGGCTCCGGGTCCCGCCCGGCGCCTCGCTGTCGCCCTTGGTGTGGGCGTAGCTGGCGTTGATCGTCCAGTTGGGAAGGAAGTTCCATGCGCCACTCAGCTCAAAGCCGCGGATCGTGGTCTTGTTCAGATTGATCGACTGGAGCGTCTGGGTGTTGCTGGGCATACCCTGTTCCAGCGGCACTGTGGTGGTGGCGCTCACATCGATGCTGGAGGCAATGAAGTCCTTGTAACGGCCCTTGAATAGCGCCGCGCTGTAGCGCAGCGTCTCGCTGCGGCCACGCAGGCCCAGCTCGATGGAATCGCTGGTCTCTGGCTTCAGGTCGGGATTACCGATCGAGCGGTAAGGCCTCGGCAAGGTCGGGTTCAGGTTGGTCACACCACCGTTGACCTGGCTGGGAGTCGGCGCGCGGAAGCCATGCGAGTACTGACCGAACACCCGCAGCATCGGCGTGTAGGTCCACACCACGCCCAGCTTGGGCGACAGCTCCTGGTCGCTGAGCTTGGCCGGCTCGGTCTTGTTGTTGACGGTGTAAAGCGGGTCGTTCTTGCGCGGATCCAGTTCGAAGCGATCCAGGCGCAGGCCCGGCGTCACGGTGAAGCTGCCCAGCGTGATCTCATCCTGAATGAAGGCGCCGAACAAGCGGTAGTCGGTGTCAGGGAAGCTCTTGTTGACGATAAAGGCATTGCTGCCAGTCGTGACCAGGTTGCCGTTCAGGTAGTTGGCGCCATCTTTGAGCGAATGCACCAGCGAGCTGGAGGCATCGACGCCGTAGACGATGCGCTGATTGCTCAGATAGCTCTCGAACTGGGCCGAGCCACCAACCGTGCGCTCGCCGTAATAGGCATCGCGCGAGCGGCTGTTCCAGGCCGTCGTGTTGCTGCGCTCCTCGTAGCCGAGCTGGCGGTTCTTGGCATCCTGCCAATAGAAATTGGCCTGCGCACGCTGGAAGAAGGGGTTGCTGCTGTCGACGAACTCATAGTCGAGCTTGGCCAGCGAGCGCTTGATGCGCTCCTGTGCATCGACCCGGGTCGTGGTCAGGTAGGACGGATCCTTGAACAGCGTGTAGACATCGGTGTCGACGTCGCGGTCCATATGCTCCAGCGAGAGCTTGAAGCGCTGACGGGCGTCAAGCCTGTAGACCAGCTTGCCCAGCAGGTAGTTGGACGTGATGTCCTGCGGATTGCCGACGGTGCGGCTGCGGTCCTTGGCATGGTTGTCGCCGCGCGTGTCGGTCTCATGGCCGCGCCGCAGGCTGGCCAGCAGCATGCCTTCAAACTGCTCGGCACGGAAGGCATAGCTGGGCACGACGGTGGTGGACTTGTCGACCGAGGAGTAACCCAGCTTCAGCGCAGCCTGCGCGGTCTTGCCTGCGGGCACCAGATCGCTTGGATCCTTGGTCTGGAAGCTGACCGCGCCGGCCAGGCCGTCGCTGCCGTAGGAGGTGGAGGCCGAGCCGCGCAGGATTTCCACCTGCTTGAAGGCCTCGACATCGATGTAGTCGCCGCGCCCTGCCACCACCGGCCCGCTGGCGTAAATCATCGGCAGGCGCACGCCGTCGGTCTGCAACAGCACCTGGTTGCCCTCAAGACCCCGAATATTGATGCCCTCGTTGCCGCCCCGCCCCGTGGGGGAGAACGCCGCCGAGCTGCGATTCGGCTGCGAACGCACCGAAATGCCCACCTCCTGGCGCAGCAAGTCCTTGATATCACCGGCCTGCTTGCGCGCGATGTCCTTGTCCGTCAGCGTCGTGACCGTGGCCGCGACCTCGTCTTCTGGGGTGGCCAGCCGCGTGGCCGAAGTCACCACCTTGGGCAGATCGGGCGCCGTCAGCGGCTGGGCCTGGGCCAGGCCCGCCAGCGAGGCGGCGGCCAGCGCCAGCGGATGAAGGCGCGGCAGAGCGCGGGCGAGAACGGACGAAGAAGTAGAGCAGCGTGCCATGGACGGACCTTGGATTCGTTCGCTGCAGGCGCGGCCGCCGCCCGGGCGCGGCCCGCCATCGCTTGAGGCCCCGGAGGCCGTCGCCGCTGGCAAAGCCTGGCCCGAAGCGGCAGGCGAGAAGCGTCGGGCCTGCGGCTGGGTTGGGGACTTTGTGCTGGTCGAGCGGCGGGCTAAAGAAAGAAAGGCGGCTGGCTGGCTCTGTCGGCGAGTTCGCAGCCGATGGCCGCAGAACTCGCGATGCGCAGATTCTACTTAATAACGATTCTCATTAACAGATTGATGCAAACACGCCACAGCCGTCCGTGCGGCTGGCGTGCAAGCTCAGATCTCGACCTTGGAGCCCAGCTCGACGATGCGGTTGGTCGGCAGGTGCAGGAAGTCGGCCGCGGCGGCGGCATTGCGGTGCATGCTGGCGAACAGCTTCTCGCGCCACAGGGCCATGCCGCCACCGGTGGTCGGAATCACGATGTCGCGCGACAGGAAGTAGCTGGTCTCCATCTCGTCCAGATGCACGCCGCGCTGCTCCAGCAGCTTCAGCGCCTCGGGCACATCGGGCTCGTTCTTGAAGCCGAAGTTCAGGCTGACGGCCCAGCAGTCTTTGCCCAGGCTCTCGACCTGCACCCGCTTGTCGAAGCTGACCCAGGGCACCTCATGGTGCTTGACGCTGACGAACAGGTTCTGCTCGTGCAGCACCTTGTTGTGCTTGAGGTTGTGCAAGAGGGCGTTGGGCGTCACGCCCTGCTCGGCGGCCAGGAACACCGCCGTGCCGGACACCCGGGTCGGCGGGTTGATGAAGACGGCTTCCAGAAAACTCTTCAGGTCGATCGCGTCCTCGCGCAGCTTGTTGCTGAGCTGGCGCCGGCCCTGCTTCCAGGTCAGCATCAGGGTGAACATGCCGATGCCGATCAGCAGCGGGAACCAGCCGCCATGGGCCAGCTTCAGCAGATTGGAGGCCAGGAAGGTGATGTCGATCAGGAAGAACACACCGGTGGCGGCCACGCACAGCGCCAGCGGATAGCGCCAGCCATAGCGGATCACGAAGAAGGTCATCACCGTGGTGATGGTCATGTCTATCGTCACCGCCACGCCATAGGCGCCGGCCAGCTTGCTGCTGGAGCCGAACAGCACCACCGCCAGCACGACGAAGACGAACAGCCCCCAGTTGACGAAGGGCACATAGATCTGGCCAGTGTCGCGCACCGAGGTGTGCAGGATGCGCATGCGCGGCAGGATGCCCAGTTGCACCGCCTGCTTGGTGACCGAGAAGGCCGCGGTGATCAAAGCCTGCGAGGCCACGCTGGCCGCCACGGCGGACAGCAGGAACAGCGGGATCTCGGCCCACACCGGGGCCAGCAGGAAGAAGGGGTTCTTGATCGCCTCGGGTTGCTGCAGCAGCAGCGCGCCCTGGCCGAAGTAGTTGATCACCAGCGCCGGCATCACGACGGCGTACCAGGCGTAGCGGATCGGCTTCTTGCCGAAATGCCCGAGGTCGGCATAGAGCGCCTCGCCGCCGGTCACCACCAGCACCACCGCGCCCAGCGCGACGAAGGCCACCCAGCGGTACTCCAGGCAGAAAGCCAGGGCCCAGGCCGGGTTCAGCGCCTGCAGCACATGGGGGTTGTCCAGCACCTTGGGCAGGCCCAGCAGCGCCAAGCTGACGAACCAGCACAGCATCACCGGCCCGAAGGCGCGGCCGATGCCACCGGTGCCGAAGCGCTGCACCGCGAACAGGCCGGCCAGCACCAGCAGGGCCACCGGCACGATGGCATCGTGGAACTGCGGCGCGTAGACATCGATGCCCTCGACCGCGCTGAGCACCGTCATCGCCGGCGTGATCACCGCATCGCCATAGAAGATCGCGGTGCCGAACAGGCCCACCAGCATCAGGCGGCGGCGCAGCCTGGGCTTGTCATTGACCGCATTGGTGGCCAGCGCCAGCATCGCGATCAGCCCCCCCTCGCCGTTGTTGTCGGCACGCAGTATCAGCAGCACGTACTTCAGCGAGACCACGACCGTCATGGTCCAGAACAGCAGCGAGAGCACGCCCAGGATATTGTCGTGGGTCAGCGGCACATGGCCGCCGTGGAACACCTCTTTGAGCGCATACAGCGGGCTGGTGCCGATGTCGCCATAGACGACGCCCAGGGCGCCGAGAGTCAGGCCCGCTTGGGCCAAGGGGCTGCGGGTCGCGGTGGATGAACTCACAAAGGGGCTGCGGCAGGCCGCAGATTGCCAAAAGCGCTATTGTGCGCCCGCCATTGTGCGGTGCGTCAATCCGGATATCGGGGGGACGCCGAGCTTGACGCCGCCGCTGCCCGGCGCTTACTCGTAGACCTCGGCATCCGGATCGGTGACCTCCAGCTCATAGCTGGCCGCCAGCATCGCCAGGCGGGCGATCACGCCGTACATATAGAAGCGGTTCGGCGCGCTGGCGCCGGGCTTGGCACCGGGGCGCGGCAGCTGCGAGGACTCGGCGAAGGCCAGCGGCACGAAGCGCGAGCCCGGCGCGTTCAGGTTCTCGTCGAAGCCGCGCTCGGCATGGACGCGGTAGAAGCCGCCGACCACATAGCGGTCCATCATATAGACCACCGGCTCGGCCACCGCCTCATTGACACGCTCGTGGGTGGGCACGCCCTCCTGGATGATCAGTGCGCTGACTTCCTGGCCATCCTTGATGACGCTGCCGGGCAGGCGCTCCAGCGCCGCCAGGTCCTTGGCGTCGCGCACCGTCAGCAGCCCGGCGCCATAGGTGCTGGCATCGGGCTTGATGATCACGAAGGGCTTTTCCGGGATGCCGTATTCCTTGTACTTGCGGCGCACCTTGCCCAGCAGCGCATCGGCCTGGGTCTGCAGGGCCTCAAGATCCTGGGCCGGGCTGGCGGCGGACGCATCAAAGCGGGCGAACATCGGATTGATCAGCCAGGGATCCATGCCCAGCAGCTTGGCGAACTTCTTCGCCACCTCCTCATAGGCGCGCAGATGGTTGTGCTTGCGGCGCAGCGCCCAGCCGGCATGCAGCGGCGGCAGCAGATACTGCTCGTGCAGGCCTTCGAGCACGCCGGGCACACCGGCCGACAGATCGTTGTTCAGCAGGATGGTGCAGGGATCGAAGTCCTTCAGGCCGAGGCGGCCCCGGGTACGCAGCAGCGGCTCCAGGGTCAGGCTGCTGCCGTCGGCCAGGTTCAGCTCGGTGGGCTGCTTGATGTCCTCGTCCAGGCTGCCCAGGCGCACATTCAGGCCGGCCTGGGTGAAGATGCGCACCAGGGTCGCAACATTGGCCAGGTAGAAGGTGTTGCGGATATTGGCCTCGGGCACCAGCAGCAGGTTCTTGGCCTCGGGACAGATCTTCTCGATCGCCGCCATCGCCGCCTGCACCGCCAGCGGCAGCATCTCGGGGGTCAGGTTGTTGAAGCCGCCGGGGAAGAGATTGGTGTCGACCGGGGCCAGCTTGAAGCCGGCATTGCGTACATCGACCGAGCTGTAGAACGGCGGCGTGTGCTCCATCCACTCGAGCCGGAACCAGCGCTCGATGGCCGGCATCGACTCCAGGATGCGCTGCTCCAGCTCGTTGATGGGGCCGTTCAGTGCGGTGATCAGATGGGGGACCATGGGTCGTGCCTGTCGGTGACCCGCAAGGGGTCTGGGGAAGAGGGGGCAAAGCAATTCTAGGAGCAAGACATGGGGGCGATTCGGCCGGCCTCAAGGGTAGAGTGCGGACCATGATGCGTCCTCTGCTGCTCAGCCTGCTGCTCCTGCTGGTCCCGGCCCGGGCCACGCTGGCCGACCCGGCCTGCCCGCCGCCCCCCGCCGCCCAGACACAGCCGGGTCCCGAGCGCGACCGCGGCCTGCTGTGGCGCATCAGCAAGGACGGGCGCAGCGCCTGGCTGTTCGGCAGCATCCATCTGGGCCGGCCGGACTGGGCCCAACCCGGTCCGCAGCTGCGCGCCGCGCTGCAGGACAGCGACACGCTGGCGCTCGAACTCGACCCCGCCGACCCGGCCATCCAGCGCCAGCTGGCCGCCGGCCTGAGCCGCCCGCTGAGCCTGGACGCCGCGCTGCGCCAGCGCCTGGCCGGGCGGATCGCGGCGGCCTGCCTGCCTGAGGGCGCGCTGGCCACGCTGCACCCGCTGATGCAGGCCGTCACGCTGACCATGCTGGAGGCCCGCTGGGAAGGGCTGGAGGCGGGCTATGGGCAGGAGGCGCTGCTGTCGGGCGAGGCGCGCTCGCGCGGCCTGGCCATCGTCTCGCTGGAAACCGTGCGCCAGCAGCTCGACGCGCTGCTGCCCGCCGATGCCAGGGAAGCGCGCCGCCTGACCGCCGACACTCTCGAACAGCTGGAGCAGGGCAAGGTCCGGCCCATGCTCAGGCGCCTGGTGCGGGCCTGGGAACAGGGCGATCTGCAGACACTGGCCGACTACGAACGCTGGTGCGACTGCGCCGACACGCCGGCCGACCGCGCCTTCCTGCGGCGCCTGATCGAAGGCCGCAATCCGGCGCTGGCCGCGCGCATAGCAGCGCTGCACGCCGAGGGCCGCCAGCTTTTTGCCGCCGTCGGTGCGCTGCACATGACGGGCCCGCGAGGCCTGCCGGCCCTGCTGGCGCAGCGCGGCTACCGGATCGAACGAATGGAACTGAAGCCATGAACGCGAGAATTCTGATCGTCGAGGACCAGGCCGACATCCGCCGCCTGATCCGCTGGGCGCTGGAAGACAGCGGCCACCGCCTGCACGAGGCTGCCAACGGGGCGCTGGCGCTGCAGATCGTGCAGGCGATGCGACCCGACCTGATGCTGATCGATGTGGTGATGCCCGGCGAGATCAGCGGCCTCGATGTCTGCAAGCAGATCAGGCAAGACCCGACCCTGGCCGAGATCCGTATCGTGGTACTGAGCGCCAGCGCCGCCCCGCACGAGCGGCGCGCGGCACTGGACGCCGGCGCCGACGCCTTTCTGGCCAAGCCCTTCAGCCCCGGCCGGCTGAGCGAGCTGGTCGAGGAGCTGCTGCGGCATTGAGGCCCTGCACCCGGGCCGCCAAAGCAAAGAAGCCGCCCGAGGGCGGCTTCTTGCAGAGACGGGAAGCCCGTCCTGTGACTTACTTGTGGTACGCCGTCTCGCCGTGCGAGGTGATGTCCAGGCCTTCGCGTTCGGCTTCTTCCGGCACGCGCAGACCGATCACCAGGTCGACGATCTTGAAGGCGATCACCGAGACCACACCCGACCAGACGATGGTCAGCAGCACGCCCTTGAGCTGGATCCAGACCTGGCTGGCGATCGAGTAGGCATCCGGTGCCACCATGGCCACCGTGACCCAGTCGCCGACGGCGCTAGGGCCGCCGAGGTTGGGCGAGTTGAACACGCCGGTCAGCAGCGCGCCGACGATGCCGCCGACGCCGTGGACGCCGAACACGTCGAGCGAGTCATCCGCACCCAGCATCTTCTTCAGGCCCGACACGCCCCACAGGCAGGCGAAGCCGGCGATGAAGCCGATCACGATGCCGCCGCCGATGCCGACATTGCCGGCCGCCGGGGTGATGGCCACCAGGCCGGCCACCGCGCCGGAGGCTGCGCCCAGCATCGAGGCCTTGCCCTTCAGCAGCGCCTCACCGATGCACCAAGCCAGCACGGCGGCAGCGGTGGCAGCCAGCGTGTTGATGAAGCCCAGCGCGGCGAAGCCATTGGCTTCCAGTGCGGAACCGGCGTTGAAACCGAACCAGCCCACCCACAGCAGCGAGGCGCCGACCATGGTCAGGGTCAGGCTGTGCGGGGTGAACGATTCCTTGCCGTAGCCGACGCGTTTGCCGACCATATAGGCACCGACCAGGCCGGCCACGGCCGCATTGATGTGCACCACGGTGCCGCCGGCGAAGTCCAGCGCGCCCCATTGCCAGATCAGGCCGGCCTTGCCGGTCATCTCGGCGGCCACCTCGGCCGAGGCATAGGCATCCGGGCCCATCCAGAACCAGACCATATGCGCCATCGGCAGATAGCTGAAGGTGAACCAGATCGCCATGAACAGCAGCACGGCGCCGAACTTGATGCGCTCGGCGAAGGCGCCGACGATCAGGCAGGCGGTGATGCCGGCAAAGGTGGCCTGGAAGGCGGCGAACACGATCTCGGGGATGTAGACGCCCTTGCTGAAGGTGGCCGCGTTGGCAAAGGTGCCGGCCGTGTTGTCCCAGATGCCCTTCATGAAGAGGCGATCAAAGCCGCCGATGAAGGCATTGCCCTCGGTGAAGGCCAGGCTGTAGCCGTAGATGACCCACAGCACGACGATCATCGAGAAGGTGACCATCACCTGCATCAGCACCGACAGCATGTTCTTGCTGCGCACCAGGCCGCCGTAGAACAGCGCCAGGCCCGGCACCGTCATCATAATGACGAGCAGGGTGCAGACCATCATCCAGGCGGTGTCGCCCTTGTTGGGCACGGGGGCGGGAGCAGCGGCGGCTGCGGAGGCGGCGTCGGCCGCCGGGGCGGCCACGGCGGCCACCGCTTCGGAGGCCGCTGCGACGACCGCCGAGGCGGCCTCGGCGAGGGCGGGCGCGGAAGCAGCCGCGTCTTGGGCCCAGGCTGCAGGGGCGAACACCGCCGCAGCCAGCGCCAGGCTGGCAAGTAGTTTCTTCATGAAGAATCTCCGGGGATTTGTCTGTCTAGTCTTGTGATCGGTGAAGCTCAGAGCGCGTCGGCCCCGGTCTCGCCGGTGCGGATGCGCACCACCTGGTCCAGCGGCGAGACAAAGATCTTGCCGTCGCCGATCTTGCCAGTGCGGGCCGAAGCCTCGATGGCCTCGATGACCTGCTCGACCACCGCATCGTCGACCGCCGCCTCGACCTTGACCTTGGGCAGGAAGTCGACGACGTACTCGGCGCCGCGATACAGCTCGGTGTGGCCCTTCTGGCGGCCGAAGCCCTTGACCTCGGTGACGGTCAGCCCCTGCACGCCGATGGCGCTCAGCGCCTCGCGCACTTCGTCAAGCTTGAAGGGCTTGATGATGGCGGTGATCAGTTTCATTGCGTTCTCCTCACACGGTTTCAGAAGTTGTACTTGACGCTGACCACGACCGCGTTCTTGCCCAGGAACTTGTCCTTGACGGTGTAGAAGCCCTTGTCAGCGTCGGTGCCGACCAGCGCGATGCTGGGCACCAGGCCGCTGAAGTCCTTGGACAGCGCCAGCGAATAGTCGGTGTAGGAGGCCTGGCCGCGCAAGGGGCCGTCGATGCGCTGGTAGCCGACATGGGGCGCCAGCATCCAGCCGTCCATCACCTCGAAGCTGGCCGACAGATCGGCATACCAGCTGTTCTTGCTGTCAGGGTTGCCGAAGGTGTCGGTGACCGCATGCGAATACTTGGCCGTGAACGGGCCGTAGCTCAGCGCGCCATAGATCTCGGTGGTGTTGGCGCTGGTCGGCAGTTTGTTGCTCGGGTAGATATAGGTCAGCAGGCCGACATCGAGAGTGACGCCCTTGCTGATCTCGGTCTTGTAGCCGCCGTAGAGGTCGACCTCGACCTTGGCGTCGCCGCCAACGTCCTTGACCCATTTGATCGTCGAGCCCCAGGCGCCCACATAGAAGCCGCTCGGGTGCGCATAGTCCAGCCCGCCTTGCAGGGCCGGCTTCAGCCGGGTCTGCGAGATGCCGCGGTAGCGGTAGTCGCTGGTCAGGCTCGCGTTGAAGGCGACCGATGCGTCCTGGGCCTGGGCCGGCAGCGCACCAAGGGTCATGGCGGCGGCAAGCGTGGCAAGAATCAACTTCATGCGGGACTCCTAGCTGTTTGGATGGGGAGGAAGCAGGTTCGATCCGGGGATTGCAGCTTCCGTGCCAGGCTCGGCGCCCCAGGCGAAACCGGGAAAGAGGCCCGGATCGGGCAGCGATGCACCAAAAGAGGATGGCCGCGCTCGATGCCCGCACTTGGTGCAGGCACTCCCTTGGTGCGCCGACAGCGGCCCGCCCGGCGCGGCAAACGTGCAGAATCCACCCAGGATCGGTACGCACCGGTCCCGGGGAGGAGGCTATGTCTCTGGCCGTCGTACACAGCCGGGCGCTGGACGGGCTGGCCGCCGCGCCGGTCAGCGTCGAGGTGCATCTGGCCAATGGGCTGCCGATGTTCACGCTGGTGGGCCTGGCCGAGACCGAGGTCAAGGAGTCGCGCGAGCGGGTGCGCGCCGCGCTGCTCAACAGCGGCCTGAGCTTCCCGCACAACCGCCGCATCACGGTCAACCTGGCCCCGGCCGACCTGCCCAAGGAGGGCGGCCGCTTCGATCTGCCGATCGCGCTGGGCATCCTGGCCGCCAGCGAGCAGATTGATGGCGAGCGCCTGGCCGCATTGGAGTGCGCCGGCGAACTGTCGCTGGCCGGCGAGCTGCGGCCGGTGCGCGGCGCGCTGGCGATGAGCCTGGCGCTGCGCCAGTCGGGCCTGGCCCGCGATCTGGTGCTGCCCGAGGCGAACGCCGCCGAGGCAGCCCTGGTCGGCGGCGTGGCGGTGTTCGGCGCCGCCCATCTGCTGGACCTGGTGGCCGCGCTGAGCCCGGGCGGCGAGGGGGCGGCGCTGCAGCGCGCCCGCCCCGCCACCGTCTCGCTGGCCCCGGATGTGGCCCCCGATCTGCGCGATATCAAGGGCCAGGCCGGCCCGAAGCGGGCGCTGGAGATCGCCGCCGCCGGCGCGCTGAACCTCCTGCTGATCGGCCCGCCGGGCACCGGCAAATCGATGCTGGCCCAGCGCCTGCTGGGCCTCTTGCCGCCGCTGGACGAGGAGCAGGCGCTGGAGTCGGCCGCGGTGCTGAGCCTGGCCGGCCAGTTCGAGCCGGCCCTGTGGGGGCGGCGCGTGCTGCGTGCGCCGCATCACAGCGCCTCCAGCGTGGCCCTGGTCGGTGGCGGCTCGCCGCCGAGGCCGGGCGAGATCACGCTGGCCCAGCACGGCGTGCTCTTTCTCGATGAGCTGCCCGAGTACCCCCGGGCCGCGCTGGAGGCCTTGCGCGAGCCGATGGAGAACGGCCGCATCCTGATCGCCCGTGCCGCCCGGCATGCCGAGTTCCCGGCTCGCTTTCAGCTCGTCGCGGCCATGAACCCCTGCCCCTGCGGCCAGCTGGGCAATCCGCTGGGCGAATGCCGCTGCTCGCCGGACCAGGTCTCGCGCTACCAGCGCCGGCTCAGCGGCCCCTTTCTGGACCGGCTCGACCTGCTGGTCGAGGTGCCGGTGCTGCCGCCCCAGGTGCTGGCGGCCGCGCCGGACGGCGAGCCCTCGGCCGTGGTCGCCGCCCGCGTCGCGGCCGCCCGCGAGCTGGCCCTGGCCCGCCAGGGCTGCTGCAATGCGCTGCTGAGCCCCGCCCTGCTGGAGGCTCATGCCCAGGCCGAACCGGCCGCCGGTGCCCTGCTGCAGAAAGCCGCCACCCGGCTGGGCTGGTCGGGCCGCGGCTACCACCGGGTGCTGCGGGTCGCGCGCACGATTGCCGATCTGGCCGGCAGCGCCGCCATCACGCCGGCCCATATGGCCGAGGCTGTGCAGCTGCGCCGGGGTCTGCAGACCAAGGGTTAACACCAGCCATCAGCAAATCTAGCCACGGCCCATAAAGATTTCTCGGTCGACCTCGGTGCCGGATTGGTAGACATTCGCGCCACTACCCCATTCCACACAAGGAAGCCCGAGATGAAACGCCTGTTGCTCAGCGCCACCGCCGCCGTCCTGCTCTCCAGCACCGCCCAGGCCGCCACCTGGAATATGTCGGCCGAACAGCCCGACGCCAACTACCTGACCGTCAATGTGCGCCAGTTCGCCGAGGACGTGAAGGCGGCCACCGCCGGCCAGCTGGAGTTCAAGGTGCAGAGCAATAGCGTGCTGCTGAAGCGCCCCGAGGTGAAGCGCGGCGTGCAGCAAGGCATCGTGCCGATCGGCGAGGTGCTGATGTCGGCGCTGGGCAACGAGGACGCGATGTTCGAGATCGACAGCGTGCCCTTCCTGGCCAGCTCCTTCGACGCCTCCGAGAAGCTCTGGAAGGCCGCCCGCGAGCAGATCGCCGCCCGCCTGGACAAGCAGGGCCTGGTGCTGGTCTACGGCTCGCCATGGCCGCCCCAAGGCATCTACACCAAGAAGCCGGTGGCCGCGATCGGCGACTTCAAGGGCGCGCGCTTTCGCGCCTACAGCGCCTCGACCAGCCGCATGGTCACGCTGATGGGCGCGGTGCCCACGACGATACAGACCGCCGAGGTGCCGCAGGCCTTCTCGACCGGCGTGATCGACATGATGATCACCTCGCCCGCCACCGGCGTGGACACCCAGGCCTGGGACTATGTGAAGCACTACTACGATGCCCAGGCCTTCATCCCGCAGGCCATCGTCATCGCCAACAAGCGTTCGCTGATGGCCCTGCCCGAGGCGCAGCGCCAGGCCGTGATGGCCGCCGGTGCCAAGGCCGAGGCGCGCGGCTGGGCCCAGGCCCGCGAGCTGACCGCCAAGCTGACCCAGACCCTGGCCGCCAAGGGCATCACGGTGCAGCCGGTGCCGGCAGCCATCGCCGCCGAGCTGAACAAGGTCGGCGCAACGATGGCCGAGGAGTGGACCAAGAAGGCCGGCCCGGACGGCGCCAAGGTGCTCGACGCCTTCAACAAGAAGTAAGCGAACACCATGGCCGTCCTTGACCGTCTCTCCAAGGCCTCCGGGGCGGCCTCGGCCGTCGCGCTGGCCGCCATCGCGCTGGTGATCGCCGCGCAAATCGTCGCGCGCCTGCTGGGCCATCAGGTTCCGGCCGCCGATGATTTCGCCGCCTGGGCCATGGCGGCCTCGGCCTTCCTGGCCCTGCCCTATGCGATGCGTCATGGCGACCACATCCGCGTCACGCTGGTGCTGCAGTTCCTGCCCAAGCGCTGGGAGCGCGGCTACGAGTTGCTGGCCTCGGCGCTGGGTGTGGCGCTGGCGGTCTGGGCCGCCTGGCACACACTGCAGTTCGTGCACGGCTCCTGGCAGTACGAGGAGGTCGCACAGGGCATGTTGCGGGTGCCGCTGTGGATCCCGCAGCTGGCCATGGCCATCGGCATGCTGCTGCTGGCCCTGATGCTGATCGACCGCCTCTGGCGCGGCCTGCGCGGCCGGCCGCTGAGCGATGCGCCGGACGGCGAGACCGCCCGCACCGAATAGAAAAGGACACCTCCGATGAGCGATCTTGCACAAGCGGGCGTCCTGATGGCCCTGCTCTTCCTCTTGCTGGGCCTGGGCGTCTGGGTGGCGCTGGCCCTGATCGGTTGCGGCCTGGTGGGCCTGCTGCTGTTCACCGACGCGCCGGCCGGCGTGATCTTCGCCACCACCGCCTGGGGCTCGACAGCCAGCTGGTCGCTGACCGCGCTGCCGCTGTTCATCTGGATGGGAGAAATCCTCTACCGCACCCGTCTGGCCGAGGACATGTTCTCGGGCCTGGGGCCCTGGGTCAACGGCCTGCCGGGCCGGCTGGTGCATGTCAACGTGCTGGGCTGCGGCATCTTCGCGGCGGTCAGCGGCAGCTCGGCGGCCACCGCCGCCACCATCGGCAAGATCTCGCTGCCCGAGCTGAAGGCGCGCGGCTATGACGAGAGCATCAGCATCGGCTCGCTGGCCGGCGCCGGCACGCTGGGCCTCTTGATCCCGCCGTCCATCGTGATGATCGTCTACGGCGTCGCGGCCCAGGTCTCCATCGTCAAGCTGTTCACCGCCGGCATCCTGCCCGGCCTGATGATGATGCTGCTGTTCTCGGGCTATATCGCGATCTGGTCGCTGCGCAACCCGGCCAAGGTGCCGCGCGACGAGGAGCGCGTCGGCTGGGCCGAGCGCTTCAAGCGCCTGCGCCTGCTGCTCCCGGTGGTGCTGCTGATCGCCGGCGTGATCGGCTCGATCTATGCCGGCATCGCCACCGCCACCGAGGCCGCCACCATCGGCGTGATTGGCTCGCTGATCATCGCCGGCCTGGGCGGCTCGCTGGGCCGCGGCGCCTTCGTCGCCAGCCTGATGGGCGCGGCGCGCACCTCCTGCATGATCACCTTCATCCTGCTGGGCGCGGCCTACCTGACCAGCGCGATGAGCTTCACCGGTCTGCCGGCCAATGTCGCGCAGTGGATCGCTTCGATGAATCTGTCGGCCTATGGACTGCTGACCGTGCTGACGCTGTTCTTCATCCTGCTGGGCTGCTTCCTCGACGGCATCTCCATCGTCGTGCTGACCACGGCCGTGCTCCTGCCCGCGGTGCAGGCCGCCGGCATCGACCCGCTGTGGTTCGGCATCTACCTGATCCTGGTGGTCGAGATGGCCCAGATCACGCCGCCGGTGGGCTTCAATCTGTTCGTGATCCAGGGCATCACCGGCAAGGGCCTTTTCACCCTGGCGCGCATGGCCTTCCCCTTCTTCCTGCTGCTGGTGCTGGCGACGGTGCTGATCACGGTGTTCCCGGACATCGTGATGGTGCTGCCGCGAGCGATGGGTTGAGTCGGTCATGAACGAAGTATTTCGAATCGACGCGGTCGGCGACCGCTGCCTGCTGGTGGGGCTCGGCACGACCGTGGACCCCGAGACCAGCACCCGGGTGCATGCCTTCGTGCAGCGCCTGCGCGCCCAGCCGATCGAGGGCCTGCGCGACATCGTGCCGGCCTTCAGCACCGTGGCCCTGCACTACCGCCCCGAGTGTTTCGGACCGACCCCGTTCGCAACGCTGAAGGCCCTGCTGCTGGAGCGGCTGGCCCAGCCGCTCGACGCCCAGCAGACCGCAGCGCGCGTGATCGAGATCCCGGTCTGCTATGGCGGCGACTACGGGCCCGATCTGGAGGACGTGGCGCAGCGCTGCGGCCTGAGCAGCGAGCGCGTGATCGCGCTGCATCTGGAGTCGGCCCACCGTGTCTATATGCTGGGCTTCGCGCCGGGCTTTCCCTTCATCGGCGGCCTGAACCCGCAGCTCGCGATGCCGCGCCGCACGACGCCGCGCACCCATATCCCGCCCGGTTCGGTGGCCATCGCACGCGAGCAGACCTGCATCTACCCGCTGGAAACCCCCGGTGGCTGGAACATCCTGGGCCGCACGCCGGTGCGCCTGTTCGAGGCCGGCGCCGAGCCGCCCTGCCTGCTGGGCCCAAGCGATGCGATCCGCTTCGTGCGCATCGACGCCAACACCTATGAGGCCATGCTGGAGGCGCGGCAATGAGCATCGCTATCGAAGTCATCAAGCCGGGCGCGCAATCGCAGCTGCAGGACCTGGGCCGCTACGGCTATCAGCACCTGGGCGTGCCGGTCTGCGGCGCGATGGACGAGGTGTCGCACCGACGGGCCAATCTGCTGGTGGGCAATGCGCGCGACGAGGCCACGCTGGAGATCGTGCTGATGGGGCCCAGCCTGCGCTTCGCGGCCACGACCCAGATCGCGATCTGCGGCGCCGATCTGTCGGCCACGCTGGACGGCCAGCCAGTGGCGCTGAACGAGCGCATCGACGTGCCGGCCGGCGCCGTGCTGGCCTTCGGCCAGCGCATCAACGGCCTGCGCAGCTATCTGGCGGTGCGCGGCGGCTTCTCCGTGGCAGCGCTGATGGGCAGCCGCAGCACCTTTGTGCGCGGCGGCTTCGGCGGCCATCTGGGTCGGGCGCTGCGCAAGGGCGATCAGCTGCAGGCGGCCGACTTCAAGCCGGCCGGCGCGCCGCCGGACTTGCCCGTAGAAAGCACGCTGCCCAGCGCCGAGATCACACCGCTGCGTGTCGTGCTCGGCGAGCACTGGGCCGGCTTCACACCCGAGGCGCAGGCGCTGTTCGCCGAGGCCAGCTACCGCATCAGCCCGCAGTCCGACCGCATGGGCTACCGGCTCGAGGGCCCGGCGCTGACGCGCAGCCAGCCCGGCGAGCTGATCTCGGAGGCGGTCAACTTCGGCAGCGTCCAGGTGCCGCCCGATGGGAAACCCATCGTGCTGATGGCCGAGCGCCAGAGCACCGGCGGTTATCCGAAGATAGGCCATGTGATCAGCGTGGACCTGCCGCTGCTGGCACAGCTGGCGCCGCAGCAGGCGCTGCGCTTCGTGCCGGTCTCGCTGGAGACCGCGCAGACCCTGTATCTGCAACGTGAGCAGCAATTCGCCGCTGCACTGGGAGCCGCCTCATGACGAGCAAGACCCTGGACCTGAACCGCCTGGATCTCAACTGCGATATGGGCGAAGGCTTCGGCGCCTACACCATGGGCGACGACATCGCCATCCTCGACCATGTGACTTCGGCCAATATCGCCTGCGGCTTCCATGCCGGCGACCCGGGCACGATGCGCCGCATTGTCGGCGCGGCGGTCGCCAAGGGCGTCGCGGTCGGCGCCCATCCGGGCCTGCCCGATCTGCAGGGTTTCGGCCGCCGCGAGATGAAGATCTCGCCGGCCGAGGCCTATGCGATGGTGCTCTACCAGATCGGCGCGCTGGCCGGCTTTGCCCGCGCCGCCGGCGGCCGCCTGAACCATGTGAAGCCGCATGGCGCGCTCTACAACATGGCGGTCAAGGACCGCCAGCTCTCCGACGCGATCGCGCAGGCGGTGCGCGACTTCGATCCCGGCCTGGTCTTCTTCGGCCTGGCCGGCAGCGAGATGATCAAGGCCGCCGAAGCCCTGGGCCTGCGCGCGGCCAACGAGGTCTTCGCCGACCGCAGCTACCAGGACGACGGCTCGCTGTCGCCGCGCGGCCTGCCCGGCGCGATGATCGAAGACCCTGAGCAATCGCTGGCCCAGGTGCGCCAGATGCTGGCCGGCAGCGTCACCGCGCTGAGCGGCAAAGTCGTGCCGGTGCGCGCCGACACGCTATGCCTGCACGGCGACCAAGCCGGCGCGCTGGAGTTCGCGCGCCATATCCGCGCCGCGCTGACGACCGATGGCGTCGCGCTGCACGCACCGGGAGCCCCCGTTCAGCCCTGATCCGG
Source organism: Roseateles cavernae (assembly GCF_040187885.1). Lineage (NCBI taxonomy): Bacteria > Pseudomonadati > Pseudomonadota > Betaproteobacteria > Burkholderiales > Sphaerotilaceae > Roseateles > Roseateles cavernae. The sequence goes on from NZ_JBDPLH010000001.1 coordinate 223,372, forward strand.
CCCCAGTGGCCGCACCCAGTCGGCCCCGACCCGCTCGCAAAACCCCGCCACCACCTCGCGCACCAGGCCGACGGTCTCGCGCACCGCCGTGCTGACCCGGCCTTCGGTGATCACGCTGATCGCCATCGAGGGCAGCGGCGGCCCCTCGCACTGCCATAGCGAACCCCGCTCCAGCTGCGCGCGCACAAACACCGGCGGGATCGCCGCGATGCCATAGCCGTCGCCGGCCAGCTGGATGATGGACTCGACCGAGGGGAAGCTGCAGACCCGCGGCTCAATGTCGCGGTCGACGAAGAGCGCGCGCACATGGGCCTGCGGGCTCGATGTCTTCGAGAAGGTCAGCAGCGGCACCCGCTCCAGATCCTCCATCGTCAGCCGCCCGCTGGCCGGCAGCAGCTCGGGCCTGGCGACCCAGCGCAGCGGAAACTCGCACAGCGGCGTGACCCGGTAGTCCAGCGTGCCTATGGCCTCGGCAAAGGGGTCGTTCTGGATCATCAGGTCCAGCTTGCGCAGGCGGAACTGGTCCTGCAGATGGCGCGCGGTATCGACCGTGATGTCCGGGTTGATCTGCGGATAGCGCTCGGCCAGCTGGCGTATCAGCGGCGACAGCCAGGTGTGCACCACCGACTCGATCGCGCCGATGCGGACCCGGCCGGCCGCCGGCGCATCGGGTCGGGTCGAGAGCTTGAGCTCGCGCTCCAGCGCCAGCATGCGCTCGGCCTGGCGCAGCACCTGCTCGCCGACCTGGGTCAGGCCCAGCCGGCGTGCGCTGCGGTCCACCAGCTCGGCGCCCAGCTCGTCCTCCAGCGCGGCGATGCGCTGCGAGATCGCTGCCTGCGTGGTGTTCATCACCTGGGCGGTCTCGCGGAAGCTGCCGACCCGGGCCAGCACCACCAGGGTTTCAAGGAATTTGGTGTTCACGGCGCCCAGTGTAGGCCGTGCTCGGCCCGGGGTATTTATCTCTATATCAAGATTAATGCTACAGTTATTTATCTTGATGTAGAGGTATTAAATGGGCAATGCGTCGCAACAATCCGCCGGAGCCGACGCCTGGCTGACGGCGCTGGCGCCCGTCATCTGGGGCAGCACCTATATCGTCACGACCGAGCTGCTGCCGCCCGACCGGCCCTTCACGGCGGCGCTGATACGCTCGCTGCCGGCCGGGCTGCTGCTGGTGCTCTATGCCCGGCATCTGCCGGCGCGCGGCGACTGGGGCCGCCTGCTGGTGCTGGCGGCGCTGAACCTGGGCTTTTTCCAGGCCATGCTCTTCATCGCCGCCTACCGCCTGCCCGGCGGGCTGGCCGCCGTGGTCGGCGCCATCCAGCCCCTGCTGGTGATAGCCATGAGCTGGGCGGTGGACCGGCGCCGGCCGCCCTCGCTGGCGATAGGCGCCGGCGTCACCGGCGTGCTGGGCATGGCCGCGCTGCTGCTGTCGCCGGGCGCCGTCTGGGACCCGGTCGGCGTGGCGGCGGCGCTGGCCGGCGCCATCAGCATGGCCGCCGGCACCTATCTGGCCCGGCGCTGGCAGACCGGCATGCCGGTGCTGGCCCTGACCGGCTGGCAGCTGCTGATCGCCGGGCTGATGCTGCTGCCGCTGGCCTGGAGCGTCGATGCGCCGCTGCCCGCACTGGGCACGGGCCAAGTCCTCGGCTACGCCTATCTGTCCCTGGCCGGCGCCCTGCTCGCCTATGCGCTGTGGTTCCGCGGCATCGCCCGGCTGTCGCCGGTGGCCGTGTCCTCGCTGGGTCTGCTGAGCCCGCTGACCGCCGTGCTGCTGGGCTGGCTGCTGCTGGACCAGGCCATGGGCGGCCTGTCCCTGCTGGGCCTGCTGGTCGTGCTCGGCAGCGTGCTGGCGATGCAGCTGGCGATGAACGCCAGGCGCTGAATCTGGCGTGATTGTTCAAGACCGGGAGTGCCCGCACGCCCAAGATCGCAGCTCATCTCAAGCAGGGAGTGGCGATGATGGAAGTGATGGTCAATGGCCGGACCCGGGTCGTGCCCGAGGGCTGGCGGGACGAGCAGCTGCTGTGGGTGTTGCGCGAGGCCTGGGGCCTGGTGGGCGCCAAATTCGGTTGCGGCCTGGGCCAGTGCGGCGCCTGCACCGTGCTGCTGGATGGAGCGCCGCAGCGCAGCTGCCTGCTGCCGGTGGCGGCGGTGCAGGGCCGCACGGTGACCACGGTCGAGGGCCTGGCCGATGGCGAGCGGCTGCACCCGCTGCAACAGGCCTGGCTGGACGAGGCCGTGCCGCAATGCGGCTATTGCCAGAGCGGCCACCTGATCGCCGCTGCGGCCCTGCTGCGGCAGACACCGCAGCCCAGCGAGACCCAGATCAAGACCGCGCTGGCCGGCCATCTGTGCCGCTGCGGCAGCCAGCCCCGCATGTGCCGCGCGATCCAGCGCGCCGCCCGCGCATCATGAGGCGCCGCCAGCTGCTGGGCGCGCTGCTGAGCGTGCCCCTCCTGGCCGGCTGCTCGATGCTGCCCGTGATCCCGCGTCGCCCCGAGCCCACACGGGCCGACGCGATGGGCTGGATCAGCCATCTGGGCGCGGGCCGTTTCGAGCTGCGGCTGCCGCGCGCCGAGATCGGCCAGCACATCGGCACCGCGCTGCGCCGCATCGCGGCCGACGAGCTGGGCGTGGCCATCGGCGCGATCAGCCTGGCGCTGCCCGACAGCCGGAGCATGGCGCCGGTGCGCGCCACCGTCGGCAGCGACTCGGTCAAGGACTTCGCGCTGCCGCTGACCCAGGCCTGCGCCGCGCTGCGCGAGGCCCTGGCCGGTCGCCCGCCGCGCGAGTGGCCGGCCAGCGCGCTGCGCAGCCTGAACGGAGCGCCACGCCGACAGTCCGACGCCCTGGGCTTCGGCCACGAGATCGTGACCGGCGCGCCGCTGTTTGCGGCCGATGTGCGGCTGCCGGGCCTGCTTTACGGCCGCGTGCTGCGTGCGCCCGTGTCGCCCGAGCTGGCCTCGCGGCCCGCCGGCTTCAACGCCGCAGCGGCCCGCGCGCTGCCCGGCTTCGTGGCCCTGGTCGAGCACCCGGGGCTGACACGCGCCAACAGCCAGGGCCTTGGCCTGCTGGCCCGCACGCCGGGCGCGCTGGACCGCATCGAGGCGGCGCTGGCCCTGCAGTGGCAGGTCGAGGATGGCGACGCCGCCGATATCGAGCGCCTGCTGCAGCTGCCCGCGCAGGGCCGGCTGCGCCACCAGCTGCGCGCGGACGAGGTGGCCGAGGCCGGGGCCTGGGATGTGGACCTGGTCTTCGAGACCCCGCTGGCGGCGCACAACGGCATCGAGCCGCGCTGCGCCGTCGCCGACTACCGGGCGGCCGACCAGAGCCTGCGGCTGTGGACCGGCACGCAGGACCTGTTCTATGTGCGCGACACGCTGGTGCGGCGGCTGGCGCTGGATGCGGCCAAGGTCCAGGTGCAGGCCTGCCGCGCCGGCGGGGCTTTCGGCGCCCGCACTTTGGTGCTGGTGGAGCCGGAGGCGGCCCTGCTGTCGCGCGCGGCCGGCGCGCCGGTCAAGGTGCAGTGGACCCGCGCCCAGGAGCTGCAGCAGGGCTTCCACCGCCCGCCCTCGCGCCACCAGCTGCGGGCACGGCTGCAGGACGGCCGGGTGAGCGACTGGTGGCACCGGCTGATCAGCAGCCACATCCTGTTCACGCCGGCGGCGATGCCGCGCTGGATGCAGGGCCTGGCAGACTTCGCCGGCGACGGCGGGGTCTCGCGCGGCGCACTGCCGCCCTATGCGCTGCCGCGCCAGCGCATCGAGTTCGACGCCCGCAGGCTGCCGGTGCACACCGGCCCCTGGCGTGGCCTGGGCGCGGGGCCGAACTGCTGGGTGATCGAGAGCGCGATCGACGAATGCGCCCATCGGGCCGGCATTGATCCGCTGGCCTTCCGGCTCGCCCACCTGGACAACCCGCGCCTGCGCCGCGTGCTGCAGCGCGTGGCGCTGGCCGCCGACTGGCCGCGCCCTGCGCTCAGCGACGCACAAACCCTGCGCGGCCGCGGCCTGGCCTGCGGCATCTACAAGGGCAGTGCGTATGCGGCGGTGATCGCCGAAGTCGAGGTCGAACGGGCCAGCGGCGCCGCCCGGGTGAGCGCGATGCACTGCGCCCACGACTGCGGCCGCCTGATCCAGCCCGACGGCGTGCGCGCCCAGATCGAAGGCAATCTGGTCTGGTGTCTGGGCATGGTGCTGATCGAGGTGCTGCCGGTGGACAAGCAGGCGGGCATCACGGCCAGCGGCTTCGCCGAGGCGCCGATCCCGCGCATCCACGATCTGCCAGCCCTGCATATCGAGCTGATCGATACCGGCGAGCCCAGCGGCGGCGCCGGCGAGACCGCGATGGTGGCCGGCGCCGGGGCCATCGCCAACGCGCTGCGGGCCGCCACCGGCCGGCGCTTCACGCGGCTGCCGGTGGGTGCCGACGTTTTGAGAGCAGCAGCGGGCACACTGGCGGGATGAACACCGCCGACTTCGCCAGCGCAACGATGCTGCGCCTGCTGCTGCGCGGCATGGCTGCGCAAGGCCTGAGCCCGCCGCTGCCGCTGCCCGAGGGCGCGCGGGTGGCGCATCAGGACAAGCGGCGTGTCGTCGCGGCCATCGTCGAGCAGGGCGGCCTGGCCACGCTGCTGGCGCTGGCGCGCGAGGTCAGTCATATCGAGGGCGAGCCACTGCACCAGGTGCTGGTGGCCGCGCGCGAGCCGCTGGACTTCATGCGGCGCTGGCAGCGGCTGGAGCGCTATATCCACGCCGAGCACCGCGTGCTGCTCGAGGACGCGCCGGCCGAGGGCCGGATCAGGCTCAGGCACAGCGGCCCCGCGCCGCAGCCGGCCGAGAGCCTGGCGGTGCTGGGCGTGCTGATCGGCAGCTTCGAGGCCCTGGGCACGCAAGCGCTGCGGGTAGAGATTGCCGGCCATACGGTGCATCCACAGGCCGACGAGACCACGCTGCGCCAGCTGGCCGCCGATGATGCGATGCGGGCCTGGCAGTTCCGCTGGCGGGCGCTCAGCCCTTTGCCAAGCAGACCTTGCGCACCGGCCGATCTGCTGGCGCCGCTGCGCTGGCCACCGCTGGCGCTGGCATTGGCGCAGCGCCAGCTGGCCGACCCAGCCGCCGCGCTGCGGCTGGCCGAGGTCGCCGATGGCCTGGGCCTGTCGGGCCGCAGCCTGCAGCGCCAGCTGGCCGCCCATGGCCTGAGCTTCAGCGGCGTGATCGCCGAGACCCGCTCAAGGCTGGCGGCCTGGTGCCTGGGCAGCGGCACGCATGGCATCGCCGAGATCGGCTTTCTGTGCGGCTTTGCCGACCAGGCCCACTTCACCCGCGAGTTCACCCGCCGGGTCGGGGTGCCGCCGGCACGCTACCGGCAGGCCGGCGCTCATTGATCCCTCAGTGACGGCGCAACTCGCCGTCGCGCAGCTCGACGATGTCGCCGGCCTTCAGGCCCGGATCGCTGGCGCGCTCCAAGGTGCGGCTGCTGCCGTCCTTGTGCTCAAGGCGGACGATCCAGACGCGCTTGCTCTTCTGGCGCTTCTCGATCTCGTTGCCGGCATAGCCACCGGCCACCGCGCCGCCGACCGTGGCGATCTTCTTGCCGCTGCCGCCACCGACCTGGTTGCCCAGGATGCCGCCGATCACCGCGCCACCGATCGCACCGAGGCCGCTGCCCTCACCCTCGCGCTCCTCGCTGCGCACCGAGACGACGCGTGAGCAGTCATTGCAAAGCCGGGCTTCGGCCGCAGGCTTGGGCTCGGCGGCGGGCTTGGGTACCGGCTTGGGCACCTCGGCCTGGGCCAGCTTGGCCGGCACGGGCTTGCTGTCCTCGACCACGGCGGCCACCGGCGCTGGCGCGGCGGCCGGGTCTTGCGAAGAACGGCCCAGCGCGTAGGCGCCGGCCACCAGAGCGGCCGCTACCGCCACGATGGCAATGGTCTGGCTGGAATTCAAGGGCATGCTCATAGGGTCAACTCCGGAAACAGGGATGACACCTTAACGCAGACCGCCGGGCCGGCGCCGACCGGCAGATGTAAGCGCATGTCAGCCCAGCAACGGCGCCAGCGCGCGTTTCGCGTCAAGCTCGTCCAGCGCCATCCGCGCGGCCCAATCCTGCATCTGGTCCTCGCCGATGGTGCCGACATTGAAGTAGCTGGCCTCGGGGTGCGAGAAGTAGAAGCCGCTGACGCTGGCGGCCGGCGTCATCGCCATGCTGTCGGTCAGGCCCATCTGGATGTCCTCGGGCGCCAGCACCTTGAACAGATCGCGCTTGGACAGATGGTCCGGGCAGGCCGGGTAGCCGGGCGCCGGGCGGATGCCGCGGTACTGCTCGGCGATCATCTGCTCGTTGCTCAGCGCTTCGCCCTCCGCATAGGCCCAGAACTCCTGGCGCACGCGCTGGTGCAGGCGCTCGGCAAAGGCCTCGGCCAGGCGGTCGGCCAGGGCCTTCAGCATGATGGCCGAGTAGTCATCGTGGTCGGCCAGGAACTGCGCTTCCTTCTTGTCGACGCCCAGGCCGGCGGTGACCGCGAACAGGCCGATGTAATCCGGCACGCCGCCCTTGGCCGCGATGTAGTCGGCCAGGCAGCGATTCGGCCGCATCACGCCGTCGACCACCGGGCGCTCCGACTGCATGCGCAGGCCACGCCAGGTCATCAGCACCTCGGCGCGACTCTCGTCGCTGTAGATCTCGATATCGTCGTCGTTGACCTGGGCGGCGGGGTAGAGGCCGAACACGCCGTTGGCCGTCAGCCAGCGGCCGTCGATCAGGCGTTGCAGCATGCGCTTGCCGTCGCTGAAGACGCGCTGCGCCTCGTGGCCGACGATCTCGTCCTTCAGGATGGCCGGGAAGGGGCCGGCCAGATCCCAGGTCTGGAAGAACGGCGCCCAGTCGATGTGCTGGGCCAACTCGGCCAGGTCGTAGTTGCGGAAGACACGGCGACCGATGAACTTTGGCACCGGCGGCCGGTAGCCGGCCCAGTCCAGCGGCGTCTTGTTGGCGCGCGCCTGGGCCAGCGTCACCAGCGGGGTCTTCTTCTTGTTGGCATGCTGCTGGCGCACCTTGTCGTAGTCGGCCTTCAGCTCGTCGATATAGGCGGCCGCGCGGTCGTCGCTGAGCAGCTCGGTGCAGACGCCCACCGAGCGCGACGCATCGGGCACATAGACCACCGGACCCTCGTAATGCGGCGAGATCTTGACGGCGGTGTGGACGCGGCTGCAGGTGGCGCCGCCGATCAGCAGCGGAATCTTCTTGATGCGGAAGTAGTCGTCGCGCTGCATCTCGGCGGCCACATGCTGCATCTCCTCCAGGCTGGGCGTGATCAGGCCCGAGAGGCCGATGATGTCGGCCCCCTCGACCTTGGCGCGGGCCAGGATGTCCTGGCATGGCACCATCACGCCCATGTTCACGACCTCGTAGTTATTGCACTGCAGGACCACGGTGACGATGTTCTTGCCGATGTCATGCACATCGCCCTTCACGGTCGCGATGACGATCTTGCCCTTGGGCTTGACGTCGCCGCCGGCGGCCTCCAGCTGGCGCTTTTCTTCCTCGATATAGGGGATCAGATGGGCCACGGCGGACTTCATCACCCGCGCGCTCTTGACCACCTGGGGCAGGAACATCTTGCCCTGGCCGAACAGGTCGCCGACGATATTCATGCCGGCCATCAGCGGGCCTTCGATGACATGCAGCGGCCGGCCGCCGCCGGCCTGGATCGCGACCCAGGCCTCCTCGGTGTCTTCGACGATGAAGTCGGTGATGCCGTGCACCAGCGCATGCGAGAGCCGCGCGTTGACATCGCCGGCGCGCCAGGCCAGCCGGGCCGTGTCGTCCTTGGCCAGGCCCTTGGCGCTCTCGGCCACCTCGATCAGGCGTTCGCCGGCATCGGGGCGACGGTTCAGCACCACGTCCTCGACCCGCTCGCGCAGCGTCGCTTCCAGATCGTCGTAGACCCCCACCATGCCGGCGTTGACGATGCCCATGTCCATGCCGGCCTGGATCGCGTGGTACAGGAACACGGTGTGGATGGCCTCGCGCACCGGGTCGTTGCCGCGGAAGCTGAAGCTGACGTTCGAGACCCCGCCGCTGACCTTGGCGCCGGGCAGGTGTTGCTTGATCCAGCGGGTCGCGTTGATGAAGTCGACCGCGTAGTTGTCGTGCTCCTCGATGCCGGTGGCGATCGCGAAGATATTGGGGTCGAAGATGATGTCCTCAGCCGGGAAACCGACCTCGTCGACCAGGATCTTGTAGGCCCGCTCGCAGATCTCGATCTTGCGCTCGAAGGTGTCGGCCTGGCCCTTCTCGTCGAAGGCCATCACGACGGCGGCCGCGCCATAGCGGCGCACCAGATTGGCCTGGCGGCGGAACTCGGCCTCGCCCTCCTTCATCGAGATCGAGTTGACGATGCCCTTGCCCTGGATGCATTTCAGGCCGGCCTCGATCACCTCCCATTTGGAGCTGTCGATCATGATGGGCACGCGGGCGATCTCGGGCTCGGAGGCGATCAGGTTCAGGAAACGCACCATCGCCGCCTTGCTGTCCAGCATGGCCTCGTCCATATTGATGTCGATCACCTGGGCGCCGTTCTCGACCTGCTGGCGCGCCACCGCCAGCGCCTGCTCGAACTGCCCGGCCAGGATCATGCGGGCAAAGGCCTTGGAGCCGGTGACATTGGTGCGCTCGCCGATATTGACGAACAGCGTGCCGGCGCCGATCTGCACCGGCTCCAGCCCCGAGAGCTTCATCGGTGGCGGCGTGGTCTGGGGGGTAGCGGTGTTCATGGCGGCCTCGGCGAAAGATCGGACCGCAGGCTCACCGCGGCCACGACGAAATCATGGATCGGTGAGCGTCGTTGAAAAGGCTGGTGCCCTTGCAGATCCAAGCCTGGCGGGCTGCTGCTTGATCGCAGACCCCGTCGCAACGCTCCTCGGACCGTGGCGCATTTTACGCTGCGTCCCGGCCGCCGACTCAAGCCGGCCTCCGGCACGCCGACAATCCGTACAGAGCTCTAGCGAACCACTGTGGATCTGATACCCCTGCCCCCTCACAGCCTGCGCATCGGCCAGGTCCTGGATTTCTCCTTGCGCGACGCCGAGGGCAAGCTGCTGATCGCGCGCGGCCAGGTGCTCAGCGACAGCCCCCTGGTCCAGGCGCTGATACAGCGCGGTGCCTGGGTGCTGGCCCATGAGACCAAGGACTACCAGCGCGCGCTGGCCCACAAGGTCGACACGATGATGCACCAGGGCGCCACACTGGGCGCCATCGCCCGGGCCCAGACCAGCTACCGGCCCGATCGGGGCGGCGCCGCCGTGCCCCAGGTCAGCGACCAGGCCGCCTGGGCCGATCTGCAGCTGCGCGGCCATGCGCTGCTGCGCGAGCCCAGGGCCGAGGACTTTCTGCCGCGCTTTCAGGCGTTGCAGCAGGAGATGCTGGCGCGGGTCCAGCAGCAGACCGATGCGGCGCTGATGCTGCTGATTTTCGAGTCCAGCCAGGATTTCCAGCACTACAGCGCCCGTCACGCGTTGCTGAGCCTGCTGCTGTGCGAACTCTGCGCGCGCCAGCTGGGCTGGGCCGAGGATCTGCGCCTGGTGCTGGGGCAGGCGGCGCTGTCGATGAATATCAGCATCAGCGCGCTGCAGGACCGGCTCGCCGGCCAGGACGAACGCCCCAGCGAGGCCCATCGAGCCACGCTGGTCGGCCATGGCGACCGCAGCGCCGAGCTGCTGCGCACGCTGGGCGTGCACGACTCGCTATGGCTGCAGATCGTGCGCCTGCATCACGAGGCCGGCCCCGGGCCCTTGGCCGCGCGCTCGGTGCCGGAGCAGATGGCGCGGGTGCTGCGCCGCGTCGATCTCTACGGCGCGCGGCTGAGCCCGCGGCGCTCGCGCAAGGCCCTGTCGGGAGCCCAGGCGGCGCGTGCCGTCTATCTGGATGAGCTGCAGCAGCCCGACGAGGCCGGCGCCGCGCTGATCAAGGCCGTCGGCCTCTACCCGCCCGGCTCGCTGGTGCGCCTGGCCAATGGCGAGGTCGGCGTCGTCGCGAAGCGCGGCCACAGCGCCAACGAACCCCTGGTCGCCGCGCTGCTGGGCAAGAGCGGCGCGCCGCTGAGCGAGCCGGTGCCGCGCGACACCCGCCTGGCCAGCCAGGCCATTGCCGCCAGCCTGGCGCCGCATGAGCTCAAGCTGCTGGTCAATATGGAGCGGCTGCTGAAGCTCTACTGATTCACGCCTGCTCGGCCACCAGCTCGCTGAAGAAGCGCTGGCCACAGGCGCGCGGCTTGTAGGCCGAGACCTTTTGCGCGATGGCCGCGATATGGGCCGGGGTCGTGCCGCAGCAGCCGCCGGCGATGTTCAGGAAACCGGCGGCGGCAAACTCGCCGACCAGGCGGCCAGTCACATCGGGCGTCTCGTCGAAGCCGGTGTCGCTCATCGGGTTGGGCAGGCCGGCGTTCGGGTAACAGCTGATCGCGGTGTCGCCGGCCGCCTTGGCCAGTTCCTCGATATAGGGCCGCATCAGCGTCGCGCCCAGCGCGCAGTTCAGGCCTATGGCCAGCGGCTTGGCATGGCGCACCGAATGCCAGAAGGCGGTGACGGTCTGGCCCGAGAGAATGCGGCCCGAGGCATCGGTGACGGTGCCAGAGATGATGACGGGCAGGCGCTCGCCCGTGTCTTCCATCAGCTCGTCGAGCGCGAAGATCGCCGCCTTGGCGTTCAGCGTGTCGAAGATGGTCTCGACCAGGAACAGGTCCACCCCGCCGTCCAGCAAGCCCTTGGCCTGCTCGTAGTAGGCGGTCTTCAGCGTGTCGAAGTCGACATTGCGGGCGCCGGGGTCATTGACATCGGGGCTGATGCTGGCGGTGCGCGGCGTCGGGCCGAGCGCGCCGGCAGCGAAGCGCGGCTTGTCCGGCGTGCTGTACTTGGCGCAGGCGGTGCGGGCCAGCCGGGCGGCGGCCACATTCATCTCGAAGGCATGCTCGCCCAGCTCGTAATCCTCCTGGGCCACCGAGGTGGTGCCGAAGGTATTGGTCTCGATGATGTCGGCGCCGGCGGCCAGGTACTGCTCGTGGATCTCGCTGATGACCTCGGGCTTGGTCAGCACCAGCAGGTCGTTATTGCCCTTCAGGTCCTTGCCATGGCCGGCAAAGCGCTCGCCCCGATAATCGGCCTCGTTCAGCTTGTAGCGCTGGATCATCGTGCCCATCGCGCCGTCGAGGATGACGATGCGTTGTTGCAGAATCTCGGGCAGCTGCGCGCCGCGCGTGTAGGGTCGGGTGGAAGCGTTCATCCGACCATTTTAGAGAGCGCGTCAATACCCCCATGAAACATCTGCTCCCCGTCGAGGCCCAGGCCTATCTGCAAGAACACCCCGAGTCCCTGTTCCTCGATGTGCGCATGGAGCTGGAATACCTCTATGTCGGCCATCCGCCCGGCATCGTCCATGTGGCCTGGTACGAGTATCCGGAGATGCAACCCGATGTGGAGCGCTTCGTGGCCCAGGTCAAGCGCGAGGCCGGCGGCGACCTGGCCAAGCCGCTGGTGCTCCTGTGCCGCTCCGGCACTCGCACGGTCGCGGCCGGCCAGGCGCTGGAGGCGGCCGGCTTTGCCGAGGTCGTCAACATCGTCCATGGCTTCGAGGGCGACCCGGACGAGCACTTCCAGCGCGGCCGGCTCAATGGCTGGCGCCATGACGGTCTGCCCTGGGAGCAGATGTAGCGCGGCGCTGGCTCGGCCTCAATGCATCGCCGCATCCAGCGCCCGGCAGGCGCCGAGCAGTGCCGCCTCGTCGCTGGCGCTGACGACATAGGCCGGGATTGCGGCCAGATAGTCGCGAAAGCGACCCTTGGCCTCGAAGCGCTCGCGAAAGCGCGAGCGGTCGAAGCGGGCGCCCAGGCGCGGCACAATGCCGCCGCCGATATAGAGGCCGCCGCGGGCGCCCAGCGTCAGTGCCACATTGCCGGCCACATTGCCCAGCAGGCTGCAGAACAGCTCCACCGTGTCGCGCGCCAACTGGTCCTCGCCGGCGGTGATGGACTGGGCCGCCCGCTCGGGCACGACCTGACCCCGCACGCCGGCCAGGGCCTGGTACAGGTTCTCCAGCCCAGGCCCGGACAGCGCGCGCTCGGCCGAGGCATGGCCGAAACGGCGCTGCAGCACGCGCAACACCGCGTCCTCCTCGGGCTCGAAGGAGGACAGCGTCACATGCCCGCCCTCGCCGCCGATCGGGGCCAAGCCGGCGCCGCCGACGCCGGGCAGCAGGCCCGAGACGCCCAGGCCGGTGCCGGGGCCGACCAGGCCGATCGGCGCGCCGTCCACCGCCGCGCCGCCGCCGACCTGGCGGCGTGACGCCGGGGCCAGCGCCGGCAGGGCCAGGGCCAGCGCGGTGAAGTCGTTGATGACCACGAGGCGCTCGGCGCCCAGCGCCTGGCGCAGCGCCTCGATCGAGAAAGACCAGTGGTGGTTGGTCATCTGCACCTGGTCGCCGGTGATCGCGGTGGCGATGCCGATGGCGCAGCAGCGCGGCCGCTCCAGGCCCTGGATGCGCAGATGGTGCTGCATCGCGTCCCACAGGCTGGCGTGATCGGCGCAGGCATAGCTGGCCATGCCCAGCAGCGGGCCTTGCGGCAGGTACTGGCTGGCGAAGCGCACATTGGTGCCGCCGACGTCGGCCACCAGGCGCGGAAACGACGCCCCGCTCATGCGCGCGGCTCCAGGCGCAACCCCTGGGCATCGAAGGCCAGCAGATGCTCGGGCCGCCACTGCAGGCCGACGCGCTGATGGCGCTGCCAGTCCTGACCGGCCACCAGCTTGACGGCCAGGGCCTGCTCGACACCGGCGATGCGCACATAGGCAATGCTGGTGTCGCCCAGATGCTCGATCAGCGCCAGCTCGCCGTCCAGGCCGGTGCCGGCCGCGACCAGCTTCAGGTGCTCGGGCCGCAGACCGACCGTTTCGGTGCCAGCCGGCAAGGCCGTATGGATCAGGCCGGCCGGCAGAAAATTGATGCGCGGCGAGCCGAGGAAAGCGGCGACGAAACGGTTCACCGGCCGCTCATAAACCTCCATCGGTGCGCCGACCTGCTCGATGCGGCCCTCGTTGAAGACCGCGATGCGGTCGCCCAGGGTCATGGCCTCGACCTGGTCGTGGGTCACATAGACGATGGTGGCGCCCAGTTCCTCATGCAGGCGGGCCAGCTCCAGCCGGGTCTCGTGGCGCAGCGCGGCGTCCAGATTGGACAGCGGCTCGTCGAACAGAAAGACTTCGGGCTGGCGCACGATGGCGCGGCCGATGGCCACGCGCTGGCGCTGGCCGCCCGAGAGCTCGCGCGGCTTGCGCCCCAGCAAGGCCTCCAGCTGCAGGCTGCGCGCCGCCTTCAGCACCGCGGCCGCGACCTCGGCCTTGGGCCGGCCGGCCATCTTCAAGGCGAAGCCCATGTTCTCGGCCACGCTCATATGCGGATACAGCGCGTAGCTCTGGAACACCATGGCCACGCCGCGCTCGGCCGGCGGCACGGTCGTGACCTCGCGGGCGCCGATGAAGATCTGGCCGGCGCTGACCTCCTCCAGCCCGGCGAGCATGCGCAGCGAGGTGCTCTTGCCGCAGCCCGAGGGGCCGACCAGCACCATGAACTCGCCGTCCTGCACCTCCAGGTCCAGCGCGCGCACGACCGGGGCCTTGTCGCCATAGCGTTTGGCCACACCCTTGAAGCTGAGGCCCGCCATCTCAGCCGCCCGCCTTGGCCGTCGCGATGAAGCCGCGGTACCAGTGCGCGCTGTCCTTGGCCAGGCGCTCTTGCGTCGCGTAATCGACATGGAAGAGGCCGAAGCGCTTGGTGTAGCCGGAGTTCCACTCGAAGTTGTCGAGCAGGCTCCAGTAGAAATAGCCGCGCACATCGACCCCCAGTTCCACCGCGCTGGCCAGGGCCTGCAGATGGCTGCGCAGATAGGCGATGCGCTCGACATCGGGCACCTTGCCGTCGACCACCGTGTCGGCATTGGCCATGCCGTTCTCGGTGATGAAGATCGGTGGCGGCGAGTATTCGCGGGTGATGCGCACCAGGTGCTGGGTCAGCGCCTTCGGGTAGATCTCCCAGCCCATATCGGTGAAGCCCTGCTTGCCGGGGGCCGGCAGGGCCGGGCTTTGCGTGGAGATGAAGCTGCGGGTGTAGAAGTTGACGCCCAGGAAGTCCAGCGGCTGCTGGATCGCGGCCAGGTCGCCCTCCTCGATCACCGGCGCGTCCTCGCCCAGGTGTTCGATGATGTCGGCCGGGTACTGGCCGCGGAACACCGGGTCCATATACCAGCGCACGTTCAGGCCATCGTCGATGCGGGCGGCGCGGCGGTCCTCCTCGCGCAGATTGTCGGCCGGGAAGGCGGGCGTGTGGTTCAACACGATGCCCAGCTTGCAGCTCGTCACGGCTCGCATCGCCTTGATCGCCTCGCCATGCGCCAGCAGCAGATGGTGCGAAACCTGGGCGGCGGTCGCGCGGCTGGTCTGGCCGGGGGCGAACTGCGCGGTCTCATAGCCCAGGGTCGCGACGCACCAGGGCTCGTTCAAGGTGGAGATGCTCTCCAAGCGGTCGCCGAAGCGGCGCGCGACCTCCGCCGCATAGTCGACGAACAGCGGCACGATCTGGCGCGAGGGCCAGCCGCCGAACTCGTCATGCAGCGCGGCCGGCAGGTCCCAGTGGTACAGCGTCGCATGGGGCTTGATGCCGCTGTCCAGCAGCTCGTCGATCAGCCGGTCGTAGAAGGCGAAGCCGGCCTCGTTCCAGGCGCCGCGGCCCAGCGGCTGCACGCGCGGCCAGGCGATCGAGAAGCGGTAGGCCTGCAGCCCCATCCACTTCATCAGCGCGACATCGTTCTTGTAGCGGTGGTAGTGGTCGCAGGCGACGTCGATGTCGGAGGCGTCGTTGATGCGGCCCGGCTCGGCGCAGAAGCGGTCCCAGATCGACGGGCCCTTGCCATCCTCGGCGGCGGCGCCCTCGATCTGTGCGGCGCTGGTGGCCGAGCCCCATTGGAAGTCTGTGCGGAAGACGCGGCTCAGATCGCTGAGGGCAGAGGGATTGGGATCGATGGCGTTCATGGGCGGTTTCAAGTCATGCAGGAGAAAAAACAGCAGGGGTCAGCCGCGCACGGCGCCCGAGGTCAGGCCGGCCACCAGCCGCCGGGCGCTGAAGAAGTAGGCGATCAGGAGGGGCAGCATCGCGATGGCACTGCCCATCATCAAAGCGCCCCACTCGGTGTTGTTGGGCGCCTGCATCGAGCGCAAGGCCAGCGGCAAGGTGTAGTTCTCGGCCGAGCGCATCACGACCAGCGGCGCGACGAAGTTGTTCCAGGAGGCGATGAAGGTGATCAGGCCCAGCGTGCCCATCGCCGGCTTCAGCAGCGGCAGCACCACGCTCCAGAAGATGCGCAGCTCGCCGCAGCCGTCCATGCGCGCGGCGTCCAGCAGGTCCTTGGGGATCGCCGATCCTATGTACTGGCGCATCAGGAAGATGCCCAGGGCGCTGGCCGCCGCCGGCACATAGAGCGCGCGCGGCGTGTCGATCCAGCCCAGGAAGTCCATCACCATGAAGCTCGGGATCATGTTGAGGAAGCTGGGCAGCATCATCGAGCCGAGCACGATGGCGAACAGCGTCTTCTTGAAGCGGAACTCGTAGACCGCGAAGCCATAGCCGGCCAGCGAGCACAGCAAGAGGTTCAGCGCCGTCGTCAGGCTGGCCACATACAGGCTCATGCCCAGATTGCGCCAGAAGGGCAGGCGCTGCTCCAGCAGTTCCAGATTCGACAGCGAGGACAGGCCGAACCACAGCGGCGGCGGCGAGTTGAAGATCTCGCTGCGGCCGTGGCTGGCGAACACAAAGGTGAAGTACAGCGGCGCGACCAGCAGCACGGCGCCGAGGCCGACCAGCAGCCAGGCGAGCCAGGGCCGGTCTTTCCAGGTGGAAGCGCTGTTGCGCATGGGCCTGACGAGCAGGGCGGGATCAGCGTGCTGCATGCTCACCTCGCGCGTCGCTGCCGAACAATTTCGCGTTGAGCCAGGTCAGCGCAGCGATCAGGAAAAACAGCAGCCAGGAGACGGCCGAGGCGGTGCCGAAGTCGCCGTCCGAGAAGGCCAGCCGGTACATGAAGATCGCGCTGGTCATCACCGACTGGCTGGCGCCGCGCTCGCTGTCCACCAGGATGAAGGGCTCCTCGAAGAGCTGCAGGCTGCCGATGATGGTCAGGCTCACCGCGAAGAACATCATCGGGCGCAGCAGGGGCAAGGTGATGTAGCGGAACTGCTGCCAGGGCTTGGCGCCGTCCAGCGTGGCGGCCTCGTAGAGGTCCTTGTCGATGACCTGCAGGGCCGACAGATAGAGCACCAGGTTCCAGCCCAGATAGCGCCAGAACACGACAAAGGCCACGGCCGGCTTGGTGGTGTCGGCATCGCCCAGCCAGTCGATCGCGCCGCCCCGGCTGTGCAGCACCGCCTCCAGCGGGCTGCCGAGCAGCGGGATGCGGGTCAGCTCGGCCAGCACCGCGTTGACCAGGCCGTAGTCCTTGGAGAGCAGGGTCGTGAAGATCAGCGCGATCGCGACGCTGGAGGTGATGTAGGGCACGAAGTAGGCGCCGACCAGCAGATTGCGGCCGCGCTTGACGCGCTGGTGGATGAAGAAGGCCAGCGGCAGCGCCACCAGATGCTGCGGGAGGCCGGCGACCAGCGCGAACCAGACGGTGTTGTAGAGCGAGTCGTGGAACCAGGGGTCGGTGACGGCGTACCAATAGTTCTCCAAGCCGACCCAGTGCATGGTGTGCAGGCCCTCGGCCGGGTTCCACTGGTGCAGCGACAGATAGATGGAGAACAGCAGCGGGAACAGACCGAACACCGCAAACAGCAGGAAGAAGGGCGCGATGAAGAGATAGGGCGCCCAGCGGCGCGACAGCAGGGGCCGGGCCATCATGCCTCCCTCCCCGGGCGGCGGCGCGTGCGGCGCTCGATCAGCTCGCGTGCATCCTTCAGCGCGGTGGCGATGTCCTTGCCGCGTGTGATGACCTTCTCGAACTCGTCGCGGATGATGGTGGTGGCCAGCACATCGAAGGGGCTGACCGGCGTGGCCGGCACGCGGGCCGCCGTCTCGCGCCACATCTGGCGCGCCACCTGGCCGCCGAGAAAGGCGATCGGCTCGTCCATCAACGGGTCCTGGTGGGCGGCCAGCAGGGCGGGATAGCTGTCGAGCACGCGCAGCGAGTTGATCTGCACCGCCTTGTCGGCCGTCATCAGGCGGATGAAGTCCCAGGCGGCGTCCTTGTGCTGGGCCTTCTTGGGGATCGCATAGAAGGAGCCGCCATAGGCCGCCTGCACACCGCCGGGCAAGGGGGCGGAGCGCCACAGCCCGGCGGTGTCCGGCGCCAGCCAGTTCTTCAGATGGCCGACCAGCCAGGCTCCCATCATCTGGGTCGCGATGCGGCCCTGCTTGAAGCCGGCCGCCCAGTCATTGCTCCAGGCCGAGGCATGGGCATCGAGCCCGGCGGCGCGCGCCGCACGGCCCAGCTCGAAGGCCCGGCGAAAGCGCTCGCTCTCGACCAGCACCTTGCCGTCGGCATCGAAGTAGATGCCCTCCCCGTCCTTCAGGCCCTGGCGCAAGGCGATATCGCGCAGGTCGGCGGCGTCGGCCATCAGCAAGGCGCCGGTGGCCGCCTTGATCTTCTTGCCGGCGGCCAGATAGGAGGCCCAGTCCCTGGTGATCTCGGCCTCGCTGACGCCGGCCTTGTCGAGGATGTCCTTGCGGTAGAGCAAGGTGCCGGGGCCGATGTCGGCCGGCATCGCCAGCTGCGCGCCCTTGCGGCTCTGGCCCTGGATCAGCGCATAGCGCACATAGTCGCCAGCCATGGCGCCGGCGTTGTAGGGCGCCTGGTTCAGATCGACGAAGCCGCCCGAGGCCGCGAACTTGCCGATGAAGCGCAGATCGATGGCCATCACATCGGGCAGGCCGGAGCCGGTGGCCAGGGCCGTGGTCATCGCCATATGGTGGTCGGCGTACTGCATCGAGACGATCTTCAGCTCGATGCCGGGGTGGCGCTGGGCCCAGATCGCGGCCGCGGCCTTGGCGGCGCGGTCGAGATCGGGGAAGGTGGCCACCCGAAGCTGCGGCGGCTGGGCCAGGGCGAGGCTGCCGAGCATCAGCAGGGTCAGCGCGATGAGGCTGGTCTTGAGTTTCACCGGTATCTCCGTGAGCGGCTTGTGCGGTGGTTCAGCCTAAGGGCTTTGCCGACTCACGGGAATGCAGACTTGCCGCCATCACGCTGCTCTCGCTCAGCCGCCTCAGAAGCGGTAAGCCGCCTTGACGCCGTAGGTGCGCGGCGGGTTGTAGAAGCTCACCCAGGTGCTGGTGTCGCCGATCCAGGAGGCATCGGTCTTGACCATCTTGTCGGTGGCGTTGTTGACAAAGGCCTCCAGCTCCCAGCGGCCCTTGCCGTCCTCGTAGCGCAGGCTCAGGTCCACCTTGCTGTAGGCTTTTTGCGTGCGCGCCTCGGCGAAGGAACCGGGCTTCACCGCAGCGGTGGGCGCGGTGTTGAAGTTGCTCAGATAGCTGCGGGCCTGGTAGTGCACGCCGATGCGCGGTGTCAGCCGGCCGCTGCCCAGCGCGAAGTCATGCTCGAAGGCCAGGGTGGTGCTGAACTTGGGCGCATGCGGCAGCTTCGAGCCCTTCAGATTGACGAAGTTGGCGGTGTTGTTGCAGTCCAGGAGGGCCGAATCGCAGGTCAGGAAGTCGTCGTACTGCGCGTTCAGCACCGAGGCATTGCCCATCAGCCGCGCATCGCGCGTCAGGCGCCAGCTCAGCTCGGCCTCGACGCCCTTGATCGTCGCCTTCGCGGCATTGCTGGTGACGAGCTGCTGCTGGCCATTGGGCTGGTACTCGATGGCCGAGACCTGCATGTCCTTGTACTTCATCCAGAAGGCCGCGAGGTTCAGCGCCAGGCTGCGCTGGAAGAACTCGGCCTTGGCACCCAGCTCCACATTGGTCAGCTTTTCCGGCAGATGGCGCCGGCCGCCGTCCGACAGGCCGCCGGACTTGAAGCCGGTGGACAGGGTCGCGTAGGTCAGCAGATCGGGGCTGGCCTTGAACTCGCCGCGCAGCAGATAGGTGGAGGCGTCGTCGCTGGTGCGGCCATCATTGGCACCGCCGCCGGGCCAGGTGCCGGGCGCATGGACGCTGCCGCAGCTGGCCACATCGACCGGCCCGCCGGGGCCGATCAGGCGGCCGCCGTTGGCGATGGTGGCGCCGAAGTCGGGGCAGACCCAGTTGCGGCCGCCGACGTCCTGCTTCTTCTCGTCGGTGTAGCGGGCGCCGGCAGTCAGCTTCAGGTCCTTGGTGAAGGCGAAGGTCCCCTGGCCGAACACCGCCTTGGAATCCAGGGTGCGCTTGGGCTGGATGAAGGACATGGCCCAGGCCACATCGGTCGGCAGCACCGGATTGATCACGATGGGACCGGCGCCGGCCGCGACCGCCGTCTTCGAGATGTCGATGTCGAAGCGGATCTTGTTGTCTTCCTTGATCATGAAGGCGCCGGCGATCCACTGGAAGGGCCCGCTGCCGGTGCTCTTCAGATTGACTTCATGGGTGTAGTTGTCGAACTGCGACCACTCGGTGCGGTGCTCCTGCTTGAAGCCGGGCTGGGTGCCGGCATCGTTGTCGCTGGCGTTCTGGCGCTTGAGCCGGCTCCAGCTGCCGATATAGCTGACCTCGATCGCATCGCTGGGCCGCCAGTCGACACGGCCGCGGTAGGTGATGATGTCCTGGTCCAGATGTCCGGGCGTGTCGATCAGTGCCGAGCGCAGCTTCTGGCCGGGGCGCGGCTGCTGCATCAGCGAGACCTGGCCGGTGCCCTGGTCGCGGTAGTACTCGGCCGCAACGGTGGCGGTCAGCGCGGGGCTGGGCTCCCACAGCAGGGTGCTGCGCACGCCGGCCTGGTCGGAAGCGCCGTATTTGCGCGCGCCGGGCTGCACATTGGAGCGGGCCTGGAAGTCCACCCAGCCGTCCTGCTTTTCCTGGATCGCGGCGACCCGCAGCGCCAGCGTCTCGCCCAGCGGCACGTTGAGCGCGCCCTGCAGCGTCGTGCGGTTGCGGTCGCCCAGCAGCATGCTGCCCGAGCCGCCGAACTGGCCCAGCTTGGGCTTGGCGGTGTTCAGATTGACCGAGCCGGCCGTCGCATTGCGGCCGAACAGCGTGCCTTGCGGGCCGCGCGCCACCTCGACGCTCTCCAGGTCATACATCAGCACCGTCGCGCCCTGCGGCCGCGGCGAGTAGACGCCGTCCACATGGAAGGCCACGGCCGGGTCACCCAGCTCGGTATGGTTGGTCGAGCCGATGCCGCGCAGGAAGACGTGGACGCCGCCCGAGTCGCCGTGCTGCTCGATGCTCAGGTTAGGCACCAGGGCCTGCATCGTCAACAGATCCTTGACGCCGGCGCGATCCAGCTCCTTTTGCGTCAGCGCGGTCACGGCCAGCGGCGTGTCCTGCACAAAGGTCAGGCGCTTGGTGGCCGACACCGTGACGCGCTCCAGCGCGGTCGGCGCCTCGGTGCTGGACTGGGCCATGGCTTGGCCCGAAGCGCCGAATCCGGCCAGGATCGCGGCGGGCACCAGGGCCAGCCGCAGGCATGCGGTCTTGTTTGCGATCATCTTTGTCTCCATCCATCGGTGTGGTCGGAACGCCGTCGGGTGGGCCCGGCGACGCGGTGGAATCCGGCCCGGTCTGATGCCGCGCCTGTTGTCTTCCTACGCAATTGACAACGTTGTCTTTATTGCTTGGGCGGATTCTGACAACGTTGTCATTGTCGGTCAACAAAGGGTCTTCCCGTAGTTTTGCTTCAGGCTTTCTGGGCCGCCGCACGACGGCGGCCGGCCGGGGCATGCGGCAGGGCCGAGGTCGAATCGCGCACCACCAACTCATGCGCAATCACCCGGGGGCCGGGCTCGCCATCGGGCGCGATCAGCAGGTCCACCGCCGCCCGCGCCATCGCCGCCACCGGCTGGCGCACCGTGGTCAGCGGCGGCCAGACCAGGCTGGCCGCCGGCGAATCATCGAAACCGGCGATCGACAGATCGGCCGGCACCGCCAGGCCCAGGCGCTGCGCCGCCGCCAGCACACCCAGCGCCATATCGTCATTGCTGGCGAACACCGCCGTGGGCCGCTGGCGCCGGCTCAGCAAGGCGTGCGCGCCCTCGACGCCGGAGGGATAGGTGAAGTCGCCCTGGTAGACCAGCTCGGGCTCGACCGCCAGCCCATGGGCCTGCATCGCCTGGGCAAAGCCCTGGTAGCGCAGCGCAGAGGCGGCCTGGTCGGTGGCGCCGCGGATGAAGCCGATATGGCGATGACCCAGGCTCAGCAGCAGATTCGTCACCTCCTCGGCCGCCTGCACATCGTCCATGCGCACGACCGCGCTGCGCTCGTCCGGCAGCCCCGGCGACATCTGCACGCAGGGCGTGTTGCTGTCGCGCAGCGCCTTCAGCACCTTGGGGTTGTCGCAGATCGGCGGCGCCAGAATCATGCCGTCCGGCCGCAGCGCCGACAGCATGCGCTCGACCTGGCTCTCGATGTCCGGCGCATCGTTGTCCAGCGACTCCACCACCAGGTGATAGCCGGCCTCGCGGCAGCGCAGGGTCGCGCCCTGCTGCACGCCGCCGACAAAGGCCGCGCTGGGGTCGTAGTACAGCAGCCCGATCAGGAAGGAGCGCGCCCCGGCCAGGCTGCGCGCCGACAGCTTGGGCCGGTACTTCAGCTCGGCCACCACCTTCAGCACCTGCTCGCGCGTCTCCTCATGCACGCCGGCCTCATGGTTCAAGACCCGCGAGACGGTCTTGATGGACACGCCGGCCTGCGCGGCGACATCGACGATGGTAGGGGCGCGGGGGCTGGGGCTCATGGGCCGGGACTGTGCCATAGCTGGTGGCTTTCGGCAGATCGCGCGGATCGTGACGCCGACCAGCCCTCGAATCTCAGCGTCACGAAAGAGTCTCTTGATCCTTCACCGCCAGGGCCTGCAGCTTCAGCACGGTCGCCCAGTTTCTTGTGGTGATCGCTTTTCCCGCTTTGCCGTGCAAGGCTTCCCCGGCTGGGCTTTCCAGGAGACCGCTTGCACAGTGCAGATACGCAGCGCTCTTGCCGACCACGAACTCCTCGGGCGGCACGACCAAGGCCTCAACCGCAGCAAGCTCAGAGAGCGTGGCCGTGCTTTGAGCAAAGACTACCAAGAGTCGGGAATGATGGGCCGCGTTCTCGGCCAAGGGGTTCTCGCCGACGATGGCCTCCAGCTCTTTGGCCGACTTGACGACGACAGGCACTTCCATCTTCAGCGCTCTCAGTATGGCTGCGGCGATGTCTTGCGCATGCTGTGCGGGCGTGCCCGTGGCGGCGCGAAACACGGCGTTGCCGCTGTTCAGCAGCGTGGCTATGTCGGTGTATCCCAACTCAGCCAGCAGGCCTCTTAAATCGGCCATCGGAATCCGCTTGGCCTTGCCAACATTGATGCCGCGCAACAGAGCTACGAACTGGGGCATAGAGGACGCCTTTGCGTGGGTGGGGATTGATGGCGCTCGCAAGCACCCGGTCCCCGTGAAGGATGGCTACGCCACCGTGTTGATGACGGCCTCGATGCGCCAACCTTCCGGATCGACAACATAGGCAGCGTAGTAGTCGGGGCCGTAGTCGGGCCGAAGACCGGGGGCGCCATTGTCTTGCCCACCGCTGCGCATGGCGGCCTCGTGGAAGCTGTCGACCGCCGCCCGGCTTGGCGCCGAGAAGGCGAGATGAAACCCCGGGCCAGGTGCGACGGCCCCGTTCGGACACTGCTTCAGCGCCAGCTTGTCGCCGCCGCCGGGTTCGCCGTAGCCCACCGCTTGCGTGTCTTCATCGCCCTCGAAATCCGTCCACACACGCACATAGCCGAGAGGTTGCAGGACCGCGTCATAGAAGTCGGCGGCCCGCCGCAGGTTTCGGACTCCGAACGAGAGGTGATGGAGCATAGGCACGGCCTTGAGTAACTGTATGAAAAATCAGTATACTGAGGCAGCCGGCCTGCTCCACTCAATACATCGTCAGCCGCTGCCGTTCCTCCAGCGCCGCGTCATAGGCAGCGCCATCGACCCGCGCGCTCAGGGCCTGCAGGATGCTGCCGGTCGACGGCAGCTCGCTGCGGGCGATCTGGGCAGCCGGCTCCCACAGTCCCGAGCGCTTGATCGCGCGGGCGCACTGGAAGAACACCAGCTTCACCTCGATGACCAGCACCGAGCGGGGCAGCTTGCCCTCGAACTCGAAGCGCTGCAGCAGGGCCGGCGCCGCGCTGATGCGGGCCCTGCCGTTGACGCGCAAGGCTTCGCCGATGCCGGGGATCAGGAAGAGCAGCGCGACCTCGGGGTCGTGCAGCACATTGCGCAGGCTGTCGATGCGGTTGTTGCCGCGCCGGTCGGGCAGCAGCAGGGTCTTCTGGTCGGCCACCGTGACGAAGCCCGGCGCATCGCCGCGCGGCGAGCAGTCCAGCCCGCGCGGGCCGCGCGTGGCCAGCACCGCGAAAGGCGCGGCCTCGATGAAGGGCCGGTACAGCGGATGGATGTGGTCGCACTCCTTGTCCAGCGTGGCCGGCGCCTCGGGCGGCGGATAGAGGCCGCGCAGCTTGTCCAGGCTGTCGAGGTCGTGGCTGCGGTCCTGCCAGGCTGAGCTCATCACAGCGCTCCGAAGACCTTCTTCAGGATCGCGCTGCCGGTGCCGACCGGGTCCTTGCGGATCTTCTTTTCCTCCTCGCCGATCATCAGGAACAGGCCGTCCAGCGCCTTGCCCGTCACATACTGCTGGATATTGGCGTCCTCGCTGCGGATCAGGCCCATGCCGGCCGCCTTGCCGGCCACCGCGTTGTACTTGTCGGCCAGCTTCACCTTCTGGGTCGCCCGGCTGACGATGGGCAGGAACTTCTGGCCCAGCGGCTCGCGGGTCTTGCCGGCAAAGAACTGGGTGGCGGCATCGTCGCCGCCGCGCAGAATCTTCAGGCCGTCCTCGACGCTCATGCTCTTCACCGCCGCCACCAGCAGGCTCTTGGCCTCCGGCACCGCCGCCTCGGCCGCGCGGTTCATCGCGGTCAGCAGCTCGTCGACGCGCTTGCCCTGGCCGGTGGCCTTCAGCAGCTTGGCGCCATCCTTCAGATAGCCAGGCAGCTCGATGCGCACCAGCGGGTTGCCCAGGAAGCCATCGGGCTTGCCGAGCAAACCCACCGCCGCCACCGCGCCGCGCTCCAGCGCCGTGCGGATACCGGACGCGGCATCGGTCTCGTTGAGCGCGGCCCGCGCGCCAAAGGCCGGCAGCAGCAGGCCAGCGGAACAGACAAAGTGACGACGATGCAGCATGACGCGAAGCTCCCTTGAATCGAGGGCCTATCTTGCCATCAGCCGAGCCGGGCCAGCCGCTCGGTGATCAGCGCATAGAAGCCATCGGCATCCAGCCCGCCCAGCACATGGGCGTTGGCCGGCTTGCCGGTCACGCCCCACCAGTCGATCACGGTCATGCCCTGGGTCAGCGGGCTGGCGGTCTCGATCGCGACATGGCAGTCGCGGCCGGTGAACAGCTCGGGGCGCAGCAGCCAGGCGATCACGCAGGGGTCGTGCAGCGGCCCGCCCTCCTGACCATACTTCTGCTCGTCGAAGCGCTCGAAGAACTCCAGCCATAGCGCGACGGCCTCGCCCAGCGGCGTGCCCAGCGCCCGGATCGCGGCGACGCGCGCGCGCGTGGTCAGCGCCTGGTGCGTGACATCCAGCGGCGCCATCGTGATCGGCACGCCGGCGCGGAACACCAGATCGGCGGCATGCGGGTCCACATAGATATTGAACTCGGCCGCCGGCGTGATGTTGCCGCCCTCGAAGCCGCCGCCGCCCATCAGCACGATGCGCTCGATACGGGCCGCGATGCGCGGCTCGCGCGCCAGCGCCAGCGCGATATTGGTCAGCGGTCCTAGCGGGCACAGGGTCACGCTGCCGACCGGCTCACGCATCAGCGTGTCGATGAGGAAATCCACCGCATGCCCCTCGGCCAGTGCCAGCATCGGCTCCGGCAGCGTCGGGCCATCGAGCCCGGTCTTGCCATGGACGAACTCGGCCGTCACCAGCGGTTTGAGCAGCGGCCGGTCGGCACCGGCGTAGACCGGGATGTCGCGTCGTCCGGCCAGCTCGCAGATCATCAGCGCATTGCGGCTGGTCAGCGCCAGCGGCACATTGCCGGCCACCGTCGTCAGGCCCAGCACCTCCAGCTCCGGGCTGGCCAGCGCCAGCAGGATCGCGACCGCATCGTCCTGACCCGGGTCGGTGTCGATGATGATCTTCTTGCGTGGGTTCGTCGTCATGCCAAGGCCTCCACATCCTGATCGATCGCGCCGAAGGGGCTCAGCCCGTCCGGGCTCTTGAGTTCGAGGCGCAGCGAGTCGCCGAATTTCAGTGCTGGCAAGGCCTGCAGATCCAGCGGCCCGCTGCCGACGATGCTGCCGGCACGCAGCCGGCGCGTCCGGGTCGCATGGGCGATCAGCTGCCCCAGATGCCAGCGCGCCCCCGTCTCGCTGCCGGCGCCGCCACTCTTGCGTCCATTCACCATGGCCTGCAGCGTCAGCCGGGCGCGCCCGCCCTGCCAGGCCTCGCCGAGCTCGTCGGGCGTCAGCGCCACCGGCGCGAAAGCGGTGGCGGGCCGGCTCTGCAGCAGGCCGGCCCCGCGCGCGCGCTCGGCCGGCTCCAGCTGCCGCAGCAGCCAGCTGCCGGCCAGCGCCAGCAGGCGCACCCCCTCGAGCGCCTGCTCGGGGCCGGCGCCCTGGGCCACATCGCCGCAGACCGCCGCCAGCCGCGGCTCGCAGCCCAGGCCCATCGCCTCGGCGCCGAAGCGCAGCGTCTCGCAAGCGCCGATGAAGTCGTCGCTGCCGACCTGCTGCATCAGCGGCTCGGCCGCCTCCTCGTCAGGGCTCAGGGCCTCGATGCACTGGTAGGCGCGCGGCAGCGGCGCCATGCAAAGCTTGGGATCGAAGGCAAAGGCGTGGCGCAGCTTGCCGTGGTTGAGCTGGGTGTAGAGCTCGTCGAGCTGGGGCGACAGGAAGTTCCAGTCGTCGAGCACCTGCTGCAGCCGCGTGGCGATGCCATTGGCATAGTGGGCGGAGCTGAGGTCACGCGAGACCACGATCAGCTGGCCGTCGCGGGAACCGTCGTTATAGCTGGCAAGTTTCATGGGATAGGTCGGCTGCAAGGCAAGAAGCAGCATTGTCCGATGTCTCGCCCTGCCCTCCCGTCATCGCTGCTGTGGGCCGCCGCCGGCGCGCTGGCCCTGCACTGGGCGCTGCTGAACGGGCTCGGCGACGGGCGCCCGCAGCCCCGCCAGGCCAGCCAAGTCGGCGCTAGTGCCGCGATGCTGACGCGGCAGATCGTCATCGCGACACCGCGGCCCGAGATCGTCATGCCGGCTGAGACTAAAGCTCCTGCGCCGCGCCAACGACTGCGGCCAGCGCCACAGCCACAACAAGCCGCTGTGCCGAGCGCCCCGGCCGAGCCGCTGATCACTGCGACGCCGGCTGCCGCTTTCCTCTGGCACTACGAGCTGCGCCAGGGCGAGGCCGGCGGGATCGCCCGACTGAGCTGGCAGCCCGATGGCCTGCACTACCGGGCCCGGCTGGAGCGCGAGCTGCCGGACCGCACCCTGCCCGGCTGGCGCAGCGAGGGCGGCTTCGATGCGCAAGGCCTGGCCCCCGAGCGATTCGCCCAGCAGCGCCGCGGCCGTGACAGCCAGGCCATCAACTTCCGCCGCGCGCAGGGGCTGATCAGCTTCTCGGCCAGCCCCGCGCTGCTGCCGCTGCCGGCCGGTGTGCAGGACCGGCTGACGTGGATGATTCAACTGGCCGCGCTGACCGCCGCCACCCCCGCGCTGTGCCGGCCCGGCACCGAGCTGAGCCTGCCGGTGGCCGGACTGCGCGGCGATCTCGCGAACTGGCGCTTTGTCGTGCAGCGCAGCGAGGACCTGGAGCTGCCGGTCGGCAGAGTCGAGAACGCGCTGCATCTGCAGCGCGAGGCACTGGGGCCTTACGACGCCGCGCTCGATGTCTGGCTCGACCCCGCCCGCCAGCACCTGCCGGTGCAGCTGCGCCAGGCCGGCGCGGACGGCCGGACCTGGCTGCTGAGGCTGTGTTCCGAGGGCCTGGCCTGCTGAAGCGGCGCCGCCACGGCCCATGCGATCATCGCCCCATGCTGCCTCGCATCCATGAAGACATCACGTTTCGCAAGCTCGAGATCCTGATCAGCTTTCTTGAAAGCGGCAGCCTCGCGCGGGCCGCCGAGCGGCTGGGCATCAGCGCGGTCAGCGTCCATCGCGCACTGCATTCGCTGGAGTCCGGCACCCGCTGCGCGCTGTTCCGGCTCGAAGGCCGCAATCTGCAGCCGACCGAAGCCGCCCACGCGCTGGCCGAGGTGGCGCGCGACATTCTCCAGCGCATGGACGAGGGCGTGCGCGCCACCCGGGCGCTGGCCGGCTATGGCTCGGAGCGCATCCGCATCGGCTCGCTGTACTCGCTGACCAGCGGCACCGTGCCGGCCCTGATCATGGCGCTGAAGCTGCGCAAGCCCGATGTGCAGGCGGAGCTGATCCTGGGTTCCAACAACGATCTGCTGCAGAAGCTGCGCGACGGCAGCATCGACGCGGCCGTGATCGGCCAGCCCGAGGGCTGCGCGGACCTCGAAAGCCAGGCCTTGTTCGACGACAACATCTACTTTGCGGCCCCGGAGGGATCGGCCTACGCCGGCCGCGCCAGCATCGCGCTGGAGGACTGCGCGGACGAGCGCTTCGTCAGCCTGCAGGAGGGCTTCGTGACCTACAGCCGCTTCATGGACGCCTTCCGGCTGGCCGGCTTCGAGCCGCAGGTGGTGATGAAGACCAATGACATCTTCTCGCTGATGAATCTGGTCGGTGGCGGCATCGGCTGCACGCTGCTGCCCGGTCGCGTGCGCAGCGTGCTGCCGCCCAATGTCCGGTTGATCCCGCTGGACCCGCGCTATGCGATGCGCCAATCCATCGCGCTGTGCTTTCTGCGCAGCCGCGAGCGCGATCCCACCCTGCTGGCCCTGCTGGCCGCCAGCCGCACGCTGCGCATCCCGGCGAGCTGAACCCAAGGCCATGGCCGGCCGGTCGACCATTCCGCTGGCCGTAAGCGTTCGCCACCCGGGTTGATTGACCGCCGGCGGCACAGCCCGTACCGTCCGTGACCATGGACCGCATCAACCGAGACACGAAAGCCCGTAACCGCAGCGCCCGCCTCGCGCGCGCCGGCGTGGCGCTGGGAACCGAGCTGACGGGCAAGCGAGTGGTGAGCGCGGCCATCGGCAGGCTGCTGGAGGCGGTGCTCGAACCGGGCGACCGCGTCTGCCTGGAGGGCAACAACCAGAAGCAGGCCGACTTCCTGGCCAAGGCCCTGGTTCAACTGGACCCGCAGCGGGTGCACGATCTGCACATGGTGCAGTCGGTGCTGGCCCTGCCCGAGCATCTGGACATCTTCGAGAACGGCATCGCCAGCACGCTGGACTTCAGTTTCTCCGGCCCGCAGGGCGCGCGCCTGGCCAAGCTGGTCAGCGCCGGGCGCATCAATATCGGCGCGATCCACACCTATCTGGAGCTGTTCGCCCGCTACTTCATCGACCTGACCCCCAAGGTCTCGCTGATCGCCGCGCAGGCCGCCGACGCCCAGGGCAATCTCTACACCGGGCCCAACACCGAGGACACGCCGGCCATCGTCGAGGCCACGGCCTTCTCCGGCGGCCTCGTGATCGCCCAGGTCAACGAGATCATGCCCGCCGGCCAGCCGCTGCCGCGCGTCGATGTGCCGGCCGACTGGGTGGATTTCGTCGTGCTGGCCCCGACGCCCAATTTCATCGAGCCGCTGTTCACCCGCGACCCGGCCCAGATCAGCGAGATCCAGGTGCTGATGGCCATGATGGCGATCAAGGGCATCTATGCCGAATACGGCGTGCAGCGGCTCAACCACGGCATCGGCTTCGACACCGCGGCCATCGAGCTGTTGCTGCCGACCTATGGCGAGTCGCTGGGACTAAAGGGCAAGATCTGCCAGCACTGGGCGCTCAACCCGCATCCGGCGCTGATCCCGGCCATCGAGGCCGGCTGGGTCGAGTCCATCCACTCCTTCGGCTCCGAGCTGGGCATGGAGAACTACATCCGTGCCCGCTCCGATGTCTTCTTCACCGGCGCCGATGGCAGCCTGCGCAGCAACCGCGCCTTCTGCCAGGCCGCCGGCCACTACGCCTGCGACCTCTTCATCGGCTCCACGCTGCAGATCGATCTGCAGGGCAATAGCTCGACCGCGACGCTGGGGCGGATCGCCGGCTTCGGCGGCGCGCCCAATATGGGCGCCGATGCCCGCGGCCGGCGCCATGCCAGCCCGGCCTGGCTGAAGGCCGGGCGCGAGGCGCGCGGCCACCTGAGCGGCGCCGCCGCCACGCCGCGCGGCCAGAAGCTGGTGGTGCAGATGGTCGAGACCTTCCGCGAGCATATGCAACCCGCCTTCGTCGAGCGGCTCGACGCCTGGGAGCTGCAGCAGCAGGCCGGCATGGCGCTGCCGCCCATCATGATTTACGGCGAGGATGTCAGCCACATCCTGACCGAGGAAGGCATCGCCAACCTGCTGCTGTGCCGCAATGACGAGGAGCGCGAGCAGGCGATACGCGGCGTCGCCGGCTACACCGCCGTCGGCCTGGGGCGCGACCAGCGTGCCGTCGAGAACCTGCGCGACCGCGGCGTGATCCGGCGCCCGCAGGACCTCGGCATCGACCCGCGCCAGGCCACCCGCAATCTGCTGGCCGCCCGCAGCATGCGCGAGATCGTCAAGGCCTCGGGCGGGCTCTACAACCCGCCCAAGCGCTTCCGCAACTGGTGAGCGGGCAGCACGGCCAAGCCATTCAGGAGAGACAGCGATGAGCCCCACCCCACCCGGTCTGGAGACCCTGAACTTCCGCTTCAGCGGCAGCCGCAGCGTGCCGGCCTTCGCCTCGGTGCTGGTCGGCGTGGTCGGCTCCGGCAATCTCGAGGTGATGCTGGAACCGGTCGCCGGGCCGGACTGCGTGATCCAGGTGCAGACCTCGGCACGCGGCTTCGGCACGATCTGGGCGGCGGTGCTGGACGATTTCCAGCGCCGCCATCAGCTCGCCGGCCTGCGGGTCTCGATCAACGATATGGGCGCGACGCCCGCCGTGGTCGGCCTGCGGCTCGACCAGGCCGTGCAGGAGCTGTTGCCATGAGCCCGACGCTCTCCTATGCCGAGTGCTCGGCGCGCGAGCGCCTGGCCCAGCTGCTCGACGCCGGCAGCTTCCATGAATGGCTGCCGCCAACCGAGCGGCTCAGCAGCCCGCATCTGGCGCAGCTGGGGGTGCCCTCGGCCTTCGACGATGGCGTGGCGATAGGCCGGGCGCTGCTGGCCGGGCGCTGCGTCTTCGTCGCGGCCCAGGAAGGCGGCTTCATGGGCGGCGGCGTCGGCGAGGTGCATGGCGCCAAGCTGGTCGGCCTGCTGCAGCGCGCGCTGCGGGACCGGCCGGACGCGGTGCTGGTGCTGGCCGAGTCCGGCGGCGTGCGACTGCATGAGGCCAATGCCGGCCTGATCGCGGTGTCGGAGCTGATGCGCGCGGTGCTCGATGTGCGGGCGGCCGGCATCCCCGTCATCATGCTGATCGGCGGCGCCAACGGCTGCTTTGGCGGCATGGGCATCGTGGCCCGCTGCGCCGACCGTGTGGTGATGAGCGACAGGGGCCGGCTCGCGATGTCGGGGCCCGAGGTCATCGAGGCCTCGCACGGGGTCGAGGAATTCGATGCCCGCGACCGCGCGCTGGTCTGGCGCACCACCGGCGGCAAGCACCGCTGGCTGAGCGGCGACTGCGACGCGCTGGTCGACGACGATGTCGCCGAATTCCGCGCCGCCGCCATCGTCGCGCTAGACACGCCCAGCCCGGTGAGCCTGGCCAGCCTGGAGGCCGAACATGGGCTGCTGGCCGCCCGGCTGGCCCTGCTCGAAGACAAGGCCGCTGACGCTGACGAGGCCACCACGCTGTGGACCCGCCTGGGCGTCGGCGCCGCCGCCCAAGTTCCCGATCTCGACGTGGCCGCCGTGCGCGGCCTGCGCACCCTCTAAGGAATCGCGATGGATTGGCAACTCTTGGCCGGCCAGCTGTTCGGCACCGAGCACGGCATCGAACGGGAGGGCGACTTCCTGCACGGCACGGTGAGCTTTGACGGCGAACCGATCACCATCGCCGGCACGACGGCCCATGCCCCGATCGGCGTGCGCCTGGCGCTGGCACAGGCGCGCGTGATCCTCGACACGATCACCCGCCACCCCGGCCGCAGCATCCTGCTGCTGATCGACACGCAGGGCCAGCAGCTGCGCCGGCGCGACGAGCTGCTGGGCATCAACCGGGCGATGGCCCATCTGGGCACGGCCATCGATTTCGCGCGCCGCCGCGGCCACCGGGTGCTGGGCCTGGTCTACGACCAGGCGCTGTCCGGCGGTTTCATCACCTCGGGCCTGATCGCCGATGCCTGCGATGCCCTGCCCGAGGCCGAGATCCGCGTGATGCGCATCCCGGCGATGGCGCGCGTCACCAAGCTGCCGGAGGCGCTGCTGGAGCGGCTGTCCGTCGCCAACCCGGTGTTCGCGCCGGGCGTCGAGAACTATGTCGCGATGGGCGGCGTGCGCCGGCTCTGGACCGGCGATCTCGCGCAGGCGCTGCGCCAGTCGCTGCAGGACGCGCCGACCGAGGACCAGCGGGCCGCAGACGGTGCCGCGCGCGGCGGACGGCGGATGGCGGCTGCGGTGATCCAGCGCGTGCTGGACGCGGCCTGAGCGGGAGCTACCGATGCTGCGTCTGCATCGACATCAGCTCGCACGCCTGACGCCGGGCGGCTGGACGGCCGTGCGCGCCCAGGCCCGCGACGCGCTGGAACAGGCCTGCCTCGCCCATTGGGCCGACGCCGGCCTGCCGCTGGTGATCACGCAGCAGCGCTGCGGCAAGGGCACCAACGCGCCGGTGATCGCAATGGGCCTGTCGGCCCCGCTGCGCTGGGAGCGGCGCCGGATCGGCCTGCAGGTGCCGCGCGCCGAGGTGCTGTACTTCGACGAGTTCCCGACCGGCGCGCAGATCGCGCCCCTGCTGCCGGCCCGCGCACGCGCCGCCTGGGAGCGGCTCTGCGCCGCGCTGCGCACGGCGGGCGCGACCCCGCGTGTCTACGGCAGCTACGGCTGGCAGTTCCTGAGCGGCGCCGGCCATCTGCACAGCCGCTCCGACCTCGACCTGTGGCTGCCGGCCGCCGAGCCGCAGCAGGCCGACGAGATCGCCGCGCTGTTGAACGACTTCGCGGCCGAGGGCCTGCGCCTGGACGGCGAGCTGCTGTTCAACGGCGACAGCGCGGTCTCCTGGCGCGAGTGGGCGGCCTGGCGGTCCGGGCGCAGCAGCGCCCTCCTGGTGAAGACCCTGGGCGGCAGCCGGCTGCTGCGAACGCTCGACGAGCTGCTCGGGCAGGCGCCGGCGGAGGCCGCGTTGTGAGCCCCTTGGCGTGCGCCTGCCTCGATGTAGAGCCGCGGCTCACGCCCGCGCAGATCGGCCGGGCCGCGACACTGGCGCTGCGCGATGAGCTGCTGCTGTCGCCCAAGCCGGGCCTGGTCACGCTGAGCAGCACCGGCAGCCACAGCGATATGGACGCCCGCACCTTTATGCGCAGCCTGCTGGCGCTGCGCGGCTATTTCGTCGAGATCGCGCAGCTGGGCGGCGAGCTCGCGCCCTTTGCCGCGCTGGAGCGCTGCGGCATCGCGGCCGAGGCGCAGATGCTGGCGGCGACCGGCGGCGTCAACACCCATCGCGGCGCGGTCTTCCAGCTCGGCCTGCTGTGCGCGGCGGCCGGCGCCGCTGGGGCCGCCTCAGGCGCCGGCGTGCCGATCACGGCCGCGCGGATTCGCGCCGCGCTGATCGAACACTGGGGTGCCGCGCTGCGCGCGCGCGCCGCGCGGCCCTCGACCCTGCCCGGCGGCATCGCGGCACGCCGGCTCGGGCTGCGCAGCGCCTCGGAAGAAGCGGCCGCGGGTTTCCCGGTGGTCTTCGAGCTCGCGCTGCCGGCCCTGCGCACGGCGCTGGCGCTCGGCCTGAGGCCGCCGCTGGCCCAGCTCGATGCCCTGTTCCACATCATCGCGGTGCTGGACGACAGCAATCTGGCCCACCGTGGCGGTGCCGAGGGGCTCGCGTTCGCGCAGCGGGCGGCGCGCGGCTTCCTCGCGCAAGGCGGCGCCGCAGCGCCCTACGGGCTGGCGCGGGCGCAGCGGATCGGCGCGGCCTTCGTCGCACGACGGCTCTCGCCCGGCGGCGCGGCCGATATGCTGGCGAGCAGTTGCTGGCTGATGCGCCTGGGCGCGGCCTGAATGAGCCTGGCCCTGATCTTCAGCGGCCAGGGGCATCAGCATGCCGGCATGCTGCCCTGGCTGGCGCCCGACGCGCTGACCCAGGCACTGTGCGAGCGCCTGGGCGTCGCCGACTGGCGCGCGGCGCTGGCCGACCCGGCCTGGGCACGCCGCAACCGCAACGCCCAGCTGCTGATCACCGCAACGGCGCTGGCCGCCTGGCGGCAGCTGGCGGACGAGCTGCCCGAGCCGCTGGGCATCGCCGGCTACAGCGTCGGCGAGCTGGCGGCCTTCGGCGCCGCCGGCGTGCTGACTCCCACCGATGCCCTCGCGCTGGCCGCCCAGCGGGCCGAGCTGATGGATGAGGCCAGCCGTGCCACGCCCGGCGGGCTGATGGGCGTGACCGGCCTCGCGCGCGACGCCCTTTTGTCGCTGCTGCGCGATACACCGCTGGCCATCGCGATCTCGAATGGCGCGGACCGCGTGGTGCTGGGCGGACCGCAGCGCGCGCTCGATGACTTCGAGCCGCTGGCCGGTCGCCACGGCGCCCGCTGCACCCGGCTGGCGGTCGATGTAGCCTCGCACACCGCGGCGATGCAGCCGGCCGCAGACGGCTTCGCCGAGCGGCTCGGCCTCGTGCGCTTCGAGGCGCCGCGCTGGCCGCTGTTCAGCAACACGGCACAGCGGATCTGGCGTGCCGATGCGGCGCGCGAGGCGCTGGCCCGGCAGATTGCCAGCACGGTGCATTGGGACGACTGCATGGACCAGCTGGCGATGCGCGCACCGCGCTGCGTGCTGGAAATCGGCGGCGGCCAGGCCCTCGCCTCACTATGGAACCAGCGGCATCCGGACATCCCGGCCCGCTGCGCCGACGAGTTCAGGACCCGGCAGGGCCTGAGCCGCTGGGTCGCGCAGTGCTGCAGCGCCTGAGCCGGGCGCGCGCGTCTGCGGCTTTGCTCCCGACCTTTCCTGAAGCCGTAACGGTCCGTCGCCCGGCTTGATTGAAGCGGCCGGGCGCCCCCGATACCGTGCGATACCAAAGCGGCCCAGCCGCAGCCACAGGAGACAAACCATGAACATCCACTGGATGTCGATTCTTCCGCTCGCGGCCATGTTCGTCATCGCCACCGTGCTGCCGATCAATATGGGGGTGCTGGCCTTTGTCGGCGCCTTTCTCGTCGGCACCTTGGTGGCGGGCATGAGTGCCAAGGCCATCATCGCCGGCTTCCCCGCCGACCTCTTTCTGACGCTGGCCGGCATCACCTATCTGTTCGCGATCGCGCAGAACAACGGCACCATCGACTGGCTGGTCAGGATCGCGGTGCGCGCGGTGCGCGGCCGGATCGCGGCGATTCCGTGGATCATGTTCTTCATCGCGGCGGTGCTGACCTCGGTCGGCGCCGTCAGCCCGGCCGCGGTGGCCATCATCGCGCCGATTGCGCTGGGCTTCGCAGCCAAGCACGGCATCAACCCGCTGATGATGGGCTTGATGGTGATCCATGGCGCGCAGGCGGGCGGCTTCTCGCCGATCAGCATCTACGGCGGCATCACCAACAAGATCGTCGCCCGCGCCGGCCTGCCGCTGAGCGAGCTGACGACGATGCTGGCCAGCTTCGGCGTCAACTTCGTCGTCGCGCTGGGCCTGTTCGTGATGCTGGGCGGCATGAAGCTGATGCGCCGCCACGCCGACGGGCCCGACAGCGAGCTGGCGCCGATTCCCCCGGTGGCGCGGGCCCAAGGCGGCCCGCAGGTCTTCGGCGGCGCCGAGGCCGAGTCCTTCGGCGAGGGGCGCCGGGTCGCGAACAGCCGCTCCTCGATGCTTGGCCAGGTCAACACCCAGACCTTCCAGAGCACCAATGTCCATCAGCTCATCACCGCGCTGGGGCTGTTGTCGCTGGCCGTGCTGACCCTGGTCTACAAGCTCGACATCGGCTTTGTGTCGATCAGCATCGGCCTGGCGCTGAGCCTGCTGCAGCCGCGGCTGCAGAAGAGCGCGCTCGGCCAGGTCTCCTGGCCCGAGATCATGCTGATCGTCGGTGTCAGCACCTATATCGGCGTGATGGACAAGATGGGCACGATCTCCTACGTCGGCAACAGCGTGGCCCAGCTGACCTCGCCGCTGATGGCGGCCCTGCTGCTGTGCTTTGTCGGCGCGGTGATTTCGGCGTTCGCATCGTCGACCGCAGTGCTGGGTTCGCTGATACCGCTGGGCGTGCCCTTTTTGCAGGGCGACAACAGCGGCATGGCGATAGGCTTCATCGCCGCGATGGCGGTCTCGTCGACCATCGTCGATGTCAGCCCCTTCTCGACCAATGGGGCCCTGGTGCTGGCGAATGCCAAGGGCGTGGACCGGGAGCGCTTCTTCCGCACGCTGCTGCTCTATGGCGGCGCCGTCACGGTGCTGGCGCCGGTGCTGGTGTGGCTGCTCTTCGTGGTGCTCTGAGGGAGGGTTTGAGCGGGCCGCCCATCCGTGATCTTGTGACGCTTCCACCACAAAGCGCGAAGACCCCATCCCCCGAGTCGCGGGACTTTCTGAGACTATTTGTGCGTGGTCGGTCTGAAAGTCGCTTGAAAGGGCTTAGTCTGGCCACAGCTAACGGGCACAGGAGTACTTCATGCACATGCTTTACAACTCCCCCAGCTTCATCGTCGTGCAGTTCGACGTGCCGGTCGCGGCCGGCCTGCGCGCTGCCGATGAGATCGAGCCCGAGTTCCAGCTCAGCCGCGGCGGTTTCGAGATTGTCGACAAGTTCGCCCGCAAGGAGATCTTCATCGAGGGCGCGCTGGCCGAGCAGTTCCAGCAAGGGGTCGAGATCCTGATGGGGCAAGACCCGTCCGAAGAGGACCTCGATGACTTCATCGAGACCTATGCCAGCCTGGGCCACCAGCCGGTCGTGATGCATTAACTAATTCCTGCCAAGCGCCCGGCAATCGCCCGCCGGGCCTTGTTCTCGGCGCGGCTGTGCGCCAAGATGGGGCTCAACACGCCGACTGGCGTGGGTTGGTGAGGAGTACCCCATGGTCAAGCGTCTGTCGGACACGCGCGTATTGCCCTCCCCCGGACTGGCCAAGGCCCCGGTGCTGGATCGCATGTGTTCGCAGTTCGTGCTGACCCTGACCGTCAAGCATGCCGGCCGCTTCAATCTGCGGCGCGACTTCAACGGCCTGCTGTCCTTCACCGGCCGCCACCTGGTCTGGCCGGTGCGCGTGCTGACCCGGCTGCGCGCCTATCTGACCAGGCGCTGCCAGGGCAATGAACTCTGGACCGGCCACGAGGCGCTCAGTGACGAGATGTTTCTGGAGCACCACGGCGTCTGGAACGGCCCCTTCGCCGAAGCCACGCTGTTCTTCTACCTCGACGAATACATCAAGGACGCGCCCAAGGACATGCTGGCCCTGCTGGCCACCACCTGCGAGCTGCTGGACCGGCAGCTGAAGCAGGAGTCGACCCTGGTCGAGAAGAACATCGCCGCTTTAGGCAATCTGCTACAACTCAATCCGGCCGAGCGCGCCATCCTGCTCTACGGCACCCTGGCCCGCTACCAGCGCGAGCTGCGCGGCGCGCTGGTCGAGTTCAAGGTCAACACCGCGCAAGAAGCCTTCGCGGCGATTGCGGCGGTGGCCGATGTCAACGCCCAGGAGGTGGCCGAGGCCTTGCGCGCCGGCTCGCGGCTGGAACGCATCGGCATGGTCGAGAACCTGATCTCGGAGCACAACATCACCGATCTGGCCGATCTGATGAAGGTCAGCGACCAGCTGCCGCCGGTGCTGATGCGCGAGTACCCGGCCCCCGGCGATCTGATGGCGGTGTTCACCCGCCCGGCCACCAAGAGCGAGCTGACGCCGAGCGACTTCCAGTTCGTCGCCGAGGATCTGGGCGTGCTGGGCACGCTGCTGCGCCAGGCGGTCGCGCGCCAGCAGGCCGGCGTCAATGTCTTGCTCTACGGCCCGCCGGGCACCGGCAAGACCGAGTTGGCCAAGGTCGCGGCGCAGGCCGCCGGCCTCGATCTGTATGAGGTCGAGTATGCCGACCGCGACGGCAACTCGCTGTCCGGCCGCGACCGCTACCGCTCCTTGCAGATCAGCCAGCAGTTCCTGAAGGCCAGCCAGAACGTGGCCCTGCTGTTCGACGAGGTCGAGGACGTGTTCCCGCCGCTGTCCACCGACACGGTGCAGCTGATGGCCCGGCTCGATGCCGCGCTCGATGCGCCGGCCTCGGGCTCGGTGTCGGGCAAGGCCTGGGTCAACCAGATCCTCGAGACCAATCCGGTACCGGTGATCTGGGTGACCAACCGCATCGAGCAGATCGACCCGGCCTTCAGGCGCCGCTTCCAGTACCACCTCGAACTGAAATCGCCGCCGCCCGGCGCCCGCCTGGGCCTGGTGCAGCGGGCGCTGTCCGATGTCGCGGTCAGCGCCGAGTTCGCGGCCCGACTGGCCGAGCGGCGCGGCCTGACCCCGGCGCAGATCCGCACCGCAGTGCGCTTCGCGCAGCTGGCCGGCGCAGCGAACGAGGCCGAAGGCCTGATCGCGCGCCAGTTGCAGAACGCCGACAAGGCGCTGGGCCACCAGTCGCGTGAGCGGGGTCCGCGCGAGGTCGTGACCCGCTATGCGCTGGACCTGCTGAATGTCGAATCGCGCTTCGAGATCCCGCGCATCGTCGAGGCCTTGCAGCGGCGCGGCCGTGGCAATCTGTGCTTCTACGGCCCGCCCGGCAGCGGCAAGACCGCGCTGGCCGAGCACATCGCCCAGGCCTTGGGCCGGCCGCTGATGGTGCGCCTGGCCAGCGATCTGGCCAGCAAATTCGTCGGCGAGACCGAGCAGAACATGGCCCGCATGTTCGAGGCCGCAACGCAGGAAGACGCGGTGCTGCTGCTCGACGAGGCCGACAGCTTTCTGCGCAGCCGGCGCATGGCCGAGCGCAATTACGAGGTCAGCGAGGTCAACGAGATGCTGGCCGGCATGGAGCGCTTCGCCGGCATCTTCATCTGCACGACCAATCTGTTCGAGGAGCTCGATGAGGCCGCGCTGCGCCGCTTCGCCTTCAAGATCCGCTTCAAGGCCCTGCGCGCCGAGCAGCGCGAGACCATGTTCGCGCATGAAGCGGGTTTGGCCGGCGTGGCCGAACTCGACACCGAGCAGCGCGAGCGCCTCGCCGCGCTGGACCAGCTGACCCCGGGCGATTTCGCCGCGGTGCGCCAGCAGGTCGAGATCCTCGGCGAAGCCTTCACGCCCGATGAGTTCCTGTCACAGCTGGAAGGCGAGCACCGGGTCAAGCCGGAGGTCAGGCAGCGGCGCGGGATCGGGTTCCGCTAGCCTGCCGCGCCGCAGCAGGTACCGGCCACCGACCGGGGCTGCTGCGCCAGCGGGTCCGGCTCGTAGCGGTCGTGGTGGCGCAGCCATTCCATGCCGTAGCTGAGCCCGTCTTCGCCGCGACCCAGCGGGGTCAGGTCGAGCAATTGGTAGGTACCCATCATCACCTCGACGCCACGGCCGTAGCGCGAGTAGGTATGGAAGACATCGCCGACATCGTCCATATAGAACAGGCTGATGCCGGGCGCCTCCTCGTGCGGGAAGGGCTGCAGCGTGTAGTTGTAGGGGACCGCGCCGGCGGCCTGCTGCTGCGGGGTGAAGCTGACGCCGAAGTCTTGGTTGAAATCGCTGCCCTGCGAGGATACCCACATGAACTGCCAGGCCATGCGCCGGCGAAAGCGCTCGATCTCGGCCAGCGATGCGCGCGAGACGACCAGCAGGCTGACATCGCGCTGGGCCAGGTGCGCGCTCATGCCGTCGTGGTGGTCGGCCATGAAGGAGCAGCTCTTGCAGCCCTGCTCCCAGCCGGGGGCGAACATGAAGTGCTGCACCAGCAGCTGGCGACGGCCCTGGAACAGCTCGGCGAGCGTGCGCCGGCCCCGGTCGGGTGTGTCGAAGCGGTAGTCCTTGTCCACCCTGACCCAGGGCAGCGCGCGGCGCTCGCGGGCCAGCTGGTCCTGCAGGCGGGTCAGCTCCTTCTCGCGGGCCAGCAGCTTGAGACGCTCGGCCAGCCAGCGCTCGCGGGATACGACGGGATGGGTGCCGGTATCGGCCATCACAGTGCTCATGGGATGCTCCTTGCTGCGAAGAAATGGATCAGGACCGAGCGGGCTTGGGGCGGCGCACCGCGCGCACCTTGCCGCTCTCGCCGCCGCCGGCGTAGAAAAGCTCGGCTCCGTCGGATTCGAGTCCGCTGACGCCGGTGCCCTGCGGCATCTGCAGGCGCTCCAGCACCGTGCCGCTGGCCGCGTCGATGCGGCGGATCTCGCTCTCCTCGCCCTCCCAGACGCCGTGCCACAGCTCGCCGTCGACCCAGCTCACACCGGTGACAAAGCGGTCGGACTCGATAGTGCGCAGCAGCGCGCCGGTCTCGGGGTTGATCTGATGGATCTTGCGGTCGCGGTACTGCCCCACCCACAGACTGCCCTCGGCCCAGGCCAGGCCTGAGTCGCCGCCCTGGCCGGGCGCCGGGATCGAGGCCAGCACCCGGCCGCTGGCGGGATCGATCTTGTCGATGCGCGACTCGGCGATCTGATAGAGATGGGTGCCGTCGAAGGCGGTGCCGGCATCGCAGGGGCAGTCCAGGCGGCGCACGGAGTCGCCGCTGGCGGGGTCGAAGGCCAGCAGCGCCGCGCCGGTGGCGGCCCAGACGTGCTGGCCGTCGTGGGTGACGCCGGCGATCTTGTCGGCACCGGCAAACGGGCCGTACTCGCGCACGATCTCGGCGGCCTGCATGCGGGCTTCACGGGTCTTGAGGGTCATGGGGCTCTCCTGATGGCGCGCTGGGATTCGGCGCCTGGCAGCCACTCTATGCAATCGGCAGCGCGGCAGGGAGTAACAAGATCGTCGTGAATCCGGCCAGCGACGGCGCCAGCCAGCGCTGCGCCCGCGCCCGCCCGATGGCGCGCACCCGGCTCTGCGCCTGAAGCTCGGCCAGCGCCCGCTGCACCGTGCGCTGGCTGGCGTCCAGCGCCAGCGCCAGCGCCGAGGTCGACCAGGCCGCGCCATCGGCCAGCAGGGCCAGCAGCGCGGCCTGCTCGCCGACGATCGGCGGCTCCAGCAGCACCAGCGCGCGGCCGTCGCTGGGCTTGAGCGCATAGCCGCGCGCCGTGGCGTCGATGCCGGCCAGCGGCGCGAGCAGCCCGCGCAGCCGGCCGATCTCGACCCGCAGCCGGGCCCGGTGCGTGTCGTCGGGATCGCGGCTGCGAAACACCGTCTCGATCAAGCCCTCGCGATCGACATCGCCCGGCCAGGCCGCTGCCAGCGCCCGCGCCAGTGCGAACAACACCGGCCGGCGCGCCAGCGGCCGCCACAAGGCGCCTTCGGCTGAGGCCAGCTGCAGGCCCCGGCGGCAGGCATCCACCACCAGCACCGGCGAGCTCAGCAGCGCCTCGACCTCGGCCAGGCGCAGCATCCGCGGCGCGGTACCCGCCGACAAGCACCGGGCCGCAGGCCTGTGCAGCGCGGCCCTGGCCTCGGCCACCTCGGCCTGCAGCGCCGGCACCCGCGCCTGCTCGGCCGCAGCCTGCGCACGATCGAGGGCCGCCTCGGCCGCGCCGGTGCGCAGCCGGCGCAGCGCCAGCTCCGCTTCGCTGAGCGCGGCCACCGCCGCCAGCGCCGGCGGCAGGCCGCGCGCATCGAGTGGCGCCAGGGCCTGGTCCGCCGCATCGAGACGCCCCAGCAGCAGCAGCCGGCGCACCCCGATCAGGCGCGCATGCAGCGCGTTGGCGCGGTCCCCATGGGCCTCGAGCGTCAGCACCGCCTGCGTCAGCAGGTGCGGCGAGCCACCGAGCTCGCGCATCGCCAGCGCGACCTCGGCCTGCGCGACGCGGCAGCGCGCCCGCGCCAGCACCTCATGGCTGCCAAAGCCGCGGGCCGCACGGCCCAGCAGCTCGCGCGCGCGCAGGTGCTCGCCGAGCTGGGCCATTGCGATGCCGCGCAGCGCCAGCGCCGGCGGATCCTCGCGCAAGGCCACGCGCTTGAGCGCGCCGAGCGGGTCACCGGCGGCGAGCGCCCGCGCGGAAGCGGCGATCAGCGAGTCCATCGATGCAGCCTAGGGGCGTGCGGGACGTCCAGCCAGCGCTGCCGCGCTCAAGCGCGCCGCAAATAGTCGATCGCCGCCGTGATCGTCACCGCCTGTGCCTCATTGCACTGGGCCGCGCTGGCCAGCGGGCTGTCCGGGTAGACCTCGGTGGTGCTGACGAAGCGCGCGCCGGTGATGCCACCGCACAGCCCCAGCGATCGCTTGGCATAGTTGATCACGCCCGGCTGCTGCAGCGGCTCGCCGATGATGCAACCCTGTTCGTCGGCCTCGGCGATGTGCGTGACTTGGCGCACGGCCTCGATCAGCGCACGCTGGAACTCGGGCACCGGCCGCTCGACATCGCCGACCAGGTAGAAGCCATCGGGGATCGCATGCCAGTCGAAGTCCTTGCCGTCGCGCGCGGCCTTGGCGGGGCCGAAATCGCTGTTGTCGCTGTCGGTGGTCTCGTGCAGGTCGATGTGCAGATCGACGCGGCTGCAGGTGGCCGCGATGCAGGCCATCGCCAGCGCCGACTCGGCGGCCGGGCTGTCCGGCTTGAACTGCCGGTTCGGGTCCAGCGCGTCGGGGTTCCAACGATTGATGGTCTCGTAGCCCCAGGGGCTGATGCAGGGCAGGACCAACAGATTGACGGCCTCGGCATGGCGGCCGAACTCGTGCTTCAGCCACTGCAGGCAACCCTGCACGCCGCTGGTCTCGTAGCCATGGACCCCGCCGGTGACCAGCACCACCGGGCGATCCGCATGCCAGGCGCGGCTGCGCAGCGCATAGAGCGGGTAGCCGCCCAGCCCCAGGCGGGCATAGTCGAGCGAACCGTACTGGAACAGCTCGGCCTGCGCCGGCAAGCCGGCCTTCAGCGGCTCGACCACCTCCGCGGCATAGCTGCGCTGCAGCCGCTGGCGGGCCAGCCAGGCAGCCTTCTCGGCAGCGCCCCAGGGCGTGCCCGGCGTGCCGATCGGATAGGGCGGGGTCAAGGGTGGTGTGCTCACAGAGGTTGTCCGTGCTGGGGTGGAGCTGCGGACGATACACCGGGAGGCGGGAGCTCACACCTCGGGGAAACGGTTCGAAATGCGAGGACCACGAAACGCTGTCAGCCGCGAAGGGTCAATCGAAGGACTACTACCGACGTTCCTCTAGAACATCCACAAGGAGATGCCTCGATAACGATATCGCCGATGGGTCGTGGGCTGCCTCACGCCCCCTCAAACCCTCACATCCTCAATCGTCTTGTTCAGCCGGCTGCGCTCGGCCGCGAAGGCCATCAGATGGCTCTCGACCGAGGCTTCGATCGATGAGCTCAACAGGGTCGGGTCTTGCTGGCCGACGGCCTGGACCCAGTCGCGCACCATCGGGTGGTCGCCGCCGCCGTGGGCGTCGGTCTTCATGCTCCAGCTGGTGCGCTTGCCGGTCTTGAAGCTGGTCAGCGTGAAGCTCTCCATATCGCCGCTGATATCGCCCAGCGATCCCATGATGCGGGTGCGCCGGCCCTCGTAGGAGACAAAGGCCTCCATCGAGAAGGCCGCCGTGACGCCCTGCTTGAACAGGATGTTGACGGTCAGGTGGTCGGGCTGGTCGTTGTCCATGCGGTAGACGCAGCGGCCGTAGTCGCTGGTCAGCAGGCCTTGCATGATGACGCCGTCCCATTTGGACTTGTCCTCGGGCAGGTCGAAGACATAGAGGCGCTTGCGGTCGCGGTAGTAGATCTGCAGCGCCGAGTACGGGCACTCATGCTCGACCGCGCAGCCGCCGGTGCAGCGCTCGGTGCTGCCGGCCGGGGCATTGGATTCCTTGAACCATTTGAGATTGCCGAAGCAGTGGACGTTGTCGGCCGAGTCGCCGATCAGCCATTGCAGGATGTCGGTGTCGTGGCAGGACTTGGCCAGGATGATGGGGGTGGCGGTCTTGCTGCTGCGCCAGTTGCCGCGCACATAGCTGTGGCTCATGTGCACATGCTCGATAGGCTCCAGATGCTGGACGCTGATCAGCTCGCCGATCATCTTGGCGTCCAGCAGCTCCTTGAGCTCGCGGAAGTAAGGCGTGTAGCGCAGCACATGGCAGACCCCGACGATGCGGCCCGCCTGCTGCGCCTTGGCGAGGATCAGCCGGCACTCGGCCTCGGTGGGTGCGATCGGCTTTTCCAGCAGCACGTCATAACCCATCTCCAGCGCCGCCAGGCAGGGCTCGGTGTGCAGCTGGTCGGGCGTGGCGATGATGACGGCGTCGGCCATCTTGGGCTGGGCGAAGACCTGCTCCCAGCTGGAAAAGCAGTGCTGCAGCGGCAGCTCGTGCAGGCGCCGCAGCTTATGCATGCGCTGCGAGTTCGGGTCGGCCACGCCGACTAGGCGCATCTCCTCGGGATACTTGGCCGCGAAGTCGGCGTAGATCGAGCCGCGATGGCCGGCGCCGATCAGCACCGCGGTGACCGGCCGCGCCAAGGGCTTGTGGCGCGGGTGGGCGTACAGGTCTTCATGCAGGCCCAGCGTGCGGGCGATCTCGCCCCAGCCGTAGACGACGGAATTGCGCATCGCACCGAGGCCACGGGCCAGGGGTCGGGAGGCCATGAACTGGCGCAGGGACATGCAGTCACTCCTTCATCGGGGCGGCGCCTCCGCGGTACAGCGATGGCATCACCACGGCCCCACCATAACGCAGCCCGGCTCAGTGGGCGTAGACCGACTCCAGCGAGGCGAAGCCCTTGACCTCGATCGGATTGCCCGAGGGGTCGAGAAAGAACATCGTCCATTGCTCGCCCGGCTGGCCCGCAAAGCGGACCTGGGGCTTGAGCACGAACTCGCAGCCGGCCGCCTCCAGCCGCGCGGCCAGCGCCTGCCAGTCGGGCAGGGCCAGGATCAGGCCCAGGTGCGGCATCGGCACCAGATGCTCGCCGACCTGGCCGGTGCGGGTGGTCGCGAAGGGCTCGCCCAGATGCAGCGAGATCTGGTGGCCGAAGAAATCGAAGTCCACCCAGGTCGCGGTGCTGCGGCCTTCGCGGCAGCCCAGCAAGCCGCCGTAGAAGGCGCGCGCCTGGTCCAGATCACGCACATGAAAAGCCAGATGGAAGATGCTGCGCATCGCTTGCCTCGTCGAGTCCGAAAATCGTGGCATCGTAGCGGCATGAGCAATAGCAACAAGGACCTGCCACACAGCCTCAAGCTGGTCACCATCTGGCTGCTGGTGATGCTGGCGGTCTTTCTGGGCATCAAGGGCCTCGAACACAGCCGCCAGCAAAGCAGCATCGAGCTGCATCAGGGCCGCATCCTGC
Organism: Roseateles cavernae; assembly: GCF_040187885.1. Taxonomy (NCBI): domain Bacteria; kingdom Pseudomonadati; phylum Pseudomonadota; class Betaproteobacteria; order Burkholderiales; family Sphaerotilaceae; genus Roseateles; species Roseateles cavernae. The sequence continues at coordinate 268,141 of NZ_JBDPLH010000001.1, forward strand.
TCAAGCGCGCACCCGACGGTCACTTCCACTGGCGCGGCCAGGTCAACGGCGTGACGGTGGACTTCCTGGTCGACACCGGCGCCACCTCGACCGCCCTGCCCCAGGCCCTGGCCGAGCGTGCCGGCCTGACGGCCGAGAGCCAGGTGCGCTCGCACACGGCCGGCGGCGTCGTGCAGGGCTACCGGGCGCGCGCCGATATCGCGCTGCAGGGCGGCGTCTCGGCCCAGCGCCTGCCGGTCACCGTGCTGCCCGATCTGGGCGCGCCGCTGCTGGGCATGGACCTGCTGTCGCGGCTGCGCTTCGTCCAGCAGGACGGCGTGCTGAGCATCGAGGCGCCCTGATAAACCAGCAGGCACAGCGGACGCGCTGCGGCGTACCATGGGCCGGACAACACCGACAGGAGACTCCATGGCCGACAACAGCTTCACCAAGTTCGTCCCCGGTTTCGATTTTCTGCAGGGCCTGGTCAAGAACGCCGGCGCCGCGCTGCCCGGCATGGGCCAGTGGGTGGCGCCGACCCTGAACCCCGAGGAGCTGGAGAAACGCATCGAGGAGCTGCGCACCGTGCAGTTCTGGCTGGAGCAGAACGCCCGCATGCTGGGCGCGACCATCCAGGCCCTGGAGGTGCAGCGCATGACCTTGTCGACCCTGAAGTCGATGAATGTGCCGCTGACCGAGCTGCGCGACAGCCTGAAGGTCGCCACCCCGAAGGCCCAGGCCGAGCCGGAACCCGAACCCGAGGAGCAGCCCGCCGCCGCGCCGGCGGCCGTGGACCCGATGCAGTGGTGGTCGGCGCTGAGCCAGCAATTCACCCAGCTGGCCACCACCGCGATGAAGGACAGCGCCACCGACGCCGCCAAGAACCTGGCCGGCACCCTGGTCAAGCAGAGCTTCGAGGCCGCCGGCGAGACCCTGCGCAAGACCGCCGCGATGCCGGGAGCCCTGGCCAGGAAGGCCGCCACCCAAGCCGCCACCCGCCCGGCCGCGAAGAAAAAGGCCGCCGCCAAGCCTGCCGCCCGCCCGCGCAAACCCTGAGCCCCGATGAAACCCTTTGCCCACGCCCACGCCACCCACCCCGACGCCCATATGGCGCTGGCGCTGGCGGCGGCGCAGATCGAAGCCCAGCGCCAGGCCAGCGGTCTGCAGCCGACCCTGGGCTGGCTGTATTTCTGCGACGGCTTCGCGCCGCAGGCCGAGGCCTTGCTGGCCGAGCTGCGGCAGCGCTGGCCCGGCGTGGCCTGGGTCGGCGCCGCCGGGCCGGGCATCTGCGCCAGCGGGGTCGAGTATTTCGATGAACCGGCGCTGGCCCTGATGCTGGCCGAGCTGCCCGCCGATCAGTTCCGCGTCTTCTCCGGCACCCGGCCGCTGGCCGGCTGGCCGGCCGAGCTGCTGCAGGTGCATGCCGACCCGGCGACGCTGGATCTGCAGGAGCTGATCGCCGAGCTGGCCGCGCAGACCGACAGCGCCTATGCCTTTGGCGGCCTGGCGCTCGGGCGGCATGGCGGCGTGCAGCTGGCCGACGGCGTCTGGCGCGGCGGGCTCTCGGGCGTGGCTTTCGGGCGCGGCCTGCGGGTGCTTTCCCGGGTCAGCCAGGGTTGCCAGCCGCTGGGCGTGGAGCGCCGCATCAGTGCCTGCGACGGCAATCTGCTGCTGGAGCTGGACGGCCAGCCGGCGCTGGACTGCCTGCTGCAAGACCTGGCCCTGCCGGTGCTGAGCCAGCCCGGCGAGCTGCGCGAGGCCTTGCCGCGCTTTCGCAAGACCCTGGCCGGCATCAGCCCGGTCGGCAAGACACAACAGTCCGCCGGGCGCGGCTACGGCGCCGAGGTGCTGGTGCGCCATCTGGTGGGCATCGACCCCGGCCGGCGCGGCGTGGCCATCGGCGACCAGCTGCAGCTCGGCCAGCGCCTGAGCTTTTGCGAACGCAACCCCGAGGCGGCGCGGCGCGATCTGCTGCGCATCTGCACCGAGCTGCGCGCCGAGGGCGAGGAGCAGCCGCCGGCCGATGGCGGCTCGGCCATCGCCGGCGCGCTCTACATCAGCTGTGCCGGCCGCGGCGGCCCGCACTTTGGCGCGCCCTCGGCCGAGGCGCAATGGGTGCAGCACGGCCTGGGCGACGTGCCCCTGGTCGGCTTCTTCGCCGGCGGCGAGATCGCGCATGCCAATCTCTACGGCTACACCGGCGTGCTGACGGTGTTCATGCGCTCATGAAACGGCGGCAGGCTCTGCTGGCCGGCATGGGCCTGCTGAGCGGGGCGGCCGCCGCCGAAGACCTGCGCATCCTCTATCCGCAGCACGAGCCCCTGCAAGGACCGCAGGTCAGCTATGTGCTGGCCCTGCTGCGGCTGGCGCTGGAGCGCTGCGAGCGCCGCTACCGGCTGCAGGCGAGCGACCGGCCCATGGTGCAAAGCCGCTCGCTGCTGGAGCTGGCCCGGCCCGAGCCCGGCATCGATCTGTTCTGGACCATGACCACCGCCGAGCGCGAGCGCCGCCTGCTGCCGATCCGCATCCCGCTGGAGAGGGGTCTGATCGGCTGGCGTCTGGCCCTGGTGCGCGCCGCCGACCGCGAGCGCTTCGCCGCGCTGCAGGACCTGGCGGACCTGGCGCCCCATGTCGCGGGCCAGCTGCACGACTGGCCCGACACCGCCATCCTGCGCGCCAACGGCTTGCGGGTGCGCACGCACAGCCATTTCCAGAGCCTGTTCGCGCAGCTGGCCGAGGGCGCGGTCGACTACCTGCCGCGTTCCATCATCGAGATCGATGGCGAAGCCCAGGCCTATGCGGACCGCGGCCTGGTGATCGAGCCGCATCTGCTGCTGCGCTACCCCACCGCGCTGTATTTCTTCGTCAGCCCGCGCCGGCCGCAGCTGCATGCCGACCTGAGCCAGGGGCTGGAGGCGGCCCAGGCCGACGGCAGCTTCGAGCGCGCATTCCAGCAGCAGTTCGGCGCGCTGGCCGCGCGGCACCAGCTGGCCCAGCGCCGCCAGCTGCAGCTGGCCAATCCGGCACTGCCGGCGGCCACGCCGCTGCAGCGCAAGGAGCTGTGGTTCCAGCTGCCCCGCTGAAGCCTGCGCTGCGGTCAAAGCAGTACGAACTTCCACGCAAGCTGCGGCCGGCACCGCAAGCTACAGTTGACGGCCGCCAAGGAGACCCCAGTTGAACGCCGCCGCCCGCTCCGCAACATCTGCCACCTCACGCGCCCAGAGTCAGACCGAGCTGGTGGCCGCCTTGGCCGAGGTGCTGCCGCCCCATGCCCTGCTGTGGCAGGGCGAGGACACCGTGCCTTATGAATGCGACGGCCTGACCGCCTACCGCGAGCGCCCGCTGGCGGTGGCCCTGCCGGAAACCGAGGCCCAGGTGGCCGCGGTGCTCAAGACCTGTCACCGCCTGGGTGTGCCGGTGGTGGCGCGCGGCGCCGGCACCGGCCTGTCCGGCGGCGCCCTGCCCCATGCACTGGGCCTGACCCTGGCGCTGGCCAAGTTCAACCGCATCCTCGATCTGAGCCCCAGCGCGCGCACCGCCCGGGTGCAATGCGGCGTGCGCAACCTGGCCATCTCCGAGGCGGCCGCGCCCCACGGCCTCTATTACGCGCCCGATCCGAGCAGCCAGATCGCCTGCACCATCGGCGGCAATGTGGCCGAAAACTCGGGCGGCGTGCACTGCCTGAAATACGGCCTGACCCTGCACAACGTGCTGCGCGTGCGCGGCTTCACGGTGGAGGGCGAGGCGGTCGAGTTCGGCTCGGAGGCGCTGGACGCCGCCGGTCTGGACCTGCTGAGCCTGATCGTCGGCAGCGAGGGCATGCTGGCCGTGATCACCGAGGTGACGGTCAAACTGGTGCCCAGGCCGCAGCTGGCGCGCTGCATCATGGCCAGCTTCGACGACATCCGCAAGGCCGGCGACGCGGTGGCCCATATCATCGCGGCCGGCATCATCCCGGCCGGCCTGGAGATGATGGACAAGCCGATGACGGCCGCTGTCGAGGACTTCGTCCACGCCGGCTACGACCTGGGGGCCGAGGCGATCTTGCTGTGCGAGAGCGACGGCACGCCGGAGGAGGTCGAGGAAGAGATTGGCCGCATGGAAGCGGTGCTGTGGGCCAGCGGCGCGACCCGCTGCGAGGTCAGCGCCAGCGAGGCCCAGCGCCTGAAGTTCTGGAGCGGCCGCAAGAACGCCTTCCCGGCCTCGGGCCGCATCAGCCCGGACTATATGTGCATGGACTCGACCATCCCGCGCAAGAAGCTGGCCGACATCCTGCTGGCGATCCAGCAGATGGAAACAAAGTACGGCCTGCGCTGCGCCAATGTCTTCCATGCCGGCGACGGCAATCTGCACCCGCTGATCCTGTTCGATGCCAATGACCCCGACCAATTGCACCGCTGCGAGCTGTTCGGCGCCGAGATCCTCGAGTACAGCGTCGCGCTGGGCGGCACCGTGACCGGCGAGCATGGCGTGGGCATCGAGAAGCTCGGCTCGATGTGCGTGCAGTTCTCGACCGAGGAGCGCGAGCAGATGCTCTCGCTCAAGCGCGCCTTCGATCCGCACTCGCTGCTGAATCCCGGCAAGGTGATCCCCACCTTGCAGCGCTGCGCCGAGTACGGCCGCATGCATGTCAAGAAAGGCCTCCTGGCCTTCCCCGAACTGCCGAGGTTTTGATCGATGACGATCCAGCAGCTGCAAGAACGCATCAGGGACGCCGCCGCGCGCGGCGCCACCCTGGAGATCCACGGCCACCGCAGCAAGGCCTTCTACGGCCAGCCACCCGGCGGCGAGGCGCTGGACATCAGCGACTTCTCGGGCGTCACCAGCTATGAGCCCAGCGAGCTGGTCGTCACGGCCAAGGCCGGCACCGCGATCACCGAGCTGGAGGCCCTGCTGGCCGAGCAGGGCCAGCATCTGGCCTTCGAGCCGCCGCGATTTCGGGGCAGCGCACATGGTCAGGGGACCGTCGGCGGCATGGTGGCCGCCGGGCTGTCGGGTCCGGCACGCGCCACGGCCGGCTCGGTGCGCGACCATATCCTCGGCCTGACCCTGATCAACGGCCGCGCCGAGGCGATGAGCTTCGGCGGCACGGTGATGAAGAATGTCGCCGGCTACGACGTCTCGCGCCTGATGGCCGGCTCGCTGGGCGTGCTGGGCCTGATCGCCGAGGTCTCGATCAAGGTGCTGCCGCGTCCGGTGGCCAGCACCACGCTGCGCTTCGAGATGGACCAGGCCCGGGCCCTGCGCGAACTGAACCGCTGGGGCGGCCAGCCCCTGCCCATCCAGGCCAGCGCCTGCTGGGACGGGGCACTGATCCTGCGCCTGGCCGGCGCACAGGCGGCGGTGACGGCGGCCGTCCGGAGCCTGGGCGGCGAGACCATCCCGCAAGACCTGGCCCTGCCCTTCTGGGAAGGGCTGCGCGACCAGAGCGACGAGTTCTTCCAGGGCGCCGAGCGCGCGGTGCAGGGCGGCGCGCGGCTGTGGCGGCTGTCGCTGCCGCAGACCGCGCCGGTGCTGCATCTGTCCGGCGAGCAACTGGTCGAATGGGGCGGTGCGCAGCGCTGGGTCACCAGCGCGCAGCCGCCGGCCCAGGTGCGCGAGGCCGCGGCGGCGGCCGGCGGCCATGCGACGCTGTTCCGCGCGCTGGACAAGAGCCCCGGCGTGTTTTCGCCGCTGTCGGCGCCGCTGCTGCGCATCCATCGCGAGCTGAAGAAGTCCTTCGACCCGCAAGGCCTGTTCAACCCCGGCCGGCTTTACCCGGACCTCTGAGGCCGCCACCATGGATGCCTTGCGCGGCCTGACGATTCTGCTGCTCTGCCAATCGGCCGGCGAGTTGCTGACGCACGTGCTGGCCCTGGGCCTGCCCGGCCCGGTGCTGGGCATGCTGATCCTGATGCTGCTGCTGCGCCTTCCGATCACGCATGCGCCGGTGCAGGCGGCCGCCGAGGGCCTGCTGGCCCATCTATCGCTGCTGTTCGTGCCGGTGGGCGTCGGTGTGATCACCCATCTGGACCTGATCGCCACCCACGGCCCGCGCCTGGCACTGGCCGTGCTGGGCTCGACCCTGATCGGCCTGGCGGTCAGCGCCTCGGTGCTGCAACTGCTGCTGAGCCGCGGCCGCGAGGCTCAGCGATGAGCAACAGTTTCGTCGAGCTGTGGGTCTATCTGTCGGCCACGCCCCTGTTCGGGCTGACCCTGACGCTGAGCGCCTATCTGCTGGCGCTGGCGCTTTACCAACGCAGCGGCCATGCACCCTGGGCCAACCCGGTGCTGTGGACCGTCGTGACGCTGGCCGGCCTGCTGATGCTCAGCGGCACGCCCTATCCGCGCTATTTCTCCGGCGCGCAATTCATCCACTTCCTGCTCGGCCCGGCGGTCGTCGCGCTGGGCTGGCCCTTGTGGCAACGGCGCGCCGAGCTGCGCCGGCGCCTGGGCGTGGTGCTGATCGCGGCACTGGCCGGCGGCACCGCAGCGGCCGGCAGCGCGGTACTGATCGGCTGGGCCCTGGGCCTGCCGCCCGAGCTGCTGCGCTCGCTGGCGCCCAAATCGGTGACCGCGCCGGTGGCAATGGGCATTGCCGAGCAATTGGGCGGCATCCCGGCGCTGGCCGCCGTGCTGGCTGTGCTGACCGGGCTGACCGGCGCGCTGCTGGGCAAGTACCTGTTCGACCTGCTGGGCATTACGCTGCCGCAGGCGCGCGGCTTTGCGCTGGGCACCGCCTCGCACGGCATCGGCGCGGCCCGCGCGCTGCAGGTCCATCCCGACGCCGGCGCCTATGCCGGCCTGGCGCTGAGCCTGCAGGTGCTGCTGGCGGCCTTGCTGATGCCGCTGGCGGCACGCCTGACCTGACACCCATTCCGAGCTTTTATGCAGACCAATCTCGCCCCCGAGTTCCAGTCCACGCCCGAAGGCCGCGAGGCCGAGGAGATCCTGCGGCGCTGTGTGCACTGCGGCTTCTGCACCGCGACCTGCCCGACCTACCAGCTGCTGGGCGACGAACTTGATGGCCCGCGCGGCCGCATCTATCTGATCAAGCAGGTGCTGGAGGGCGCGACGCCCACCGCCAGCACCCAGCTGCATCTGGACCGCTGCCTGACCTGCCGCAACTGCGAGAGCACCTGTCCCTCCGGCGTGCAGTACGGCAATCTGCTCGAGATCGGCCGCAACATCGTCGAGGCCAAGGTCGAGCGGCCGCGCCGGCAGCGCGCCCTGCGCTGGCTGCTGAAGGAGGGCCTGACCTCGCCCTTGTTCAAGCCGGCGATGAAGCTGGGCCAGGCCCTGCGGCCGCTGGTGCCGGCCGCGCTGAAGGACAAGCTGCCGGCCAAGGCCCCGGCCCGTGCCCACGACTGGCCGACCCGCAGCCACAAGCGCAAGGTGCTGATGCTGCTGGGCTGCGTGCAGCCGGCGATGATGCCCAATATCAATAGCGCGACCGCCCGCGTGCTCGACGCCGCCGGCATCCAGACCCTGGTGGCCGACGGTGCCGGCTGCTGCGGCGCGATCCGCAGCCATCTGAGCGATCACGAAGGCGGCCTGGCCGATATGCGCCGCAATATCGACGCCTGGTGGCCGCTGGTCGAGGGGCTGACCGGGGCCGGCAAGGTTGAGGCCCTGGTGATGAATGCCTCCGGCTGCGGCGTCACGGTCAAGGAGTACGCCCATGCGCTGGCCCATGACCCCGATTACCGCGACAAGGCGCAGCGCATCAGCGCGCTGACCCGGGACCTCAGCGAGCTGCTGCCCGAGCTGGTGGCGCCGCTGAAGGCGCGGCTGAAGACCAAGTCCCACCCGAAGCTCGCCTACCACCCGCCCTGCACCTTGCAGCACGGCCAGCAGCTGCGCGGTGGCCTGGAGGGCGCGCTGCGCGAGCTGGGTTTCACGATCAATCTGGCGCCCAGCGACAGCCATCTGTGCTGCGGCTCGGCCGGTACCTATTCGGTCTTGCAGCCCGAGCTGTCCAAGCAGCTGCGTGATCGCAAGCTCAAGGCCCTGGCGCCGCTGCAGGCCGATACCATCGTCTCGGCCAATATCGGCTGCATCCAGCATCTGCAGGGGGGCTGCGCGACGCCGGTGCGGCACTGGGTCGAGGTGCTGGACGAGGCCCTGGGCTGAGCCGCCGGGAGCAGACCACACCCTCTCCAGTTGTGCGACAAACGCCCAAACAAGGGCAAATGTGGAGAGAACCGTAACAAGCCGTGCCCAGAATAGCGCCCATCCCTAGGAGGGGAAGACCGCGCGGCAAGGGGTCGCGCCAGCCAGCAGCCAAGAGCCCACAAGGGCCGGCCGGCAAGCCAGCCGAGATGTTCAACAAGACCCCAGCCGCAGCAGTGCGCCGACGCACTGCCAATTAGAAAGAGGCCGGGCCTGCAGTGATGCGGGTCCGGCCCACTTATTAATGGGTCGCGGGCCGCACAGCTCGGGAAACCCCGGGGCCGCGCCGGCACCGTCCGGAAGCCGCGCAGCTTAAGCTCGCGCCTCGTCCCGACACGCAACAAGAAGTACGCCCATGAACACAGCAACCCCCACCCGTCGCGCCCTGCTGCTGAGCGCGCTGGGCGCCGCTCTGCTGGCCGGCTGCGCCAGCGGCCCACCGAGCCTGGCACCCGTCGCCGGCAAGCCCAAGCTGATCGTCTTCCTGGTGGTCGACGGCCTGCCGCAGCGCCAGGTGCTGAGCTACCGCGACCAGCTGCAGCCCGATGGCTTCAAGCGTTTCCTGGATCGCGGCGCCTGGTTCGCCAACGCCCACTACGGCCATGGCCACACGGTCACCGCGGCCGGCCATGCGGTGATGCTGTCGGGCGCCTATCCGCAGAAGAGCGGCATCATCGGCAATGAATGGCGCGACCGCGAGACCGGCGAGACGGTTTACTGCACCGGCGACAGCGCCCACCAGTACATCGGCCACAAGACCGCGCCGCTGGCCGGCACCAGCCCGAAGAACTACAAGGTCGAGACGGTCGGCGATGTGCTGCGCGGCCTGCAGCCCGAGTCCAAGGTGATCGGCATCTCGGGCAAGGACCGCGGCGCCATCCTGCCGGCCGGCCACAAGGGCCAGGCCTATATGTATATGAGCGAGAGCGGCCAGTTTGCCTCCAGCACCTATTACATGGCTGCCCATCCGGCCTGGGTCAGCGGCTTCAACGCCGCCAAGCCGGCCGATGCCTTCTTCAAGAAGAGCTGGACGCCGCTCCTGCCCGAGTCCGCCTATGCCCGCTCGGTGCCCGATGGCCAGCCCTGGCAGAGCAGCGGCGGCAACGGCAACCAGCTGCCGGCCGTCATCGGCGACAAGCACGAGAAACCCGGCCCGCTGTTCTACGCCAACATCGTCCCCTCGCCCTTCGGCGACGAGATCACGCTGGCCTTCGCCCGCGCCGCGATCGAGGGCGAACAGCTGGGCGCCGACGACAAGACCGACATCCTCTCGGTCAGCCTGTCCAGCCACGACTACATCAACCATGCCTTCGGCCCCGAGTCGCGCCTCTCGCACGACCATCTGCTGCATCTGGACCGCTATCTGCAAGCCTTCTTCCAGTATCTGGATGCCAAGGTCGGCGCCGGCAACTATGTCGCGATGCTGACCGCCGACCACGGCTTCGCCGACACGCCCGAGTGGGCCAAGAGCCAGGGCAAGGATGCCGATCGCATCAACCCGGCGCTGACCCTGGGCTGGCTCAACGCCGAGCTGGCCAAGCAGTTCGGCGAGCCCAAGCTGGCGCGCGGCTACTCGGCTGCCGGCCTCCTGTTCGACGAGAGGGCGATCAAGGCCCGCGGCCTGAAGTCGGCCGATGTGTATGCCGCAGCCAAGAAGCTGCTGCTGCAGGTCGACGGCGTGGCCGATGTCTTCACGCTCGACCAGATGCAGGGCAGCGACACCCAGACCCCCTATCTGGCCGCGATGCGCAAGTCCTGGCACCCGGACATCGCCGCGCCGCTGCAGATCGTCGTCAAGCCCAACTGGCTCTACAGCTCGCGCGGCGGCGGCAGCTCGCACGGCACGCCTTATGAGTACGACACCCAGGTACCCATCCTCGCCTGGGGTCCGGCCTGGGTGGGCCGCGGCGAGGTGAAGCAGCGCGTCGAGGTGGCCGATATCGCGCCGACGCTGGCCGCCATCCTGCAGGTGCCCGCACCGGCGCAGTCGCAAGGCAGGCCGCTGCCCCTGCCGCGCTGACCCGCGCTGACGCCCACCGATCCCAGCAAGAGGCCGCCGATGCGGCCTCTTCTGCCATTCGCCGCTTGCTGACATCGCCTGGCAGCAGGGCTGCGCTACGCTTGCCGGCTGACTCCCCACCCCGCAGGTATCCCCTTGTTCAGCTGGTTTGAAAAACGCGTCGACCCCTATCCGCAGACGCCGCCACCGCAGCCGCCCGCCGGCTTCTTCCCCTTTGTCTGGGCCGCCACCCAGGGCATGCGACCGCTGATCATCGGCATGACGGCGCTGACCGCCGCCTTCGGCGCCTTCGAGGCCCTGCTGTTCGCGATGCTGGGCTCGGTGGTTGACTGGCTGGCCGCCGTGCCGCCCGAGAAGCTGTGGGAGCAGGAGAAGGCCAATCTGCTGCTGCTGGCAGCCATCCTCTTGGGCAGCCCGCTGCTGATCGCCTTGCAGGCCATCAGCAAGTACCAGGGCCTGTCGAGCAATTTCCCGATGCGGCTGCGCTGGAATTTCCACCGTCATCTGCTCGGCCAGAGCCTGTCCTTCTACCAGGACGAGTTCGCCGGCCGGGTCTCGGCCAAGCTGATGCAGACCGCGCTGGCGGTGCGCGACTGCTGGCTGATCGTCACCGACATCCTGGTCTTCATCACGATCTACTTCGTCACGATGATGGCCGTGGTCGGCGGCTTCGACGCCGTGCTGCTGCTGCCCTTCCTGGGCTGGCTGCTGCTCTACCTGATCGCGCTGTGGTACTACGTGCCGCGCCTGGGCAAGGCCGCCAGCGAGCAGGCCGATGCGCGCAGCCTGATGAGCGGCCGCATCACCGATGCCTACACGAATATCGGCACCGTCAAGCTGTTCTCGCACTCGCAGCACGAGGCCCAGTTCGCGCGCGGCGCGATGCAGGAGTTCCTGGCCACCGCCTACCGCCAGATGCGGCTGATCAGCGGCTTCGAGGTGATCAATCATGTACTGAGCATGCTCTTGATCGCCAGCACCGCCGGCGTCACCTTGTGGCTGTGGATGCAGGGCCAGGTCGGGGTCGGCGCGGTGGCGGCGGCCACCGCGATGGCGCTGCGCCTGAACGGCATCTCGCACTGGATCATGTGGGAGATGGCCGAGCTGTTCGAGAGCATCGGCACCGTGCAGGACGGCATCAGCACCCTGTCCAAGAGTGTCAGCGTGCGCGACCGGGCCGATGCGAAGCCGCTGCAGGTCAGCCGTGGCGAGATCCGCTTCGAGCGGGTCGGCTTTGCCTACGGCGGCACGAAGCCGGTGCTGAAGAACCTGGATCTGACCATCAAGCCGGGCGAGAAGATCGGCCTGGTGGGCCGCTCGGGCGCCGGCAAGTCGACCCTGGTCAACACCTTGCTGCGGCTCTATGACATCGAGCAGGGCCGCATCCTGATCGACGGCCAGGACATCGCCGGCGTCACGCAGGACAGTCTGCGCGCGCAGGTCGGCATGGTCACGCAGGACACCAGCCTCCTGCACCGCTCGGTGCGGGACAACCTGCTCTACGGCAGGCCCGAGGCCGGCGATGCGCAGATGATCGCCGCCGCCGAGCGCGCCGAGGCCCATGAGTTCATCCTGAGCCTCAGCGACCCCAAGGGCCGCAAAGGCTATGACGCCCATGTCGGCGAGCGCGGCGTCAAGCTCAGCGGTGGCCAGCGCCAGCGCGTCGCGATCGCCCGCGTGATGCTGAAGGACGCGCCCATCCTCTTGCTCGACGAGGCCACCAGCGCGCTGGACTCCGAGGTCGAGGCGGCCATCCAGACCAGCCTCTACCGGCTGATGCAGGGCAAGACCGTGGTCGCGATCGCGCACCGGCTTTCGACCATCGCCGCGATGGACCGGCTGATCGTGATGGACGGCGGCGAGATCGTCGAGCAGGGCAGCCATGCCGAGCTGCTGGCGCAGGGCGGCCTGTATGCGCGGCTGTGGGCACACCAGAGCGGCGGTTTTCTGGGCGAAGAGGAATAGCGCACCGCTACGCCGTGCCGACCAGGCGCTGGATCAGCCCGGCCAGCTCATGGACCGAATGCACATCGAGGCGGGCATAGATCTTCTTGACATGGTCGGCCACGGTGGACGGCGACACGGCCATCAGCCGGGCGATCTCCAGCTGCGAGTGGCCGGTGCGCAGCAGCAGGCAGACGTCTTTCTGCGTCGGCGTCAGCGCCAGATTGTCGAGCACGCGGCGCAGTGCGAGCCCCTGCGGCTCGTGATGCTGCACCGTGATGTGCAGCAGCGGGGCCCGATCCTGGCCCAGGGTCTGCAGCGGGCAGCTCTCGAACAGAAAACGCCCCCAGGCGTTCTCGACGCTCAAGCTGGTGCCCGGCCGGCTCAACCCGGGGCTGCGCCGGTGCTGCTCCCACAGCGCCGTCAAGCTCGGGAAGTGCTCGCGCCTGGGGCTGACGCTGGCGTTCTCGGGCGTGACCCCGCCATGCGAGAGCAGCAGCAGCTTCAAGACCTCGGGTGAGAGATGCAGCAGCTCGCCGTCGGCACCCAGACAGAGAATGCCCCGCCGGTCGCGGCGCGCTACATAGTCGATGCCACCGAGCTCGGCCGTCGGCGCCTGCAGGCCGCGCGCGACATAGGGCACGACTCGCGCCAGCAAGGCCTCCTCGGCGCGGCTGAACTTGCGCTCGCCGGGGCCGCGGTAGAGCACCAGTGAGCCCAGCGGCTCGCCCCTGACGCCACGCACCACCGCCTCGGCCCGGGTGTGCAGGCGCTGCGGCCGCCAGATCTCGTTGTAGAGCGCCGAGCGGAAGAACTCGGGCCTGTCCAGGCGCTCGGCGCTGTGCACGACGACGCCGCTGGTCACCGCCTCGTGGAAGGGCATCATCACCTCGGCCTCGCGCCGGTTGTGAAAGGCCTCGAAGTAGTGGCGGTTGATCTCGTGGTCGACATCGCCCTCGAAGTAGTAGCGCAGCAGGCGCCCGCGCGCATCGGTCCAGTCGAACAGATTGCGGTCGGACGGGATCAGGCCATGCAGCAGCTCCAGCAGGGCCGGGATGAAGGCCTCCGCGGTCAGGCCCATCGCCGCGAGCGTGCGCAGCTTGGCCATGTCGGCAGCGTGTTTCATGCGTCCCATGCTTTCATGAGGCCTGCTCGATGTCGCCCCCTATCGAGGGGGCGAGAACGCTGACCCGGCTGTCTAGTGTCTGGACGTGGCGCAAGCCCACACCCCATCGTCCACTCACGCCAAGGGAGCTCCCCATGTCCAAGCCCAGCTTCTCCTCGCCACCCGGCCTCCGCAGCCTGAGCCCGGGCCTGATCGCCGCCGCCGCGCTGATCGCCTGCGGCGGCGGCAGCGACTCCGATCCCGAACCCACCGTGGCGCAGACCACCGACATGAGCGTCCGCGTGCTGGACGGGCCGATCCAGCATGCGCTGGTCTGCCTGGATGCCAATGGCAACAGCCGCTGCGACAGCGACGAGGTCCAGGGGCGCAGCGACGCCGAGGGCCGTGTCGTGCTGAAGGTGCCCAGCGCCGAGATGAGCCGCCATGTGGTGCTGGCCCAGATCGGCACCGACGCGATCGACAAGGACCACGGCCCGGTGTCCACGGCCTTCATGATGACGGCACCGGCCGATGCCGGCAGCGTGGTCTCGCCGCTGAGCACCCTGGTGCAGATCCAGGCCGCCAGCAGCGGCAGCAGCACCGAAGCGGCCGAGCAGGCGTTGCTGCAGCAGCTCAGCATCGACACCCCGCTGCTGGGCGATTTCAGCCAGAGCAGCGATGCCGGCGCCAAGCTGGCAGCCGATCTGGCCCGCCTGCTGGTGCTCGCCAAGCAACAGCAGCTCGGCGACACGGCCGGCGCCACCGACAGCACCGGCAATGCGCTGAGCGCGGCCGACATCGAGGCCGAGATCAACAAGCGCCTGCTGGCCCTGCTGCCCGAGCTGATGGGGGCGGCCATCGCCCCGGCACTGCAGGACGCCGCCACGGCCGAGGCCCGCGCGGCGGCCATGCAGGCGGCCGCCAAGGAGCTGGCGCAGGCCGCCGGTCTCAGCAAGAACAATCTCGCCACGCTGATCGCCCAGAGCAAGGCGCCCGGCGCGCCCGAGGAGGCAGCGTCGGCGCCCAAGGCCGGCCTGTCGCTGCGCTGGTTCACCTTCAGCGATGCCGGCAACTACTACATCCGCAGCTATGAATCCACCGCCGCGCAGAACACACCCGATGCCCAGGGCCTGCGCCACTACACCGAGTACCGCGAAACCCGGACCACGGTCGATGGCGTGCTGAAGAACCATCAGGAGTTCGGCGTCAACCGCCTCGGCGAGGGCCGCAAGAACTGGCTGCGCAACCAGGTGTTCTGGACCGGCAGCGAGTGGTTCGACTGCCCGGCCGAGCATGCGCATCAGGCGACGCCCTGGGACGCCCAGGGACGCAGCGAATCCCTGTACTGCAAGGCCTTCAAGTCCAGCAACAAGCGCACGCTGCGCAGCATCGCCGGCATCGCGATGGGCGAGATCGTCACGCAGATACGCGCCCATCCACCGACCGATGGCCAGGGCAGCTTCGCCGGCTGGGGTCCGGACCCGCAGCGCTATGCCACCGCGCTGGCGGCGCCCTTCCCGGCCGGCTCGGTGCTGATCACGCAGGACAGCCGGGAGCTCAGCAACCCCGATGCCTACAGCACGGCCGCCGTCGACCGCGTCTACACCTATGTCCAGGCCCTGCGCACCGGCGAGCGCACCAGCTGCGACGGCTGGACGGCGGCCACCGCCGACAGCCTGCGCAGCCTGGCCACCGATCTGGAGAGCCTGGTCGCCGCGATGCCCGGCACGCCCTGCAGCTACACGGCCAACCCGGCCGTGCACGGCAGCCGCAACGAGGCCTGGGGCGCCACCTCGCTGAGCCTGGGCAATGTCAGCGACGCCGCCTTCACGGCACCGAGCAGCTACTACCGCAGCGGGCTACGCCGGCTGCGCGTCTCCTTCGGCCCCGGCAACGCCACGACCTACTGGAGCTGCGCGCTGCGCGCCAGCGACGACCATGCGCGCAACTGCGACAAGCTGGGCAGCGGCAGCTACAGCATCGAGGCCCTCGGCGATGCGCGTGTGCTGCGCCTGGCCAAGCTGCCGCCGCAGGCCGCCGGCCTGGGCTTCGAGCGCCTGTTCGTCGAACGCGGCGGCAAGGTCTTCTACGGCTTCCGCGACAAGCTCAAGGCCGGCCAGTCGCTGCGCCTGAATCTGGAGGCCACCGAGGCGCTAGTCCAGGCCCTGGGCATGCCCTGACGGCGCCGGCGCCCGGCCTCAGTCGGGCAGCGGCATGCCGTAGCGTGCCGCCAGCGCCGCGACCGTGCCGTCGCGGCGCATGCCCTCCCAGGCCAGCCGAAGGCGCTGGGCCAGCGCCGGGCTGCTGGGCAGGCTCAGCGCCATCGAGGGCCGCGACTCCGAGAACTTCAGCAGCGGTTCGATCAGCTGGGGGTCATGGCCATGGCGGCGCAGCAGCTCCGGCGCCAGCACCCGGTTCAGCGCGAGCAGCTGGCTGCGGCCGGCAAAGAACTTGCGCAACATGATGTCGTAGTCGGCGCTGCGATCAAGATGCTGGTCGAGCGAGAAGCCCAGCGCCACCAGCTCTCGCTCGGACACATCGTCCTTGATCACGGCGGTCAGATAGGCCTTCGCCATGTCGAGATCGCGCGGCTGCACATCGGGCCGCGAGCGCAGCCGATAGAGCCAGCCCTGGCGCACCGAGATATGTGCCACCCAGTGGAACTGCGCCTCGCGCTCGGGCAGACGCACGATGGCCGGCAGCAGCACATTGGACTGCAGCTGGGCACGGCGCGAAACGCGGGGCCAGGAGCTGAACTCGAAATCGCCCGCGATCCGCGCCCGCGTCAGCAGCTCGCGCGCCAGCTCCACCGCATAGCCGGCCGCCTGACCCCGGGCATCGGTGAAGGAGTAGGGCGCGAACTCCTCCAGCAGCACGGTGAGGCGCTCCTGCGCCCGGGCGCCGCCGAGCAGGCCGGCCAGACCCAGGCCCAGCAGCGAGCGCCGGCGCTGCTTGCCATCGCGACGAAAAGGGCTCGGGCTTGTCATCAAGGTGCCATCGGTTCGCGGCGAGCATCCACAATGAGATGAACGAACAGCCGATCAAAGCGCGGGCCCAGAGCTTCGGCGAGGAGCTCGCCAACTGCATCAGTCATGGTCTGGGCTTTTTGCTTGCCGTGGCTGCGCTGCCCATACTGACATATTTCGCCGCCCAGCAGGGCTCGGCGCGCAAGGTCGTCGCGGCCAGTGTGTTTTCGGCCACGATGATCCTGCTCTACCTGGTGTCGGCGCTCTACCATGCGCTGCCCGAGGGCCGGGCCAAGAGCTGGGTGAACCGGCTCGACCACGCGGCCATCTACCTCTTCATCGCCGGCAGCTACACGCCTCTTGCGCTCGGGGCGCTGCGGGGGCCTTGGGACTGGTCGCTGTTCGGCACCGTCTGGGCCTGCGCGGCGCTGGGGGTGGCGGCCAAGCTGATGGACCGGCTGCGCCATCCGCTGTGGTCGACCGGCCTGTATGTCGCGATGGGTTGGCTGGTGCTGGCCGCGCTGGTGCCGCTGCTGCCGCGCATGCCGGCTGCCGGCATAGGCTGGCTGGTGGCCGGCGCGCTGTCCTATACCGTCGGCGCGCTGGTCTTTCTGCTCGACCACCGCGTGCGCTATGCGCATTTTGTGTGGCATTTGTTGGTGATGGGCGGGTCCGCCTGTCACTTTTTCGCCGCGCTCTGGTACGCCATCTAGCCGGGCCGGCTACCATGCCGGCCGTGAACACCGAGCAGTCCAAACGCACCAGCACCGCCTTCGCCACCGGCATCTTCCGACCGCACGGCCAGGTCGACATCTGGGCCGAGGGCTCGATCGTGCGGCTCGAGGCCAGCGGCCCCTTCAACCGCGAAGGCGTGCTGGCGATGGGGCTGGCGATGCGGGATCTGTTCGCCAGCGTGCCGATCGGCGGCCGTTTTGGCGACATCCTGGTGATGCATCAAAGCCTGATGGCCTCGCCCGACGCGCTGGCCTGCTTCGAGGAGTTCCTGCAGGCCATGAGCCAGGCCAAGACCGCCCCCTTGGCGGTGGCCTATGTGGCCGCCCCCGAGGTCGAGGGCCGCGAGCTGATGCTGCCGATCTTTGCCAAGATCTACGCCCGCCACGGACGGCGCTTCGCCGCCTTCGAGCGCCTCGACGCTGCCGAAGCCTGGCTGCGCGCGCAGCTCTAGTCAGTCGGCCATGTCCAGGCGGTCGCGCCCGGCCGCCTTGGCCCGGTACAGGGCCGCATCGGCACGCTCCAGCAGGGCTTCGGCGGTCTCGCCCCATTGCGCCTCGGCCAGGCCGGCCGAGCAGGTGTAGCCGCGCTCGGTCGGCAACGGCCGCGCCTGCCGCACCCGGGCCAGCAGGCGCTCGACGATAGCGGCCGCCTGCCCCCGGCCGGCGTTCGGCAGCATCAGCACGAATTCCTCGCCGCCGAGCCGGCCGCAGCCGTCCTCGCGGCGAATGCTGGCCTGCAGCTGGCGGGCAAAGTCGCGTATCACCAGGTCGCCGGCCGCGTGGCCCAGCTCGTCGTTGATGCGCTTGAAATTGTCGAGGTCCAGCATCACCGCGCACAGCGGCCAGGACTCGCTCTGCGTCAGCAGCTGTTGCAGCTGCTGCAGGCTGTGGCGGCGGTTGCTCAGCCCCGTCAGCGCGTCGGTCTGCGAGGCACGCAGCGCCTTCACATGGGCCTGGCGCAGCGCCCGGCTCTCCTGCTTGAGCCCGGTGATGTCGCTGGCCACGAACAGCAGCCAGCCATTGGCATGGACGGTTTCGGTGGCCCAGACCCAGCGCCCGTCCCAGAGGTCGACCTCGAAGGCGCGCCAGGGCAGCTTGCCGCGCCGTGTCGCCGCCGAGGCCAGCCAGGCCTCGATATCGTCGGCCTCGATGATGGCGCCCTGGCTCAGCGCATGGTTGGCGCGCATGATCTCGGCCCAGACCAGGCGCCCGTCCGGCTCGGCCTTGTAGGCATGGCGGAAGGCCGTGTTGGCATGGCGCAGCACATCGCGCTCATCGAACAGCGCGAGCAGCAGCTGACTGTCCTGCTGCAAACTCAGCAAGACCTCAGCCAAGGAGTCGGGCGCTTGGCCTGCGCTCATTCATTTCCTTTTTTCCAGTGCCCAGACCGTAACATCGGCAGCCACGGCAGCAAACCTGAGGGCGCACTATGAAATGGGACGGTCGGCGCGAAAGCGACAACGTGGAAGACCAGCGCGGCGCCAGCCCCGGTCCACGCCGCCTGGGCGGCGGGCGCGGGCTGGGCCTGGGCGGCATCGTGATCGCGCTGCTGGCGTCCTGGGCCTTCGGCATCAACCCGATGACGGTGCTGGGCCTGCTGGACGGTGGTGGCGCGGGCCTGCCGCAGCCGGCCGAGAGCCGCGATGCGGTGCCGGCAGCCAAGCCGCAAGACCCGGCCGGCCGCTTCGTCGCGGTGGTGCTGGCCGACACCGAGGATGTCTGGGGCCAGTATTTCGCCCAGCGCCAGCAGCGTTATGTGCCACCCAAGCTGGTGCTGTTCAGCGGCCGCAGCGAGACCGCCTGCGGCGTCGGCGAGGCGGCGATGGGCCCGTTCTACTGCCCGGGCGACCACAAGGTCTATATCGACCTGAGCTTCAACACCACCTTGCGCGAGCGCCTCGGTGCGCCCGGCGACTTTGCCCAGGCTTATGTGATTGCCCATGAGGTCGGCCACCATCTGCAGAACATCCTGGGCATCTCGGCCAAGCTGGACCAGGCGCGCGGCCGGGTCTCGCAGCGCGAGTACAACGCGCTGAGCGTGCGGCTGGAGTTGCAGGCCGACTGCCTGGCCGGGGTCTGGGCCCACCATTCGCAGCGCGGCGCGGCCTGGCTGGAGGCCGGCGATATCGAGGAAGGGCTGAACGCCGCCTCCAAGATCGGCGACGACACCTTGCAGCGCCAGTCCCAGGGCACCGTGGTGCCGGAGAGCTTCACCCACGGCAGCAGCGCCCAGCGCGTGCGCTGGTTCAAGCGCGGGCTGGAGGCCGGCGAACTCGGCGCCTGCGACAGCTTCAAGGCACCCCAGCTCTGAGCAGGCGGGAAAACCACCCCCAGTTCCCCGCGCGGCGCCGGGCACCGGCCCGGATAATCCCGCCGATGCGTTTCCTGACCCACCGCCCCACATTGCGCACCGCGATCGCCGTGCCCTTTGTGCTGCTGTTTGCCGGCACGGTGGCTTTGCAGGCGCTGACCCAGCAGCGTCAGATCGAGCAGCTGATCCATCAGGAGAGCAGCCGGCTGCTGGATTCGCTGACGGCCAGCTCGCGCAACCGCCTGGCGCTGTTCCTGGACGAGCCCTTTCGCACCCAGCTGATGGTGGCCGACGCGATCGCGCGGCACGGGCTCTACAAGCCCGGCGACATGGACGCGATCCAGCGCTATCTGCGCGGCGTCTACGGCGAGCTGTTCGCCGACCAGCAGCAGCTCAGCGTGCTCAGCTTCGGCAGCCAGGCCGGTGATTACGCCGGGCTGCGGCGCGAGACCGGCGGCGACTTCACCCTGATGCTGAAGGACGATGCGACCGCGGACAGCCTGCGCATCTATCAGGGCGACCGTCCCGGCACGGTGGTGGCCGAGTTCCCGGGCTATGACCCGCGTGGCCGGCCCTGGTACCGGCCGGTGGCGCTGAGCGGCCGGCCCGGCTGGTCGTCGATCTATATCAACAAGGACGAGCGCGCCGAGGTCGCGATCTCGGCGATCTCGCCGGTGCTGCGCAACGGAGAGTGGCTGGGCGTGGCGGCGGCCGATGTCAAGCTCGACGGGCTGAACCGCTTTCTGCGCGACGAGCCGCTGCGCGGCAGCGGCATCGTCTTCATCACCGAGCTCGACGGTCGCCTGGTGGCCCACTCCGAACCGGGCTCGGTGCTCGCCGAGTCCGGCAGCGGCACCCGCTTGCTGATGCGCGAGAGCGCCAACCCGCTGATACGCGCGGTGGCCGCCCATATCGACGCCGCGCCGACCGAAAGCGGCGCCGGCTTCACGATCCGGCACGAGGGCGAGTTGTATTTCTGCCGCGTCACGCCCTACTCCGACACCCGCGGGCTGGACTGGCGGGTGGTGGCCCTGGTGCCCGAGGCGGCCCTGCTGGGCGAGATCCGAACGGCCCAGACCCGCAGCATGCTGATGATGGCCGGCATCGCCGTGCTGGCCATCCTGCTGGGGCTGTGGGGCATAGGACGCATCACCCGACCCATCCTGGAAACGGCGGCGGCGGCCAATCTGCTGGCGCGCGGCCGCTGGCTCAGCCATGAGGGCGGACGCAACGCCATCGAGCAGGGCAGCGCCTTGCGCGAGACCGCGCTGCTGGTGCGGGCCTTCAACGAGATGGCGGAACGGCTGCAGAGCTCGTTTGCGCGCATGCGCGAGCAGCTGATCTATGACGACCTGACCCAGTTGCTGACGCGCCGCGGCCTGCTGGAGCAGGTCGACTGGCCGCAGCCCCGGCCGGCGGTGCTGACCCTGATCGCGCTGGACTCGTTCCGCGCCATCAATGACAGCGTCGGCCACGCCACCGGCGACCGGCTGCTGCAGGTGATGGCACAACGCCTGCGCGCCCAGTTGCCCGGACCGCTGCTGCTGGCCCGCATCGGCGGCGACGAGTTCGCGGTGCTGCACCTGGGCGTGCAGCCCGCCGAGATGGAGCAGCAGGCGGCCACGCTAGGCGCCCAGGTGCTGGCCCTATTCGCGCTGCCCTTCACCTCGGGCGAGGACGAGGTCTTGATGAGCGCCTCGGTCGGCGCGGTCGGCGGCCCGTTGCCCGGCGAGGCCCTGGGCGACTGGCTGCGCAATGCCAGCATCGCCCTGGGCGAGGCCAAGCGCCGCGGCCGTGGCCATTGCGTGGTCTATGAGCTGGCGATGATGGAGCAGTCGGTGCAGAAGGCCCGCCTGGCCACCGAGCTGCGCCATGCGCTGGAGAAACAGGAGCTGCGGGTCTATTACCAGCCGGTGGTCGAGCTGGCCAGCGGCGCCGTCCATGGCGTCGAGGCCTTGCTGCGCTGGCAAAGCCCCGAGCGGGGCCTGGTCTCGCCGGGGGTGTTCATCCCGGTGGCCGAGGAATCGGACCTGATACTGGCGCTGGGCGACTGGGTGCTGCGCCAGGCGATGCGGGACATTGCCGGCCTGCTGCCGCGGCTGGCCAGCGACTTCGAGCTGCATGTCAATGTCTCGGTGCGCCAGCTGATCCAGTCCGATTTCGCGATCACACTGGAACAGGCCTTGCGCGACAACGGCCTGCCGGCCCGTCACCTGACCCTGGAGATCACCGAGTCGCTGCTGATCGGCGAGGACAGCGTCACCGAGGAGCGGCTGCGCCAGATCCGCGCGCTGGGTGTGAAGATCGCGATCGACGACTTCGGCACCGGCTATTCCTCGCTGGCCTATCTGCAACGCCTGCCCTTCGACTGCCTGAAGATCGATCAGAGCTTTATCCGCAATCTGTCCAAATCCGCCCAGGACATGGCCATCGTCACCGCCGTGCTGCGCATGGCGGAAGGCCTGGGCGTGACGGCCGTGGCCGAGGGGGTGGAAACCGAGGCCGAGGCCATGCGCTTGCGGGAGCTGGGCTGCGCCCTGGCCCAGGGATATCTGTTCGGGCGACCAGCCATGCTTGAAGATGCTCGCCTGGTCAGCTAGTGAGCGCAAACTTAAGGCAAGAGATGTGACGGTTTCTTGCCACTCGTTCAGGGGGGAAGGTCCGCTTTCCTGGCCGGGCTTTGTGTGGAACACTGCTTGTCAGTAAAAAGCAGCCGTGGTTCGCATGCCCATGGCAGGCGTAGCGCCTTCGGCGTGCATAAGAGGCCAAACGAAATGAACGACGACATCCAAGCACAAGAGCAAGCTCAAGCAGCAGCCAAGGCACTGAGTGCGGTTCGGCGCCGTCGCTTCATCAAGCTGGGTGCATCGACCGTGCCGGTCACCTTGACCCTGGCCAGCCGGCCGGTGATGGCCTGGCACTGCAACACGACCTCGGCCTGGGGTTCGCAGCAACTCGTCCCGACGGCCGCCAGCGTCAAGGCGCGCATGGACGCGGCCGTGGTGACCGGTTCCGAAACTTGGTCCAAGAGCCACTGGCGCAACAACACGGTGTACGGGACGGTGTCCTCCAAGACCCCGTTCCAGGTGCTCGCCGAATACTGCGGCTACAAGCAGACCTCGTCCGTGGTCAATGGCTACACCGTCACCAAGACTGCGGTGCAAAACTGCCAGGAACAGTGCACGATCGGCCAGCTCTTCGGTTCCGGCGGTCTGTATGGCGTCAGCAACACCCTCAAGGTCTGGGACGCGGTGCGAGGCCTCGGCGGCGCCACCGAATTCGCAACCTATATGACGGTGGCCAAGCTCAATATGCAGCTGACCCCCGGCATCTACAAGACTCGCCTGCAAGCCTGCTTCCGCGATAACAAAGGCGCTGATCAGGTCACCTGGATGGCCAAGCAGGGCCCGGACCGTTATGTGCCGACGGGCCTGCCCAACACCTCCCCGGCCTGGAGTTGGGCCAAGATGAAGCAGTACCTGGAAAGCAACTGGCTGGTCGTCTGACCGCCAGCACATCGCTTGTCCAGCAGATGGTTGCCGTCGGGCCTTGCCCAGATTCGCCGTTACTGGGACGGTGATATCGGGGGTGTGGTCTTCGACCCGGTTTCCGGTGATACCCATTTCCTCGATGCACTGGCCTTCGAGCTGCTGGAACTCGCCGATAGTCATGTCCTTGAGGTCGAAGCGCTGAGCCGGTTGCTGTTCGAAGGCACGCAGGCCTTGCAGGACGGCGAAGCCCATTCGCGAGTCCATTCCGCGCTGCGCCATCTGCAAGCACTGGGACTGCTGCACGAGCAGTTCTCGTGAAGATTGCATCCCTGACCCTGGAAGACTTGCGCGACCGTCTCGCGGGCGGGCGGTTGCGGCTTGACATCCATCCCTTCAGCGCCAGGCTGCAATCCGATGTGCCCGAGGCGGCCTCTGCATTGCGCCTTCTCTACGGCGAGTTTGCCTGTCTGCCCGACGACGGCTTCAGCGACTTTCATGTGCAGGTCCGGCGCGAGCCCGGTCTGCGTCGCTGGTACAGGCCGCAGGCCCGATTCTCCGTTGATGGCCGTGCGGCCTTCGTGCCGCTGCCCGCGCATCACGCCCCGGTGATGTTTGAATGGGGCCTGAACTGGTGCGTGGCCTCGCATGGTCATCAATTCCTGATCCTGCATGCCGCCGTGGTGGAAAAGAACGGCCTCGCGGCCTTGCTGCCGGCGCCACCCGGCTCGGGCAAGAGCACCTTGTGTGCCGGCCTGGTGAACCGGGGCTGGCGCCTGCTCAGCGATGAGCTCGCGCTCTACGATATGGACAGCGGCCTGGTCCACGGCATGGCCCGCCCGGTCAATCTGAAAAACCGCTCGATCGAGGTGATACAGCGCTTTGCGCCGGAGGCCGTGTTCACCACGCCGGTTGCCGACACCAGCAAGGGCACGGTGGCCTTGATGCGCCCGCCGGACGAAAGCGTGAGACGCCGCACCGAGCCAGCACGCCTGCGCTGGCTGGTCCTGCCCCGCTATGTTCCCGATGCACCGGCCACGCTGGAGCCGCACAGCAAGGCACAGACCTTTCTGCTGGTGGCCGAACAGTCCTACAACTACGACATCCATGGCCAGCGCGCCTTCCGGGCTGTCGAGAGCATCATCGACAGCTGCGACTGCTATCAGTTCAGCTATAGCGCGCTCGAAGACGCCATCCGGACCTTTGATGCGCTGGCCGGCGCCTGAACCGATGCGTACCCGTCCCCTCGTCTTCGACATCCTGCTGGCGCCGCAACAAGTGCGCAGTCTGGGCGCGCTGCAGTGGGACCTGCTGATCCGCCAGAGCCGCCGCGCCAATCTGCTGGCCAAGCTGGCCTGCGAACTCGAGTCGGCCGGCATGCTGGACGCCGTGCCTGCGGCGGTCTTGCCGCACCTGCGTGCGGCCCAGCAGATTGCCGCCCGCCAGAAGCTCTCCATTCATTGGGAGGCAGTCTGCATTGGCAAGGCCATGGCCGAGTTGCAAGCGCCGGTCGTGCTGCTCAAGGGCGCGGCCTATCTGCTCGGCGAGCTGCCGATGGCACAGGGCCGACTGTTCTCGGATGTGGACATCCTGGTGCCCAAGGCCTTTCTCGATCAGGCCGAGGCGGCCTGCCTGCGGGCCGGCTGGCGGGCCCAGGAGGTCTCGGACTACGACCAGCGCTACTACCGGCGCTGGATGCATGAGATCCCGCCGCTGTACCACGAGCGGCGCGGCAGCAGCCTGGATCTTCACCACGCCATCCTGCCCGAGACCGCCCGCCTGAAAGTGAACACGGCAGCGCTGTTCGACCAGCTGCAGGCGCTGCCGGCCTACCCCGGCCTGTTCACCTTGGCGCCGGCGGACATGCTGCTGCACAGCGCCACCCACCTCTTCCATGAGGGCGAGTTCGAGCACGGTGCCCGCGACCTGTTCGATCTGCGCGGCCTGATGCTGGACTTCGGTCAGCGCGCCGGTTTCTGGGAGCGCTTGCTGGCCCGTGCCGCCACGCTGGGCCTGCAGCGGCCCTTGTTCTATGCCCTGCGCTATGCCCACCGCCTGCTCGACACGCCGGTGCCGGCCGAGGTGCTGGACGCCAGCCGCGCCGGGGCGCCTCCGCAAGCCCTGCTGCCGCTGATGGACGCCTGCTACGCCCGGGCCCTGCTGCCGCTGCATGCCAGCTGCGATTCGGCCGGAGCCCAGCTGGCGCGCCAGGCGCTGTACCTGCGCTCCCACTGGCTGCGCATGCCGCCCCATCTGCTGGCCTACCATCTGGCGCACAAGGCCCTGTGGCCGAGCCACGAACCGGCGGTCGAGGGCGAGCAGCCGCGCTGAGCTTATGCTTGCGGCATGAATCGCCCCAAGCCTTTTTCGATGATCCGCGAGTTCCATCTCGCCGACTGGTTCACCCTGGCCAATGCCTTCTGCGGCATGGGCGCGCTGTTCGCGGTGATGACCTATCTGCAGACCCGTGAGGTGCTGCACATCTATTACGCCTGCGCGCTGATCCCGGCGGCCCTGGTGTTCGATGTGCTGGACGGCCGCATCGCGCGCTGGCGCCAGCAGAGCTCCAGCCTGGGCCGCGAGCTCGACTCGCTGGCCGACATCATCTCCTTCGGAGTCGCGCCCGCCGCCATCGCCTACGGCTGCGGCATGCAGGGCCTGTACGACCGCATCATCCTGGTCTTCTTCGTCGCCTGCGGCGTCTCGCGGCTGGCGCGCTACAACGTCACGGCCGAGGCACTCAGCGCCGGCTCGGACAAGGTCAAGTACTTCGAGGGCACGCCGATCCCGACCTCGCTGACCCTGGTGATTGTGCTGTGGGTGGCGGCCGCCCAGGGTGCGCTAGGCGATCAGCTGTGGTTCGGCAAGCTGGAGATCGCCGGCTTCTTCTTCCACCCGCTGGTGCTGCTGTTTGCACTGTCGGGTTCGCTGATGATCAGCCGCATCCGCATCCCCAAGCTCTGAACAAAGTCCGCCCCTGCGGCGTCGAAGGCGCCCAGGTGCAGGCGGGCCGGACCGAACAGGCGCAGCGCCTCGCCGACGACCAGCACCCGGTCCTCGGCCTCGCCCTCCCGGGTCAGCCAGAGCCGGCCGGCCTGCACCGTCAGCAGCAGCTGCTGCTGCTCGCCCAGCTGCAGGCAGCGCGGCGCCTGCTGGTAGTTCATGCGCTGTGGGGTGCTGATCGTGTCCATGGCCCCAGCTTAGGAAGACCGGCCCGGCCCCGCCAGCGACAGCCGGAGCCCAACACGGGCGCACAGCCAGCACAGCGACCGTCACTGTGTTGGCCGGCTTGCCCCCGATCTGTACTGGCCCGACCCGCCGACAACCATACAGAATCGGGCGATGGACCCGCTGTACCTGCAAATCGCCGAACGCCTGGCCCGCTCGATCCGCGCCGGCACTCTCAAGCGCGGTGAGCGCCTGCCCTCGGTGCGCGAGCTGGCGGCCAGCCAGGCCGTGTCGCAGTCGACCGCCGTCCAGGCCTACCGCTGGCTGGAGGACGCGCGGCTGATCGAGGCGCGGCCACGCTCCGGCTACTTCGTCTCCAGCCGGCCGCCGCGCCTGCCCGAGCCCGAGGCCTCACGGCCCGAAAGCCGCTCGCGCGCGGTCCGGCTCGACCAGCTGGGCCAGCAGGTGCTGCAGCTCTCGACCCGGGACGACATCATCTCCTTCGGCGCCGCCTGCCCCGGCCCCGAGCTGTTCGACCAGGAACGGGTGCGCCGGGCGCTGGCGCGCGCGGTGCTGCGCCATCGCGACCTGCTGTGCCGCTACCCCTCGGGCCCCGGCATGGAGGCCGCGCGCCGCGCGGTCGCCCGCCATGCGCTGGGCCTGGGCTGCGAGCTGCATGCCGACGATATCGTGATGACCAACAGCTGCATGGAGGCGATCAGCCTGTGCCTGAAGAGCGTCACCAGGCCTGGCGATGTGGTGGCGCTGGAATCGCCCTGCTACTACGGTTTCCTGGAGATCCTGCAAAGCCTGCATCTGCGCGCGCTGGAGATCCCGACCCACCCGCGCCACGGCATCTCGCTGGACGCGCTGCAGCTGGCGCTGGAGACCCAGCCGGTCAAGGCGGTGCTGGTCGTGCCCACCCTGTCCAACCCGCTGGGCGCCAGCATGCCGGTGCCGGAACGCCGCCGCCTGGCCCAGCTGGTGGCGCAGCACGATGTGGCCCTGATCGAGGACGTGCTCTACAACGAGCTGTCCGAGCAGGAAGACCGGCGCCGCGCCGTCAAGGCCTTCGACAGCAGCGGCCATGTGATGATCTGCGGCTCCTTCTCGAAGACCCTGGCCCCGGGCCTGCGCCTGGGCTGGGTCGAGGCCGGCCGCTGGGGTCAGGTCTTGCGGCAGACCAAGGCCGTGCAGTCGGGCGCGCAGACCGCCGTGCTGGAGCTGGCGCTGGCCGATCTGCTGAACCAGGCCGGCAACGGCGCCGCGCTGCGCCAGCTGCGCGCCACCGTGGCGACCCGGGTCGACGCCGCCCGCGGCCTGATCTCGGCCAGCTTCCCCAAGGGCACGCGGGTCACCGACCCGGCCGGCGGCTACATCCTGTGGGTCGAGCTGCCCGC
This sequence comes from Roseateles cavernae, assembly GCF_040187885.1. NCBI lineage: Bacteria > Pseudomonadati > Pseudomonadota > Betaproteobacteria > Burkholderiales > Sphaerotilaceae > Roseateles > Roseateles cavernae. The sequence continues at coordinate 295,407 of NZ_JBDPLH010000001.1, forward strand.
GCAGCTGGACTCGGTGGCGCTGTACGAGGCCTGCCTGGCCGAGAACATCTGCATCGCGCCGGGCCTGATGTTCAGCGCCAGCCCGCGCTTTCGGCACTGCATCCGGCTGGGCGTCGGCGGCCACTGGGGGCCCCAGCATCCGCGCGCGCTGCGCCGCATCGGCGCACTCGCCCAGCAGCTGCTGGACGCCGCGCCGCTGGCCGCCTGAGGCCCGGACCTACTGGCCCAGCAGCCGGTTGTTGCGCAGCCAGGGCTTGTGCAGCTGTGCCGCCAGGCCGCCCTCGCCCCCCCGATGGGACTGGATCTTGGCCTGCGGCGCCGGGCACTGGCCGCTGAGGCGGTGCTGCAGTGCGGCGGCGAGCTGGCCCTCCTGCGGGTCGCCCAGCTCGCGGCCCAGATCGTCGGCCACCTCGCAGCCCTTGACGCTGGCGCCGACGCCGCTACCGCCGGGGACGAAGCCGTCGGCATAGTCGCCAAAACCCTTGGCATTGACGCCCTCGAACTCGATGGCCATATAGCGGTTGCCGCAGTTCTCGCGGCCGCTGAAGCCGTAAGGCTTGCCGCAGCTGCGCCCGCCGATCAGCACCACCTCGACATCGATGCCGCGCAGGCCGTTGATCAGCGACTCGCTGGCCGAGCAGGTGCCGGACTGGCTCAGCACATAGACACGCCGCAGATTCAGGCTGGGCAGGGCCTGCTGCTGGCTGCACTGGCCGTTCTGCGGCTGGCAGGACTGGCCGCGGAAACCCATGTCCTCGTTCTCGGCCTGGCGCCGGCTGTTGTGGCGCAGGCGCTCGAACACCCGGCCGCTGGTCGGCCCGGGGCCGGCGATCATATAGGCCAGCTGCGAGGCGATGAAGAGATAGCCGCCGCCGTTGTAGCGCAGGTCCAGCACCAGCTCGCTGACGCCCTGCTCGCCAAAGCGACGCAGCGCCGTGCTCAGCTGAGCCTCGGCCGGCAGATTGTGGTCATGGAAGACCAGATAGCCGACCCGCGCGCCGTCGGCCGCCGTCAGCACCTGGGCCTGGGGCACCGGCGTGCGGCTGATCTCCGTGCCGCCCAGCGTCAGCTGGCGCTCGGCGCCGCCGCCGCGCGGCTCGAAGCGGAACTGGTGGCTGCGCCCGCGCTCGCTCGGGTAGAGCGCGGCCTGCAGCTGGCGCCACTGCGCTTCATCATTGGTGTCGCTGCTGATGCCGTCCACCGACAGCAGCCGGTCGCCGCGCCGCAGACCGGCCCGGGCGGCCGGGCCATCGGGCTCGAGATAGGCGATGCGCAGGCCGCGCGGCGGCGTGCTGGCGGCCTGGGTCCACTCCAGCCCATAGCCCAGCGACACGCCGGCCTGCATCACGCGCTGCCATTCGCTCTCGGCCACCATGAAGCTGAAGCGGTCGCGCTCGGCGCCGCTGCTGCTCAGCTGCGGTGTCAGCAGGTCGTAGAAATAGGCGGCCAGCGCCCGCTGCACCTCGCTGCCGCTGTAGCGCGGCGCGGCCGGGTCGCGCGCCGGCACCTGCTCGCGCCACAGATAGTCCTCGTCCATATAGGAACGTATCCAGCGTTTCTCGACCTCCAGGCTACTGTTGCGCCGGCCCGAGGGCGCCAGCTCGTTGCCGGCCGCGCACTGCTGGGCCAGGGTCTCGCTGGCGGGCAGCGGGCCGGTGGGCTGGGGCGGCGTCACCACCACGCCGCCGCCGTTGTTATTGCTGCCGCCGCCCAGCAAGGGCTCGCCGGCCGATCCACCCCCGCCGCCGCAGGCCTGCAGGCCCAGGGCCGCCGCCAGCGCCCAGCCGGCCGCCCTGATCTGTCTTGTTACGCTCATTCCCGCTCCCTCGCCCGGTGCTGTCGCGCACCGGCTGTTGTGGCTCGCGGTTATACCCGCAGCCAGCAGGCCCGCTGTGGCCCGGGCGCCGCACTTCCCTCTTGAGAGGGTGGCCGAATCAGGAAGAAGTCACGACCGGCCGGACCCGCAGGGCCCAGATCACGCCGGCCACCAGCAGCACGATGCCCGCCAGGGTCAGGGCTTGCGGTGGCTCACCGCGCAGCATGAAGGCATAGGCCAGCGCCGCCAGCGTCTCGAACACGATCAACTGCCCCACCAGCGAGGTCGGCAGGCGCTGGCTGGCCTCGTTCCAGCACAGCGTGCCCAGCCAGGAGGCGCACAGGCCCACCGCCAGCATCAGGCCGACAAAAGCCCAGGGCCGTGGTCCCAGCGGCAGCGCGAAGTCGGCAGCCAGCAGGCCACTGGCCTGCAGCAGCGGCAAGAGCGCCAGCCCGGCCAGCGCCATCGGCAGGGTCACCAGCCCCTGCGCCGTGGCCCAGGCACGCGGGCTGCGGTCCTTGTGGGCGCGCAGCCAGTCGGCATTGCGGATCGGATACCAGGTCCAGCAGGCCACCGCCGCCACCGCCAGCAGCCCGCCCTCGGCATAGCGGCGCAGCTGCTCGGCCGTGCCCTGCGCCGACAACTGGGCCAGCTCCACCTGGTTGACCAGCGCGATGCCGCTGGCAATCAAGAGCAGCGAGGGCGCCAGCCGGGCCCAGGGCAGATGGCCGTCGCGCCGGTGATCGCGCAGATTCGAGCAGATCGCGATCACCACCGGCAGGGTGCCGATGATGACGGTGGGCAGCGGCCCGCCGGCGCGCTGGATCGCCGCCGACAGGCACAGGTAGTAGAGAAAGTTGCCGATGGCGCTGAGCTTGGCCGCCTCCAGCCAGTCGGCCCGTGTGAGCGCGCGCAGATCGCGCCAGTCGATCGCCGCCAGCGGCAGCGCGATCAGGCCGAAGGCGAGGTAGCGGCCGACGGTCAGCAGCGCCGCCGGATAGTCCGGCAGCATCAGCGGCGCGACAAAGACCAGGCCCCACATCAGACCGGCGGCAAGGGCAAACAAGGTTCCAGCAAACATGGCGCCACTATGACGCAGGCCCGGTGGGCGGTCTTGTACCGGCTTGCTGCGCCGGGCTTGACCCGGCCGGTCGGTCGGGTGCTCAATAACAGCCGGTCTGCACCGGGAGATTCCCATGCACATGCCACCCTGGTTCCCGCCCCTGCCGCGTCTGCAAGCTCATCTGCTGGCCGGGCTGTGGGCCTTGGCCTTGCTGGCCCTGCTGGGTCTGCTGCTGGCCGGCATGCTGCTGATGGCCGATGCCGGCATCGGTGGCTGAGCGCCCGCGCCGGCTCAGGTCTTGACGACCGCCAGCGGCGCCCGCAAGCCCCCGCCCCCCAGCACATCGGCGCTGCGCTGTGCGCCCTCGGCCGCCTGGGCCAGCTCGGCGCCGGTCATGCCGGCCTCGCGGTAGACCGCTGCGCCCATGCGCAGCGCCACATACAGCCGCTGCTCCTCCACGCCATAAGGCCCGCACAAGGCCTTGTGCAGGCGCGCCCGCACCACATCGGCCTCGGCCCGGCCGGCATCCATCAGCACCAGGCCGAAGCGCCGCTCGCCGACCTGGGTCACCACATCGCTGCCGCGCACCCGGCCCAGCAGCCGGGCGCCTATGGCCTGCAGCAGGGCTTTCAGCGTGGCCGGCGACGGCGCCTCGGCGACGCCGGCCTGCGGATCCACCGTGATCAGCAGCACGGTGGCGCGCGCGCCGTGGCGGCGGCACTGGCCCAGCTGGCGGTCCAGCAGCGCGGCGAAAGCTGGCAAGTCCTCCAGCAGCTGCAGCTGCGCGCGCTGCGTCGGCCGCTCGGCCGGGCTGCATGCGGGGTTCTTGTCGGGCAGGGTGTTGTCCTTCATGGGAGTCTGGTCGCTAAAGGGTGGGGAAACGCGGTGAGAGGGACACGACCGGCCGTGACCCGACCTCCCTGACCGGAGCCCAGCCCGCCATGCCCTCATTGCTGTAAAACGCGATCCGCAGCAGGAACCCGACAAGCCACCGGAAAAAGCGCCATCCCTAAGCCATGGGCGGCTGCTAGAGTCCGGCCCTGCATGAGCGAAATCACCACCTTGTTGCGCGCCGCCGGCCAGGGCGACCGCCTGGCCGCCGACCGGGTGGTCGCCCTGCTCTATGCCGACCTGCGTCGCCTGGCCGGCCAGCGCCTGCGTCTGGCTGGCGCCGGTCAGCCCACCGCGCTGGACGCCACCGGCCTGGTGCACGAATCCTGGCTGCGCCTGCAGCAGGCCGGCCAGCTCGACTTTGCCGACCGTCAGCACTTCATGGCCTATGCGGCGCGCACCATGCGCAGCGTCGTGATCGACCAGATCCGCAGCCGCCAGGCGCAGCGCCACGGCGGCGAGCTGCAGCAGGTGACCTTCAACACCGCCGTCGCCGAGCTGCCGCCGCAGCGCGACGAGGAGATCCTGCGCGTGCATGAGGCGCTGGCCGAGCTGGCCGCCGTCGATGCGCGCCTGGCCCAGGTGGTCGAGATGCGCTACTTCGGCGGCCTGCTCGAAGCCGAGATCGCCGACGCGCTGGGCGTGACCGAGCGCACCGTGCAGCGCGACTGGCAGAAGGCGCGGATGTTTTTGTCGCTGGCCTTGAAATGACGGCCCCCACGTTCACTCCGTTCACTCCCCCCGAGGGGGCGTTCAGTGCCCTTCGGGCGGCCGGGCGGGCACTGAAATGAATCCCCCGCCACGCGACATCAGCAAGTCCCGCTGGCCCCAGCTGAGCCCGCTGCTGGACGAGCTGCTGGACATGGAGCCGGCCGCGCGCGCCGCCCGGCTGGCGGCCTTGCGGGTGCTGGAGCCCGAGCTGGCCGCCGATCTGGAGGATCTGCTGGCGCGCGATGCCGAGCTGGCCGGCAATGATTTCCTGGCCACACCGGCCCTGCCGCCGACGCTGACCGCCGCGCCGCTGATGGCCGGCCAGGCTGTCGGTGCCTACACCCTGGTACGCGAGATCGGCCGTGGCGGCATGGGCAGCGTCTGGCTGGCGCGCCGCACCGACGGGCGCTACGAGGGCCAGGTTGCGATCAAGTTTCTCAGCACCGGCCTGCTGGGCCATGGTGATGCCGGCCGCTTCGCCCGCGAGGGCCAGATCCTGGCCCGGCTGACCCATCCGCATATCGCGCGGCTGATCGATGCCGGCGTCGCGCTGGAGGGCCAGCAACCCTATCTGGTGCTGGAGTATGTCGACGGTCTGACCCTCGACCGCTTCTGCGCCAGCCGCGAGCTGGACCTGGGCCAGCGGGTGCGGCTGTTTCTCGATGTGCTGGCGGCCGTGGCCCATGCGCACAACCGGCTGATCCTGCACCGCGACCTGAAGCCCAGCAACATCCTGGTCAACGGCGCCGGCGAGGTGAAGCTGCTGGACTTCGGCATCGCCAAGCTGCTCAACAGCGAGGCCGAGGACGGTGGCGGTGCGGCCACCGAGCTGACCCGCCAGGCTGGCCGCGCCTTCACGCCGCAGTACGCCGCGCCCGAGCAGGTGCAGGGCGGCGACGTGACCACCGCCACCGATGTCTATGCGCTGGGCGTGCTGCTGTACCAGCTGCTGGGCGGCGGCCACCCGACCAACACCGCGCCGGCCGGCCCGCCGAACCACAAGAACACCGGCACCGCGCTGGAGCAGCTGCGCACGGTCGTCGAGGTCGAGCCCCGGCGCCTGTCCGACGCGGTGCGGGCACAAGCCGACCCTGAGGTCAAGAAGCAGGCCCGCGAGCTGCGCGGCGATCTCGACACCATCGTCGCCAAGGCACTGAAAAAGGTCCCGGCCGAACGCTATGCCAATGCCGCCGCGCTGGCCGACGACCTGAAGCGCTGGCTGGCGCATGAGCCGATCGCGGCGCGGCCGGACAGCCGCAGCTATCGCCTCTTGAAGTTCCTGCGCCGCCACCGCCTGGGTGTCGCCGCAGGCAGCCTGGCCGGCCTGAGCCTGGCGGTGGGCATCGGGCTGGCCCTGTGGAAAGGCCAGGAAGCCCAGCAGCAGCGGGTGCAGGCCGAGGGCCTGATCGAGTTCATGCTGGGCGATCTGCGCAAGAAGCTGGAGCCGGTGGGCCGCCTCGATGTGCTGGACGCGGTCGGCGACAAGGCGCTGGACTACTACGCCAGGCAAGACCTGGCACGCAGCGACGCCGACTCGCTGGGCCGCCGCGCCCGCGCCCTGCACCTGATGGGCGAGATCGCCGAGAAGCGCGGCCAGATGGCCGAGGCCGAGCAACGCTTCAAACAGGCAGCCGACAGCACGGCGGAGTTGCTGGCGCGGGATCCGAAGAACACGCAGCGCCTGTTCGACCATGCGCAGAGCAGTTATTGGGTGGGGTATGCGGCGTGGCAGCAGCGTCGGCTGCCGGAGGCGGAAGCGGGGTTTCAGCGCTATCTTGCTCTGGCGGATGAGTTGGTGAGGTTGGAGCCGGGAAAGACTGAGTGGAGGATTGAGCGAGCTTATGCACAACAGAATCTTGGAGTGCTAGAGCTTCGCAGCGGCAAAGCGGAGGTTGCACAAACACGTTTCCAGGCCACTTTAGAGGTCTGGCAAGACCTGGCACCTCGACAATCCGAGCTCCACACGGATATAGCCAACACGCTAGGTTGGCTGGCAGAGGCGCAAGAACCCCTGGGCCAATTCGACGCCAGCATCGCCAACCATCAAGCCAAGTTGACAGCGCTGCAAGCAGCAGGCGGCCAAGCAAGTCACGACCGCACATATCAAGACCAACTGGCCGTCACAGAAACCGTGCAGGGCCGACTACATCTTAGTGCGGGCCGAGTCGAAACTGCACTGGCCTCAACACAACGGGCTCGAGACATTTACATTGGCTTAGCAGCATTGGATGCTGACAATCTGGACATACTGGCTCGCCTAGGTCGCTCACGTCAACAGTTGGTTGAGGTTTGGTTAGCTAAGGGAGAAATAGAACGGGCACGGATCGAGTTGAACCTCCTAGCCCCTGAATTGGACCGACTACTACGCGCAGACTCACGCTTGCCGGAACTGCACCTGACCTTGCGCGGTCGTTGGCTGGTAGCGAGCCTAGCGGTTGCTTCAACGCCCGCCGAGCACAGGGCACAACGCGTCGCGTTAGCAAAATTCTTGGAATCGACAACGGCTGATGCTGCTTCAAACGAATGGGATGCGGACACTCACAGAGTGCTGGCCACTGCCGCTTTGGCCATTGGCGACTCGCTTGCGGCTGATGAGGCTTCGGCGGCTAAGTCGCAATGGCAAGCAGTACTCGACGGTCTAGCCAGGCTGAGCGATACGCCCGACCCGCGTGTGATTTGCTTGCGCGCCCACGCATTTCTTCGCTTAGGCATGGCTCAAGAAGCGCGTGCACTGGCCGACAAACTAGAGGTTTCGGCCTATCGTCATCCGCTATATGCTGAACTCAGGCAGCGTGTACAGCGTTAAGCCGCATCAAACGCCAATCCCTCTTTCCATACACATCAAGCAAGAAAGAAGCATCACACCATGCCGCATCTAGTCCAAACCGACAATGTCTACGCCGTCAGCGTTACTGTCATCAACGACAACGAACTGCAATTTTCGCCGGACCCCGTGGTGATCACGAAAGAGAATTCCCTCATCACTTTCAATCTGCTGACCCCTGGCTACATCTTTCCGGTCGATGGTACAGCCCTGGTTGTCAACGATGACGATGAGGAAGAGTTTCCGATCGCCTGGTACATCACTCCGGTAACTATCGGTCTGGCCGACTACAACAACGATGCCGACGACTACTCGTACACGATGGCGGTGCAAAACATTGCAACCGGCGCACGCATCACTAAGGATCCAACAATCAAGAACAACAACTAAGCGGTCACCGACAGGCCAAGATGCCAGTCATTGAGGCCTGAGGAGTTTCAGGAAGGCTCGGAGAGCAAGGAAGGGGGTCAGGCCCCACACTTCTTGTTTCTAGCCCAGGGGGGTCATGTCTTGCCAAAAAAAGCAATACCTGACCCCGACCGCCGATTGCGAAGCCATAGCAAACAGCGCCACGCCCATCCAAAGATCAGTCCAGGCACCTACGCCTTGCATCCAGCACCGCCTGCCGACAAGAAAGACCAATGGCGATGGCAATCATCGCCTGGGTTGTGCTCCCTCAAAGAACGCGCTCACGACGCAAGCGTTATAGTCACTCTTGCCGGTGACATTGTCCGGGCACCAAACACTCGTGGGTGCAGAGCGTCGTTATGACAAGGCGTGTCAAGCGAGGAATGTCAATCTTTGACATCCCTTGATAGGCTTCCCTCTTTCAGTCGACAACAGGTGACGCAGATGGGGAAGAACGTGAATCTCACGCCTCTGCTCGACGAGATGGTGCGGTCCAAAGTCAGTTCCGGGCTGTATGGCTCGGCCAGCGAGGTCGTCCGCGAGGCATTGCGCTTGCTGCAAGAGCAGGACCGCCAGCGCGAGGTAAAGCTGGAAGAGCTCAGGCGCGAGGTGCATCGCGGCCTGGACAGTCGCGCCAGCGAAAGCTGGAGCGCCGCCGAGCTGAGGGCCAAGGCGCGCGCGACGCGTAGTGCATCCGAGGTGGCCACCCCCTGAATGACCCGAGTCGCTCGCCGACCCGAATGCCGACAAGGCTACCGCCGGTAGCCCCCCTCACTCACTATCCCTCCCCCACGGTATCGATACCGCCTTGCGCTCACCCCCCTTGCGGGTGCGCAGCACGGCGTCGAAGCCTTGGCGGCCGCCGTTCAGCGCGGCGGTCAGCAGGCCTTGCAGGTCTTCGGGGCTGAGCGATTCGGCGTCGCGGCGGAACTGCTTGATGGCCAGGGCCAGCAGCTCGCGCGAGACGGCCGCATGGGTCAGCTGCACGGCCAGCATCGCGCCATAGAGGTCGGGAAAGATCTCGCACAGGGTCTTGATGCGGCGCAGCGCCTCGGGCGGACTGTGGCGTTCCTGCGGGCCCATCCAGCTGACGTCGTCGTTGTCCGCGCCATCGCCCTGCTCGCCCAGGCGCGCCTGCAGCGCAGCGATGCGGGCCAGCAGCCACTCCTTGTCGTCGGCCTCGGCGGCGCGGGCATCGACGCCGGCCAGCGCCTGGGCATCGCTCAGGGCCTCGGGCGCCAGCGCATAGCGCTCGGCGGCCAGCGCGGCCAGGCGCTCGGCGGCGGTCGTGGACTCGAGCATCGCAGCGTCCCCCAAGGGCAGGATAGACCTTGCTTATCGGCCGCCGGTGGCCGTACTTGAGCCGGGTTCTGTCCATTTCGCACGGCCGATCGCGGTGCGGCCTGCGGACATCGTTGCGGCGCTACACGCGGACGGCGGGCTAAGCTGGTCACATTCGATAACAGCCCGGAGACCGACGCCATGCACATCCCCCACCCACGCCGCCGCCTCGTCGCCCTGCTGGCCGGCGCCGCGCTGACCGGCCTGCTCGGCCCGGCGCAGGCCGCCGACTTCCCGGTCAGACCGATCCGCTTCATCGTGCCCTATGCGGCCGGCGGCACCACCGATCTGGTGGCGCGCACGGTCGGCCAGAAGGTCGCGGACAAGCTGGGCCAGCCGGTGGTGATCGAGAACAAACCCGGCGCTGGCGGCAATCTGGGCATGGACGCGGTGGCGAAGGCAGCGCCCGATGGCTACACGATAGGCTTTGGCGCCATCTCGACCAATGCGCTGAACCCGCATATCTACAAAAGCGTGCCCTTCGATCCGCGCAAGGACTTCAGCGCGATCAGCATGCTGGGCTACTCGACCATCGTCGTCGAAGTGAATGCCGCCTCGCCGATCAAGAACGTCGCCGAGCTGATCGACGCGGCCAAAAAGAACAAGGGCATGAGCTATGCGACCGCCGGCTCCGGCACCTCGATGCATCTGTCGGCCGTGCTGTTCGAGCAGATGACCGGCACCGAGCTGACCCATGTGCCCTACCGCGGCAGCGCGCCCGGCATCACCGATCTGCTGGCCGGCCATGTGGGCCTGATGTTCGACAATCTGCCGGCCTCGCTGCCCCATATCCAGGCCGGCAAGCTGCGCGCGCTGGCGGTGGCCGGCAAGAGCCGCTCGCCGGCCCTGCCCCAGGTGCCGACCCTGGCCGAGGCCGGACTGGCCGGCTATGCGGTCGAGCCCTGGTTCGGCGTCTATGCGCCGGCCCAGCTGCCGGCGCCGGTGCTGAAGCTGCTGAACCAGGCCTTTGTCGAGGCCCTGGCCCTGCCCGATGTGAAGGAGAAGCTGCTGCAGGCCGGCTTCACGCCGCGCAGCTCCAGCGCCCAGGAGCTGACGGCGCTGGGCCTGGCCGAGTACGAACGCCTGGGCGCCGTGGCGCGAAAAGCCAATATGGGTCTGGACTGAGGACTCAGCGCGGCGCCAGCCGGTGGCCGACTCCCAGCTGCTGCTGGTAGCGCCCCGGCGTCAGCCCGTAGCGGCCGGCAAAGGCCCGGGTCAGATGAGCCTGGTCGGTCAGGCCCACCGCGGCGGCCACCTCGGCCGGTGCCTGACCCAGGCCCAGCAGGCGCTTGGCCTCGAACAGGCGCAGCGCCATCAGCACCTGCTGCGGCGTCGCATGGTGCTGGGCCTTGAAGCTGCGCAGAAAGTGAAAAGGGCTCAGGCCGGCGACGCCGGCCAGCTGCTCCAGGCTCAGGGTCTGATCCAGCGAGGCGCGCATGAAGTCCAGCACCGGCGCAAAGCGGGGCGCGGCCTCGGGTCGCGCCCGCCGGCCCACACAGGCGTGGCGGCGCAGGGCCTCCACCAGCAGCAGCAGCCGGCTGTCGAAGCACAGGCCATCATCGCCCGCCTGCCAGAGCCCGGCGATCAGGCCGGCCACCTCGGCGGCTGTGGCCGCGTCATGGGCCACGGCCGCATCGAACCACCAGGCCGGCTCGCCGCTGAGCTCGGCCAGCAGTTCGCGGTCCAGATAGGCCATGCGGTAGCCCCAGGCATCGGCGGTCTCGGCCTGGCCGGTGTGGATGTCCTCGGGATTCATCAGCATCAGCGTCGCGCGCGGCGCCAGATGCTCGGCCCCGCGCCAGCGGAAGCGGCCGACCCCGGCCGTGATCGCGCCGAGGCCGAAGGCCTCATGGGTGTGCGGATCGAAGCGATGGCTCAGGATGGAGGCGTGATAGAGCTCGACCCCGGCGCGGTGCGTGGGGCGGCGGTACTGCGCCTGGTCGCTGGCATGTTCGAACTGCATGGCAGCGATGATGCCTCAGTGTCGGATCGGCCGGTCAGCCCAACAGCCAGCGGCTGGCATGGAAGGTCAGCCATGACGCCGCATAGGCCAGCGCGAACAGATAGCCCAGCATGATGGCCGGCATGCGGTAGCCGCCGGTCTCGCGCTTGACGGCGGCCAGGGTCGACAGGCATTGCGGCGCAAACACGAACCAGGCCAGCAGCGAGAACGCGGTCGGCAAGCCCCAGCTTTGCGCGATCAGCGGGGTCAGGGCCTGCGCCGCATCCTCGGCGCCGGCCGACAAGGCGTAGACCGTGCCCAGCGCGCTGATCGCGATCTCGCGCGCGGCCATGCCCGGCACCAGGGCCAGGCTGATCTGCCAGTTGAAGCCGATCGGCTCGAACAGCCATGCCAGTCCCTGGCCGATCCAGCCGGCGACGCTGTAGTAGATCGGCGGCTGCGTCGCGCCCTCGGGCGCGCCGGGGAAGCTGGACAGCAGCCACAGCAACAGTGTCATCGTCAGGATCACGCCGCCGACCCGGCGAAGAAAGATCACCACGCGCTGCCACAGGCCCAGCGCGATATTGCGCGGATGGGGCCAGTGGTAGCTGGGCAGTTCCATCATCAGCGGGCGCACCTGGCGGCCGCTGGCGAAGCGCTTCAGGACCCAGGCCACCGCCATCGCCCCGACGATGCCGGCTGCATAAAGAACGAACAGCACCAGGCCCTGCAGATCGATCCAGCCGCCCCACAGCTCGCGCCGCGGCACAAAGGCGCCGATCAAGAGCGCATAGACCGGCAGCCGCGCCGAGCAGGTCATCAGCGGCGCGATCATGATGGTGACCAGACGGTCGCGCGGATTGGCGATCGAACGCGTCGCCATGATGCCGGGGATGGCGCAGGCAAAGCTGGACAGCAGCGGGATGAAGCTGCGGCCCGACAGCCCGACGCCGCCCATCAGCCGGTCCAGCAGGAAGGCCGCGCGCGGCAGGTAGCCGGACTCCTCGAGGATCAGGATGAAGAAGAACAGGATCAGGATCTGCGGCAGGAACACCAGCACCCCGCCGACGCCGGCGATCAGGCCATCGGCCACCAGGCTGCGCACCCAGCCCTCGGGCAGCAGCGCGCCGGCCCGCTCGCCCAGCCAGCCGGCGGCCGCCTCGATCTGGTTCATCGGCCACTCGGCCCAGGCGAACACCGCCTGGAACAGCAGGAACAGCAGCAGCGCCAGCAGCAGCGGCCCCAGCAGCGGATGCAGCACGAAGCGGTCGATACGGTCGCTGGGCAACTCGGGTGTCTGCGCGTCCAGGCCCAGCGTCTTCAGGATGGCATTCACGCGCTGCTGGTCGCCCGATTCCGCAGCGGGCGCGGTCGGCGACGGCATCGCCCAGGCCGCTCGCTCATCGAGCAGCGCGCGCAGCTCATCCAGGCCCTGGCCCTGGGTGGCGACGGTGCGCACCACCGGCACGCCGAGCGCTTGCGCCAGCGCTTCGGTATCGATCTGCAGGCCGCGCCGGGCGGCCAGGTCGGCCATATTCAGCGCGACCACCACCGGCACGCCCTGGCGCTGCACCGCCAGCACCAAGCGCAGATTGCGGCGCAGATTGGTCGCGTCCAGCACGCAGACCACCAGGTCCGGCCGCTTCTCGCCCCGGGCGCGGCCGGCCAGCACATCGCAGGTGACGCGCTCGTCCGGCGAACGCGGGTAGAGGCTGTAGGTGCCGGGCAGGTCCAGCAGGCGCAAGACCTTGCCGGCAGCGGTCTTGAGCCGGCCTTCCTTGCGCTCGACGGTGACGCCGGCGTAGTTGGCCACCTTCTGGCGGCTGCCGGTCAGGCGGTTGAACAGCGCGGTCTTGCCGCAATTGGGATTGCCGACCAGGGCCAGCAGCGGCCCGGCCGGATGCACATGGATCCGGGCCTCAGTCATGCCGGCCTCGCTGCAACTGCACGCAGGCAGCCTCGGCGCGGCGCAGCGCAAAGGTCGACTGGCCTATCCTCACCACCAAGGGATCGCCGCCCGGCAGGGCTCGCGCGAGCACGCTGACATGCTCACCGCCGACAAAGCCCAGCTCCTCAAGCCAGCCCTGCCATTCCGGCGCATGGGTCGGCGCCTGCAAGGCCTCGACACGGTGGGATTGGCCGATCTTGGCGTCGGCAAGCGTGGGGGCGGGAGTGAAGCTCATGCAGCAGGGGATACGGGAGCGATGCGCGCATCTGAACGATGCACAGGCTCTGCATTTTAAATGCGAAAGAATCGCATTTGCGTTGATCGCTATTGATCAGCGACAAAAGCCGGGCGGATAGACGGTCCCGACCGTCGATGCCCCGCAGCACGCCTCAGCGCTGATTCGGCCGCAGGATCTGGGTATCGGCAAATCCGTCGGACGGCGGCTCGGCGCCGCGCGCCGGCGCCGCACGCGGCAGCAGCAGGTCATCGCGCGGTGCCGGCGGCGCAGCGGCGACAGCGTGGCCATTGCCCTTGCCGTGCGCCTGGGCCGCCAGACGCAGACCGGCCAGCTCCTGCTGCAGGCCCTCGATCTGCTTGCGCGCCTGGGCCGCCTGCTGGGCCGCGAACTGGCGGGCCTTGTCGACCTTGTCGAGCCGGGCCGCCGCGGCCCGCAGCTGGCGAGTGGCCCACCACCAGACCGCGCCCAGCAGCAGCACCGTCCACGCCGCGAACGCGGCACCCGTCATCAACCATTGATTTGCTTGCATGCCGGCTCGCCTCTCTCGGGTTGTCTGCCAAGCCAATGTAGCGCCATGGCGTCACGGTGGCGATACCTCAAGCCTGGGGGGCATACTGTGGCTGCCATGCCGCGAACGAGCCCCCAGAAAGCCATCAACCTCGCCCTGCAGGGCGGCGGCTCGCATGGCGCCTTCACCTGGGGCGTGCTCGATTGCCTGCTGGCCGACGGCCGGCTGCGCCTGGAGGCGCTCAGCGCCACCAGCGCCGGCAGCCTCAATGCGGTGGCACTGGCCGATGGCCTGCGGCGCGGCGGCGCCGATGGGGCGCGTCAGGCGCTGGAGGATTTGTGGCACGCCGTCGCGGCGGCCGGGCGGGCGCCAGCGAGCTGGCAGGCGCCGTGGCTGGACGCCTTCATGCATGGCTTGCAGCAGGCCGTGCCGCCCGAGCTTTCGCCCATGCATCAATGGACGGCCGCGCTGACCCAGCTGTTCTCGCCCTACCAGCTCAACCCGCTGAACCTGAACCCGCTGCGCGACATCGTCCAGGCCCAGGTCGACTTCGAGGCGCTGCGGCGCGCATCGCCGCTGAAGCTGTTCCTGAGCGCCACCAATGTCGAGACCGGCAAGATCCGCGTCTTCAGCGGCGCGCAGATCACCCCGGACGCGGTGCTGGCCAGCGCCTGCCTGCCGACGCTGTTCCAGGCGGTCGAGATCAACGGCGAGTATTTCTGGGACGGCGGCTATATGGGCAACCCGGCGATCTTCCCGCTGATCTACGACAGCGACAGCGCCGATGTGCTGATCGTCCACGTCAACCCGGTGCTGCGCCGCGGCGTGCCGCGCAGCGCCACCGAGATCGCCAACCGCGTCAACGAGATCAGCTTCAACTCCTCGCTGATGCGCGAGATGCGCGCGATCGCCTTCGTCACCGGCCTGATCGATCGCGGCAAGCTCGCGCCCGAGGACGCCCGCCTGATGCGCATCCACTCGATCCGCTGCGACGAGCTGATGGCGGCCCAGGGCGTGGTCAGCAAGCTGGACACCGCCTGGCCCTATCTGTGCGAGCTGCGCGATGCCGGCCGCGTCCAGGCCCAGGCCTGGCTGGACGAGCACTTCGCCCAGGTGGGCAAGCGCTCGACGGTGGATATCCGGGCGGAGTTTCTGTAGCCACCCATGGGCCGAACGGCTCAGTGCGGCGGCGCCAGCCACCGGCACGCCTGTCAAACATCGACGCCAGACTGCTTGGCAGCCGAGCGGCCAGCTTCCATGGACCGCCGCCAACCAAGGACCTGTCGATGGGACGCCCGAATCAAGTCAAGCCGCCGCAGACCGGCAGCAACCGCCGCGAGTTCTTCAAGCGTTCCGGCGCGACCACGGTCGCCCTGGTGGCCACCGCCCCGCAGCTCTCCTTCGCCGCCGCGCCGGCGGTGTTCCAGCATGGCGTGGCCAGCGGCGATCCGCTCAGCGACCGCGTCATCCTGTGGACCCGCGTCAGCCCGGCCAGCGCCAAGCCCTCGGTGTCGGTCGCCTATGTCGTCGCCACCGACCCCGGCCTGCTCAACATCGTCAAGCGCGGCAGCAGCAAGACCCATCCGGGCCGCGACTACACCGTCAAGGTCGATGCCCTGGGTCTGCAGCCGGGCACGACCTACTACTACCAGTTCACGGCCGAGGGCGTGGCCAGCCCGGTGGGCCGCACCAAGACCTTGCCGGTCGGCCCGACCCAGCGCCTGCGCATGGCCGTCGTCAGCTGTTCCAACCATGCCTACGGCTATTTCAATGCCTACGCCCGCATCGCCCAGCGTGCCGACCTCGATCTGGTCATGCATCTGGGCGACTATCTCTACGAGTACGGCAACGGCCAGTACGGCTCGCTGCGCCAAACCGAGCCGGCCCACGAGATCGTCAGCCTGAGCGACTACCGCCAGCGCCACGCGCAGTACAAGCGCGATGCCGACTCCCAGGCCATGCACCGCCAGCATCCGCTGCTGGCGATCTGGGATGACCACGAGAGCGCCAACGACGCCTACAAGACCGGCGCGCAAAACCATCAAGCCGCGACCGAGGGCGACTGGGAGGCGCGTGTGGCCGCCGCGCTGCAGGCCTACTACGAATGGATGCCGGTGCGCCCGGTCGATGCCAGCAATCTGCGCAAGAACAACCGCCTGTTTGCCTACGGTGACCTGGCCGAGCTGGTGATGCTGGAGCAGCGGCTGAGCGGCCGCTCGCAGCAGCTGGCCGCCACCGTCGCAACGCCGCTGGGCCCGGGTTTTGTGCAAGCCGGTGCCTTCACCGATCCCGGCCGCAGCCTGCTGGGCAGCGAGCAGGAGCAGTGGCTGAGCGCCCGGCTGCGCAGCACGCCGGCGCGCTGGAAGCTGCTGGGCCAGGGCGTGATGTTCGCCCAGCTCAAGGGCGTCGCGGCCACCAATGCTGCCGGCGGCGGCGTGTTCCTGAACGCCGACCAGTGGGACGGCTACCAGCCGGCACGCGAGCGCATCTACGCGGTCCTCAAGGGCGATGCTCAGCACGCGCCGGTCGACAACGTCGTGGTGCTGACCGGCGACATCCACAGCTCCTGGGCCGCCGATCTGACCCAGGACCCGAACAACCCCAACCCGGCCGGCGGCGGCTACAACCCGGTCACCGGCGAGGGCTCGCGCGCGGTCGAGTTCGTCGGCACCTCGGTCAGCTCGCCGGGCATTGACACCGACGGCAACGGCGCCATTGCCGGCTTCCTGCGCTCGGTCAACCCGCACTTCAAGTACATCAATCTGCACCGGCGCGGCTATATGTTGCTCGACCTGACGCCGCAGCGCGCGGTCTGCGAATGGTGGTATGTGGACACGGTGGCCAGCCCCAGCAACAACGAAACCTTCGCCGCCGCCTTCGAGGTGCAGCAGGGCAGCAATCGCCTGAGCCCCTCGGCCCAGACCCTGCCGCCGGCCCATCCTCCGCTGCTGGCCCCCTGAGCCCTCCCACGATCACCCGAACACGCCCACCGGAGCCTCCCTGATGACCCATGCCATGCTTCGCCCCCGCCTCGCGGGCCTGCTGTTCGCCGCCGCCACCAGCCTTGGCGCCCAGGCCGCCGACTACAGCTTCTCCGGCCAGCTGCGCTACAACACCGATGTCGTGCACATCGACTTCAGCCTGGACAGCGCGGCCCAGGTGCAGCTGTGGACCGATTCCTGGCAGGACGGTCTGAACTTCGATCCGCTGCTGGCGCTGTTCGACGGCGGCCATGCGCTGCTGCAGCTGATCGACGATGGCGGCGACAGCCTTGGCGGCGGCTATTTCGATGCCGGCCTCGGCCTGCCCCAGCTGGCCGCCGGCCACTACCGGCTGACGCTGGGCGCCAGCCCCAACAACCCGCTCGGCCAGCACCTCAGCGATGGCTTCGAGTTCGATGGGCAGACGCCGATCGCGATCGCCGACTGGAACCAGCCCGGCTACGACATCAACAAGAACGACCAGAAGGGCAGCTTCTGGCAGCTGCGCCTGAACGGCGTGAGCCAGGCGGCCGTGGTGCCCGAACCCGGCAGCCTGGCCCTGATGCTGGCCGGCCTGCTGGGTCTGGGCGTCGTGGGCCGGCGCCGGGCACGCTGAGGCCGGGCCAGGACCTGCTCGTCAGAGCAGGTTCAGCCGCCTGGCCCCCTCGCGCAGCTCGGCGCGGAAGTCGGGGTGGGCGATGGCGATCATCTCCAGCGCGCGCTGCTTGCCGCTCTTGCCGCGCAGCTGGGCCACGCCGTACTCGCTGACCACATAGTTGATGTCGTTCTTGCCGGTCGTGACATGGGTGCCGGGGCTCAGGGTCGGCATGATGCGGCTGATGCTGTCGTCCTTGGCGGTGGACGGCAGCACGATGAAGGCCTTGCCGCCCTGCGAGCGGTTCGCGGCGCGCACGAAATCGACCTGGCCGCCGGTGCCCGAGTAGGGCAGATGGGCCAGGCTCTCCGAGCCGCACTGGCCCAGCAGGTCGATCTGCAGGGTCGCGTTGATGGCCACCAGCTTGTCGTTGCGGCCGGCCAGATAGGGATCGTTGGTGAAGTCCACCGGGTGCATCTCCAGGCCCGGGTTGCGGTCCATGAAGCGGTAGAGCTTTTGCGAGCCCAGCGCGAAGGTCGCGACCATCTTGCCGGGCAGATAGTTCTTGCGGCTGTTGGTGACGACGCCGGCCTCGACCAGGCTCATGATGCCGTCGCCAATCATCTCGGTGTGCACGCCCAGCTCGCGCTTGTCGGTCAGTTGCATCACCACCGCATCGGGAATGCCGCCATAGCCGATCTGCAGGGTCGAGCCGTCCTCGATCATCTCGGCCACGTATTTGCCGATCGCCTGCTGCACCGGCCCGATCTTGGGCAGGCCCACCTCCAGCACCGGCTCGCCGCTCTCGACCAGGGCGCTGACCTGGGAGATGTGCACATGGCAGGCGCCGAAGGCAAAGGGCACAAGGGGGTTGACCTCGAGCACCACCGCGCGGGCCTTGGCCAGCGCGGCCATCGTGTAGTCGGCCCCCAGGCTCAGCGCGAAATAGCCATGCGCATCCATCGGCGAGGCCAGCGCAAACACCACATCGGCCGGGATCAGGCCGCGCGCGATCAGCGCCGGCATCTCGGAGAAATAGCTGGGGATGAAGTCGATCCAGCCGGCCTGGCCGCCGGCGCGCGAGGCGGCGCCGTAGAAAAAGGCCAGATGGCGCACATGCTCGGTCGTCTCGGGATCGAAATAGCCGAACTTGCGCACCGGCAGGATCTGCGCCACCTTGATGTCGCGAAAGCGCCGGCGCTGCTCGGACAGCGCCGTCAGCAGGGCCGGCGGCTCGCCGACGCCGGTCGGCACGATGATGGAGTCGCCGTTGCGGAGCTGATCGAGCGCCTCTTCGGCGCTACGGAGCTTCTGGCGGTACAGGTCTTGAATCGGCATGGCAGGCCTTGCTGGACAGCGGAAATCCCAGTGTCGCCGCGCTGGCTGACGCCGGCTTGACCCCTGGCGCCGAATATTTCGCTGCCTGCGGCTTTAGCCGGGCCGGCATACTGTCGCCTACAACTCGATACGGGCCGCAGTGCGGCCCGACAAGACCAGCGTGGCAACACACGGGAGCGCCATGACCCTGATCGAGCCGGCGGCGCCCGTCCCGCGCAAGCGCCGCCTGTCCTATGCCCTGGTGCTGACACCGCTGCTGATCGGCAACGCGCTGATGCTGGCGCTGTGCCTGCTGGGCTTTTATGTGCTGTCGGCCACGCGCGCCTATGTGGGCGGCGAGAGCCAGTGGTCGAAGGCACGCGCCCAGGCCGTCAAGCATCTGCGCGCCTATGCCGCCAGCGGCGCGCCGGCGCAGCTGCAGCGTTTCCAGCAGGCCCTGCAAGTGCCGCTGGGCGACCGCGCCGCCCGGCTGGAGCTGGACAAGCCCGCGCCCGATCTGCGCCTGGCGACGGCGGCCTTCGAGCGCGGCGGCAATGCCGCCGACGACATTCCCGGCATGATGCGGCTGTACCGCTGGGCCGGCCGCAGCGATCTGATGCGGCCGTCGGTGCAGGCCTGGGAGCGCGGCGATGCCCATATCTTCCGGCTGCAGGCCATGAGCGAGCAGCTGCAGCAGCTGCACACCCAGCCCGGCCCGCCGGGCGAGGATCGCCTGGCGCGTATCGCGCTGCTGCTGTTCGCGATCGAGGAACTGGACAACGAGCTGCTGGGGCTGGAGCGCCAGTTCAGCCAGGCCCTCGGTGAGGCCTCGCGCAGCACCTACCTCGCCCTGGCCCTGGCCATTGGCCTGACCGCGCTGCTGCTGACCCTGACGGCCTACGCGCTGGCGCGCAGCGGGCTCCGCCGCCAGGCCCGCTACGAGACCGCGCTGGAGGCGGCCAATCAGCGCTGGTCGCTGGCGGCGCAAAGCGATGGCCTGGGCCTGTTCGAGTGGCAGCAGCGCGACGACCATGTGCTGCTGGACGCCCGTGCCTGCGCCGTCTACGGCCTGGCCTGCGGCCCGGAGGGCCTGAGCCTGGCGCGCGCGCAGCTGCGGGCCCGGGTCGAGCCGGACGACGCCTCGGCGCTGCAGCAGCTGCTGGACCAGACCCTCTGCGCGGCCGCGCCGTCTTTCCGGCACCACTTCCGCATCCGGGTCGGCCCGGAGGGCGGGGCCGGGACGCTGCGCCATGTCGAGGTCAGCGGCCTGATGCTGGCCGGCGCCGCCCGCGGCGAGCAGCGCATGGTGGGCGTGATCAAGGATGTCAGCGACCGGGTCCACCAGGCGCAGCTGGAGCTGGAGATCGCCGCCGCCGAGCGCAGCGCGGCCGCCCGCATGGAATTTCTGTCGCGGCTGAGCCATGAGCTGCGCACGCCGCTGAACGCGGTGCTGGGCTTCTCGGAGCTGATGCTGCTGGACCGGGCCGACGCGCTGAGCCCGAACCAGCAGCGCCGCGTCCAGCTGATCGGCGGCGCCGGCCGCCATCTGCTGCGCCTGGTCGACGATGTGCTGGACATCAGCAGCATCGACTCGGGCCATTTCAGCGTCGAGCGCCGGCCCACGCCGCTGGCGCCGGTGCTGGCCAGCGCCGCCGCGCTGGTCGCCAGCGAGGTGCAGGCGCATGACATCCAGCTGGCGCTGGAGGCGCCGCCGGCCTCGCTGAGCGTGCTGGCCGACGAGCAGCGGCTCGGCCAGGTGCTGGCCAATCTGCTCAGCAATGCCTGCAAATACAACCGGCGTGGCGGCCGCGTGCGGGTGCGCACCGAGGTTCGGGACGGCGAGGTGCGGATCGCGATCGAGGATCAGGGCCAGGGTCTGGACGCGGCCGAGCAGGCCCAGCTGTTCCAGCCCTTCAAGCGCCTGCCGGCCACCGCCCATCTGAGCGGCACCGGCCTGGGACTGAGCATCGTCAAGCTGCTGATCGAGCAGATGGGCGGTGCGGTCAGCGTCAGCAGCCAGCCCGGCGCGGGCTCGGTGTTCACGCTGACGCTGCCGGTCGCCCAGGCACAGGCCTAGAGATTGCCGCGCATCCAGGGGCCGGCGATCGCGACGGTCAGGCCGGGTCGCTGCAGATTGACGAAGAGCAGCCGGCCGCTGGGGTCGAAGCAGGCGCCGCAGAATTCCGAGTCCAGATAGCTGCCCGCAGCCACCTGCTTGCCGGCGGCCTGCAGCGGGCCGGCCTCCAGCAGCAGATGGTTCTTGCAGAAGATATAGGCCGCGCCGGCCGGGCTCAGGCCCAAGAGGCGCGAGCCGCTGCCATAGCCATCGGCCGAGGCGCCGCCGTCCTCGCACAGCAGGATGCCGCCGCGCGGGCTGACGGTGACGTTGTCCGGGTTGTTGCCGACGCTGGCGTCGCCGCTGACAAAGATCGCGCGCAGCCGCATCGTCGCCAGGCTCAGCTCCCAGACCGCACCCTCGCCCTGGCCGGGCCGGTTGTTGCGGTCGACGCCGGCCGCGGTATCGACGATGTAGAGCTTGCCGGCGGCATGCCAGATGCCCTCGCCGCGGCTCATGCGGGCACAGCCCTGGCTCAGCGCCTGGTGGGTCGGGCCGGCAGCAAAACCCAGGCTGACGCCGCCGGGCTGGCCCACCACCACCACCGGGTCGGCATCGGGGTCGGCGATGTCCACCCACTCCAGCTCGTACTCGTCGCCGATCTGCGGGTCCAGCAGGCCGACATCATTGGCCTGGGCCAGCGTGGCCGGCACCGCCTTGCGCAACAGCGCACGGATGCGGGCGGCCTGCAGCCGGCCGCCGCGATGCAGGCTGCCGGGCTGGCCGCTGCTGTCCTGGGGCAGGTAGCGGTAGAGCGCGCTGATATTGCGGTTGTCCTCGGTCAGATAGACATGGCCGCTGGCCGGATCGACGGCGACGGCCTCGTGCACAAAGCGCCCCATGCCGACGATGGGCTCGGCGCTGGTGCGGGCCGGCTCGCTGTGGACCTCGAACACATAGCCATGCTTCCTGCCGCCGATGGCGGAGAAGTCATAGATCGTCTCCTCGCAGCTGAGCCAGCTGCCCCAGGGCGTCGGGCCACCGGCACAGTTGCCCAGCGTGCCGCCCAGCGAGCCGCGCGCGCCCACCCACTGGTTGTCGCGCATCAGCAAGGTCGAGGTGCCGCCGGCCACATAGCCGCTGAAGGGCGTCGGCGCCGGCGCGGCCGGGTTGGTGACCACACCGCTGGCGCCTATGCGTATCGGCAGGCCGGCGTAGAAGGCGGTGATGATGCCCTGGACCGGCTTGTCGGCGTAGACATGCGGCGCGGCGATGGCCTCGGCCGGCGTGGCCACCAGGCCGCGCTCATGGTTGCGCACCAGCAGCAGCTCGCTGCTGCGGCCGACGCGGCGTGCGCCGACCACGGCCATGCCGTCATGGGCATTCGGGGTCGGCCGGCCATCGTCCATCGCATCGCCGCTCCAGCCATAGGAGCGGTAGGAAAAGCCGGCCGGCAGCTGCAGCAGCGGCAGGCCGGTGCTCAGATCATTGACCGGCGCCAGCGCGCCATAGGGCGAGGCCGCCGTCAGCAGCTGCTTGCCACCGGTGGCGGCCATGGCGTTGCGGACCTGCAGCCCGCCCAGGATGCTGGCCATGCCGCCGGCGGCCAGGGCTCCGGAGCCCTGCAGGAGTTGGCGGCGTCGGGGGGAAAACTGCTGCGGCATGGTCGGCTCCGGGTGGCGTTGGCTGCCGCCATGCTGCGCCGCCGATGTGGCAGGGCCATGACCAGCCGCCAGGCCGAACGGCCTGGGGGCGCCCTCCTCAGCCCAGCAGCCGCACAGCCGCGATCGCCAGCCAGCCCAGCACGAAGTTCAGCCACACCAGCTTGTGGATCAGCCCGGCCGCCGCTGCGGCCTGCGGCCATTGGGCGCCGGCCAGCGCGCGGCGGAACTTGCGGAAACCGGCGACATAGATGTGGCCGAAGATCGCGAACATCGCCAGGCCCAGCACCAGCATCACCTGCCAGCCCAGCGGCACGCTGCCGCCGGCGGCCTTGTACGCGGCGCTGTAGAGATGGCTGCCGGTGCCGAACAGCAGCACGATGGCCCCGATCACCAGGGCGAAGAAGCGCCGCCAGACCTGCTCCATCAGCCGCACCCGCGGCTGCGGCTCCAGCGTCGCGATGGCGGCCGGGCGCAGCGCGAACAGCATGAAGGCCATGCCGCCCATCCAGACGATGGCGGCGACCAGGTGCAATAGTTTGATGAGTTCGTAAAGCATCGGCCGATTGTGAGGGCTGCTGCCGATAATCGGGCCACCATGCCCCGTCCTTCATCGCCCACCCTCTGGCTGACCGCACTGCTGGTCGCGCTGGCCGGCTGCGCCACGCTGGCGCGCGATGCCCGCCTGCAGCCCGGCATCAGTACGGCCGAGAACGTGCAGGCCATCCATGGCCGGCCGGTGCAGGTCTGGCAGGACGCCGATGGCGGCCGCACGCTGGAGTATTCGAGCCAGCCCTTCGGCAACACCTGCTTCATGGTCAAGCTCGACGCGGCCGGCAAGCTGGTCGGCGTGCGCGACACCCTGCTTGAGGCCAGCCGCTTCAGCATCACGCCCGGCATGAGCGAGGAGCAGGTCAGCCGCCTGCTGGGCCGCGAGCGCACGCGGGTGTTCTTCCGCTTCAGCGGCGAGGATGTCTGGGACTGGAATGTGCAGCCCGAGCAGGGCGGCTATCTGCTGCGCTTCAATGTGCACTTCAAGCACGGCCGGGTGCTCCGGCTGAGCCAGAGCACGGTATTCCCGAGCGACCGTTTTCCCGATCTGGACTGAGCCGCTGCTGACACGACTTGTCAGCAGCGCCTTCGTAGCATGCAGGCACTCATCACAACAGCATCAGGAGGCCGCATGTCACCCACCACCACCGTCTTGCTGCATGGTGCCGGCACCGGCCCCTGGGTCTGGGACGACGTCATCCAGCGGATGAAGACGCCCGTGCTGGCGCTGGAAGTGCCGGGGCGGCAGCCGGGGGTCACGCCCGGCGCCTGCGCCGAGGCGCTGGTGGCCGAGCTGGACCGGCGCGGCGTCGGCGCGGTCGTGCTGGTGGTGCATTCGCTGGCCGGCGTGCTGGTGCCGGATCTGGCCGAGCGGCTCGGCACGCGGCTGCGCCACTGCGTCTATCTGGCCGCTGTCGTGCCGCCGCCGGGTGGTGCCTTCGTCGACGCGCTGGGCCTGGCGCAACGGCTGCTGCTGCGCCTGCTGTTCGCCCTCAAGCCGCGCGGCCTGAAGCCCGGCGCGGCCATGATCCGCCAGGAGCTGTGCAACGACCTGGAGCCCAGCCTGGCCGAGCTGGTGATCTCGCGCTACGCGGCCGAGTTTCCCGGCCTCTATCTGGCGCCGACCGCCGCCGCACCGGCGCCCGGCGGCGCCAGCTATATCAAGCTGCTGAAGGACCAGAGCCTGCCGCCGGCGCTGCAGGACCGCATGGTGGCCCGGCTGCGCCAGCCACGCCTGGACACGCTGGACGCCGGCCATCTGGTCATGCTGTCGGCGCCGCAGGCGCTGGCCCGCAAGCTCGACCAGCTGGTGGCACGCTTTCCGCCGCCCTGGCCGGAGCGCGGCAGCATGCCGGCGCTACGGCGCGTCATGGCCGGCTGAGCCGGCCGGCGTCAGCTGCTGCCGGCGCTGCAGGACGCCAGCACAAAAGGCAGCTCGCGCCATTTGGCCTCGCCCTCGCTGCAGCCCGGCTTGCAGGCGCAGGACTTGGCCTTCAGCATCGCGTTGAGCTGGGCGCTTTCCTTGGGCGCCAGGCGCGGCAGCTTGGCCGTCAGCAGCAGCTGCATCGCGGCGGCCGGGGTGGCCGCATCGGGCGCCGGCACCGGGCCCAGCAGGGTCTGTATGGTCTGGGCCTCGGCCAGCGCCACCGCCGGCTTGGCGCCGCTGCGCAGCTTGCGCAGATAGCTCAGGCCCACTTCCATCGCCGCATAGCCGCGCGCGGCGGCCACCGTGAAGGGCGTGCGGAAGGCGGCGGTGTAGAGGCCCTCGACCTGGGTCCAGCGCGCCTGATCGATGACCAGGGTCGGGCACAGCACGGCATCGAACTTCTCCGAGCCGGCGGCCTCGAAGTCCATCCAGCAGCTGCTGCTGGCCGAGACCCGCAGCCCGGTCTCGCGGCGCAGCGTCGCGGCCACGCTCTCGCCGACGCGCGGGCCCACCCGGCCGAGCTGCAGCACATGGGCATCGAGCAGGTAGCGCTCGGCATTGCTGGACACCAGCGGGACTCCGGCCGTCTTCAGCAAGGCCGGCACGCCACCCAGCACGCACCAGCCCCCCAGCACCACATCGACCTTGGCCTCGACCAGCTGCTTGGCCGCCGCCTCGGCGCGCCGGTAGTCGCAGCCGCTGTCCTGCACCAGCAGGGTCGGCACCGGCTGGATCGACGAGGTCTTCAGCGCCAGCAACATGCCTTTGTGGATCTCCTCGCCCTGGGCCGTGCTGGGCCAGCTCTTGGGCACGATGGCGCCGATGGTGGGCGACGCGGCCTGGGCCGCCGCACACAGCCCCCAGCCCAGCGCGGCGGCGGCCAGGCCCCGCAGGCCCTGAAAGCCCAATAGGCCGCCGACTCTTCTTTTCTCGCTCTTGTGGCTCATTCGCATCCCCCGAGCACCGGACCGCGTCATTGCGGGCCTGGCGGCTGCATCTAGACAGGTGGGCGACGGTAAGCGAGGCGCCGTATCAACAAGCCTGGGAACTTCCCGCAGTCGGGGCCCGCCACAGTGCGGTACTGCACGGAAGGGCCGTCCATGCTCACTGATGGCGCAGGCAGTCTTCCAGCTTCAGCCCGGTCATCCGGTGGATGCCCTTGGCCAGATAGAACAGCACGCCCATGGTCAGCAGCATCGAGGGGATCGCGATCATCGGCCAGCTCAGCAGATTCATGCGACCCAGCTCGGCGTTGAAGGCCTCGGTGCCGGCCGGGCTGGTGACCAGCCAGCGCGCCAGCACATAGTTCATCACGCTGGAGAAGGCGAAGCTGCCGGCCAGCATCAGCGTGCCCAGGCGCAGCCGGCGCTCGAAGGCGGCGCTCTGGCCGCGCTCGGCCAGCGCGGCCTCGATGCGCGGCACATCCATCATGCTCGGGTTGAACACCAGCAGGCGGACCAGCGGGCGCTTGCTCAGCACCGACAGCAGGATGGCCAGGCCGATCACGCCGGGCACCGCCGCCTCCTTGATGGCCAGCCAGCGCGTGTCCAGCGCCAGCAGGCCGATGCCGCCGGTCAGCAGGGTGCTGAACACGCCCAGCGCCGCCATCCAGCTGAAGCGCCGTTCGCGCAGCGCGGTCCAGGCCGCCCAGACCAGCGGAAAGGCCAGCGCCAGCACCAGCGCGCGGGCCGAGCCCAGGCGCTCGGGGCTGCTGAGCTGCATCAGCACCAGCGAGGGTGCCAGTATCGTGACCAGCAGCTCGGTCAGGGTCTGGGTGCTGGAAGGACGGGGCGAAGCATCGGACATCGAGAAGGCAGGCTCAAAACGGCAATAACGCCACGTCGAACTGTACGCGCACCGCCACTCCCCCCTTGTTCGTCGGGAATGCGTGACAAATCACGCCGTCAGCGCCGCCGTCGCGGCAAAGCGGCGCGCTAGAGTCACGGCCACACCCTGGGAGCACAGCGTGGCCACGACCACCGATCACGAGAATCCGTTCGCCTCGCCCTTGACGATGGTGCAAAAACCCGCGCAAGAGCTGCCTCCGGGGTTCAAGCCGCCGCCCAGCCGCAAGCCGCGCCCGAGCGCGCCGCCGCCGCAACCGGCCACCTTGGGCCGGCGCGCGCTGGCCCTGCTGGTCGACGCGCTGGCGCTGATGGGCCTGAGCGCGCCGCTGCTGTGGCTGGCCTACCGCGAGGGCTTTGTCGGCCGGCTCGACGATGTGCGCCCGGCCAGTCTGCTGATCAACTGGGCGCTGCCGGCGCTGTACTTCATCGGCTTCTGGGCCTGGCAGGGCACGACGCCGGGCAAGCTGCTGGCCGGATTGCTGGTGATCGATGCGCGCAGCGGCGCGCGGCCCACACCGGGCCGTTGCGCGCTGCGCTGGCTCGGCTATCTGCTGTCGGCCCTGCCGCTGGGCCTGGGTTTTGCCTGGGCCGCACTGGACGGCGAGCGCCGCTGCTGGCACGACCGCCTGGCCGGCACCCGGGTGGTGCTGCGCCGCCCGCGCAGCGAGGCCGATTCGGGCAGCGGCTATCTCGCGGCCCACTGGCAGGGCGAGCACAGCCTGGCGCGCAGCTTCTGGATCAACAATGTGCTGCTGTCGCTGCCGATCGGCTTGGCGCTGACCGGGTTGATGACCTGGATCAGCCTGAAGGGCGAGGCCTTGCAGGCCGGCAGCATCGCGATGCTGATCGGCTGGCCGCTGATCCTGGCCTTCGATACCTGGGCCATCGTCGGCGCCTGGCGCGCCGCCCATGCCTACCGTCGCATCGACGGCTCCGCCCTGTGGGCCAATCTGGCCCGGCTGAGTCTGGCGCTGAGCGCCTTGCAGATGGTGGTGTCGACGCTGTTCGGCTTCCTGCCCCAGGCCGGCGAGTACTGGCAGATGGCGCGCGGCAGCGATCCGATCGGCCAGGCCACGTTCAAGCTCTCGGCCGATGGCCGCACCTTGCGGCTGGACGGGCCCATCGGCATGGGCGACGCGACCCGGCTGCAGAAGCTGCTGGCTGGCACGGCCCAGCCGGTGCGGCTGTTCGAGCTGGCCTCGCCGGGCGGGCGCGTCTACGAGGCCGAGCGCATGGTCGAGCAGGTGCGCAAGACCGGTGCGGCCACCCGCGCGGTGGGTGGCTGCGAAAGCGCCTGCACCCTGGTCTTTCTGGCCGGCCAGCAGCGCCAGCTGATGCCCGGCGCGCGCCTGGGTTTTCACCGTGCCTCCAGTGGCAGCTACAACCCGGTGTTCGATGAGGTGGCCAACCAGGAGCTGGCCGCCACCTACCGCGAGATGGGCCTGCCCGAGCCGCTGATCCAGCGCACGCTGCGCACGCCGGCCGACAGCATGTGGTATCCGGCCAGCGAGGAGCTGATCCTGCATGCGCTGATCGAGGCGCCGCCGCAGACCCTGGATGTGGTGCTGCCCTCGGACCCGGCCGCCAGCACCGAGCAGGACTATCGGGACGCACTGGGCGCCAACCCGGCCTGGCATCTGCTGGGCGCGCGCTACCCCGAGCTGCTGCCGGCCGCGGCAGCCCGCATGCGCGCCGCCCATCTGGCCCAGCCGGGCGATGCCGACGCGCCGCAGAATGCCGCGCTGCGGGTGCTGGCCGAGCGCTTGCCGGGGCTGCTGCTGGAGGTGTCGCCCGAGCTGCGGCGCCGCTATCTGGCCGTGTTGAAGGCCCAGCTGCGCACCGCCCGCGCGGCCGGCCCGGCCATCTGCCAGGCCCTGCTGGGCGGCCAGCTGGAGCTGCGCCGCGCGATGCCCGCCGAGCTGCGGGCCCAGGAGACCCGCTGGCTGGGCGCGGCCGCCGAGGCAGCGGCGCCGCGCTGGCTGCCCAAGGCCCCCAGCGCGCTGGAGCTGGAGGTGGTGCGTCGCACCTTGGGCGGCCATGCACCGGGCCTGCTCAGCCGGGTCTGGGTCGAGGATGGCGGCGCTCGCACCCCGTCCTGCGACGCGGTGCTGCGCACGCTGGACCAGGCTGCGGCGCTGCCAGTGGCGCAGCGCGAGCTAGCCGAGCGGCTGCTGCTGCAGCGGCTCTGATTCAGTCCTCGAAGCGCACCGTGTGCTGGCGGGCCCGGTTGACGCTCAGCCGGGTCACATCGGGCCGGCTGTAATGGCCGGCCAGATCGAGGTTCTGGCGCTCCTCGCGCACCCGGCCATGATCGATCTCGGCGCAGAACAGGCCCTCGACACCGATCTGCGGCGCTATCACCCAGCTGCCGTCCGGCGCGGCCAGCGCCGAGCCGCCGTTGGCGAAGAAGGGCTTGTCGGCCGCCAGCATCTGGTCGCGGAATTGCGTGCCCTCGGGAATGTCCTGGGGCCGCATCAGACCTGATACCGCGATCACATAGGAGCGGCTTTCCTGGGCGATGAAGCGGGTCAGGTCCTGGGTGTTGTGCAAGCCGCCGGGCCAGACCGAGACATGCAGATCCTCGCCCTGGCCGTACAGCGCCGAGCGCGCCAGCGGCAGCCAGTTCTCGTAGCAGTTCAGGCCGCCCACCTTGAAGGCGCCCAGATCGTGCACCACCAGGCCATGGCCGTCGCCGGCCGCCCAGACCAGGCGCTCCTCATAGGTCGGCTGCAGCTTGCGGTGTACCGAGCGGATCGCGCCGCCCTGGTCGATATAGACCAGCGTGCAGTAGAGGCTGTGGCCGCCGCGATCGGGTGCGCGCTCCATCACGCCCAGATAGCAGGCCATGCGGTGCTGGCGGCACAGGCCGGCGACGCTGTCGAGGTCGCCGCGCTCGATCACGACGCCCTGGTCCAGGTAATGGCTGTACATGGTCTTCTGCGCGGCGCTGTTGAAGCGCGCGCCGTCGGTCAGCTCGACCCAGAAGGGATAGCCCGGCACCAGGGCCTCGCCGAACGCCACCAGCTGGCATTGCTGCGCGGCGGCCTCGGCCAGCCAGGCGGCCACCTTGTCCAGGGTTCCGGCCCGGTCCAGCCAGACCGGCGCCATCTGCACCAGGCCGACCTTGAGCAGGTCGGCGGATCTTGTTGCGCTGTTCATGCTCTGCGTAGCTCCCGGTTTCGTTATTGGTTGACGATCATGGCGACTCGGACTCGGCCTGCACCCGCAGCCGCGCGTTGACGTAAGCGCCCTGCGGCACATGCAGCAGATCGGCGATGCGCCACAGCACATGGCGCTCGTGCGCGCTCAGATGGCCGTCGGCATAGGCGACGCGCCACATATGCTCGACCATGCGCAGCTTCTGCGGCATCTCGAAGCGCTCGTTGATGCGCGAGGTGAAGCCGAACAGATCGGTGGCGTCCTTGGCCGTGGCCTCGGCCAGCTCGGCCAGCCGGGCCGCCTCGTCGGCATCGAGCGCGAACTTGTCGCGCAGCGCCGCCAGCACCGCCGCGCGCTCGCCGGCATGAAAGCTCGGGTCGGCACGCATCACCTCGACCAGCATCACCGCGGTGGCCAGCTGCAGCGCATGCTCCGTGGCGGCCGGATCTGCATTGGCTGTCGGCGGCAGCAGGCTGTCGAACAGGTCTTTGAGGGTTTTCAGCATGGGCCGGATCATGGCATGGCGGCAGCTGGCAGTGCTGAGCGCCGCCAGCTGCCTGGTGATCGGCCAGCCTGGCGCCTGCCCCCTGAACAGGACGCAAGGCGGCCCCGGAATGCTGGCGGCAGTTTGCCAAAATTTGCCAAGCTGACTATGCTCCGGTCATGAGCACGATGAACATCTCCCTGCCCGACCCGCTCAAGTCCTTTGTGGACGAGCAGGTCAGCGAGCGCGGCTATGGCAGCAGCAGCGAGTACGTGCGTGAGCTGATCCGCAAGGATCAGGACCGCTTGCAATTGCGGGCGCTGCTGCTGGAGGGCGCCAGCTCGGCGCCATCCGACACTGCCGCGGACGGCGCCTACTTTGATCGGCTGCGGGAGCGGGCACGCCAGGCAGCCAAGCCCCGTTAGCCCGCCCGGCCGCATGACAGCCAAGCCCATCATCGCGCGCGCAGCGGCCGAGCGCGATGTCGACGAGGCTTTGAGCCACTATCTGAAC
The DNA here is from genome assembly GCF_040187885.1 of Roseateles cavernae. NCBI lineage: Bacteria > Pseudomonadati > Pseudomonadota > Betaproteobacteria > Burkholderiales > Sphaerotilaceae > Roseateles > Roseateles cavernae. Next base: position 325,688 of record NZ_JBDPLH010000001.1, read on the forward strand.
GAAGGCGCGGAGTCCGCCGCGCTCGGTTTTGTCGACGCGCTTGAGCAGGCCTATCGCCACATCGCACGCCACCCGGCCACCGGCTCGCCGCGCTATGCCCATGAGCTGAACCTGCCCGGGCTGCGCTCATGGCCGCTGACCCGCTATCCCTATCTGGTCTTCTACCTTGAGCGCGCCGACTACATCGATGTGTGGCGGGTGCTGCATGGCAAACGGGATGTGCCTGCGTGGATGCAGCCGGCCGATGGCGACGACATCGCCTGACTCGCGACTAGCAGCGCAGATCCTTGAAGGCCTTGCGGGCGCGGAACAAATTCACTTCGGCCTGTGCTTTCGCGGACCCGGTGGCGGCGCTCGCCTCGGCGGCCTTGAGCTGCGGCAGTTGCTGATCAAGCTGGCGGCAGGCGCGCTGGGCCTCGGGGCTGAGCGGCTGACGATGAACCAGCTGATCAAAGCGCTTCTCGTCCATGCGCCCATCCAGCGGCTTGAGCGCCTGCACCAGCTGGCGCCGATGCTCGTCGCGCCGCACCTCGGCACCCTTGCGGCTGGCGCCGCTGGACTTGTCCAGGCCCTGGGTCGGCGTGACATCAACCTCCTTGGCACCGACGCAGGGCTCGTCGGCATAAGTGATCTTGCCCTGATGCTCGCAGCGGTAGACGATGCGGGACTTGTCGAGCGTCTGGGCTTCGACGGTGCAGGCCGCGAATGCCAAGGCGGGAAGGCAGTACCGAAGCGTCTTGATGGGGAACATGGGCGAAGGCCTCCTTGGGTCCGTGTAGAGACGGCTCTTGTTTGCGTGCTTCAACGGATTCTGCCCGGCCTATATCGAGATGCAATTGCGCCAGAAACGGCAGCACCGGGATGTGTAGCATCCTGTCTCGATGACGAACAACGCCATGATTTCCTTCGACACCGGCCCCTGGCGCTTTCACCTGCGCGCGGCTGCCATCATCCGCGACGGTGAACGCGTGCTGCTTCATCGCGTCGGCGACGATCCGTTCTGGGCCTTGCCAGGCGGCCGGGTCGAGATCGGCGAGACGGCGGAGGCAGCGGTGCGGCGCGAGATGCAGGAAGAACTCGGCAACGAGGTTCGGGTGGAGCGACTGGAGTCGGTGGTCGAGAACCTCTTCACCTATCGCGGGCGGCAACAGCATGGGCTGGAGCTGCATTTCGCGGTCGCCCTGCCGGACGGGTCGGCACTGCTGAGCATGCCCTCGTTCGAGCGCCAGGACATCAGCGGCGGCCTCAACGGCGGCCCCGCCACTACGGTCCGCCTGAGCTTCCGCTGGTTTCAGCGCCATGAGCTGGCCGGCCTGGATCTGCGCCCCGCCTTCCTGGCCAGCCAGCTCAGCGAGCCTGGCAGCGCCGCCGCCATTCGACACATCGTGCACGACGATCACTCGCTCGCCGCACCGACTTCGCTCCAAGCTCCGTGCTAGGGTCGCCGCATGAACCTCACCATCTTCAGCACCCGCCCCTACGACCGCGAGTTCCTTGAACGGGCGCGACTGGCTGCCGATCCGGGGGGGCGCAGTACCAGTTCAACTATCTCGAAGCGGGCCTGGACCTGAACACCGTGGCGGCGGCGGCCGGGGCGCAGGCGGTGTGCGCCTTCGTCAATGACAGGCTGGACGCGCCGGTGCTGGAGCGGCTGCAGCAGCTGGGTGTGCGGCTGATCGTGCTGCGCTGCGCCGGCTTCAACCAGGTGGACCTGGCGGCGGCCGCGCGGCTCGGGCTGCCGGTGGGGCGGGTGCCGGAGTACTCGCCGCATGCGGTGGCCGAGCACACGGTGGCCCTGCTGCTGACGCTGAACCGCAAGATCCATCGGGCGCACGCCCGGGTGCGCGAGGGCAATTTCGCACTCGACGGCCTGCTGGGCTTCGATCTGCACGGGCGCACGGTGGGCGTGGTGGGCACAGGCAAGATCGGCGAGTGCTTTGCGCGCATCCTGGGGCCGGGCTTCGGCTGCCGGCTGCTGGGCCTGGATCCGCAGCCGAATCCGGCCTGCGAGGCCATGGGCATGCGCTATGTGGCCTCGCTGGCCGAACTGCTGGCGGCCAGCGATGTGGTCAGCCTGCACTGCCCGCTGACGCCGCAGACGCGCCACCTGATCGACGCGGCCGCGCTGGCCGGCATGAAGCGCGGCGCGCTGCTGCTGAACACCAGCCGGGGCGCGGTGGTCGATGCCGGCGCGGCGATCGCGGCGCTGAAGACCGGACAGCTGGGCGGGCTGGGCCTGGACGTCTATGAGGAAGAAGGCTCGCTGTTCTTCCGCGACCTCTCGGCCGAGGCCTTGCAGGACGATGTGTTCGCGCGCCTGCTGACCTTCCCGAATGTGCTGATCACCGGCCACCAGGGCTTCTTCACCGCCGACGCGCTGAGCGCGATCGCCGCGACGACGCTGGCCAATCTGCAGAGCTTCGAGCGCACGGGCCGGCCGCTGCATCCGGTCCCTGTGGTGCAATCGGCTCTTGTGCCTGAGCTGCCCCGCGATGAATCCCGAACCCGTTGACGATTTCCTGAACGAGCTGCGCCGTGTCGATGCACAGCGCTATGACCTGGTCGAGCGGGTGCGCAAGCTGATTCACACCGCCGGCCCACGGCTGCGCGAGGAGGTGCGCTACGGCGGCCTGCTGTTCTCGGCGGGCGCGCCGGTCTGTGCGCTGTTCTCCTACGAGCGCCATCTGGCGCTGGAGTTCAGCCAGGGCGCGGCGCTGGCCGATCGGCACCAGGTGCTGGAGGGCGAGGGCAAGCACCGGCGCCACATCAAGCTGGAGAAGATCGGCGATCTGTTCAAGAAGAATGTGCGCGAGTACCTGGAGCTGGCCTTCGCGGCGGCCGAGGCCGGCCAGGCGGCAAAGGCCGCTGCCAAATTGCGACGCTGAGCCGCCGCCCGCTCAGAACAGATCGACGCTGCCCGGGCTGACCTCTTTCAGCGCGCCCTGCTGGATCAGGCTCTCGTAGTGGCAGATGCGGTTGCGGCCGCCCCGCTTGGCCTCGTAGAGCGCGCTGTCGGCGCGGTTGATGACCTCCTGCGGCAGCACCACCGGATCGGCGCCGCTGAAGCCGCCGCTGATCGTGACCTGGCCGACGCGCGGGAACTTGAAGCTCTCGATCTTCTTGCGCGCGCGCTCGAAGGCCAGGGTCGCCGACTCCAGATCATTGGCCGCGATGATGGCGATGAACTCCTCGCCGCCATAGCGGTAGATCAGATCGGAGCGCCGGAACGCCGCCTTCAGCAGCCGGGCCACCACGATCAGCACCTCGTCGCCGATCATGTGGCCGTAGCCGTCGTTGATCTTCTTGAAGTGGTCCACGTCCATCACGCCCAGCCAGTAGCGCTGCGGCAGCGGCTCGCGCCGCGCCACGCCGGGCTCGGGCGGCGCCGGCTCGTGCAGGCGGGCGTAGAGCAGGTTCCAGAGGCGGTCGAGATTGAGCTCCAGCGAGTAGCGGTTCAGCAGGCCGGTCAGGCGGTCGCGCTGGCTGGTGTCGAGCAGGGCGTAGAAGTTGGTGAACACCTCCAGCACGCCCAGCACGATGGCGTCCTCCATCGGCGTGATCTCGCGCTCGCGCCGCAGCACGAAGTAGCCGCAGATCTCGTCGCCGCCATGGATGGGGTAGCAGACGATGAAGCCCTCGCCGCCGTCGCTGCGGCTGCAGGACTTGTCCAGCATGCGGACGTTCTCGAACAGGGTCTGCACCTCCTCGGGCAGGCGCTGCTCATTGGTGACCTCTTCCACCTGCTCGGCGACACGCTGCACACCGTCCTGCTGCGCCTCGATGCGGCGCGAGTGATGCAGTGCCCGCAGCACCTCGCCATGCTCGTCGACCCGGTACAGCGAGGTCTCGCTGACCCCCAGCAAAGGCCCCAAGGTGCGCAGCAGGCTTTGCTCGACCAGATAGGTGTCGCGGATCGCCGTCATCTTCCCCAGCTGTTTGAGCACGCTGGGGAGGCCTGCGGATGTTCGTGTATTGCTCGTCATAGACATCCCAAGGCAGTTCTCTTCTTGCCAGCCCAGTATGACCCAAGGCGCTGCGTCGGCAAGCCGCGCTGTTGCCTTTGCTCATGGGAGCTTGCCAAAAAGGAATGGCTGAGGCAGGGGTGCCGCCCTAGAGGCCGAACTGGGTCTTGAAGAACGCCGTCGTGGCGGCACGCGCCTGCGCGGCGGCCGCCGGGTTGGGCGCCATCTGCACCGGGCCGCCACGGCCCAGATGGGCGAAGGGGTCGTTGATCGTGGCCGGGTCTTCCGTGCGGTCGAAACCGTGGGTGGCGTCGGCATACATCTTGACGCTCAGCAGCCCGGCCGGCACGGTGGCCTGCTCGGCCAGCTTGGGGCAGGTGTCGGGCAGGTCGTAGGTATCGAGCCCGCCGCCCTGCAGGAAGACCTTGGCGCCGGTCAGGCTGGCAAAGCCGTAGCCGGGCACACGGTTGTAGACCCAGCAGACCGGATAGTTGGGCGCGTGGGCGGCGAAGGCCAGGCCGGTGCCGGCCAGGTACTGCTCGGTGTAGGGCCGGGTCGCGGTCAGCATCGTCACGACGCCGCCCCAGGAAAAGCCCATGATGCCGATACGCTTGCCGTCGATGCTGGGCAGGCCGGCCAGGAACTTCAGCGCACCATAAGCATCGGGCAGGGTCTCGGGCACGCCGCTGGGCCGGCCGGCCGCGCCGCTGATGCCGCGCGCCCCCACATATCGATCTCCAGGGTCGCGATGCCGGCCGCGTTGAGTTCCTTGGCGTAGGAGACGCCGCGGCTGTCGATGCCGCTGCTGCCATGCACGATGACCACGGCGGGGCGCGCCGGGCCGGGCGGCATGCGCAGCTCGGCCGGCACCGTCAGCGGCTTGACCGGATCGAGCGAGCGGTAGCTGACGCGGGTGACCAGAGTCTCCTGGTCGTCATCGCCGCCGCCGCAGGCGGTCAGGCTCAAGGCGGGCAGCAGCGCTGCGGCAAGGCGGGCGCGCTGGCCGGCAGCGGTCATCATGAAGGCCATGTCTTGTCTCCGTCGATGCAGCGTCGGCCTGTCAGGGTCAGGTCTTGTGTGCCGCGAGCTAGCGCTATGCTCGCACAAACGCCGCCGCGAGTGGCAGGCCGCGAGCTGAGGCTTGGGGCGCGTGAATGGCCGGCGCTCTGTGCAACACTGTGCGCATCGCCTCCCCAAGCCTGTTCCATGGACGACCCCGCGCACGATGAGGAACTGGTCCGGCATCTGCTGAGCCTGCACGAGGCCAGCCCGCAGCTGCTGGCCGTGTTCGACGACAAGGATGTGCTGCGCTTCGCGAACCGGGCGTTCCGCGAGGCCTTCGATGTCCGGCCCGACGGGCGGCTGACCTGGCTGGAGATGATGCGGGCCAATTGCGCCAGCGGGCGCGGCAATGTGGTCTCGGCCGCCGACAAGTCCGCCTGGTTGGCGGCGGCCGCCTCGCGGCGAGGCAAGCAGCGCTTCCGCGCCTTCGAGGCCGACCTGGTGGACGGGCGCTGGATCTGGATGAGCGAGACCATGGACGCGCAGGGCTGGATGTACTGCAGCGCCAGCGACATCACCGCGCTGAAGCAGGACGGCCGGGCGCTGCGCCAGGAGCGCGACCGCGCGCTGCGCGCGGCCCAGACCGATGCGCTGACCGGCATCAGCAACCGCGCCCATGTGCTGCAGCAATTGCAGGATCAGCTGGACCGGCTGCGCGAGCGTGGCGGGCGGCTGGCCGTGGTGCTGCTGGACCTCGATCACTTCAAGCGCATCAACGACAGCCTGGGCCACCAGGCCGGCGATCTGGTGATCTGCGACTTCGCGCGCCAGCTGCAGCTCAGCACCCGGCGCGGCGACGGCTGCGGCCGCCTGGGCGGCGAGGAGTTCATGCTGCTGCTGGGCGATGTCGACCGGCCCCAGGCGCAGGCCATCGTCGAGCGCCTGCTGCAGCGGCTGCGCCAGGCCCGGCCCCTGGCCGAGCAACCGGCGCAGAGCTACAGCGCCTCGGCCGGCCTGGCCATGGCCGGCGCCGAGGACGGCCTGACCGAGCTCTGCCGGCGCGCCGACCAGGCGCTGTACCGGGCCAAGGCCGGGGGGCGGGATCGCTGCGTCGCGGATTCGGATGACTAGCCGGCCGGTCCGTCAGCCGTTGGCGTGCGAGCCCGGTCGCAAAGCGCGCGCCCTCCGCGCCGGAAATCTGGCTTCCGCGACCAGCATCCCCGTCACGATCAAGGCAGCGCCGATCCAGTTCGGGAGGCTCAGCCGGTCTCCCGCCAGCAGGTAGCCGAACCAGCCGCCAAAGACCGGCTCCAGCACGATGATCAGCGCAATGCGGTTCGGCGATGAGGCGAACTGGGCCTGGGTCTGGACATAGAAGCCGAGGGCCGTCCCCAGGATGCCGATGACGAGAATCGCCTGTATCGTGGCGGCGTCGCGTGGCACGGACAGCTCCCGCAAGACCAGTGATTGCGCCAGCGACAGCAGCCCGACGACGACGACTTGGATGAAGGCGAGATTGACGATATCCGCGACCTTGCTGGCTCTGGACAGGATGATGATGTGCAGCGCGAATGACGCCGCGCACAGCAATACCAGCAGGTCGCCGGCCCGAACGCTCAGGCCTTTCAGCGTCAGCAAGGCCAGGCCTATGGTGGCCAGCAAGGCGCCGAGCAGCTGCGGCTTCCCCGGCAGCACCCGGAAGCAGGCGAACAGCATCAGCGGCGTGAAGATGACGGCGAGGCCGGTGATGAAGGCGGCATTCGAGGCTGTGGTGAACATCAGCCCCTTGGTCTGGAACAGAAAAGCAAGATAGAGCGCAAGCCCGGCCATGCCGCCCTGGACAAGATCCGTTCTCGAGATCGGCACCCGCCGCGCCACGAGCGCCACAAGCATGACGAGTGCCGCAGCGAGGAATCTGTAGGCATTGAAGGCGGAGTCGCTCAGCTCGCCCAGGGCCGCCTGGATGGCGACAAACGACCAGCCCCACAAGGCGGTGATCAGCACCAGCGCGACCTCCCAGCGCCGCCGGCGAGGCCCCGCAACCATGCTCTTCATTGCTTCTTCCTTCCGCTTGATGGGCACCCAAATCTCCAGCCGATGAAACACCTGCGCAGCTTCGCGAGCGGCCATGAATTCTTGAGCGCCTCGCGTCTGGCTTGGCATACGGTCTGTCGGTTTTGGCGTACGCTGCAGGCCACAGATGGGAGGAGCGGTCCCCCGGGGCCGTCGAGAGCATGCAATCGAGTTCACCGGAAACGCTCCGCGCCCTGCTGGCGCGGCGCAGCAGAGAGCTGGGCAAGACGTTCACGGCCTTGGCGGCCGAGGCTGGGATCGCCCGGACCTATCTCTACGAGCTCGCCAACGGCGGCGCTCGCGATCCGTCCGTGCGCACCCTGGTCAAGCTGGCCGGCGCGCTGCAGGTCTCGCCGCTGCTGCTGTTCCGCTACTACGCCGACCTGCAGGGTTCGTCGGCCTTCGGCGCCTTCCCCTTGCAGACCAATCGGGCGATCAACCCGCAGGACCCGATCGATATCGCGGCCTTCAACGCCGACGTGACGACGCCCGACCATGCGGTGGTCTCGCCGGGCGAGTCCTTCCGAAAGATCTGGGAGATCCAGAACCTGGGCGGCCGCCCCTGGCGGGGCCGCCGTGTGGTTCGGGTCGACGGCGAATACGCGATCGCCCGGCGCCGGCCGGACGGCAGCCTCGAAGCCATTCAGGAGGCCTATCTGGCCAGCCTGTATCGCGAGGTCGAGCTGCCGGACACCCTGCCCGGGCAGCCCGTGCATATCGGCGTGGACTTCGCGGCGCCGAAGGAGAGCTGCACCGTGGCGTCGATCTGGCGGATGACGGATGCCGACGGCGTCCCTTGCTTCGGACCCAGCTTCATCTTCTTTGCGCTCGTGACCGTGATGGCGCAGTGAGCGGATCGGCGCGCGCCCAGAAAAAAAGCGTCGCCCGAAGGCGACGCTTTGCTTCTTGGCTAGGTCGTGCGAGGCCTGCTTAACGCACGCGCCCTTCCTTCCAAGCGTTCAGCAGCTTGTCATAGGCGATGGTCTCGCCCTTGGGCTTCTCGTTGGCCAGCTTGGCCCACGGGGCGCCCTTGTCGCTCAGCCACTTGGCGTTGCTTTCCTTCTTGTTGAGCTTGGGCGCGCACTTGGCCATGCCGGCGCGCTCCAGACGGCCCATCACCTGGTCCATTTCCTCGGCCAGCGTGTCCATCGCACCCTGCGGGGTCTTCTCGCCGGTGACGGCCTGGGCCACGTTCTTCCACCACAACTGGGCCAGCTTGGGGTAGTCGGGGACGTTGGTGCCGGTGGGCGTCCAGGCCACGCGGGCGGGGCTGCGGTAGAACTCGACCAGGCCGCCGAGCTTGGGCGCCATATCGGTCATCGCCTTGGAGCGGATGTCCGATTCGCGGATCGGGGTCAGGCCGACGATGGTCTTCTTCAGGCTGGTGGTCTTGGCAGTGACGAACTGGGCATAGAGCCAGGCGGCCGCCGTCTTGTTGGCGTCGTGGTTGGCGAAGAAGGTCCAGCTGCCCACGTCCTGGTAGCCGTTCTGCATGCCTTCCTTCCAGTACGGGCCGTTCGGGCCTGGCGCCATGCGCCACTTCGGCGTGCCGTCGGCATTGACCACCGGCAGGCCCGGCTTGGTCATGTCGGCGGTGAAGGCGGTGTACCAGAAGATCTGCTGCGCGATCTGGCCCTGGGCCGGCACCGGGCCGGCTTCGCCGAAGGTCATGCCGGTGGCTTCCTTGGGCGCGTACTTCTTCATCCAGTCCACGTACTTGGTCAGCGCGTAGACGGCGGCGGGCGAATTGGTGGCGCCGCCGCGGCTGACGGATGCGCCCACCGGCGTGCACTTGTCGGCCGCGACGCGGATACCCCATTCATCGACCGGCATGCCGTTCGGGATGCCCTTGTCGGCGGTGCCGGCCATCGACAGCCAGGCGTCGGTGAAGCGCCAGCCCAGCGACGGGTCCTTCTTGCCGTAGTCCATATGACCGTAGATCGGCTTGCCGTCGATGGTCTTGACGTCTTCGCTGAAGAAGGCCGCGATGTCCTCGTAGGCGCTCCAGTTCAGCGGCACGCCCAGGTCGTAGCCGTACTTGGCCTTGAACTTGTCCTGCAGGTCCTTGCGCGCGAACAGGTCGGCACGGAACCAGTAGAGGTTGGCGAACTGCTGGTCGGGCAGCTGGTAGAGCTTGCCGTCGGGCGCGGTCGTGAAGCTGGTGCCGATGAAGTCCTTCAGGTCCAGACCGGGGTTGGTGTATTCCTTGCCCGCACCGGCCATGTAGTCGGTGAGGTTCATGATCTTGCCGTAGCGGTAGTGGGTACCGATCAGGTCGGAGTCGGAGATCCAGCCGTCGTAGATGCTCTTGCCGGACTGCATCGAGGTCTGCAGCTTCTCGACCACATCGCCTTCCTGGATCAGGTCGTGCTTGACCGTGATGCCGGTGATCTCGCTGAAGGCCTTGGCCAGGGTCTTGGCCTCGTACTCGTGGGTGGTGATGGTCTCGGACACCACCGAGATCTCCTTGACGCCCTTGGCCTGCAGCTTCTTGGCCGCTTCGATGAACCACTTCATCTCGGCCATCTGCTGGTCCTTGCTCAGCGTACTGGGCTGGAACTCGGCGTCGATCCACTTCTTGGCCTCGGGCTCGCCGGCCCAGGCGCCAGACGCCCCAACGGCCAGCGCGGCGGCGACGGCCAGCGCTGAGAACTTCTTGTGCTGCATCATCATTACTCTTGTCTCCTCTGATGAATCCCCCGAACAGCGTGATGCGGCCCCGGGGGAGGAGGGGGCCGAATCCATGAATATCGTCTAGCCTTTGCGCATGATCAGGGCCAGCACCGCCATCGAGATCACGAAGCTGATCCAGATGCTGGGATCGCTCTCCAGCGCCCACCACTCGGCCATGCGGCCGGACAGGCCGACGAAGGCCAGGTTGATATAGGCGGCCGTCAGCAGGCCGATGAAGAGCCGGTCGCCGCGCGTGGTCTTCAGCGGCAGAAAGCCCTTGCGCATCACGGTGGGCGACTTGAGCTCCCACACCGTCATGCCGGCCAGCATCAGCACGATGCAGACGAAGAACACCGCCACCGGCGTGGTCCAGTACATCCATTCAAACATCAGCGGCTCCTCAAACTCGGCCCATCGCGAAACCCTTCGCGATGTAGTGGCGGACAAACCAGATCACGATGGCGCCCGGCACGATGGTCAGCACGCCGGCGGCGGCCAAGGTGGCCCAGTCCATGCCGGAGGCGCTGACGGTGCGGGTCATGGTCGCGACGATGGGCTTGGCGTTGACGCTGGTCAGGGTGCGGGCCAGCAGCAGCTCCACCCACGAGAACATGAAGCAGAAGAAGGCCGCCACACCGACGCCGGCCTTGATCAGCGGCAGGAAGATGGTCACGAAGAAGCGCGGGAAGCTGTAGCCGTCGATATAGGCGGTCTCGTCGATCTCGCGCGGGATGCCGCTCATGAAGCCCTCCAGAATCCACACCGCCAGCGGCACATTGAACAGCAGATGCGCCAGCGCCACCGCGATGTGCGTGTCCATCATGCCCATCGTCGTGTAGAGCTGGAAGAAGGGCAAGAGGAACACCGCCGGCGGCGTCATCCGGTTGGTCAGCAGCCAGAAGAACACATGCTTGTCGCCCAGGAACGAGTAGCGGCTGAAGGCATAGGCGGCCGGCAGCGCCACGCTGATCGAGATCACCGTGTTGATGCCCACATAGATCAGGCTGTTGATATAGCCCGAGTACCAGGAGGGATCGGTGAAGATCGTGACGTAGTTGGCCCAGGTGAAGTTGTCCGGGAAGAAGCTGAAGCTCGAGAGGATTTCCTCATTCGTCTTGAAGCTCATATTGACCATCCAGTAGATGGGCAGCAGAGCGAACAGCAGGTAGGCGATCAGGAAGAGGGATCTCTTCTTAAAGCGGCGCTCATCCATGGGCGGCCTCCGTTTTTTCAGCTTGGCCGAGGGCCTGCATCCAGTTGTAGAGGATGAAGCACAGCAGCAGGATGATCAGGAAATAGATCAGCGAGAAGGCGGCGGCCGGGCCGAGGTCGAACTGGCCGACCGCCTTGGTCGTCAGGTACTGGCTCAGGAAGGTGGTCGCATTGCCGGGGCCGCCGCCGGTCAGCACGAAAGGCTCGGTGTAGATCATGAAGCTGTCCATGAAGCGCAGCAGCACCGCGATCATCAGCACGCCGCGCATCTTGGGCAGCTGGATGTAGCGGAACACCGCGAACTTGCTCGCGCCGTCGATGCGCGCGGCCTGGTAGTAGGCATCGGGGATCGATCGCAGGCCGGCGAAGGCCAGCAGGGCCACCAGCGGCGTCCAGTGCCAGACGTCCATCAGCAGCACGGTCAGCCAGGCGTCGGTGGCGTTGCCGGTGTAGTTGTAGTCGATGCCCAGCCACTGCAGCGCGGCGCCCATCAGGCCAATGTCGGCGCGGCCATAGATCTGCCAGATCGTGCCGACCACATTCCAGGGAATCAGCAGCGACAGCGCCACCATCACCAGCACGGCCGAGGACTTCCAGCCCTGCGCCGGCATGGACAGCGCCAGCGCGATGCCCAGCGGAATCTCGACCGCCAGCACCGCCAGCGAGAAGCCGAGCTGGCGCCACAGCGCGGCATGCAGTTCCTCGTCGCGCATCATCGCGGCGAACCACTCGGTACCGACAAAGACACGGCGCTCGGGCGAGATGATGTCCTGCACCGAGTAGTTGACCACGGTCATCAGCGGCAGGATGGCCGAGAAGGCCACGCAAAGGAACACCGGCAGGACCAGGAACCAGGCTTTTTGATTGATGGGCTTCATTGATGAGCCTCTTGCTTGGAGTGATGACCGTTGAGCAACTGCTCATCGCGGCCGTAGAAACAGCTGTGCGTGCCCAGCACCTGCAGCCAGACCGCGTCGCCGGCGGCGGGCGGGCGGTCCTGCGCGTTCAGGCGCAGCTTGACGTCGACCTCACCCGCACCATGGCCGATGCGGGCGCTGATCAGCCAGTAGGTGCCGATATCCTGCACCTTGGCCACCGTCGCGCGCAGCGCGCCGGCCGCGCCTGCGCCGACCAGCTCCACATACTCGGGCCGCACGCCCAGCGTGAACTCGCCGGCACGCTCAAGCTGCTGGTAGAGCACACCGAAGTCCAGGGCCAGGTCTTGCCCGGCGATCTGCAGCACGCCGGCCTTGAAACGGCCCGGCAGGAAGTTCATGCCCGGCGAGCCGATGAAGTTGCCGACGAACATATGCTGGGGCTTCTCGAACAGCGCATCGGCGCTGCCGACCTGGACCGCGCGGCCGCGCGTCATCACGACGATCTGGTCGGCAAAGGTCAGCGCCTCGACCTGGTCGTGGGTCACATAGATCAGGGTCAGCTTCAGCTCGTGGTGGATCTGCTTGAGCTTGCGGCGCAGCTGCCATTTCAGATGCGGGTCGATCACGGTCAGCGGCTCGTCGAACAGCACCGCCGAGACGTCCTCGCGCACCAGGCCGCGGCCCAGCGAGATCTTCTGCTTGGCGTCGGCCGTCAGGCCGGCGGCGCGCTGGTTCAGCTGCCCGCTCATCTCCAGCATCTCGGCGATCTTGCCGACCCGGGCCTTGATCTTTTCGGGCGCAACGCCGCGATTCTTCAGCGGGAAGGCCAGGTTCTCGGCCACCGTCATCGTGTCGTAGATCACCGGGAACTGGAACACCTGGGCGATATTGCGCGCCTGCGGTGACAGCCGGGTGACATCGCGGCCGTCGAAGGTCACCGTGCCATGCGAAGGCTGGACCAGGCCGGAGATGATGTTGAGCATGGTGGTCTTGCCGCAGCCCGAGGGCCCCAGCAAGGCATAGGCGCCGCCATCATCGAAACTCATCTTCAGCGGCAGCAGCGCGTAGTCGCTGTCCTGCTGAGGGTTGGGTTTGTAGGCGTGAGCCAGGTCGAGGTCGATGCGTGCCATCAGTGGCCAGCCTTTCTGTCGGGAGCCAGCATCAGCGCACCGTCGGCACCGAAGACATAGGCCTGCGCGGCCTGCAGGTACAGCGTGATCGGCGCGCCCAGGTCGAAGTAATGCACGCCGGTCAGCTGGGCCACCAGGGACCCGAGCTCGCTGTGCACATGGACAAAGGTGTCGGAGCCCGAGATCTCGGCCAGCTCGACGCTGCCCTGGATCGCGATATCGCCCGGCCGGGTCTGCACGCGCAGCGCGCTGGCGCGCACGCCCACCGTCACCGGGCCTGAAATCGGCATTTCGGCCGCCAGCTCCAGGGCCAGGCCTGGCATCAGATCGATCCGCGCCCCTTGGCCGGTGGCCGGCAGCAGATTCATCGGCGGGTCGCTGAAGGCACGGGCCACGCGCAGCGAGGCCGGGCGGTGGAAGACCTCGGCCGTCGGCCCGTACTGCAGCAGTTCGCCGGCGTCCATCACGGCCGTGTAGCCGCCCAGCAGCAAGGCCTCGGCCGGCTCGGTGGTGGCGTAGACCACGGTGGAGCCGCCGACGGCGAAGAGCTGGCTCAGTTCCTCGCGCAGCTCCTCGCGCAGCTTGTAGTCCAGATTGACCAGGGGCTCATCGAGCAGCATCAGCGGGGCGTTCTTGGCCAGCGCGCGGGCCAGCGCCACGCGCTGCTGCTGGCCACCGCTGAGCTGGGCCGGCAGCTTGTCCAGATGCATCTCGATATGCAGGCGCTCGGCCAGCTGGTCAACCTGCTTGTTGATGGCATCGCGGTTCAAGCCGCCGCGCAACTTCAGCGGCGACGCGATGTTGTCGCGCACCGTCATCGACGGGTAGTTGATGAACTGCTGATAGACCATGGCGACATTGCGCTCACGCACCGCGACGCCGGTCACGTCGACGCCGTCGGCCATCACCCGGCCGACAGTGGGCCGGTCCAGGCCCGCCATCAAGCGCATCAAGGTGGTCTTGCCGGCCTGGGTCGCGCCCAGCAGCACGGTGACCGCGCCGGTTTGCAGCTTCAGGTCCAGCGGGTAGAGGTGCGTCGCCGCACCGACCCGGTGGCTGATGCCCTGCATATCGAGTTGCATCGTTCAGTCTTTCCCAACGGTATTGGTCTCGAACCAGGCGGCCACGGCGGCGCGCTGGGCTTCGGTGTAATGCAGGCCCAGCTTGGAACGGCGCCACAGCACGTCGTCGGCGCTGCAGGCCCATTCCTCGCGCTGCAGATAACGCAGCTCGATGTCGAACAGCCCCGGGGCCACCTCTTGCCCCAGCTCGGCCAGGCTGGCCGCGCCGCCCAGCACGCGCGAGATGCGCGCGCCATAGGCCCGGCTCAGGCGGCGCGCCAGCGTCGGCGGCAGATAGGCATGGCGCTTTTGCACGGCCGCCACCAGGCGCTCGAAATCGGTGTCGGGTCGCTGCGCCGCCCCGATCCAGGATGACAGATCGCCGCCCGGCAGATGGGCGCGCTCGGTCCAGGGCTTGCGCCCGGATTCCGGACCTTGACCGAGCATGCCGCCGACCATATCGGCCGCATCCTCGGCCAGCTTGCGGAAGGTGGTGATCTTGCCGCCCCAGACGGAGAGCAGCGGCGCACCCTGGGTATTGGTCTCCAGCAGGTAGTCGCGTGTGACGGCCGAGGGATCGCCCGAGGCGTCGTCCAGCAGCGGGCGCACGCCGGCATAGCTCCAGACCACATCCTCGCGGGTGACCGGCTTGGCGAAGTAGCGGCTGGCCTGCTCGCACAGATAGGCGATCTCGTTCTCGTCGATCCTGGCCTTGCGTGTTTCGGGTGTAGCGCCTGCCAAGGCATCCGGAGGCAGTTCGACATCGGTGGTGCCGATCAGCGTGTAGTCGCCCTCGTAGGGGATCGCGAAGATGATGCGCTTGTCGGGGTTCTGGAAGATGTAGGCGTGGTCGTGCTCGAAGCAGCGCTTGACGATGATGTGGCTGCCCTTGACCAGGCGCAGGCTCTTGGTCGCCAGTGCCTCGCCACGCGCCGGCCGTGCAATGCCGCGCAGAAAGCTCTCGGCCCAGGGGCCGGCGGCATTGACCAAGGCCCGGGCGCGCACGGTGCGCTCGCCGGCCGGCGTGGCAATGGTCGCGGTCCAGCCCTCCGCATCGCGTTGCACCGCCGTGACCATGCTGCGCGTCAGCAGCTCGGCGCCCTTCTCGCGCGCATCGAGCGCATTCAGCAGCACCAGGCGGGCGTCGTCGACCCAGCCGTCGGAGTAGACAAAGCCACGGGTATAGCTCGGCTTCAGCGGCTTGCCGGCCGGCGAGGTCCGCAGGTTCACCCCGGTGGAGCCCGGCAGCACCTCGCGGCGCGCCAGGTGGTCGTAGAGGAACAGGCCGATGCGTATCATCCAGGCCGGCCGCATCGCCGCGTCATGCGGCATCACGAAGCGCAGCGGCCACATGATGTGGGGGGCGCTCTTCAGCAGCACCTCGCGCTCCTGCAGCGCCTTGCGCACCAGCGAGAACTCGTAGTACTCCAGATAGCGCAGGCCACCGTGGATCAGCTTGGTCGACGAGGACGAGGTGTGGGCCGCGAAGTCGTCGCGCTCGGCCAGCAGCACCTGCCAGCCGCGCCCGGCCAGGTCGCGGGCAATGCCGGCACCATTGATGCCGCCGCCGACGACGAGCACGTCGTAGCGGTCCGGCGCGGCCTGCGGCATGGCACTCGGGGCGGTCGATGGATTGGCGGTCAAAGCGGGTCTCCTGGCGAACAAAAGCGGGATCAATGAGTTCGCTATTTTGTTCTTCTTTTTTCTTTTTAGCTCGTTTTGGTGCGTTTCATCTGAGGGAAAACCCCTGTGACGGTTCGTTTTAGTTCGCTTTAGGCTCGCCCACACCCCAAAAAAGTGCATCAACGCGCTCGCCATCCCATGATTCCGAATCCCCGCCAGAACGATTTGCTGCAGGAAGTGCGCGCACGCGGCTCGGTCAGCGTCGAGGCCCTGGCCGAGAAATTCGGCGTGACCTTGCAGACCGTGCGCCGCGATGTGCAGCGCATGGCCGAAGCCGGCCTGGTGGCGCGTTTCCACGGCGGCGTGCGGGTACCGGCCTCGACCACCGAGAACATCGCCTACCGCCAGCGCCAGGCCTTGCAGGCCGACGGCAAGGCGCGCATCGCGCGCGCGATCGCGGCGCGCATCCCGGCCGGCTGCTCGCTGATCCTGAACCTGGGCACCACCACCGAGGCGGTGGCGCGCGAGCTGCTGCACCACAAGGGCCTGCGGGTGATCACGAACAATCTGAATGTCGCCACCATCCTCAGCGACAACCCCGACTGCGAGCTGGTGATGGTGGGGGGCACGGTGCGCCAGCGCGACCGCGGCGTGGTCGGCGAGGCGGCGGTGGACTTCATCCGCCAGTTCAAGGTCGACATCGGCCTGATCGGCATCTCGGGCATCGAGAGCGACGGCTCGCTGCGCGACTTCGACTACCGCGAGGTGATGGTGGCGCGGACCATCATCGAGCATTCGCGCGAGGTCTGGCTGGCCGCCGACCACAGCAAGTTCAACCGCCCGGCGATGGCCGAGGTGGCGCGGCTGCCGCAGATCGATTTACTCTTCACCGACGAGTCGCCGCCCGAGCCCTACCCCACGCTGCTGGCCGACGCCGGCGTCGAACTGGTGCTGGCCGACTGAACGACGGGACAACCAAGCCATGACCTATCTGCTCGCCCTGGACCAGGGCACCTCCAGCTCCCGCTCCATCGTCTTCGACGCCGAGGGCCATATCGTCGCGATGGCGCAGCGCGAGTTCCGCCAGATCTATCCGCAGCCCGGCTGGGTCGAACACGACGCGCAGGAGATCTGGCACAGCCAGCTGGCCACCGCCCGCGAGGTGTTGGCCAAGGCGGGCCTGAAAGCCGCCGACATCAAGGCCCTGGGCATCACCAACCAGCGCGAGACCACCGTGGTCTGGAACCGCAAGACCGGGCAGCCGATCTATCACGCCATCGTCTGGCAGGACCGCCGCGCCGAGCCGACCTGCGCCGCGCTGCGCGAGCAAGGCCTGACCCCCACGGTGCAGCGCAAGACCGGCCTGGTGATCGATGCCTATTTCTCCGGCACCAAGCTGAAATGGATCCTCGACAACGTGGCCGGCGCGCGCGAACAGGCCGCGCGTGGCGAGCTGGCCTTCGGCACGATAGACAGCTGGCTGGTCTGGCAGCTGACCGACGGCCGCGTCCATGCGACCGATGTCAGCAATGCGGCCCGCACCATGCTGTTCAATGTGCACAAGAACGAGTGGGACGATGAGCTGCTGGCCCTGCTCGACATCCCGCGCGCGGTGCTGCCCGAGGTCCACCCCTCGGCCTTCGAGTTCGGCCGCGTCAGCACCGCCCATCTGGGCGCCGAGATCATGATCGGCGGCATCGCCGGCGACCAGCAGAGCGCGCTGTTCGGTCAGGCCTGCTTCAAGGCCGGCATGGCCAAGAACACCTATGGCACCGGCTGCTTCATGCTGATGCACACCGGCGCACAGTTCCAGACCTCGGGCAACGGCCTGATCACCACCAGCGCCGCGCAGGCGAGCACGACGCCGGAGTTCGCGCTGGAAGGCAGCGTCTTCATCGGCGGCGCGGTCGTGCAGTGGCTGCGCGACGGGCTGCAGGCGATCAAGGGCAGCGGCGAGGTGCAGGGCCTGGCCGAGAGCGTGCCCGATGCCGGCGGCGTGATGTTCGTGCCGGCCTTCACCGGCCTGGGTGCGCCCTACTGGAACGCCGAGGCGCGCGGCGCCATCGTCGGGCTGACACGCGGCTCGACGGTGGCCCATATCGCCCGCGCGGCGCTGGAGAGCATCGCCTTCCAGAGCGCAGCCCTGCTGCTGGCGATGAGCCGCGATGCGGTGGCCGCCGGCGGCGCGCCGGTCTCGGAGCTGCGCGTCGATGGCGGCGCTTGCGTCAACAATCTCTTGATGCAGTTCCAGGCCGATCTGCTGGGCATCCCGGTGGTGCGGCCCAAGGTCATCGAAACCACGGCGCTGGGCGCGGCCTATCTGGCCGGCCTGTCCTCGGGCCTGTACAGCAACCTGGATGCGCTGAGCGGCAACTGGCAGGCCGAGCGCCGATTCCTGCCCACGATGCCGCGCGAGCGCGCGGCCGAGCTGATGGCGAACTGGGAACGGGCGGTCCGACAGGCCTGCGCGAGCTGAGGGACAGCCCTAGCCTCAGGTATTCCACGCCGACACGATCAGCAGCACCTTGCCCGAGATGCCGGGCTTGTTGCTGCCGGCCGGCAGTTCCACCTCGATGCGGATGCCGCCGCCCTTGACCGCCTCATAGGTCAGGGCCTGGGTCGCCACGCCGATGCGCTGGCTCTCCCAGCTGTGCAGGATGCGCCAGTCGCCGCCCGCGCTGATCGGCGGCTCCAGCGAGATCAGCAGGCTGTCGCGAAACAGGTGGCTGCCCTCGAAATGCTGGTCGGGCCAGAAGCGCTTGTTGACCTGGTAATCGGGCACGCGCACGCCGACGTCCATCGCATAGGCCAGCGTGCGGTCATGGCTGCTGATCTTGGCGCGGTTGGCCAGGAAGACGCTGGACAGATAGACCATATGGCCGCCGCTGGCCTGTTGCTGGCTCAGCTGCTGGTGGGTGCGGCAGGCGGGCGAGTCCTCCTCGGTGGTCCGGCGGCTCAGGAACCAGCGCTTGCCGCGTGGCCGCGCCATCAGCTCGAACTGGTAGAGCGCCTGCACATCGGCCTCGGCCTCGATCTTCTGCGGCAGCCGCACTTCGTCCACCTGCATCCAGATGTCGACCCGCACATCGCCGAACAGAAAGCGCGACAGGTTCTGGTAGGCCTCCTCGCTGTTGACGATGCCGTAGTAGCCCGAGTGGGCGCGGTAGCAATAGGCGGTGGCGCAGGTCTTGGTGACGTTGAGCTGCTTGTCGACGCCCCAGACCGAGGCATTCTCGACCTTGACCAGGCCGTCGCTGCCATTGCCGGCAAAGGCGCGCGAGATGCCCATGCCGGCCTCGTAATCATTGCGGTTGGTGCCCACCATGCAGAAGACGCGCTCGATCGGAAACGCCTCCTGCGGCAGGAAGTCGACCCGCTGGTGCTTTTTGTAGACCGCCTGCATATTCAGGTAGCCGGCCATGCGCTCGTGATTGAAGTTGTTGATGTCGTTGAAGGACAGCCAGCCAGGCACCTTCAGGCCGGCCAGCTGGATGCCGTTGTGCGGGGTCGCATAGGTGAAGATCTTGTCGACCGCATGGCGCGCCTCGTCGCTGCCCAGCGCCGGGTTCTGGATGAAGCCGCGCACCACCAGGCCGCCCATCGAGTGCGCGACCAGATAGCAGCGGAAGTCCTGGGCCGCGATGCCCTCCTGCGCCACCACCAGCTCGCGCACCCGCAGGATCAGCTCGGACAGGCCGCGCGAGTAGTCCTCGATATCGCGCGGCTTGCCGTCGCCGAACAGGCTGGAGCCGCTGTCGTAGTAGCGGTAGATGATGACCGAGCGTGCCGGCAGGCCGGTGTGGCCGGCGCGCGGCTGCCAGTCGGGGTCGGTGATGCCCAGGCCGTTCTCGTAGACATCGCCATAGCCGAACTCCGCCGCCAGCCGCAGCAGCGGCGACTCGAAGACAAACTTCTTCGGCGGGTCGCGCTTGTCGGTGCTGGCGCGGTAGACGGTGGAGCCGAGATTGAAGCCGCAGAAGGGATCGGTCGCCGTCTCGTCGCGCTCGCCCTCGGTCATCGCGTAACCGCGGACATAGATGATGGGGAAGAAGGGTGCTTCTTGCATGGCGCTTGTCTCCGCAGGTCTTGGGGCCTGCCGCGCTTATAGCCCGCGCGCACCGCAGCGGGCAATCCTGAGAAGCAAAAACCCGCCAGGGCGAGCCGTGGCGGGTTGCTGGGGTGAGCGCAGTGCTTACTTGAACTGGTAGGTGGCCGTGCCGTACCAGAAGCGTCCGCGCGGGTCGGCGAAGGATCCGGCAAAGCCGGCCGCATGCGAGCCATAGCTCGATGAGGCGGTGAACGGCGCCGCGTCATCCAGCAGATTGCGCGCACCGACACGCAGGGTCAGGTTCTTGAAGCCCTTGTAGGTCACGGCCAGGTTCCAGCGCGAGGTGTCCTTGACCTTGTAGGCCGGCAGATCCAGCACGCCGGGAATGCCCAGGTTGACCGTCACCTGATCGGCGGACTCGGTCCAGCCATTGGTGAACACATGCTCGAGCGACACGCTCAGGTCGCCACGGCTCCAGTCGGCGCCGAAGGTGTGCTGCCAGGCCGGCACCGGCGCAATGCCACCGGTGGCCTGGCCGACATAGTCGATCATGGGCTCATCCTTGCCGCTCTGCGTCTTGTACTTCAGCACATAAGTGCCGCTGTAGCTGAGGCCGACCCGGGTGCCGCCGTCGTAGCTGAAGCCGCCACGCATATCGAGATCGATGCCCGAGGTCTTGAGCTTGCCCAGATTCTCGACCGGCGTCTCGATATAGGACAGCAGGCCGTCCGGCGAGCGCCTCACGCGGTTGATGTACTTGCGGTACAGCGCCTCGTCGCCCATCAGCGTGTCGCCAGTGATCACACCGATCGTGTCACGCTTCTCGATATTCCAGTAGTCCAGCGCGATGGTGAAATCGCGCGAGGGTTCGAAGACCGCGCCGAAGCTGAACTGCCGGCTCTTCTCGGGCTTGAGATTCGGGTCGCTGGACAGCTGCACATTGAACTGGGTCAGGCAGCGCGGGTTGTTCTCCTGGCCCACCGGGCAGTCCCAGTCCTGCTGTGCGTCGGCCGTGTTGGTGTTGGCCACCGGGCTGTTGACGTCCCACAGCGTCGGCGCGCGGAAGCCGGTGCCCACGCTGCCGCGCAGCAGCAGCTGCTTGCTGGGCTGGTAGCGCAGGCGTGCCATCGGGTTGAAGCTGCTGCCGAAATCGCTGTAGCGGTCATAGCGGGCCGCCAGCGTCGCCTCCAGCTCCTTGCTGAAGGGCAGTGCCAGCTCGCCGAACACCGCATAGATATTGCGGCTGGCCACCGTGGTGGGCACCGAGCCCTCGCCGCCCACATGCAGGCCGGCCGAGTAGTTGGCATTGGTCGGGCGGTCCTCGGCTTTCTCCTTGCGCAGATCCACGCCCAGCGCCAGCGCCATTGCGCCGCCGCCCATCTGGCCGAGCTCGCGGCTGATCTTGGCGTCATAGGCGAAGGTCGTGCCCTTGGAGCGGCGCACCTCGCCGCGCAGCGAGGCCCCGTTCAGCAGCGCCAGACCGGCGGCATCGTTGGGACCAAAGGGGTTGATATTGCCGCTGGCCAGGGCCGCCAGATACGGTGCCTGCAGCAGGTAGCCGTCATAGACCAGCTTGCCGCGCGCCTGCGACAGGTTCAGGCCCATGTCGTAGTCCCAGCCGCCGAACTGGCCGTTGGCACCGACGACAAAGCGGTACTGCGAGTTGGTGTTGTCGCTGATGCGGTTGCCCATGTCCAGCGAGCGGGTCACGATCTCGGCGAAGCCGTTGCCGTCAGGATCCCAGTCGGCCGCGGTGTAGCCGAGGCCGGTCAGCAGCGCCGTCGGGAAATAGCGGCTGGTGACGGGCATAGCGAAGGGCGGGTAGGTGCCGTCCGGATTGACCTTGGCCGCGCCGGAATCTAGCGGCGTCGGCGCGACGCGGCCGACGGTGGCGTTGCGGGCGATCGAGCCCTCGACGAACAGCTGGTGCCCGCCACCCAGCGCGAAGGTGCCGCGCCCGTAGACATCGGTCTTCTCGCTATCCGGCAGGTTGTCCAGCATCGCCGCGTAGATGGCGCGGCAGTAGCGGGCGGTATTGCCGCTCGGCGTCGGGCCGGTGTTCGAGACCACGGTGTTGGCCGGGTCGCAGGCCGAGAACGCGGCACCGGCGCCGGTGTACTGACCCGGGGTGACCAGCTGGTCGCCGTCGTTGATGAAGATGGCGCCCGGGAATCCACGGAAGGAGGTCGGCGGCCGAGAGCCCGGCACCTCAGTGACATGGCGCAGATAGAGGCCCTGGTCGATGGCCTTGACGCGCTCCTGGTCCTTGAAGTTGGCGGTCAGCAGGACGTTGTAGCCATCCTTGCCCAGATCGCCCATGCCAAAAGCCAGCGACGCGGTCTTCTCGCTGCCGCCAATGCTCTTCTCCGGCGCGCCGTAGCGCAGGGTCAGCTCGCCCTTGCTGTAGTCCTTGCGGGTGATGAAGTTGATCACACCGCCGACCGCATCGGTGCCATAGACGGCCGAGGCGCCGTCGCGCAGAACCTCGATGCGCTCGATCGCGGCAAAGGGAATGCTGTTCAGGTCCACCGCCGCCGAGCCGCCGATCGAGCCGAAGGGATGGCCGGCCAGGCGGCGACCGTTCAGCAGGATCAGCGTCGAGTTGGCGCCCAGGCCGCGCATATTCGCGTTGCTGGTGGCATAGCCCACGCCCTGGGTGCCGTCCGACAGCATGGCCGAGCTGGCCGAGACGCGGCGCAGGATGTCTTCGACATTGCTGGCACCGCTCTTCTCGATCTGCTCGCGCGAGATCACCGTCACCGGCAGCGCGGTTTCCGATTCCAGGCGCTTGATCGACGAGCCCGTGACAGTGACGCGGTCCAGCGACTGCTGCTGGGCCTGGGCCTGCGGCACATAAATCAGCGCAGCGCCGCCAAAGGCAAGCGCCAGGGCTTTGCAAAGCCTTGAGGGTTTCAGCATGGGGACCTCTCCAAAGAAATGAACAAGGGGTTTTGGTTCAAAGCCCGACAGCCGGACGGGTAGGCCCGGCCTCGGGTGGGTGTGAAGTTCGCGCTGCGGATTTTTCGCCTCGCAGACCGCACCATCGCTGAGGGAAACCCTTGACGTTGCGACCCCGCATCGACAGGCACCCGGGCCAGACCAATAGCACTTGCCAATCTCTTAAGGTTGCATTAAGGCCTCACAGACCGAAGCGGGCCCCCGCCCCCGACAGCGTCGCCACCCCGATCACCGCGAAGATCAGCGCCGCGATGCCATGCACCAGGCGCACCGGGATGCGGCCGGCGATGCGGTCGCCCAGCAGCACGGCCGGCACATTGGCGATCATCATGCCCAGCGTCGTGCCCGCGACCACGGCCACAAAGGCCTGGAACTGCGCGGCCAGCGCGACGGTGGCGATCTGGGTCTTGTCGCCCATCTCGGCCAGGAAGAAGGCCACGATGGTGGTGCCCAGCACGCCGAGTTTCAGGCCCTTGCCGCCCTCCTCCTCTTCGTCGATCTTGTCGGGGATCAGGGTCCAGATGGCCATCGCCAGAAAGCCCAGGCCCAGGCCCCAGCGCAGCATCTGCGGGCTCAGCTGGGTGGTGATCCAGGCGCCCAGCGCACCGGCGCCGGCATGGTTGACGGCCGTGGCGATCAGGATGCCCAGGCAGATCGGCAGCGGCTTTCGAAAGCGCGCGGCCAGCAAAAAGGCCAAGAGCTGGGTCTTGTCCCCGATTTCGGCGAGGGCCACGATGCCGGTCGAGACGAGAAAGGCTTCCATTGCGAGAACACTCCACGGCCTGCAAGTGCAGCATTGACCATGCCGCCTCCGGCCGTTACCGAGGGTGCATGGTCAAAGGTCTTGCCAGGTGTGGGCACTGCCCGCGCCATGGTTCTCACGAACCAAGTGTGTTGACGCGGGCCTGCAGCGGGATGGTGGCTACAGCGGCTACTCCCCAATGACAGCAGCTATTCTAGCCGCTGTCATTGGGGGGCCTCAGCGCCCGGCCGGTCGCCGCAGTGACGGATTGCCCAGATCGAGCTGCTCGAACGGGATCACCCAGGCGCCCGGGTCGAGCTGGCGCAGCTCGGCGCCGGCCTCCTTCAGATCGCTGACGACCACGGTGCGCAGGCTGTCGGCGCGCCAGTAGCGCGCCGCGAACTCGCGCAGCGGCTCGGCCCGCAGCGCTGCCAGTTGCTGCGGCAGCTGGGCCAGCGTGGCCAGCTCGCGGCCCTGCTGCAGATGCTCGGACACCAGGCCGGCCAGACCGGCGGTGGTCTCGAGCTGGCGCGCATAGGCGCCGATCAGGCTGGCGCGGCGCGTCGCCAGCTCGGCCTCGCCGACCGGCTCTCGGCCCAGGCGAACCAGCTCGGCGGCCATCAGCCGGGCCACCTCGGCGGCCCGGCCGTGCTGGGTCTGGGTATAGGCGCTCAGCGTGCCGGCGCCGGGCAGGCTCTCGACCTGGCTGACCGCGCCGTAGCTGAGGCCGCGCTTGATGCGCACCTCATGGCTCAAGCGCGCCGAGTAGCCCTGGCCCAGCACCGCATTGGCCAGCATGCCGATGCGCTGGCCGGCCGCATCCTCGCTACCGGGATAAGGCGCCAGCAGCTGCACCGCGCTCTGGCCGGCCCCGCTCAGATCCAGCAGCACGGTCCGCACCGGCAGCGGCTGAGCGCGCAGCGGCTGCAGCGCCGGGCCGGCCGGGCGCAGGCTGCGCCAATCGCCGAAGTGCGACTCGGCCAGCGCACGCGCCTGGCCCCAATCGAGGTCGCCGGCCAGTATCAGTGTGGTGGATTCCGGCCGCAGCTGCTGGCGCTGAAAGGCCAGCAGATCCTCGCGACGCAGCCGTGCCAGGCTGGCCGGCGTCGCGATCTGGCCGGCCGGGCTGTCGCCCCAGAACAGGCGCTGGCCCAGCAGCTGGGCCAGCAGGGCCGGGTCGGACAGGCTGAGCCGGAAGCTGGCAATCAGCTCGGCGCGGGCCCGTTCGATCTCGGCCGGCGGCAGCGTGGCCCGCTGTAGGAGATCGGCCAGCAGGGCCAGCCCCTCGTCCAGCTGCGGTGTCGCCAGGGTCAGCCCCAGGCTCCCCGAGGCGCTGCCGTCACCGATCTCGAGGCTGGCGCCCAGGCTTTCGGCGGCGAAGGCGATGTCGGCCGCATCGACCGCCTGGCCCTCGCGCCGCGCGCCCTTGCTGAGCATCAGCAGGCCCAGCTGCGACAGCCCGGTCTTGCCCGGCGGGTCCAGCAGGCTGCCGGCCTGGCCCAGCAGCAGCTCGACCGTCACCAGCGGCATGCCGCGCCGCTGCGCCAGCACCAGACGCAGGCCGTTGTCCAGGCGCAGCTCCTGCAGCCGGGGCTGGGGCAAAGGCCGCGCCCGACCCGGTGCAGGCATCTGGTCGAAGCGCTGCGCCCACAGCGCTGACGGCGCCGCCGCCAGCAGGCCGGCCAGCAGGTGGCGGCGCCTCATCGCTTGTCTCCGTACAGCACCGAGACCTTGGCGGCCTGCAAGACATGGCGACGCAGCGCCCGCTGCACATCGGCCACGCCGACCGCCTGCAGCTGCGCCAGCTCGCGCTCGGCCAGGCTCGCATCGCCGCGCAGCAGCAAGGCATAGCCCAGGGCCAGCGCACGGCCCTCGGGCGTCTCGCGCTCGAGCAGCAGCTTGTTGAGCAACTGCGCCTTGGCCTTGGCCAACTCCGCGGGCAGCACCGGCTCATGGGCGAGGCGCTCGACCTCGGCCACCAGCTGCTTGAGCAGCAGCTCGCCGCTCAAGGCGCCGGTCGAGACCGCATAGGCGGCCAGGAGGCCGGCATCGGCATTCAGCAGCGCATCGAAGCCCACACTTTGTGCGACCCGCTGCCGGTACACCAGGGCCTCGCTCAGCCGCGCCGAATCCCCCTGGGCCAGCAGGGCCTGGGCCACTTGCAGCGCCGGAGCCAGCTCGCTGGCTGCCTTGGGCCCCTGCCAGATCACCAGGGCCGCCGGCAGCGGCGCACGGGCCGTCAGATGATGAAACTCGTCGCGCGCTCGGCGCGGCTCGGCGCTGGCCGCCTGGGGCACGGGGCTCAGCGCTGCGCGGATGCTGCCGAAGTAGTGGTCGACCCAGCGATCCAGCTGGCTGGCATCGAACTCGCCGGCGACGATCAGCAGCGCGTTGTCCGGCCGGTAGTAGGCCGTGTGGAAGTCGCGCACATCACGCAGCGTCGCGGCGTCGAGCTCGGCGATATTGCCGATCACCGGGCGCTTGTAGGGGTGCTGCTGGTAGCCGTAGCTGGAGATCGCGTTGAACAGCAGGCCATAGGGATCGGCCAGCACGCGCTGGCGGAACTCCTCCTTGACGACCTCGCGCTCGCTGTCGAAATTGGCCTGGTCCAGGTTCAGATTGGCCATGCGCTCGGCCTCGGCCCAGAGCACCGGTTCCAGATGGTTGGACGGCACGGTGCAGTGGTAGACCGTCATGTCCTCGGCGGTGAAGGCATTGTTGCTGCCGCCCACGTCCTCGGTCATGCGGTCGAACTGCTCGTTCGCCATATGCCGCGTGCTCTTGAACATCAGGTGCTCGAACAGATGGGCCAGGCCGGAGCGCCCCGCCGGATCGTGCTTGCTGCCGACCCGGTACCAGAGCTGCACGCTGACGCTGGTGCTGGCCACCGGCAAGGCCAGCACGGTCAGTCCATTGGCCAGCTGCCGGCTCGTGAAGGCCAGCGGCGGCAGTTGCAGACCGGCCGCCAGGCCGGCAAGACCTGTCCCCGCCGCCGCGATCAGCAGGCTGCGTCGGGGGACACCGTGGCGCAAAGTCATGGCGCGCAGCATAAGGGCAATGCTGACAGCGACTGTCAGCAGCGGCGGCGCAAGATGTCGCCACCCATCCACAGCAAGGAGCAAGCCCCATGAACTTCGCCTACACCCTCGTCTATGTCGCCGACGTCGCCGCCTCGCTGGACTTCTACGAGCGCGCCTTTGGCCTGCAGCGCCGCTTCCTGCACGAGTCCGGCGCCTATGGCGAACTCGAGACCGGCGCCACCGCGCTGGCCTTTGTCGACCACGCGACCGCGCGCGACAGCGTCGGCGGCGACTATGTCGCGGCCGACGCCAGCCCCCGCCCGCTGGGCATGGAGATCGGCTTCACCACCACCGATGTGGCAGCGGCCTACGCGCGCGCCCTGGCCGCCGGCGCCACCGGCCTGGCGGCACCGACGGTCAAGCCCTGGGGCCAGACCGTCGCCTATGTGCGCTGCCCGGACGGCTCGCTGGTGGAGCTGTGCACGCCGATGGGCTGATGGCCCCTCAGGCCTTGCGGCGACGCACCGCCACACCCACGGCCACCAGACCCAGGGCCATCAGGCCGTAAGTCGAGGGCTCGGGCACTGGCGCGGCGCTCAGCACAAAGGACAGATTGTCGGCATAGCCGTCGTTGTCGCCGCCGCCCAGGCGCTCCATCGTGAGCCAGAACTGCACGGTGGCGGTCTGGGTCGGCAGCAGGCCGCTGGCCTCGCGGTAGAACAGGCCGGTCTTGTTGCCGCGATCGGCCGCGTAGACGGGGCCGATCTCGGTGCTGCCCAGCGACTTGCCGGACAGGTCCAGAAAGGACACGAAGAGCTTGGCGTTGTCGCCCTGGGCCTGCCAGCCACCGAGCCAGCCGCTGAGCTTGAAGCTGTCGCCGGCACCGGACAACTGCTCCAGGTCCAGCGACTGCCAGGCCACTGCGCGCGCGCCAAGGCCGGTGAACATCTGGGCGCCACGGTCGACCGGGCCCGGCTCGCTGGGCTTGACCCAGTTGTTGCCATAGCTGACCGACTGGATGAAGTCGAAGTCATCGAAGCCGTTCCAGCCGCTGGTGCCCTGTTCGGCACCGCCATTGACGATCAGGTTCTGGTCGTAGACGGCGGCCTGGCTGAGGCCGGCGACGAGGCCCAGCAGGGTGCTCGCGATAAGGTTCTTGATTTTCATGATGGACTCTTGATGTGTTGGAGGTTCAGGGGATTCAGGGGCGGTATTGGTCGAGCAGGGCCGGGCCACCCAGGGCCGGGTCGCTGATCGAGGCCTCGCCGGTCTCGAGATGGCCGGCCAGGCGGCGGCTGAAGCCGGCCAGCTCGCGCACCTTGACCGACAGGTCGTACCAGTGGCGGCTCTCGGCCAGCGGCAGGCGCAGCTCCAGCGAAGCGCCGGCGGCCACCTTGTGCAGCTGCACCGGCTCGTCGCTGTACTTCAGCGCGCGCAGCTCGAAGCTGGCCGCCACCGGGCCGCGGTTGTGCAGGCGCAGCAGCAGTTCGCCATAGACACGGTCGCTGCGGACCTCGATCTCGGGCCGGGGCTTGTTGGCCACGGCGGTCAGCGAGCCGGTGAAATGGCGATGGAAGCCATTCGGGCCCAGCACCCAGAGGTCATAGCTGCCGGTGGCCGGGGTCCAGCGGCCTTCCAGCTGCTTGCCGGCCTCGACCGTGTAGCGGCGCGGCAGCGCGCCCAGCGCCAGGCGGTCGTAGACATGGAAGACCGCACCGGCCTCGCCCTCGTTCTCGAAGCGCAGCAGCAGGCTGGTGCCGTCCTGGCGAGCCTGCACCTGCAGCTCGTAAGGCAGGGCGCGGGCCGGGCGCACGCCATCCTCCTGCACCGGTGCGACCAGGCTCTGCGGCGTGGCCGGGGTCTTGGTGGCGGGCAGCGCGCGGGCGCGCGCGCGCAGTGCGGCGGTCTCGGGCAGCAGATGGATGAAGGGCTGGTCCTCCGGATTGCGGAAGTCGAAGCAGCTCTGCAGATCGCCGCTGACCGCGCGGCGCCAGGGGCTGATCAGCGGCTCCTGCACGCCGAAGCGCGCCTCGATGAAGCGGATCACCGAGCTGTGGTCCGAGACCTGGGAGTTGACCCAGCCGCCCTTGCTCCAGGGCGAGATCACATACATCGGCACGCGCGGGCCCAGGCCGTAAGGGCGGTGGTGATAGAGCGCGTTCGAGCCGTTCAGGTGATGGTGGTACTCGCCCACGGTATCCACCGTCGAGGCGCCGGCCAGGCGGGCGCGGCTAGCGTCGGCGTCATAGAGCTCGTAGGACGGCGCGGACGGCGGCGGCATATGGTCGAAGAAGCCGTCGTTCTCGTCGAAGTTGATCAGGAACACGGTCTTGCTCCAGACCTCCGGATTGGCCGTCAGCGCGTCCAGCACGCGGGCCGTGTAGTCCGCGCCCGAGGCCGGGCTGGACGGGCCGGGGTGCTCCGAGCCTTCGGCGGTGGCGACGATCCAGCTGACCTGGGGCAGCTTGTCGGCCAGCACGTCGGCCTTGAGCTTGTCGAGGTCGCGCGTGCTGACGCCGCGCTCGCGCAGCACCTGCGAGTAGCCGGGACGCTGGTACCAGGCGTTGCGGAAGGGGCGGAAGCCGGCCAGCGGGTTGTCGGTGAAGTTGTCCGCCATGTTCTGGTAGACCTGCCAGCTGATGCCCGCGTCCTGCAGGCGCTCGACATAGGTGATCCAGGTGTAGTCGGTGGCGGGATTGGTGTTGAAGCTGTCGCGGCTGTTGTCGGTCGACGGGCCGCCGGCCACGGCCAGCGGGTCGTTGTGGCCGGTCCACAGGAACAGGCGGTTGGTGTTGGTGCCGGTCTGGGTGGCGCAGTGGTAGTGGTCGCACAGCGTGAAGGCCTCGGCCAGCGCGAACTGGAAGGGCAGGTCCGCACGGGCATAGTGGCCCATCGAATGGTTCTGCTTGGCCTTGGGCCAGTTGTTCATGCGGCCCAGGTCCCAGGCGGCCTGCGAATCGGGCCAGCTGTGCGGCGTGCCGGCCACGCGCATCACCGAGAAGTCCTGCTCGGTGTTCAGGTGGAAGGGCGCGATCGCGGTGCGGCCACCGCCCCACTCCGGACGGCCCGGCACCGGCGCGCCACTGCCGATGGGCTGGACGAACACGCTCTTGCGCGTGAAGGTGCCCGGGCGGTCCAGCACCGGCACCGGGAAGGGGTCGCTGAAACCGCGCACGCCGGCCAGCGTGCCGAAGTAGTGGTCGAAGCTGCGGTTCTCCTGGGTCAGGATCACGATGTGCTCGACATCGTTGAGCGTGCCGCTGCGGTGGTTGGCGGGGATGGCCAGCGCACGCTGGATGGCGGGCGGGAAACTGGCCAGGGCGGCCGAGGCACCGGCGCCGGCGGCGAGGCTGCGCAGAAAGCTGCGGCGATCTTGCTGGGACTTCATGATGGGAAGACTCCTGTGGGACGGCGGTCCCGTTCTGGTTGTCGAACGGGACGCAATCTAGGAGCTCTTTATGAAGCTCAACAAAATCTCAATAGGCCGAACGGACCCGTTCGGCCGGCCGCTGTGCGGCTAGTGGCCGGGCTCTGCGGTCGGCGCCGGTTCGGCCACCACGCGCGCATAGCGCTGGAAGCTCCAATAGGCCCAGGCCCAGTCCATCAGCACGACCAGGCGGTTGCGGAAGCCGATCAGGAAGTAGATGTGGACAAACAGCCAGAACAGCCAGGCGAAGTAGCCGCTGAACTGGAAGCGCCCGACATCGGCCACCGCCGCCTTGCGACCTATCGTGGCCAGCGCGCCGTAGTCCTGATAGCGGAACGGGGCCAGGTCTTGCCGGCCGGCGATGGCCGCCATGATCTGGCGGGCCGCATGGCGACCCATCTGCTTGGCGCCCGGGCTGACGCCGGGCACCGGCTTCGTGCGGCCATCCTTCTCATGGCTTTGCGCGGCGGCCAGGTCGCCGACGACAAAGATCTCGCGGTGGCCGGGGATGTTGAGCGCGCCATCGACGATGACGCGGCCGGCGCGGTCCAGCGGCACATCCAGGGTCTTGCCCAGCGGTGAGGCCGCCACGCCGGCGGCCCAGACCACGGTGCGCGCCGCGATGCGCCGCCGCTCGCCGCCCTGCTCGACCTCGATGCCCGCCGCGTCGATGCCGACCACGCGGGCGCCGGTCTGCACCTGCACGCCCAGGCCCTCCAGCTGGGCCTGGGCCTTGGCCGAGAGCTCGGGCCTGAAGGCCTGCAGCACCCGCTCCGAGCCCTCGACCAGCAACACCTGGGCACTGGCCGGGTCGATGCGGCGGAACTCGTTCTTCAGCGTGTGGCGGGCGATCTCGGCCAGCGTGCCGGCCATCTCGACCCCGGTCGGGCCGGCGCCGATCACGATGAAGTTCAGCCAGGGCCGGCGCTGCGCCTCGTCCTGCAAGGTCTCGGCCTGCTCGAAGGCCAGCAGCACCTTGGCGCGCAGCTTGAAGGCATCGGCCAGGGTCTTCAGCCCCGGCGCGTGGGCGGCCCATTCATCGCGGCCGAAATAGCTGTGGGTGGCGCCGCTGGCGACGATCAGATGGTCGTAGGGCAGGCGCTGGCCATCGGCCAGCGCCACCCGCCGCGCGGCCTTGTCAACACCTGACACCTCGGCCATCAGCACGGTGACATTGCGCTGGCGCCGCAGCATATGGCGGATCGGCGCCGCGATCGAGGGCGCCGACAGACCGGCGGTGGCCACCTGGTAGAGCAGGGGCTGGAACAGATGGTGATTGCTGCGATCGATCAGCGTGATGTCGACCGGCGCATGGGCCAGCGTGCGTGCGGCCTCCAGGCCGCCAAAGCCACAACCGATGATCAGAACCCGAGGCCTTTGCATTCATGCTCCCGCAGTGTTTCGGGGCATTGTGGATCAGGCGCCGAGCAGCTTCTCCATATAGACGCTGAAGGGGTCGGCACGGTAGCCGCCGAAAGGGCCGCAGCGCCGATAGCCCATGCGCTCATAGAGCCGTATCGCCGGACGCTGGCGCACGCCGGTCTCCAGCCGCAGCAAGGGCCGGCCCGCACACACGGCCTCCACCTCCAGCGCCGCAATCAGCGCGCCGCCCAGGCCCTGCCCGCGCGCCTCGGGGCGCACCATCATGCGCTTGAGCTCGGCGCAGTCCTCGCGCAGCACGATGGCCCCGCAGCCCTGCACCCGTGCCTGTGCATCGCGCACCACCAGAAAGCGCACCTCCGGCGCCAGCAAGGCCTCGATATCAAGCAGATGGTTGCTGGCGGCCGGGTAGAGCTGGCTCTGGAAGGTGTCCAGCGCATGGATCAGCGCCAGCACCTCAGGCTGATCGGGGCGCTCGCGCGCCAGGCTGGGTTCGAGAGCAAGGGCAGAACTGTTCACGGTGTACGGCTCGGGTGAACAAGGAGAGGACAACATGGGCACGATGCCGGCAGCGGCCGGTAGTCAACAAAGCGGTTGGGATGTGCCGTTGTACGCAAGTGGCGTGCCAGCGCGCCGAATTCCAGGTCCGCTTCCGGCCAGCCAGGCCGGCACGGCGGGCCTAGGCTGCAGACCTTCTCAACCCTTGGACCGCTGCACCATGACGACCCATTACCGCATCACCGGCCTGTCGCCCGAGCCCTTCCGCCCGCTGTTCGGCCTGAGCGACGCCGAACTCGCCGAGCGCCATATCGTGCGCCGCCGCGTCGAGGCCGGCCAGACCTTGCCCGACCGCATCGAGCTGCGCCCGGCCCGGCCCGGCGAAAGCTGCCTGCTGCTGAACCATGTGCATCTGGACGTCGACAGCCCTTACCGCGCCAGCCACGCGATCTTTGTGCGCGAGGGTGCCGAAGCCGCCTTCGAGGCGGTGGACAAGCTGCCCGAGATGCTGCGCTACAGCCTGCTGTCGCTGCGCGCTTTCGACGCGCAGGGGCTGATCGTCGATGCCGGCGTCGTCGAGGGCCGCATGGCCGAGAGCCTGATCGGCCACCTGCTGGGCCAGCCCCGCACGGCCTTCATCCATGCCCACTACGCCGGCCATGGCTGCTATGTGGCGCGCATCGAGCGCGCCTGATCGTCAGACGCTGTGAAAGCGCTGGACGATGCCCGTCCAGCGTCCCTGCTCCAGCCGGTGTTCGCTGAAGTGGCCGTGGCTGCGGGCCGCGATCACGCGGCGCCAGAAGGCCTGGGCGGGCAGATTGGCCGGCATCTGGCCGACCTCCCAGTCGCCCGGCAGCGCCTCGAACACATGGGCGGCCAGCGCCGCACCGACCCCGGCGCGGCGGTACTTCTTCAGCACGAAGAACTGGTCCATCCACCAGCCCTCGGGCCCGATCTTGACGCGCCGGTCCACCGTCGCGAAGCCGGCGTAGCGACCAGCCACCGTCGCGATGAAGGCATGGCAGGTGGGCGAGCGCCAGAAGCTCTCCAGGTCGTAGCCGAATTCGCCGTTGGCATCGAGGTCCTGGTCCCAGATATCGGACAGCTCGTACTGGTAGAGCTCCAGCATGCGGGCCAGCGCCGGGCGGTCACCCGTCTCGCAGCGGCGCAGCGCGAGCGCGGCCATCAGACATAGGGCCGCTCGCGCAGCCATTTGGTGGCGATGTACTTGACACCGGCCAGCACCGGCACGCCGGCGTGCAGCGTGACCGGGTCTTCGACACCGCGCGCATCGACATCGGCAAAGTACAGCGCCGCGCCGCGCGAGGGCCGCACCTCGAAGCCCAGCTGCGGGAAGCGGGTGCCGCCGCCGGCCTCGACCTCGCCCAGGTAGAGGATGCAGGTGCCGACCCGCTGGCCGCCCTGCTGCAGATGGCGCTGGCTGCCGGCATGGGCCGGGTTGAAGAAATCATGGTGGGCGCGGTACTCGCCGCCCGGCCCGTAGCGCAGCACCTGCAGGCCCTCGCCGTGATCCACCGGCCAGCGCAGCAGCGCGGCCAGCCGCGCCTCGATGGTGGCGACCAGCGGCGTCTCGCCGCGCTGGAACCAGGCCCCGGCGCTGCTGCGGTGCTCGTGCGCCCGCGCCTCGCCGAGCTGCTCGTCGACCACGGTGGAGCGCGCCAGCCGGGTCTCGGCCAGCGCGATCATCGCCGCGCACTCGGCCTCGCTGAGCAGGTTCTCGAACAGCGCGATCTGCGGCGCATCCAGCACCGCCGCGACGCGCACGCGCTGGCCGGCGCAGTCAATGCGATTGGCCTGCAGCTCGGGCGCGGGCCGCTTGCGCAAGGCCTGACCCTGCGTCGCCGGCAGCGCCGGCGCGCCGGCGATGAGCTCGTCCAGCGCCCGCTCGGCCACGGCCGGGGCAAAACCGCCCTGCACCAGCAGCGGCAGCATGGTGTCGCGGCGGCAGCCGCGCGCGACGTTCTCGCGCAGCCAGGCTTGCCAGTCGGGGGTCAGCTGTTGAATCGACATGGGCGGATGTTACTGACAGCACGGCGTCAGCAGTGTGAAGCGAGCATCGGAAGCCGCCACAATGGAGGGATGCGCCGTGCCGACCGCCTGTTCCAGATTGTCCAGCTCATTCGTGGGCGCCGCCTCTCCACCGCCGAGTTCCTGGCCCAGCGCCTGGAGGTGTCGGTGCGCACCGTCTACCGCGATGTGGCCGCGCTGCAGCAGCAGGGCGTGCCTATCGAGGGCGAGGCCGGCGTCGGCTACCGCATGCGGGCCGGCTTCGACCTGCCGCCGCTGATGTTCACCAAGGACGAGGCCCAGGCCCTGGTGGCCGTGGTGCGGCTGGCGCGGCCGGCACTGGACGCCGGTCTGATCGCGCCGGCCGAAAGCGCGCTGTCCAAGATCCTGGCCGTGCTGTCGCCGGCGGCGCGGGCGGCGGCCGAGAGCCTGGCGGTCTATGCACCGCACAGCGGCATGGACGAAGGCCTGAGCCAGCGCCTGATGCGGCTGCGTGAAGCCACCGAGAGCCGCCACAAGCTGCGCCTGCAGTATCTGGACCTCGGCGGCGCCAGTACCGAGCGGGTGGTGCGCCCGCTGGCCTGCTTCTTCTGGGGCCCGGTCTGGACCGTCGCGGCCTGGTGCGAAAAGCGCAGCGACTTCCGCAGCTTCCGGGTCGACCGGATACAAGACCTGACCCTGCTGGACGAACGCTTCCGCGACGAGCCGGGCAAGACCCTGGCCGACCTGGAGCGGGCGCAGGCCGGGGGCTGAGCGCAGCCCGGCGGGGTCGTCACCACAGCTTCGTCAGGCTGTCATCAACGCTGGCCACACTGCGGACCGATAGCGCAAGTCTGCCCGAGCACATGCAAGTTGACACACGGTCTGTGGCCGACGGCACGGCCTGGACCGAATGGATAGCCACCAATCTGCTGCGCGGCTGCAGCGTCGACTCGATGCTGCAGGGCATGGTGGATGCGGGCCTGCCCGCCGATCCGGCACTGGCCGCCATCCAGCGGGTCGCCCAGGACCCGATCTTCGCGGCGGCCGCGCGCGGCCAGCGCCAGCATCGCAAGCTGCTGTCGGTGGTCGGCAATATGCAGTCGGTCTGGGCCTCGGACCCAGGCTATGCGGAGATCCCGCGGGTCGGCCGGATGGACGCGGCCGACTTCCTCGCCCGCCATGTGCACGCCTTCCGGCCCGCCCTGCTGACCGAGCCTGCGCGCCACTGGCCGGCGCTGCAGAACTGGCGCTGGGAGCGGCTCGCCGCCCGCTTCGGCGAGCACACGATCGAGGTCCAGGACGGCCGCAACGACGACCCTCGCTTCGAGGAGAACAGCGTCGCGCACAAGCGCCCGATGCGCTTCGGCGAGTTTCTTGCCTATGTCGAACAGACAGCCTGGGACAACAACGCCTACATCACGGCCAACAACGGCTTGCTGCGCCAGGCCGCTTTTGCCGGGCTGCTGGACGATGTCGGCGAACTCCCGCCCCTGGCGGACCGGGCCCGGCTCGCCGCCGCCGCCCATCTCTGGATAGGACCGGCCGGCACCAAGACACCGCTGCATCACGACACCTGCATGCTGTTCCACACCCAGATCATCGGCAGCAAGCGCTGGCGTCTGGTGTCGCCGCTGGAATGGGCGCGCATGTACAACCACAGCCATGTGTTCAGCCCGGTCGACCTGGACGCACCGGACCACGGCCGCTATCCGGATGTCGCCGCCGCGCGCGTGCTGGATGTGGTGGTGCGCCCCGGTGAAACCCTGTTCCTGCCACTGGGTTGGTGGCACCAGGTCAGTGCGCTGGAACCCAGCGTCTCGATCAGCTACACGGGACTGACGATACCGAACAGCTTCGAGTACGCCGATCCGGCCGCCGCATGAGCTAGGCTCCCGCCATGCTCAAAACCCTGCTGATCACCGCCACGCTGCTGACCTGCAGCGTCGCCAATGCGGCCGATGCCCCGCTGCCCACGGTGGCCGACGTCGACCTCGCGCGCTACGCCGGCGCCTGGTACGAGATCGCACTGCTGCCCAATCGCTTCCAGCGCCAATGCGTGGCCGACACCCAGGCCCGCTACCGACCCGACGGCGAACGCGTCGAGGTGATCAACCGCTGCCGCACGGCCAGCGGCGAGATCGAGGACGTCAAGGGCCATGCCAAGGTGGTGGACGGCAGCGGCAATGCCAGGCTGAGCGTCACCTTCTTCTGGCCGTTCTACGGCGACTACTGGGTGCTGGATCTGGACGAGAACTACCGCCAGGTGCTGGTCGGCACACCCAACCGCAAGCACGCCTGGGTGCTGTCGCGCGAGCCGCAGATGGACGAGGCCCAGCTGCAGCGCCTGCTCGACAAGGCGGCCTCGCTGGGCTTTGACAAGAGCGCCTTCCAGCGCACGCCGCAGACCCGGCCGCTGGCGCGCTGAGGCCAGCGGGGCTCAGGCCTGCTGGGTGCGCGCCCAAGCCAGGCGCAGCCGCCCGGCCGGCGCCTCGATCCAGCGATAGAAAGGCAGCGCGGCCAGATTGCTCAGCGCCCAGGCGGCCGCCATCGCGGCGACGCCGGCCCAGGGGTGCTCGGGGTCCTTGTGCTCGAACAGCGCATTGACCAGCAGGCAGATCGGGAAGTGCACCAGGAACAGCGCATAAGAGTGCGTGCCCAGATGAGCGAGCGCCGCCGCCGCCCGGCCGCGCAGCAGCCGCAGGCCGCGCTGGTGGCGCTGCTGCAGCCAGGCCAGCAGCAGCGCGGTGGCCAGCGCCAGCGCCAGGCGCTCGCGGAACTCGTAGACCAGGGCCCCGCCGGCCAGCGCTGTCAACACAACGAGGCCCAGCCTGCGATGGCGGCTCAAGCCCAGCCAGTGCACCAGCGCGCCCAGGCCATAGGCACCGAAGAAGTACGGCGCCCAGACGTCTTGACTGGCATCCAGATTGAAGACCCAGAGCGAGGCCGCGCTCAGCAGCAGCACCAGGGCCGGGCCCAGCCAGCGCGCCGCCGCGCTGCCGCGCACCAGCCACAGCAGGGCCAGCAGCAGCGCGAACAGCTGCAGATCGATGGCCACATACCAGGCACCCACCGTCAGCGCCTCATAGCCCAGCACATCGTGCAGCAAGAGCCCGTGGGCCAGCAGCTGCGGTGCGCTGACCGCGGCCGGCACCAGCTCGGGCAGCAGCGGCTCGACCAGGGCCGAGCAGGCCAGCGTCAGCAGCACGGCCGCCATAAACGGCAGCGCCAGGCGCAGATAGCGGCGCCACAGCAGGCTCAGCGGCGCACCTTCCAAGGGTCGGCCGGCCGGTGCCAGGCCGCGCGCCGTCAGAAAGCCGCCGACCACCAGAAACACCTGCACCGCCATGCGACCATAGTCATACAGCCAGGCGATCAGGGCCGGCCACAGCGACTGCACGGTCTCGGCGACGGGCCCGTAGGCGGCCAGGTGATGCAGCACGATCAGCTGCGCGGCCACCGCCTTCAAGGCATCGAGGTGCAGCAGGCGGGAGGAGACAGCGGACATGGGGACGTTCATGAAAAAACGCCCGCCCCGGTGTCGGGCGGGCGCTGTCTTGTTCTGGGAGGGCTCAGTCGCGGAGCGCGGCCGGCGGCGGCGCGCAAGCCCCGGATTGTAAGGCGGGGCCCAGCAACAGGCCTTCGTGGATGGCCACCCGCTCCAGCGCCGTCTCGAAGCTGGCGCGCGCCTGGCCCGCGACCTGCTGCAGATAGGCGTGCAGCTCGGCATCGGCCGGGCTGCGCTGGCGGCAGTCGGCACTGTAGGCCTCGAACTGCGCCAGCCGGATCAGGATCTCGGCCAGATGCTGTGGGCATTCGCAGGCAATCGTCGAGGACAGCCCCGCCACGTCGCCGAGCACCGCATCGTCGAAGCGACGTGGCGGCGCCGTGTCGGTCGGCAGGTCCAGCGGAAGATCCAGTGTCAGAACAGGCAGGCGCAGCGGCTCGGCCACGGTGCTGGCATGGGTGCGGGCCACGGCCTGCAGCCCGTCCATATCGAGCGCGGCGAGCGCACCGATGGCATGACCCAGCGTGGTCAGCTGTTTCAGCAGGGCCAGGCGCCGCACATCGGCGGCGCTGTAGAGCCGGTGGCCGGCCGCGCTGGTGGCCGCACCGCTGACC
This sequence comes from Roseateles cavernae, assembly GCF_040187885.1. Lineage (NCBI taxonomy): Bacteria > Pseudomonadati > Pseudomonadota > Betaproteobacteria > Burkholderiales > Sphaerotilaceae > Roseateles > Roseateles cavernae. Next base: position 363,504 of record NZ_JBDPLH010000001.1, read on the forward strand.
CGGTAGCGCCGCTCCCAGACGCGCAGCGTCGCCACCGGCATCCGCAGCATGCGGGCCACGGCAGCGCTGCGGTAGTGGCGCTGCGCGACGGCTTCTGCAACGGACTCGGACATGAGGGCCTTCACTGACTCGAAATTGAATCGGATTATCAGAGCCCACGCGCCGAGAATTGCGCGCCGTCGGGGTCGGCGAGGCCGATCTGCCTAAGCTCGGCCCATGCGCGTCAAATCCTCCTCGCCCTCGTCAGCCGACTTCAAGGGCAATAAGCAAAACCTGCCCAGCAAGCCCTGCCAGGCCTGCGGCCGATCGATGAGCTGGCGCAAGCGCTGGGCCAGGGTCTGGGACGAGGTGCGCTACTGCTCCGACGCCTGCCGCAGCGCCAGGACGGGCCGCCATGGCTGAGGGCCTGCGCGATCTGGTGCTGGTGCTGGGCGATCAGCTCGATCTGCAAGCCGCCGCCTTCGATGACTTCGATCCGGCCCACGACGCGGTCTGGATGGCCGAGGAGTCCACCCATGTCTGGTCGGGCAAGCCGCGCATCGCGCTGTTTCTGGCCGCGATGCGGCATTTCGCCGCCGCGCTGCGCGCCGCCGGAAGGCCGCTGCACTACCGGCGGCTCGACGATGCGGGCAATCTCGGCACGCTGGCGGCCGAGCTGGGCGCCAGCCTTGCCGAGTTGCGCCCGCAGCGCCTGTTGCTGACCGCGCCGGGGGATTGGCGGGTGCTGCAGGCGCTGAAGGCGGTGGCCAGCGAGGCCGGGCTGCCGCTGGTGCTGCGCGAGGACCGGCATTTCTACGCGACGGTGCGCGAGTTCGCGGCCCACGCCAAGGGCCGCAAGCAGCTGCGGCTGGAGTACTACTACCGCGAGCTGCGCGGCCGGCACGGCGTGCTGATGCAGGCCGATGGCCAGCCGGCCGGCGGGCAGTGGAATTTCGATGCCGAGAACCGCGACGCCTTCGGCCCGAATGGCCCCGGCCTGCGAGCGCCGCGCGCCGAGTTCGCGCCCGATGCGATCACCCGCGAGGTCATCGCGCTGGTCAACAGCCGCTTTGCCGATCACCCGGGCTCGCTGGCGCAGTTCGCCTGGCCGGTGACGCGCGCCGATGCGCTGCGGGCGCTGCAGGACTTCATCAGCGAGCGCCTGCCGCTGTTCGGCCGCTACCAGGACGCGCTCTGGCCCGACGAGCCCTGGCTCTACCACTCGCAGCTGGCCGCCGCGCTGAACCTGAAGCTGCTGAACCCGCGCGAGGTGGTCGCCGCGGCCGAGGCGGCCTGGCGCGACGGCCACGCGCCGCTGGCCAGCGTCGAGGGCTTCATCCGCCAGATCCTCGGCTGGCGCGAGTATGTGCGCGGCATCTACTGGACCCAGATGCCCGGCTATCTGGAGCGCAATGCGCTGGACGCCCGCCAGCCCCTGCCCGCCTGCTACTGGAGCGGCGACACCGAGATGGCCTGCCTGCGCGACGCGCTGAAGCAGACCCTGGAACAGGGCTATGCCCACCACATCCAGCGCCTGATGGTCACCGGCCTCTACGCGCTGCTGCTGGGCGTGGACCCGAAGCAGCTGCATGCCTGGTATCTGGCCGTCTATGTCGATGCCGTCGAGTGGGTGGAGCTGCCCAACACCCTGGGCATGAGCCAGTTCGCCGACGGCGGCCTGATGGCCAGCAAGCCCTATATCGCCAGCGGCAAATACCTGCAGCGCATGGGCCCCTACTGTCGAGGCTGCCGCTTCGACCCGGCCGAGCGCGTGGGCGAGCGCGCCTGCCCCTACACCAGCCTGTACTGGGACTTTCTGCTGCGCCACGAGGATTGGTTGATGCGCCAGCCGCGCATGCAGATGCAGCTCAAGAATCTGGCGCGGCTGGACGATGCGCAGCGGCAGGCCATCCGCGCGCACGCCGAGACCTTGCGAGCCGCTGCGGCATGAGCAAGCCCGGCTTCCCGCCCACGCTGGCCGCCGCCCGGGCACGGGTGGCCGCGATCGACCCGCACGAGTACGCGCGCAGCCGCAATGCGCTGGACGGTGCGGTGACGCAGCTCTCGCCCTATATGAGCCATGGCCTGCTGGACCTGCCTGCGGTGATGGCCGCACTGTCCGAACGGCACGGGCCGCTGCACCCGCAGCACAAGCTGGTCTACGAGTTCGGCTGGCGCGAGTATTTCCACCATGTCTGGCAGCGCCGCGGCGAGGCGATCTTCCGCTCCCTGCATGCCGGTCCGCTGCCCGACCGCGCCTATGCCCGCGAGCTGCCGGCCGACATCCGCGAGGCGCGCTGCGGCGTCCCGGTGATCGACCGGGCGGTGCGCCTGCTCTATGCCGAAGGCTATCTGCACAACCATCTGCGCCTGTGGCTGGCCAGCTATATCGTCCATCTGCGCAAGATCCACTGGCGCAGCGGCGCCGACTGGATGTACGGCCACCTGCTGGACGGTGATCTGGCCAGCAACCACCTGAGCTGGCAATGGGTGGCCGGTACCGGCAGCCACAAGCCCTATCTCTTCAATGCCGGCAATGTCGCCCGCCATGCGCCGCCGGACTGGCACAGCCCGGGCACGGTGATCGACACCTCCTACGAGGCCCTCGATGCGATCGCCCGCAGCGCCGAGCCGGTCGGCGCCGAAGCGCTGCAAGCGCCGGGCATCGACACGCCGGCCCTGCACGAGCGGCCGCCCGCCGCCTGGAGCGCGCCCGATGCCCAGGCGGTGGCGGGGCGCGATGTCTGGCTGGTCCACGCCTGGGCCTTGGCCGACCCGCCCCCCGATCTGCCGGACGGCACCGTCAGCGTGGCCGTCTTCGAGGCCGGCCATCTGCATGCGCGCTGGCCCTGGAGCGCGGCACGCTGGACCTTTGTCGGCCAGCGCATGAGCGAGCTGGCCGCGTTGCGCTGGTGGGGCGATGCGGCCACGCTGGCCGGCGCGCTGGCGCAGGCACGCTCGGTGCAGATGGTGGCCGACCCGCATCTCTCGCCCGCCCTGCACGGCCTGGCCCGCTGCCGGCCGAGGCCGCAGCTGTTCGCCCCGGTGGCGCGGCACTGCGATTCGTTCTCGCAGTGGTGGAAGCGGGCCAGCGCGGCGCTCTGACCCTCAACGCCCGCTGCTGAAGATCCGCCCCAGCCAGCCCAGATACCAGTCCAGAAAGCGCTGGAAGGCGCTCTTGGGCGGGGCCGGTGGCTCGGCCGGTGCCACCCCATAGCGCTCGGCCAGCGCCGCGTTGAAGGCCGCGAAGAAGTCGCCGGCCATCTTCTGCGCGGCCATATCGACCAGGCGCGAACCGATCTGCGCGATCTTGCCGCCGACGCTGGCCACCACGGTGTAGTGCAGCAGGGTCTGGGCCGGGCCCAGCGTCTCCAGCCGCACCTGGGCAGTGCCCTTGCCGTGCCCGGCCGCGCCGCCCGAGCCCTCGAAGGCGAGCTGGTAGCTGGTCGGCGGCTGCAGGTCGGAGAGCTTGAGCTTGCCCTTGAACTTCGCCTTGACCGGGCCGATCGCGACCGCGAGCAGGACCTCGTATTCGTTCTCTCCAGTGGGCGTCAGCGCTTCGCAGCCGGTGATGGCGGCCTTCAGCATCTCGGTGTCGTTGAGCGCGGCCCAGGCCTGGGCCTGGGCGACGGGAAGGGTTTCTTGTCCGGTCAGTTGCATAAGGTGTTCACCAGATCTTCAAGACTGGCGAGATTGTGGGCGGGAAGATGAGCGCTGACCTCGGGCAGCAAGGCCTTGATGCCTGCCGCCCTGGGCTCGAAGCCCTCGAAGCGCAAGAGCGGGTTCAGCCAGATCAGGCGCCGGCAGGACAGGCGCAGACGGCGCGCCTCGAAGGCCAGGGCCTCGGCACTGTCACCCTGCTCCAGGCCGTCGGTGATCAAGAGCACCGTCGTGTCGCTGCTCAGCACGCGGCGGGCCCAATCATGGTTGAACTGGTGCAGGCAGGCGCTGATGCGGGTGCCGCCCGACCAGTCGGCCACCGCGCGCGCGACGGCGCCCACCGCGATATCGGGGTCGCGCTGCTGCAGCAGCCGGGTAATGGCCGTCAGCCGCGTGCCGAAGACAAAGCTCGTGACCCTGGGCGCATGACGGCGCTCGGCCGGATTGGCCAGGCCATGGGCCAGATGCAAGAGCATGCGCGAATAACGGCTCATCGAGCCGGAGATATCGGCCAGGATCAGCAGCGGCGCGATCTTGCCCCTGGGCCGGCGCCAGCACGGCGGCGCCAGCTCCTCGCGGGTCTGCGCGCGCATCGTGGCACGCCAGTCGAAGCGGCCCTGGGCCGAAGGCCGGAAGCGGCGCGTGGGCCGGGTCTCGAAGAAGGGACGCAGCCGCGCCAGCAGGCGCTTGGCGGCGGCCCATTCCTCGGCCGTCATCGTCTCGAAATCGCGCTGGCGCAGCAGCTCCTGATCGCTCCAGCTGAGCCGGGCATCGATCTCGATCTGCTGCTCCGGTTCACGCGGCTCCTGACGCTGCCCCTGCGGGAACAGCGCATCGGCCAGGCGTCGGTTCTCCGGCGGCGGCGGGGTGCCGGGTTGGGCCTGGGCGCGCGGCAACATCATCGCCATCACCCGGCCCAGCAGATCGGGGTCGCGCCAGAACAGGTAGAAGGCCTGTTCGAACAAGGGCCGGTGCGCCGCGCGGTCAATCAGGCAGGCGGCCAGCGTGGCCTTGAAATCGGCACGCGACGCCAGCCCGGCCACCTGCAGCGCCTGCAGGCACAGCTGCACCCGGTCCGTGCCCACGGCCATGCCGGACTGGCGCAGCACGCGGGCGAAGTGCATCACATTGGCCGCCAGGTGCGCCGGCAGATCGGGCGACTCAGCCATGGTGCGTGGCCACCCTCACCTGCTCCAGCAGCCGCGCCGCCTCCGAGCCCTGCACCTTGGCGATGTCGTCCTGGTATTTCAGGAGCACGCCCAGCGTGTTGCTGACCGTCTCCGGGTCCAGCACCAGGGCGTTGAGTTCCAGCAGCGCGCGCGACCACTCGATGGTCTCGGCCACACCGGGCAGCTTGTACAGGTCCAGCGTGCGCAGGCCCTGGATGAAGGCGACGATCTGGCGCGACAGCGCCTCGCCGGCACCGGGCACCTTGAGCCGCAGGATCTGCAGCTCGCGCTGTGCATCGGGGAAATCGACCCAGTGATAGAGGCAGCGGCGCTTGACCGCGTCGTGGATCTCGCGGGTGCGATTGCTGGTCAGCACCACGATGGGCGGCTCGGCGGCCTTGATCACACCCAGCTCGGGGATGCTGAGCTGGAAGTCGCTCAGCAGCTCCAGCAGAAAGGCCTCGAAAGGCTCGTCGGCACGGTCCAGCTCGTCGATCAAGAGTACCCCCGGCTGTTCCAGGGCCTGCAGCAGCGGCCGCGCGATCAGGAAGCGGCGCGCGAACAAGTCATCGCCGCTCAGTCCGCCGCTCTTGATCTCCAGCATCTGGCGCGCATGGTTCCACTCATAGGCCGCGCTGGCCAGATCCAGGCCCTCGTAGCATTGCAGCCGTATCAGCGGCCGCCCCAGCATCGCGGCCAGGGCCTTGGCGATCTCGGTCTTGCCGGTGCCCGGCTCGCCCTCCAGGAACAGCGGGCGCTGCAGGCGCAGGGCCAGGAAGACGGCGGTGGCCAGCTCGCGCTGGGCCACATAGCCCTGGGCCAGCAGTTGTGCCGCCGTTTCGTCGATGCTGGCGGGCAATGCCGCCGCCATCAGCTGGCCGCCACCGCGCGCCCGGCCAGCACCGGAATCAGCGCGGCCCGGTAGGCCGCCGAGCCATGCAGATCGTTGTTCAGGCCCGCGTCGCTGATGCTGACCGTCATCGTCGCCGCCTGGCTCCAGCTGGCGCTCAGCGCCTGCTCCAGCGCCGTGGCGCGGAACACGCAAGACCCGGCACCGGTCACGGCCACGCGCACGCCGCCGGCCGTCTTCGCGACGAACACGCCGACGATGGAGAAGCGCGAGGCCGGTTGCTTGAACTTCTGCCAGCCGGCCTTCTCCGGGACGGGGAAGCTCACCGAGCTGATGATCTCGCCCTCGGCCAGCGCGGTCTCGTACAGGCCCTTGAAGAAATCATCGGCCGCAATCGAGCGCCGGTCGGTGTGGATGGTGGCGTTCAAGGCCAGCACCGCCGCCGGATAGCAGGCGGCCGGGTCGTTATTGGCCAGGCTGCCGCCGATCGTGCCGCGGTTGCGCACCTGGCGGTCGCCGATGCGGCCGGCCAGATCGGCCAGTGCCGGTATCGCGGCGGCCAGCTCCTTGGACGATGCCACCGCCGCGTGCGTGCTCATCGCGCCGATCGTGACCTTGCCGGCCTCGACCTTGATGCCCTTCAGATCGGCCAGGCCGGACAGATCGATCAAGGCCTCGGGCGCGGCCAGGCCCTGCTTGATCGCGGCCAGCAGGGATTGGCCGCCGGCCAGGATCTTGGCCTCGCTATTGGCCCGCACGGCCTGGGCCGCGTCGGCGACGCTGGCGGCTTGTTGGTAGGCGAATGTCATGCTGTGCTCCCCGGTTCAACGCTTGGCTTGGATGGCCTGCCACACGGTGTGCGGCGTCGCCGGCATCGGCAGGTCCTTGACGCCGATGGCATCGCAGATCGCATTGATCACCGCCGGCGGTGATCCGATCGCGCCGGCCTCGCCGCAGCCCTTGACGCCCAGCGGGTTGTGCGTGCAGGGCGTGCCCTTGGCCGTGCGGATATTGAAGCTGGGCAGGTCGTCGGCGCGCGGCATCGCATAGTCCATATAGCTGCCGGTCAAGAGCTGGCCGCTCTCGGTGTCATAGATGCCATGCTCCAGCAGCGCCTGGCCTATGCCTTGCGCGATGCCGCCCTGCACCTGGCCTTCGACAATCATCGGGTTGACGATGTTGCCGAAGTCATCGACCGCGCTGAAGCGGTCCACCCGCACGACGCCGGTGGCCGGATCGACCTCGACCTCGCAGACATAGGACCCGGCCGGATAGGTGAAATTGGTCGGGTCGTAGAAGGCGTTCTCGTTCAGGCCGGGCTCCAGCTTGTCGAGCGGATAGTTGTGCGGCACATAGGCGGTCAGCGAGACGGACGCGAAGGGCACGCTCTTGTCGGTACCCGCCACCTTGAAGATACCGTTCTCGAATTCGATGTCGGTGTCGGCCGCCTCCAGCAGATGGGCGGCGATCTTCTTGCCCTTGGCGATCACCTTGTCGACCGCCTTGATGATGGCCGTGCCGCCGACCGACAGCGAGCGGCTGCCATAGGTGCCCATGCCGAACAGCACCTTGGCGGTGTCGCCGTGCTCGATGCTCACATCGTCGATAGGAATCCCGAGCCGGTCCGCGACCACCTGGGCAAACGTCGTCTCATGGCCCTGCCCATGCGAATGGCTGCCGGTGAAGATGGTCACCTTGCCGGTCGGATGCACCCGCACCTCGCCGGCCTCGAACAGGCCGGCCCGTGCGCCCAGGGCGCCGGCGATGTTGGACGGCGCCAGGCCGCAGGCCTCGATATAGGTCGAGTAGCCGATGCCGCGCTTGAACCCCTTGGCCTCGGACACCGCCTTGCGCGCCGCGAAGCCGGCCACATCGGCCAGCTCGATGACTTCCTTGAGCGTCGCGTCGTAGTCGCCGATGTCGTAGGTCAGGCCCACCGGCGTCGCGTAGGGGAAGCTGTGGATGAAGTTGCGGCGGCGGATCTCGGCCGGGTTCAGGCCCAGCTCCTTGGCCGCCGTCTCGACCAGGCGCTCGACCACATAGGTGGCCTCGGGCCGGCCGGCACCGCGGTAGGCATCGACCGGCGCGGTGTTGCTGAAAACGCCGGTGACCTCGGCATAGATCTTGGGTGTCGTGTACTGGCCGGCCAGCAGCGTGGCGTAGAGAATGGTCGGCACGCTGGACGCGAAGGTCGACAGATAGGCACCCAGGTTCGCGGTGGTGTGGACCCGCATCGCCAGGAACTTGCCGCCGGCGTCGAGTGCCAGCTCGGCCACGGTCGCATGGTCGCGGCCGTGGGCATCGCTCAGAAAGGCCTCGGAGCGGTCCGCCGTCCACTTGATCGGCCGGCCGACCTGCTTGCTGGCCCAGGTCAGCGCGGTCTCCTCGTTGTAGAGAAAGATCTTGGAGCCGAAGCCGCCGCCGACATCGGGCGCGACCACGCGCAGCTTGTGCTCCGGAATGCCCAGCACGAAGGCGCACATCAGCAGCCGCGCCACATGGGGGTTCTGGCTGGTGGTGTAGAGCGTGTAGCTGTCGTCGCTGGCGTTGTAGGCGGCATTGGCCGCGCGCGGCTCGATGGCATTGGGGATCAGCCGGTTGTTGCGGAACTCCAGCCGCGTCACATGGGCGGCGCCGACAAAGGCCGCGTCGGCGCCGGCCTTGTCGCCGCAGCCCCAGGTATAGCAGACGTTGTCCGGCGCTTCCTCATGCACCTGGCCCGCATGGCCCTTGGCGGCGGCGGTGTCGACCGCCGGCACCAGCTCCTCGTAGTCGATCGCTATCAGCTGGGCGGCGGCCTTGGCCTCGGCATAGCTCTCGGCCACCACCAGGGCCACCGGATCGCCGACATAGCGGACCTTGCCGTCGGCCAGGATCGGGTGCTTGGGCTCCTTCATCGGGCTGCCGTCCAGGCTGTTGATCAGCCAGCCGCAGGGCAGGCCGCCGATCGCGCGGAAGTGCTCGCCGGTGTAGACGCCCAGCACGCCCTCGGCCGCCGCCGCGCCTGCCGTGTCCACGCTCTTGATGCGCGCATGGGCATAGGGCGAGCGCAGGAAGTAGGCATAAGTCTGGCGCGGCAGCACGATGTCATCGGTGTACTGCCCCCGCCCGGTCAGAAAGCGCGCGTCCTCGCGGCGCTTGACGCTCTGGCCGATGAAACCTTCTTTGGGTGCGTTCATGGTGCGGCCTCCATCACTTCATGTTTTGCGCGCCGAGCTGCACGGCGCGCACGATGTTCTGGTAGCCGGTACAGCGGCAGATATTGCCCTCCAGCCCCTCGCGGATATCGGTCTCTGAGCTGCAGCGGTGGTGCTGCACCAGGTCGACCGCGCTCATCACCATGCCGGGCGTGCAGAAGCCGCATTGCAGGCCGTGGCACTCCTTGAACGCGGCCTGCATCGGGTGCATCTCCCCGCCGGCCGGTGACAGGCCCTCGATGGTGGTGATCTCGGCGCCGACCGCCTGCACGGCCAGCATCGAACAGCTCTTCACCGCGCGCCCGTCCAGGTGCACGGTGCAGGCCCCGCACTGGCTGGTGTCGCAGCCCACATGGGTGCCGGTCAGCGCGAGGTCCTCGCGCAGGAATTGCACCAGCAGGCGGTCCGGCGCGATCTCGCGCGTGACCGGCTTGCCGTTGACCTTGAGCGTGATCTTGTGGCTCATTGGCTTGTCTCCTTGTTGTCGTCAGCGATCCATCAGCGACCATCGTCGCGGCAGCCCGCCGCGGGCGCTATCTACCGTTTACCCGCATGTATGCCCATACATGGGGCGCTTCAGTCCGGGCATGCTGCCCCGGCTTGGCACAGCTGTGCCAGCTTGGTGCCCACTTGCACCAGACCTGCGGGTCAACCCGGATTCACCGCAGCTCAGGCAAGGCCGGCCGCTATCGGGTATGTTCGACGCCTGTGTCGCCCGGGCGCCGGGCTAGAGTCTCAAAGAACGCTTATGGACAATGTTGATCTGAATGTGCTGCGCCAGGTATCGAGCTGGATGAGCGAGGGCCGGCGCGTCGTGCTGGGCACCATCACCCGCACCTGGGGCTCGGCGCCCCGGCCGGTGGGCTCGGTGGTGGCGGTGCGCGACGACGGCCTGATCGCCGGCTCGGTTTCGGGCGGCTGCATCGAGGACGATCTGATCGCCAAGGTGCGCGAGGGCGCGCTGACCCTGAGCAGACCCGAGCTGATCCGCTACGGCGTCGGCGCCGAAGAGGCCACCCGCTTCGGCCTGCCCTGCGGCGGCACCTTGGAGCTGGTGCTGGAGCCGCTCAGCGCGGCCTCGCAGATCCCGGCCCTGCTGGCCCGTCTGGCGGCCGGCGAGCGGGTGCAACGCGAGCTGGACCTGGCCAGCGGCGCGGTGCGCTTGCTGGCCCCGCAGGCCCATGCCGATGTGGTGCGCCTGAGCGAGACGCAGCTGGTCACCCACCACGGCCCGCAATGGCGCTTGCTGATCATCGGCGCCGGCCAGCTGACCCAGTACCTGGCCAGCATGGCGCTGGCGCTGGACTACCAGGTGCTGGTCTGCGATCCGCGCGACGAGTACCAGCCCGACATTCCCGGCGCCACCCTGACGCGCGAGATGCCGGACGACGTGGTGCAGCGCTTTGCCCCCGACGGCCACTGCGCCATCGTCGCGCTGACCCACGACCCCAAGCTCGACGACCTGGCCCTGATGGAAGCGCTGGGCAGCCCGGCCTTCTATGTCGGCGCGATCGGCTCGCGGGTCAACCAGGCCAAGCGCAAGGCCCGCCTGGCCGAGCATTTCGGCATGAGCGAGGCCCAGCTCGCGCGGCTGCACGGCCCGGTCGGCCTGAACATCGGCGCCCGCACGCCGCCCGAGATCGCGCTGTCCATCCTGGCCCATATGACGGCCGAGCGTTATGGCGTGAGCCTGGCGAGCTCGCAGCAGGGCTCGGGCAGCGAGGCCGGCTGCGTGGTCTGAGCACCAGCCCTCGCCTACTTCTTCCGCCCCCGCTCCGCCACCGGCGGCGCCAAGGCGCCCGGGTCGGCGGGCTTGCTGATCGGCGGGTCCTTCTTCGGTTTCTTCGCTTCCTTATTGCCGCGCTGGCCCTTGGACATGGCTGATCTCTCCTGCAATGACGGAATTCCGCCGGTGAGCCAGCTTGCATGAAGCCGATCGCGTCGTCCGTGCGCTGGCGCACCTCGCTGCGCCCACACCGTCACAAGCTGGCGCTACGATGCCGCCCATCGATCACGCCCGGCCCCACCCCATGATCCAGCTGCACTACCACCCGAGCAATGCCAGCTTCGCGCCCCACATCGTCCTGAACGAACTGGCCGTGCCGTTCGAGCTGAAGCTGGTCGACCGCGCCGCTGGCGCCCACAAGTCGGCCGACTATCTGAAGCTCAACCCCAACGGGCTGATCCCGGTGCTGGTCGATGGCGAGCTGGTGCTGTATGAGACCGCCGCCATCCTCCTGCACCTGGCCGACACCCACCCCGAGGCCAGCCTGGTGCCGCCGCTGGCCACGGCCGAGCGGGCCCAGTTCTACAAATGGCTGATCTGGCTGACCAACACCTTCCAGCCCCTGGTCCTGGCCTACTACTACCCCGAACGCTGGGTGGTCGAGGGCAATGCGGAGGGCGTGGCCCAGGTCAAGGCGCAGGCCGAGGCGCGCATCGCGCCGCTGCTGGACCAGCTGGAGGCCCAGCTGGCCAGCCACGACGGCCCCTGGCTGCTGGGCCAGCGCTACAGCGTGGCCGACGCGCTGGCCTTCATGCTGTGCCGCTGGACCCGCGGCTTCGCCCGGCCGGCGCGCAGCCTGCCGCTGCTGGGCGTCTATCTGCAGCGCATGCTGGAACGCCCGGCGGTGCAGCAGGCCATCGCCACCGAGCAGCTGCCCCAACCCTGGATCTGAAGCCATGACCGAGCTGATATTGATACGCCATGGCGAAACCGACTGGAATCGCCGCCAGTGCTTCCAGGGCCATCTCGATGTGCCGCTCAACGCACGCGGCCTGGCCCAGGCCGAACGCCTGGGCGCGCGGCTGGCGGCCGAGCGCATCGATGCGCTGGTGGTCAGCGATCTGATGCGCACCCGCCAGACCGCCGCGCCACTGGCCGGCCAGACCAAGCTGGTGCCCAGCTACACGCCGACCTTGCGCGAGCAGGCCTTCGGCATCCTCGAAGGCCTGACCTTCGAGGACATCCGCGTCCAGCATCCGGCCGAGTTCGCGCTCTGGGCCAAGCACGAGCCCGACTACGCGCTGCCCGGCGGCGCCGAGAGCCGCACGCTGTTCCACCGCCGCGTCATCGCCGCGCTGCAGCAGCTGGCCACCCAGCACAGCGGCCAGCGCCTGGCCGTCGTGACCCATGGCGGCGTACTCGACATGGTCTGGCGCACGGCCAAGGGCCTGAGCCTGCATGGCGCCCGCGAATGCGCGATTCCGAACACCGGCATCAACCGCGTGCAGCTCAAGGACAGCGGCGGCTTCGAGATCCTCGGCTGGGCCGATGACGAGCATGTACGGGATCTGGCGGACTAGCTAGAACCTCGACCTGATCTTGCGCACGCTCCAGCTGTGGTCCTTCTCGTTGAGCGTCGCGCAGACAATGGTCTCGCCGTCCGTGCGGATATTGACCAGGCCGTAGACCAGGCCGGCCACAACCAGGGTGCTGCCCAGCGTGCGCGTGGTCTTGCTGGGATTCAGATCGCCGGCCTTGGTGACGGCGGCCTCGATGCGGATCTTGGCCAGCTCGGCCTGCTCGTGCGCGTGGTCGGGCGTGATCAGGCGCAGCGGCTTGCCGAGCTGCACGCTGCGGGCGATTTCGGTCGAGTAGACCAGCGGCGTGACGATGCGATCCTGCTCGACCTGCAGATGACCGGTGGTGGCGCTGGCCGCGACGATGGCCGGGCGCGGATGGTCGTGGCCCTCGCTGTCGCCCGATGAGATCACCGTGACGGCCGGCCGCAGCGCGGCCAGGAACTCGTAGCTCACATCGTCGCTGCCATGGTGGCAGGCCTTGGCCACATCGCACTGGAACTCGATGCGCCGGCCCGCATAATCGTCCAGCAGCGCGCGCTGGCTGGCGGTGTTGAGGTCGCCGGTCAAGAGGATGCGGGCGCGGCCATGGTCCAGGCGTAGCAGCACGCTATTGCCGTTGGTGTTCTGGCTGGGCGCCGAGGCATAGCTGTGCAAGGCGGGTTTGCCGGCCAGCGTCTGCTCCCAGGGCCCCAGCACCTTGATCGCGACGCCGCCGCCGGCGCCATCGAAACCGGGCAGGAAGCCGTCCTTCTGGCTCAGGCGGCGCACCGGCGTGATGCGGCCGGCAGCGGTGCGGGCCTTGCACACATGGCCCATGAAGCCGGCCCACTCGCCCTGCAGTCGCGGCTCGGCGCCGGGCTTCAGCGCGGCCAGCACCTCGTTGCGGCTGCCCATCAGCTGGGTCAGCCAGCGCTTGTCGGCCGAGCTCGGGCCCAGCCAGCGCTGGCCGTTGGCCGGGTTGGTCCACCAGGCCACACCGGCGTGATAGAAGGCCTCGACCTGCAGCTTCTTGGCATCGAGCTCGGCGGTCTGCGCCACATCGAGCAGATCGGCCAGGCCGCCGTAATGGTCGGCATCGCAGTGCGAGGCGATCATCGCGTCGAGCTTGATGGTGTCGCGACCATAGTCCTTGGCGAATTTCCAGTCGACGAAGTCGGCCGCATTCTTGCCGCTGGGCTGCTTGCTGCGCGCATAGCCGCCGTCGATCATCAGATGCCGGTCGTCGGGCGTGCGTATCAGGATGCCGTCACCCTGGCCCACATCGATGATGTAGACCTCCAGCAGCGACTGTCCGCCCAGCGCCGCGTTGTCGACCCAGCCGGTCTTGCCGCGCGCGCGCACCTTGGAGCGGCTCGGTCCCGCCTCCAGCAGTTGGGCCCGGTCACCCCAGAGCAGCTCCAGCCGGACCTGGCTGCCGCTGGCCGCCTGGTAGAGCCGGGCGGTGTCGCTGCCGATGTACTTCGTGACGCTGTCGTTCATCGCGGGCTCCTGCTGCATGCGGGCCGAGCCGATTGTGAACGCATAGTCGTGGCGACGCCTACTCGCTGACCGGCAAGGCCTTCAGATAGTCGTGCAGCTGGCGCGCCACCGCCTCGCGGTCGGCCAGGCCCTCGGGCAGCGGCGGCATGGTCGTGCCCGGTCTCACCGCGCTGGGATTGAGCAGCCAGCGCTGCCAGGTGGTGGCATCGATCTGCTTGGCGCGGGCCGCCAGATTGATGGGCATCTTGTCGCCGCCAAAGCCGTTGACCTGGTGGCAGTTCAGACAGAACTTCTGCGCCAGGCCGGCCTGGAGCTCGAAGCCCGGCGCCAGCCCGGGCGGCAGCAGGGCCGTCTTGCTGCTGGTGCGCAGCGCAATCTGGGCGACCTGATAGGGCCAGCCGCTGGCGCCCTCGGCCTGCAACTCGGGCGCGGCGATATTGTCCCAGACCAGGTAGTAGGGCCCGAGGGGCACGCGCTTCTGGTTCTGCTCCAGATTGTCGACCACGAACTCGCTGCCGTCCTGGCGGCCCAGCACCAGATAGGCGCGCTGCCTGGTGCCGAAGCGCTCGACCGGAATGCGCGAGACATAGCCGTCCAGCGCACGGAACTCGATCTCCTTGCCGGGCGTCTTCTGCCAGTCGGGCCCCAGATGGGCGTTCAGCACCTGGGCGATCGGATAGCCCAGATAGCTCAGGCGCACCTGCTTGCCACCGACGCTCAGATGCGGCTCGATCACCGTGACCGGCTGTGGCGGCGCGCCCAGACTGGCCTGCAGCACGGCCGGTGTCGGCAGCACCTGGGCCCACAGCGCCGGGGCGACGGCGAGCAGGGCGGGAACCAGCGAGAGATGGCGATAGCGCATGGGCAGGGGTCAGGCCTTGCGCGGCTTGCGCATCGAGACCAGGGCCTCGACCCGCTTGAGCAGCTCGCGGTCGTTCCAGGGCTTCTTGAACAGGCCGTAGATCCCCTGCACATCGTGCACCCGGGTGTGCAGCTCGTCGTGGCCGGTGATCGCGATGATGGGCAGATCCTCGGTCTCCAGACTGCCCTGCACATCGGCAATCAGCTCGAAGCCGTCCTTGTTGGGCATTTCCAGGTCGGTGACCATCACATTGAAGTGCTGCTGGGCCAGTTGCTCCAGCGCGTCGACGCCATCCTTGGCCAGGGTGACGCGGTAGCCGGCGCTCTCGAACAGCTTGCCCAGCTTGGCGCGCGCCACCGCCGAGTCGTCGACCAGCAGCAGCGAGGCCGGCTGGCCCTGCTCGGCCAAGGTCATCGGCTGGGTCGGCGGCAGCATCGTGCCCGGGGCCGCCCGGGTGTTGTCCAGATCGTCGCCACGGCGGCGGCTGATGACCAGCACCACAATGGCCAGCGGCACCGCGATCAACAGCGGCAGCAGATAGGGTCCGAGCAATTCCGGGACTTCAAAAGGCATGACGGGGTTCTCCTGAGCTCGGCCAGCCCTCCACGGCCCGCTGAGGCCGCTCATTCTCCCACTGTCGGATCCGATTCAAGCAATAGAAAAGGCGACACAAGGTCGCCTTTGTCGTGAGGCTGACGCAATCGGCCGGGCCCGCGGCGACCCGGCCTGTGCATCCGCCCGGGCTTATTGCGCGCTGCGCGGCTGGCCGGCGAGCGTCTGCGGCAGCGGGCGGGTCTGCGGGCCATGGGCGAAGTCGGCATGCTCGCTGTTCAGCAAGGCCAGCTCACCGCTGACGCGGGCTTGCTGCAGCTCGGCCAGCACGGCGGCGCGGCTCTTGGTCGACACGGTCGAGATCTGCGGTGCATAGGACTCGCTGTTGAGGCGATCCAGCGCGCCGCTCTGGCGGGCTTTTTGCAGCTCGGCCAGCACGGCGGCGCGGGTCTGCGGCGCCGCGACGCTCACGCTCACATCGCTGTCGCGACCCAGTTCGTTGAAGGCCCCGCCCCGGGCCATCGCGGCACCGGTGGTCGACAGCAGGGCAAGGGCGATGACGGCGGTCAGCTTGTTCATGATGGTTGTTTCCTTTTCAGCTTGCGGATTGATTGGGGTTGAGGCTCTGGAGCCAGCGATGCTTGTTGTCGGTATCGCCGTGTCCATGGGCCGAACTTTGAACCTCGGGCCGCTGAAGAAAAACCGGCGGCGCTGCAACTGAGCATTCAGGATTTCACAAGAATGCCGGTGCAACGCCCATGAAAAAGCCGGCCCGCAGGCCGGCTTTCGTCATCGAAGGGTCAGGTCTTGCCGCGATCGATCAGGACTTGGCGCCGACCACGCGGTAGGCCGCCGCGCCCAGCAGCGCGCCGACGATGGGGGCCAGCCAGAACAGCCACAGCTGCTGCACCGCCCAGCCGCCGACATAGATCGCCACGCCGGTGCTGCGCGCCGGGTTGACCGAGGTGTTGGTGACCGGGATGCTGATCAGGTGGATCAGGGTCAGGGCCAGGCCGATCGCGATCGGCGCAAAGCCGGCCGGCGCGCGGCCGTCGGTGGCGCCCAGGATGATGATCAGGAAGAAGGCCGTCAGCACCACCTCGGTGATCAGCGCCGCCTGCATCGAGTAGCCGCCGGGCGAGTGCTCGCCGAAGCCGTTCGACGCGAAACCGGCCGACACATCAAAGCCGGCCTTGCCGCTGGCGATCAGATAGAGCACGCCGCCGGCCGCCAGACCGCCCAGCACCTGGGCAATGATGTAGGGCAGCAGCTGCGAGGCCGGGAAGCGCCCGCCGGCCCACAGGCCCACCGAGACGGCCGGGTTGAAATGCCCGCCCGAGATATGGCCCACCGCGTAGGCCATGGTCAGCACCGTCAGGCCGAAGGCCAGCGACACGCCGACGAAGCCGATGCCCAGGCCCGGAAAGGCCGCCGCCAGCACCGCGCTGCCGCAGCCCCCCAGCACCAGCCAGAACGTGCCCAGGAATTCGGCACCATATTGCTTTGTTGTCATCGTTTCTTCCTCCACCAAAGGTTCAATCCGCCGGCCGGTCCAAGTTGCCGCCGGCGGCTGCGCCGCATCATGATGCAAGCCCCGTGACAAGGCAAGGCCAGGAATGTCCCTTGGGCAGGGGCCAGGTCTTGCTGGTCCTCAGCGATCCGACCCCGCCACCAGCGAGAACACCGAGGCCGGCACCGACAGGCCGCGGATGTTCAGGCGCTGGCGGGCCACGCATTCCAGCAGCGCGCCGGACTTGCGGGCCACCGCCTCGCTGGGCCGGTTGCCCTCAGCGACGATGATCTCAACCCGCCGCAGCCCCAGCACGCCGAAAGCATGAGCCGCCAGGGCCTGGACACAGCGGCCGGCCACCCCCTGCCCTTGCCGCGATTGCCGCACCCAGTAGCCCAGATTGCAGTAGAGATGCTGGGGGTTGATCAGGTTCAGGCCAGCGCCGCCGATGAAAGCGTCGGTCTCGCGGTCGAAGATGCCGAACTCATGGGCCGTGCCCGCTGCGGCGCCGGCCCGGCAGGCGGCGAACCAGTCAAGCGCATCCTGCTCGCTGTAGCCCTCGCTGCACCAGGGCATCCAGCGCCCCACCGTCACGACCGACTCGCGCGCAGCGGCCGCGAAGGCCAACGCATCGCCGTCATCGAAAGGGCGCAGCAGCAGGCTGTCGCCAGCCGTCAGCGGTGTCGAATGCAAGCTCAGCCCAGCTCTTGCTGGCGCTCGATGACGCGCGAGACGATGCCGTACTCGATCGCCTCGGCGGCGCTCATCCAGTGGTCGCGTTCCATATCGGTCTGCACGCGCTCGAGTTTCTGGCCGGTCTTCTTGGCGATGACCTGGGCGATGCGCTCGCGGGTGCGCAGGATCTCGCGCGCCTGGATCGCAATGTCCGAGGCCTGGCCGCCGGCGCCGCCGGCCGGCTGGTGGATCATGAAGCGGGTGTTGGGCAGACAGACGCGGCGCTCCTTGGGCGGCGCCAGGAAGATATGGGCGCCGGCGCTGGCTACCCAGCCGGTGCCCACCGTGGTGACCGGGGCACGCACGAAATTGATCATGTCGTGGATCGCGTCGCCCGATTCCACATGGCCGCCCGGCGAGGAGATCAGCAGCGTGATCGGCGCATCGGACTCGGCCGCCAGCGCCAGCAGGCGGCGGCAGGTGGCATGGGCAACCGTGTCGCTGATCTCGCCGAACAGCAGCACGAAGCGCGATTTGAAGGACAGCTGCTCCTCCAGACGGTCGGGGCGATCGCCGGCGGTGGGCGCGGATTCGGCGGCAAGGGTGTGGGCGTGAATCATCGAAGAAGTCTCCGGAACATGGATGGCTGGTGGTGATTGTGGCGCATGCGTCGGCAGCGCCGGATCGGGTTCAGCTGGCCGGCTTGATCGCCGTGGCCTGCGACCACACGACCTGCCACTGACCCTGGGCATTGCGCTCGTACGTGTCGATATGCCAGCAGCGAAACGGCGCGCTGCCCTCGAAGGCCAGCGTGGCCTGGTAGCGTATCGCCGCGCTGTCCTGGCCGCTGACGCGCACCGCCATCTCGGCATCCGGCTCCCAGCGCAGGTATCGCAGCGTGCCCTGCGCTATCTTGCCCAGGTATTGATCGCGGCTGAAGGCCGCGCCACCCGGTGTGATCAGCTGGAAGTCGGGCGCATGCAGCGGGCTGGCCAGTGCCATGTCGGCGGCGACCAGCGCGCGCAGGCGGCTGCGTTCGAGCCTGCGGATGTGGTCGGCCAGCGCGATGCCGGCGCTGCTGCTCTGCTGTGCGTCACTCATCGCCGCCACCCTCCTCGGCCGCCAATGCATTGCGAACAGAGGTCCGATAGCCGGCCGGCAGATTCGCCGGCAAGGCTTCGGGCCCAAACAAGCCAATCTGTCTGTGCTCAGGACTCAGCCGGGGCGCGAACCCCGCCCCCGCCGACAGCCGGGCCCGATAGGTGCAGATAAACACCTGCTTGCCGGGGACCACCTCGAAGAGATAGGCATCCAGCGGTGACGCATCGACCTCCACTCGCAGCCCCAGCTCCTCCTCGATCTCGCGCGCCAGGCATTCGTGCGGTAGCTCACCGGGCTCAATGCGGCCGCCGGGCAGCTCCCATTCTTCGCGCTCATTGAGCATCAGCAAGAGCTCGCCGTTCGGTGCGCGCAGCACGGCCTTGATCGAGACCGGGTAGCGGTGATCGCCCGGCGGCGACACGATGGTCGTCACAGCAAATCCTTGCCGACCCAGACACTGCCATCGCCGTCATCGCGCAGTTGCTCGAAGCCGGCCGCGAGATAGAGTTTCAACGGGCCGAAGTGGTTGTCGGCGGCGCTAGCCGGATCGGTGCGCGGATTGGCCTCAACGCGGGCCATGCCCTGCTCCTGCAAGCCATCACAAGCGGCGTCCAGCAGAACCTTTGCAATGCCCTGGCCGCGCTGGCTGGGGGCCACCAAAAAGCACATGATCGTGCCGGTACGTGCCAACTCCTCGGGCGAAGTCTGCAGCGGCGGTTCATCGTCCAGTGCATGCAGCAGCGGGCGCGGCGCCGCATTGACCCAGCCGACCACGCGGCCCTCGCGATAGGCCAGATAGCCCTGCATCCGGCCGGTCGCTATGCGCCGCGCGGCACAGTCACGGTTTTCGTCGGCCGTGCGCGCCTTCCAGTTGACGACCCGGTGGTCCTCATAAAAGCACTGGCAGTAGCAAAAGGCCCAGCGCGGGTTGTCGCTGAAAGCCTCGCCATCGAAGAAGGCCATGAAGTCGGCCTGGCGCTCAGGGGAGAGCGGGTGGATCTCGATCATTGAAGACTCCATTCTGAATTCGGTAGCGCGCTCAGCGCTCGCCCGCTGCACCGCGCCAGTGACCGAGGCGCCAGCTTATTGCAGCAGAGGTACTCATCAGCCCGAGGGCCTCGGCAGTAGCCGTCGCATAACGGACATAGGCCCAGGGTTGAGCCGTGATGACGGTGGGGCCGCCATCATCGGACCGGTCGACCATCACATCGGCATGTTCGAAGCGCAAGCCTTCCCAGAAAGCTTCGGTGAAAGCCACGGCCTCGGCGCCGGCATGCTCGCTGGTGTAGTTGTGCGTGCCACGCCGGCCCCGCAGCAGGCCGGCGCTGGCCAGCACCAGATTACCGGCGCAGATACCGGCCAGCACAGCGCCCCGCTCGGCAGCGGTGCGCAGGCAGGGCGTCGCGAGCTGCTGCGGGATGATGGAGCCCGGATCGCCGCCCGGCACCAGCACCGCCGCCAGCTCACCCGGATCTCGCGCCAGATCGGCATAACTGCCCTGCGGCAGGATGCAAGCGCCCATCGAGGCCAGATGCGGCGCACCATCTGGTGTGTAGTAACGCAACGCGCTACCAAGACTCGCCAGCAGTTCGGCCGCCAACGCGATCTCGAAGAAGATACAGCCCGGATAGAGCAGCACAGCTACAGGCCTTGCCGCAGCCGTGTTTGCCGGGTCCTCTGCGTCGTCAAGACTCATATCTGCACATGCGCCGTTGACCCGCCATCGACATACCAGTTCGCCCCCGCGACAAAGCTGGCCGCCGGGCTTGAGACGAAGGCCACGACGCGGGCGATCTCCTCGGGCGTGGCCAGGCGCTGCAGCGGGTTGCGCTGCACAACCTTCGCGAACTGATCCGGCTCCTCGCGACGCACCCGGTCCCAGAAGCCATCGACCGCCAGGGTATCGCCAGGCGACACGGTGTTGACGCGCACGCTGGGCAGCAGGCGAGCCGACAGCGACTTCATGTAGTGCGCCAGCGCCGCCTTGGCCGCACCATAGGCCGCCGAGTTGGGCGCCGCCAGCGAGCCGGCCTTGGAGCCGATATAGGTGATGGCCGCATGCGGTGAGCGCTGCAACCAGGGCACGGCGGCCTCGGTGGCCTCCACCGTGGCGCGGATATCGCTGCGTATCGCCTGCTCCCAGTCGCCGCTGAGCGCGCTGACATTGGGCACAAAGATGTCGAAGCCGCCCAGCGAGCCCAGCCAGTCGCGCAGCGCTGGCGTGTCGGTGATATCGAGCGCGCGGGCGCTGACCCGACCGGGCAGGCACTCCAGCGCTCGCAGCGCGGCCTCGATGCGGCCCGGATCACGCGCGCAAAACATCACCTCGCAGCCCTCGGCGGCCAAGGTGCGCACGATGGCCGCGCCTATGCCCGAGGAGCCGCCGGTGACCACAGCCCTCAGGCCTTTGAGTTGCAGATCCATCGTTGTTGAACCCGATCATGCGGCGGTGCCGCGCCTCATCAATACCCCGCCCGTCCCCGATTCGCCATCGGCTTGGAACGGCGGATCAGCGGCACATCGTCGGCCTCATCGTCAGCCAGCGCCTCGGGCGGCTGCGGCCAGTCGCGCTGCGCGGGCCGCATCTGCTCAAAGGCCCGCGCCACTTGCAGCACGCCCAGATCGTCGAAGCGCTGGCCGATGATCTGCAGGCCGATAGGCAGGCCGGACTTGGTGTAACCGCAGTTGATGGACGCAGCCGGCTGCTCGCTCATGTTGTAGGGCAGCGTGAAGGCGATGTGCTCGAAGGGGCGCTGCGGGTCGTTGATCGGGCTGGCCCATTCGGCCGGGAAGGCCGGCACCGGGCTGACCGGCGACAGCACATAGTCATAGGGCTGGCAGGCCGCGACCGCCGCCTCGCGGAAGGCCGCCATCTGGCTGTAGCCGTGGAACAGCTCGGCCGCGCTCAAGCCCCCGCCGGTAGACACCCACTCGCGGATATAGGGCAGGACCAGCACCTGGCGCTCCGGCGGCAGGGCCGAGATGTCCAGCCAGGAGCGCATGCGCCAGAACTTGTCGAGCCCGTCGATCATCGCGCGCGTGCTGAATGCAGGCAGCGGCTGTACCCGGGCGCCGGCGGCCTCGAAGAGCCGTGCGGCGGCCTCGACGGCGGCGCGGGTCTCGGGCTCGACATCCAGGCCCCAGCCGGCGTCCAGCATCAGGCCGATGCGCAGGCCTTTGACATCGCGGTCCAGCTTCATCCAGGCGATGTCCTGGGCGGGCAGGCTCATCGTGTCGCGCCAATCGGGGCGGGACAGCGCGGCCATCATCAGCGCGGAGTCGGTCACCGTGCGCGTCATCGGACCGGCGACGCGGCCGGCGAACGGTGGCTTGATCGGGATGCGGCCCAGGCTGGGCTTCAGCGTGAAGATGCCGCACCAGGAGGCCGGCAGGCGCAGCGAGCCGCCGATATCGGTGCCCAGATGCAGCGGTCCATAGCCGGCCGCCGCCGCCGCTGCCGCACCGGCGCTGGAGCCGCCCGGGTTGCGGTCCAGGTTCCAGGGATTGCGGGTCAGCGGATGAAAGCTCGACAGCCCTGAGCTGAGCATGCCGTAGTCCGGCATCGTGGTCTTGGCCAGCAACACGGCGCCGGCCTCGCGCATGCGGGCCGCCGGCGGCGCGTCGTCGGTGGCCGGGCTCAGCACCGTGGCGGCCGTGCCCAGCGGCATCGGCGTGCCGCGCGTCGCGATGTTTTCCTTCAAGGTCAGCGGCAGGCCGTCCAGCGCCAGCGCCTCGCCCTTCAACCAGCGCGCCTCGGACGCGCGGGCCTGGGCCAGCGCGGCCTCCGGGTCCGGCGCATAGAGCGCGCAGAGCTGCGGCTCCCAGCACCCGATATGGTCCAGCACCGCGTGTGTGACCTCGACCGGCGAGAAGGCGCGGCGGCGGTAGCCGTCCAGCAGCTCGACGGCGCTGAGCGAGAACAGCGGCGCGCTCATTCCCAGCTCAAGGCAGAGATGTCGTTGACGAAGACCGGCATGTCCGTCCACAAGCCCTTGAGCTGACGCTTGGCCACCGTCAGCCAGACCGGCTGGTACAGATAGGCGTTGACCGCGTCCTGCGCCAGCAGGCGCTGCGCCTCGCCCAGCAGCTTGGCGCGCTCGGCCTCGCGCGGCGTGTTGTTGATGCGCTCCAGCAGCTTGGCGAACGCCGGGTTCTCGTAGCCCCAGTAGTAGCCGGGCTTGGCGTAGTTGTTCAGATCAAAGGGCTCGACATGGCTGATCAGGCTCAGGTCGTACTGCTTGTTGGTGTAGACACCCGACAACCACTGCGCCCACTCGACGTTCTCGATCTTCGCGACGATGCCCACCTTGGCCAGCTGGGCCGCAACGACCTCGCCACCCTGGCGCGCATAAGGCGTGGGCGGCAGCTTCAGGCTCAGCTCCAGCGGCGTCGCCACGCCCGCCTCCTTCAGCAGCGCACGGGCCTTGTTGGGGTCGAAGGGGTTGAGGGCTGTCGTGTCCAGATAGCCCAGCGCGCCGGGCACGCAATGGCTGCCGATGGGCACGCCGAAGCCATCGGCGGCCGCCTCGATGATGGACTTGCGGTCCAGCGCGGCGGCGATCGCGCGGCGCACGCGCACATCGTCGAGCGGCTTTTTCTTGTTGTTGATCGCCAGTATGGTCTTGGCCCGCGAGCCGGCCTTGATGACCTGGAAGCGCTTGTCGCTGCTGAACTGGCCCAGGCTGCGCGCTGCGGCCACACGCGGGAAGGCATCGACATCGCCCGACAGCAGGGCCGCCACCTGGGCGGCCGGGTCGCTGATGAAGCGGAAACTGACGCGGCGTATCTTCAGCTGCGGCGCGGCGCGGTAGCCGTCCCAGCGGGTCAGGGTGACGGCCGAGCCCTTGGCCCAGTTCTCCAGCTTGTAGGGACCGGTGCCGACCGGCCGCACGGCATTGCTCTCGGCACTCTTGGGCTCGACGATGATGGCCGTGGCCTGGCCGATCAGGAACAGGAAATCGGGCTCTATGGTCTTCAGGCCGATTACCACGGTGTGCGGATCGGGCGTCGCGATGAAGTCCATCGCGGCGAACAGGCGCTTGTCCTTGTTGACGCTTTTCTCGGCGGCCGCGCGCTCGAAGCTGAACTTCACCGCCGCCGCATCGAAGGGCTCCCCATTCTGGAACTTGATGCCGCGCCTGAGCTTGAAGGTGTAGGTCTTCAGGTCCGGCGAGACCTCCCAGCTCTCGGCCAGCAGCGGGCTGACCTTGCCGTCCGGACCGATCTTGCTCAGGGTCTCGAAGATGTTGTACTGGACGATCTCGGCAATCGCCGAGGCCGCGCCGGCGGTCGGGTCCAGGCCCGGCGGTTCCAGCGTCATTGCCAGCACCAGGCTGTCCTTCCTGGCCTGAGCCTGGACGCCCGCACTCAGCAGCCCCAGCGCGGCCAGACTCGTGGCCAGTATCAATTGCTTCATCAACATCTGGAATCCTCCGCTGCAATCCGGGTTTGCAAAATCCGCTCGGCATGATGGCATGCCGCGCGCTGCCCCGCCCCCAGTTCGCGCAGCGGCGGCGGCTCGGCCATGCAGCGCGGGCTCGCATGCGGGCAGCGCGGCGCGAAGTCGCAGCCGGTGCCAGGTCTTGCCATCGGCTGCGACTGTATCGGCACTACGGCAGGCCTGCCGCGCCGCCGCTGGCCCGTCGGCCGCGCACGCGGCACCGCGTCCAGCAAGGCCTGCGTGTAGGGATGGGCGGCCAGGCGGAACAGCGCCTCGGGGCGGCCCTGCTCCACCACCCGGCCCTGGTAGAGCACGATGAGCTGGTCGCAGACATGGTCGACCACGGCCAGGTCATGGCTGATCAGCAAGTAGGAGAGCCCATAGCGCTCGCGCAAGTCCTGCAGCAGGTTCAGCACCTGGGCCTGCACCGAGACATCGAGCGCGCTGACCGGCTCGTCGGCGATGATCAGCTGCGGCCGCGTCACCAGCGCGCGCGCGATCGCGATGCGCTGGCGCTGGCCGCCGGAGAATTCGTGCGGATACTTGTCCAGATCGGCCTCGCGCAGGCCCACGGCCACGAGGCTGTCGAGCACCCGCTCGCGCTGCTCGGCCGGCCCCGTGGCGGTCAGCGACACCAGGGGTTCGGCGACGATGCGGCCGACCTTGCGGCGCGGGTCCAGCGAGCCATAGGGGTCCTGGAACACCATCTGGAAATCGCGCCGCGCCGCCCTCAGCGCGGCCGGCGGCAGCGCATGCAGGTCCTGCCCCTTCAGCAGGACCCGACCCTGGTCGGGCGTCTCCAGCGCCATCACCGCCCGCGCCAGGGTGCTCTTGCCCGAGCCCGACTCGCCGACCACGCCCAGCGACTGGCCGGCCCGCAGCTCGAAGCTGACGCCGCGCAGCGCCTGCAAGCTCGGCGCCGGCGCGAACAAGCGCTCGCGGGGCAGCCGGTAGTGGCGATGCAGGTTCTCGACCTTCAGCAGCAGCGACGCATCATCGATCACGCAGCGCCTCCTCCAGATGCAGGCAGCTGACCTCATGCCCCGGCTGCGGCATGGCCAGCGCAGGCGGACGCGTGCCTGCGCACTCGGCCGTCGCCAGCCGGCAACGCGCGCTGAAGGGGCAGCCAGCGGGCAGGTCCGCCAGCTCGGGCACGCTGCCGGCAATCGTCTGCAGCCGCGCGCCGCGCGCCGTGCCCAGCCGCGGCCGGGCGGCGAACAGGCCTTGCGTATAGGGATGGCCGATGCGCGCGAACACCGCCGCAGTGGGCCCGCGCTCGACCACGCTGCCGCCATACATCACCAGCATCTGCCGGACGTTTTCGGCGATCACGCCGAGGTCGTGCGAGATCAGGATCAGGCCCATGCCGCGCTCCTCGACCAGCTCGGCCAGCAGGTCCAGGATCTGGCCCTGTATCGTCACGTCCAGCGCGGTGGTCGGTTCGTCGGCGATCAGCAGGTCGGGCTCGCAGGCCAGCGCCATCGCGATGCTCACCCGCTGGCGCTGGCCGCCGGACAGCTCGTGCGGATAGGCCCCGGCACGCCGCCTCGCATCGGGCAGGCCGACGCGGTCCAGCAGGCGCACCGCCTCGTCCAGCGCCGGCGCCGCGCCCCAGCCCCGGTGCAGGCGCAGCGGCTCGGCCACCTGGGCGCCGACACGGTGCAGCGGGTTCAGCGCCGTCATCGGCTCCTGGAACACCATGGCCATGCGGTTGCCGCGCAGCACGCTGCGCTCCCGGTCACTCAGCGCCAGCAAGTCCTGACCCTGGAAGCGGATCGCGCCGCTGACCTGGGCACTCTCGGGCAGCAAGCCCATCAAGGCCAGCGCGGTCAGCGACTTGCCGCAGCCCGATTCGCCGATCAGGCCCAGGGTCTCTCCGCGCCCCAGCTCGAAGCTCAGACCGCGCACCGCCTCGGCCGGGCCGCGCCGGGTCTGCAGCTGCACGCGCAGGTCCTTGACTTCCAGCATCAGCGCGCCCTCGCCAGCTTGGGGTCGAGCAGATCGCGCAGCCCGTCGCCCAAGAGGTTGAGTCCCAGCACGGCCGCCATGATGGCCAGGCCCGGAAAGACCGCCAGCAGCGGCGCCTGGAACATCAGCGTCTGCGCCTCGGCCAGCATGCGACCCCAGCTGGGCTCGGGCGGCTGGGTGCCAAGGCCCAGATAGGACAGCGCGGCCTCGGCCAGTATCGCCAGCGCGAACTGGATGGTCGCCTGCACGATCAGCACCGAGGCGATGTTCGGCAGCACATGCTCGACGCTGATGCGCCAGGCGCCCTTGCCGCAGGCCCGCGCGGCCAGCACATAGTCGCGCGCCCATTGCGCCTTGGCGCTGGCGCGGCTGATGCGGGCAAAGGTCGGGATGTTGTGGATGCCGATCGCGGTGATGGCGTTGACGATGCCGGGACCGAACACCGCCGTCATCATGATGGCCAGCAGGATGGCCGGGAAGGCGAAGCTGAAGTCCGAGAAGCGCATCACCGCCTCCTCGACCCAGCCGCGCCGCGCCGCCGCCCACAGGCCCAGCAGGGTGCCCAGCCCCAAGCCGATGCCCACCGCGATCACGCCGACCAGGATGGAGTTGCGCGCGCCCAGCAGCAGCAGGCTGGCGATGTCGCGGCCCAGCGCGTCGGTACCCAGCCAGTGGGCCGCGCTGGGCGCCTGCAGCTTGGCCGGGATGTCGATCTCGTAGGGCGGCCAGGGGGTCCAGATCAGGGACAGCAGGGCCGCCAGCAGCAGCAGCGCGGTCAGCGCGGCGCCAAGAACAAAGCTGGGGTGTTTCAGCGCGCGCCTCATAGATCCGCCGCCTTGATGCGCGGGTCTATCCAGGCATAGAGCACATCGACGACGAAGTTGACGACGATCACCATGGCCGCCAGCAGCAGCACCGCATTGCGCACGACAATCAGGTCGCGGTTGGCGATGGCCTGGAAGATCAGCCGGCCCAGGCCCGGCAGATAGAACACGTTCTCGACCACGATGGTGCCGGCCAGCAGATTGGCGAACTGCAGGCCCATCACGGTCAGCACCGGAATCATCGCGTTGCGCAAGGCATGGCCCCACAGCGCGCCGCGCCGGCTCAGGCCCTTGGCGCGGGCGCTGCGGACGAAATCCTCGCGCAAGACCTCCAGCATCGCCGAACGCGTGATGCGGGCCAGGATGGCCGCCTGCACCACAGCCAGGGAGACGGCCGGCAGCAGCAGGGCCTGCAGCGCCGGCCAGACCCCACCGCCCTCCTCCGCGCGCCAGCCCGGAAAGCCACCGGCCGGCAGCCATTGCAAATGCACCGCGAACAGCAGGATCAGCAGGATCGCGAACCAGAAATTCGGCACCGCGATGCCCAGCTGGCTCAGGGCCATGGTGCCGACATCGCCGGGCTTGTTGTGGCGCGAGGCCGCATAGACGCCGGCCGACAGCGCGATCACCGTGGTCAGCGCCATCGCGATCAGCGCCAGCGGCACCGTCAGCGCCAGGCGCTCGGCCATCAGCTCGGCCACCGGCGTGCTGTAGGCGTAAGACAGGCCCATATCGCCGCGCAGCAGCAACCCCACCATCCAGGCTCCATAGCGAGTCCAGGCGCTGTCGTTCAGGCCGAGCTTCTCGGCCAGCGCGGCCACCGCCTCGGGCGCGGCGTCCGGCCCCATCAAGAGCTGGGCCGCATTGCCGGGCAACACCTCCAGCACACCGAACACCAGCAAGGAGGCCGCCAGCAGCGTGGCGATCAAGGTCGCGAAGCGCTTGAGCAGGAAAAGACTCATGCCCGGCCGGCCGGCGCTCGCCCGACCACGGCCGGCGGTACGGCGCGGCGCGGCCCGGTCTGCAGCTCGCCCTGCAGCTCGCGCTTCAGGCACAGAATCGTCTCGTGGATATGGGCGCGACCCAGGCGCTCGGCGGCGTCGCCATCGCCTGAGGCAATCGCCGCGACGATGCGCTCATGCTCCTCGATGGCCGGGCCGGCGCGCTCATGGCTGATCAGCACGGCCGGCGCAAACACCTGGGAGGTCTTGCGCACCAGGGCCAGCTGGGCATTGAGAAATTCGTTGTCGGCCAGCGCGATGATGGCCGAGTGGAAGTCCACATTGAAGCGGGTGTAGTCGGCCGGCGACCAGGGCTCCAAAGTGCGGCGCTGGGCCGCGATCATCGGATCGAGCAGCGCGTGCGCGCGCTCGGCACCGCGCTCGGCGGCCTGGCGCGCGGCCAGGCCATCCAGCATCTCGCGCATCGTGTAGGCATCCAGCAGCCGGCGCCGGTCGGCCCGCGCGACGCTGACGCCGCGCACCCCGTCGGCCTCCACCAGGCCCTCGCTCTGCAGCATGCGCAGCGCCTCGCGCAGCGGCGTGCGGCTGACCTTCAGGTCTTCCGACAGCTGCACCTGGCGCAGCAGCTCGCCGGGCGGGTAGAAGCCGGTATAGATGCGCTGGCGCAGCACCCGCGCAACCTCGTCGACCAAGCGCACGCGGCTCTGCCATTCAAACGCTTCCGGGGCATCCCCACCGCTCACAAGATTCATCGACCGCACCGCTGGCTCTGCTTACAACAGCCGCCATTCTGACGCGAGTCGGCCGGCGCTTCGCTCGCGTATTGGACTTTGGATACAAAGTACAGACAGGGGTTTGCCCCAGTTGGCCAGAAAACCAATGGCCATGATGGACGAGCGATCCGCGTGCTGACGTCCGGCAGGCCCGTCGCCCGCTCCCATATTTGTCGATTGACTTTACAAATTCCGACACGCGTCGCCCGAGCAAGTTACAAAGTGATTACAAAACAATGACTTAGAGAAATGGCATCAAGTTTGCTTACCTTGGGTCACCAGTCAGCACAAAGCCAGCCAAGGAGAACAGCCATGAAGTCCCAGGTCCTTTCCAAAGCCCTCAGAGGTCCGCGCTTTGCGCTGGCCACGCTGGGTCTTGCGCTGGCAGCGGCCAGCATGCCCGCCCAGGCCACCCTGACCTTGACGCCCAGCTCGGTCGGCATGATCGGCGTCATGGTGGATCCACCCAAGAATTGCGAGCCGGAATGCGTCTACACGGCGCTGGGCCTGAGCGCCGCCGATGGCGCCCTGTCGCTGCTCTACAAATCGGATGTCTCCGGCGGATCCGGCTTGGGTTCGGACTCCGGCACGTTTGCGAGCAGCTACACAACCACTTTCTCCAACTCGGCTGCAGACCCGGCCGATGCCTTGATCGAATATCTCAGCGGCGCCAGCATCGCTTGCCCGGACTGCTATCTGGCGATCAAGGACGGCAAGCACGAGCCCTCCTACTATTTCTACGATCTCAGCGCCTGGGACGGCATTGAGGACATCTTCCTCGACGGCTTCTGGCCCAACGGTGGCGCCATCTCCCATGTGTCGATCTGGGGTCGCGAGGGTGATGACGGCGGCGGTGGTGGCAGCGGTGGTGGCGGCTCCACCGTGCCGGAGCCGGGCAGCCTGGCCTTGGCCGGTCTGGCACTGCTGGGTGCGGCCGCCAGCCGTCGTCGCAAGCCCGACTGAGCATCCCTACCCGCCAATGCAAAAAACCCGCCTTTCGGCGGGTTTTTTTGACTCCTGAGCCGGCAGGCTTTCAGCCGGCCCGCCCTGTGCCCCTCAGAGGCTGACCTGGATGCTGACGCTGCGGGTATTGCCGGCTGCGTCCTTGGCAGTGGCGCTGATGCTGTGGGCGCCGGCCCTGAGCTTGCGGGTGTTCCAGCTGTAGCTGAGCGCGCCACCCTTGACCGTGGCCACCACCTGGCCGTTGATGGCCAAGGTCTGCGTGATGCCGGCCGCACCGGAGTCATCGGAGGCCTGCACCGTGATACCGACCGTGCCTGACACCTTGGCGCCGTTGGCAGGGTTGCTGATGGTCAGCACCGGTGGCGTGCTGTCGACCACCGCCACGGCCGGCGCGTTCGACACCATGACGGTCAGCGCCGCCGAGGCAGCGCTGTTGCCGGCCGCATCGAAGGCCTGGGCGCTCAGGCTTGCCGAACCGTTGGCCACCTTGCTGGAATCCCAGCTGAAGGCATAGGGCGCGCTGGTGTCGCTGGCCACCAGGCTGCCGTTGGCGCGCAGCTCGACCCGCACGACGCCGATGTTGTCGCTGGCATTGACATCCACCGCCACCAGGCCGCTGACCGTGCTGCCGCCCTGCGGGCTGGCCATCGCAACGGTGGGAGCCTGGGTATCCGGGGCCTGCGCCGCCAGGCTGGCCTGGACCGCCGCCGCCGCATTGACCCTGCCATGGCCGTAGAGCTTGTCGCGGCCGGCCGTGCCCAGATCCAGCGCGGTCGAGTAGAGCAGGCTTTCAATCTGGTCGCTGGCCAGCGAGGGCTTGGCCGCCATCATCAGCCCGACCACGCCGGCCACCACCGGGCTGGACAGCGAGGTGCCCCACCAGGCCTGATAGCCACCGCCGCGGGTGGTGGTCCAGATGTCCTGGCCGGGCGCGGCCAGGGTCACGTAGCTGCCGTAGCTGGACCAGCTGCTGCGCTGGTCGTTGGCATCGGTGGCCGAGACCGTGATCATGGTGGAGCTCGCCCCGGTGGTTTCCTCGATGCCGGTATTGCCGGCCGACACCACCACCAGGCCGCCCTTGCTCTTCATGTACTGGGCGGCGCTGCGCACCGAGGAACTGCCGGTCACGCCGCCATAGCTGATATTGGCCACCCGCGCCCCGTTGTCGGCGGCCCAGATCAGACCCTGAGCCACCGTGCTCCAGTAGGCATAGGCATTGGCGTCGGCGATGCGCACCGGCATCAGCCGGGCCAGGCCGGCCACGGCCGCAACGCCGGTGCCATTGTTCAGCGTCGCCGCCGCCGCGCCGGCGACGGCCGTGCCGTGGCCATGGACATCGGCGGTGTTCGAATTGCCGTCGATCACATTCCAGCCGGCCACCAGGCGCGCGGCCAGGTCAGGGTGGGCGGCGTCGATGCCGGAGTCCAGCACCGCAATCGTGATGCCCGCCCCCTGGCTGCTGTCCCAGGCCTGGGGCACCCCGATCTTGCCAAGATGCCACTGGCTGCCGGCATAGGGATCGTTGACGGCGAAGGCCGGCGCGACGCGCTGGTCCAGCTCGGCAAAGCGCAGCTGCGGATGCTTGCTGAGCAGGGCCTGCACGGCCTTCTCGGACGCATTGCCGGGCAGTTCGACGACATAGAGATCGCTGCGCCCCAGGCGCCGCGCCTTGCCGCCATGCAGGCCGCTGATCTTGCCGAGCTCGCCCTCGGCCAGCCCGGCCCGCGCGCCGACGATCAGGCGGCCGGGCGCATGCTGCGGCACGCCGGCGGCCGGCGGCTGTTCGTTGAGCACCTGCTGCGGGTCCAGACCGGCCAGGGTCGCTTCGGTCGAGAGCCCGGTCCGTGCCACGCGCAGCACATGGCGGCCATTGAGCGTGACCAGCAGGCAGTGGCGTGCCTCGCAAAAGCTCAGCGCCGGCTCCGCCGTCGCCGCGCTCCACTGCGAGCGATCGGGCTGGGCGCAGACCGAGTTGCCGGACATCTGCAAGCCCTGCAGCTCCTGGCCATAGCTCTGGGCGCCGAACACGCCGTCGCGCCGGATCCAGACCAGCTCGTCGAAGCGCTGCCGGTCCATGCGTTGACGCAGCTTGGCGCGGAGCTCGGGCGAGAGATCCTGGAAGCGATCAACCACGCTGGCCACATCGCCATCGAAAGCCTGCTGGGAAGCGGGGTCCCAGGAACAAGTCCCGCTGCTGGCCAGACTGGCGGCCAATGCAATTGCTGTAAGCGCCATGGTGGCTGCTCCGTACAGAACGAGATACCTGCGCGGACTCCATGGCCCGCATCATCGCTCTCGCAAACTCCCTGTTACTGCCGGCCCGGGGTATTCAATCCAGACCGGCGCCCAGCTTAGGGACGGGGCAACACCGGCGTCTGTAAGCCATTGTTGCTTCGCGCTATGCAGTTGACGACTTCGTGCATTAGTGCCCAAAGCGATGGCGCTGGCAAGCGTCGCCCCCGCAATCCGGGGGCGCCGATCAGAGAAAAAAATCGATGCGGTGGCTGGCCAGGTTTTCGTGTGAGACGCGCCGCCGTCCGACGCACCACCAGCCGATATCGCGCAAGCTGCGGGCATCCAGGTCATCGAGCCGCTCGGGCTCGCTGGGCCGGGCGGCGGTACCGAAAAACAGCGCCCACAGCCCTTGCCCCCAGCGGCGCTGAACGCCGGGGGTGGCTGCGGGGGCGGACCGGGCGGGCGAGTCGGGGCAAGCGCTGATGGCAGGGTGAAGCATGGCGGATCTCCTATCGAGTGAGCTCAGGATAGGTCGCCGCATTGGGCAATGGAATTGATTGTTTTTCTCTGATATGGTCGAAATATCTAACCAGCAGAGAGCCCGCCATGGCGCGCCTGCCGCTCAATACCCTGCCGACCTTCCGCGTCATCGCCCAGACCCAGAATCTGCGCGCGGCGGCCGAGACCCTGCATCTGACACACAGTGCGCTGAGCCACCAGCTGCGCGCGCTGGAGACGCAGCTGGGCCATGCGCTGTTCGAGCGGCGCGGCCGCCGCCTGCTGCTCAACAACGCCGGCGAGGCCTTGCTGGCCAGCGTCAACAAGGCCCTGGCCGAGCTGGATCGTGGCGTCAGTGCGGCGGCGGCGGCGGCCGGGCTGCAGGCGCAGAGCCTGCGGCTGTCGGTGCTGCCCTCGTTCGCGCAGCGCTGGCTGCTGCCGCGCATGCAGCGCTGGCGCGCGCGCCATCCGAACCTGGCACTGGAGATCAGCGCGACGGCCCAGCTCAGCGATCTGGGCCGCGAGGGTTTCCATGCCGGCATCCGCCAGGGCCGCGGCCCCTGGCCGGGGCTGGAGGCCGAGGAACTGATCGGCACCGAGGTGCCCTTGGTCGTGGTCGGCTCACCGGCTGCGGCCAAGCGCCTGGGCCTGGGCCGGCGGCGCAGCGCGGCGGACGCCGGTGCGCTCGGCGAGGAGCCGCTGCTGGGCCAGGCCGAGCCCTGGGAGCAATGGTTCACGGCCGCCGGCGTGCAGCGCACGGTCACGCCGGTGGCGCTGTTCAACGATGCCGGCCTGATGCTGCAGGCGGCCGAGCAGGACCTCGGGCTGGCGATCTCGCGCGAGATCCTGGCGATGGACGCGCTGCGCGAGGGCAAGCTGGTGCGGCTCTCGCCGCTGGCCATCCACTATGTGCATGCCAAGCCCTACCACCTGGCCTATCCGCCGGCCCTCAAGACCTGGCCCCCGCTGCTGGCGCTGCGGGACTGGCTGCAGGAGGAACTGCATCGGGGAAGCGCAGCCGGAAGCTGATGTCGCCGGCGGCCGGCTGGACCACCGTCGCACTGCCACCGTGCAGCGTCATGATGGAACGCACGATGGCCAGGCCCAGGCCGCTGGAGCGGGCCGAGTCGGCGCGCGCCGGATCGGCGCGGTAGAAGCGCTCGAACAGCCGGTCCAGCAGCTCGGCCGGCAGCGGCTCGCCGCTGTTGTCGACGCTGAGCTCCCAGGCACCGGTCCGCCGCCGTGCGCCCAGCCGGACCTCGCTGCCGGGCTTCGCATGCTGCACGGCATTGGCCAGCAGATTCGCCAGCGCGCGGCGCAGCAGCATGGTGTCGGCCTGCAGCGGCCCGCTACCGACGACGGCCGTGGCCAGGCGCAGCCCGCGCTCCTCGGCCAGGTCCTGGAAGTAGTCGGCCTGGCGCGCCAGCTCCTCGGCCGGGTCCAGCGCCTGGCGCTGCAGCGCCACCGCGCTGTGCTCGGCGCGGGCCAGGAACAGCATGCTGTCTATCATGCGGTTCAGCCGCTCCAGCTCCTCGATGTTCGAGCCCAGCAGGGCCTGGTACTCCTCGGCGCTGCGCGGGCGCGCCAGCATCACCTGGCTCTGGCCCAGCAGATTGCCGACCGGCGTGCGCAGCTCATGGGCCAGATCGGCGGCGAACTGGTTGACCTGGGCAAAGCCCTGCTCCAGGCGCAGCAGCATCGCGTTGAAGGCGGCGATCAGGCCGCGCATCTCGGCCGGGGCTGCCCGCTCGGACAGCCGGGTCGAGAGCCGCTGCGCGGTGATGCGGCCGGCTTCGCGCGCCAGGCGGCGCAGCGGGGCCAGGCCTTGCCACATCAGCCCCAGCGCCAGCGCGCCGCCCGCGACGGCGAAGAACAGCACGCTGAACCAGATGCGGCGCCGGTAGTCGGCCAGCAGTTCGGCGCGCTCGTTGCAGATGCGGGCCACCATGATCTGCACGGTGCGACCCGAGCCCAGCGGCGACAGCGCCGCCACCGCCGCAGCCGGCACGCCGGCGGCGGTGGTCCAGTAGCGGATGTCAGCCAGTCCCGCCGCGCGACCCAGCGGCACCGGGGCAGGCAGCTGCAGCGGCTCATGGCCGGGGTGGACATCGAGCAGCAGCCGGCCCTGCGTGTCATGGACCCGCACATAGACATTGCTGTCGGCACTCATCGTGTCGCGCAGGTATTGCGGCTGGTCCAGCAGCAGCCGGGGCGCGGCGGTGTGGGCCAGCAGCTGGCGCAACTGGCGCAGATGGCTCAGCAGCTGCAGCTCGTCGCGGCGCTCCAGCTGCTGGGCGAAGGATTGGTAGAGATAGATGCCCAGCGAGCCGCAGCTCAGCGCCACCAGCGCCGCGAACAGCAGACCCAGGCGCCAGCTCAGCGGCAGGCGGCTCATGGGCGCAGCTCGCAGACATAGCCCATGCCGCGCACCGCATGGATCAGCCGGCCCGGCACCGGGTCGTTGATGCGCAGGCGCAGGCGCCGCACCGCGACATCGACGACATTGGTGTCGCTGTCGAAATTCATGTCCCAGACCAGCGAGGCGATCTGGCTGCGCGACAGCACCTCGCCCTGGCGCCGCATCAGCAGATGCAGCAGCGCGAACTCGCGCGCGCTCAGATGCACGCGCTCGCCGGCCCGGGTCACGACGCGGGCCGGCACGTTCAGCAGCAGATCGTCGACGGCCAGCAGCTCCTCCTCGCGCAGCGGCCCGCGCCGCAGCAGCGTGCGGATGCGGGCCAGCAGCTCGGCGAAGGCAAAGGGCTTGACCAGATAGTCGTCGGCGCCCTGCTCCAGGCCCTGGACCCGGTCTTCCAGCGCGTCGCGCGCGGTCAGGAAGATCACCGGCGTGGCCCGCGTGTCGCGGCCCTCGCGCAGCCGGCGCAGCACGCGCCAGCCGTCCATGCCGGGCAGCATCACATCGAGCACGATCAGGTCATAGCCCTGCTGCTGGGCCAGGTGCAGGCCGGTGATGCCGTCGCTCGCGACATCGACCACAAAGCCCGACTCGCCCAGGCCCTTCTTCAGATAGTCGCCCGTCTTGGGCTCGTCTTCGACCACCAGGATGCGCAAGACCTTCTCCTGTTTGCAAGGTCGCCAGCATGCCTGAAGCGCCAGAGCGGCGGATGACAGCTTTGTCATCGCGCCGTCAGCGCCCGGCCAGCGACGTGTTTCTACAGTGAGGTCTCCACTTCATGCAAAGGATCACCCGATGAACAAGCTCACCCTGATCTCCCTGTGCAGCGCCACCCTGCTGCTCGCCGGCCCCGCGCTGGCCGCGCGCGACGCTGGCGAGAAGAGCCGCGAGCAGGTCAAGGCCGAGCTGGCCGAGGCCAGGCTCCAGGGCACGCTGCCGGTCGGCGAGGACGGCCTGACGCCGCGCCAGCGCCACCCCCAGCTCTACCCGGCGCAGACCCGGCTGGCCGCCAAGCAGGACGCGAACAGCACCGCGCGCTGAGCACTCAGCCATCGTGCCGGCGCTCGTGCGCGGCCAGCAGGGCCAGCGCGCGCTCGGCGGTCGCGACCAGCTCGTCCAGTGCCGGCCCATGGTCGCCGCTGCGCTGCGCCACCTGGCCGACGCCCAGGATGGCGCGGAAGCGGTGCTGGATGCTCTCGATCTCGCTGGGCGAGGGCCAGCGCACCAGCGCCGCTTCCAGCAGCTGCAGCGCGCGCTGCAGGTCGGGCCGGGTCGCGCAGCCCGCAGCGTCGGGCGGGGCCGGCGGCGCACTCACGGCGGCCCCGGGCCCGGCCAGCGCGATGCGCAGCAGCTGGCGCGCCACCAGCAGCTCGAAGGTGTTGGTGTAATGCCAGAAACGGGTCGACAGGCCCAGCGACTCGATCTCGTCGAGCAGGTCACGCACCTGGCGCTCCCAGTCGCAGTGCTGCTCCAGCAGCATGTCCACCCCTTGCGGCTCGGTGCCGCCCAGCCGGGCCAGGCCCCAGCACAGCAGCGCGTTGGAGAGGGCGAAGGCGCGCCGGTCGGCGTGGTCGCGGCCGGCCGCATCCTGCAGCCCCTGACCGTTCAGCGGCGCCAGCTTGTCCACATAGCCGGCGGCGAAGAACTGCGCCGCCTCGGCCAGCAGCGCGATGTTCCAGCCCTGCGCCTGACCGGGCACGGGCGCGGCGCGGCGCATCTGCACGCTGCCGCGCAGGCAGCGCCGCTCCGAGGCCGCGCTGGCGGCACCGCCGATGCCGCCGGGCTCGGGCCAGAGCAGCTGCGGGTCGTCGATGGCTTCCAGCCGCTCCAGGATGTCGCGGCCCATGATCTGGGCGCGCTCCTCGCCGAGCCGGGCCAGCGAGTTGACCATCAGCTCGATATGGCGCAGCTGCACCCGCGAGTAGGCGGTGCGGGCGCCCAGCTGCAGCCACTTGACCGCATCGTCGTGCGCGCCCAGCTCGCGGTAAGCCTCGCCAAAGGCGGCGCGCACCCGCGAGCTGTGCAGCCAGGCCCGGCGCAGCGGATCGGCGCGCAGACGCAGCTCCAGCGCCTTGAGCTGGCTCAGCAGCGCCGAGCAGCGCTTGTCACCGGCCACCGCGACCACCTGCAGGATGCGCTCGGACAGCTCCATATGGCTCATGCAGTCCTCGGCACCGCGCAGCCGCGAGGTGCCGTTGAAATCGCCATAGCCGCTGCCGGCCAGGCCCTCCAGCCGCCAGGCCGGGTCGCCATAGCATTGGTAGGCGCCCCAGGTGTTGCTGCCGCCGCCGGGCTGGTAGATGGCCGCTCGGGCGTCGCGCACCGCGCTGCCGAAATCGGCGCCGTCACGCAGCAAGGCGGTGTAGAGCGTCTGGGCGAAGCGCAGGCCGTCGGCATCGTTGACCTGCCAGCCGGCCGCGACCACCGCCTTGGCGCCCATCTTGATGAACTGCAGCGCCAGGCTGGAGGCCAGCAGCGGATAGTTGCGCTGGCCCAGCACCTCGGCCTCGGTGCCGTCGCGGCCGGAATAGCAGCAGTTGATGAAGACGAACTCCGGCACCGGGTCCATCTGCTCGACATCGGCGGCCGCCAGCACCTGCTGGTGGCTCAGCAGCATGCCGGTCTTGCGCAAGGCCTGGCCGGCACCGATGTCCGACACCCATTGGTCGACCACGCCATGGCCGGCCAGATGGACGATGCGGTAGGGCCGCTCCAGCAAGGCGGTGCGCACCCGCTCGAAGGACACCGTCTCGCCCACCAGCTTGTGCACATGCCAGGGCCGGGCATCGCCGCCCAGCCACTCGGCCACGCCCTCGGCCTCGTCCCGGGCGCCGGCCAGCGGCTTGAAGTCCAGCGGCTCGCCGCGCGCATCGCGCCAGCCGGCCGTGCAGGGCGCGCCCACCACCAGGGCCTGCCAGCCGACCAGGCCGGGCGGCGGCAGGCTGCGGAAGTCGTCGGTGACGCGCTGGCGCACCATGCCGGCCTGCACCGCCAGCGGCCGCGCCGGGTCGCCCTGCAGGCCGTCGTCGGGCGGGGTCAGCAGCTCCCAGGGGTAGGTGGCGGTCTTGTCGTCCAGCACCAGCACGGTGTTGTCGAAATTGTTGAGCCGGCCCTTCAGGTTCTGCGGCAGCAACAGCTGGTACAGCACCCGGCCCATCGCCGCCTCTTCCTCGGGGTCGCTGCGGCCGACTGCGCCCTCGTCGCTGACGCGGGCGATGTAGTCGCTCAGGCTGGCCACATCGGAATAGACCCGGGTCGACTCGACCCGGGCGCGCTCGGCGATCAGCTCGAACTTCAGGCCGCCGCCAACATCCTGGCGCACCGCCAGGCGCTGCCAGACGCCCTCGTTGTCGCCCGGCCGAAAGCCGCGCAGGCCGCCGTCGCGGGTCTCCAGCAGCTGGGCCACCCAGAAGGCGCGCTCGCGCCACTCCTCGCGGTTGAGCAGGCGCTTGAGCTCGTAGGCGGCCTCCAGCGCGGCCTGCTCCTCGATCTCGATGATCTCGAGCTCGGCGATCTCGATCTGCCGGCCCAAGGCCTGCTCGTTCTGCACGATCTGGGCGGCGCGCCAGATGCCGTTGAGCACGCCGGCCAGGCTGTCGCGGATGCTGACCGCCTGCACATGGGTGCCGATCAGCAAGGACGAGAGCCGCAGCACCACCTTGCCCTGGGCCGGCACCCAGGGGTCGCGCGTCAGGTGCTCGAAGGCATAGCGCAGCACCGCCCGGGTCACCGTGTCGGCCAGGCTGCCCGGCGTCAGCTCGCCGACCCCGCCCAGGCCGACGACCAGGGCGCCGGGATAGGCGCTGGCGCAGCCCTGCTCGCTGGGCGGGCGCAGATACATCGCGGTGCGGTCGGCGCCGACGAACAGCCGCGTGTCGATCAGGCGCTGCAGCTGGCCGCCCAGCTTCTCGTCCACCCGCTTGCTGCCGCCGGCCAGGCGGTCGTGCTGGTAGTGGCCGACGATCAGCGGGAAGCGCGCGTAGTCGAGGCTGCCATGCACGACCCGCAGCTCCAGGCGCGGCGTCAGCGCGGCGGCCGGCAGGCGCTGCGTCATGCCCAGCACATAGGCCAGCGGGTCCTCGGGCAGGCTGGGCAGGGCCAGCGGATCGGCCGTCACAAAGGCCGGCTCGGCGCCGGCGCGCGCCTGCGGCGGCTGGCGCGACAGCGCACTGCTGCGCCCGTTCTGCAGCAGCTCGAAATAGGCCTTGAACGAGGCCGTGTGGTCGGCCAGATCGCCATGGCTGGCGCGCACATACCAGCAGCGCTCGGCGCTCAGGCAGGAGTCCCAGCCCACCGTGCCGTCGCCCTGCGGCGAGGTCTGCAGCGCCAGGCGCTGGCCCACCCCGCCCTCGCCCAGCAGGGTCAGCCGGCTGGGGGTCTGGCCATGGCCGGCGACGTAGAACACGCCCTCGGTGCGCTCGCTGCCGAGGCGCTCGAACGAGCGCTGCAGCGCGCCGCGCACGGCACGCGCCCGCGCCAGCAAGGCCGGCTCAGGCAGCGGCAGCCCGGCATCGAACTGCTGCAGCGCCTGCCAGGCGGCCGGCTGCAGCAGATCGCCGAATTGCGGGTCGGGCGCCAGCGGCAGCATCTGCAGCAGGCCCTCGAAGCCCGCGCCCCAGCGCGCCAGATCGGCCGCCGTGACCGCACGCGACAGGCCGGCCACCAGCTTGGACAGGCCGTGCTGGCGCAGCAGCAGCTGCAGCGGCGCATAGGAGCCGGCATTGGGCGTGCCCAGCATCAGCAGCCGGCCGCCGCGCCGGCACAGGCGCTGCCAGCGTGCATCGTCGTCCGCCAGCATGCCCTGCGCGTCGACCCGATGGAACAGCGCCGCGCGGGCCACCAGACCGCCCATCGAATGGGACAGCAGATGCAGCGGCAGCTGCTGGGCCTCGGCATGCTGGAGCAGTGCGTCGAGCCGCGCGCCCAGACGCTCGGCGCTGCGCGGTATGGCCTCGCGCCAGTCATAGGCGAAGGCCTGCACATTGAAGTCCTTGGCGGCCGCCACCAGCAGACGCTCATAGGCCAGCGGCGTCAGCCCGGTGGGCTCCAGGCGGCGCGGGCCGGCGAGGTTCAGCGCCGCCAGTGCGCCGTTGACCATCGCGGCCGTCGACAGCCAGACCGCTGCGCCGCCGACCTCGCCGAGCTCGCTGCCCATGATGCCCGGCAAGACCAGCAGGATGGGCTTGCCGCGCTGGGCCGGGTCGCTCAGCGACTCCTGCCACTGCGCGGCGCTGCGGCGCGCCAGCGGGTCGGGCTTGAACGCCTGGAACAGGCCACGGGTGATGGCTTCGTCCTCCCGCAGCGCGCGAAAGCCTTCGTCATGCCCGTCCAGCGCCAGGAACAGCGGCTGGCGCGACAGCGCGGCGCTCTTGAAATAGCTCAGGTGCGTGACCGTCTTGTCGGCCAGGCGCAGGCTCTTGGCATCGGCGCGGGTGAAACCGCCGAACATCGAATGGGTGTGGACGACGAAATCATGGTCGTGCAGACCGTAGAACACATCGCCGACCAGGCTCAGGATGCCGCCCCAGCCCAGGCCCTGGGTGTCGCCGGCGATCACGCGCAGCCGCCCGGGCAGCGCCGGCAGGCCCGGCGCGTTCAGCGCCAGGGTCAGGGCCGAACCGGGCATCATCGCCTCCAGCCCCGGGATGCTGCGGGCATCGGCGCGCGCCGCCACCAGCGCCCGCACAAAGCCGTTGAGCCGCTCATACATGGGCACGCCGTTGCTGCCAAAGGCCAGGCCGACGCTGCGCAGCAGCAGGGACAGGAACAGATCGGTGCGGCGGTCCGCCAGCAGGGTGCCGCGCGAGGGGCTGGCCACCCGCACGAACACGCCCAGCTCCAGCGCCGGCGCGGGGTTCTGCAGCAGGCGTTCCAGCTCGGGACGGTCCGGATGCTCGGGTGCATAGGCC
Source organism: Roseateles cavernae (assembly GCF_040187885.1). Classification (NCBI taxonomy): domain Bacteria; kingdom Pseudomonadati; phylum Pseudomonadota; class Betaproteobacteria; order Burkholderiales; family Sphaerotilaceae; genus Roseateles; species Roseateles cavernae. The sequence goes on from NZ_JBDPLH010000001.1 coordinate 403,832, forward strand.
TGCTCGAAGGCGGCGCGGAACCTGGCCTTGTCACCCTGACTCAAGCCCAGCGCCAGCAGATCGCCGACCATGCCACCGCGCGAATGCGAGACCAGATGCAGGCGCTGGCCGGCGCGCAGCGGCGCCAGCGCACGCAGCAGCTCCACCGCATTGCGCAGCGGGCTGACGGTCAGCGTGCGGTGCTCCCAGGCATAGAGCTCGCAGCGCTGCGCCAGCGCCTGGAAGTCGGCCTCGCCCACCGTCTCGCCCTCCCAGAGGCCGGAAAAGCTGCCCGCCGTGCTGGAGGCCGTGCCGTGCAGGAACAGCACGGCATCGCGCGCGCCGCCTGCCGGGGCAGCCTCGGCCGGCTGCCAGCGGCCGGCGCGCCAATGCAGCAGCGCCCCGTTGCGCTCGGGGCCGACACCGTCGAGCTGGGCGGTCTCGAAAGCGCGGCAAAGCTTGGCCGCCACCAGTCGGGCGGCGCCGCTGTCGCTGCTGCCGAACCAGCGGTCCAGCCCGTCGCTGAACAGGGCGCCGAACTGGTAGACCCGGTCCAGGGTGCTGGGCTCGGTCAGGCGGGCCATCGCATAGCTCTGCACCCGGCTCGTGCCGGGCGCGCCGCGGGTCAGGGCGGCAGCGCCGACCAGATCGAAGGGCAGCAGCACCCGGCCGGGCCGGGCGGCCGAGCGCGTCGCGGCCACGCCCCGCTCGTCCAGGCCGGCCAGAAAGGCCTGCGGATCGGTGTGCAGCACCGAGCCGTCGGCCCACTCGACGCTCAGCACATCGGCTGCGGCGAAGTCCTCGGCCGAGAAGTCGCTGGCGCCCTGCGCCGCGCTGCGGCTCGCGCGCGTGATGCTGGCCAGCTCACGCACATGCTCGCGGCTCCAGTAGTCGAACGGCGTCTGGTTGTCGCTGCGGGCAGGCGTATCGCTCATGGCGCGGCTCCTCGGGAAGCAAGCCGACCATACTGAGGCAAAGCTTCGACGCTGAACAGGGCCGCGCGTCCCCTGAACTCAGGAAGCGTTGCGCGGGCCCTTCATCCCGTCAGATCAGGCCAGGCTCTTGCGCAGCAGCTCGGCCACGAGGCCGTTGATGCCCTCGGGGTGGGCGGCGGCGCGCTCGCTCAAGGTCTTGGTCAGCTCGGAGGGCAGCTTGCAGGCAAAGGGCACCAGGCCGGCCGCGGCATCGAGGCGGCGGCGCTCCTTGCGGTCGGGCAGCTGGGCGGCGCCCTGGCCGAAACGTCCGGGCACGGCGGCGCCGCGCATCTGGCCGTCCAGCTTCATCGCCGCGTGGCGTTCGAGGTCGGTCTTCTTCATGCTCATGGTCAGGCCCGCTTACTGCTATGGATAGGAAACAGCCGCGATTGTCCGTCATGCCCGTGTGCGACGGCCTGCCGCACAATCGCCCCACCCTCTGCTCTGCCCGGACCCCACCATGGATGTGCCTACGCTAGACAAGAACCCCAGCTCCAAGATCCACCTGATCGGCGGCGAGAAAGGCGGCGTCGGCAAGTCGCTGCTGGCGCGGGTGCTGGCCCAGCACTTCATCGACCAGCAGCTGCCCTTCATCGGCTTCGACACCGACCGCTCGCATGGCGCGCTGCTGCGCTTTTATGGCGACTATGCCTCGCCGGTGCTGGTCGACCGCTACGAGATGCTGGACCATATCATCGAGCGCGCCGTCGAGCAGCCGGGCACGCGCGTGCTGGTGGACTTGGCGGCGCAGACGCATGAGCCGCTGGTCACCTGGATGGATGATTCGGGCGTGCTGGACATGGCCGATATCTCGGGCTTCTCGCTGAACTACTGGCATGTGATGGACGCCGGCCGCGACTCGGTGGACCTGCTGGCGCGGCTGCTGGACCGCTTCGGCCAGCGCCTGCGCTATGTGCTGGTGCGCAACCAGTTGCGTGGCAATGATTTCTCCCAGTTGGAGAAATCGGGCCAGCTGGAGCGCGCCCAGGGCCTGGGCGCCACGGTGATCGACATCAAGCATCTGCAGGACGCCGTGGTGCAGAAGATCGACGCGCGCAACGCCAGCTTCTGGGCCGCCAAGAACGGCGGCGCCGATGGCCCGAGCCTCGGCTTGATGGAACGCCAGCGCCTGAAGCTGTGGCTGCACCACGCCTATGCGGAGCTGGCGCGGGCCCAGGCCTAGCAAACCTCCGGTCGTTGCCGCACTGGAACGGTAAATGCTTGAGCTTGGGAGTGTCCGTGTTCATGCACCGAAAGGAGCGTTCATGCTGGATCGAAGCGATACCCTGTTCTCGCACGTCAAGCCCACCGACACCGGCTATGTCAGCGGCGGCCTGCGCGACTTCTTCCTCTATCGCGACCTCGGCATCGCCGCGGCCACCCAGGGCCGGGTGATCGCCCATCTGGTCAAGGCCAATATGGCGCCCGAAAAAGGCACGGGCTGGCACCGCCACGAGGCGGACTTCCAGATCGTCATCATGCTCAAGGGCTGGGCCCGCTTCATGTACGAGGACCGCGAAACCCTGGTCGAGGCCGGCGACTGCGTGCACCAGCGCCCCGGCATCCGCCACTATCTGTTCGACTACTCGCCAGACATGGAGTACCTGGAGATCGTCTCGCCGGCGGACTTCAAGTCCATCGACGTGGAGCCGGTCTGCCCGATTCCGGACCCGACGCCCTGGAAGTGAGCACGGCCGCACCAAGGCGGACAGCGGTCCTCGGACGCCGCTTCAGCCTCAGAACTCCGCATCCAGTTCGTCGATCTCGTCGGGCTCGACCCGCGCCGCCCTGACCCACTCCTGCATCGCCGGCAGCGCCATGATCAGCTGGCAGTAGGCGGCGCAGGCCGGATCGAGCTTGACGTCGTAGCTGAGAAAGCGGGTCACGACCGGCGCGAACATCGCGTCGGCGATGCAGGGCTTGGCGCCGAACAGATAGGGGCCGCCATAGGTCTGCAGGCATTCGTTCCAGATCATCACGACGCGGTCGATATCGCTTTGCGCGCGCGACCAGAGCTTGAAGTTCGGGAAATAGGCCTTGATATTCATCGGCAGCGAAGACCGCAGCGCGCTGAAGCCCGAGTGCATCTCGCCGCAGATCGCGCGGCAGTGTGCGCGCGCCGCGATATCGGCCGGCAGCAGGCCGGCCTTGGGCTTGATCTCGTTGAGGTACTCGCCGATGGCCAGCGTGTCCCAGACCTTGACGCCCTCATGTTCCAGGGTTGGCACCCGCATCGACGCCGACAGCAGCAGCATCTCGGCCTTCATCTCCGGATCGTCGGGCGGGATCACGCGCTCGCTGAACTCCAGCTTGGCCAGCCGGGCCATCAGCCAGCCCCGCAAGGCCCAGGCGCCGTAGTTCTTGCTGCTGATCGTCAACACCGCTTTGCTCATTGCCGTCCCCTGCCGCTGTGCACAGGGCGACGCAAGCCCTGTGCCAAGACGCACCGCCTTGGCCCGCTACTTGCTCAAGCTCAAGCAGACTCCGAGAGGCGAGCACCATGCTGTATCAGGCGTATCAACTGCAGTCTGACCTGACGTCGCCGCTGCGCCTGATGGCACAGCAGCTGGCGGCATCGCTGTGGTTGCAGAAGACCGAGAAATCGGCGCTGCGCAGCATTGCCGCCGCCAGCGATGTGATCTCGCGGATGCGGCTGACTCACACGCGCCCGCCTTATGCGATCGCCGATGTCGACGAGTTGCCCCTGCTGAAGCTGCCCTTCGGCACCCTGCTGCATTTCCGCAAGACCGGCCCGGCGCCCGAGACCCGGCCGCGCGTGCTGCTGGTGGCGCCGCTGTCGGGCCACTTCGCCACGCTGCTGCGCGAGACCGCCCGCACCCTGCTGCAGGACCATGATGTCTTCATCACCGACTGGCACAACGCCCGCGATGTCGCGCTGCGCCACGGCGCCTTCAGTCTGGACGACTACATCGACTACATGATGCAGTTCATCGCCGCCATCGGCCCCGACACCCATGTGATCGCGGTCTGCCAGCCCTGCGTGGCCGCGCTGGCCGCCACCGCGCTGATGGCCGAGGACATGCATCCCGCCCAGCCGCGCAGCCTGACACTGATGGCCGGGCCGGTGGACTGCCGTGTCAATCCCACCGAGGTCAACCGCCTGGCGATCAGCAAACCGATCGAGTGGTTCGCGCAGAACCTGCTCAGCCATGTGCCGCTGCCGCACACCGGCTTCGGCCGCCGCGTCTACCCCGGTTTTCTGCAGCTGAGCGCCTTCATGAGCATGAACCCGGAGCGGCACAAGGCCTCGTTCCGCCAGATGTACGAGCATCTGCTGGAGGGCCGGCGCGAGGAGGCCAAGGTGATCCAGGACTTCTACGAGGAGTATCTGGCCGTCAACGACCTGCCCGCCGAGTTCTATCTGGAGACCGTCGAGAAGGTGTTCCAGACCTATGACCTGGCCAAGGGCGAGCTGATGTACCGCGGCCGCCCGGTGCGGCCGGCCGCGATCCGGCGCACCGCGCTGATGACGGTCGAGGGCGAGCGCGACGATATCTGCGCGGTCGGCCAGACCGTCGCCGCGCAGGACCTCTGCCCGAACGTGCGTCCCTATCTGAAGACCCACCACATCCAGACCGGCGTCGGCCACTACGGCGTGTTCAGCGGCCGCAAATGGATGCAGCAGATCTACCCGAGGGTGCGCGAGCATATCCACGCGAGCGCGGGCTGAGGCCGTCCCGCCCTCACACCAGCGGCCGCTGCGGCGGCCGGCCGTCGCCGTAGAGATCGGCAATGCGCGCCAGCGCCTTCACATCGCGCAGATAGAGCCGGCCGCCCTTGATCTGGTGCAGGCCACGGCGCTCGAGCCGGCGCAGCGTGCGGTTGGTGTGGACCAGGGACAGGCCCAGGCCGTCGGCCACATGCTGCTGGGTCAGCGGGAAGGGCACACCATCGGCGCCGCCATCGCGCTGCAGTGCGGCGGCGCGCTTGAACAGCAGGATCAGCAGGCTGGCGATGCGCTCCTCGGCGCTGCGCCGGCCGACCGACAGCAAGGTGTCGTCCACCATCGATTCCTCGTGCGCGGTCAGCCAGGTGATGTTGAAGCCCATCGACGGGCTGCGCCGGTGCAGCTCCCACAGCGCGTCGCGCTGGAACACGCAGAACACCGCCTCGGTCAGGGTCACGACGCCATGGGCGGCGGCGTCGCTCATCTTCTGCTGCACGCCGATGAAGTCGCCGGCAAGCAGGAAGTTCAGGATCTGGCGGCGGCCGTCGCTGAGCGTCTTGAAGCGATAGGCCCAGCCGCTCAGCAGGGTGTAGAGCGGCGCGTCGGTCTGGCCTTCGTCGATCAGGGTCTCGTCGGGGCCCAGGCGCTGCTCGCGCCGCTTCAGCGACTGCACCAGCTCCAGCTCCTCATCGTTATGGCTCAGGAACAGCGGCAGCGGCCGCAAGGGACATTGGCTGCAGGGCAGGACGTCGCTCATTCTTGTTGATCCCTCTCTTGGGGGTACACACCAACCGGGCCGGTGCAACACATCTTTTGACACAGGGCCCGCTGGCACGGGACCCTACATTGCGTTGCGCTGGCCGGATTCTGCTGCATCGGCAGGCCACATCCCAGCATCCACGATTCGCCACCCCGAGGGCCGCCCGATGATCCGACTTGTTCCCGCTCCCGCACCGGCCCAGACCGGCTCCCCGCAGAGCGACGCGCGGCCGCCGCCGGCCGCGCTGGATATCTCGATCGAGGACTGGGATGTGCTGTTCCGCGCGGTGCAGGCCCGCCTCAGCCTGCTGGCAGACACGCCGCCCGGCGGCGCACTCAAGGACGCGATGCTGGACTGCATCCAGGCCCTGGACCAGCTGCGGGCAGCGATGGTGGAGGAGTTTGCGCAGGCCCAGCCCGGCAGCTCGGCCTGCAGCGGCTGAGGTCGGCTCAGGCGGGCTGTCACGGCCCGGTCATTCCCTGCGGCGAGCATGGGCTCAGCCCGGCCGATCCGCAGCGACGATGACGACAACGCTTGACCTGATCTACCTCAACGCCGGCGGCGGCCACCGCGCCGCTGCCCAGGCCCTGGAGGCCGTGATCCGGCAGCAAGGCCGCGCCTGGCAGGTGCGCTGCGTCAATCTGGTCGATATGCTGGACCCGCAGCAGCGCTTCCAGCGCCTCACCGGCATCGCCCCCGAAGACCTCTACAACCTGCGGCTGGCCCGGGGCTGGACCCTGGGTCTGGCGCAGGAGCTGAGGCTGCTGCAGGCGCTGATACGGCTGAGCCACGCGGCCATCGTCAAGCGCCTGCGCCGGCACTGGCAGGACGCGCCGCCCGACCTGGTCGTCTCGCTGATGCCCAATTTCAACCGCGCGCTGGCCGAGGGCCTGGCCGAGGTGATGCCGGGCGCCCCCTTTGTCACCGTGCTGACCGATATGGCCGATCTGCCGCCGCATTTCTGGATCGAGCCCGGCGGCCGCGGCCATCTGGTCTGCGGCACGGCCAAGGCCGTGGCCCAGGCCCGCGCCGCCGGCTACCCGGAGGCACAGATCCACCGCAGCTCGGGCATGCTGATACGGCCCGACTTCTACCGCCCGCTGGCGCTGGACCGCCGCGCCGAGCGGGCCCGCCTCGGGCTCGACCCGGACCGGCCCACCGGCGTGGTGCTGTTCGGCGGCCACGGCTCGATGGCGATGGCCGCGATCGAGCGCCAGCTCCCGGATGTGCAGCTGATCCTGCTGTGCGGCCACAACCAGGCCCTGGCCGAGCAGCTGCGCGGCCAGGCCGGCGCGGCCCCGCGCGCGGTGCTGGAGTTCACCCCCGAGGTGCGGCGCTATCTGCAGCTGGCCGACTTCTTCATCGGCAAGCCCGGCCCCGGCAGCCTCAGCGAGGCGGTCCAGCAAGGCCTGCCCATCGTCACCTTCAGCAATGCCTGGACCCTGCCGCAGGAGCGCTACAACGCCGAGTGGGTGCAGGAGCAGGGTCTGGGCGTGGTCAGCCGCTCGGCGCGCCTGATCCGGCCGGCGGTGCTGGAGCTGCTGGCGCGGCTCGACGAGTTCAAGGCCAATCTGCGCCTGATCGACAACCGCGCCGTGTTCGAGCTGCCCGAGATCCTGGCCGACGTTCTGCAAGCCCGCGCCCAGGCCTGGCAGACGGCGCCGGCACCGCTGCTGGCGGTCTGAGGCGCGTGCGTCCGGTTCACAGCACCGCGTAGCGGCCCGGCTTGTGGTTGACCGCGATGAAGAGATTCATCACGACGGCCGCCAGCACCGAATAGGCGACGCGCGAGGGCTCGACCACGGTCAGCGCCAGCAGCACGATGGCGCAGTCGATGCCCATCTGTACCTTGCCGGCCCGCCAGCCCCTGGCCTGCTGCAGATAGAGTGAGACGATGGTGGCCCCGCCCAGGCTGGCGCGATGCCGGGCCAGGAACAGGCAGCCCGAGCCCAGCAGCAGCCCGCCCAGCACGGCCGCATAAGCCGGGTGCAGGCGCTCGATCGCGAACAGCTGGGGCGACCACTCGGTCAGCGCCGACAGCAGGCTGATCGCGACAAAGGTCTTCAGCGTGAACTCCCGTCCCATGCGCACCCAGGCGAACCAGTAGAACGGGATATTGATCGCGAAGAACAGCTTGCCCAGGCCGATGCCGGTGGCGTAGTGCAGCACAAAGGCCGCGCCGGCCGTGCCACCGGTCAGCAGCCCCACCTGGGCGAACAGGATCAGCGCCAGCGAGACGAAGAGCACGCCGGTGAAGATGGCCTGGGCGTCCTCGAACAGAGTGTGGCTGCGGATGCCGGGGTCGGCATCCGGGGTCGGTGCGGCAGTCGGGTCCATGGCGGAGTTTTGCATGAAGCATGCCAGGCTCAGCCGCTCCGGCCGGCCCGCAGCCGCCGGTGCACGCCGCGCGCATGGGGCACCCAGCCCTGGGTGGCCCAGCGCCGCCACATCAAGAGGCCGCGTATCCATTCGTCGGCCGCATAGGCGATCCAGATGCCCACCAGGCCCAGGCCCATCACCTGGCCCAGCAGCCAGCTGCCGCCGGCCAGCACGATGAGCATCGAGCCGGCACCCACCATCACCGGGTAGCGCGCATCGCCGGCCGCGCGCAGCGCGTTGATGACGACCAGATTGAAGGTGCGGCCCGGCTCCAGGATCACGGTGAGCCACATCAGCGTGGTGCCGGCCGCGATGATGGCCGGGTCGGCGGTGAACAGGCGCAGCAGCCAGGGCGCGGCCAGCGCCGCCGCGGTGGCCACCGCAACGCTGACCACCAGGCCGCGCGCCAGCGCCCGTCGCACCAGGCGATGGGCCGCGTGCAGCTGGCCGGCGCCTATCAAGTGGCCGACCACGATCTCGGCCGCGAAGCCGGTGGCCAGGCCGAACAGCAGCACGAAGTACATCAGCTGCGAGGCATAGGAATGGGTGGCCAGCGCCGTCGCGCCCAGCTGGCCGGCCACCGCGACGCTGACCATGAAGGCCAGCCGGTAGGCGATGTTCTCGGCCGCGCCGGGCAGGCCGATGTGCAGCACCGCCGCCAGCTCGCGGCGCGGCAGCCGCCACCAGTCGCCCCAGGCCGGATGGATGTCCAGCCGCGCGCGCCACAGCCACAGATGCAGACCCAGCGCCAGCGCGCGGCTCAGGACCAGGGCCAGCGCAAAGCCCGGCAGGCCCAGCCAGCCCATCAGCGGGATCGCCAGCGCCAGCTGCACCAGCTGCATGGTCACCAGCACGGCCAGTGTGTCGCGGGTGCGCAGATGGGCGCGCATCACGCTGGCCATCGAGGCGTTCCAGGCATCGAGCAGCAGGGCCGGCGCCAGCGCCATCAGGAAAGGCAGGGCCAGCGGCAGCACCTCGGCCGGCGCATTCATCAGGCGCAGCAGCGGACCGGCGCCGACCAGGGCCGCGCCGCCGGCGATGCCGCCGATCCAGCTGCTGGCGCCCAGGGCCGCACGCGACAGGGCCTGGGCCTGGTCGCGCCGCCCGCCGCCCAGGCTTTGCGTGACCACCACGCTGACGCCGGCGCCGATGATGCGAAACAGGATGAAGAGCGTGGCCGAGACATGGTTGGCCAGCGCGAAGGCGGCACCGGCGGCGTCGGACACGCGCGCGGCCAGCAGGGTGCCGACCATGCCCACCGCAATGCCCAGCAGCAATTCGATGAACAGCGGCCAGGCGAGCGAGAACAGGCGGGGGCGGGCAAGCGGGGCGGCGGGAGTGGACATCGGCGGCGGGAGCGGGCAGCCCGGCATGCTAGCCGCTGCGGCCGGTTACCGGCGGGTTTCAGCGCCAGCGATAGGCCAGCCCCAGCGCGGCCGTGACGCCACGTTCCCGCTCGGTCAGCGGGCTGGCGGCCGCGTCGGCCAGCAGCCGCGACATGCCCAGGCTGGCGAAGGCCACCCAGTGCGGCCCCAGCACGGTGGTCAGCCCCAGGCCGGCATGCAGATCGGTGGCGCCGGCGCCGGGGCGGTACAGCGCCAGCCCGCTGGACTCGGCGGCCTGCGCGCTGATGCCGTAATAGCTGCGCAGATGGCGGCGGTCACCGACATTCAGGCCGACGCCGGCGCTCCATTCGCTGCGCTCGCCCAGCCGGGCCCGGTAGCCCAGGCCCAGCCCCAGCGTCGCGCCGCCACCGCGCCCCATCAGATCCTGCGACAGACCGACCGACAGCGACCACTGCGGGTTCAGCGCATAGCCCGCATACAGCCGGCCGCGCAGCGTTCGCCGGACATCGGGCAGGCCGGCCAGTCGCGGCGAATCGCCGCTGCTGCGGCCGCCATCGACCCGCAGCGCCAGCCCCAGCTTGATGCGCTCACCGCTGATCAGTTCCGCGCTGGCGCCCGAGCCGCCGGCTTCGCCGCCAAAGCCCAGCAGGCCGCCGGCCCGCGAGGTGCTGATGCGAAAACGCCCATGCTGATAGGCCCACAAAGGTCGCAGCCTGGCCTCGCTGTGCCTGGCCCCCGAATACTCGGGCGCGCTGAGCAGCGAGGCGCCGAGCAGAAAGCGCGGCGGCGGGGCCGGCGCCGTCTCGGCCAGCCCGGCCCCGTGCAGCAGCAGCAGGGCCAGCAGGAGCGGGGCACTGGGCATCGCGGTGGCCTACTTGGCGCTGGCCTTCCACTGCTGCGCGGCCTTCAGCATCGCGTCGACATGGCCGTCGGGGCTGAGGCTTGAGAACACCGCACCGATGCGGCCCTCGGGCGTGATCAGGTAGGAGATGCGGTCGGCCGTGCCGGGCAGCAGGCGCAGCGCGGCGTCATAGTCCTTCATCACCTTGCCGCCGGCATCGGCCGCCACCGCGAACTTGCTGCGGCAGGCCTCGACCGAGAACTTCTTCAAGGTCTCGATATCGTCGGTGGAAATGCCGATCACGGTGGCGCCCAGCGCCTTGAAGCGATCACTGGCCTCGGCAAACTGATGCGCCTCTATCGTGCAGCCCCCGGTGAAGGCCTTGGGATAGAAGTACAGCACCACCGGCCCCTTCTTCAACTCGGCCGCCAGGCTGAAGCGAAAGGGCTGGCCGCCGATGGCGGCCTCGGCCGTGAAGTCGGGTGCCGGCGCACCGGTCTTGAGCGCCGCCTGGGCGGCGGGCAGGCCCGCCAGCAGAGCGGCACAGAGGAGCAAGCGGCGGATCATCATGGGGGCCTTCGCAGCGATGACATCAATGCCCTGATGATCGCCGAAATCGGCGCCGGCGCTAGAGTCGTGGCCATGAGCACGCCCCTCCTGCTGACGCCGCAGCCGCTGACCGCCGCCGCCTTCGCCCCGTTCGGCGAGGTGATCGCCACCGACGCGGCCGCCCGGCACTTCCCCATCAACGGCGGCACCACCGAGCGCTATCACGACCTCGCGCAGCTGCAGCCCGGCCCCGAGGGCCGGCTGATCCTCAGCATCTTCCGCGGCCAGCCGCGCGCCCTGCCCGCGACGCTGACCCTGATGGAGCGCCACCCGCTGGGCTCGCAGGCCTTCGTCCCGTTGTCCGGCCGGCCCTATCTGGTTGTCGTGGCAAGACCTGGCACCGCGCCACGGGCCGAGGACCTGCACTGCTTTGCGGCCCGGGCCGATCAAGGCATCAACTACGCGCCGGGCGTCTGGCACCACCCCTTGCTGGCACTGCAGGCGCCGAGCGATTTCCTAGTGATCGACCGGGCCGGGCCGGGCGGCAATTGCGATGAATGCGAGCTGGTACCAGCCGCCCTCATTCCAGACTGCTGACGCCGCAGAGCCATGGCGCCCGTGCGCGCCAGACCGGCAGGCATTGGCATAGATTTTCATTTCATTGGTATCCAAAATAGATACCTTTAAACACCACGTTTCACTGAAATTCCTGCTAATTCAATGATTCATTGAACAATCATTCCAAGATCTTCTAGTGGTTTTCATGGGGTGGATTGCACTTTGGTATAGAAAAAGGTCTACTAACGTTGCGGCAACAAGGTCCAGACATGCAGGCGCCGCGCCATCCAGGAGACCGAAACGATGAAGAGCTTCCCCCTCACCCAGATCGCCAGCGCCGTGTCGCTGGCCTTGCTGCCCGCCCTGGCATTGGCCCAGCAGGCCGCCCCCACATCGGACACCGAGACCGGCAAGAACCAGCAGCTTGAACAGGTCGTCGTGACCGGCATCCGCGCCTCGATCCAGAAGTCGATCGACACCAAGCGCATGGCCGACACCAATATCGAGGTGGTCTCGGCCGAGGACGTGGGCAAGATGCCCGACAAGAACATCGCCGACGCACTGTCCCGCCTGCCTGGCGTGAACGTGCAGTTCGGCGGCGCGCTGGCGATGGACGAGGCCGAGCGCGTCGCGATCCGCGGCACCAGCCCCAACCTGAACCTGGTGACGGTCAACGGCCATGCGCTGAGCTCGGGCGACTGGCACGTCGGCGACCAGGGCAGCAGCGGCCGCTCGGTCGGCTTCGGCCTGCTGCCCTCGCAGCTGATCGGCCAGTCCATCGTCTACAAGACCCAGCGTGCCGACCTGACCGAGGGCGGCATCTCGGGCAGCGTGGACATCCTGCTGCGCAAGCCGCTGGACTTCAAGCAGCGCCTGAGCGGCGAGCTGGCGGTCGGTGCCGTCTACGCGGACTTGCCCGGCAAGACCGACCCGCAGCTCAGCGGCCTGATCTCCTGGAAGAACGAGAGCAACACCTTCGGCGTGCTGCTGCAGGCCTACAAGGAAGACCGCCACCTGCGCCGCGACGGCGAGGAGACCTTCAGCTACGGCGTGATCACGCCCGCCCAGGCGGCCGCCTCGGGCAACCCCGAGCTGGCCGGCAAGCGCATGCCCGGCAGCATCAACAACGCGATGTTCGAGGGCGTGCGCGAGCGCACCGGCTTCTCGACCGTGCTGCAGTTCAAGCCCAGCGACAAGCTGGAGGCCTCGCTGAGCGGCTTCCGCAGCGTGCTGAAGGCCGACAACTACAACACCTCCGGCTTCGCGCTGCCGACCGGGCTGGTGGGGGCCGGCTGGCTGATCAAGGACGCCAAGATCGACGGCAACGTCATCAGCAGCGCGCGCCTGGAGCGCCCGGCCAATGCCCCGGCCGCCCAGCGCGTGATCGGTTTCGAGTACGACAAGATCCTGCGCGACGGCGCCGAGTCGCTGAGCTCCTTCTACGACTTCGACCTGAAATTCACGCCCACCGACAAGCTGACCCTGCGCAGCCGCATTGGCACCACCAAGGGCCAGGGCGAGACCAAGCAGCAGCCGCAGCTGACCTTCGGCCTGATCAACCCGAATATGAGCTACAGCATCGACGCGTCCAAGGGCACCAGCTGGACGATGCTGAACGCGGCCAACCAGCCCATCGACATGGGCAATGTGTCGAACTTCGTGATGATGAGCAACACCGCAGCCGCGGTGGTGTCCAAGGACAAGGAGGACTACCTGCACCTGGACGCCGAGTACGCGGTGGGCGGCTCGCTGATCACCAACCTGAAGTGGGGCCTGCGCAGCGCCAAGCACAAGCGCAGCTATGACGTCATCGGCGCCCGCTGGAACGCCACCGATCAGGGCGTGGCCTTCATCTCCGTCACCGGCGGCCAGCTGGTGGACAACATCATCCCGCCGGGCACCTTCCCGCCGCCGGCCGGCGCCTACCCCTCGGACTGGGCCTCGGGCGTCAAGGCCCAGCTGCCGCAGGGCCTGTTCCGCTACAGCGCCGAGCAGCTGCGCGCCTTCGGCGCCCAATACATGAACTGGGATCCGGTACTGAACCGCTCGCTGACCAGCGGCTACGCGGTCGACGAGAAGAACGACGCGCTGTACTTCATGGGCGAGTTCGAGTTGAGCCCGCAGATCAGCGGCAACGCCGGCCTGCGCCATGTCAGCACCACGGTGGACTCGCTGTCCTACCAGGCGCTGACCCAGTGCGTGGCCTTGCAGCCCTGCGCCGTGCCCGGCGCCATCGTCGGCTCCAAGCTCGGCACCTATCTGCCGCGCCTGACCAGCACCAAGCATTCGGCGATCCTGCCGAGCATGAACCTGCGCTGGGACCTGCGCAGCGACCTGATCGCGCGCGCCTCGGCCTCGCGCTCGCTGGGTCGCCCGAACTACAACGAGCTGGCCGGCGCCGTCTCGCTGAACGACACCCTGCTGACCGGTACCAGCGGCAACCCGCAGCTCAAGCCCGTGCTGTCCACGAATATGGACGCCACCCTGTCTTGGTACTTCGCGCCGCGTGCCGTGCTGTCGGGCGGCCTGTTCACGCAGCGGCTGCAGAACTACGTCAAGGCCGGGACCTCGGCGATCGAGTACTTCAACATCAGCCAGGGCAAGAACACGACGTACACCGTGACCTCGCGCGTCGGCGTCAAGGCCAAGCTGCAGGGCGCCGAGGCCGCGCTGGAGATGCCGATCGCCGGCGGCTTCGGCTTCGGCGTCAACGCCACCTATATCGACTCCGAGGACAAGGACGGCGTCGAGATGCTGGGCACCTCGAAGTGGACCTACAACCTGCGCGGCTTCTACGAGGACGACAAGCTCTCCGCCAGCCTGGCCTGGAACTACCGCACCGACTACAGCTTCGGCTTCGTCGGCAACGGCACCAATGTCCAGCCGACCACGCCGGCCGGTGTCGTCACCACCTACAACGGCTTGCGCTACTACAAGGGCTCCGGCTCGCTGTCGGCCTCGCTGGGTTATCGCATCAACAAGGACATCAGCATCCACCTGGACGGCAACAACCTGCTGAACCCGGTGCGCCACACCTATGACCTCAGCGAGAACGCCCCCGGCTACTGGCATGAAAGCGGCCGCCAGTTCTACCTGAACCTGCGCATGAAATTCTGACGTCCGACATCAGTCGCAACCAAAGCGTCGGAATCCTGGCGGGGCCTCGCGCCCCGCCCCTTTTCTCCTACGATGTCCGGACCCGGCCGCTTCCGTCGCGGCTTCCTCTCCCCTCATCAAGACCCGCCATGGACCGCGCCCAGAAACGCCAGCAGATCAAGCAGCAACTGCTGGCCATGATCAAAAGCAATGCCAACGGCGGCCGCCTTCCGCCCGAGCGCGAGCTCAGCGAGCGCTTCGCGGTCGCGCGTGAAACCCTCCGACGCATCCTGCGCGAGCTGGAGCAGGATGGCGTGCTGGAGCGCAAGCAGGGCGCCGGCACCTTTGTATCCGGCCAGCCGGTGCTCAAGCAGCCGCAGCTGCGCTCGTTTTCCGAGGAGATGCGCGAGCGCGGCCTGACCCCGTCCAGCGAGATCCTGTCGTGCCGGCGCGTGGCGGCCGGGGCCAAGCTGGCGAGCCGGCTCAAGCTGATTCCGGGCTCGTCGGTCATGGAACTCAGGCGCCTGCGCATGGCCAACGACGAACCGATGGCACTGGAAACCACCTATCTGGTGCCGAGCCAGCTGCAAACGCTGGAACCGGCCGAGCTGACCCGGCACTCGCTCTACGAGCTGCTGGCTCAGCGCTTCGACATCCATGTCCGCTCGGCCATGCAGCAGGTGCAGGCCACCGTGCTGTCCGAGGAGGAGGCCGATCTGCTCGAAGTGCCGGCCTTTTCACCCTCGCTGCTGGTGGAGCGCCTGACGCTGGGTGACAGCGGCGAGATCATCGAGTTCGCCAAGAGCCTCTATCGCGCCGACCGCTACCGCTTCGAGCTGCAAGTGCGCCGCCCCCCGACGGCCGCCGACCCGGAGCCTGCCACCTGACCCGGCACCCGGCCACCAGAGTTACCGCCTCAGCCAAGAAGTCCCATGCTCAAGACAGAAACCCCCAACAGCGACCATTCCGACCTCGACCTCTATGACAACGCCCGGCTGCTGCAGGTGCTGGCGGACGATCAGCTGCAGGCCGTCGCCGCGCTGCGCGCCGCACTGCCGGCGCTGCAGCAGGCGGTCGAGGCCGCGCTGCCGCGCATCCAGGCCGGCGGGCGGCTGATCTATGCCGGCGCCGGCACCTCGGGGCGGCTGGGCGTGCTGGACAGCGTCGAGCTGGGCCCCACCTTCTCGTGGCCACGCGAACGCGCCCTGGCCCTGATCGCCGGCGGCGAGTCGGCGATGTTTGTCGCGGTCGAGGGCGCCGAGGACGACGAAGCCCAGGGCGAGCGCGATCTGCAGGGCCTGGCCCTGGGCCCGAACGATGTGCTGCTGGCGCTGGCCGCCTCGGGCGGCACGCCCTATGTGCTGGGCGCTCTTCGGGCCGCGCGCGCGGCCGGTGCGCTGAGCCTGGGCTTTGCCAACAACGCGGGTGCGCCGGTGCTGGCGGCGGCGGAGATCGCCATCCTGCTCGACACCGGGCCCGAGGTGATCTCCGGGTCAACCCGGCTGAAGGCCGGCAGCGCGCAGAAGATGGCGCTGAACACCTTCTCCAGCGCGCTGATGGTCAGGCTGAACAAGGTCTACGGCAATCTGATGGTCGATCTGCGCGCCAGCAATATCAAGCTGATCAAGCGCGCGGTGGCGCTGACGATGCAGGCCAGCGGGGTCGACGAAAAGGCAGCCCGGGCGGTGCTGGAACAGTGCGGTTTCCATGTCAAGGTGGCCGTGGTGGCGCTGCGCCGCGGCTGCAGCGTCGACGAGGCCCGCGCGGCACTGGCGCGCCACCAGGACAGCGTGCGCCAGGCCCTGGCGGGCTGAGCCCGTCATTGCGCCGAGAATGGCGACGCCACCAGCTCCCCACGCCCCCGCCCCGCGCATGAACAGCCACCCGCAAGACCCGACCCCACGCAGCCCCTGGACCTGGATCCCGACGCTGTACTTCGGCCAGGGCCTGCCCTATGTCGTCGTGATGACCCTGTCGGTCATCATGTACAAGAACCTCGAGGTCTCCAACACCGAGATCGCGCTCTACACCAGCTGGCTCTACCTGCCCTGGGTGATCAAGCCGCTGTGGTCGCCGCTGATCGAGCTGTTCGGCACCAAGCGGGTGTGGATCGTCGCGCTGCAGTTCGCGGTGGGCGCCTCGCTGGCCCTGGTGGCCTTGACGATACCGGCCGAGCGCTTCTTCCAGCTGACCCTGGCGATGTTCTGGCTGATGGCCTTCTCCTCGGCCTCGCACGACATCGCCGCCGACGGCTTCTACATGCTGGCGCTGAAGCAACACCAGCAGGCCGCCTTCGTCGGCGTGCGCTCGACCTTCTACCGCATCGCCAACATCGGCGGCCAGGGCGGCCTGGTCTATCTGGCCGGCGAGCTGCAGGAGCGCACCGGCAGCATGCAGACCGCCTGGAGCCTGGTGTTCGGCGTGCTGTGCGGCCTGTTCCTGCTGATGGGGGCCTATCACGCGCTGATGCTGCCGCGCCCGGCCAGCGACCAGCGCGCCGCGCCCCAGCATGACTGGGTCGGCGAGTTCTTCCGCGTCTTTGCCGAGTTCTTCCGCAAGCCCGGCATCTGGGTCATCCTGGCCTTTTTGCTGTTCTACCGCTTCCCCGAGGCCCAGTTGCTGAAGCTGGCCACGCCCTTTCTGCTCGACAAGCCCGAGCTCGGCGGCCTGGGCCTGAGCAATAAGGAGGTCGGCATCGCCTACGGCACGGTCGGCCTGACCGCGCTGACCCTGGGCGGCCTGGCCGGCGGCTGGGTGATCTCGAAGATCGGCCTGAAGCGCGCGCTGTGGCCGCTGATCCTGAGCATGCATGTGCCCAATATCGCCTTCCTGGCGCTGGCGCTGGCGCAGCCGGGCAATCTCTGGCTGATCAGCACGGCCCTGGCGGTCGAGCAGTTCGGCTACGGCCTGGGCTTCACCGCCTACCTGATGTACATGATCCTGGTGGCCGACGGCCCGCACAAGACGGCCCATTACGCGATCTGCACCGGCTTCATGGCCCTGGGCATGATGCTGCCGGGCATGTGGAGCGGCTGGCTGCAGGACCAGATCGGCTATCTGAACTTCTTCATCTGGGTGCTGGTCGCCACGCTGCCCTCGTTCGCGGTCGCGGCGCTGGTGAAGATCCCGGCGGACTTCGGCAGGAAGGTCGACGAATGAGCGCCGGCCGGCTGCTGTCCCTGGATGCGTTCCGGGGCTTCACGATCGCCGCGATGCTGCTGGTCAACAATCCCGGCGACTGGGGCCATCTCTACGGCCCGCTGGCCCATGCCAGCTGGCATGGCTGGACCTTCACCGACTGGATCTTCCCCTTCTTCGTCTTCATCAGCGGCATCGCGATGACGATCAGCCTGGGCCGCCGCGCGCAGCAGGGCGCCGACAAGCCGGCCCTGCTGGCCCAGACCGCGCGTCGCGCCTTCGTCATCATCCTCATCGGCCTGCTGCTGAACCTGATTCCCAGCTTCAATCTCGCCGAGCTGCGCATCCCCGGCGTGCTGCAGCGCCTGGGCCTGTGCACCCTGCTGGCCGCGCCCATCGTGCTGTGGTGCGGCTGGCGCGGCCAGCTGGCCTGGGCCCTGGGCCTGCTGGCGGCCTACAGCCTGGTGATGCTGCTGCTGCCGGTGCCCGGGCCTGACGGTATCTGGCGCGCCGGCTCGCTGCAGCCTGGCGAGGATGTCGGCGCCTGGCTGGACCGGCTGCTGATGGACGGTCATCTTTGGAAGCAAAGCCGGACCTGGGACCCCGAGGGCCTGCTGTCCACCGTGCCGGCCGTGGCCAGCCAGCTCTTCGGCGTGCTGGCCGGCCATCTGCTGGCGGCCCGGCGCGATCCGGGCGAGAAGGCGATGTGGTTGATGGTGTCGGGTCTTGCCGGGCTGTGGCTGGGCCAGCTGCTCGATGCCTGGCTGATGCCGATCAACAAAAGCCTGTGGACCCCGTCCTATGTGTTCGCGATGGCCGGCTGGGCCCATCTGATGTTCGGCCTGTGCTACTGGCTGCTCGATGCGATGCCGCTGCCGCTGCTGCGCGCACGCATCGCCCGGCTGGCCCATCCGCTGATCGTCTTCGGCATGAACGCGCTGTTCCTGTTCGCGCTCTCGGGCCTGCTCGCCAAGCTGCTGGGCTTTCTCCAATGGCAGGGCCGCTCGCTGAAGGCGCTGATCTATGCGCCGATCCAGGCCCTCGGGCTGGCGCCGGTCAATGCCTCCTTGCTGTTTGCGCTGCTGTTCCTGAGCCTGATGTATGGCATCGCCTGGCTGATGTGGCGCCAGCAATGGTTTGTGAAAGTCTGAACATGCTCACTCGTCGTACCGTTCTCGCCAGCGCCGCCGCACTGGCCGCCTGCTCCTCGAACCCGCCCCTGCCGGCCGGGCCGCGGCTGCGCGCCGCGCCCGAGCTGCTGGCACAGGCGCCGGCCGCGCCGCGCGAGTTCCGCGCCGCCTGGGTCGCCACCGTGGCCAATATCGACTGGCCCAGCAAGCCGGGCCTGAGCGCCGCCCAGCAGCAAGCCGAGATGCACGCCATGCTGGACCGCGCCGCCGCGCTGAAGCTCAATGCGGTGATCCTGCAGATCCGCACCAGCGCCGATGCGCTGTACGAGTCGGCGCTGGAGCCGTGGAGCGAATACCTGACGGGCGTGCAAGGCCGGTCGCCGGGCTATGACCCACTGGCGCTGTGGATAGACCAGGCCCACCAGCGTGGCCTGGAGCTGCACGCCTGGTTCAATCCCTTCCGGGCACGCCAGAACGGCGCGAAGTCGGCCCATGCGGCCAGCCATCTGAGCCAGACCCAGCCGCAGTGGGTCAAGCGCTATGGCGAGCAGCTCTGGATCGACCCGGGCGAGCCGGCCGCCGCCGAGCACACGCTGGCGGTGTTCCGGGATGTGCTGCAGCGCTACGAGGTCGACGGCATCCATATCGACGACTATTTCTACCCCTATCCGATTCCCCTGCCCGGCAGCGACCCCGCCGCCAAGCTCGAGCTGGACTTTCCGGACGACCCCGCCTGGCAGCGCTACAGCCAGGCCGGCGGCACCTTGGCCCGCCATGACTGGCGGCGCAAGAACGTCGACGACCTGATAGCGCGCCTGCACGGCATGATCCGCGCGACCAAGCCCTGGGTGCGTTTCGGCATCAGCCCCTTCGGGCTTGGCAAGCCGGCGCTGCGCCCCGAGGGCATTGCCGGCTTCAGCCAGTACGACAAGCTCTATGCCGATGTCGAGCACTGGCTGGAGCGCGGCTGGCTGGACTATCTGGTGCCCCAGCTCTATTGGCCGATGGCGCAGAAGGCGCAGGCCTTTGTGCCGCTGCTGGACTACTGGCATGGCCAGAACCCGCACCAGCGCCATGTCTGGCCCGGCCTGTTCACCAGCAAGATCACCGACAAGGCCGACAGCTGGCCGGTGGCCGAGATCCTCGGCCAGATCGAGCAGGTGCGCACACGCTATCCCGGCAGCGGCCATGCCCACTTCAGCATGATCGCGCTGCAGCAGAACCGCCGCGGACTGGCCGACGCGCTGGCCGCCGGCCCCTATGCACAGGAGGCGCTGCCGCCGGCCTGCCCCTGGCTGGAGTCGGATGCGCCGAGCGCGCCGCTGCTCAGCCTGGTGGGGCTGGACGAGCAGACGCTGCGCCTGGCCGTCCAGCCCGGCCCTGGCAAGCCGGTGGTCCGCCATGCGCTGTGGCTGCGCTACCGGGACCAGGGCTGGCGCTTGCGCCTCATCAGCGGCAACGAGCTGAGCCTGCCGCGCGCAGGCCTGCTGGGCCTGGTGATCTCAGCCATAGACCGGGTCGGCAACGAGAGCCCGCGGCTGGCACTGGCGCTGGACTGAGCGCCCTCAGGCTCTCAGGCTCTCAAGCGAAGGTATCGACCAGCCCGCCTATCGTGCCGCCCCGCGCGGTGTGAAACCACAGCAGCGGCCCGAGCTCGACACTGATGCGCAGCTGCTCGTCGGCATACAGCGTCATGCTGCCCCGGCTGTAGGCCGGTGTGCTGGAACTCTTGATCGGCTGCGGCGCGCCCCCCAGCGGCTGATAGTCATGCGCCAGCGCGTCCTTGGCCCGCTGGCGATGCTGCTGCAAGGGGTCGACGGCGAAGGCCGAGGTCTGGACGGGATAACGGTAAATGTCGCCGGCACGCAAGCAGACGCTCCTCCATCGATGCAAGAAAACCCGGTCAAGACTCCGGGCCCAGCACCGACAGGCGACCGCCGTGCGGCAAAACTTAAATCGCTCAGCGGCCCGAGAACTGCGCCAGTTCGGCGCGCCGCAGCGCCTCCAGCCGGCCGGCCGCGATCAGCGTGTCCAGCGCCTGCTGCAGCGCCGCCACCAGGGCCGGCTCGCTGTTCTTGCTGATCAGCAGCCACAGCGGCGCGCTGAGCGCCTGGATCTGCAGCACCGGCTCGAAGTCCTCCGTCCGCAGGCCCGCCTCATGGACCCGGTAGGCAAAGCTGACATCGGGATGGGCGAAGAAGTCGATGCGCTGCAGCTGGGCCTTGCGCAGGTTCAGCGCATTCGTGCGCACCGGATCGATCACGCTGTTGTCCGGGGGCTGGCCCACCCCTTGGGCGCGCAGCCATTCCTGGAAGTTGGACTGGTCCTGCACGCCGAAGCGCAGGCCGCGCCCCTTCAGCTCGGCCAATGTACGCACCGGCGGCGCACCCGCCGTGCGCAGCCGGTACAGCCAGAGCTGATAGGGCGAGACCTCGCGCAGCCAGCGGTAGGCCTCGGCGCGATCGGGCGTGCGGGCGACGCTGAGCACCAGCACATTCGGTTCGGTCTGGGCCTGGGCCAGGGCCCGCTTCAGCGGCAGGAACTGCAGCGGCTGGGCCGCCAGGGCATGGTTGCGGCCGGCGCGCTGCACCACCTCCTGCACAAAGGCATGGACATAGCCGGCCGGCACACCGCCCGGCAGCTCGTACTGCAGCGGCGGGAAGCTGTCGGCCAGCAGCTTCAGCACGGTCGGCTCGGCTGCGGCGGACAAGCCGGGCAGGATCACGCCCACCAGGCTCAGCCCCAGGCCCATCACACGGCAGGCGCGACGCAACAGCATTCCGGAGTCCCTCCCTTGAGCGATCAAACCGCGCCCCCGGGGACATCGAGGCGTCGGGCCACTGTGATGATAGTGGCTGCGGCGCGCTCAGCCAGCCTTGCGCAAGGTCAGATTGATGCGTTGTTCTCCCCACAAGGGATGGCTGCCCGGTTGCAGCGCCGCAACGCCGTGATAGCGCAGCCGCGCCGGCCCGCCCCAGACCACCACATCGCCATCGCGCAGCGCCAGCCGCAGGCAAGGATCGGCGCGCCGCAGGCCGCCGAACAGGAACAGCGCCGGCAGGCCCAGCGAGATCGAGACGATGGGCTGGCCCAGGTCGCGCTCGTTCTTGTCCTGGTGCAGCGACAGCGCGGTGCCCGGCTGGTAGCGGTTGACCAGGCAGGCGTCGGGCACGAAGCCGGCAAAGCCGGCCGCCGCCGCCGCCTCGCCGGCCAGCCGGCAAAGCCGCTCATCCAGCGCCGGCCAGGGCCGGCCGCTGTCGGGGTCCAGCGCGGCATAGCGGTAGCCGCGCTCGTCGCTGACCCAGCCCAGCGGCCCGCAATTGCTCATCGCCACCGCCATGCGCCGCCCGCCGGGCGTCAGCCAGCGGCGCGGCGGTGCGGCCGCATACACCTGCTCGACCACCGCCCGCAGCTCGCAGGCCTGCGCCAGCGCGAAGCCGGGCAGCAGGCAGGCGCCGGGGGCCAGCTCTTGCCGCTGGCCGGGCTCGGGCGCGAACAGCTCGGCGTTCATGTCGCGTCGTGGAAGATCAGGCCCAGGGTATGGCGCCGGCCGGCGCGCAGCCGGCTGACGCCGTGCCGCATCGCGACCCGGTAGACCCCGCGCGTGCCGCTGACCGGCCGCTGGTTGACGGCGAACAGCACCGCATCGCCGCGCCGTTGCAACGGCACCACCTCGGGGCGCGACTGCAGACGCGGGCGCTGCTCGGTCAGCACGAACTCGCCGCCCTCGAAATCCTCGCCCGGCTGCGACAGCAGCACCGCGATCTGCAGCGGGAAGACCTGCTCGCCATACAGATCCTGGTGCAGGCAGTTGTAGTCGCCCTCGCGGTAGCGCAGCAGCAGCGGCGTCGGCCGCAGCTGGCCGGCCGCATGGCAGCGCGCGATGAACTCGGCATGGCTAGTCGGGAACCGGGGCCCCAGCCCCAGGGCCTGCTGCCAGCGGTTCGCGATCGTCGCCAGCTTCGGATAGACCGTGGCGCGCAGCGCGGCCACCGGCTCCGGCAGCGGGTAGGCGAAATACTGGTACTCGCCCTGGCCATAGCCATGGCGCTGCATCACGACCTTGCTGCGGAACAGCTCGGGCCGTTCGTAAAGCGCGATCAGCTCGGCGCAGCGCTCGGCGCTGAGGAATCCCGGCAGCAGCGCATTGCCGCGCTCGTCCAGCGCCCGTTCGGCGGCGGCCCAGTCGATGGCCGGCCTCATCGCTTGGCCTCGCGGGCCAGCAGCTCGCGCTTGCGCTCGACGCCCCAGCGATAGCCGCCCGGGCTGCCGTCCTGGCGCAGCACGCGGTGGCAGGGGATGGCCACGGCCAGGGTGTTGGCCGCGCAGGCCGAGGCCACCGCACGCACCGCACGCGGCGCACCGATGCGCTGGGCGATCTCGCTATAGCTGGCACTGCCGCCCGGCGGGATCTCGCGCAGCGCCTGCCAGACGCGCTGCTGAAAAGCCGTGCCGCGCACGTCGAGCGGCAGGTCCAGGCCCAGGCCGGGCGCTTCGACAAAGCCGACCACCCGCGCCACCAGCTGCTCGAAGCCGGCATCGCCGCCGATCAGGCGGGCCTTGGGAAAGCGGTCCTGCAGCTCGCGCAGCAGGACCTCGGCATCGTCGCCCAGGCTGATCGCGCACAGGCCGCGCTCGCTCTGCGCCACCAGGATCGCACCCAGCGCGCACTGGCCCAGCGCGAAACGGATCTCGGCCGCCGCGCCGCCGTCGCGGTAGCGCCGCGGCGCCATGCCCAGCAGCGCGTCGGCCTGGGCATAGAAGCGGCTGCTGGCGCCGTAGCCGGCGCCGTAGAGCGCGTCGGTCACGCTGCCGTACTCCTGCAGCAGCTCGCGCAGCCGCCTGGCCTTGTGGGCATCGGCATAGGCCTTGGGCGTCAGGCCGGTCTGGGCCTTGAACAGGCGGTGCAGATGGTGCGGGCTCAAGGCCACACGCTCGGCCAGCGCGTCGAGGCTGGGCGGGTTCGGCGCCTGCTCGATGAAGCGGCACAGCCCGGCCACCAGCGCGGCCTGGCGCTGGGCCAGCGGCGGCTGATCGGGCTTGCAGCGCCGGCAGGGGCGGAAGCCGGCGGCCTCGGCCTCGGCCGCCGTGGCATGAAAGGCGATGTTCTCGGGCCGCGCCGGCCGCGCCGCGCAGGAGGGCTTGCAATAGACGCCTGTGGTCCGGACGGAATAGAAGAACTGCCCGTCCGCCGCCGCATCGCGCGTGCGCAGCGCAGTCCAGCGCGGGTCGTCCAGCGCGGCCAGGGCCCGGGTTTCGGTCTTGCTGCTCATATTCATCATCGATCTCCGTTGCATGATGACCGAAATCTAGGCCAGCTCGCTCGGGCCGGCATCCCGCTGCTTGCTTTTGAATTCGCTACAGTCGGCCCATGCAAGCCGCCCCCATCCCTGCCAACGACGCCGAGCGCCTGCAGGCGCTGCGCGAGCTGCTGATCCTGGACACGCCGCCGGAGCAGCGCTTCGACCGGCTCGTCGCCTTCGCGCAGGCCGAGTTCGAGGTCGCGACCGTGCTGATCAGCCTGGTCGACGCGAACCGCCAGTGGTTCAAGGCCAAGGTCGGGCTGGAGGCCTGCGAGACCGGCCGCGACATCTCCTTCTGCGGCCACGCCATCCTGCAGCCCGACATCTTCGTGATCGAGGACGCGATGGCCGACCCCCGCTTTGCCGACAACCCGCTGGTGACCGGCCCGCCCTTCATCCGCTTCTATGCCGGCGCCCCGCTGGAGCCGCGCCCGGGTCTGCGCGTCGGCACGCTATGCCTGCTGGACCCACGCCCGCGCGCGCTGGACCGTGCCGATCTGGCCATCCTCGGCTCGCTGCGCGACCTGGTGCAGGCCGAGCTGCTGGGCCTGCGGCCGCTGGAGGACTGAGCGATGGCGAGCGCACGCAAGCAGCTGTTGCTGGTAGATCCGCACTCGCTGTTCCGCCGCACCGTGGCGATGGTGGCGCGCGAACTCGACCTCGCCGATGTGCACGAGGCCAGCAGCATCGAGCTGGCGCAGCGCCAGCTCGAGGAGCGCCGCTACGACGCGCTGCTGCTCGACATCAGCGACGGCCTGGCCAGCCTCAGCCTGATTCAGAGCCTGCGCCAGGGCACGCTGCGCAGCAGCGCCGACCTGCCGGTGGCGCTGACGGCCGAGGCGGTCGATGCCGGCACGCTGGGCCTGTTCAAGCCGCTGGGCATCCGCCGCGTGATGCTGAAGCCCTTCAAGGTCAAGACCGCGCTGGAGGTGGTGACCGCGCTGACGGGGCCCGGGCATTGACCGCGGTTATGCCCGCTGCGCGCATTGACATTGGCGAGCCGGCGGCCGCGCCCCTAAGCTGAGCCGCCCACACTTCGTCCGACGCATGCCTGTTGTTCCGCTAGACACTCCCCGCGATGCCCGGCTCGGCCTGGGTCTGGACGCCGGCGGCACCCAGACCCGCTGGGCGCTGTCCGATGCAGCCGGGCGCTGCCTGGCCGAAGGCCATGTGGCCGGCCTCAGCGGCCTGCAGCTGGCCAGCGTCGAGGGCCGGGTGGCGCTGGCGCAGACCGCCCACCAGCTGGCCTTCGCGACCCTGGCCCACGGCCGGCCCAGCGGCCTGTACGCCGGCATCACCGGCCTGGGCGAGGCAGACGGCCCGGCCGCCGCCCAGCTGAAGGACATCCTGTCCCAGGCGCTGGGGCTGAAGCCGGCCGCGATGGTCTGCGGCAGCGATATGGACATCGCCTACCGCAGCGCCTTCGAGCCCGGCCAGGGCTATCTGCTCTATGCCGGCACCGGCGCGATCGCCGCCTTCATCGACGCGCAGGGCCGCATGCAGCGGGCCGGCGGCCGCGGCGCGCTGCTGGGCGACGAGGGCAGCGGCTTCTGGATCGCCCGCGAGGCGCTGGCCGGCGTCTGGCGGCGCGAGGACGAGGCGCCCGGCAGCTGGCAGGACTCGGCGCTGGCGTGTGCGCTGTTCGAGGCCATAGGTGGCAGCGACTGGGCCCTGACCCGCCAGTTCATCTACGGCGGCGAGCGCGGCACGATAGGCCGGCTGGCGCTGGCCGTGGCCGCCGCCGCCGAGCGCGATGCGGACGCGCGCGCGCTGCTGCGGCGCGCCGGCGGCGAGCTGGCCCGGCTGGCGCTGGCCCTGCTGCGCCGCTACGGGCCGCGCCCGGTGGTGGCCGCCGGCCGCGCGCTGCAGCTCCATCCCCTGATCATCGAAGGGCTGCGCGCAGCGCTGCCCGAGCCCATTGCACTCAGCGTGCAAGATCTGCAACCTCACCACACCGCCGCCCGGCTGGCCGCCCGTCTATGAAAAACACCTTGCTCGTTCTCGCCAGCACTCTGCTGCTCGGCGCCTGCGCCACTGGCCCCAAGAGCCTGCACATCGACACCAGCCACACCTCGCAGAACCAGGACAGCCGCGCCCTCTTCCTGGTGCTGCACTACACGGTGCTGGACTACGAGAAGTCGCTGCGGGTGCTGACCACCGGTGGCCAGGTCAGCAGCCACTATCTGGTGCGCGACGAGCCGCCGACGATCTACCGCCTGGTCGACGAGAACCGCCGCGCCTGGCATGCAGGCCCGAGCTTCTGGGCCGGCCACAGCAATCTGAACGCCAGCTCGATCGGCATCGAGATCGTCAACCCCGGCTACAAGGACACGCCCGAGGGCCGCGTCTACGCGCCGTTCTCGCAGCCGCAGATCGACGCGGTCATCAAGCTCAGCCAGGACATCGTCGCGCGCCACGGCATCAAGCCCGAGCGCGTGATCGGCCATGCCGACATCGCACCGGGCCGCAAGCAGGACCCGGGCCCGATGTTCCCCTGGAAGCAGCTCCACCAGGCCGGCCTGATCGCCTGGCCCGACGCCGCCCAGGTGGCGGCCAAGATCAGCGGCTATGCCGCGCTGCTGCCCGACACCGCCTGGGCCCAGGACAAGCTGGCCCGCATCGGCTACAACGTGCCGCGCCACGGCGAGCTCGACGAGCTGACCAAGCAGACCCTGGTCACCTTCCAGATGAAGTACCGCTCGACGCTCTACGACGGCGTGCTCGACGCCGAAACCGCCGCGCTGCTGGACACCGCGACAGCACCCGGCGGCATGCGCATGGCCGCCACCCCGCTCGAAGGGCCGCCCCAGCCCTACACCTCGCGCTGGTGAACATCGGCCCATAACACCGAGGCATGCAACACCGCCAACAAGGAATTGTTGTGCGGCGGCGCCGCTGACCATGATTCATGCGCCAGCAACAGTTCGCGTGTAGCGGGGGCACAGCCGCCCTCCCGGCCCGGATGCTGGTCGCAGAACCAAACGTCCGAACCGGGGAGCCTTCGCATGACCTTCACACCCACCCAGATTGCCCAAGCCGTGGCCCTGAGCCTGCTGCTGGGCAGCCCGCTGATCGCGGCCGCGCAGACGCCGGACAGCACGGAAACCACCGAGCAGCGCAAGGCACGCGAGGCCGCCGAGGAGAAGCTCAAGGCCCAGCAGCTCGGCACCGTGACCATCACCGGCATCCGCGCCTCGGTCGAGCAGGCGATCAATCTGAAGCGCATGGCGTCCAGCAATGTCGAGGTGATCACCGCCGTCGACGTGGGCAAGATGCCCGACAAGAATCTGGCCGACTCGTTGCAGCGCCTGGTCGGGGTCGCGGTGCGTAGCGACTATGACGAGGCCGAGAAGGTCTCGATGCGCGGCACCAATGCCGATATGAGCCTGATCCTGTTCAACGGCCACACGGTCAGCGGCGGCGACTGGTATGTGGCCGACCAGCTGTCCAGCTCGCGCAGCACCTCGCTGAGCCTGATGCCCTCGTCGGTGCTGAACCAGGCCACCGTCTACAAGACCTCGCAGGCCAATATCGTCGACGGCGGCCTGGCCGGCACCATCGATGTGACGACGCGCAAGCCGCTGGACGAGAAGTCCCGCTTCGGCGGTGTCGCCAGCGCCGGCGCGGTCTATGCCGACCTGCCCGGCAAGACCAGCCCCCAGCTCAACGCCAGCTTCAACTGGAAGAACGAGGCCAACAACTTCGGCGTGATCGGACAGGTCTTCAAGGAGAAACGCCACATCCGCCGCGATACCGCCTCGCGCTTCGCCTACGGCACCAGCAGCGGCTGGGGCGAGATCAACACCGCGACAATGAAGGGCATCACCGATGCATCGCTGGCCGGCACCGGCTACAAGGCGGCGGACCTGAACGGCGTGCGCCTGCCGGGCTCGATGTCCAGCGAGTTCGTCGAGGGCGTGCGCGACCGCAGCGGCGGCATGCTGGCGCTGCAGGCCCGCCCGACCCAGAACCTGGATATCGGGCTGACGGGCTTCTACTCGTCGATGAAAGCCAACAACTTCGGCCGCCTGAACTCGGGCGCGATGTACAGCATGCTGCTGGGCAAGGCCGACTCGGTCGGCGCTACCGGCGCTGCGGCCGCCAACACCAATTCCAATGGCCAGCAGGTGTTCGCGCAGATCCGTAACCCGGTGATCGTCGAGCAGACGACGATGTACGGCCACAAGCTGCGCGTGCTGAAGAGCGCCGACATCGTCTTTGCCGACGGCACCAGCCCGCAGTACATCGGCAATTCCGAGGCCTTCTACCGCGACGGCGCGACGGCCAGCAGCGGCTTCCTCGATCTGGACGCCAAGTGGCAGCTCAGCAAGGACCTGGTGGTCAAGGGCCTGTTCAGCACCACCCGGGGTGTCGGCGAGACCCAGCTCGACCAGGGCCTGACCTATGCGCGCTACGGCACCGGCGTGTCCTATGCGCTGGGCAAGGTCGACGAGGCGCCGTTCGTCCAGTACCACGGCGCCGGCGCCAATCTTCCGGTTCTCAATGCCGATGGCAGTGGCTACAAGCTGGTCGGGCGTGCCGCCTCCAGTACCAAGACGGTGGACAGCGAGCAGAGCTTGGCGATCGACGCCGAGTACACCCAGGACAGCGGCATGTTCACCAGCCTGGCCTTTGGCGCCCGCCATGCCGAGCACAAGCGCGACCTGCGCCGCTGGGCCCCGACCTTCCGCAGCGCCGCGCTGGCCGGCCCCGACCCCTCGCTGGCGGTCGGCTATCCCGGCAATTTCGGCCAGGAGCTGGGCGGCGGCAACTGGGACCGCAGCGGCTTCTACTTCCCGAAGGACGTGCTGACCGGCTTCATGGCCTCGCAGTTCAAGGCCACGACGCCCGAGTTCGAGCGCCGCGTCGCCTCCGAGATCGAGATGCGCGAGAAGCAGAGTGCGCTCTATCTGATGCAGAACCTGGAGGGCCCGAACAGCCGCTGGTCCGGCAATGTCGGTCTGCGCCTGGTGCGCACCACGGTGGACGCGCAGATCGTCACGCCGCTGCCGGCCGGCACCTGCGCCAAGATCGAACCCGGCAAGCCGGCCACGCCCTGCGCGGCCTTCCCCGGCGCGATCAACACGGCCGGCGACGGCAGCACCTTCTTCGACGGCGCGACCTTCAATCCGGCCCAGGGCACCGTCTATTACAAGGTGCCCAGCCACAAGCAGTTCGACCATCTGCTGCCCAGCATGAATCTGCGCTATGAACTGAGCCCTCGCCTGATCGGCCGGCTGGGACTGAGCCGCACGATAGGCCGGCAGAACTACAACGTCTATGGCTCCGGTTTCAGCGGCCAGAGCTGCGGGCCCGCCGGCTGCACCGTCACCGGCCCGAACCCGAACCTGGCGCCGCTGACGGCCAACAACACCGATGTCTCGCTGGCCTGGTACTTCGCCAAGCGCTCGATCCTGGCGGTCAACCTGTTCAGCTCGCGCATGCAGGGTTACCCGAAAACCGGCTCGGTGCGCCAGGACAGCACGGTGGATCTGGTCGACCCGGTAGACAACCGCGTCAAGACCTATTTCATCAACACCGCCTCGCAGCAGAAGGCACGTATCCACGGCATAGAGATCAGCTACGAGCAGCCGATCGGCGCCGGCTTCGGCTTCAGCGCCAATGCCAGCAGCGCCAGCACCAAGGTGCAGGACGGCCGGCCCATGGTCGGCGCCTCCAAGTACGCGGCCAATCTGGGCGGCTACTTCGAGAACGATGTGTTCAGTGCCCGTCTGGTCTACAACTACCGCAGCGAGTACGTGTCCAGCTCGACCGCGCCCTCGCCCACTGCCAACAGCCAGGGCCAGAGCGTGATCAACGGCGTCGCGATGCCGACCGCGCCGACCATGGCCGCGCCGGTCTCCAATCTCGCGTTCTCGATGAACTACAACATCAGCGATGCGCTGCAACTTTCGTTCAACGCCACCAATCTGCTGAACCCGGTACGTGCCACCTACCGCTACAGCGAGGCCGAACAGCAGAAGGTGGATGCCAGCGGCCGCCAGTACTACCTCGAGGCGCGCTACAAGTTCTGAGGCAGGGTCAGGCTTGAAGCGCCGGGCAGGTCACCGACCTGCCTTTTTCATGGCCGTGCGGGCTGCGCCCGGCAGCGGATAACCAAAAGTTATATTCTGTCCAGCCCTATTCAGTTGCGAGCGTCGGCACGCTCTCCGACCATTGCTCCCGCGCCATGAAGCCCTCCCCGTCCCTCGCCCGCCCCTTGAACCGCTGCTGTCAGCACGCACGGGCCTGACCATGCGGCTGCGCCATATCGAGGTCTTCCACGCGGTGATGCAGGCCGGCACGATCAGCGGCGCCGCCCAGCTGCTGCATATCTCGCAGCCGGCCGTCACCAAGGTGCTGCAGCACTGCGAGCTGCAGCTGGGCATGGCCTTGTTCGACCGCGTGCGCGGCAAGCTCTATCCGACCCCGGAGGCCGAGCGCCTGTTCGTCGAGATCGACAAGCTCAACCGCGACCTCGTGGCGATCCGCCGCCTGGCCGCCAATCTGCGCAGCGGCGAGTCCGAGCAGGTGCGACTGGTCGCGACGCCGACCCTGGGCGCCTCGGTGATCCCGGCGGCAATGACGCATTGGTGCCGCGCCTACCCGGCCGGCCATTGCACGCTGGCCACCAACCACACGCGGGAAATCGTCTCGGCCCTGCTGCTGGGTGAGGCCGATCTGGCGCTGTCGCTACAGGACCCGCGCCACCCCGGCATCAAGACCGAGGTGCTGGCCAGCGGGCCGATGATCGCGCTGTGTCCCGTCGGCTCGCCCGAGGCGGCCGAGGACGGGCCGCTGCCGCTGGAGCAGATCCGCACCGAGCTGGTGGCGCTGCCGGCCGAGGACCCGCTGGGCAATGTGGTGATGAATGCCTGCGAGGCCCTGGGCCTGCAGCCGGTCAGCCGGCTGACGGTGCAGACCTACCAGCTGGCGCGCTCCCTGGTCGAGGCCGGCGTCGGCATGAGCATCGTCGACCCCTTCACCGCCGCCAGCGCCGACCGCAGCCGCGTGCGCCTGCGTCCGCTGGCCCCGGCTATTCCCGTGCAGCTCTATCTGCTGACCGCCGCCAACGCGCCGCTGGCGCAGAGCGCGCGCCGCCTCGTCAAGTACCTGGGCGAGGCCGCCAAACAGAACTTGGAAAGCCTGTGACGATGATTCCCTGCGAGAACGTGCCGGGCCACCCCGACTTCCGCGCGCTGCTGAGCATTCCCGGCATCGAGGTGGACCTGCGCTACGCCACGCGCGACAACTTCGTCGGCCGCAATGTCTATGGCGGGCTGGACTGCAGCTATCTGCGCCGCGAGGCCGCCGATGCGCTGGAGCGCGCCGCCGCCTGGCTGGCCGCCCACCGCCCCGGCTACCGGCTGCGGGTGCTGGACGCGCTGCGGCCGCAGCGGGTGCAGGAAGTCTTGTGGGCCGAGCTGCAGGGCACACCGCTGACCCTGTATCTGGCCAACCCCGAGCGCGGCTCCATCCACAGCTTCGGCATGGCGGTCGATGCAACCCTGCTGGACCCGCAGGGTCAGGAGGTCGATATGGGCTCGGGCTTCGACGAGATGGCGCTGACCTCGCACCCCGACCACGAGGCCGAGCATCTGGCGCGCGGCCTGCTGAGCGCCGCCCAGCTGACCGAGCGCGGCTGGCTGCGCGCGGCGATGCGCGAGGCCGGTTTCCAGGGCATCGCCACCGAATGGTGGCATTTCGACTTCGGCGACCGGGTCGCGGTGCGCCGCGACCTGCCGCGCGTTCTTTGAGGCAAGACATGACCCTGCCACGGCGCCAGTTTGCTCAGTCGCTGATCGCCGGCGCAGGACTGGCTACAGCCCCAGTACTGGCCCCGGCACTGCCCCAGGCCCGTCGCCCCGCGATCTACGCCAAGCGCCTGCAGCCCGGCGACACCATGGCCCTGGTCAGCCCGGCCAACGCCACTTACGAGCGCGAGCCCATCGCCATTGCCACCGAGGCCTTGCAAGCGCTGGGCTTCAAGGTCAGGCACGGTGCCCATCTGCGCGGCCGCTACGGCCAGTTCGGCGGCAGCGACGCGCAGCGCGCCGAGGACATCAACACCCTGTTCGCCGACCCGCAGGTGGCCGGCATTCTCGCGATGACCGGCGGCTCCGGCTGCAACCGCATCGTCGACCGGCTGGACTATGCGCTGATCGCGCGCCAGCCCAAGTTCTTCGGCGGCTTCTCGGACCTGACCAGCCTGGTCAACGCGATCCATCAGCGCAGCGGCCTGGTGACCTTTCATGCGCCGGTGGCGGGGTCGGAATGGAATGCCTTCAGCGTCGCGCACTTCCGCGCGCTGGTGATGGACGCCGAGGCCCCGCTGCTGAAAAACCCGACCGGCGAGCGCGGCGACCATCTGGTGCAGACCCAGGACCGCATCACGACCCTGCGCGGCGGCCGCGCGCGCGGCCCTCTGGTCGGCGGCAATCTGGCGGTGCTGGCCTCGCTGGTCGGCACCCCCTACTTCCCCGACTGCCGCGGCGCCATCCTCTTCCTCGAAGAGATCAACGAATACATCTACCGGGTCGACCGCATGCTGTCGACCCTGCGCCTGGCCGGCGTGCTGGAGCAGCTGGCCGGCATCGTGATCGGCAAGTTCACCAAATGCGAACCCGGCGACGGCTTCGGCACGCTGACCTTGGACGAGGTCTTCGACGACTATTTCCTGCCGCTGAAGGTGCCGGTCTATCGCGGCGCGATGATCGGCCACATCAAGCGCAAGTTCACGATACCGGTCGGCGCCGACGCCGAGATCGACGCCGACGCCGGCACACTGCAGATCCTGAGGCCGGTGGTGACCTAGGGTCTGCCTCAGCCAACGGCCCGGCGCAATGGCGCAGAATCGACCTGAGCTCCAGCATCACGAACAGGTCCATGTCCGAGCGCAGTGCCAGCCCCTCATCGCCCGAGGCCCGCGCGCGCTGGCTGCAAGGCCAGCGCGAGGCCTATCTGGCCGAGCCCTGCGCCGCTGATGTGCTGATCGAGCCGGCGCGCGCCTTGCTCGATCAGGTGCTGGCCGAGGGGCCCAGCGACTTCGCGGTCGATCTGGCCCAGCACCTGGCCGAGATGCTGGGCGAGCTGTGGCGCTCGGAGCAGATCGAGGCGGTGCTCGATCCGGTGCTGCCCTGGCTGCTGGCCGGCCATGGCTCGCTGAGCAGCCGCGTCGCGGCGCTGTCGCTGCGCTGCCGCATGCATCTGCGCTTTGGCCGCCTGAGCGAGGCGCTGGCCCTGCTGGAGCCGCTGACGGCGCTCAGCGAGGCCAGCCCGCAGCCGGCCGACCAGGCGCACCGCGCCCGCGTGCTGGGCCAGGCCCTGTCGGCCCAGCGCGAATGGCGGCGCGCGATCGCCTGCATGCGCGAGGCCTTGCGGCTGGCGGCCAGCGGCGGCGATGGCGGGCGCTGGGTGGATCTGCTGGTGTCGATCTCGGTGGCGCACCGCGCTTTAGGTGAGCCCGAGGCCCAGCTGGCGGCGCTGCGCGAGGGCGCGCAGATGGCGATGGCGCAGCGGCGCTGGATCGCGGCGGTCAACAGCTGGTCCGGTGTGGCCGAGGAGAGCCTGGCCCGCGAGGACGAGGCGGCCGCCGAGGCCGCGCTGCTGGAGGGCCGGCGCTGCCTGGCGCTGGCCGGCCCCGGGGCCGAACGCATCGTCAAGGAGCTGCTGGCGGCCGAGGCCTTGCTGGCGGCCCGGCGCGGCGAGTTCGCACGCGCGGTCGAGCTGATGCAGCAGGTGGTGGCGCAGAGCCGGCAATGGTCGATGCGGCGTCAGGTGGCGCGGCGCATCC
Source organism: Roseateles cavernae (assembly GCF_040187885.1). Classification (NCBI taxonomy): domain Bacteria; kingdom Pseudomonadati; phylum Pseudomonadota; class Betaproteobacteria; order Burkholderiales; family Sphaerotilaceae; genus Roseateles; species Roseateles cavernae. The sequence continues at coordinate 437,366 of NZ_JBDPLH010000001.1, forward strand.
GCCAGACCGTGCCCTGGCTGCTGCAGGACGGCCGGGCCGCGGCAGCCTGCGCGGCGCTGGAGCAGGCCCACGCGTTGGAGCTGGAGGAGGTCAGCGAGGCCGGCCGCCAGGACGCCGCCGCCCAGCTGCAGCGCGCCGAGCTGGCCCATGCGCGCAGCCAGCAGGCCCATAGCGAGACCCATGCGCTGGAGCTGGAGGCCAAGAACGGCGCGCTGGAGCAGGCGCTGGCGCTGCAGCGCGAGCTGCAGGCCGAGCTGCTGGAGGCCGGCAAGCTGGCCAGCCTGGGCCAGCTGCTGGCCGGCATGGCGCATGAGCTGAACACCCCGCTGGGCACCGCGCTGACCGCGCTGAGCACGGCCGCCGACCTGAGCCGCGCGCTGGGCAGCTGCGTGGCCGGCGGGGCCGTGTCGCGCAGCCGTTTCCTCAGCGATCTGCACAGCTGCGAGCAGGGCGCCGAGCTGGCACGGCGCAATATCGAACAGGCCCTGGCCCTGGTGCAGGCCTACCAGGCGGCCGGCCAGGCCCCCGATCTGCCGCGCCGCCTGCGCCTGGACACGCTGGTGCGCTCGGCCTGGGAGCGGGCGCTGAGCCCCGGCACCCGGCTGTGCCTGGAGCTGGACGCGGCGCTGGAGCTGCACACCCATGCCGAGGCCCTGGGCGAGGTGCTGGTGCAGCTGTTCCAGAACGTCGAGCGCCATGCCTATGCGCCCGGTGCGCCGGGCCATGTGCGGGTGCAGGCCGGCGTGCGCGAGGGGCAGGCGCGGCTGCTGGTGCAGGACCAGGGCGCCGGCATCGCGCCGGAGTTGCTGCCGCGCGTCTTCGATCCCTATGTGTCCAGCCAGTTCGGCCGCGGGCGCAGCGGCCTGGGCCTGTTCATCGCGCAGGCGGCCGTGATGCAGCGCCTGCGCGGCCGCATCCGCGTCGAGAGCCGGCCGCGCCAGGGCTGCCGCTTCGAGATCGAGTGGCCGGTGTCTGCCTGAGCTGCAGGCAGAATCACTCGACATGAGCCCTGCAGACTCCCTCTCCGACTGGCTGGCGCAGCAGCGACCGCGCTATCTGGCCCAGCCCACGCTGGCGTCCGAGCTGGTGGAGCCGGCGCTGCAGTATTTCGCGGCGCTGCCGCCCGAGCCGGCCAGCGCGGCCGGGGTCGATCTGGCGCTGCTGCTGGTGGAGCTGCTGACCGAGACCATGCGCTATCCGGAGCTGGACGCCTTGGTCGCCAGCGCCCTGCCCTGGGCCGAGGCCCTGGGCGACCGGGCGGCACAGAGCACGCTGCAGGTGGCGCTGGGCCGCAGCCATGTGCGCGGCGGCCGCTTCGAGCCGGGCCTGCAGGCGCTGGAGCGCGGCATGGGTCTGGCGCGCGCCGATGGCAGCCCCGCCCTGCTGGCCCAGGCCCTGATGCAGCTGGGCTTTGCGCTGCAGCGCCTGCAGCAGTTCGAGCGCTCGATCGCGGTGCGCCGCGAGGCGATCGCGCTGTGCCGCGCCAGCGGCGATGCCGGCCCCTGGGCGCAGATGTTTGTCGGCATCGCGCAGTGCGAGCGCGCGCTGGGCCGGCCGGCGGCGGCGCTGGCCGCGCTGGACGAGGGCGTGGCCGTCAATGCCGCGCAGCAGCGCTGGGGCGCGGCGGCCAATGCCTTGTCCGGCGTGATCGAGGAGAAGGTCGCGCTGGGCCAGCTGGAGGCGGCCGCCGCCGATCTGGCGCGCGGCTTCGACTATGTGGCCCGCGGCGGCGACAAGGTCTCGATGGCGCGCACCGAGATGCGCTGCGCCGAGGGCGTCTGGCTGGCGGCCAGCGGCCGGACCGAGGCGGCGGTGCAGGCCTTGCAGGAGGTGCTGGCGCATTACGAACAGCGCCATGCGCTGCCGCAGATCTCGCGCCGGCTCAAGCAGCTGGCGCCGCTGCTGGCCCGGCTGGGTCGGGTCGACGAGGCCCTGGCCGCGCAGGCGCGCGCCTACGAGCTGCAGCTGGACGATGTGCGCGAGGCCGCCCGACAAGACCTGACCCTGCATCACCAGCGCCTGCAGCTGGAGCATGCCCAGGCCGAACGACTCAGCGCCGAGCAGCATGCGGCCGCCCAGGCCGAAGGCATGCGGCGCCTGCAGGCGCTGCAGCAGCGCCTGGTCGAGGCCGGCAAGCTGGCCAGCCTGGGTGCCCTGGTGGCCGGTGTGGCCCATGAGCTGAACACCCCGCTGGGCTCGGCGCTGACGGCCGCCAGCACCGCCGCCGAGCAGCTGCAGCAGCTGGCCGGCGACAGCGCGGCCGGCCGGCTGACGCGCAGCCAGTTCGAGCGCCTGCTGCAGCAATGCCAGCAGTCCTGCGCGCTGGTGACGCGCAGCCTGGAGCGCACCATCGCCCTGCTGTCCAGCTACGGCAAGCTCAGGGTCGATGCGGAGCCGCGCCAGCCGGTGCAGCTGGCGGCGCTGCTGCAGTCGATCTGGCAACGCGGCCGGGCCGAGGATGGCGAGGAGGCGCTGCAGCTGCGGCTGGACTTCGACCCCGACCTGCGCGCCATGGTCGCGCCCGAGGCCCTGGGCGAGGTGCTGACCCAGCTCTTCGACAACGCCCGCCAGCACGCCTACGGCGGCGGGCCCGGCGAGCTGCGGGTCGAGATCGACGCCGCCGCCGGGACACTGCAGCGCCTGCGCGTGCGTGATGCCGGCGCCGGCATCGCGCCCGAGCTGCTGCTGCGCATCTTCGACCCCTATGTCTCCAGCCAGTTCGGCCGCGGCCGCAGCGGCCTGGGTCTGTTCATCGCCTATGTGACCTGCAGCCAGCGCCTCGGGGCACGGCTGAGCGTGGACAGCGAACCGGGCCGTGGCAGCTGCTTCGAGATCGAGTGGGCGCCCGCCTGAGCCGCCGCGCTCAGCGCCGCGCCAGCCACTCGATCAGCGCATCCAGCACCGGCCGCCCCTTGGCTGCGGCTTGCTCGTCGTTCAGCAAGGCCACCACCACCCACAGCCGGCCGCGAGCATCAGGCAGATAGCCGGCCAGCGCCATCGCATTGCGCAAGGTGCCGGTCTTCAGGCGTGCCCGGCCCTCGGCCGGCCCGCCCTTGAAGCGCCGCGCCAAGGTGCCGTCGACGCCGGCCACCGGCAGGCTCACCAGCAGCTCGGGGCCATGGCGGCCGCGCTGGGCCGCTTGCAGCAGGGCCGCCAGCTGGGCCGGCGTGATGCGCTCGCTGCGCGACAGGCCGGAGCCGTTGTCCAGCACCAGGCCCTGGTCGGCAATGCCCTGCTCGGCGAACCAGGCCCGCACCACGCGCTCGGCCGCCACCGCCGTGGGCTCGCCGGGCGCCGCTGCGGCCGCACCCAGGCGCAGATAGGTCAGCCGGGTCAGCGCGTTGTCCGAGCGCTTCATCATCGGAAACAGGTCCTCGATCAGCGGCCGGCCCTGGTGGCTGGCCAGCACGACGGCGCCGGCCGGCGTCGCGGCCTCGCGGTCCGGGCCCTCGATCACGCCGCCCAGCTCGCGCCAGAGCTGGCGCAGGGACTGCGCCGCCAGCCATTGGCGGTCGACCAGATTGAGATCGGGCGCGACGCGGCAGTGCTTGGGAAAGGCACCGCGCAGGAAGACGACCTCGCCGCCCGCATCGCGGCCGAGCTCGGGCACCCGCCAGTCGCGCTCCCAGTCCTTGCAGGACCGCTCATTGAGCGTCAGCCGGCTGGTGTCGACCCGCATGCCGGGCCAGGCCGGGAACAGCCGGGCCTGCACCCGCTCGCCGTCGGACTGCAGCAGGTAGCGCAGCAGCTGGCCGTTCAGGTTCAGCGCATCGGGGATCACGTTGTAGGGGAACTCGGGCGCCTCGTCGAAGGGCGCGGCACCCAGGTCCGCACGCGCCGGATGGAAGAGCTGGCGGTCCACCACCAGGCCGCCCTGGATCTCGCGCACGCCCTGCTCGCGCAACTGGCGCAGCATCAGCCCCAGCGCCCCCCAGTCGAGGTCGCTGTCGGCGCCACCGCGCAGATACAGCGGGCCGGCCAGCCGCTCGCCCTGCGGCGCGGCCTCGGCCAGCAGCTCGCTGCGACCACGGCTGTGCGGGCCCAGCCGGTCCAGCGCGACGATGGCCGTCACCAGCTTCATCGCCGAGCCGGGTTGCATGGAGCGATCCGGCTGCAAGCGCAGGCCCTGCTCCGGCGCGTCGAGCGCAAAGGCCACGACGCCCAGCGCGCTCTCGGGCATGCCGGCAGCGTCCAGCGCCGTCCTGACCTCGGTGGGCAGCGCCGGCGCGGCGGGCTCCAGGCTGGCGCAGCCGGCCAGGCTCAGCGCAGCGAGCAGCAGGCTCAGGGATATCTTCCACATCGTCGCGGCCTCCTCAGCCGGTCGTCAGGGACTGATGGACCAGGCGTGCCAGCGCCACGTCTTCCAGCCCGATGCCCACGCTCTTGTAGACGGTGATGGCCTGCGGGTCGTGCGGTCGCGGCGCGGCCAGCAGGCTGCCCAGCTCGATCAGGCGCTCGGGCGCGATCACGCCGGGTGCGGCGCGCACCAGCTCGCCGGCCTCGGCCCGGGCGGCCGGCAGCCACTCGACCACGATGGCCGCCGCTCGCGCCAGCAAGGTGTCGTCCAGCTCGCGCGCCGCCGGCTTGCTCGAACCGACCGCCGCGACCAGGGCGCCGGGCCGCACCAGGGCGCCGTCAAACAGCGGCTCGCTGGCGCGGGTGCAGGTGACGATGACATCGCCCTGGGCGGCGGCGCTGGCGGCATCGACAAGCTCGGCCCCGAGCTCGGCGGCAAAGGCCTCGCCACCGCTGCGCGCGCACACCAGCACGCGCTCGAACCGGCGCAGCCCGCGCAAGGCCTGGGCATGGGCGCGCGCCTGGATGCCGGCGCCGAACAGGGCCAGCACCCGGGCGTCGGGCGCGGCCAGCGCGTCGACCGCCAGCGCCGTGGTGGCCGCCGTGCGCAGCCGGGTCAGCTCATTGGCCTCCAGCGTGGCCAGCGGCGCGCCGCTGGCGCTGTCGAACAGCGTGATGACGAACTGGAACTGGCCGTTGTGGGTCGAGTAGACCTTGGTGCCCAGCACATCGCCCTGCACAGCGCCCATCGCGCTGACCATCAGCGCCGCGCCATCGGCGGCACTGGCACCGGCTCGGCCGCGCGCCAAGACGGCGGCCCGGCCTTCGGCCAGTTGGACAAAGGCCTGGCGCAGCGCCGCGTGGACGGCGGCGGCCGGGGCCAGGCTCAAGGCCTGAGCGACCTGGGCTTCGGTGATCAGCAGCATGGGTGGGCTCGATGGATTCAGCAGCCCGCCGACTTTATCGGCACCGCGCGCCCCGGGACGCCGCCTGCTCATAACTTATTGCGCCCCCACCCGAGCCGGCAGGAATGGCCCGGCAGACGCGACAATCCCGGCCCGCATTCCAACAGGTTATATGCGGGCGACAAGCATTCATCGGGGCCCGCGCAACAAACAGGTGCCAGCCCTATGGTGGCAAACCCGGGGTGTGCTTGATCATGAATGCAGTCAGCAATCCATCCATCGTTCGGGGGCGCTCCAGCAGCGCCGCACAAGTCAAAAAAGGAGTAACCGTGAAACTGAAGAAACTCGCGCGCAGTCTTGCGCTGATCGGTATCGGCGCCCAATTCGTTGGCATGGCTTGGGCGCAAGGGGCGTCCGAAGTCCAGAAGGTGGAGCGCGTCGAGATCACGGGCTCCAGCATCAAGCGCATCGCCAGCGAGGGCGCGCTGCCGGTACAGGTCATCAGCAAGGAAGACATCCAGCGCGCCGGCATCTCCAGTGCCGAGCAGCTGATGGAGTCGCTGGCGATCAGTGGCACCGGTCTGGACAATATGACCTCCCAGGTCGGCATCATGTCGACCGCCGAACGCGGCAACAACGGCGCCGCCAGCGCCAATCTGCGCGGTCTGGGCGCCGGCAGCACCCTGGTGCTGCTGAACGGCCGCCGCACCTCGGTGCACGGCCTGAAGGGCGGCGCGGTGGATCTGAACTCGATCCCGATGGCGGCGGTCGAGCGCGTTGAAATCCTGACCGATGGCGCCTCCGCGATCTACGGCACCGATGCGATCGGCGGCGTCATCAACTTCATCCTGCGCCGCAACTACAGCGGCGCCGAGGTCCGCATGTTCACCGACCTGCCCACCGAGGGCGGTGGCAGCATCACCACGGTGTCTCTGCTGGGCGGCAAGGGCGATCTGCAGAAGGACCGCTACAACATCCTGGTCAACCTGTCCTTCGACGACCAGGACAAGCTGATGCCGGGCCAGCGCAACTTCGTCAACGGCTATCAGCCGGCTCGCGGCATCGCGCCCGAGACCGTCGGCACGCCCTTCGCATCCCAGGTGGTCGGCACCGGCAGCGCGCTCCAGAACTTCACGCTGGCCGGCAGCGGTGCCAACAACAAGAACACCGCCAACCTGCTGAGCCTGCAGGGCAACTGCGATAGCGGACCGGGCATGATGCAGTACCGCGCCGATCTGTGGACCAGCAATGTCGGCCGTACCCATGGCTGCACCTACGACTACAACGGCGCGGCGGTGCTGATCCAACCGGTGCAGCGGCAGAATCTGGTGTCGCGCGCGATGTTTGCGATCAACGACGAGACCACGGCGATTCTGGAATTCGTCAACTCCCGCACCACCTCGCGCAAGTCCTTCGAGCCGGTGCAGATCAACAACTCCACGCTGGCCTTCCGCAATTCGAATGGTGGCAAGGGCGCCTACTACCCGGTGAACGGCCCCTACTACCAGGATCTGACCGGCCTGGTGCCAGGCTTCGACAAGACCAAGGGCATTGCCTATGCCTGGCGTTGCGTGGAGTGCGGTGACCGCATCATCGAGACCGAATCCGAGGCCAGTCGTCTGCTGATCGGCTTGGAGGGCAGCCTGAAAGGCTGGGACTACAAGCTGGGTGTCTCCACCGCCGAGAGCGAAGCCAAGTCCCAGTTGGCCGGTGGCTATATGTTCTTCGACAAGCTCGCCGCAGCCATGGCGTCCGGCAAGCTCAATCCCTGGCTGAAACCCGGCCAGACCCAGACGCCCGAGGCCATGGCCCTGCTGGCCGGCGCATCGGCCACCGGCACCACCTTGTACGGCGGCAAGTCCAAGCTGAGCCAGGTCGACGGCACCATCACCGGCGATCTGTTCACGCTGCCGGCCGGTCCGGTGGGCGCGGCCTTCGGTTTTGACCTGCGCCGCGAAACCTACAACTTCAACGGCAGTGCCGACCTGATCTCGAATGTGTTCCTGGCGCCGGGCGATGGCTCGATCAAGCCAGGCAAGCGCGACATCAAGGCCTTGTTTGCAGAGCTCGCGATCCCGATTTTCAAGAACCTGGAAGCGACCATCGCGGTCCGTCACGACGAGTACAGCGACTTCGGCGGCACCACCAACCCGAAGTTCGCGCTGCGCTACCAGCCCTTGAAGTCGCTGATGTTCCGCAGCTCCTACACCGAGGGCTTCCGCGCGCCCAGCTTCAACCAGCTGAACAGCCCGACCCTGGAATCCCAGACCACCAGCGACCGGGTCGACCCGGTGATGTGCCCGGCCAACCCGGGCAACCCGCTGTACTGCACACCCAAGCGTTATGCAGTGTTTGCGGGCGGCAATCCCGATCTGCAGCCCGAGACCGCCAAGATGGCGACCTTCGGCGTGGTCTTCGAACCCACCGACTGGATCACCGCCAGCGCCGACTTCTGGAAGGTCGAACGCGTCGGCCGCATCCTGGCCTTGACCGACACCCAGGTGCTGGACAACCCAAGCCAGTTCCCCGGCAGCTTTGGGCGCGCGCCCGATGGCAGCCTTGTGGCCATCCGTGCAGGCCTGATCAACGCCGCCGGCGACATCGCCCAGGGCGTCGATCTGGCCCTGACCTTGCGCGGCGCGCTGGCCGGCGGCCGTGTGACCGGGCGCATCGGCGGCACCTATATGGACAGCTACAAGACGCGCACGCTGGAGAGCCAGCCCTATGTGGACATGGTCGGCAAGTTCAGCAGCCGCGATCTGTATATGCGCTGGAAGCACAACGCCAGCCTCAGCTACACCCGCGGCCCCTGGAGCGGCACGGTGTCGCAGACCTACTCCGATGGCTACGAGGACGATGTCTCGGGTCGCACCATGCCCTCGACCTTCAACCCCAAGGTCAAGGCCTACCTGCGCCACAACCTCTCGACCAGCTACGAGGGCTTCAAGAACACGACGATCACGCTGGGTATCAAGAATCTGTTCAACCGCGATCCCTCGTTCTCGGCTCACCACCCCGACAATGTCGCGGGCGCGGGCTGGGACGCGCGCGTCGGCGACCCGCGTGGCCGCGCACTGACGGCCGCGATCAGCCACAAGTTCTTCTGATCACGGGCCCGGCGACGGCCGGGCATCGAGCGAGAAGCCCTCACGGCGCAAGCGGTGAGGGCTTTTTTCCCCTCAGTTCGCCAAGCTGATCGTCGAGCCCACCACGCCCTCGGCATTCAGGATCTCCAGCTGGTCGCCCTGGCGGCGCACGGTGAAGCAGCCTTCCTTGCCCTCGCGCATCTTGCGCCAGATCGTGCAGTAGCCCTTGTCGTCGAGGCGCCAGGTGCCGCTGTCATTGCCGCCCGGATAGAAGAGCTGCATCGTGCCGTCGGCGCGCATCTCCCATTGGGTGACTACGCCGCTGGCCTTGATGGTCGAGCGGTGCTTCTTGCCGACCAGGGTCTGCTGGATCTCCTGCGGCGTTAGCAGTCCGTCCTGGGCCCAGCAGACCGGCGCAAATAGCGGGGCGAACAGCGCTGCGGCCAGTCCGAGCGCACGTGTGGGATGGTGGGGCAGCATGGCGATCTCCCGGACATCAATGGGACAAGGCTGCCATTCTTGCGGCCGGGCGGCCGGCCGCCATCCCCAGAACAGCGTAGCGCGCGGCCCGCTCAGAGCAGGGTCAGGCAGCCTGCCGCGACATCCATCTCGACCTGCAAGCCCAGCGGCAAGGCGATATGCGGACGGCAATGGCCCGAGGGCCAGCCGGCCAGCATCGGTTTGCCCAGCGGGCTCAGCAGATCGGCCAGCACCGCGTCGGGCGATTCGGCGTCGCTGAAGCTGCCGATCAGGAAGCCGGCCGCCGCGTCGAGCACACCGGCTTGGCGCAGCTGCACCAGCAGGCGGTCGACCCGGTACGGCGCCTCGCCGACATCTTCGATGAACAGGATCGCGCCCTCGGCGCGCGGCGCCCAGGGTGTGCCGAGCAGGGCCGCGAAGACCGCCAGATTGCCGCCGATCAGGCGGCCCGCCGCGCGCTCACCCTGGTTCAGGCCATGGACCGGCAGGGCCGGTGCGATCTGCTCGCCGGCGCTGAAGCCCCGATGCAGCAGGCTGAACAAGGCATGGGCGTCAGCGCTCGCGTCGGCGTCGAGCAGGTTGGAGGCGGGCATCGGCGCATGCAGGCCCGGCAGCCCCAGCCCGTCGCGCAGCCCGTGCAAGGCGGTGATGTCGCTGAAGCCGATCAGCAGCTTGGGGTGACGGCGCAGCAGGTCGGTGTCGATCCGCTCCAGCAGCCGCGCGCAGCCATAGCCGCCGCGCAGCGCCAGCACCGCGTCGACCTCGGGGTCGGCGAAGGCGGCATGCAGATCGGCCAGGCGCTGCGCGTCGCTGGCGGCCAAATAGTCCAGATGCGTGGGGCCGGCGCAGCCGGGAAACAGCTTGGCCTTGAAGCCATGGGCGGCCAGCAGGGCCGGCACCTGCTCCAGGCTGCCCGGGGCGGGCGGGCCGGCCGGCGCGATCAGGCCCAGCGTCGCGCCGAAAGGCAGCGCGGGGATCAGCCGAGCGCTCATGCCGGCAGCCGCAGGCCGTCCAGCGCGATCGGGCTGGGCCGGCCGGAGATCAGCTCGGCCAGGATGCGGGCCGAACCGAAGGAGAAGGTGAAGCCCAAGGCGCCATGGCCGACATTGAGCCAGAGATTGCGCACCGGGCTGGCGCCCAGGATGGGCGCGCCGCTGGGCGTGGCCGGGCGCAGGCCGGCCCAGGTGCTGGCGGCCTCGTAGTCGGCAGCCAGCGGGAACATCGCCCGCACCGCGCGCTGCAAGGAGGCGATGCGCTGCGGATCGATGCGGGCATCGTTGCCAACCAGGTCCACCATGGCCGCCACGCGCAGCTGCTCACCGATGCGGGCGTACAGCACCTTGCGCTCGAAGTCGGTCACGCTGACCTCGGGCGGGCGATGCTGGGCGCCGATCGGCGCGGTCAGGCTGTAGCCCTTCAGCGGATAGATCGGCAGGTTCAGGCCGGCACTCTTGCCCAGGCCGCGGCTGTGCAGGCCGGCGGCCAGCACAAAGGCATCGGCCGGCAGCTCGCCGGCATCGGTCTGCAGCGCCACCGCCCGGCCTTGCGAGAGCACAAAGCCCTGGGCCTGCGCCCGCACGACGCCTTGGAACTGGCCATGCCGAGCCAGGCGCTCGGCCAGCTGCAGGCACAGCCGGTGGCAGTCGGCCACGGCCTCGCCCTCGGTGAAGATGCCACCGGCCAGCTGGGCATCGCCGTCGGCCAGCGCCGGCTCCAGCGCCACGCATTCCTCGTGGCTCAGTGCCCGCTCGGCCGCGTCACCATGAGCGCGCACGCGCGCGGCCACCCGTGCGAATTCATCGGGCTTGCGGTAGACCACCAGCTTGCCGGGCGCACGCAGCGCGATGTCGTCGGCGTCGAGGCGGGCGCTGCGATGCAGCTCGGCGAACGCGGCCTGGCTCAGCGCGCCGAGCTCCAGCAGCCGCGCCGTCGTGCGGCGGTTCACCGGGCCGCGGCAGGCGCGCAGGAATTGCAGCATCCAGGCCCATTGATGCCAGCGCAACTCGGGCTTGAAGCGCAGCGGCCCGTCGGCATCGAGCAGCCAGCGCAGCGCCTTCAGCGGCACGCCCTCGTCGGCCAGCGGCGAGACATAGCGGTAGCTGAGCTGGCCGCCGTTGGCACGGCTGGCCCCTGAGGCCAGCGCGGCTTCGCGCTCCAGCAGTGTGACCTTATGGCCGCGCTCGGCCAGGGCCCAGGCGGTCGTCAAGCCGACCACCCCGCCCCCGATCACCACAATATATTGACTCATCCCGACTCTTGGACACTGATCTGCCGGCAGAGTAAGGACAAGCCGGGCTCAGGACCAATGAAAGCGCGAGCGCCGCCTATAACCTGGCCACATGTGGCCCGGCGTCAGCCGAGCACGGCGGCCATCGCCACGGCCGTGGCCTCGACATTCTTGCTGTTGAGCCCGGCCACGCACATGCGGCCCGAGCGCACCAGATAGACGGCGAACTCGTTCTTCAGTCGGTCCACCTGCTCGGCCGACAGGCCGGTGTAGCTGAACATGCCGCGCTGGGTCAGGAAGTAGTCGAAATTGCGGCCCGGCTGCTTGGCGCTGAGCACCTCGAACAGGCTGTTGCGCATCGCCATGATGCGCTGGCGCATCTCGGCCACCTCGCCCTCCCACAGCGTCCGCAGCGTCGCATCGCTGAGCACGCGGGCCACGATCTGGCCGCCGTGCAGCGGCGGGTTCGAGTAGTTGCGGCGGATCATGAATTTCAGCTGGCCCAGCACGTTGACGGCCTGGGCCGCGTCGGGGCAGACCACGCTCAGCGCGCCGCAGCGCTCGCCATACAAGCTCATGCTCTTGGAGAAGCTGTTGGCGACGAAGAAGGACAGGCCGGCGTCGGCCATCGCGCGGATCGCGAAGGCGTCTTCCTCGATGCCCTCGCCATAGCCCTGGTAGGCCAGGTCCAGGAAGGGCAGTAGCTCGCGCTCGGCCAGCACCGGGATCAGCTCGTCCCACTGCAAGGGGGTCAGGTCGACGCCAGTCGGGTTGTGGCAGCAGGCGTGCAGCAGCACGACACTGTGCTTGGGCAGCGCACGGATGGCTTCGAGCATGTCGGCGAAGCGCACACCGCCGGTCTTGGCGTCGTAATAGGGATAGGTCTTGACCGCTATGCCCGAGCCTTCGAACACCGCGCGGTGGTTGTCCCAGGTCGGATCGGAGACATAGATGGCGCTGTCGGGGAAGTAGCGCTTGATGAAATCGGCGCCGACCTTCAGGCCGCCGCTGGAGCCCACGCTCTGGATCGTCACCGTGCGTGCGCGCACCGGATGGTGCTCGCCGAACAGCAGGGCCTGCACCGCGCTGCGGAAATTGGCCGCGCCCTCCATCGGCAGATAGGGCCTGGCCCCGGCCTCGGCCACCACGGCCAGCTCGGCGCGACGCACCGAGTCCAGCATCGGGATGCGGCCGTCGTCATCGAAGTAGATGCCGATCGACAAATTGATCTTGCCCGCGCGCTCGTCCTTCTGGAAGGCTTCGTTGAGGCTCAGGATGGGGTCGCCTGCGTAGGCGTCGACGTGCTTGAACATGGTGTGCAACTCCAATCGGGACAGCCGGCATTATGGGCCGGCCCGCAGGCCGTAGCGCTCCAGGATGCGGCGCCAGGCGCCGTCCTCGCGCATCGCCAGGAAGGCGCGCTCCAGTTCGGCCTGGCGGGCCAGCCAGGGCGAGGCCCGCGCCAGCACCACATGGGGCGGCTCGCCGGCGAGCAGCCAGGGCTGTTTGATCAGGCCCAGCCCGGTTTCGCGCAGCAGCAGATCGCCCTCGCGCTCCGGCGCCACCGCGATGTCGAGCCGGCCGCGCGCCACCATCTCCAGCGCCGCCCGGTAGTCGTTGACCTCCTGGCGCTGCAAGCGGGTATCGGCATCGAAGGCGCGGCCGTAGCGCTTGCCGCGATGCACGGCAATGCTGCGGCCGCCCAAGTCGTCCAGGCTGCGCACCGGCGCGGCATCGGGCCGGGTGTAGAAGGCCTTGTCCTCGCTGGGCAGCACGATGCGGGTGTAGCTGAGAAAGAGCTCGCGCTCCGGCGTGCGCAGCGGGCCCAGCATCAGATCGGCCTCGCCCTGCTCCATCAGCTTGAAGGCCCGTGCCGACGGCACCTCGGCATAGCTGACACGCCAGCCCAGGCGGCGCGCCGCCTCGTTCATCAGATCGTAGTAAAGCCCGGTCGCCCCACCCTCGGCAAAGATGCGGAACGGCGGATCGGCGCTGCCCACCACACGCAGCAGCGCCGGCTGGGCCTGCAAGGCCGGCAGCAAGAGCAGCGCACTCAACAGCAGACAACAGTGACGGCGGACTCGCATCGTGGCGGGTGGATCTCCCTGACGATCCAGCATACAGGCCGGAGTCTGCTTTGCCGGCGCGCGCCACTGACAACTCTTACAGGGTCACCCGCGAATCGGTGGGGCCAGCCAGCGCAGCCAGCGACCGTGCGGATGCGAGCAGGCCAGCGCCGCCTGGCACAGGGCGCCGGCGGCCCATTGCAGGGTCCACAAGGTGTCGCTGGCTCCGCAAGCCGCCGGCAGCGCCAGCCCCGGCGGGCGCAACGGCGCGGCCTCGGCGCTGAGCCAGATCAGGCCGCGCTCGCGCAGCAGGTGCTTGACCTCGGCGCGATGCCGGGCCAGCGCTGCGCTATCGAAATAGCTCAGCACCCAGCTGTTGAACAGCACCGGCTGCACGCCGCTCGGCAGGCCGTCCAGCCAGGGCTCGATCTCGGCCAGGCAGTCCTCGGCCCGGCGCAGCGGATGGGCGGCCGTGCGCGCCAGCACCAGGGCCTGATCGAGCCGGCGCGCGCGCTCGCGGTCATGCGGCCACAGGCAGGCGCGCAGCCAGCGCACCGCAGCCTCGTCCCGCACATCGATGGGCGCCGGGTCCAGGCCCAAGCGGCTGTGCAGCCGCCAGGGCTTTAGCGGCGGCGGCGCTGCATCACCGAGCCAGTCGCAGCCGATGGTCGGCCGCTCGGCGGCCGCCGGCGCGCCGAGCGCAAAGCCGCCGTAGTCATAGCGGTAGGCGTCGACGCCCAGATTCAGCCCGGCGCTGCAGCCGAAGTCCAGCAGGGCCAGGTCTTGCCGGCCGCTCAGCGCGCTGATGTGCTGCAGCGCCGGCCACAGCACCGCGCAGCGACCGATCTCGTTGGTCTGGGTGCTGCGCGAGCGCAGCTGCGCGACCAGCGCCGACCGCTGCCGGCGCACGAAGTCCAGCAGCCGGACCGGCAGCTCGGCATCGGGCAGGCGGGTGCCGCCGACGCTGGGGTAGTAGGCGGCCAGCCCATGATCCGCGCCAGAGAGAATCCGTTCGTGCAGCGCCGCCAGCAGCAGATTGGGCCGGCGCTGCGTGGCCGGCGCCTCGGCCATCAGGGCCAGCAGCTCGGGCGAATCGGCGACGCTACGGCAGATCGCCACATAGAGCGGGTCCTGCGGGCATTCGACCTCGGCGAAGTGACGGTACTGAGCCGCCCATTGATCCAGTGTCTGGCTTTCTTCATTCATGACGCAAGCCTAAGGCCGGGCCGCCGCGATCAATGTCGGGTACCCGACAATTGGGCCATGTCAGACGATCTGCCGACCCTGCTGCGCGCCAACTTCCCGGCGCTGACGCTGAGCGCCCTCCCGTGCTCGAGACTGAACAGCCTGGTCACCGAGCGCAGGCTGGCGCACGGCCGCAGCCTGTTCGTCCAGGGCCAGTCGACCGCCGCCTTCTATGGCCTGGCCGAGGGCGAGATCGAGACCCGCTTCACCGCAGCCGATGGCACGATCTCGGTGCTGGAACATGTGCAGCCGCCCCAGCTCTTCGGCCTCGCCGCCTTCGCCACCGGCCGGCCCTCGGCCTACGAGGCGCTGGCACGCCGGCCCAGCCGGCTATGGGTGTTCGGCCCGCAGGCCTATCGGCTCCTGATGGATGAGGTGCCGGGTTTTGCCCGCGCCCTGCTCAGCGAGTTCGCCCAGCGCTACGCCGGCACCCTGGGTCTGCTGGAGGCCTCGCGCCACCGCAGTGCGGCCCAGCGCTTCGGCCTGGCCCTGGCCCAGCTGGCGCGGGAGCGTGCCGACGGCCCGCCCGATGCCGACGGCTGGCAGGCCATCGCCGCTACCCAGGCCGATCTGGCCGCACTGGCCAGTCTGTCGCGCCAGACCGTCAACGCGCTGCTGCGCGAGGCGGTGGCCGAGGGGCGGCTGCGCAGCGGCTACCGGCGCCTGTGGCTCAGATCTTGAGCGCCGCCTCGATGTCCTCGCGCAGCTTCTCGGGCGCGTCATTGGGCGCGTAGCGCTTGATCACCTGGCCGTCGCGGCCGACCAGAAACTTGGTGAAGTTCCATTTGATCGCCTCGGTGCCGAGGATGCCGGGCTTCTCTCCCTTCAGCCATTTCCACAAGGGGTGGGCCTCGGCGCCATTGACCTTGATCTTGGCCATCATCGGGAAGCTGACGCCGTAGTTGAGCTCGCAGAAGGAGGCGATCTCCTCGTTGCTGCCGGGATCCTGGCCGCCGAACTCGTTGCTGGGGAAGCCGACCACGACCAGGCCGCGTGCCGCATAGTCTTCCCAGAGCCGCTCCAGCCCGGCGAACTGCGGCGTGAAACCGCAGGCGCTGGCGGTGTTGACGATCAGCAGCACCTTGCCGCGCTGGCTGGCCAGATCGGCCGGTTCGCCCTTGATGGACAGGGCCTGGAAGTCGTAGACGGTCTGGCTCATGGCGGTCTCCTCGGGTCTGGGCGCCAGATGCTAGCTCAATGGCCGCTGTTGCGCTCAAGCGCCGCCAGCACGGCGGCCGCGACGATGCAGGCGCCGCCGATGGCGGTCTTCAGGTCCAGGCTGCCGCCGCCCAGCCAGAGCGCCGAGATGGCCGCCGCCGGCACCTCGACCAGCATCACGATGGCCGTCACATTGGCCGGCAGCCGCCCGGCCCCGTACTGCAGCGCCAGGTTCGAGAAGAAGAACAGCACGGCCATGCCGGTCAGCGGCAGCAGCCAGATCCAGCCCGGCAGGCTGGGCCAGGGCACCAGGCCTTGGGCCCCCATCAGCAGCGCCGCCGAACCGGCCACCAGCACGCCGCCGCTGAACATCGCCAGCGCCCGGGCATGGGCGCCCCGGTGTGATTCGCGCTTGAGCATCACATTGTTCAGCGCGAAGGTGAAGCCGCCCAGCACGCCCAGCCAGTCGGCCAGGCCGGAGGGCAGCGGGAAACCGCCCGCCTCGGGCGCCAGCACCACGGCCGCCCCGCCCAGCGCCAGCGCCATGCGCAGCAGGGCCAGCGCGGTCAGCCGTTCGCCCAGGATCAGCCGCGCCAGCAGCACGGCCCACAGCGGCATCAGATAGAACAGCAGCACCACCCGCACCACATCGCCCAGCGCCACGCCCCAGTTGAAGGCGGTATTGGTGGCGCCGGCGGCCAGCATGATCAGCCACAGCGAGGGGGTGCCGAGGAACTCGCGCCAGGCACGGCCGGCGCTCAGGCTGATGACGCCCAGCGAGATCAGATAGAGCGTCACCGTGGCCCACAAGGGGTGCAGGCCGGCGGCCTGGAACTGCCGGAACGGCCACCAGGAAAGCCCCCAGATCAGGGCATTGAAGATCAGCGCGAGGTAGGCCAAGTGAACAGAAGCGGCTAGGGGTAGGCAAGCCCGGTTGGCTGGCCGCAACATCCTGGCCCAAAGCACGGGGAAAACTCTGCAAATTGCTGGCTAGACGGTGCGCCGCCAGCCAACAATGCCCAGGGTTTATAGCATGGCGAAATGCCGGCCCTAGGCCTTCCAATCGGCGGGCGCACGCGGGTCGCCCCGGCGCGCCGGCACCAACACTATCTATGGGAGAACAGCTCTTGGATCATCTGGCCTGCTTCACGCCGGGGGACTTGCGGTCGAACCCGGCGCCCACACTGGACGGCTATCGCTGGCGTTTGCTGGCGCAGGGGGACTCCTGGTTCTCGAACGCCGCCGCCAAGCTGGATGCCCATGCCAATCTGCTGCAGGAACTGGTCTTCAAGCAGCCGGCGGCGGCCGTCAACTGCGCCGGCCAGGGCGAGGGCCTGGCCCATCTGGTCGATCTGCAGGCCCAGCCCGATTTCGTGCGGCTGCTGACCGGCGCCGACGCGCCGGCCTGGGACGGCGTGCTGCTGTCGGTGGGCGGCAATGACCTGATCGCCGCCGCCCGCGTGCTGGCCCACCCCGAGACCCGCCCCGGGCAAGACCCGACCCCGGCGGCCGAGCTGACCCCGCTGCAGCTGCGCCTGCTGCGCCACCAGACCGAGTGGGGCCCGCCCTCGCACGGCGTGGCGCGCTATTTCTCGGAGCCGGGCTGGCAGACGCTGGCGGCCTATCTGAGCGCCAATCTGCGCCATCTGCTGAGCCTGCGCGACCAGGGGCCGGCCGCCGGCAAGCCGGTCTTCATGCACTGCTATGCGGTGCCGATGCCGCGTCCGGCCGGCACCGAGGGCGCCGGGCCCTGGCTGTACCCGGCCTTCAAGGCCTACAACATCCCCAGTGCCGACTGGGCGGCAGTCAGCCGCCTGATGGTGATGCATCTGGCCCAGCTGCTGAAGGGCCTGGCGGCCGATACGGCGGCCTACCCGGGCCTGCATGTGTTCGACTCCA
The DNA here is from genome assembly GCF_040187885.1 of Roseateles cavernae. NCBI lineage: Bacteria > Pseudomonadati > Pseudomonadota > Betaproteobacteria > Burkholderiales > Sphaerotilaceae > Roseateles > Roseateles cavernae. The sequence continues at coordinate 454,728 of NZ_JBDPLH010000001.1, forward strand.
CCGCCGTGCCGCTGGCCCTGGCCACGCCCGGCAGTGCCGGCATCAGCGGCGACTGGCACAACGAGATCCACCTGAACCACAGCGGCAGCTTCAAGATCGCGCGGGCCTGGTCGGAGCATATCGAGGCGGTGCTGGACCGCGCGGGTCTGCCGCTGCCGCGCAGCCCGGCCCAGTCCCGGGCTCGCTCCTGAGCCAGTTCTAGGTATCCGGTCGTCGGCAGACGGCCGGGCCTGGCCTCAGTGGCAGTCGCTGCGCGCCAGCTTCAGCAGGCGTTCCAGTTCCTCGGGGTGGCGCAGGCAGTTGTTGTGGTGCCAGCGCTTGATCAGCCACATCGTGCCGGCGACGACGATGCCGAAGATCGTGATCGCGCCGAAGGCCGACATGCCGAACTTGGTCATGCCGGTGTAGAGCGCGCCCAGGCCCAGGATGCAGGCCTGCTCGTTGAAGTTCTGCACCGCGATCGAGCGGCCCGCGCCCATCAGGTTGTGGCCGCGATGCTGCAGCAGCGCATTCATCGGCACGACCAGGAAGCCGCCGATGCCGCCCAGCACGATCAGAAAGGGTGCGGCCACCCAGACATTGCTGATCACATTCATCAAGATCACCAGCAATCCCATCGCGATGCCCAGCGGGATCACCGCGGTGGCGCGCTCCAGCCGCATATACATCGAGGCGACGACGGCACCGACCGCCGTGCCTATCGCGACCACGCCGACCAGGCTGGAGGCCTGGGTCGTGCCATAGCCCAGCGCGGCGGCGGCCCAGGCCAGCACGATGTAGCGAAGATTGCCGGAAACGCCCCAGAACAGCGTCGTCGTGGCCAGCGAAATCTGACCCAGCTTGTCCTGCCAGAGGCGGGAATTGCAGTTGGCGAAATCGCGCACCAGGCCCAGCGGCCCCAGACCCACCGGCTGCAGCGGCGCGTCGGTGCGCGGGATGCGCAGATTGAACAGGGCCGCGATCACATACAGCCCGACCAGGCTGGCGATCGCCGCCTGCGGCGCGCTGTGGATGCCGGGCAGGCCGAGGCTCAGCAGCCAGGCCGAGGCATGCGGGCCGACCAGCTGCCCGCCCAGCAGCACGCCCAGGATGATGGAGGCAATCGTCAGCCCCTCGATCCAGCCATTGGCCTTGACCAGCTGGGAGGGTGGCAGCAGCTCGGTCAGGATGCCGTACTTGGCCGGCGAGTAGGCCGCCGCACCCAGGCCGACGATGGCATAGGCCATCAGCGGATGGCTGCCGAACAGCATCATCAGGCAGCCGACGACCTTGATGCTGTTCGAGTAGAACATCACCTTGCCCTTGGGCACCGCGTCGGCAAAGGCACCGACAAAGGGCGCCAGGATCACATAGAACAGCGCAAACATCGGCACCAGGGCGGCGCGCTGCCACTCCGGCTCGCCCGAGGTGCGCAGCAGTTCCACGGCGGCGACGAACAGCGCGTTATCAGCCAGCGAGCTGAAGAACTGCGCCGACATGATGGTGTAGAAACCTTTTTTCATCTGCCCGTGAGTGAACTGCGTAGAAATGCTGCGGGAACTGGGGCCAGCCTGGCCCCCGGAAGCAAAGTTTCACAAATGGGCAAGAGCGCGGCTTTATAGCATGCACCCCTTTTGGGGGACAGCGGGCCTGCACCATCGGCGTGCCGGGGCGATGCCACAATTCGGCCCATGCCGCGTCCTATCGAAGCCCTGATCCATGTCCCCGCCCTGGCCCACAACCTCGCCCGCGCCCGCGCCTGCGCGCCGGACGCCAAGGTCTGGGCCGTCGTCAAGGCCAATGCCTATGGCCACGGCCTGGCCGCGGCCTATGAGGGCCTGCGCGGCGCCGACGGCTTCGCGCTGCTGGATCTTGCCGAGGCCCAGACCCTGCGCGAGCTGGGCTGGCGCGGTCCCATCCTGCTGCTGGAAGGCTGCTTCGAGACCCGCGATCTGGAGCTGTGCTCGCGGCTCAAGCTCTGGCATGCGGTGCACTGCGAGCAGCAGATCGACTGGCTGGCGATGCACAAGACCCATGAGCCGCACCGCGTCTTCCTGAAGATGAACAGCGGCATGAACCGCCTGGGCTTCACCCCCAGCGCCTTGCGTGCCGCCTGGAACCGGCTCAACGCCCTGCCCCAGGTCGACGAGATCTCGCTGATGACGCATTTCTCCGACGCCGATGCGAATCGCCTGGGCGGCGACGGCATCGCCCACCAACTGGCGGCCTTCGACGCCGTCGCGGCCGACCTGCCCGGCGAGCGCTCGGTCAGCAACAGCGCCGCCACCTTGCGCCACACGGCCCGGGTGCGCAGCGACTGGGTGCGCGCCGGCGTGATGAGCTATGGCGGCGTGCCGGACTACCCCGAGCACGACGCCGCCCACTGGGACCTGCGCCCGGCGATGACGCTGCGTTCCAAGATCATCGCCATCCAGAACCTGCAGCCCGGCGACACGGTCGGCTACGGCAGCAGCTTCACCGCCGCGCGGCCGATGCGCATCGGCATCGTCGCCTGCGGCTATGCCGACGGCTATCCGCGCCACTGCCCCAGCGGCACGCCCATCCTGGTCGGGGGCCAGCGCACGAGCACGGTGGGCCGGGTCTCGATGGACATGCTGGCGGTCGACCTGAGCGAGCTGCCAAACCCCGATTCGGCCGGTTTCGGCAGCGAGGTGACGCTGTGGGGCTGCGGCCCCAAGGGCGCGGTGCTGGCGATCGACGAGGTGGCCAAGGCCGGCGGCACGATAGGCTACGAGCTGATGTGTGCGCTGGCACGAAGAGTGCCTGTGACGATTCAACATATGGAGTGAATCAGATGGACATGCCCGCACATCAACTCAGCATGACGGTCCTGATGACGCCGGACATGGCCAATTTCTCCGGCAATGTGCATGGCGGCACCATCCTGAAGCTCCTGGACCAGGCCGCCTATGCCTGCGCCAGCCGCTATGCCGGCCGCTATGTCGTGACCCTGTCGGTCGACCAGGTGATGTTCCGCCAGCCCATCCATGTCGGCGAGCTGGTGACCTTTCTGGCCTCGGTCAACTTCACCGGCAGTTCCTCGATGGAGATCGGCATCAAGGTGGTGGCCGAGAACATCCGCAGCCAGATCGTGCGCCATGCCAACAGCTGCTTCTTCACGATGGTGGCGGTCGACGACGCCGGCAAGCCGGCCAAGGTGCCGCCGCTGAAGCCGGTGACGCCGGACGAATGCCGGCGCTTCGCCTCGGCCCAGCTGCGCCGCGAACTGCGCCAGGAGCTGGAGCAGCGCTTCCAGCAGATCCGTCAGCCGGGGGCTTGTTGAAACTCGACTGGCAGCCACAGCCCTGGGAACTGGAGCTCAGCTTCATCCGCGCCCAGGGGGCCGGCGGCCAGAACGTCAACAAGGTCTCCAGCGCCGTCCATCTGCGCTTCGACATCCAGCGCTCCAGCCTGCCGGTGCTGATCAAGGAACGGCTGCTGCACTTAAGCGACCAGCGCATCAGCGGCGAGGGCGTGGTCGTGATCAAGGCCCAGGAGCACCGCAGCCAGGAGATGAACCGTGCCGACGCGATCGAGCGCCTGGTCGCCCTGGTGCAGAGCGTGGCCCACACGCCGAAGGCACGCCGCGCCACCAAGCCGACCTATGGTTCGCAGCAGCGCCGGCTGCAGGGCAAGTCGCTGCGTTCGGGCATCAAGGCCGGGCGGGGCCGGGTCACCGAGTAGCGACGCGCGTCGCGAAGTACAGGCTAACCAGGCTCAGCCCCATGCCGGCCAGCGACATCGCCGTCGGCTGCCAGCCCTCGAAGACCGCCGAGATCAGCAGCGCGATCACCGGGATCACGACCCCGGTCAGCGCCGCCCGCGCCGGCCCTTGCGCCTGGGCCAGCTTGAAATACAGCACGAAGGCGAGCACCGAGCCGAACACCGCCAGATAGAGCAGGGACAGCAGATAGGCCGGTCGGGTGTCGAACTGCAGGCCGGCCCCGCTGCCCAGCGACAGCGCCAGCAGGAAGAGCGCGCCATAGCCCATGCTCCAGGCCAGGATGGGCACCAGGGGCAGCTGGCGCCGGGTCAGGGTCAGGGTCAGCACATTGCCTATGCAGGCGCACAGCACCGCCAGCAGGCCCAGGCCCAGACCGAGCGCCGCCGTCGGCCGCGCGCCGGTGGCGGCGATCTCGGGCCAGAAGATCAGCACCACGCCCAGCACCCCGCCGCTGGACGCGAGCAGAAAGCGCCGCGTCACCGTCTGGCCGAAGAACAGCCGGCCCGACAGCGCATTGCCGAACACCATCAGCGAGAACAGCACGGCCACCAGGCCGCTGGGGATGTGGCGCTCGGCCTCGTAGACCGACCAGTAATTGCCGCTGTACTGCACGATGCCGGTGGCCGCCATCAAGAGATGGGCCGAGGCCGGCAGGCCCAGGCTCTCGCCGCGCCAGCGCGCCAGGGCCACCAGCAACAGGGCCGCCAGCGCAAATCGCCAGGCCACCGAGTTCAGCACCGGCACCGGCGAGGCCAGCTGGTAGAGGATCACATGCCAGGTGCTGGCCCAGATCAGCGTGGGAATCCAGAACAGCCAGCGTTGCTGCGCGATGGTGGGCATCAAAAAATCGGGCCGCCCGATTGCCAAGGCGCCGGCGGCCCGCCTTCAAAGATAGGGGAAGGGGTTCAAGCCACGCGCTTGAAGGTTGCCAACAAGGCGCCGGCGGCGATGAAGAGCGAGCCGAAGGTCTTGTTGAGCAGCTTCAGATGGGCTTCGGAGCGCAGCGCCGCCAGCACCTTGGCGGCCAGCACCGTGTAGCCGGCCATCACGACCAGGTCGGTGAAGCACAGCGTCGCGGCGATCACCAGGTATTGCGGCGCCAGACTGCGGCCCAGATCCAGGAACTGCGGCACGACGGCGAGCAGAAAGACCGTGCCCTTGGGATTCACCGCATTGATGGCCCAGCCACGCAGCACCAGGCGGCCGCGCGTCGTCACTGCGGCGCCCTCGGCATCGGCCGCCACCATGGGCTTGGCCGGCGCGCGCCATTGCTGCACGCCCAGAAACACCAGATAAGCCACGCCCAGCCATTTGACGATGGCAAAGCCCATCGACGAGGCCGCGATCAGCGCGCCCAGGCCGGCGCCGACGACGACGATCTGGGTCAGGATGCCCAGCACCAGGCCGAAGGTCATGAAGTAGCCGCGTTTGAAGCCATGGTTCAGCCCCGCGCTCATCGCCGCGATCGCCCCCGCACCGGGCGACAGGCTGATCGCCCAGGACGCCGCAAAAAAAGCCAGCCACACCGACAAGTCCATCACCACTGCTCCTGAACGCAAGACGGCGGGCTCATCGCCCGCCGCAGGCAAGCTTTGTAGCACGGGCGGGCCCGCAAGCGTTGTCGCGGGCTTTAGCGTCGTGCGGCAAACGAGCGCAAACCGGGCCAATCTTCCATCGCTTGGAAGATCTGCAGGCCCGCGCCTGGCGGCCAGACGGCCTCAAGCGCCAGCGACAATCCCCCCATGGCCAAAGACAAAACCATCTTCACCTGCTCCGACTGCGGCGGCACCAGCGCCAAATGGCTGGGCAAATGCCCGGCTTGCGGGGCCTGGAATACCTTGATCGAAGGCCCGGCCGAAATCGGCGGCAGCGGCGGCAAGAACCGCTTCCAGGCCCTGGCCAAGAGCCAGCCGGTGGCCACGCTCAGCGAGATCGAGGCCAGCGACTTCGAGCGCACCCCCACCGGCCAGGAGGAGCTGGACCGGGTGCTGGGCGGCGGCATCGTGGCCGGCGGCGTGGTGCTGATCGGCGGCGACCCGGGCATCGGCAAGTCCACCCTGCTGCTGCAGGCGATCGACGATCTGTCGACCCGGTTGCCGGTGCTGTATGTCACCGGTGAGGAATCCGGAGCCCAGATCGCGATGCGCTCGCGCCGGCTGGGCCTGGCCGGCGCCAAGGTGCGGGTGCTGGCCGAGATCAGCCTGGAGAAGATACTGGCGACCATCGAGGTCGAGCAGCCGGCGTTCTGCGTGATCGATTCGATCCAGACCGTCTACTCCGAGCACCTCAGCTCGGCGCCCGGCTCGGTGGCCCAGGTGCGCGAATGCGCGGCCCATCTGACCCGCACGGCCAAGGCCAGCGGCTGCGCGATGGTGCTGGTGGGCCATGTCACCAAGGAGGGCGCGCTGGCCGGGCCGCGGGTGCTGGAGCACATCGTCGACACGGTGCTGTATTTCGAGGGCGACACCCACAGCAGCTTCCGCCTGGTGCGCGCGATCAAGAACCGCTTCGGCGCGGTCAACGAGATCGGCGTGTTCGCGATGACGGACAAGGGGCTCAAGGGCGTGGCCAACCCCAGCGCGATCTTTCTGTCCACCCATGGCGAGCCGGTGCCGGGCAGCTGCGTGCTGGTGACGCTGGAGGGCACCAGGCCCATGCTGGTCGAGCTGCAGGCCCTGGTCGACAGCGGCGGGCCGAGCCCGCGACGCCTGAGCGTCGGCCTGGACCGTGACCGGCTGGCAATGCTGCTGGCCGTCTTGCACCGCCATGCCGGCGTCGCGACCATGGACCAGGATGTGTTCGTCAACGCGGTCGGCGGCGTGCGCATCAGCGAGCCGGCGGCCGATCTGGCCGTGCTCCTGGCGATCCAGAGCTCGCTGCGCGGGCGGCCGCTGCCCAAGGGCTTCATCGCCTTTGGCGAGGTCGGGCTGGCCGGCGAGGTGCGGCCGGCGCCGCGCGGCCAGGAGCGGCTCAAGGAGGCGGCCAAGCTGGGCTTCAGCGTCGCCGTCGTGCCCAAGGCCAATATGCCAAAGGGATCGCCGAAGAAGGATCTCGAGGGGCTGACCGTGCATGCGGTCGAGCGCATCGAGGACGCGATGGATCTGGTCAGGGGGCTTTGAACTCGCCCGGCGAGCGGGCCTCGCCGCCCATCAGGCGCCGGCCGGCGCGCTTGTTGCGGTACATCGAGTCGTCGGCCGCCTTGGTCAGGCTCAGTTCGTCCTGACCGTCCTCGGGGTAAAGCGCCAGGCCCAGCGAGCAGGTGATCTCGATGTGCAGGCCGTTCAGCTCCATCGGCAGCGCCACCTGGTTGAAGATCTTGTCGGCCACCAGCTGGGCGGTCTCACGCGTCACCGGGCCGGTCAGCAGCACGACGAACTCGTCGCCGCCGATGCGGCCCACCGTGTCGGTCTCGCGCACCGAGCTCTTGATGCGGCGCGCCACGGTCTGCAGCAGCTGGTCGCCCACCGCATGGCCGAACTGGTCATTGATGGGTTTGAAGCGGTCCAGGTCCAGCAGGATCAGGCCCAGGTTCTCGTTGTAGCGGCGCGAATTGGCCAGCGCGAAATGCATGCGCTCGTCGAAATGGGCGCGATTGGCCAGCTCGGTCAGCGGGTCGTGCAGGGCCATGAAGCGCAGCCGCTCCTCGGACTGGCGGCGCGCATTGATGTCGGACAGCGTGCCGATGATGCGCAGCGGCCGGCCCTGCTCGCCGCGCTCGACCACGGTGGCGCGCGCCAGCACCCAGTTCCAGCCGCCGCTGCCACCGGCCACCCGGTACTCGCTGACCAGGCTGGGGCTGTGCCCATCCAGGCAGCGCTGCAGCTCGGACTGCAGGCGCGGCAGATCCTCGGGATGGGTGCAGGCCAGCAGCTGCGACAGATTCGGCTCGCCCTGGCCGGGCCGCAGCCCCATGATGGTCTTCCAGCGCGCCGAGCTGCTGATGCTGCCGTCGGCGGTGTGCAGATCCCAGACGCCGTCGCCGGCGCCTTCCAGCGCGAAGGCCCAGCGCTGCTCGCTCTCGCGCAGCGCCCGGGTCATGCGTTCGGCCAACGCCAGCGCGCGGCCCCGCGAGGTGGCCAGCAACCAGGCCAGCAACGACAGCAGCCCCGACAGGCCGGCGCCGGCCAGCAAGACGGCTTCGGTGCCGAGCGCGCCGCGCAGGCTGGCAAAACGCGGCTGGGCCTGCAGGCTCACCGTCCAGGTGTGGCCGCCCACCACCAGAAACTCCTGGGCCTGCAGCAGCGGCCGGACGGGCTCGTCCGCGCTCGCCAGCACCGAGCGGTACAGCAGCCGGTCCGCGGCCAGCTCCTGGCCGTCGTACAGCGTCAGCCGCAGGCCGGGCGGCAGCTCGCCGTAGAGGCTGGCCATCAGCTCCTGCACCAGCACCGGCGCCACCACCCAGCCGCGCAGCCGCTCGCGCCGCTGCGTCACCGAGACCGGCGGCTCATTGCCGCGGTAGATCGGCAAGGCCATCAGGAAGCCGGCCGGGTTGCCGGTCTGCGGGCCAGGCAGGGCCAGCTTGGTCGACAGCGCCAGCCGGCCGGAGTCGCGCGCCGCCTCCAGCACCTCGGCCAGCAGCGGCTCGGCCAGCAGATCACGCCCCAACATCAGCTGGTTGCGCGCGACGCCGGGCTCGATCTGCACCACCGGGGCATGGCGCGGGCGCTGGCCCTCGGGCCAAACCCGGAAGGCCTCGTTGCCGGCCAGGCGCTGCTGGCGCAGCAGCTCGGGCAGCTCGGTGGCATCGACCAGCAAGGCCAGGCCCAGGCCCTGCAGCCCGGCATAGTCAGCCCCCAGCGGCAAGGCATCGACATAGCGGCGCAGCGCTGCCGCATCGGTCTGCGGATAGGCCTCAACAAAACCGCGCAGCCCCTGCAGCAGATGCTCATGGGCCGCCATGCGCTGCTCGACGCGCTGACCGACATCGCGCAGGCTGGCATCGAAGGCGGCGCGCAGCTGCCGCTCCTCGTGGCGGCACTGCTGCTGCCAGACCAGCAGACTCAGGCCCAGGCCAGCGGCCAGCACCAGCCACGGCAAGCCGCGCCAGCGCAAACCCATGGCCTGTGGACCGATTGTGCTCAAGGTGTGGACCCTCGATGTCAGAACCGAACCATAGCCCTTGCCAGCTCGGCTTTGAAATATTTCTCAAATATGCGCTGCACCGAGCCGTCGCGCCGCATCTCGTCGACCAGGGCCCGCCAGTGGCCCTGCTCGGCCTCGGACAGGCTGGCGCGCGACATGATCAGCCCGTGCGGCACCGGTGGATCGCCGAATTCGATGATCTGGCTCAGCTCGCGGATGCGCTCCGACTCCAGCGTCGGGTAGTCGAAGGGCTCGACGATCATGGCCTGGATCTGATTGGCCTGCAAGGCCTTGAACAGCGGCGCCAGGCCTGCGGACAGGGTCAGGCCTTGCCGGGCATCGACCAGATCGACCAGGCGATTCGCACTGGCGCTGTAGCGGAAGCTGCGGATCACGCCCAGCTTCAGCCGGGGGTTGCGCTCGAAGTCCTCCAGCCGCGCGACCTGGGCATCGCGGCGCACCAGCAGGTAGTACTTGTTGGAGAAATACCAGGCGAAGGCGGCAAATTTCTCGCGTTCGGCGTTGCTGATGCCCGACAGGCTGAAGTCCAGCGCGCCCGATTCGATCAGCTGCCAGATGCGTGCGCGTGGCAGCAGCGAGACATGGAAGCGGCAGCCGCTGCGCCGCGCCAGCTCGTCGGCGATGTCCTTGTCTATGCCTTCGCCGGTCTCGGCCGAATAGAGCAGGCCGTGGTCATGCAGGGCCAGGCTCAGCGGGCGCGAACAGTCGGGCCCGGCCTGCGCCAGGCCCAGGCAGCCGGCCAGCACGAGCAGCAGCATCCAGCGCTTTTTCTGACGATACACAACGGCCTCCCGCCGCAGCCCAGACGGGGCCAAGAATACGGCAAGCCGGGTTACCGGCCTAGAACAGCCGGCCGCGCAGCCAGCGCAACAAACGGGCCCACAGTCCGATGCTGGTGGGCGCAGGGATCGCGACCGGCGCCGCCAGCTGGGCCTCGAAGCGGCCGAAGAACTCGCCGATGATCTTCTGCGCGGCGGCCTCGATCACGCGCGAGCCGATCTGGGCCAGCTTGCCGCCGATCTGCACCTGGGCCTCGTAGCTGAGCAGGGTCTGGTCCGGGCCTTGCGGCGTCAGCCGCACGCTGGCCGTGCCCTTGCTGAAGCCGGCCGGGCCGGCCTGGCCCTCGAAGCTGAGCCGGTAGCCGTACGGCGCCTCGATGTCAGCAAAGCTGAGGCGGCCGGTGAAGCGCGCCCGCACCGGGCCCAGCGCTGCGGCGACCACGGCCTCCAGCTGCTCGGGCGCGCTGCGCCGCAGACTCTCACAGCCGGGGATGCTGGCCTGCAGCACCGCATCGTCGTTCAGCGCCGCCCAGGCCGCGGCCTGGCCGCAGCGCAGCAGTTTCTCGTTCTTGATCAGCATCTCAGGGCAGGTCCTTGGAAAGGGGCACGGCGGCGTGGCCATGCGTGGCGGCCAGCACCGCATGCCAGTCACGCCAGGCGCGGCCGGGGTGGGTTTCGCCGCAGCCCGGGCAGCGGCGCTGCTCGGCCGGGGTGTCGTAGAAGGCCTGGTAGACCATGGGCAAGTCCTTGACGATGCTTTGCAGCTGCACTTCGCGGCGCAGCACCAGGCTGCCGCAATGGGCGCAGGTCCACTCGAAAGCGTCGATCACGCCCTCGGCGCGCTGGCGCTCGATCACCAGGCAGACGCTGCCGGCCTCGGGTCGCTGCGGCGAGTGGCGCACATGGGGCGGCAGCAGAAAGATGTCGCCCTCGCGCAGATCGACGCGCTGGTACTGGCCGCGCTCCCACAGCAGCAGATGGGCCGTGCCCTTGAGCTGGTAGAAGAACTCCTCCTGCGGGTCGTCGTGGAAATCGGTGCGCTGGTTAGGGCCGCCGACCACGGTGCAGATGAAATCGGCGTCCTGCCAGATCTGCTGATTGCCCACCGGGGGCTTCAGCTCGGCCGCGTGCGCGGCGATCCAGCGCTGCAGATTCAGCGGGGGTCCAAATTTAAGCATTTAGAAAAGTCTCCATCTATGATCCGGCCGCCCATGTCGAACGACCTTCCCAACTCGGCCGCCCACAAGCTGCGGCCCGCCAATGTGTCGCTGAAGCAGCTGCGCGGCTTTGCCGCCGTCGCACGCGAGGGCAGTTTCACCCGCGCGGCCCAGCAGCTGTTCCTGAGCCAGTCGGCGCTGTCGGCCTTGATACGCGCGCTGGAGGCCGAGCTGGGCCTGCGCCTCTTGGACCGCACGACGCGCCGGCTGGAGCTGACCGAGGCCGGCCACGAGCTGGTGCCCACCGTCGAGCGGGTGCTGGCCGACCTCGACCACGCCGCCCATGACCTGCGCGCGGTGGCCGAGGCGCGCCGCGGCCGGGTGCGCCTGGGCACGACGCCGCTGCTGGCCGCCAGCATGATGCCCGAGCTGATGCAGAGCTTCCAGGCCGCCCATCCCGGCATCGCGCTGAGCCTGCTGGACGCCAGCGCCGACCAGCTGGTCGGCCAGCTGCGCCTGGGCGAGCTGGACCTGGCGCTGGCCACCTTCGACGACGCGGCCGAGCCCGATCTGCAGTTCGAGCCGCTGCTGGCCGATCCCATGGTGCTGGTCTGCGCCGCCGGCCACGCGCTGGCCGGCGCCAGGCAGCTGCGCTGGGCCGATCTGCTGGACCAGCCGCTGCTCTTGATCAAGCCCGGCAGCGGGCTGCGCGCCCTGGTCGAGCAGAGCTTTGCGCCGCTGGGCGGCTGCCCGCGGCCGGCCCAGGAAGTGGCCCATATCAGCACCGCGATGGCGATGGCCGCCGCCGGCCTGGGTGTGGCCATCCTGCCGGCCTATGCGCTGAAGGCCGGTGGCGCGGCGCCGCAGGGTCTGGTCGGCGTGCCGCTGATCGAGCCGCAGGTGCTGCGCCAGCTGAGCCTGGCGCAGCTGAAGCAGCGCTCGCTGTCGCCTGCGGCGCGCGCCATGGTCGAGCATCTGAGGACGCATCTGCAGGCTCCGGTCGCGGTCAAACGCTCACGGCGGCGCGCCGCGCCATGATGGTGCGCAGCGCCGAGTAAGGCGTCACCAGCGAGGTCTTGGGGTTGTCGGGCGAGGGCAGGTTCTGCACCTGCAGGCTGATACGGCCGACCCGGCTGTGCGCCTCGATCTCATGCACATTGCCGCTGGCCTGCGGGTCGGCGATCAGCTCGACCCGGGTCTGATCCAGGCCCAGCGTGCACAGGGCCAGGGTGGCGGCCACATTGGCATTCTTCGGATACTGGCGCGCCGCCTCGCGGGCCGTGCCGCGGAAGAACACAGTCGGCTCGCGCACCGCAGCCAGGTCCAGCAAGGCCTCGGCCGGCGTGTCGCGCCAGGCCTGCGGCGGCTTGCGCGAGCGGTAGCAGACGCTGTCCAGACCGGCCAGCCGCGCCGCCTGCAGCCAGTCCAGCCCGGCCAGCGCGCCCGAGGGCAGCAAGACCTGACGCCCCTCGGCGCCGGCCTTGCGCTGCAGCGCCTCCAGCAGGGCCGCGTCGGACAGCGCGCCGACCGAGACGATCAAGAGATCGGCCCCGGCCTCCAGGCAGGCCTCGCCATGGCTGCGCACCGCCTCGTGGCCGGCGGCCTCGACCACCAGCTGCGAGCCCAGGGCCAGCAGCGCTTCGATCTCGGTCAGCACCGGCACGGCCAGGCCCGCGCCCTCCTCCGCATGGCGGCACAGCACGCCCACCAGCTCGACCCCGGCGGCCGGCCCCAGGGCCAGCAGCTCGGCGGCGATCACGCGGCCTATCGCCCCGTGGCCGATCAGGGCCACTCTCATTGCTTTGTTGTCTTGCGTCACCTTGCCATCTCCAGGGCTTGATGCACCACACGGCGGGCCAGCACGGCCGCCAGATGGGCGCGGTAGTCGGAGCCGGCATGCAGATCGCCGGCCATCAGGTCTTGATCGACGCGCAAGCCCTGCAGCGCGGCCGGCTCGAAGCGGCGCGCCAGCGCGGCCTCGAAGGCCGGCAGGCGCTGCACGCCCTGGGTCGTGCCGCTGACGGCGACGCGCACCGCGCCATCGTCCAGCTGGGCCACGGCCACGCCCACCAGCGCGAAGCGCGAGGCCGGCTGCTCGATCTTCAGATAGGCAAAACGCCGCGGCCGGCGCAGGCCCAGGCCGCACAGCAGCTCGTCCGGCGCCAGCGCGGTGCCGAAGAAGCCGGTGAAGAAATCATCGGCGGCGAGCTCGCGCCGGTCGGTCACAAAGCCCGCGTCCAGCGCCAGCAGCCCGGCCGGCCAGCAGGCGGCCGGATCGGCATTGGCCACCGAGCCGCCCACCGTGCCCATCGCCCGCACCTGGGCATCGGCGATATGGCCGGCCAGGGTGGCAAGACCCGGCACCCAGGCGCGCAGCGCTGCCGACGCGGCCAGCTCGCGATGGGTCTGCATCGCGCCCAGCTGCAAGCGGCCGCCCTGCTCGCGGCTCTCGCGCAGCGCCGCGATGCCGCCCAGGTCGATCAGCCGCGCCGGCGCCATCAGGCCCAGCTTCATCGCCGCCAAGAGGCTTTGCCCGCCGGCCAGCAGCTTGGCATCGACGCCGTCGCGCAGCAGGGCCAGCACCTCGGCCACCGAGCCGGGACGGCAGTACTCGAAGTCATGCATGGCCCGCACCCTCGCGCATCACCGTCAGGCCCTCGCAGACCGCAGAGACGATGCCCTCGTAGCCGGTGCAGCGGCACAGATTGCCGGCCAGCGCCGCGCTGACGGGGCCGGGCTCGGCCGGCACGTCCTCCTGCGCCATCGCGCAGGCCCGCATCAGCATGCCCGGCGTGCAGAAGCCGCATTGCAGGCCATGGTGCTTGGAGAAAGCCCGTTGCAAGGGATGCCAGCCACCCGCAGGCGCCAGGCCCTCGACCGTCTGCACCGCAGCGCCGGCCGCCTGCAAGGCCAGCAAATTGCAGGCCTTGACCGCGCGGCCGTCCAGCAGCACGGTGCAGGCCCCGCACTGCGCGGTGTCGCAGCCGCGATGGCTGCCGCTCAGGCCCAGCCGCTCGCGCAGCAGGTCCAGCAGCAAGGTATTGGCCGGCAGGTCCAGGTCCTGCGCCTGGCCGTTGACGGTGAGCGTGAGGCGCGGCATCGCGCTCAGTCCAGCTTCAGGCCGCTGAGGGCGAACTGCTCCCGGATCCGGGCCTTCTCGGCCTCGGTCAGCGGCAAGAGCGGCCGGCGCACCGGTCCGCCGACGCGGCCCAGCAGCTCCAGCCAGTATTTGCTGTGCGCCTGCGGCTTGCCCTTGGGCTTGCAGGCCTTGAAGGCCTGGCGCGCCGACTCCAGGCTGTCGCGCACCACCCTGGCTTCCTTGAACCTGCCCTCGAAGGCCAGGCGGGTGTAATCGTTGATGCGCTGGTCGGCGCCGGTCTGCAGCAGCAGGGGCGGGGTCGAGCACAGGTACAGGCGCCAGCCCAGCTCCTCGATATTGTCCAGCCACTCCTCCTCCGAGGCGGTGCTGACCTGGATCTGGTCGCCGACCAGGCGGCTCAGCTCCACATACATCTCGCGCGGCACGCTGTACTTGATCGCGACGATATTGGGCAGCTGGGCGATGCGGGCGCAGAGCTCGGGGCTCATCAGGTAGCCGCAATCGGGGTGGTTCCACATCGCGATGCCGATGTCCAGCTGCTCGCTGATATGGCGGTAGTACTCGTAGATGGTCTCGTCGGTATCGGCGCCGAAATGCAGCACCGGGCTGTGCACGACGATCCAGTCGGCCCCCACCGCCTGGGCATGGCGGCCCAGCGCCAGCACCGTGTCCAGATTGGTGTCGGAGCAGGACATCACAGTGCGCGAACCCAGGGCTGCGGCCTCCTCGGCGGCGATCTCGAAGCTGCGCTTGCGCTCGGCCAGCGACATAGCGAAGAATTCGCCCTGCTTGCCGCAGACGAACAGCCCGCCGAGCTTCAGCCCCCCCATCCAGTGGCGCAGATTGGCGCGGAACCCCTCTTCGTCGACGGCGCCGCTGGCATCGAAAGGTGTCAGGGTCGCGGCCCAGACGCCGTTGAAATGCGCCTTGGCATAGGCCTTGGCGTCCTGCTTGCTGTAGTTCATCGCTTGCTTTCCGTGTTGTCTTGTTGAAGGGCCCGCCACAGGCGCTCGGCCGTCAGCGGAAAGTCGAGTTGCGGGCGGCCGCCCAGCGGCCGCAGCGCGTCATGCGCGGCGTTCAGCAGCGCGGCCGGCGCGCCGATGCAGCCGGCCTCGCCGACCCCCTTGGCACCCAGCGCATTGGCGGCGCTGCGGGTAGGCAGGCTGGCGAGCCGCAGGCGCGCCGGCATGTCGTCGGCGCGCGGCAGCGCGTAGTCCATCAGCGAGCCGCTCAGAAGCTGCCCCTGCTCGTCATAGACCAGGCGCTCCATCAGGCCCTGGCCCAGGCCCTGGGCCAGGCCGCCGATCAGCTGTCCATGGACCAGGGCCGGCGCGACCACCTGGCCGGCATCGTCGACCCAGACCAGGTCCTCGATGCGGGGCTGGCCGGTCTCGCGATCGATGGCCAGCGCCAGCATCACGCAGCCGGCCGCCCAGGCCTCGTGCGCGACCTCGTGCACCAGATCCACCGTGTGCGGCAATGCCGCGCCAGCGGCCAGCTCGGCACGCAGCTGCTGGGCCGCCTTCAGCACCGCGCTGCCGCCGATGGCCGTGCTGCGGCTGGCCAGCGCACCGATGCCCACCGGGCAGGCGGCGGTGTCGCCATGGACCACCGTGATATCGGCGCTCGCGCAGCCCAGCGCCTCGGCGGCGATCAGCGCATAGCTGGTCTCGCGGCCCTGGCCCTGGGCCGTGGCGCCGGTGGCCAGCAGATAGCGGCCATCGGCCCGGGCCGTCAGGCGCACGCTCTCGAAGCCCTGGCCGCAGGGCTCGACATAGAGGGCGATGCCCAGGCCCAGCAGCTCGCCGGCCGCGCGGCGGCGCGCCTGCTCGGCGCGGCGCTCTTCGTAGCCGAACAGCTCGGCGGCGCGGCGCAGCAGGGCCGGCAGATCGCAAGCATCGAGGCGCTGGCCATTGGGCCAGTCGGTGGGCAGCTGCTGCGGCGCCCAGCAGTTGCGCAGGCGCAGCGCCAGCGGGTCCAGGCCCGCACCGGCGGCGGCCTCGTCGATCAGCCGCTCCATCAGGATGGCCGCCTCGGGCCGGCCGGCACCGCGGTAGATGCCCACCGCGGCGGCGTTCGACAAGCGGCCCTCGCCCCGCACCGCCTGCACCGGCACGCGGTAGGGCCCGGGCAGGATGCGACAGGCATTGCGCAGCGGCGCGGCCGCGCTATAGGGCAGCCAGTGGCCCAGCGCAAAGCGCAGATCGGCCTGCAGCGCGGCGAGGTGGCCGTCGGCGTCCAGCCACAGCCGGCCCTGCAGCCGCGCGGCCCGGCCATGGGTGGCCGACAGCAGGTCCTCGCCACGGGTGGACTGCCACAGCAGCGGCCGGCCCAGCCGGCGCGCGGCCCAGGCCAGCATCAGGTCTTCCGGGAACACCGAGGCCTTGCCGCCGAAAGCGCCGCCGACATCGGGCGCCACGACGCGCACCTGCTCCAGCGCCAGGCCCAGCGCCAGCGCCAGGTCCTCGCGGGCGCGGCTGGGGGTCTGGGTCGACAGCCAGGCCTGCAGGCCCCGGCCGTCCCAGCTCAGGAGCGCGGCGCGCGGCTCCATCGGCGCCGGTGCGACCCGGGGCAAGGCGATCTGCGCCTCGGCCGCTGGCGGGCTCTCGGGCAGGCGGCCCACGGCGAACTCGCTGCGCAGCGCGACGTTGTCGGGCAGGCCGGGATAGAGGGCGGGCGCGCCTTCGCTCTGGTGGTCCAGAACCGGGGCCAGGTCTTGATAGTCGGCCCAGACCAGATCGGCCGCCGCCTGGGCCTGGGCCCGGCTCTCGGCCAGCACCAGGGCCACGGGCGCACCGACCGCCAGCACCCGGTCGGCCGGCACCAGCTCGGCCTCGGGCAGGGTCATGCCGGCCAGCAGGCGGTTGACGCGGGGCTGGCGCAGGCCGGCGAAATCGGCCGGGCCCAGCACCGCCAGCACGCCCGGCTGGGCCCGCGCCTCGGCCATCTCCAGGCCCAGCAGCCGCGCATGGGCATGGGGGCTGCGCACAAAGACCGCGTGGGCTTGGCCGGGCAGGCGGATATCGCCGACAAAACGCCCGCGCCCGCTCAGCAGGGCCGGGTCTTCGACGCGCAGAAAGCCGGCGGCGTCGGGGTTGGCGGCTTGTTCGGTAGGCATGGGGGCGATTGGACACAGGGCCGAGCAGCAAGACAAACGCAAAATATTTGTTGATTCAGTGGTTTTGTTTCTGGATCGATTGCAGCACCGGAACGCAAAGGAGTTCGGATAATTTGGATACTTAATAAGTATTGTGTATACATGACATCATTGAAGCATCCCATCACAACGAGGCCGATGTCATGAAGAAGACTGTTCCGACCCCCGCGTCGCGCAAGACCAGCCGGCTGGCCGCACTGTTGGCTGTGGCCACGCTGGGCGCTGGCGGCGCCGCCTTGGCCCAGGCCGAGGGCAGCGCGGTCAGCATCTACGGCTTTCTGAAGGTGGATGCCGAGATCGTCAGCGGCGGCAGCAACGGCAGCCTGAAGCGCCTGGCCAACAATCTCTCGGTGCTGGGCTTTCGCGCCCGCGAGGATCTGGGCGGCGGCCTCAGCGTCTGGGCCCAGATCGAGACCAATGTGCGGGCCGACACCGGCGAGGGCCCCTGGGGCGGCCGCAACACCGGCATCGGGCTGAAGGGCAGCCTGGGCGAGCTGGTGCTGGGCCAATGGGAGACGCCGCTGCGCTTTGTCTCGATCTATGCGGTCGACCCCTTCACGGCCGGCATCTTTGCCTCCAACAGCCTGATAGGCAACGGCTTCGCGACCGCGGCCAATGGCGCGGCGGCCGCCTCCTTCGACCGCCGCCAGCCCAATCTGATCCAGTACTGGAGCCCCAGCATCCAGGGCTTCAGCGCCCGGCTGGCCTGGGCGCCCAGCGAGGAGAAGACCGACAAGACCGCGCCCGAGCTGTTCTCAGGCCTGCTCAGCTACAGCCAGGGCCCCCTCTATGCCGCCTATGGCTACGAGCTGCATCGCGAGTATTTCGGCCCCGGCAGCGCCGACAGCGCCCACCGCGTCGGCATCGCCTATTCATTCGGACCGACGCGGCTGCGCGGCAGCTGGGAGCGGCTGCGCTACGAGCCGGCGCCGGGCCAGCAACTCAGCCGCTCGGCCTGGCAGCTGGCCCTGACCCACCAGCTCGGCGCCAGCGGCAGCCTGCGCGCCTCCTATGTGCGGGCCGGGCGCTCCAGCGGCAATGCCAGCGCGGCCATCGGCGGCATCGCGCGGCCGGGCAGCGACTCGGGCGCCAGCCAGGTGTCGCTGGGCTATGGCCACACCCTGTCCAAGCGCACCGAACTGTGGGCCGCCTACACCCGCATCAGCAACGGCGCCGACGCCCTCTACAACCTGTCGGCCAACAGCCTGGCCGGGCTGCAGGCCGGCCAGGATCCGCAGGGCCTGGGCCTGGGCATCACGCACCGCTTCTGAGGGCGGTGCCGATGCCTGGTGGCGGCTCAGGCGGCGGTCTTGCGCGGCCGGCCGCGCGTCGCGGCCTTGGCGGCCGGCTTGGCGGTAGCGGCACGGCGCGGGCGCGCGGCCGGCGCTGCCGCCGCCTCGCCGGCCTGCTGCTCGCGCAGCAGCTCCAGCACATTGATGGAGAGACGGGCCGTGTGGTTGCGCATCGCCTCGTAGGAGGCCTCGGCGTTCGACGCGACGATGGCCGCGATCACCGCCTGGTGCTCGTCGTGCGAGACGGTCAGCCGGCGTTCGACCTTTTTCTGCGCGGCACGGAACGGCGCCAGCCGCTCGCGCAGGCTGTCGAGCACGCCGGTCAGCGTGCGGTTCTGCGCGCCGGCGCCGATCAGCTGGTGGAACTGGTGGTTCAGCTCCAGATAGCCGGCCTCGTCGCCGCGCGCCACGCAGTCCTCGCTCTGCTGCTGCAGCATCTGCAGCTGCTTCTTCTGCACCGCGCTCATGCGCTCGGCGCTGATGCGGCAGCACAGCGCCTCCAGCTCCACCATGGCCTCCAGCATGTCGGACAGATCGCTCAGCCCGATGCTGCGCACGATGCCGCCCTTGCGCGGCTGCAGATCGATCAGGCCGCGCGCGGCCAGCTCGCGCAGCGCCTCGCGGATCGGCGTGCGCGAGACCTGGAAGCGCTCGGCCAGCACCAGCTCCTCGAGCTTCTGGCCCGGCGGCAGTTTGCCGCTGACGATGTCCTCGGTCAGGCTGCGGCAGATGGCGGCGGATGCGTTGTTGGCCATGCGTGATCAATCCCCGGGTGCGGGCTGCGCCAGCCCTTGTTCGTAGCGCCAGGCCAGGCGCGCGCGCAAGACCTGGCCCCGGCGATTTTAGCTGCGCCAGACACAAGACAGCCTTGTTTTGCGCTTATTGAATACACATTAATTATCATGTATACATATAATCTTGATCACCCGAACCACTGACTTACCCATCCACAGGAGACCCTCTCATGGCTAATGGCAAGCTGCGCCACATCGCGATCTCGGTGCCCGACCCCTGGGCCGTCGCACCCTTCTACATCGAGTCCTTCGGCCTGAAGAAGGTCGGCGAGACCGATTCCTCGCTGGCCCGCGGCATTTATCTGAGCGACGGCACCGTGACGATCGCGCTGCTGAAGTACAAGACCGACGAGGCCGCCGGCGAGCGCGGCCGCGACTATGTGGGCCTGCACCACATCGGCTTCTGGGTCGACGAGATCAAGCAGGCCCGCGCCGAGTGCGAGGCCGCCGGCGGCACTTACTACATGGGCGAGGTGCCGGTGAAGGGCAACAGCTTCTACGAGGTCAAGTACCGCGACCCGAACGGCGTCATCATCGACCTGACCGACCACGGCTGGGGCGGCGCCTCCAAGGACGGCGGCGCCCAGCCCGACGGCCCGGCGCTGCGGCATCCGGAATTGAAGGCCGAGCGCAGCGGGCTCTGAGCTCAGCTGCGAACCTCCAGATCGAAGGCCAGCAGCTTCCACTGGCCTTGTTCCAGCACATAGCGCTGCTCGAAGTCCACACGGCTTTTCTGCAGCTGGTAGTGCCCGGGCAGCACCAGCACGCCCTGGGCGTCGACGCGCGCGGCCTCGATCTGGGGCTCGTGTTTGTTCAGCACGGTCAGGTCGCCGATGTCGAACAGCGGGCGGTAGGCCTCGTCGAGCTTGGCGACGCTGAACTGCCGCTGCCACGTTTGCGAGATATTGCGGTGAAAACGCGCCATGCTGCGCTCGCGGGTCGAGACGGTGAACTCGTGCATCGCCAGCTTGACCATCTCGGCCTTGGCGCGCTCATCGGGCAAGGCGGGCTGCGGGGTCGTGGCGTCGGCGATGCCGGCCGGGTCGCGCCCGATGGCCTGGATGCGCCAGGCATCGCCTTCCTTGACCAGCGTGATGCTGACCGGGATGGTGGCGCCGCTCGCCGCCTCCAGCGTGCCGCGCAGCTCACCGCGCGCGCCGCTGACCTTGCGCTCCGACCAGCTGGTGCCGGCAATATCGTTCATGCCTTGGCCGCGCAGCTGGCGCGTCAGGCCTTCTTCACCGAGGCTGTCGCGCAGCTCGCGGGCCAGCAGCGCGCGTGCGCCGGCCATGTCCTGCTGGCGTGCGGCGCTGAAGAACTGGTCGGCAGTGCCGGCCAGGCCGGCGGTCAGATAGAGGCCGGCGCCAACCGCCACGGCGGCCAGGCCCAGCAGGGCGACGGCGATCTTTTTCCAGGGTTTCATGGCAAGACTCCTTGCTTCAGAGGGTGGGGGGTGCCGATGGCTCAGGGGGCGTCCTCGCCATCGGCGGCGAACTCGAGGAAGCGGTACTGGCCGTCCACACGGCCGAAATAGAAGGCGTAGGGCCGGCAGAACACGACCCGGCGATCGCCGCCATCCGGCAGCGCCGCTTGCCTGGCTAGGCAGCGGCGCTGGGCGTCGGCAAAAAGCAGCCGGGGCATATCGCGCTGGAAACCGGCACGGTCCAACGCGCGGCCCTCGAACAGAAAGGGCAGCCGGGTCAGCCCGGCCAGGGCCGGGCCGTCCTGGGCGCCGACGGCAGCACGGAAGCGGGCATGAAAACCGGCAAAGTCCTCGGCCCACAGCGGCCGCCAGACCAGCGCCAGCAGCAGCACGAGCAGGAGTCGTGGCTGTCTCATCACGGGCCGCCTCACCACAGGCCCAGCCAACGCGGCTTCGTCACCGCCTCCAGGCGGGCCACGGCGCGTTTGTGGGTCTGCAGGTTCCAGGCCGTGGCCTCGGCGCGCTGGCGCGCCAGATCCAGCGGGCGCGCCCCGACGGCGAGAGGCTCGCCCGGCCCGAAGGCGCGCGACATGATGGGAGCCCGGTATCGGTAGGGTGCCGTGGTGCGCAGCTGCGGGTCGGCCCCCTGCGCCAGCAACCAGTCGATGCCGCGCACGCTGTCATGGAGCGCGGCAAAGTGCAGCGGCGTGAGACCGCCCTGGTTGCGCACATTCACCCCGGCCACCAGCAGGCGCGGGTGGAACACCGTGTGGAGGGGCACGTTGCCGCGCGGGTCGGTGGCCAGCGGATCGGCACCGCCGTCCAGCAAGGCTTCCACCACGGCATCGCCGGCCATATGGATGGGCTGCCGACCCTCGGCATCCAGCGCATCGATGCGGGCCCCGCGGGCGATCAGCAACCGGGCGCACGGCCCGCAGCCGAAGCGGGCCGCAAAGTGCAGAGTGGTTTCGGCATCGTCGCTGGTGCGCGCGTTGGGGTCCAGACCCGCGTCCAGCAGGCGCTGCAAGGTCGGTTCGCCCGCACCGAGGTGTATCGCCTTGTGCAGCACGGTGGCGCCGCCCATCGGGTCGATCGGATAGGGCTTGCCGCTGCGCTGCTGCCGCGCGATCAGCTGCTCCAGCCCCGTCAGGCTATCAGCGGCAAAGACGGCTTTGAAGGCCTCCATGCCATCGTCCTGCGCCCACAGCGCGCCGGCCATCGAGCCCAGCAGCAGCGCAATGGCGTGGCGCCGAAGCAGCGCGGACAGGGGGATGCTCATCAGGGCCTCTCGGGTCGACGCGCCGGACCGGCGCACGAGAGGCAGTGTCAGAAACGCAGGTATCGGCCGCGCTTCGCGCCGCGTATCGCTGTGTTTCTTATGTTGTCAGGGCACGGGCCCTCACGGCATCAGGCGCCGCGCGCGGCGCGGCCGGCGTCGAGCTGGGCGCGCAGCTCCGCGACCTCGGCGGCCAGGTTGTCGCGCGCGGTGACCGCGCCGACCAGCTCCATCTCGGCGGCCAGGCGCGCATCGGACTCGCCCGCCGCGCTCGCCAGCTGGCGCTCGAGCTGGCGGCGCAGCTCGGCGAGCTGGGCGTCCTTGCCCTCGATGGCCAGCTGATCCTTGGCCTTGCCGACCAGGGCGTTGGAGGCGATATCGCGGGCATGGCGCAGCTCCACCGTCAGCCGCTCGATGCTGGCATCGCGCTCCGCCAGCTGGGCCAAGGCCTGCTCGTTCGACTGCCGCAGTGCGGCCAGCTCGCCCTCTGTTTGCGCCAGACTGTCACGCAGCGGCACGGCCGCGTTCTCGGCCAGCTGCCGGGCCCAGCCGCTCAGCGCGGCGGTGATCGACGCTGGGACAACAAGGTCCGTGCCCAGCGTCGCCTCGGCTGCAGCAGCGGCAACATCGCTGGCGGTGGTTTCTTGGCCTGACATATCGATTTCCGGTGAAGTTGCGGGCTGGCCCATGGACAGCAAGGGCGACCGCCCGGGCAGGTTTCTTTAATGCAACAGGCATTGTCAGGCACGGCAAATCCTCCACCCAAACTAAGGCCTGCCAGCGCCTGGTCGAGAACGCGGTCATGCAGATGTCGGCGAAGAAATTCGCCGCGCCGGCTGGCTGCTTGACCAGGGATGTGCCACGGGCGATCAGGACAGGCATCGGGACCTTCAGCTTCAGGGTCGCGGACTTGCTCGCGCTCATCGCCTCGCGGGTGCGCGGCTTGCCCAACCGGCCTGCTTTTGCAGCACGACGCATCATCCAAGTATCAAAGCCCCTCAAGCAGGCACGGCGCTCGGCAGCGCCCGGCCCGCGAAGAAGGCCTGCAGATTCCCGATCACGTTGTCCACCTGGGCACGCTGGGCGGCCGGCGAGCGGCCCGAGACATGGGGGGTCAGCAGCACCCGGGGCGAGGCGGCCAGCGTGGCCGGCACGGCGGGCTCGCTCTCCAGCACATCGAGCCCGGCGCCGGCGATCTCGCCGGCCTCCAGCGCCGCGATCAGCGCGGCGGTGTCGAGCACCGAGCCACGCGCGATATTGACCAGATAGCCGGCGGGGCCGAGCGCGCGCAGCACCTCGCGACCGACCAGATGGCGGGTGGCCGGGCCGCCGGGACAGGCCAGCACCAGGAAGTCGGACTCGGCGGCCAGGGTCGTCAGCGCGGCCACATGGCGATAGGGCAGCTCGGCGCGCGGCGTGCGCGCGGTGTAGGCGATCTGCATATCGAAAGCCTGGGCGCGGCGCGCGATCTGCTGGCCGATATGGCCCAGGCCCAGCAGGCCCAGCCGGGCGCCGTTCAGGGTCGGGCGGGCGGCGCGGCTGAGCTCCCAGTCGCCGCGCTTGACGGCCGCGTCCAGCCCGACGAAGCCGCGCGCCAGCGCCAGCATCAGGCCCAGCGCATGGTCGGCCACGGTGGCGTTGTTGACACCCGGTGCGTGCGTGACCGCGATGCCGCGCGCGCGCGCCGCCGCCAGGTCGATGTTCTCGTAGCCGGCGCCGAAGCTGGCGATCAGGCCCAGCGCCGGCAGCCGCGCCATCGCGGCCGCGCTCAGGCCGGTGCTGCCATTGCTGAGCACCGCGCGCAGCCGGCCCAGCCGCGCCTCGCCCAGGCGCGCGCCCAGTGCGCCGAGGGCCTCGACATCGCGCAGGCCGGCCGGCTCGTAGATCAGCGCATAGCGCGCGTCCAGCGCCGCCAGCGCCTCGGGCTGCAGGGGGATCAGGACCAGCAGCGGCTCGCGGTCAGGCTGGGCATCGTTCATGGTCATCGCATCGCTTTCGTGTAGGTGACTTCCCGGAGTCGTCGCTTGAATGGCTTGTTATGTATACATGTGAATGATATTGTATTCACAACAACAAACAGAGGACCACCACCGATGCACAACAACTGGTACGCCATCGCCTCCTACGAGCAGGGTTCCGGCCCGCGCGCCGCCCTGGTGCTGGACGAGCAGCTTTACGACGCCGCCTCACTGGGCGCCGAGGCCAACCCGCTGCTGCTGGGCAGCCAGCATGTGATCACGCAATGGGAGCAGCAGCGCGCCGCGGTCGATGCACTGGCGCTGCGCCTGCATGCCGAGCGCGCCGCCGGCCGCGCGCGGCCGCTGCACGCCGGCAGCTACAAGCTGCTGGTGCCCTACCAGCCGGGCCGCATCTTCGGCGCCGCATCGAACTACTACGAGCATGCGGCCGAGATGGGCACCCAGCTGATCGCGCGCAGCGAGAGCGCCCCCTATTGCTTCATGAAGGCCGAGAGCAGCGTGATCGCCACCGAGGAGGATGTGGTCAAGCCGGCCACGACGCACAAGCTCGACTGGGAGGTGGAGCTGGGCGTGATCATCGGCCGCAGCTGCCGCCATGTCTCGGTCGAGCAGGCTCATGAGGTGATCGCCGGCTACACGGTATTCAACGACATCAGCGCGCGCGACCTGAACCGCCGCAGCGACTATCCCTTCACCCACGACTGGTTCCGCGGCAAGAGCTTCGACACCTTCGGACCGATGGGCCCCTGGGTGGTGCCGGCACAATGCATCGCCGAGCCGCAGAAGCTGCGCATGCGGCTGGCCGTCAACGACGAGCTGATGCAGAACGACACGGCCGAGGGCATGATCTTCAATATCGCCGAGCAGATCGCCTATCTGTCGTCGATGCTGACCTTGCGCCCCGGCGACCTGATCGCCACCGGCACGCCGACCGGCGTCGGCATGGGCCAGGGCAGGTTTCTGCAACCCGGCGATGTGATGACGGCCAGCATCGAGCAGATCGGCACCCTGCGCAACCGCGTCGTCGCGGCCGCGCTCTGAACCTCCCACCCCAGCCAAGGAAGCCCCATGCCCTCTTCCATCACCGTCCTGCGCGGCCTCGCCCTCGCGCTGGCCTGCGCTGCAGGCGGCGCGCTTGCGCAAGACAAGGTCAAGTTCAACCTGGCCTGGCTGCCCCAGGGCAGCACCGGCGGCGTGCTGGTGGCCGCCGCCAAGGGCTATTACGCCGAGGCCGGCCTCGAGGTGCAGGCCCAGCGCGGCTACGGCGGCCAGCGCACCGTCAACGAGATCGACCAGGGCCTGTTCGAGTTCGGCTACGGCGACCCGATCAGCGTGATGCTGAACCGCGCCAACGGCGGCAAGACCGTGATGGTGGGCGCGATCAACACGGTGTGGCCGGCGGCGCTGTGCTATTTGCAGGACGGCAAGCGCAAGCCGCTGCGCAGCATGGCCGATCTGAAGGGCCTGAGCCTGGGCGGCGGCGCGGCCTCGCCGCTGCAGAACATCGTGCCGGCCTGGCTGGCCGCCAACGGCCTGCCGGCCGACCATCTGAAGCTGCTGCGCCTGGACCCCACCGTGATCAACCCCTCCTTTCTGCAGGGCAAGATCGACCTGGCCGAATGCTGGGAGGGCGCCAACAAGCCGCTGCTGGAATCGCTGGTGGCGCGCGAGGGCAAGAAGCTCGGCGCCCTGCCCTACCGCGACTTCAATCTGAACATCTACGGCAACGGCCTCGTCACCAGCGAGAAGCTGATCGAGAGCAATCCGGATCTGGTCCGGCGCTTCGTCAAGGCCACCTACCGCGGCTATGAGCTGATGCGCAAGAACCCCGAGGAGGCGGCCGACCTGATCGTCGCCGGCAACAAGCTGCTGAACCGCGACATCCTGCTGCAGCAGATCAAGGAAACCACGGCCATCATCAGCGACCCGGCGGCCGACAACAAGAAGCCCGGCTATATCCGCGCCGACCGCATGCATGGCACGGTGGAGTTCGCGAAGAAGGCCTTCAATGTGACGGCCGCCGTGCGCGGCGCCGAGATCTACACCAACCGCTTCGTCATCGGCGACTGAAGCGCGCAGACCCAAGCAGGAGCAGACAAGCATGGAGACAAGAGCAAGCCTGAGACCGCGCCGCCTCGGCCACATCGTGCTGATGGTGCGCGACATCCACGCCTCGGTGCGCTTCTACACCGAGGTGATGGGGCTGACCGTGTCGGACTGGATCAGCGACCAGATGGTGTTCCTGCGCGCCAGCAGCGACCACCACGACCTGGCGCTGTCGCAGATCCCCAAGGACTCGGCGGCGCTGCACGATCTGCCGCGCTACGACCGCCCCGGGGTCGAGCATTTCTCCTATCTGGTCGACGATATGGCCGAGATGGAGCGCTCTGTGGCCGTGCTGCAGGCCCATGGCGTCGAGATCGTGCGCGGCATCGGCAAGCACGGGCCCGGCGAGAACCTGTTCCTGGTCTTCAAGGACCCGGACGGCAACAACGTCGAGCTCTATTGCGAGATGACCCAGATCACGGCCGAGCGGCCCTACGAGGCCAGGGTCTGGGAACGCAATATCGAATCGTTCGACCAGTTCCGCTTCGAGCGCTTTGTTGTGCCGCCGCCGGCCGCCGTGGTCGCGGCCAAGCAGGG
Source organism: Roseateles cavernae (assembly GCF_040187885.1). Lineage (NCBI taxonomy): Bacteria > Pseudomonadati > Pseudomonadota > Betaproteobacteria > Burkholderiales > Sphaerotilaceae > Roseateles > Roseateles cavernae. Next base: position 481,155 of record NZ_JBDPLH010000001.1, read on the forward strand.
TGGCGCGAAGGCCGGCACGGGCGATGACGGGGGCGAGGCCTGATGAACGCGATGCTGAAGCGCTGGCTCGAGACCCTGCTGTTCTGGGGCCTGCTGGCCCTGCTGTGGGAATTCGGCGTCGGCTGGCTGGGCATACGCCGCTACCTGCTGCCGCCGCTGTCCGATGTGCTGCTGGCCGGCTGGAACGCGCGCGGCGCCTTGCTGGAGAACACCTGGGTGACCCTGCTGGAGGTGCTGGTGGGCTTTGCGGCGGCGGTGCTGGGCGGCGTGCTGCTGGGGGTGCTGATCCATCTGAGCGGTTTCGCCCGCCGCACCCTCTATCCGCTGATCACCGCGCTGCAAAGCATGCCCAAGATCGCGCTGGCGCCGCTGATGATCGTCTGGTTCGGCTATGGCTTCGGCTCCAAGGTGGCGGCCACCTTTCTGTTCGCTTTCTTCCCCATCGTGATCGCGACCCTGGGCGGCATGCAGAACGTGGCCATCAATCTGGACGAGCATTTCCGCGCGCTGGGCGCCTCGCGCCTGGACACCTTCTGGCGGCTGCAGGTGCCGGCGGCACTGCCGGCCTTTGTCGACGGCATCAAGATCGCGATGCCGCTGGCGGTGATCGGCGCCATCGTCGGCGAGTTCATCGGCGCCGAGCAGGGCCTGGGCCATCTGATGACCATGGCCACCGCGAATGCGCAGACCGATCTGATGTTTGCCGCCATCCTGACCATCACCGCGCTGGCCGTGCTGCTGTATGCCGCGGTCGAGCGCCTGGCCAAGGCCGTCTGGTGGCGTGGCATCTCTTTCTAAGGTGAGCCCTGATGTTGCATCAAGTCCTTCCCAAGCCGGTGGCCGCGCCCAGCCTTCCGGCGATCAGCGCGCGGGCCGTGCTGAAGACCTTTGCCGGCAAGCACGAGGTCAAGGCGCTGGAGGCGGTGGATCTGGAGATCCGGCCCCATGAGTTCGTCTCGATACTCGGCCCCAGCGGCTGCGGCAAGAGCACGCTGCTGCGCATCGTCGCCGGGCTGACGCCTTACGAGGGCGGCGAGGTGCTGGTGAACCAGCGGCCGGTCAAGGGGCCCAGCCCCGAGATCGGCGTGGTGTTCCAGAGCAGCAATATGCTGCCCTGGCTGACCGTGGGCCAGAACATCGCGCTGGGCGCCAAGCTGCGCAAGATCCCCGAGGCCCAGGCCGCGCCCAAGATCGCCGAGCTGATCGCGATGCTGGGGCTCAAGGGCTTCGAGAACAACCACCCGCACCAGCTCAGCGGCGGCATGCGCCAGCGCGCCGCCATCGGCCAGATCCTCGCGCTGGACCCGCAGATCCTGCTGATGGACGAGCCCTTCGGCGCACTCGATGCGCTGACCCGCGACAAGCTCAATGTCGAGCTGCTGCGCATCTGGCAGGAGCAGCGCCAGACCGTGCTGCTGGTGACGCACAGCATCTCCGAGGCGGTGTTCCTGTCAGACCGGGTGCTGGTGATGTCGGGCCGGCCCGGCAAGGTGGTGCGCGAGGTCACGATCGATCTGCCGCGCCCGCGCCGGCCCGAGACGATCAAGCAGCACCCGCGCTATGCCGAGTACATGGCCGAGCTGTCGCAGCTGATGGGCGTTTATTGATGGAGCCCCCACGCTCACTTTGTTCGCTGCCCCCCGAGGGGGCGCTCAACGCCTTGGGGCGGCCCGGCGGCGTTGATCTCCAACCGCTGCTGCGCGAGATCGGCCCGCGCTGGGCCGAGGACATCAACAAGCACCGCGCCCAGATCGTCGAGGCCTATACGCCGCTGCTGGCCGCGAACCCGCTGCCGGGGCTGGAAGTCACGCGCGACATCGCCTACGGCGCGCATGCGCGCCAGCGCCTCGACATCTATCAGGGCCGCGAGGCCCGGAGCGCCGACGCGCGCCTGCCCATCATGGTCTTCGTCCACGGCGGCGCCTTCCTGCGCGGGCAGAAGGACAGCAATGCGCAGGTCTATGGCAATGTGGCGCGCTTCTTCGCGCGCCACGGCTTTGTCGGCGTCAATATCGAATACCGGCTGGCGCCCGAGGCGCCGTTCCCGGCCGGCGCGCAAGACCTGGCCCTGGCGCTGGACTGGCTGCGCGCCAACGCGGCCGGCTTTGGCGGCGACGCGCAGCGCATGCTGCTGATCGGCCATTCGGCCGGCGGCGCCCATGTGGCCAGCCTGCTCGTCGACCCGCGCCTGCAGCCGCTGGCCGGACCGGTGGCCGGCGCGGTGCTGATCAGCGCGCGGCTGCGCGCCGATCAGCGCGCCGACAACCCGAACGCGGCCGGCGTGCGCGCCTATTTCGGCACGGACGAGAGTCGCTACGAGGCCGATTCGCCGGTCAGCCATGCCGCGCATCTGCAAGTGCCGCTGCTGCTGGCCGTGGCCCAGCACGAGAACCCCTGGCTCGATGTCTATGCGATGGAGTTCGCCCACCGCGTCGGCCTCGCACAGGGCCGCAGCCCGCAGCTGGTCTGGGTACCTGAGCACAACCACACCTCCATCGTCACCCATCTCGACAGCGGCATCGGCGACGACGGCTTCGGCCAGCGCCTCTTGAGCTTCGCGCGCGGCCTGAGCCCCTAGCCGGCGCCCGACCACCCTTCCCTTTTTCCTGCTGGAGTTCTGCCCATGGTCAACGATGTCCTGACCGGCGCGTTCGCGCCCGTCGTCACCCCCTTCCTGTCCGATGGCCGGCCCGATGTGGACCGCTTCATCGCCCATTGCCGCTGGCTGCTGGCGCAGGGCGCGGGGTTGGCGCCCTTTGGCACCAATAGCGAGGCCAACTCGATGAGCGCCCTCGAACGCATGGCCTTGCTGGACGCGCTGATCGATGCCGGCCTGCCGCCGGCCCGCATGCTGCCCGGCACCGGCGCCTGCTCGGCCCCCGAAGCCGCCCAGCTGTCGCGCCATGCGGTGCAGCGCGGCTGCGCCGGCGTGCTGATGCTGCCGCCCTTCTTCTACAAAGGCATCAGCGACCATGGCCTTTACGCCTTCTACGCCGAGGTGATCGCGCGCATCGCCGATCCGCGCCTGCGCCTGTACCTGTATCACATCCCCGCGCTGTCGGGCGTGCCGATCAGCCATGGCGTGATCGAGCGCCTGCTGCGCGACTTCCCCGGCATCGTCGTCGGCATCAAGGACAGCTCGGGCGACTGGGACAATCTGCGCACGATGCTGGAGCGCTTTCCCGAGCTGGCGATTTTCCCGGCCTCGGAGAGCTTCATCTCGCGCACCCGGCCGCTGGGCGCGCGCGGCTGCATCTCGGCCACGGTCAATATCAACCCGGGCCCGATCAGCCGGCTGGTCGAGCAGTGGGACCGCCCCGAGGGTCAGGTCTTGCAGGCCGGTGTCGACAGGGTGCGCCAGATCGCCCAGGCCCGGCCGATGATTGCCGCGCTGAAGGAGGTGCTGGCGGAGGGCCTGGGCGAGCCGGGCTGGCGCCGTGTACGTGCACCGCTGGTGGGCCTGGCGCCCGAGGCCGCGCAGGCCCTGCATGCCGAGCTGGCCGAGGCCGGCTTCAAGCTGTGAAGGCCGCCGCCGGCATCGCGCCGCTGGGCAACTATCCGGCGCTGCGGCGGCGCGGCCCCTGGCTGTTCGTCTCGGGCATGAGCGCACGCCAGGCCGACGGCTCGGTGCCCGGCGATGCGGCCCGCCAGACCCGGCTGGTGATCGAGAAGATCCGCGCGGCGCTGGCGGCCGAGGGCGCCGATCTCTCGCACTGCGTCAGCCTGAGCTGCTATCTGGTCGACATGGCCGACTTCGCCGCCTACAACGCCGCCTACGCCGAGTTCTTCCCCGACCTCAGCGGCCCGGCCCGCACCACGGTGGCGGTGCACCAGCTGCCGCATCCGGATATGCGTGTTGAAATCACCGCCACCGCCTGTTTGCTGGAGGACTGCTGATGCCCAGACTCGATGACGCCGCGCTGGACCTGCTGTTCCGCAACGCGCGCAGCCACAACGCCTGGCTGGACAAGCCGGTCAGCGCAGCCCAGCTGCATGAGCTCTACGAGCTGATGAAGCTGGGGCCCACCAGTTCCAACGGCTCGCCGGCCCGCCTGGTCTTCGTCAACAGTGCGGCGGCCAAGGCTCGGCTGGTGCCGTTGATGGCGCCCGGCAACCAGGCCAAGGTGCAGGCGGCACCGGTGAGCGTGCTGATAGCCTACGACAAGCGCTTTCACGAGCGGCTGCCCCAGCTGTTCCCGCACAACCCGGGCGCCGCCGCGCCGTTCGCAGCCAACCCGGCGCTGGCCGAGGCCACCGCCTTTCGCAACAGCAGCCTGCAAGGCGCCTACCTGATACTGGCGGCGCGCGCGCTGGGGCTGGACTGCGGACCGATGTCGGGCTTCGACGCGGCCGGCGTCAACCGCGAGTTCTTCGGCGGCGAGGTGGTGGTGAATTTCATCTGCTGCCTGGGCTATGGGGATGCGGCGGGCTTGTTTGCGCGGCATCCGCGCCTCGACTTCGATACGGCCTGCCAGTTGCTGTGAGGTGATGGGGTTGGCGCTGGATCAGGCCGCCTGGGTGTCCTGATCCGGCACCGGCGTTCGCGTTTCGGTGAAAAAGCCCAGCGCCTGTTGCCGAGAGTAGCGGGTGAGTGGCTCAGCGAGGTAAAGGAGGAGGGCCGGCACGGCCCGGGGGACAGGAGCGGAGCCACTCACCCGCTGCTCTCGGCCCCCCCCCCCCCCCCCCCCCCCCCCCCCC
>NZ_JBDPLH010000001.1:485970-1442818 GCF_040187885.1 Roseateles cavernae
CCCCGCCCTCCCGCCCCCGCCCCTCACGCAGGGATCGGCAGCCCGTCCAGCCCCTTGACCTCCTGCAGCGAGAAGCTGGTCCTGACCATCTTGACGCCCGGCAGCCGGCGCAGCTTGTGCTGCATCAGCGCAGAGTAGGCATCCAGGTCCTGGGCCACGACCACCAGCACGAAGTCCTCGGGGCCGGAGACGCCATGGCACATCACGACCTCGGGGATGTCGCGCACCGCGCGCTCGAAGTCCAGCGAGTGGCCCTCGTCCTGGCCCTCGATGCTGATGGTCACGAAGGCCATCACCCCATAGCCCAGCGCACGCCGGTCCAGCCGCGCGTGATAGCCGGCGATCAGGCCGGCATCTTCGAGCCGCTTGATGCGGCGCCAGCAGGGCGATTGCGAGAGCTGGGTCTGCTGCGCCAGCTCCGAGGTGGTCAGCCGGGCATTGGCCTGCAGGGCTTGCAGCAACAGTCGGTCGGTCGGGTCGATCTCTACTTGCATAAAAAAATCTCCTGAAGCCAGCTTACGGGATCAATTTGCCCCAAACAAGCATGGGTAGGGTTAGCAGGGTGATAAACAAGACACGCAGTGCATAGACTGGCCTTGTTGTATACATAAACACGAATGCAAATACAGCATTCCAGCCCATATGAACTCTGCCCTGCCCTCTGTTGCCACCCGCGCGCTGACCCGCGCCGACTGCCAGGCCCTGGACGCCCGTGATCCGCTGGCCGCCTGCCGCGCGCGCTTCGTCCTGCCCGAGGGCGTGATCTATCTGGACGGCAACTCGCTGGGCGCGATGCCGCGCGCGGTGCCGGCGCGCATGCAGCGCGCAATCGAGCAGGAATGGGCCGTGGGCCTGATCCGCTCCTGGAACGATGCCGACTGGTACCCGGCGCCGCAGCGGGTCGGCGGCCAGGTGGCGGCGCTGATCGGCGCGGCGGCCGACGAGGTCATCATGGCCGACTCGACCTCGGTCAACCTCTTCAAGGTGCTGGTTGCGGCGCTGCGCCTGCGGCCCGGCCGCAAGATCATCCTCGGCGAGAACGCCAACTTCCCGACCGACGCCTATGTGGCCGGCGGCGTGGCCGAGCTGATGGGGGCCGAGTTCCGCGCGGTCGACGCCGATGCGGTGCTGGCCGCGCTGGACCAGTACGGCCAGGACGTGGCCATCGTCTCGCTGACCCATGTCAACTACAAGAGCGGCCAGGTCTACGACATGGCAGCCATCACGCGGCGCGCCCACGAGGTCGGCGCGCTGGTGGTCTGGGATCTGTGCCACACGGCCGGCGCGATGCCTTGCGAGCTGAACACCTGCGAGGCGGACTTCGCGGTGGGCTGCGGCTACAAATACCTGAACGGCGGCCCCGGTGCGCCGGCCTTTGTGTTCGTCGCGCGGCGCCACCAGGCCGCGGTGCAGCAGCCGCTGACCGGCTGGCATGGCCATGCCAAGCCCTTTGCCTTTGGCCAGACCTATGCGCCCGGCGCCGGCATGGACCGCATGCTGGTCGGCACCGCGCCGCAGCTGGGCCTGATCTCGCTGGAGGCGGCGCTGACGGCCTTCGACGGCGTGGACCTGCAGCTGCTGCGCGCCAAGAGCCTGTCGCTGACCGAGACCTTTATCGCGCTGGTCGACCAGCAGCTGGCCGGCCAGGGCTTCGGCCTGGCGACGCCGCGCGACCCGGCCCTGCGCGGCAGCCAGGTTTCGCTGACCCATGAGCAGGGCTACGCCATCGTCCAGGCCCTGATCGCGCGCGGCGTGATCGGCGACTTCCGCGCCCCCGACATCCTGCGCTTCGGCTTTGCCGCGCTCTACCTCTGCCACGCCGATGTCTGGGACGCGGTGGCCGCGCTGCAGACCGTGATGGCCCGGCGCGAATGGGCGCTGCCCGAGCACCAGGCCAAGAAGGCAGTGACCTGAGTTTTCCGTTTCCCTCCCTCCCCGCACTCTCCCTGCGCCTCCTCTTACCTACCCCGTCCAGGAGCTTCCCATGAAGATGAAGTTGAAGAAGAGAAGTATCAAGAAGAGTGTGTGGCCGCTGGCCGCCGCGCTGGCCGCCGGCCCGGCGCTGGCCCAGGTGACGCTGTCCGGTTTCGTCGACATCAATATGGAGCACGCCAAGTCCGGCGGCAAATCCATCAAGGGTCTCAGCTCCGGCGGCCTGAACACCTCGCGCCTGCAGTTCAAGGCGCAGGAAGACCTGGGCGGCGGCCTCAAGGTCACGGCCGTGCACGAGATCACCTTGAAGGCCGACAGCGGCCAGCAGGGCTCGCCGCGCCACACCTATGCGCAGATCGGCGCCAAGGACTGGGGCGAGCTCAGCGCCGGCCGCCGCGACCTGCCCTCGGCCGAGATGTATGGCTATATCGACCCGACCTACTCGGGCGACTACAGCCCGATCAGCAACACCATGCTGTACTACGCGCCCTGGCGCGAGAGCAACGGCCTGTTCTACACGACACCGCGCATCGCCAACTTCCAGGCCCGGCTGGCCGCCACCGCCGGCCGCGAAGACGGCAGCAAGGACGCCCAGGTGCGCAGCGCCGCCCTCGACTATTTCGCCGGCGAGCTCTACCTGATGGCCGCGGTCGACCAGCAGCACCGCCGCGATCTGTCCGACGCCAAGCAGATGCGGCGCTCGCGCGACTACTACCTGGGCGGCGTCTACAGCGTCAGCAGCGCGCTGGACCTGACCTTTCTCTACCACCGCTACAACGGCTACTACGCCTACCCGCCCTATGCGGACTTCACGTCCAAGGGCCAGGACCTGCAGCTGGGCCTGCGCTACGAGTTCAACGCGCAGCAGCGCGTGTTCGCCAGCGTCGTGCGCAAGAACGACAAGCTCGACGCCGCGCTGTCCGACGCCACCAGTTGGGTGGCCGGCTATCTCTACGGCTTCTCCAAGCGCACCGACCTCTACGCCATCGTCGGCGCGGTCAAGCATGCGCGCGACTCGGACATGCGCTTCCCGGTGAGCTTCAACCACGCCAACCCGCTGTCCAACGAAAACCCGCGCGGCCTGCAGCTGGGCCTGCGCCACAAATTCTGATCGAGGAGATCCCGTCATGAAACTCAAGCTCATCGCGCTGCTGATCAGCGCCGGCCTGGCCCAGCAGGCGCTGGCCCAGACCATCGTCGCGCCCCCGGCCGGCACGCCCAAGCTGCCGGTCAAGGAGAACCCCGAGTCCGCCAAGGGCATCGCCGGGGAACCGGCAAAACCTGACCCCGCCAGCTACGGCCTGAACCCGGCCACCGGCGTCTACAAGCACCCGGCCGAGACCCCCAGCATCGGCGGCACCCATCCCTTCAAGGGCAGCCTGGACCATCTGGACCAGAGCAGCTATCTGCACAACACCAAGGTCGAGGCCCTGCACCCGGAGATGCTGGGCAGCCCGTACCACAGCTGGCAGACCACGGTGGACATGAACGGCCGCCGCTATATGGTCATCCACGAGAAGTCCTTCTACAAGGTCTTCGACATCACCGACCCGCGCAAGGCCCAGCTGGTCGCACAGAAGAAATGGGGCTGGGGCAGCAGCGAGCACCCGTTCGGCCCGCTGACCATCCAGTTCAACGAGAAGCTCGGCAAGCATGTGGCCGTGCAGTGCTACGAAGTGACGCGCTTCGGCATCCTCGAGAACAAGTACAAGGCCGAGCAGCAGGACAAGATAGACACCATCCGCAAGCAGCCCATCCTGCGCGGCTTCCGCGTCTTCGAGCTGGACGGCCCCGACCCGGCCCAGTGGAAGAAGCTCTCCGAGCTGCCGCTGGACGCCGGCAGCAGCGCCGACAAGTTCCCTCAGCAGGGCTCGGGCTGCGGCGACATCCCCGTCTACTGGGGCGGCAAATATCTGTTCGTCTCGGGGGCGCCGGACGACAGCTTCTCGAACCAGGAATACGCCAACTTCCTCTACAACCAGGCCCAGATGGCGTTTGATCTGAGCGACCCGCGCGCACCGAAGCGCCTGTCGACCTGGTGGGTGCCGGGCTCGCGCGTCGGCGAGGAAGAGGAATACAAGAAGAACCCGCGCGTCGGCAAGAAGACCGCCTGGATGGGCGCGCGCATGCCGCTGTTCATCCCCAAGGATCCCGAGAAGGGCGGCAAGTACGGCTATGCGGCGATGGGCGGCATGGGCTTCCATGTGATCGACGTCTCCAACCCGGCCAAGCTGACCCGCGTCGGCAAGCTCGACATGCCGGTCAGCCAGGCCGGCACCGAGGGCGACAACATCGACGTCAGCAAGGTCGAGAAGAGCGGCGTCGTCTACTACAGCGGCTACCCGCTCAACGAAGACTGCTACGAGCCCTACAAGGACATCTACGCGATCGACGTCAAGAACCCGGCCAGCCCCAAGGTGATCGCCACCCTGCCACGACCCACACCGCCGAAGGGCGCGACCTTCACCGACTACTGCCAGCGCCGCGGCAGCTTCGGCCCCAAGCGCACGGGCTACTGGCACCAGCCGGGCACGCCCAGCGACCAATACCTGGTCTACGCCTTCTACAACGCCGGCGCCCAGATCTTTGACGTCAGCAACCCCGCCGCGCCCAAGATCGCCGGCTACTTCGTGCCGCCGACGGTGGACCCGAAGATGAACCAGCACTTCGGCGACCAGACCCATGGCGTCTTCATCGAATGGGACCGCAAGCTGATCTGGGTCTTCACCAACCATGGCGGCTACGCGATCTCCAGCCCGCTGCTGGGCGCGCCGGTCTTCGACCTGCCGGCAAAGAAATGATGGCCCGGCGGTCCTGCCTGCTCGCGCTGGCCCTGCCGGCCGCGGCTGCCGCGATGGAGCCGCCGGCCTGGGCCGACAGCTGCGTGCTGTGCCACACGTTGACCGAGCCGCTGGCGGGACCGCCTTTTCTGCGCATTGCCGAGCGCTACCGGGGCCAGCCCGGCGCGCTGGCCCATCTAAAGCAAAGCATTCTCGAAGGCAGCAGCGGCATCTGGGGCACCGCGCGCATGCCGGCCAACACGCAGCTCAGCCCGGCCCAGGCCGAGCAGGCGGCGCGCTGGCTTCTTTCCCTGCCCACCCCCTGAGCCTGCAGCGGCTTACTCTCAACCGGAGCACAACCACCATGCAAACCCAACGTCCTCATCACACCATCGCCGCCGCCGTGCTGGCACTCTGCTGCGGCACCGTGCTGGCCCAGGAGCAGGTCGTCAAGATCGGCCATGTCGGGCCGACCAGCGGCCCCATCGCCCATCTGGGCAAGGACAACGAGCTGGGCGCCCGCCTGGCGATCCAGGAACTCAATGCCAAGGGCGTCGTGATCGGCGGCAAGAAGGTGCGGCTGGAGCTGATGGGCGAGGACGATGCCGGCGATCCCAAGCAGGGCACCCAGGCCGCGCAGAAGCTGGCCGACGCCAAGGTCAACGGCGTGGTCGGCCATCTGAACTCGGGCACCACGATTCCGGCGTCCAAGGTCTATGCCGATGCCGGCATTCCGCAGATCAGCCCCTCGTCCACCAACCCCAAGTTCACCCGCAACGGCTACAAGACCGCCTTCCGCGTCGTTGCCGACGATGTGCACCTGGGCGGCACCCTGGGCCGCTATGCGGTCAAGGAGCTGAAGGGCCAGTCCATCGCCATCATCGACGACCGCACCGCCTACGGCCAGGGCGTGGCCGATGAGTTCGAGAAGGGTGCCAAGGCCAGCGGCGGCAAGATCGTCGGCCGCGAATTCACCAATGACAAGGCCACCGACTTCAGCGCCATCCTGACCACCCTGAAGTCCAAGAAGCCCGATGTGGTGTTCTTCGGCGGCATGGACGCGGTGGCCGGCCCGATGCTGCGCCAGATGAAGGCCCTGGGCCTGAACATCAAGCTGATCGGCGGCGACGGCATCTGCACCGCCGAGCTGCCCAAGCTGGCGGCCGGCACCATGGCCGACGGCCAGGTCTTCTGCGCCGAGGCCGGCGGCGTCGACGCGACGCAGAAAAAGGCGATGGAGGACTTCCGCGCCCGCTTCAAGGCCTATTCCAAGCTGGAGGTGCAGGTCTATGCGCCCTATTCCTACGACGCGGTGGGCGTGCTGGTCGCGGCCATGGTCAAGGCCGGCTCGGCCGAGCCGGCCAAGTACCTGCCGGTGCTGGCCAAGACCGAGGGCTACCCCGGCGTGACCGGCAGCATCGGCTTCGACAGCAAGGGCGACATCAAGAACGGCGCACTGACCCTCTACACCTACAAGGCCGGCGCACGCGAGGCGCTGGCCGTGGTGCGTTGATCGACAGGCAGTTGTGAAGCCCCCGGGCCCCGGGCCGTCAGCGCATGGGGAGAGCGTGCGATGGCGGCTCGGTGCCCGGGTTCTTCCTGGCCGGCGCCCAGCGCGCGGCCAGCACCGACAGGGTCCAGCAAAGCCAGGCCGACCAGGCGCTGTGGCTGGCGAAATGCGCGCCGCGCGCCAGCTGGGCCCAGCCAAAGGCCGTGCCCAGCAGCAGGGTGGCCGCCAGGTAGCGGCGCGCGCGCCGCCGGTCATGGTCGCGCCATTGGAAATAGAGCCCGAAGAAGGCAAAACCCGACACCGCATGGCCCGAGGGGAAACAGTGGCCCGGGCCGCCATCGGTCACGCCCAACAGCCAATGCGGCACATAGGCGACGCTGCCGCCGAACTCGGCCAGGCTCCAGGGGCAGCTGCTGGCGCTCTGGCTCTTCAGCGCCGGCACCAGCAGCGCACAAGCCAGCATCACCGCCAGCCAGTAGCCGCGCTCGGCCCGCCCCGGCCCATCGGCCGGCGGGTGCACGACTTGCCAGGCCAGCAGGGCCAGCCCGACCAGGCCCAGCAGCCGGCCGCCCTCGTGCAGCAGATCGCGGGTCAGCCAGGCGTCGCGCCAGGCAAAGCCGGCCGGACCGCCGTAGAGCCGGCTCAGGCCCAGGTCCCAGCCCAGCAGCTCCCACAGCAGCAAGGCCGCCAGCGCGAGCCCGGTGAGCCGGGCATCGGCGCCGCGCCTCATGATCGGCAGCCCCGGCTCAGATCCCAGGCCGGCTCGTGCACGCGGCTGCGCACATCGAGCAGGCCCAGCACGGTGTGGAACAGATGGTCATGGCTCACCGGGCGCTGGGCCTGGGGCTGCAGGGCGCGGCGCAGGCAGTCGTCCGCCAGACCGGCGCCGGCGGCGAAACCCGGGCTGGCCCAGGCCACCATGGGCACACGGGTCTGCACCGTCGGCGCGATCGCATAGGGCAGGCCGTGCAGGAACAGGCCGTGCTCGCCCAGCGACTCGCCATGGTCGGAGACATAGATCAGCAGCGAATCGACCTTGTCGGCCTGGGCCTTCAGCTGCGCTATCGCGCGGGCCAGCAGATGGTCGGTGTAGAGCAGCGCGTTGTCATAGGCGTTGACGATCTGCTGCGCTGTGCACTGCTGCAGATCATCGCTGCGGCATTCGGGCTGGAAGCGGGCGAACTCGCGCGGGTAGCGGCGGTGGTAGGCCGGGCCGTGATTGCCCAGCATATGCAGCACCCACAGCTGGGTGCCCTGTGCGGCCCGCAGGCGCTGGTCCAGGTCATGCACCAGACCTTCATCCAGGCAGCGGCCCTCGGCGCACAGGCCCGGCGCGTTCTGCGCATCGACCTGCTCGCTGGGCAGGTCGGCGCAGACGCCCTTGCAGCCGCTCTGGTTGTCGCGCCACTGCACGGCCACGCCGGCACGGGCCGCCACATGCAGCAGCGAGTCCTGGCCGCGGATGCGGGCCTCGTCATAGTCGCGCCGCCCCACCGCCGAGAACATGCAGGGCACAGACACCTCGGTATTGCTGCCGCAGGTCACCACCGGCCCCAGATTGGCCACGCCCAGCCGGGCCAGCTCCGGCGTGGTCTGGCGCGCATAGCCCGACAGCCCCCAGTTCGCATCGCGTGCGGTCTCGCCCACCACCAGCACCAGCACCAGGGGCTTGCGGCGCTGCGCCCAGGAGGAGCCCGGTGCCGCGTCCAGGCCCACCGGCTGGCGCGGGTGGGCGGCGCCACGCGCCTCGCCGATCGCCACCGCCGCGCCGGACCACAGGTAGTTGGCCGGCGTGATCAGGTAGCGCAGCTCCTTGTTATTGCGCATCAGCGACGAGAAGGGCTGGTAGATCGAGAACAGGCTGGCCAGCGCCGTCAGCAGCGCAAAGCCCAGCAGCGCCAGCCGGCGCCCGGCCGCACGCAGCCAGCTGGGCTCGGGTCGCAGCCGCAGCCGGCTCAGCACCAGCAGGGGCAGGCCGGCGTAGAGCAGCAGATGCAGCAGCAGGGCCGGGCTCAGCAGCTCGCGGGCCTCGGCCGCATCGCTGCGCCACACATTGCGCAGCATCGACGGGTCGAGGAAGACGCCGTAGGCCTGCATGAAATAGCTCGCGAACGCCGTCCCCAGCGTCAGCAGCACCAGCAGCGGCTTGAGCGTCCAGCGCGTGGCCAGCAGGCCCAGCAGCAGCAGATGCAGCGAAAACACCAGCAGCAGCAGCGCCAGCGCGAAGCCCCAGCTGGCCGGCTCGGCCGCGCTGCGCCCCTGCAGGGCCGCACTCAGGAACAGACGGTTGGCGCTCAGGGTCCAGAACAGGGCGGCCAGCACCAGCCAGGTGTTGGCACCGAGCGACAGGCTCGCCAGGCGGTAACGGCGCCACAGGGAAACAGGGAGGGACAGACTTTGCATCGCCCGCATTGCAACCGGCGCCGATGAAGCTGAGCTTAAGCAAGCCGGCCTATGCTGCGGCCATCCCCAGCCCGACACCGCCTCATGAGCCCACCCGACGACAAGACCCCGACCAGCGCCTTCAAGAGCCGCTCCGGCCTCGCCCGCCTGTGGCGGGCCACCGGTTATTCCTGGGCCGGGCTGCGCGCCGCATGGCGGCACGAGGCGGCGTTCCGTCAGGAGCTGGCCGTCGGCCTGCCGCTGATCGCGCTGGCCTGGTGGCTGGCACCGGACCGCTGGCAAGCCCTGCTGCTGACGGCGGCCATCGTCCAGGTCTGGCTGGTGGAGCTGCTGAACTCGGCCATCGAGGCCCTGGCCGATGCGGTGACGGTGGAGCGCCATCCGCTGCTGGGCCGGGCCAAGGACCTGGGCAGCGCGGCCGTGATGCTGAGCCTGCTGCTGGCCGTGGGCGTCTGGCTGGCCGTGTTCTGGCCCTGAGCGAGCCGCCTCAGCGTGCAAGCGCTCAGGCGTTAGGATGCCGCCCCATGAATCAGAAACTGGGTTTGGCCCTGGCGCTGGCGGCGCTGCTGGCGGGTGGCGTGTTCTTCGGCTGGCAGGGCGTGATCTTCGCGCTCACCGGCGTGGTGTTCTGGCTGCTGATGCAGTTCAGCCGGCTGATGCGGGTGATGCGCATGGCCAAGGATGCGCCGATCGGCCATGTCGACAGCGCGGTGATGCTCAATGCCAAGCTGAAGGTCGGCATGCGCCTGCTGGAGGTGCTGCCGCTGGCCCGCAGCCTGGGCCGCAAGACCGCCAGCGAACCGGAAACCTTTGTCTGGACCGATCCGGGCGAGGTCTCGGTCGAGGTGGTGCTGGAGCAGGGCCGCGTGACGCGCTGGACCCTGCAACGGCCCGAGACGGGCCAGGACTGAACCCGGGCGGGCTCAGCGGCCGGCGCGGCGCCGGGCGATGAAGCCGATCGCACCGAGGCCGGCCAGCATCAGCGCATAGCTCTCGGGCTCGGGCACCGGCGCGGCCAGCGCATTGCCCAGATAGACGGCATGCGACAGGCCACCGGTCTGCTTGCTGACCACGCCCAGCACATTGAAATCGATCGTGCCGATGCCGGCCGTGCCGCCGTCGAACAGATAGAAGCTGTAGCGGTTGGCCTGCTTCAGGCCGATCACGAACAGGCCGGTGGCCTTGGCGCCGCCGTCGAAGCTGAGCGTGAAGTCGTCGCCGAGATCGGTGAACAGGCCGTGGCCGGTCGCATCGCTCTTGCTGTATGTCAGACCGCTGCCGTAGCTGAAGCCCTTGTCGCCAAACTCGGTGTTCAGCACCGCGATCTGGCCCTGGGTCAGTGCGCCGCCCAGATTGCCGCTGAAGGAACCGGCGCAGTCGATGAAGGCCGTCACCGAGGCGCCGCCGCCGGCCGTGCAGGCCGGGCTGCCCAGTTCGGGCTGCGAGCTCGAGGGCTTGGCGGCCCAGGCGTTATGGGCGAGTGCGAGGCAGCTCAGGGCGGCAATGGCGATGGTTTTTTGCATGAAGGGGAACCGGTCACAGGGGAATGGACGCACTGTATCGGTCGCTACGGGCGCCGCCGCCGGCAAGCCCCCCGCAGCCACGGGGGTCGGCCACAGTGGCGGCCGCATGCCCGTGGCGCGGGTGTGAGATGCGTCACGCCGCGCACCGGCCAACGGGCCACGGTGCCGGGCGGCGCCGGCTTGCATAGAATCTCGCTCTCACCCATTTCTCTCAGCACAACAGGAGTTCCCCATGTCCATGGAAGACCGCGACGGCAAGATCTGGATGGATGGCCAGCTGGTCGACTGGCGCGACGCCAAGATCCATGTGCTGAGCCACACCCTGCACTATGGCTGCGGCGCCTTCGAGGGCGTGCGCGCCTACAAGACCGACAAGGGCACGGCCATCTTCCGCCTGCGCGAGCACACCGAGCGCCTGTTCAATAGCGCCAAGATCCTGCGCATGAAGATCCCCTTCAGCATCGAGCAGGTCGAGGAAGCGCAGAAGCAGGTGGTGCGCGAGAACAAGCTGGAGAGCTGCTATCTGCGCCCGCTGACCTGGATAGGCTCGGAGAAGCTGGGCGTCAGCCCCAAGGGCAACAAGATCCACCTGATGGTCGCCGCCTGGGCCTGGGGCGCCTATCTGGGCGAGGAAGGCCTGAAGCGCGGCATCCGCGTCAAGACCAGCAGCTACACCCGCCACCACGTCAACATCACGATGACACAGGCCAAGGCGGTGAGCAACTACACCAACTCCATCCTGGCCAATATGGAGGCCACCGAGGACGGCTATGACGAGGCCTTGCTGCTGGACGCCTCGGGCTTTGTCTCCGAGGGCGCGGGCGAAAACCTGTTCGTGATCAAGAACGGCGTGGTCTACACACCCGATCTGTCGGCCGGCGCGCTCAACGGCATCACCCGCAACACCATCTTCGCGATCTGCCAGGACCTGGGCCTGAAGCTGGTCGAGAAGCGCATCACGCGCGACGAGGTCTATATCTGCGACGAGGCCTTCTTCACCGGCACCGCCGCCGAGGTGACGCCGATCCGCGAGCTGGACCGCATCGAGCTCGGTGCCGGCAGCCGTGGCCCGATCACCGAGAAGATCCAGACGGCCTTCTTCGACATCGTCAACGGCCGCAATCCCAAGTACGCCGAGTGGCTGAGCCTGGTCTGATCAGACTGAGAAAAAGAACATGAGCGACACCAACAAATCCATCATCGAAGTCACCGCCCAGGACGTGCAAGGCCCCGGCGTCGTCGCCTGCCCCAACCCCAAGATGGCGCTGTGGAGCAACCACCCCAAGGTCTTCATCGACGTCACCCACGAGGGCGGCGGCAAGTGCCCCTACTGCGGCACGGTCTACAAGCTCAAGGCTGGCGAAGTGCTGCACGGCGCCCACTGAGCCAGCGCCAGGCGGGGGCGCGATGCCCCCACCGGTTCGGGCTTACATGCTGTAGAACACGTAGTCGGCCTGATAGGCCACCTGGCGGCGCTCGCCCTTGTTGGCCATGCCACAGGCCACCGCCGGCGCCACGCCGCCCTGTGTCTTCAGGCGCTGGATGTGGCTGACGCCCTGCATCGCGCCCATGCCGTTTGCCGCCGGGGTGGCGGGGTCGGCCTTGACCAGTTGCAGCGGGATGCTGCCCGGCGTGCCCGGTGCCACGGCCAGCTGCTTGCCGGTAACCTTGGAGCCATCGTTGGCCTCCCAGGTCGGGCCGCCGTAATACTTGCCGACCACCGCGCCGGCCGCGTTCTTCAGCGTGGCCACCGGGGCAACGAAGACCCATTCGTACTGGCCGGCCGCCTTTTCGCGGCACTCATAGCTGATCTCGCCGGCACCGACGGTCCACATCGTCTGCTTGCTGCCGGCCGGCGCGCGCACCGCCTCGGGCAGCGCGGCGTTGTCGACCATGCTCGTCATCATCGGCGTGGAGGCGCAGGCGCCCAGCAGGGCGACCGGCAGCAGCAGCATCAGGGACGTCTTTTTCATCGCGAACTCCTCGAAGGGTTGGGGGCTTGGAGTCCCCTCTTACGCAGCCCTGCGAGGATCGGATGCAAGGGAAAAAACTAAATGTGGCCGGCCGAGACGATAGGTCCGGTCGGCGCCCCGGTCGGCGAGCCGCCGGTGGGCTCCAGGCTGACGGCGAAGGCCGCCGTGTCCTGCAGCAGACGGGCGCGCAGCACGGTCGTCGCCGCCGCCGTCGAAACCAGGCCCAGTGAGCGTGGCGCGCCCTTGCCCGGCACGGCCCACAGCTCCAGTGCCCGGCCTTGTTCCACCGTCAGCTCGCCCAGCGGCTTCAGCACCAGGGCGCCGCCGTCGGCGCTGACGCTGGCGACAAAGCCGGCCTTGGCGAAGCCGGCGCCCTCGGGCGTCGCGTTCAGCACGATCACCAGCGGCGGCTGCACCGGCTGCGGCTGGGCCAGCAGCAGGGCCAGGGCCAGGGCACCGGTGCCGGCCACGCCGGCAAAGCCCTGCCACAGGCCCAGGCGCTGCCACCAGCTCGGCGGGCGCGCGGGCGCGCCGAACAGGCGGCGCTGCACCGCGGCCCAGACCTGGGGCGGCGGCGTCACCGGCGCCACCGGCGCGGCCAGTGGCTGCAGGCGCTGCTGCCAGGCCTGCACGGCATCCTGCAAGGCCGGGTGGGCCGGCAGCAGGCGCTCGAAGCGCCGCCGTGCGCCACCGCGCAGCACACCCAGTGCATATTCGGCGGCCAGTTTCTCGGCCAGATCGGGGCGGCTGTAGTCCATCAGAGCGCTCCCTTGCTGGCGCCGACCAGGCCGGCCGCGCGGTCCAGGCAGTTGCGCAGGCTTTGCAGGCCACGCCGCACCCAGCTCTTGACCGTGCCCAGCGGCTGGCTCATCTGCTGGGCCACCTCGGCGTGGGACAGGCCCTGGTAATAGGCCAGCGCCAGGCTGGAGCGCTGCTCGCCGCTCAAGGCCTGCATGCAGCGCTGCAGCTCATGGGCCTGGCTGGCGGCGTCGAGCAGGTCCAGCGGGCCGGCCTCGGCGCTGGGCATGGCCTCCAGCAGATCGCGTTCGCCACCGTCATCGCTGCCATCGTCCAGGCCCTGGAATCGGCTGACCGTGGCCGGCTCGGCGGCGCGCCGGCGCAGGCTGTCGATCGCGCGGTTGCGGGCCAGGCTGGTCAGCCAGGTCAGCGGCTGGGCCAGCCGGGCGTCAAAGCCGCCGGCGGCGCGCCAGATATTGACGAACACCTCCTGCAGCACCTCCTCGGCCTGGGCCCGGTCATGGTTGATGCGCAGCACCACGCCGAACAGCTGGGCACTGGTCGCCCGGTACAGGGCCTCGAAGGCCTGGCGGTCGCCCAGGGCGGTGCGGGCGAGCAGCTGGGCCAGTTCCTGGCTGCGCTCGCTCCATGCGGGGTTGGGTGTGCTCATGCCCCATTCTTACGTGCCGGCTTTGCATTTGGATGCATGGACTACCCTTTGACATGCCAGCGCCGCCCCCTCTTCTTACAATCGGCCCATCATGATGCGACCCAAAGCCCAGACCGCCGCCCTGCTCGCTGCGCCGGAAGACACCGAGCAACAGTTCTACGAGGCGCTGCAGAGTGCCGATCTGGAGCGGCTGATGGAGGTCTGGGCCGATGAGGAAGAGGTCTCCTGCGTGCACCCCGGCGGCCCGCGCGTTGTCGGCCTGGGCGCGATCCGCGCGGCCTTCGAGTCGGTGTTCAGCCAGGGCGCGATCTCGGTCCATCCCGAGCGGGTGCGGCGCCTGCACACCGGCGACACCGCCATCCACCAGGTGCTGGAGAGAGTCCAGGTGCAGGGTCCCGAGGGCCAGCAAAGCGCCTGGGTGATCGCCACCAATGTCTATCTGAAGACCGCGATGGGCTGGCGCATGGTGGTGCACCATGCCAGCCCCGGCACCGCGCACGATATCCAGGAAGTGGTCGAGGAACCGGCCACCCTGCATTGATGGCGCTCGCCTACCGGGCGCCGCCCTGGCTGCCCGGCGGCCATGCGCAAACCATCTGGCCGGCACTGTTCTCGCGCCGCTTCGAGGGCGCGGCGCCGCAGTTCCGGCGCGAGCGCTGGAACACGCCGGACGGCGACTTCGTCGATGTCGATTTCCTCGCTGCCCCGCCTAGCCCCGGCCAGCCGCTGCTGGTGCTGTTCCACGGCCTGGAAGGCAGCTCGCAGAGCCAGTATGTGCAGGCCTTCGCGGCCATCGCCCGCGCGCGCGGCTGGGCCTTCGCGCTGCCGCATTTCCGCGGCTGCTCGGGCGAGCTGAACCTGGCGCCGCGCGCCTATCACTCGGGCGACTTCGAGGAGATCGGCTGGATGCTGGCCCGGCTCAAGGCCGGCCACCCCGGGCCGCTGGTCGCGGCCGGCGTCTCGCTGGGCGGCAATGCCTTGCTGCGCTGGGCCGAGGAGATGGGCCAGAGCGCGGCGGCCACCGCGTGCGCGGTCTGCTCGATCTGCTCGCCGGTGGACCTGGCGGCCTCCGGCCACGCGATCGGCCGCGGCTTCAACCGTCTGGTCTATACCCGCATGTTCCTGCGCACCATGGTGCCCAAGGCCTTGCGCAAGCTGCAGCAGCACCCCGGCCTGTTCGACGGCGAGCGGCTGCGCCAGGCGCGCGATCTCTACGAGTTCGACAATCTGTTCACCGCGCCGCTGCACGGCTTTCGCGACACCGAGGACTACTGGTCGCGCGCCTCGGCCAAGCCGCATCTGCGCCAGATCCGCATCCCGGCTCTGGTGCTGAACACGCTCAACGACCCTTTCGTGCCGGCCGCCTGCCTGCCCGGCCCGGGCGACACCGGCCCCCAGGTGACCCTGTGGCAGCCGGCCCAGGGCGGCCATGTCGGCTTCCCGGCCGGCGCACCGCCGGGCCATGTGCTGGCGATGCCGGGCCAGGTCTGCGACTGGCTGGCGCAGGCGCTTTAGACTGCCGTCCATGGACCCCATCGTCGAAGCCGCGCTGAAGAAATGGCCCAACGTCCCGCATTGCTACGGCTGGCTGGCGCTGGACGCGCGCGGCGACTGGTATATGCGCGACGAGCGCATCCAGGCGGCCGGGCCCTTCCCGCAGCTCAAGGGCAGCCGCGTCAACCATGAGAAGCTGCGCGAGTTCATCGAGCGCAATTACGCCGCCGATGCGCAGGGCGCCTGGTACTTCCAGAACGGGCCGCAGCGCGTCTATGTCGAGCTGGAGGCCACGCCCTGGATCTGGCGGCTGACAAAAGGCCCGACGGGTGCGCCGCAGATCCACAGCCACACCGGGCTGCCAGCCCACCAGGTGGACGCCGTCTGGCTCGATGAGCAGGACCGGCTGCTGCTGAGCACCGAGCTGGGCCTGGGCCTGGTGCACAGCCTGGACATGGAGCTGGCCGCCGACGCCGTCGAAGCCGGGCTGTGGCGGCCCGAGCCCGGCAAGCATGCCGAGCTGCTGCGCCGTCATGGCGTGGTCGACCGGCCGGTCGCCGCCGCTCAGTCAGGTCGATAGGGCGGCAGCTCGCGCAGCCGTGCGATCTCGGCCCACCAGCGCTCGGCCTGTTCGCGCTGCGCCGGCAGCAGCCCCGGGGCCAGCGCGGCGTAATAGTCCACCGCCAGAAAGGGCTGGGGCAGCAGGGTCAGGTCTTGCAGATCCGCCACGCGCATCGCGTGGCGCAGGTCTTCCTCGATGCCGACCACCAGGTCGACCCGGCCGGCCAGCAGCTTGCCCAGCAGCTGGCGCGTGTTGAGGGCGGCGCTGTCGACCTTGAAGCCCTGGCTCTGCAAGGCCTCGGTGGCCGAGCGCATCGTCGCGCGCGCACCGACGGTCAGCGCGGCGGGCTCGGCCCCATGCATCTGGCGGCCATCCCAGACCAGCTCACGACCGGCGCGCTTGACCCACATCAGGCGCAGATGCGCCAACCTGCGTGTGCGGTCAACGGCGCCATTGCGCATCGGGAAGCCCAGCTCGGCCATGTTCTGCGCTGTCGGCGCGGCCAGCGTGGCTTCGACTTGAGCGCTGTCCAGCATCAAGCGGCAGCGTAGCGGCGGCAGCCGCAACAGTTCGACCCGTAGGCCAGCCGCCTCCCCGGCATCGATCAGCAGACGCTCGGCCACGCCCAGGCGGCGCGGATTGTTGTGCAGATAGGGCGGCACGACGAGGTCGGTGACGCAGACCCGCCAGTCCGCCGGCTGTGCGGCCAGCGGCAGCGCCTGCCATGCCAGCAGGACGGCCAACATCCATCCCTGATGCTTCTTCACGCCCGCCAGCATAGCCGCGCAGGCACAAAAAAACCGGCCGAGGCCGGTTGTTTGCGGGGCGCGCCGAAGCCCGCCGTTTGCCTGACTACTGTGCGGCGGACGCGGCCGGGGCCGGGGCCTTGGGCTCGTCGAACTTGGCGCCGCCCTGGTTGCCCATATAGACCACCGCACGGGCGATCTCGAAGTCGCTGTGATCGCCGCCGCCCTGGGCGCCCATCGCGCCCTTGCCCTTCAGGGCCGAGCTCAGCAGCATGTCGAATCCGGTCTTGATGCGCGGGCCCCAGGCGGCCGCATCGGCCAGCTTCGGCGCACCGGCCACGCCGGCGCCATGGCAGGCCGCGCACTGGGCCAGGTAGACCTGCTCGCCGGTCTTCAGCGCGCTGGCGTCGGACAGGTCCTTGATCTCGATCGCGCCGACCGGCTGGATGCGAGCGGCCACCGCCTGCTCCGCCAGGCCCTCGCTGCCGGCGGACGGCTTGCTGTCCGAGGTCACATAGCTGGCCAGCATCACGATCACGATCACCGGCACGACAAAGGCAAACCCGACGGCCCAGATCAGCTGCTTGGGTGTCTTGATCGGTCCCTCATGCGCCTCTTCGTGCTGGGCGTCGTGGTCGTGCACGTGGTCTTGGGTTCCGCTCATGAAATCCTCGTTGGCGTCGGGCAGTGGAGTAGATCGGCCCCCGCTCAGGCGCGGGCAGCACAACCGCGAGATTATAGCGAGCCCCCACCGCCCTTCGGCGTCGGGTGCCGCAAGCGCTGCTAGAATGCGACGCGCTGCGCCCGTAGCTCAATGGATAGAGTACTGCCCTCCGAAGGCAGGGGTTGCTGGTTCGATCCCAGCCGGGCGCACCATGAATGAAGTTGCGAAAGGTGGCACCTGCTCTCACGGCCAGGTGCTTTTTTCATGCCTTCCTCCTCAAGCCCCCCCAGCCTCCCCGCCTCGGCCAGCCAGCGCTCGCGCCGCGCCGGCGTGCTCTTGATGACGGGCGTGAACGCGCTGATGCGTACCGGGGCAATGCCGCAGAACTCCAGCACCGCGTCTTTCATCATGCGGTGGGCCGGGGCGCCCTGCAGCCAGCGGAAGTACCAGGCCGGCGTGTCCATGCAGACCAGCAGACGCGCGCTGCGCCCTTTCAGCAGACGCTCGGGCAAGGCCTGACCCTGGTGGTAGCGGAAGGCGAAGCCAGGCAGCAGCAGCCGGTCCAGCAGGCCTTTCAGCAGGGCCGGCACCGAGCCCCACCAGACCGGGTAGGCCCAGACCAGATGTTCCGCCTCGGTCAGCTGCTGCTGAAGGCGCTGCAGGTCGGGTTCCAGCACGGCATCGGCGTCATGGCCCTGCGGGAGATCGGATGCAAAGCGCAGCTCGCGCAGCTGCACCAGGCTGACGCGGTGGCCGGCCGCCGCAGCGGCCTCGGCATAGCGCCGGGCCAGGGCCTCGCTGAGGCTGTGCGGCTTGGGGTTGGCATTGATGACGAGAATGGTTTTCTTGGCTGTCGTGTTCATGCCCGCCAGCATCCACCCTGCCCCTAAGGACAGAGTCAAGCGGGCTGCACATCGGGGCAGTCGAAGGCCTGCAGCAGCAAGCGCTCGCAGACCGCCAGCTCGTCGAGCTGCTGCTGCAGGCGCTGCTGCTGGTCCGCCAGCGCGGCGCGCTTGGCCTGCACTGCCTGCAGCGCCACATCGCGGGCCAGCGGCTCGCCCGGGGCGGGCCGGTTGGCGCTCGCCGTCAGCGCGCGCAGCTCCTGCAGCTTGAAGCCCACAGCCTGGGCCTGGCGGATCAGGCGCACCGCGTCCAGATGGCGCTGCTCATAGACGCGGTAGCTGCCCTGGCGCCGGGGTTCGGGGATCAGGCCCAGCGCCTCGTACAGCCGCAAGGCCTTGGGCGTGGCGCCGCTCAGGCGGGCGAGCGCGCCGATGCGCAGAATGTCTTGGCTCATGGGGTGCTCGCCGCAGTCAGATGGGATTTCAACGCCTCGATCGCGTAGCGCACCTTGGCGGGCTGGGCATCGCGCTGCGGAGTCAGCGCATAGATGGGCAGGCTGGGCAGCCGCCAGCCGGGCAGCAGGGGCACGAGCCGGCCATCCTGGGCTGCGGCACCGATATCGCTGGGGCTCAGCATCGCCAGGCCCATGCCGGCCTCGCAGAACTGCTGCAGGCTCAGCTGGTTGTTGCTGCTGGCGCGCGGCTGGAGGTTCAGCTGGACCGGCTGGCCGGCCGCGTCCTGCAGCGGCAGCAGCACGTTGGCGGCGCCCCGGCGCAGCAGCAGCCAGTCATGCCGGCCCAGCTCGGCCAGGCTGGAAGGCACGCCGCAGCGCGCCAGATAGGCCGGCGCCGCATAAAGCCCCATGCTTTTTTCGCCGATGGGCTGGGCCACCCAGCTGCTGTCGGGCAGGCGGCCGAAGCGCACGGCGAGATCGATGCGCTGGGCCACCAGATCGGTGAAACCGTCCTCGACCTCCAGATGCAGGCTCAGGCGTGGATGGGCGGCCAGCAGCGGCGCCAGCGCCGGCCCCAGTTGGCGGCCGAAACCCACCGGCGCGGCCACGCGCAGCTCGCCCTCGGGCGCGTCGCGCAGCTGCAGCAACTGGGCCTGGGCGCCGCGCGCGGCCGCCAGCATCGCGACGCAGCCCTCGTGGAAGCGGGCGCCGGCCGGGGTCAGGCTGAGCTTGCGGGTGGAGCGGTGCAACAGGGTCACGCCCATATCGCGCTCCAGCGCCCGCACCTGCTGGCTGATCGCCGAGGTGCTGGTCTGCAGCAGCCGGGCGGCGCCGGCAAAGCTGCCCTGCTCGACCACCGTCGCCAGCACCGCCATCCGTTTCAATTGGTCCAGCATGAAGTTTCTCTAAACAATGCTGGCGAATTTTGCCGGCTTATCGATTCACCGTGAAGTTCATACAGTTGATCCCATTGCAACGAGTTCCAAAGGACTGCTCATGAAGATCGCCCTGATTGGCGCCACCGGCTTCGTCGGTGCCCCGGTTTTGCAGGAATTGCTGGCGCGCGGCCACCAGGTCGTGGCGCTGGCCCGCAACCCGGCCAAGCTGACGGCCCGGCCCGGCCTCAGCGTGGTCGAGGCCGACGCCAAGAACGCCGATTCGGTGGCCGCCGCCGTCCAGGGCGCGGACGCGGTGGTCAGCGCCTACAACCCGGGCTGGGGCGTGGCCGACATCTACACCGAGTTCCTCGACGGCACGCGCGCCATCTATGCCGGCGTCAAGCAGGCCGGCGTGAAGCGGCTGCTGGTGGTGGGCGGTGCCGGCAGCCTCTATGCGGCGCCGGGCCTGCAGCTCGTCGACACGCCGGAATTTCCGGCCGAATGGAAGCAGGGCGCGCTGGCGGCCCGCGAGGCGCTGAACCTGATACGCGCCGAGACCACGCTGGACTGGACTTTCCTGTCGCCGGCCGTGCATCTGGAGCCGGGCGAGCGCCGTGGCCGCTACCGGCTGGGCCTGGAGTCGCCGGTGATGGACAGCGACCCGAGCAAGGGCCCGGCGCATATCTCGGTGGCCGATCTGGCGGTGGCCATCGTCGACGAGCTGGAGACGCCGCAGCACATCCGGCGCCGCTTCACGGTCGGCTACTGACGCTCAGACGGTCTTCTGCTCCAGCACGAAGTTGGCGCCATCGTACTGGCCCAGCTTGTCGACCAGATAGGGCAGGCACTCCTGCAGCTTGTCGTGCAGCGTGAACGGCGGGTTGACGATGAACATACCGCTGCCCAGCATGCCGAAGCCGCGCGTATCGGTCTGCGGCTTGACGGTCAGGCGCACATGCAGCCAGCCCTTCTTGGCGCCGGCCTTGGGGTTGTCGGCGGCGGCCTTCATGCGCTGGGCCAGCTGGTGCGATTCGAGCAGCTGCAGCTGCGGATACCAGATCAGGAAGACGCCGTCGGCAAAACGCTCCAGGCCTTCGCGCAGCGCGGTCAGCACCTTGGCGTAGTCGGTCTTCAGCTCGTAGGAGGGATCCATCAGCACGACGCCGCGGCGCGAGGGCGGCGGCAGCTCGCCGCGCAGCGAGGCAAAGCCGTCGGTGTCGGCCACCTGGGTGTTGGGGCGGCTCTCCAGATAGCTTTGCAGGATGCGGAAGTCGGTCGGGTGCAGCTCGTAGACGCGCAGCCGGTCGTCTTCGCGCATCAGCAGGTTGGCAATGGCCGGCGAGCCGGGGTACTGACGCAGCTGGCCGTCGGGGTTGAACTGGCGCAAGAGCTCGCGGTAGGCGGCCAGCGGCGCCGGCAGGTCCTTGGCATCCCACAGGCGCGAGACGCCCAGCGCGTACTCGCCCTTTTTCTGCGCATAGCGGCTCTCGATCGAGTAGCCGCCGGCGCCGGCATGGGTGTCGACCAGGGTGTAGGGCTTGTCCTTCTCGGCCATATAACGCAACACCTCCGAGAGAACGAGGTGTTTGAGGACATCGGCATGGTTGCCGGCATGAAAAGCGTGTCGATAGGCGAGCATGGGCGAACTGTAGCCTGCCCGGGCCGGTTCACGGCTGCTGCAGCGCCCCCGGATGCAGGGCCGGCCCGGCCAGCGCGACGCTGTGGCGCGGGTGCTGGTACTGGCGCAGCGGCCGCAGCGAGGCAAAGCCTTCGGGCCCCGGCCCGGGGTCGACGGCCTTGCCGCGCAGCGCCGAGTCGGGCTTCAGCGCATAGTTCTCGCGCGCGGCCAGCACGAAGGCGTCCCAGTCCACCGCCGGGTTGTTGCGCACATCCCAGTCGGCGTCGGCGCTGAAGCGCCCGCCGCCGACCAGCAGATTGTTGACCGCCCGCACCCGCACCCGGCCGGGCGCGACGCGCAGATAGACGCCCTCGCGCGGCCGGTTGTCGACCAGGGTGTTGTGGGCCAGCCAGAGCTCGTTGTCGGCATGCTTGTAGCCTTCGGCGCCAATCGAGATCAGGTGGGCGTTCTCTGTCGTCGCGCTCTGCTGGATCAGGTTGCCGATCACGACGGCGCGGCCGCCGTTGGGGAATTCCAGCTCGTAGCTGGCCGTGCCGCCGAGCTCGTCGCTGAGGCGGTTGTAGAGGATGTGGTTGACGGCCGCACGGCTCTTCAGCAGATGGCCGCTGCGGCCATGGTGAAAGTAGCAGCCGCTGACGCTCAGCCGGGCGATCGCGCCGGCGTAGAGCAGATGGGCCGGCCGGTCGTCGGCGCGGCGCGCGGCGCGCGCGAACTCGCAGTTCTCGATCTCCAGCTCGGCGGCAGTGTCGTTGTTGGTCAGCAGCCCCATCTCGCAGTCGGCGAAGCTGCAATCGCGCAGGCGCAGCGAACCGCGCTCGAAGCGGATGCCGGCGCCATTGGTGTCGGGGGCGGTGGCGCCGACGAAGTCGAAGCCCTCGATGCTGACCCGCTGGCCGCTGATCACAAAGATGCCTTTGCCCTGGGCCACGGCCCCATTGGCGATCAGGCGCACCCGCCCGCCGACCGCGCGCAGGCTCAGGTCATTGCGGCCCCAGCTGGCCACATCGGCCACATAGTCGCCGGCCTCGACCTCGATCACCATGCCGTCGCGCGCCTGCTGGGCCGCGCTGGCCAGGCTGCGCACCGCCTGCTTGGGGCCGACGCGCAGCAGCGCCGGCTGCGCCAGCGCCGGCCGCCCCAGACAGAGGCCCGCCGCCAGGCCCAGCAGTTCGCGGCGCCCCGGCGCCTCCCCGACTCTTGCAGCACTCATCGCATGGCCTCCGCCTATCAGCTTGTGCAGTCTAGCGAGGCCGGATGACGCCAAGCCCTTGGAACCGGCACGGCTGTCGCTTACCGGACGGCGGCAGCTCGCACATCTGAGTACCATAGCGATCATTCCGTAATTAACAGCCGACCCTCATGCCCAATCTCTTCGACCCCATCAAGATCGGCGATCTCGAACTCGCCAACCGCATCGTCATGGCGCCGCTGACGCGCAGCCGCTCCAAGGGCCTGCTGCCCGGCGCCATGGCCGTCGAGTACTACCGCCAGCGCGCCAGCGCCGGCCTGATCATCAGCGAGGGCACCCAGGTGGCCCCGCAAGGCCAGGGCTATCTGGACACCCCGGGCATCCACACGCCCGAACAGATCGCCGCCTGGAAGCGGGTCACCGACGCCGTGCATGCCGAGGGCGGCAAGATCGCGGTGCAGCTCTGGCATGTGGGCCGCATCTCGCATGTGCTGTTCCAACCGGCCGGCGCCGCCCCGCTGTCGGCCACCGACAAGCCGGCCCAGGGCAAGACCTTCACGGCCGAGGGCTTTGTCGATGTGTCGGCGCCGCGCGCGCTCAGGACCGAGGAGATCCCGGGCGTGATCGCCCAGTTCGTGCATGCCGCGCGCAGCGCGATGGAGGCCGGCTTCGACGCGGTCGAGGTGCATGGCGCCAACGGCTATCTGCTCGACCAGTTCATGCGCGACAGCATCAATGACCGGACCGACGCCTACGGCGGCAGCATCGCCAACCGCGCCCGCCTGACCATCGAAGTGATGACGGCCATCGCCGAGGCGATCGGCCCAGGCCGCACCGGGCTGCGCCTGTCGCCGGTAACGCCGGTCAACGACGCCGGCCAGGACAGCGATGCACAGGCCCTGTTCAACCATGTGGCCGAGCAGCTGGCGCCGCTGAAGCTGGCCTTTCTGCACATCATCGAGGGCCAGACCGGCGGCGCGCGCGATGTCGCGCCCTTCGACTACGCGGCGATGCGCGCGCGCTTCCAGGGCCCGTGGATGGTCAACAACGGCTACAGCCGCGAGATGGCGCTCAAGGCCGTGGCCGAGGGCCAGGCCGATATGGTGGCCTTCGGCCGCGACTTCATCAGCAACCCCGATCTGGTGCGCCGCCTGAAGCTCAATGCGCCGCTGCAGCCGCTGGACCGGGCCACGCTGTACGGCGGCGAGGCCCAGGGCTATATCGACTATCCGGCACTGGCCGCCTGATCAGTTCTTCGTCTTGCTGGTCCGGGCCTTGAACAGCTCGGTCACGCCGACCTCGCGCGGGCCATGGACCAGCTCGAAGGATTCCCCGGCGCTCAAGGTGCCGGGGCGCTGCACGGCCAGATAAAAGCCGCACCAGGCGTTCTGGGTCATCAGCTTGGCGGCCTGGTTAAAGCCCATCACCGCGTTGAACTTGAAGCAGGGGTAGCGCGGCTCGCTGACCACCAGCTCGCAATCGGCAAAGCGCAAGACATCACCGATGCAGACCTGGCTCTCCAGCAGGCCTTGCAGGCTCAGGTTCTCGCCCATGCTGCCCGGCGCCAAGGCCTCGTCCCAGCCGGCCGCTTTGGCCTGGGCCCGCACGGTCTGCCAGAAGGGGTAGTGCTCGACCGGATAGGCATAGACCGCCTTGGCCAGGCCGCCGTGCACGCTCAGGTCGGCCTGCTCGTCGCCGGCCAGGCCCAGCGGCGCCACCGCGACCGGGCCGCTCTGCGGCTGTTTGCGGATGCCGCTGAGCACACTGCCCTGCGCGGTGAGCAGGGCCTGGGCCGGGGCGGTGTTGATGCTGAGCAGCTTCATGCGTCGGAGCAAGTGTCGGGCTTGGGGACCTGATTGTCGCCGGCCCGCGCCGCTGCCTGCTGGGCCTGGCGCAGCTCGGTGATGTCGACGCTGGTGGACAGCACGCAGGTCTGGCCCTGGTAGTCGATCAGCTCGCCGCTGAGCAGGGCATGCAGGCGCTGGCCGTCGCGGCTGCGCACCCGCACCTCCAGGTTCTCCACCCGGCCGTCGCGCTTGAGCAGCTCGTAGTAGCGCTGGCGGTCCGCCGGCTCCAGCCCCACATCCGTCAGCTCGGACATGCGCCGCCCCAACATCTGCGCGCGGCTGTAGCCATAGCGGCGGCACAGCACCTCGTTGACCTCCAGGATGGTGGTGTCGGCCAGCGTCGTCAGCGCGGCGGTCACCGAATAGGCGTTGAACAGGCGCTGAAACAGGTCACGCTCCTGCCGCGCGGCCAGCAGCGCCTCGCGGCGCGCCTGTTCGCGGTCCAGATTGTCCAGCGCGAACGAGACATCGCCGGCCATCTCGTCGAGCAGGCGCACCAGGGCCGGGTCGAAGAAACCGGGCTCGGCGGCAAACAGCAGCAGCGCGCCGACCGTGACGCCGCCCCGGCGCAAGGGGAAGGCGGCAATCGCCCGCCCACCGCGCGCCACCACGCTGTCATGCCAATGGGCCATGCGCGGGTCCAGGCCCGCCTCATTGCTGATCAGGTGGCTGCCGCTGCGTATCACCTGGCTGGTGATCGAGGTCTTGCCATAGGGCGAGTCCAGCAGCCAGCGTTCGGGCACGCCGGTCAGCAGCTCGACCTGGCCGTGCAGACAGGCACGGTAGGCCTCCTGGCCGCCGCTGACGATGACGGCCGCCAGCGCCGCATGGCCGGTGTCCACGCAGATGCGGCACAGGTCCTGGTAGAGCTGCTGGTCCGAGGCCGGGTCGCGCACGATCAGCTGGTTGCACTGCGACAGCGCGATATAAAACTGCTGCACCCGCTGCTCGGCGGCCGCAGCGCTTTGCTGCTCGCGCCGGTGCTGCGACCAGACCCAGACGGCCAATCCGGCGGCCAGGCCGCCGCTGCCCATCATCATCAGCAGCAGATTCCAGCGCGCCCGCTCGAACTCGGCCTGGCTGGCATCGGCCTCGCGGCGCGCCACGGTCAGCTGCAGATCGATCAGCTCGCTGAGGGTCTGCCCGAGCGGCTCCAGCGCCAGACGCAGGTTCAGCGCGGCAAAGCCGCGCAGCGCGGCTGCATCGCCGGCGCCGACCAGACGCTCGAACTGCCGCAGCGCCTCGCTCGCATAGCGCAGCTGCGGTTCGGCCCGGGCGATCAGATGCAGCTCCTCCTCGACCAGCAGCGTGTTTTTGTAAGCCGCCCAGAGCTGCTCCACCTGCGACTGTGCGCTCTTGATCTGCTGGCGCGCCTGCGCCGGCGCCAGCCGCCCCTCGACCAGCCCGCCGGCACTGGCCGGCACCTCGGCCAGCATCGCATGGGAGATCTTGCGCAGCTGCTGCACCGGCACCAGCCGGTTCGCATACACCGACTCCAGCGCCTGCGACACGCCACGCAGCTGCAGCAGCGCCGCCAAGCCAAGCAAGGCCATCAGCCCCAGCAGCAAGGCCATCACCAAGGCCAGCCTGGCCTTGAAACTCAGGCCGGCCATGGCAGGACAGCGGATTTGATCGGTCGGAACACGGGGGCCAGCAGGATTGACGGGGGGGCCGTTCATTCTGGATCAAGGCTGTGTTTGTCAGCAGCTGAAACAAGGGTAAGCAGGACCCAGACAAACCCCAACAAAGCGCGCATCAAGTCATACGGGTTTTGCATGACCCCCTGAAGCATGGCGGTTACGGCGTGGTTACATTGGGATGACAATGGCCACCTCGGCTTGCCGAGCGCCCGTATCACCGCCCCGGCGGGAAGCGGCATTGGGTCAGCCCCGACGCATCACCCCTGTGATCGAGGCTGTCCCAATTCTGCTTTTTAATTGATTGGGATCGACATGAACCAACCTCTGATGGAAGGGCTGCGCTTGAACGTGCCCGCCTATGTGAAGCACCAGCGCCTGATCGCCTGGGTGGCCGAGATCGCCGCGCTGACCGAAGCGCGCGATGTCTATTGGTGCGACGGCAGCCAGGCCGAGTACGAGCGCCTGTGCCAGCAGCTGGTCGAGGCCGGTACCTTCAAGAAACTCAATCCCGAGCTGCGCCCCAACAGCTTCCTGGCCTGCTCCGACCCCAGCGATGTGGCGCGCGTCGAAGACCGCACCTATATCTGCTCGCCGGACAAGGCCGACGCCGGCCCGACCAATAACTGGATGGCCCCGGCCGAGATGCGCGCGCTGCTGCAGACCGGCGACGCTGCGCTGTTCAAGGGCGCGATGCGCGGCCGCACCCTCTATGTCGTGCCCTTCAGCATGGGCCCGCTGGGCTCGCCGATTGCGCATATCGGCGTCGAGCTGTCCGACAGCCCCTATGTGGCGGTGAATATGCGCATCATGACCCGCATGGGTCGCAAGGTGCTGGACGTGCTGGGCGACAACGGCGAGTTCGTCCCCTGCGTGCACACGGTCGGCGCGCCGCTGGCGGCCGGCCAGGCCGATGTGTCCTGGCCCTGCAACAAGACCAAGTACATCGTCCACTACCCCGAGACCCGCGAGATCTGGTCTTACGGTTCGGGCTATGGCGGCAATGCGCTGCTGGGCAAGAAGTGCTTCGCACTGCGCATCGCCTCCACCATGGGCAAGGAGCAAGGCTGGCTGGCCGAGCACATGCTGATCCTGGGCGTCACCAAGCCCGACGGCAAGAAGTTCCATGTCGCCGCCGCCTTCCCCAGCGCCTGCGGCAAGACCAATTTCGCGATGCTGATCGCACCCAAGGCCTTCGCCGGCTGGAAGGTCACGACCATCGGCGACGACATCGCCTGGATCAAACCCGGCGCCGACGGCAAGCTGCGGGCGATCAACCCCGAGGCCGGTTATTTCGGCGTGGCCCCGGGCACCAACGAGCTGACCAACTTCAACTGCATGGCCAGCCTGAAGCGCGACGTGATCTTCACCAACGTGGCGCTGACCGATGAGGGCGATGTCTGGTGGGAAGGCATGAGCGACACGCCGCCGGCGCACCTGATCGACTGGCAGGGCCAGGACTGGACCCCGGCAATCGCCAAGCAAACCGGCGCCAAGGCCGCCCACCCGAACGCCCGCTTCACCGTGGCCGCGACCAATAACCCGGCGCTGGATCCCGAGTGGGACAACCCCGAGGGCGTGGTCATCGATGCCTTCATCTTCGGTGGCCGCCGCTCGACCACCGTGCCGCTGGTGACCGAGGCGCGCGACTGGGTCGAGGGCGTCTACATGGCCGCGACCATGGGTTCCGAGACCACCGCCGCCGCCGCCGGCCAGCAGGGCGTGGTGCGCCGCGATCCCTTCGCGATGCTGCCCTTCATGGGCTACAACATGGCCGACTACTTCCAGCACTGGCTGGATCTGGGCAAGAAACTGCAGGCCAGCGGTGCCACCCTGCCCAAGATCTACTGTGTCAACTGGTTCCGCAAGGGCGCCGACGGCAAGTTCGTCTGGCCCGGCTACGGCGAGAACATGCGCGTGCTGAAGTGGATGCTGGAGCGCGTCGAAGGCCAAGGGCACGGCGAAGAGCATGTGTTCGGCATCACGCCGAGCTACCAGGACCTGAACTGGGAAGGCCTGGACTTCAGCCCGGCCCAGTTCGAGCAGGTCACCAGCATCGACAAGGCCGCCTGGCAGACCGAGCTGGGCCTGCACGAGCAGCTGTTCGAGCAACTGGCCTACCACCTGCCGACCGAGTTGCCGGCCACCAAGGCCAAGATTGAGCAACGCCTGGCCGCCGAGTAAGCACTCGGCCTGCAGAAAAGACAAAGCCCGCTGAAAGCGGGCTTTTTTACGTGCCAGCCGGTCGAAAAGACCGGCGGGACTTCAGCGGCGGCGGGCGTTGGCGGCGCGCAGCTCGGCGGCGAACGAGGGCATGCTGCTCTCGTACTGGGCGGCCAGGTCCAGCAGCTCGCGCTCGGCGCGGCGCTCGGCGGCCAGGGCCAGCTGAGCCTTGACGGAGGCGATCATGCGCAGCCACAGACGGGCGCCGATCGAGGCGAAGGAACCGCCGTGACGCACGTTGCGATGCAGGGGAAGACCGAAGGTTTGGGATGCGACGCTCATGGCTTAACTCTCTGTGTTGAAGCTCTTTTGGAGCCGATGACGAGATTATGGGGTAAACCCTAGTTTTGAATCCAATGAATCTTCGGCATTGGATATATAAACAGAAGACATAACTCACGTTTTGGCCTGCGATGAACTTCCGCACCCTCGATCTGAACCTGCTGCGGGTCTTTGACGCGGTGATGGCCGAGCGCAGCCTGACCCGCGCCGCCCAGCGCCTGGCAATGACGCAGCCGGCCGTCAGCCATGCGCTGAAGCGGCTGCGCGAGACCCTGGGCGAGGAGCTGTTTGTGCGCCAGGCCTTCGGCATGAAGCCGACCTCGCGGGCCGAGGGCTTGTGGCCCGAGGTGCGCGCCGCACTGGACCGGCTGCGTCTGGTGCTGGACCCGGGCGACTACCAGCCCGATCAGCAGGAGCAGACCTTCCGGATCGCGATGGCCGACGCCACCGCCGCGCTGGTGCTGCCGCCGCTGGTGGCCGAGCTGGAGCGCCTGCAGGCCCTGGCCAATATCCATGTGCTGCCGCTGACCACACGCGATCCGCGCTCGCTGCTGGAGCAGGGCGAGGCGGACTTCGCGCTGGGCTACTTCCCCGGCGCCGTCGCGGCGCTGCAGGCCCAGGGCGTGATGAGCGCGATCCGCCAGCACCGGCTGTACGAGAGCGAGTATGTCTGCGCGATGCGGCGCGACCATCCGTTGGCCGAGCTCGAGCTGGACCTGGACCGCTACTGCGCCGCCCACCATCTGCTGGTCAGCTTCTCGGGCCGGCCTCATGGCTTTGTCGACGAGGCACTGACGGCGCTGGGGCGCAGCCGCCGCATCATGCTGACGGTCAACCAGTTCTTCACCGCCGGCCGCATCGTCGCGCAGTCCGATCTGCTGACCGTGCTGCCGGCCTCCTTTGTCGAAGCCACCGGCTACAAGCAGCGTCTGGTCGAGCGGCCGCTGCCGATGCCGCTGGCGCGGGTCCATGTGGACATGCTTTGGCATTTGCGCAACGAAGAACGCAGCGCCCAGCGCTGGATGCGCGAGCGGCTGGTGGAAGCGGCAACAGCGGCGACAATCGCCGCATGAGCCCCACCGCCCCCTCCTCCCGCGACCTGAGCGACGCCGAGTTCGCCGAACTCGACGAACTGCTTGCCACCACCCCCGACCCGCTGGAAGCACTGGATGCCTCCATGCTGGACGGCTATCTGTGCGGCGTGCTGGTCCAGCCCCGCCTGATCGAGATCGACGAGTGGCTGCCCAATATCTTCGACTACGACGGCGGCGTGCTGCCCGACGAGGTCGACCCGGTCTGGCTGGCGCGCATCCGCGAGCTGGTCGAGCGCCGCCACACCGCGCTGAACCGCGCGATGGTGGAGGACGGCTGGTTCGACCCGGTCGTGCTGGACCTGGACGAGAACGCCACCCCCGAGGCCCCGTCGCCCGACGACGATGCCGAGCAGGCCGAGGCGCGCGCCACCTATGCCGAGATGAGCCCGATCTCGCGCACCCTGATGCCCTGGGTGGCCGGCTTCCAGCACGCCTGCCTGTGCTTTCCCGAGCTGGCCGATATGCCCGACGATGCGGTGATGGCCGCGCTGGCCCGCCTGTACCGCCATCTGCCGGCCGAGACGCCGGAAGAGAAGGAAATCGTCGCGACCCTGGACCGTGAGCATCCGCTGAAAGACCTGGACGACGCGATCGAGGAACTGGTCGTCACGGTGGCCGATCTCTGCGATCTGACCCAGGAGCACCGCTACCGGGTCGAGACGCTCAAGCGCGACGGCCCCAAGGTCGGCCGCAACGATCCCTGCCCTTGCGGCTCGGGGCGAAAGTACAAGGTCTGCCACGGGTCCAACTAGCGCGATGCGGCTGCAGCTGATCTCGGACCTTCACCTGGAGACCGAGAGCTACGAACCCCGCCCGGCACCCGGCGCCGAGCTGCTGGTGCTGGCCGGCGATGTCGACAGCACATGGCGCGGGCTGTCGCTGTTCCGCGACTGGCCGGTGCCGGTGCTGTTCGTGCCCGGCAATCATGAGTACGACGGTCGCGATGTCGACAGCGCGCGCGCCGACCTGCACGCACTGGCCCGCGAGCTGGGTTTCGTGATGCTGGACGACGCCAGCCTGGTGATCAACGATGGCGAAGGTCGGCGCGTGCGCTTTGTCGGCAGCACGCGCTGGAGCGACTTCGACCTGTTCGGCACGGCCCAGCGCGAGCGCGCGATGCGGGCGGCCGGCTATTTCCAGCGCGTGATGGCGGCCACGCGCAACGGCCACCCCTTCGACGCTGCTGCGGTCCGTGACGAAGCACTGCACTGCCGCGACTGGCTGGCCCAGCAACTCGCACTCGGCGAGCAGGGCACGGGCTGGGACGCCACCGTCGTGATCACCCATTTCGCACCCAGCATCCAGAGCGCCGACCCGCGCTACGGCCGCCAGCCCGGCACCGCCAGTTTCTGCAACGACGACGAAGCACTGCTGGGCGGCGCACGGCTGTGGCTGCATGGGCATCTGCATTGCCGGCATGACTATCGGTTGAACGGCTGCCGGGTGCTGTGCAATGCCCGCGGCCACGCGCGCAAAGGCGAGGCCGACGGCCATGATGGCCAGCGCCTGATCGAGGTCTTCGACCAGCCGGCTTGACGAGAATCAAGCCGTGGGGGCCAGGTCTTGTGCCAGACTGTGCCGACAGCCTCAACAACACAGGAGCAGAGACTATGAAAATCTTGGTCGCGGTCGACGGCAGTGCCTATACCAAGCGCATGCTGGCCTATCTGGCCGCCCACGACGAATGGCTGGGCAGCGCGCACCAGTACACCGTGGTCCATGCCGTGCCGGCCGTGCCGCCGCGCGCGGCCGCCGTGCTGGACAAGGAAGTGCTGAAAAGCTACTACGACGACGAGGCCGAGAAGGTCTTGAAGACCATCCGCAGCTTCTTCGGCAAACAGAAGATCCAGGCCGAATTCGTCAGCAAGGTCGGTCCGGCCGCCGATGTGATCGCCACGCTGGCCAACAAGGGCAAGTTCGACCTGCTGATGCTGGGTTCACACGGCCACAGCAGCCTGGGCAATCTGGTGATGGGCTCGGTTGCCACCAAGGTGATGGCGCATTGCACCGCGCCGGTGCTGCTGGTGCGCTGAGCGGCGGGCGGGAACTCAGTGACCGCTGCGCCGGCTCAGCCAGGCCAGCGGTGACTCCAGCGCGGTCCGGGCGGCGCGTTCCGACTCCAGCTCGTAAGGTGGCGGCTGGCTGCTCGCGTAGCCCTCGTCGCCCTCCAGGCTCGCTTCCATGCCGAAAGCCGTGCCGAGATCGGCCGGGTCATGCGCGTCGCTGGCAACTGAACTCTTGCGGAAAAAGCGCAAAGCTGGGGTGAATCGCATATCGAACCTCGCAAGTGTTCGTGGCTGAGGGGCTGCGTCCAGTGTGCGCCGCTGCGCCCGCAGAAGAATCCCCAAAGTGGGTGGAAAAGCCCCTGTAGTTGGGAAAACCGCACGCAATCACATTTGGCAACAATCCGATGCAGCGCCGCGCCGCGTCATCGGGCCTACTGCCTGGCTGATTTGATAGGTGTTGCACCATCCCACTTGGGTAGGATGGCTGTGACCCTGGCTGCGGCTTAAGCTGCGCCCCTCGCACAGGCAAACCCGCCCGTGCGACAACAAAAAGATCCGATGAACTTTGAAGTCCTCACCTGGCTCAGCCGGGCCATTGTCGGCGCCGTCGTGCTGAGCACCTTGTGGCTGGCCGCCATCACCGAAAGCACCCAGCAGCGCCCCCGCTTCGTTGCCGGCGTGAGTGTCAACGCCGACGCCCTGCCCATCGAGCCCGAGCGCTAAGCCGAGCCCAGCGACTTCTTGGCCCCCAGGGCCAGCGCCTGGCCGATCTGGTCCAGCAGGGCCACCCGGGTCGGCGCGGCCACCAACTCCGACACCAGCTTCCATTGGTGCCAATACAGCGTCACGTCGACGCTAATCTCGGGCCTCAGACAGACCAGCTCGCCGCTGGCGATCAACGGCCGCACCTGTAGCTCAGGCGCAACACCGACCCCCCAGCCCATGCCCACGGCCCGCACATAGGCCTCGCTGGACGGCACATAGCGTTCGCGCAGGCGCGGCGCACGCACGCCAAAAGCCTTGGCCACCCAGAGCACCTGGGTGTCATCCTTGCGGTTGAACACCAGGAAAGGCGTCTGGGCGAAGTTGCCGGCCGTCAGCCCGCTCGGCAGCTGCTCGCGCATGAAGTCCGGGCTGGCCACCGCGACATAGCGCATCACCCCCAGTGGCTGCACCGTACAGCCGCGCAGCGCCTGGCGGACCGTGCTGACGCAGCCCAACACCTCGCCCTGGCGCAGCCAGTCATGGGTGAAGTCCTGGTCGTCGACCACCAGTTCCAGCCCATAGCCCTCGCGCAGCCCCTGCTGCACCACCGGCTCCAGCGCCGGTAGCACCCAGGTGGCCAGGCTGTCGGCATTGATCGCGATCGCCACGCGCTCATGCGGCGCGGCGCGCGCACCCAGCTCGCGCACCACATCGCTGCGCAGTGCCTGCAGCTGGCGTGCAAAGCGCAGCAGCACCTTGCCGCCCTCGGTCAGCCGCAGCGGCCGCGAACGCACCACCAGCAGCTGGCCGACCTGGGCCTCCAGGCTGCGCAGGCGCTGCGAGACCGCGCTCTGCGTGATCGCCAGGCGCTGGGCAGCGCGCTCGAAACTGCGTTCATCGGCCAGCGCGGCCAGGCAGTCGAGCCCGGCGGAGTCGAGGTCTTTCATAAGTTCTCTTAATGTACTCCGACAAATATGAATGTACCTTCATGAATACGGTGACCGTGCCGACAATCCGACGACGCCGCAGCTGCGTCGGCAACCGCCATGGCTGCGACAAGTCCTGGGGCGGTCTGGGTCTGCAATTCTTGATGGAGCCGTTATGAAAATCGTCGTGTTGGGCGCGGGCATTATTGGCGTCAGCACCGCCTGGTATCTGCTGGAGCAGGGCCATGAGGTCACGGTGGTTGATCGGCAGCCCGATGCTGCACTGGAGACCAGCTTTGCCAATGGCGCGCAGATCTCGGTCAGCTTCTGCGAGCCCTGGGCCAATGCCGGCGCGCCCTTCAAGGTGGCCAAATGGCTGTTGCGCGAGGACTCGCCGCTGCTATTCCGCCCACGCATGGACCCGGCGCAGTGGCGCTGGGGCCTGAGCTTCCTGACCCAGTGCACGACCTCGGCCTTCGAGCGTAATGTCGAGCAGCTGGTACAGCTGGGCCGCTACAGCCATGCCTCGCTGAAGACCCTGGTCGCGCAGACGGGCATCGAGTACGAGCGCCTGGAGCGCGGCATCCTGCACTTCTTCTCCAGCCAGGCTGACTTCGAAGCCGGCGCGGTCGGGGCCGAGATCATGCGCCGCCATGGCGTCGACCGCCGCGTGCTGAACCGCGACGAGGTGCTGAAGGTCGAGCCGGCCCTGGCCGCCTTCGGCCCCCATATCCACGGCGGCACCTTCACGCCCAGCGACGAATCAGGCGATGCGCGCGTCTTCACACAAAAGCTGGCCCAGCTGTGCGCCGAACGCGGCGCCACCTTTCTGTGGAACCACGATGTGCTGGCGCTGGAACACAGCGGCGGCCAGATCACGGGCGCCCAGGTCGCCTCGCGGGAAACCGGCAAGAAGCTCGCGCTGAAGGCCGATGCCTATGTCGCGGCGATGGCCTCGTACACGCCGGCCCTGCTGAAGCCGCTCGGCGAATACCTGGCCATCTACCCGGCCAAGGGCTATTCGGCCACCTTGCGGCTGAAGAAGCCGGAGCAGGCCAGCGTCGTCAGCCTGCTCGACGACGGCCGCAAGATCGCGATCTCCCGCCTGGGCGACCAGATCCGCATCGCCGGCACCGCCGAGCTGGCCGGCTTTGACACCGGCCTGGACAGCCCCACCTCGCGGGCCCGCTGCGCCTCACTGGTCAAGCGCTACGAGGAGCTGTTCCCCGGCGTGGCCGACACCAGCGAGCCCAACTACTGGACCGGCCTGCGCCCCAGCACGCCGACCAACATCCCCTATATCGGCCGCAGCAAGAAGGCGAGCAACCTCTGGCTCAATGCCGGCCATGGCACCCTGGGCTGGACCCATGGCGCCGGCTCCGGCCATGCGCTGGCCGAGCTGATGGCCGGCCGCGCGCCGGAGATGGATTTCGCCTTCTACGGCGATGCCCTGCCGGCCAAGCCGATCCGGAGCATGGCGCCGGCCTGAATAGGCGATCCGCACGGGGCTCGCTACAATCCGCGCCCCCTCTCCTGATGCCGGATCTCCATGAGTTCGCCTGCAACGTTCTGCGCCATTGACTTCGGCACCTCCAACTCGGCCATCGCGATTCCGCGTGCCGACGGCCCCGGCATGCGCCTGGTCGAGCTCGAGCCCGGCCACCAGACGATGCCGACGGCGGTGTTCTATTTCGTCGAAGGCCGGCACGATGCCGACGGCCCGCCGCGCGCCTTCGGCCGCGCCGCCGTGGCCGCCTATGTGGAGGGCGCCGAGGGCCGGTTGATGCGCTCGATGAAGAGCATCCTCGGCTCGGGCCTGATCGACCAGACCACCGATGTCGGCGGCGGCCGCGGCGTCAAGTACGCCGACATCCTGGCCGGCTATCTGAAGCGCCTGCGCAATTCAGCACTGGCCGCCGGCGCTGCCGCGCCGCTGAACCATCTGGTGCTGGGCCGCCCGGTGTTCTTCGTCGACGGCGAGCCGGCGCGCGACGCCGCCGCCCAGGCCTCGCTGGAAGCCGCCGCCCATGCAGTGGGCTTCAACGATGTGCATTTCCAGTTCGAGCCTATCGCCGCAGCCTTCGACTACGAGAGCCAGATCAGTGACGAGCGCATCGTGCTGGTGGCCGACATCGGCGGCGGCACCTCGGACTTCTCCATCGTGCGGGTCGGCCCCGAGCGCATGAAACGTCTGGACCGCCGCGCTGACATCCTGGCCAACCACGGCGTGCACATCGCCGGCACCGACTTCGACCGCCATATCGAGCTGGCCAGCATCCTTCGCGAGCTGGGCTACCGCTCGCACGGCCCCGAGCGCGCGGGCTCGCCGGCCCGCGAGGTGCCCAGCGGCGTCTACTTCGACCTCGCCACCTGGCATCTGATCAACACCGTCTACAGCCCCGGCCGCGTCTCCGAGCTGCGCGCGATGAAGAGCTTCTACGGCAACCCGGTCCATCACCAGCGCCTGATGACGGTGATCGAGGACCATCTGGGCCATGAGCTGGCGGCGCGCGCCGAGGGCGCCAAGATCGCCGTTTCCGGCGGCGGCGACACCGAGATCGACCTGAGCCTGGTCGAGCGCGGCCTGAGCGTTGGCTTAAGCGAAAAGGTGGCCGTCGAATCGCTGGACGCCGACATCAACCGCATCGTCCAGGCTGGCCATGAAACCGTGGCCCAGGCCGGGCTGAAGCCCGAGCAGATCGACGCGCTCTATTTCACCGGCGGCTCGACCGGCCTGCGCCTGCTGGCCGATCGCATCTCGGCCGGCTTCCCGGCGGCGGCGGCGGTGCGCGGCGACCGTTTTGCCTCGGTCGCCACCGGCCTGGGGCTGCACGCAGCCCGGCTGTTCACTCGCTGAGGGTCAATAGCGCCCGCGAGTCGGCGGGCCGCGTCGCGCGGGCGGGCGCCGCGCAGCCTCGGGCCGGGGCTGCGGCCGGGTCACGTCAGCCAGCAGCAAGCAGGCGCTGACCAAGCCCTCGACCGCCTCTTCCAGATCGCCGGGCGGCTCCAGCGTCTCGATCTCCTCGAGCAGATCGTCGGCGTCTTCCAGATCGTCCGGGTCCAGATGCATGAAGATCGCGGCCAGCGGCTCGAGCAGCTCGCTGGCATCCTGGCGCATCAGCTCGGGGAACACATCGGTGGCCAGTGCAAAGCCGGCCACCCAGGGGAACACGACTTCGGAAGGTTCGGCCTCATCCTCCAGCTCGAACACCCAGGGATCGAACCACTGGCGCTCGGCGATGGCGCGGTTGAGTTCCTGGTGGCGGCGCTTGGCCAGGGCCATCAGTTCCCGGCTGTCGAAGCCCTGCGGCGCGGGCCGGCCCTCGCCGTCCAGCACATAGGGCATCCACTGGAAAGCCTGCACGGCCTTGGGCTGCAGCAGCACGCCGACCAGATAGCCATCCAGCATGCTGATGTCCAGCGGCTCCAGCGGCGCCGGCACGCTGTCCAGC
This sequence comes from Roseateles cavernae, assembly GCF_040187885.1. Classification (NCBI taxonomy): domain Bacteria; kingdom Pseudomonadati; phylum Pseudomonadota; class Betaproteobacteria; order Burkholderiales; family Sphaerotilaceae; genus Roseateles; species Roseateles cavernae. The sequence continues at coordinate 522,141 of NZ_JBDPLH010000001.1, forward strand.
AAGGTCTGCAGGCGCTCCATCTCGGCCTCGCTGAGCGGCTGCGGCGCGGCCTTCGGCGCCACGGCCGGCGCTGCGGCGGGGCGCTGACGCGCGCCCGCCTGTGAACGGGCCGGCGGGCGGGCGGGCGGACGACTCGGCGGACGCTTGGGGGAGGTACTCATGGCGCTATTGTCCCTGCTCAGGCCTCCGTATCATGCGCTGCATGAGCATCAACGCCCTCTTTCTCGTCGCCAGCACCCGCCAGGCCGGTGTGCTGGGCAATACCGAAGCCCTGGCCCGCCACGCCGCCGCCGGCCTGCCCGCCGAGGCGCAGCAGCGCTGGGAACATCTGGCCCGGCTCATGCTGCCGCCCTTTGCCGACCATAGACATGACCGCGGCACTTATCCGATGCCCGAGGGCGACGCCCGGCTGCTGCTTGATGCCACGCTGGAAGCCACCGATCTGGTGCTGGTGGCCCCGGTCTACTGGTACAGCCTGCCGGCCACCGTCAAGCTCTATCTCGACCACTGGAGCGCCTGGATGCGGGTGCCGGGCCTTGACTTCAAGCCGCGCATGGCCGGCAAGCGCCTGTGGCTGATCACCACCAGCGGCGACCGCGCCAAGGCCCAGCCGACCATCGATAGCACCCGCCTGTGCGCCGAATTCATGGCGATGGACTGGCAGGGTGAGCTGTGGGGCAAGGGCGGGCCGCCGGACACCGTGCAGCAGGACGCCGAGGCCTGGGCGAGAGCCGCCGCATTTTTCAGCGCTCTCCCCAAATAGTGGGATAGATCGCCGAGGGCCACCCCTCTACATTGCATCCATGCCCGGCGCGGATGGCGCCGGCGAACGTCCCAACGACGTCCTTGACTCAAGGACTTGCAACGCCCGCCCGGCAACCCCGGGTGGGCGTCTTTTTTGGGGGTGCGCTCAGCCGGCCGCCGTCTCGAAGCCCGGGCCCAGGGCTTTCTTCAGATGCTCGGTGAACAGCCGCACCGGCCTTGGCGTGGTGCTGCTCCAGGGGTGGATCGCATAGATGCCGTCGCCGAAGAAGCCGGCCGGCCGCCAGTCGGGCAGGATCTCCTTCAGCCGGCCGGCGCGCAGCGCCGGGGCGGCGCTGAAGTCGGGCAGCAGCGCGATGCCCAGGCCCGACAGGACGGCGTCGCGCAGGATCTCGCTATTGCCGGCGCGCAGCGGCCCCTGCACCGGCACCTTGAGCCGCTCGCCGGCGCGCTCGAACAGCCACACGGCCGGGCCGGGCCGCAGATAGGGCAGGCAGGCATGCTGGGCCAGATCGGTCGGATGGCGGGGCTCACCCTGCTTCTTCAGATAACTGGTGCTGGCCAGCAGCAGCGCCCGCGAGGCGCAGAGCTTGACGGCCACATGGGTATCGGGCGGCGCGCTGGTGTGGCGGATCGCCAGATCGAAGCCCTCCTGGGCCAGCGGCACCAGCCGGTCCGACAGGTCCAGCTCGATGCGGATCTCCGGATAGAGCCGGAAAAAGCTCTCCAGCTGCGGCGCCACATGCTGGCGGCCCAGCGCCACCGGGGCGGTGATGCGCAAGAGCCCGCGCGGCTGGCCGGCCGCGTCCCGAGCCTCGGCCAGGCTGCGGGTGATCTGGGCAAAGCTGGCCTCGGTCTCTTCGACCAATCTTTGGCCCGCCTCGGACAGGCGCACCGAGCGGGTCGTGCGCGCGACCAGCTGCACCCCCATCGCCCGCTCCAGATCGGCGATGCGCTGGCTGATCGCGGCCTTGGACAGCGACAGCCGCTGCGCCGCCTTCGTGAAGCTGCCGACTTGGGCGATCACGGTCAGCGCATGCAGCTGGCCCCATAGCAGCTCGTTGCGGAGCTCGGGTTTGGTGGTGCTCATTGTTCAGATTATCGAACAATCAAATCAGCGCTGCTGCATTGGCAGCGCGGAACGCGAAGCCTAGACTGGCCCAATTCCAAACCAGGAGACCGCCATGGCCGCCCCCGTCGCCTTCAGCAGCAGCAAGGACATCACCCACTACATCGGCGGCGCCGCGGCCGAAGCCACCGCAGGTCGCAACCAGCCGGTCTACAACCCGGCCACCGGCGCGGTGGCGCGCCAGCTGCAGCTGGGCAGTGCGGCCGATGTCGACAAGGCCGTGGCCGTCGCCCAGGCCGCTTTCCCGGCCTGGGCCGATGCGCCGCCGCTGCGCCGCGCCCGCGTGATGTTCAAATTCCTGGAGCTGCTGAACCAGCACAAGGACGCACTGGCCGCGATGATCACCGCCGAGCACGGCAAGGTCTTCACCGACGCCCAGGGCGAGGTGGCGCGCGGCATCGACATCGTCGAGTTCGCCTGCGGCGCCACCCAGCTGCTGAAGGGCGACTACACCGAGCAGGTCTCGACCGGCATGGACAACTGGACCATGCGCCAGCCGCTGGGCGTGGTCGCCGGCATCACGCCCTTCAACTTCCCCTTCATGGTGCCGATGTGGATGGCGCCGCTGGCCATCGTGACCGGCAATGCCTTCATCCTCAAGCCCAGCGAGCGCGACCCCTCGCCCAGCCTCTTCATCGCCGACCTGTTCAAGCAGGCCGGCCTGCCGGACGGCATCTTCAACGTCGTGCAGGGCGACAAGGTGGTGGTCGACGCGCTCTTGAACCATCCCGATGTACGGGCGCTGAGCTTCGTCGGCTCGACGCCGATTGCCCAGTACATCTACCAGACCGGTGCCGCGAACGGCAAGCGCGTCCAGGCCCTGGGCGGCGCGAAGAACCATATGGTGGTGATGCCCGATGCCGACATCGAGCAGGCGGTCGACGGCCTGATCGGCGCGGCCTACGGCTCGGCCGGCGAGCGCTGCATGGCGATCTCGGTGGCGGTGCTGGTCGGCGACGTGGCCGACAAGATCATCCCCAAGCTGGCCGAGCGCGCGAAGGCGCTGAAGATCAAGAACGGCATGGAGCTCGATGCCGAGATGGGCCCCATCGTGAGCCGCGAGGCGCGCGACCGCATCGAGAACTACATCGCGACCGGCGTCGAGGAAGGCGCGACGCTGGTGGTCGACGGTCGCGGCCACAAGGTCACCGGCTTCGAGGGCGGCTTCTTCACCGGCGGCACGCTGTTCGACCATGTGACGCCCGCGATGCGCATCTACAAGGAAGAGATCTTCGGCCCGGTGCTGGTCTGCGTGCGCGCCAAGGACTTCGCCGAAGCGGTGCAGCTGGTCAACGACCATGAGTACGGCAACGGCGTGGCCTGCTACACCAGCGACGGCAATGTGGCGCGCGAGTTCGCCCGCCGCATTCAGGTCGGCATGGTGGGTATCAATGTGCCGATCCCGGTGCCTATGGCCTGGCACGGCTTCGGCGGCTGGAAGAAGAGCCTGTTCGGCGATATGCATGCCTATGGCGAGGAAGGCGTGCGCTTCTACACCAAGCAGAAAAGCGTGATGCAGCGCTGGAGCTCCAGCATTGCCAAGGGCGCCGAGTTCGTGATGCCTACCAGCAAGTGACCGCCGGCGACTAAGGGCACAGCGCAATACCGGGCCTTTGGCCTAGGGATAGACTTGGGGGCTCCCACAGAACAAGCCCCTCAGCCATGTCCCTCAGCGAACAGTCGATCCTCGACGCCGTCCAGACCGTCATCGACCCGAACACCGGCCAGGATTTCGTCTCGGCCAAGCAGCTGAAGAACCTGCGCATCGACGGCGGCGACGTCGCCTTCGAGATCGAACTCGGCTACCCCGCCAAGAGCCAGATCCCGGCCTTGCGCAAGGCACTGACCGCCGCCGTGCGCGGCGTGACCGGCGTCGAGAACGTCCACGCCAGCCTGTCCAGCAAGATCGTCGCCCATGCGGTGCAGCGCGGCGTGCAGCTGCTGCCCAAGGTCAAGAACATCGTCGCGGTGGCCTCGGGCAAGGGCGGCGTCGGCAAGAGCACGACCGCGGTGAACCTGGCGCTGGCGCTGGCCGCCGAGGGCGCCCGCGTCGGCATTCTCGATGCCGACATCTATGGGCCCAGCCAGCCGATGATGATGGGCATCAGCGGCCGGCCCGAGTCGGTGGACGGCAAGTCCATGGAGCCGATGGAGAACTACGGCGTGCAGGTCATGTCGATCGGCTTCCTGGTCGACAACGACGAGGCGATGATCTGGCGCGGCCCGATGGCCACGCAGGCGCTGGAACAGCTGCTGCGCCAGACCAACTGGGCCGACCTCGACTACCTGATCATCGACATGCCGCCGGGCACCGGCGACATCCAGCTGACCCTGAGCCAGCGCGTGCCGCTGACCGGCGCGGTGATCGTCACGACGCCGCAGGACATCGCGCTGCTGGACGCCAAGAAGGGCGTCAAGATGTTCGAGAAGGTCGGCGTGCCGCTGCTGGGCCTGGTCGAGAACATGGCCGTCCATGTCTGCGAGAACTGCGGCCATGTCGAACACATCTTCGGCGAGGACGGCGGCAAGCGCATGGCCGCCCAGTACAAGATGGACTATCTGGGCGCCCTGCCGCTGAACCTGTCGATCCGCGTGCAGGCCGACAGCGGCCGTCCCAGCGTCGTCAGCGACCCGGACGGCGAGATCGCCGCGCTCTACAAGAGTGTGGCGCGCCAGATGGCCGTCAAGATCGCACGCCAGGCCAAGGACTACTCGGCCAAGTTCCCCAGCATCTCGATCTCCAAGACCACCTGAGTGGTGAGCCCGCCAGCGATGAGCCAGCCAGCCCCCCCCACCGACGACAAAGCGCCGCGTCCCGCCCTTCGCGTGGCCGTCGTGATGGAGCGCGAGACCGCGCCCAATCAATGGGAGGACTGGCGCTACCGGCTCGTCGATGTGGTCGCGCACGAAGAGGCCTTCGGCAGCGCGCCGCGCGTGCTGCGCGACGACGGCAAGATCCAGCGCAGCCTGTTCCCCGACCTCGGGCTGGCGCTCTTCCCCGACGAGGCCGAGGGCTACTACCTGAACCTCAGCTCCGGCGCGCCGGTCTGGTTCGTGGTCTGGCGCATCGATGACGAAGACCCCTCGCGGGCCTGGGCCGAGACCGTCAGCCTGTCCTATACCGAGGCCGGCCGCTGGCTCGATGCGCAGGAGCGGGTCGACAATGTGCCGCTGCCGGACGATGTGCGTGACTGGCTGCAGGCCTATACCGATCAGCACTACCGGCCCGAGCCCAAGAAGCGCCGCCGCCCGCAATCCTTCGTCTCGCCCGGGGAGCGCGGCTGATGGCCGACCCAACGCAACAGCAAGCGGCCACCGGCTTCTTCTCGCGCTGGTCGCGGCGCAAGGAGGAGGCACGGGCGGCGGAGGTGATCGTCGCTCCAGAGCCAACGCCCGAACCTCCCGTTGAACCGGCGCCCGCCGCCGAGCCCGAGAAGCCCGCGCTGACGCTCGACGATGTCGCCCAGCTGCGCCACGAATCCGACTTCTCGCCCTTCGTCGCGCGCGGTGTCGATGAGGACGTCAAGCGCGCGGCGATGAAGAAACTGTTCTCCGACCCACACTTCAATGTGATGGACGGGCTGGACACCTATATCGACGACTACAGCCAGCCCGATCCGATTCCGCCGGCCATGCTGCGGATGATGAACCAGTCGCAATTCCTCGGCTTGTTCGACCACGAGAAGCAAGAAGAAGAAAACGTGGAAACCGCACAGGTCGAGACGACTGCAACGATCCCTGCCCCCAAAGCCCTAGCCACCGCCAGCCATGACCACCCTGATCTGCGACTGCAACAAGACCATGCCCCTGGACAGCCGGCAGCTGATCCAGGCGCTCGGGACTGAGGCCGGCGCGGGGCTAGAAACCCTGCACACGACGCTGTGCCGGCGCGAGGCCGGTGCCTTCCAGCGCGCGGCCAAGAGCGGCGAGGACCTGCTGGTGGCCTGCACCCAGGAAAGCCGCCTGTTCCTGGACCTCAACGAGCAGACCGCCGGCGCGCCGGGCCTGACCGAGCGGCCGATCCGCTTCGTCAATATCCGCGAGACCGGCGGCTGGTCCAAGGACGCCAAGGACGCCGGCCCGAAATTTGCCGCGCTGCTGGCCGTGGCCCAGCTGCCCGAGCCCGAGCCGGTCACCACGGTCAGCTACCGCTCCCAGGGCCGGGTGCTGGTGATAGGCCCGACCGAGCGCGCCGCGCGCGCGGCCGAGATGCTGGCCAACAAGCTGGAGGTCAGCCTGCTGCTGCAGGGACCGGGCACGCTGCCGCAACCGCGCACGATGGCCGTGCATGCCGGCGACATCACCGGCATCAGCGGCTGGCTCGGTGCCTTCGAGGTCAGCTGGCAGAGCGGCAATGCCATCGATCTGGATCTGTGCACCCGCTGCAATGCCTGCATCGACGCCTGTCCCGAGGGCGCGATCGACTTCAGCTACCAGGTCGATATGGGCAAGTGCGGCAGCCATCGCGACTGCGTCAAGGTCTGCGAGGCGGCCGGCGCGATCAATTTCGATCGTGCGGTGCAGCAATTCAGCGAGAACTTCGACCTGGTGCTGGACCTCGGCGCCCGGCCGCAGATCGCGCTGCACCAACCGCCGCAGGGCTATTTCCATGCGGCCGATGACAAGAGCCTGATGGCCGCCGTGCTGCAGCTGCGCGAGGCCATCGGCGAGTTCGAGAAGCCCAAGTTCTTCAACTACAAGCAAAAGCTCTGTGCCCACAGCCGCAACGAGCAAATCGGCTGCACGGCCTGCATCGACGTGTGTTCGGCCCAGGCGATCCGCAGCGACGCCTCGCTGAAGGGCAAGAGCAGCAAGGGCGGCGGCGCTGCGCTGGCCGGCATCATCGTCGAGCCGCATCTGTGCGTGGGCTGCGGTGCCTGCACCACGGTCTGCCCCAGCGGCGCGCTCAGCTATGCGACGCCGCGGCCCGACGAGATGGGCAAACGCATCCGGACGATGCTCAGCACCTATGCCCGCGCCGGCGGCCGCAACGCCGCGCTGCTGCTGCACAGCCAGGGCGGCGGAGCGAAGCTGATCGGCGAGCTGGGTCGCAGCGCGCGCACCAGCCAGACCGTGCGCGGCGTGCCGGCACGCGTGCTGCCGATGGAGGTCTGGCATACCGCGTCCAGCGGCATCGAGCTGTGGCTCTCGGCCATCGCCTATGGCGCCAGCCAGGTCTGGGTGCTGATGACCGAGGAGGAGGCACCGGCCTACCGCGCCGCCGTGCAGGCCCAGATGGCCGTGGCCCAGACCATCCTGCACGGCCTGGGTCTGCAGGGGCAACACCTGGCCCTGATCTCGGCCAGCGAGGCGGCCCAGCTGGACGCCGCGCTGCAGGCCGCGCCCGCGCAGACCGTCGCCAAGCCCGCCAGCTTCAGCGTCCAGGCCGACAAGCGCGCCAGCCTGGAACTGGCGATCGAGCATCTGCTGGCCCAGTCCGCCGCGCCGCCGGAAGTGATCGCGCTGCCGGCGCCGGCCAGCCCGCTGGGTAGCCTGATCGTCGATGCCGACCGCTGCACCATGTGTCTGAGCTGCGTCAGCGCCTGCCCCGAGGCCGCGCTGGCCGACAACCCCGACAAGCTGCAGCTGCGCTTTATCGAGAAGAACTGCGTGCAGTGCGGACTGTGTGCCGGCACCTGCCCCGAGCAGGCCATCACGCTGGAGCCGCGCCTGTGGCTGGCGGACGGCGGCAAGGCGCGCAAGGAGCAGCGGGTGCTCAATGAGGTCGAGCCCTTCTGCTGCGTGCGCTGCGCCAAGCCCTTCTCGACCCCGAACGCCGTGCAGCTGATGATCGCCAAGCTCGGTGGCCATGCGATGTTCCAGGGCGCCGGCGCCCAGCGCCTGAAGATGTGTGCCGACTGCCGCGTGATCGATATGCACAGCAACCCGAATGAAGTGAGGATCACCGATCTATGAGCAGCGCCGCCGCGATGAACTGGAGCACGCCGGACGACAGCGAGGAGCTGGCCCGCGCCGAGGTCTATGGGTTGCTGGCCAGCCTCTTCTACGCGCCGCCGTCGACCGAGCTGTATGAACAGCTGAGAGTCGCGGTGACCGAGGCGCCCAGCGCCGGCGGCTTCCTGGAAACCAGTTGGTCCGAGCTGGTGGCCGTGTCGCGACGGCTGTCGCGGGCCGAGATCGAGGCCGAGTACGGCGCGCTGTTCGGCGGCGTCGGCAAGCCCGAGATCTTTCTGTATGGCAGCTGGTTCATCGCCGGCTATCTGAACCAGAAGCCGCTGGCCGATCTGCGCACCGACCTGGCACGGCTGGGCCTGGAGCGGGCCGAAGCCGTGCTGGAGACCGAGGACCATATCGCCAGCCTCTGCGAGGTGATGCGTTACCTGATCGCCGGCGAGGATCTAGCGGTCAGCAATCTCGCGACCCAGCAGCGCTTCTTCAACAGCCATCTGCGCCCCTGGGTCGACAACCTCTGCGATACGGTGATCGCACATCCACGCGCCGACTTCTACCGCGCCCTGGCCGGCTTCACACGCGACTTCTGCGCGGTGGAGGGCCAGGGCTTTGATCTGCTGGAGGCCTGAGATGTCCGATGGTGTCGGTCGGAATCCACAACCGCGCCAGCGACAACGTAATTTCCCTAGTACCCTGCGCCCCGCCGAGTCCTACATTTAGGGGACGAGTCGGCACCTGGTCCGCTGCCTAAAAACGGGCCCACACTTTCTCGGAGCATGAAAGTATGAAAAACAAGACCGTTGGTGAACCCTCGAGCCCGACCGAATCCTCGCTGCAACGTCGCGGCGTTCTGCTTGGCGCGGGTGCCGCAGGCGCAGCCCTGCTCGCGGCCAAGACCCTGACCGGCACGGCGCCCGCCGCCCCGGTGGTGGCCGAAGTCGCCAAGACGCTGGCCGAGACCGGCAGCGGCTATCAAGTGACGCCGCATGTGCTGCGTTACTACGAAACCGCCCGTTCCTGATCGTCGGCCCCGGCCACTGCATTGACGGGCCCCAGGCCCTCTGGAGACATCATGCTGCTCACGCGCAAATCCTCGGCCCAGGCGGGTAGCCCGGCCGCCTCAGGTCTTGTCAACAGTCTGTCGCGCGGCGTCGCCCGTGCGATCCCGACCATGGACCGCCGCGTCTTCCTGCGCCGTTCCGGCCTCGGTGTGGGGGCAGGTCTTGCCGCCACCCAGCTGAGCCTGGTGCAGAAAAAGGCCCATGCGGCCGATGCACCCGCCGCCGGCGCCGAGCGCAAGGTGGAAGTCAAGCGCACCGTCTGCGGCCACTGTTCGGTGGGCTGCGCGGTGGACGCCGTGGTCGAGAACGGCGTCTGGGTGCGCCAGGAGCCGGTGTTCGATTCGCCGATCAACCTCGGCGCCCATTGCGCCAAGGGCGCGGCGCTGCGCGAGCACGGCCATGGCGAGCACCGGCTGCGCACGCCGATGAAGCTGGTCAATGGCAAATACGAGAAGATCACTTGGGACGTGGCGCTCAACGAGATCAGCGCCAAGATGCTCGAGCTGAAGAAGCAGAGCGGCCCGGATTCGATCTTCGTCGTCGGCTCCAGCAAGCACAACAACGAGCAGGCCTATCTGCTGCGCAAATGGGTCAGCCTCTGGGGCACCAATAACTGCGACCACCAGGCGCGCATCTGCCACTCCACCACGGTGGCCGGCGTCGCGAACACCTGGGGCTACGGCGCGATGACCAATTCGTACAACGACATGCGCAACTCGCGCGCGGCGATGTACATCGGCTCGAACGCGGCCGAAGCCCACCCGGTGTCGATGCTGCACATGCTGCATGCCAAGGAAACCGGCTGCAAGATGATCGTCGTCGACCCGCGCTTCACCCGCACGGCGGCCAAGGCCGACGACTATGTGCGCATCCGCTCCGGCTCGGACATCCCCTTCGTCTTCGGTCTGGTCTATCACATCTTCAAGAACGGCTGGGAAGACAAGCGCTACATCCAGGACCGTGTCTACGGCATGGAGAAGGTGCGCGAGGAGATCATGAGCAAGTGGACGCCGGACAAGGTGTTCGAAGCTTGCGGCGTCGATGAGGCGACCGTCTACAAGACCGCCAAGACCCTGGCCGACAACCGCCCCAGCACCATCGTCTGGTGCATGGGCCAGACCCAGCACACCACCGGCAACGCCGTCGTGCGCGCCTCCTGCATCCTGCAGCTGGCGCTGGGCAATGTCGGCGTCAGCGGCGGCGGCACCAACATCTTCCGCGGCCACGACAACGTCCAGGGCGCCACCGATGTGGGTCCGAATCCCGACTCGCTGCCCGGCTACTACGGCCTGGCCGAAGGCTCGTGGAAGCACTTCGCCAAGGTCTGGGACCTTGATTTCGAGTGGATCAAGAAACAGTACGCGCCGGGCATGATGACCAAGCCCGGCATGACCGTCTCGCGCTGGATCGACGGCGTGCTCGAGAAGAACGAGCTGATCGACCAGGACAGCAATCTGCGCGGCCTGTTCTTCTGGGGCCATGCGCCCAACTCGCAGACCCGCGGCCTGGAGATGAAGAAGGCGATGGACAAGCTCGACCTGCTGGTCGTCGTCGACCCCTTCCCCTCGGCCACCGCCGCGATGGCGGCGATGCCTGGCGAGGAACTGAACCCGAACCGGGCGGTCTACCTGCTGCCCGCCTGCACCCAGTTCGAGACCAGCGGCTCCTGCACCGCATCGAACCGCTCGCTGCAATGGCGCGAGAAGGTCATCGAGCCGCTGTGGGAATCGCGCACCGACCACATGATCATGTACCAGCTGGCCCAGAAGCTGGGCTTCGACAAGGAGCTGGTCAAGAGCCACAAGCTGGTCAAGGGCAAGGGCGGCATGGACGAGCCCGAGGTCGAGTCCATCCTGAAGGAAATCAACCGCAGCGTCTGGACCATCGGCTACACCGGCCAGAGCCCGGAGCGCCTGAAGGCGCATATGCGCAATATGAATGTCTTCGACGTGAAGACGCTCAAGGCCAAGGGCGGCATCGACAAGGAGACCGGCTACAAGCTCGACGGCGACTATTTCGGCCTGCCCTGGCCCTGCTACGGCACGCCCGAGATCAAGCACCCCGGTTCGCCCAATCTCTACGACACCTCCCGGCATGTGATGGAGGGCGGCGGCAACTTCCGTGCCAATTTCGGCGTCGAGCGCGAGGGCGTCAGCCTGCTGGCCGAGGACGGTTCGCACTCCAAGGGCGCCGAGATCACCACCGGCTATCCGGAGTTCGACCACCTGCTGCTGAAGAAGCTGGGCTGGTGGGCCGACCTGAGCGAGGCCGAGCAGAAGGCCGCCGAGGGCAAGAACTGGAAGACCGACCTGTCCGGCGGCATCCAGCGCGTCGCGATGGCGCACGGCTGCCACCCCTTCGGCAACGCCAAGGCCCGCGCCGTGGTCTGGAACTTCCCCGACCCGATCCCGCAGCACCGCGAGCCGCTGTATTCGACCCGCCCGGACCTGGTCGCCAAGTACCCGACCCACGACGACAAGAAGGCCTTCTGGCGCCTGCCGACGCTCTACAAGAGCGTGCAGGAGAAGAACAAGGACATCGGCAAGACCTTCCCGCTGATCATGAGCTCGGGCCGCCTGGTCGAGTACGAGGGCGGCGGCGAGGAGACCCGCGCCAACCCCTGGCTGGCCGAGCTGCAGCAGGAGATGTTCGTCGAGATCAACCCGGCCACCGCCAACGACCGCGGTATCCGCAACGGCGAGGACGTCTGGGTCACGACACCCACCGGCGCCAAGCTGACCGTCAAGGCCCTGGTGACCGAGCGGGTGGACCGCGAGACCGTCTGGCTGCCCTTCCACTTCTCGGGCCGCTGGCAGGGCGTGGATCTGCTCAAGTACTACCCCGAGGGCGCGGCGCCCATCGTGCGTGGCGAGGCCATCAACACCGCGACCACCTATGGCTACGACAGCGTGACCATGATGCAGGAGACCAAGACCACGGTCTGCCAGGTCGCCAAGGCCACCGCCTAACAAGCCACGGAGACTCTCATGGCAAGAATGAAATTCATCTGCGACGCCGAGCGTTGCATCGAGTGCAACGGCTGCGTCACCGCCTGCAAGGCCGAGCATGATGTGCCCTGGGGCGTGAACCGTCGCCGCGTCGTCACGCTCAACGATGGCGTCGCCGGCGAGCGCAGCATCTCGGTCGCCTGCATGCACTGCTCCGACGCGCCCTGCATGGCCGTCTGCCCGGTCAACTGCTTCTACCGCACCGACGAAGGTGTGGTGCTGCACGACAAGGACATCTGCATCGGCTGCGGCTATTGCTCCTACGCCTGCCCCTTCGGCGCGCCGCAGTTCCCCAGCAATGGCGCCTTCGGCCTGCGCGGCAAGATGGACAAGTGCACCTTCTGCGCCGGCGGCCCCGAGGAACATGGCAGTGCCGCCGAGAACGAGAAGTACGGCCGCAACCGCCTGTCCGAAGGCAAGCTGCCGGCCTGCGCCGAGATGTGCTCGACCAAGGCGCTGCTGGGCGGCGATGGCGATGTGGTGGCCGACATCTTCCGCAGCCGGGTGCTGCAGCGCGGCAAGGGCAGCGAGGTCTGGGGCTGGGGCACCGCCTACGGCAAACCCACGCAGGGCGCGGCCGCCGGCGAGGTGCGCAAGTGAAGGCCCGCCTGTTGATCGCCACGGCCGCGAGCCTGCTGGCCCTGGCCGGCTGCGAACGCGCCCAGACCCAGGACGCCTCGGCCCGCAAGATCGATGCGCCCGCCTGGGCCAAGTCCGACGGCGCCAACCCGGCGTATGCGGCACGCGGCTTCAAGCCCGGCGACAAGATCGCCTGGGAAAACCAGTTGCGTGCACGCGCCCAGGCGCAGAACGACTACGTGCGCTGAGCACCAACGGAGAGCCGCGATGCACGATTCGATCAACCGTTCATGGGTCAAGGCAGCCGCCGGGTTTGGCATGGCCGCGCTGCTCTCGACCGGCGCACTGGCCCAGACCGCTACCGACCCTGCCGCTGCTGCCGCGCTCTCGGCCTCGGCCCCGGCCGGCTTCGTCGCCCCCGCGCTGCCGCAGGCCGACGAAAGCAATGCGCTGCGTGCCAAGAGCCAGCCCGGCAATAACGCGCCGTTCTGGCGCGGCGTGCGCGAGTCGGGCGTCGAGAAAGGCATCAGCAATCTGCCCGGTGTCGAGAAGGGCGTGCTGATCCAGGAATTCGTGCAGTACCCGGGCTCGCGCCTGACCACGGCCGGCGAGGCCTGGCGCCAGGTGCGCAACAACTGGATCATTCCCTATGGCGGCGCGCTGCTGGGCATCGCGGTGCTGGCGCTGGCGCTGTTCTACTTCGCCAAGGGTCCGATGGGTGGCCACGCGCCCGATACCGGCCGCAAGATCGAACGCTTCACCTACTTCGAGCGCGCCGCGCACTGGAGCAATGCCATCGCCTTCAGCGTGCTGGCGATCTCCGGCGTCGTGATGGCCTTCGGCAAGTTCTTCCTCTTGCCCATCATCGGCGCCACCTTGTTCGGCTGGCTGACTTACGCGCTGAAGACCGCGCACAACTTCGCCGGCCCGCTGTTCGCGGTGTCGCTGATCATCGTGTTCCTGACCTTTGTGCGCGACAACCTGCCGACCCGCCACGACTGGACCTGGCTGCGCCGGGCCGGCGGCATGTTCGGCGGCCATGAGGTGCCGTCCGAGCGCTTCAATGCCGGCGAGAAAGTGGTGTTCTGGGGTGGCGTGTTCTTCCTCGGCGCCATCGTCGTCGGCTCCGGTCTGGTGCTGGACATGTTGATCCCTGGCCTGCTCTACACCCGCGGCGATATGCAGATTGCGCACATGATCCATGCGGTCGCGGCCGTGTTGATGATGGCGCTGTTCCTGGGCCACATCTATATGGGCACGCTGGGCATGAAGGACGCCTACAAGGCGATGAAGACCGGCTATGTCGACGAGGCCTGGGCGCGCGAGCACCACGAGCTCTGGTTTGATGACATCAAGGCCGGCAAGATCCCCGCGCAGCGCACGCAGCCGGCCAAGCCGGTGGATGGCGTCGCTGCCCAGCACTGACAAGACACACGAGGACGACAAGCCATGCGCGCACTCACCACGACTCTGGCCCTGGCCCTGCTGGCCGCCGGCTCGGCCTGGGCCAAGCTGCCCGCCCCCAGCGACGAGGCCAAGGCCGCGGCCGCTGTCACGGCCGCCAAGAACGCCTGGAACGACAAGGTCGGCGGCTACCAGCTGTGCCAGTCGATGAACCGCGTGGCCGAGCACTACCGCAAGACCGCGAAGGCCGAGGGCCGCACCGCCGCCGCGCCGGTGGACACGCCCGCCTGCGCCGATCCCGGCGCCTTCGTGCCGCCGGTCGCCGCCTCGGCACCGCCGCTGGAGGCCGCCGGCGCCCACTCGCCGGCCAAGACTGCGGTTGCACCGCCCAGCGGCAAGGCCACCGCGGCCGAGCAGCAGGGTCAGCCGAAGAAGTAAGAGAGAAAAGCGCTCCGGCAGTGGCGCCGCGAGCGCCCTGCCCTGTCCTGCCCATGCAAAATTTCTGGCCCGCCAGCGGCTATGCCCTGCTGACACGCGACCCACGCGGCTGGTTGTGCCCGAGCGAGGCCTGGCTGCGCCGCCTCGTCATCGAGCTGCCGCAGCTGGCCCTGGTCGAGGAGTCCTGCCCGGCCGAGATCGCGCTGCACCAGGCCCTCGCCGACGCGCCTTTGCAATCCGTCAGCGAGGCGCAGCTCGCTGCGCTCGCCGATCAGGACGCGCGCGACAACTACCGGCTGTTCCTGAGCTTTCGCGACGCCCTGCTGGCCGCAGGCACGCTGGAGGCCTATTACCTGGCGCTGATGCGCGCCGGCCGCATCACGGTGCCGCCGCTGTTCGTGGACCTGATCGTGCAGGCCATCGTCCGCCATCTGCTGGACGACAGCCACGACGCCTTCGAGGCCCGCGCCGCCGAACTGCTGTTCCGCTCGCAACGCCTGAGCCTGCTGGATGGCCGGCTGATCGCCGCCGACCTCGCCACCGTGGACCTGCTGCAGGAGACCGCCGGCCTCGGCGATATCGGCCGCCTGCTGCGGCAGAGTCAAGCCCCGCTGCCGACCACGGTGCTGCAGGTGCTGAACACCGACAACGCCGCCGACTACTGGGCCGATGGCGAACGCCACCGCTTTGCACTGGACCTGACCCACGAGATCAGCAATGAGCTGGGCCACGGCCTGGCGATCAAGCTGGTGCACGCCCACTCGGGCCTGAAGGCGCTGGCCTCCGTGCTGGAGCGCTGGCTGGCCCATCTGCTGGGCCTGCGGGTCACAATCACGCCGCTGCAGCGCATCGACGACGAGGCCTGGCGCTGGCATATCGGGCTGGACGTCGAGGCGATGGGCCTGCTGAACGATCTGTATGCGGGCACCGAGGTCGATGCCGAGCGGCAGCGCCGCCTGATCAGCCTGTTCCGGCTGGACTTCGCCGACCCGGCCGAGATGCGCGCCGATGTCACAGGCAAGCCGGTCTATCTGGGCCTGGCGATGACGGTCGATCACACGCTGCGCCTGAAGCCGCAGAACCTGCTGCTCAATCTGCCGCTGGCCGACGCGCTGCAATGAGTGCCTTCAGCGAGAGCCTGCAGACCGCGCTGCGCCTGGTCGCCGAGGCCGATCCGGTGTTGCTGCGCACCGTGGGTCTGTCGCTGTCGGTCAGCGGCCTGGCCTGCGCCTTCGCCGCTGGCTTCGGCCTGGCGGCGGGCGCCTGGCTGGCGGTCACCCGGATGCCGGGCCGTCGCCTGCTGCTGACCCTGCTGAACACCTTGCTGGCCCTGCCCTCGGTGGTGGTCGGTCTGGTCGTCTATCTGCTGCTGTCGCGCAGCGGCCCGCTGGGAAGCTGGGGCCTGCTGTTCACGCCCGGCGCGATGGTGATCGCGCAGACCATCCTGGTCGTGCCGGTGGTGGCCGCGCTGTCACAGCAGCTGGTCAGCGATGCGCTGCGCGATGGCGGCGAACAGCTGCGCTCGATGGGGGCCGGCGGTTTCACGACCGGCCTGCTGCTGCTGCTCAACGAGCGCTGGGCCGTGGCCACGGTGCTGCTGACCGCCTTCGGCCGCGCCATCTCCGAGGTCGGCGCGGTGATGATCGTCGGCGGCAATATCGACGGCGTCACCCGCGTGATCACGACCACGATCGCGCTGGAAACCAGCAAGGGCGATCTGCCGCTGGCCCTGGCCCTGGGCCTGGTGCTGCTGGCCATCGTCGGTGTGATCAATATCGGCATCGCGACCTTGCGCCGCGTGCAGGGCCCCTCGGGGGGGGTGGCGCGATGAGCGACAGCAGCACGCTGCTGCGTCTGCAGGACCTGGGCGTCAGCTATGGCCGGCTCACCGCGCTGCAAGGCGTCAACCTGCAGGTGCAGCGCGGCGACTTCATCGCGCTGATCGGCGCCAACGGCTCGGGCAAGACCACGCTGCTGCAGGCCCTGCACGGCCTGCTGCCGCACAGTGGCACGCGCAGCGTGGCCCGCCCAGCACCGGCCCAGGTGATGGTGTTCCAGCGCCCCTTCATCCTGCGCCTGTCGGTCTGGAACAATCTGCGCGTGGCGCTGTGGCTGGCCGGCGTGCCCGCTGCCGAACGCGCTTCGCGGGCCCGCGAGGCGCTGGCGCGGGCTGGCCTGCTGGAGCTGCGCGAACGGCCGGCCCGCGCACTCTCGGGCGGCCAGCAACAGCGCCTGGCACTGGCGCGGGCCTGGGCCGCCCGGCCCGACATCCTCTTCCTCGACGAGCCCACCGCCAACCTCGACCCGACGGGCAAGAAGGAGGTCGAGGCGTTGCTGGCCAGCTTCCGCGCCGAAGGCATGACGCTGTTGATGAGCACCCACAATCTGGGCCAGGCCAAGCGCCTGGCCAACCGCGTCGTCTACCTGGATCACGGCCGCCTGCTGGCCGACCAGGCCACCGCCGACTTTTTCAGCGACCACGCGGATGACCGCACCGGACTTTTTCTCAAGGGAGAGTTGAGATGGGATTTGTGAAGACCATGGGCCGCCGCAGTGCCCTCGCCTGCCTGCTGGCGGTCAGTTCTCTGAGCGCCTGGGCCCAGGACAAGGTCATCGTGATGGCCTCGACCACCAGCACCGAACAATCGGGCCTGTTCGCCCATCTGCTGCCGGCCTTCAAGCGCGCCAGCGGCATCGAGGTGCGCGTGGTCGCGCTGGGCACCGGTCAGGCGCTGGACATGGGCCGGCGCGGCGATGCCGACGTGCTGTTCGTGCACGATGTGGCGGCCGAGGAGAAGTTCGTCGCCGATGGCTTCGGCCTGGCACGCCGGCCGGTGATGTACAACGACTTCGTGCTGGTCGGCCCCAAGGCCAACCCGGCCGGCGTCGCCGGCAAAGACATCGCGGCGGCGCTGGCCATCCTGACGGCCAGCAAGTCCACCTTCGTCTCGCGCGGCGACAAGAGCGGCACCCACGCGGCCGAGCTGCGCTACTGGAAGGCCGCCGGCATCGCCAACCCGGCCGCCAAGACAGCAGCGCTGAGCATGGACTACCGCGAGTGCGGCTGCGGCATGGGCCCGGCGCTGAATATCGCGTCCAGCAGCGACGCCTACTCGCTGAGCGACCGTGGCACCTGGCTGTCGTTCAAGAACCGCGGCAACCTGGCCATCGTGCTGGAAGGCGACAAGCGACTCTTCAACCCCTATGGCGTGATCGTCGTGAACCCCGCCAAGCACCCGCACACCAAGACCGCGCTAGCCCAGGCCTTCTCCAACTGGGTAGTCTCGGACGAGGGCCAGGCCACGATCGCCAGCTACAAGATCGGTGGCGAGCAGCTGTTCTTCCCCGATGCCAAGCGTTGAGGCGCGCAGAACAGGCACACTGGCGCCATGATTGACAGCAAAGACATCACCGGACTGATCCTGGCCGGCGGCCGGGGCAGCCGCATGGGCGGCGTCGACAAGGGCCTGCAGACCCACCAGGGCGTGCCGCTGGCCCTGCATGCGCTGCTGCGCCTGGGGCCCCAGGTCGGCGAGCTGCTGATCAACGCCAATCGCAATCTGGGCGCCTATGAAGCGATGGGCGCGCCGGTCTGGCCCGACTCGCTGCCCGACTATGCCGGCCCGCTGGCCGGGGTGCTGACCGGGCTTGAGCATTGCGAGACGCCCTATATGGTCACCGTGCCCTGCGATTCGCCGCTCTTCCCCGAGGATCTGGTCGCCCGCCTGGCGCAGGCGCTGGACGCCGAGGACGCCGAGATCGCGATGGCCGCAACCCCGGGGCCCGACGGCAGCCGGCAGGTGCAGCCGGTGTTCTGCCTGATGAAGACCGAGCTGATCGAGAGCCTGGTGAGCTTCACGCAGAGCGGCCAGCGCAAGATCGACAAGTGGACGGCCCAGCATCGCTGCGTCGAGGTGCTGTTCGAGGACGAACAGGCCTTTGCCAACGCCAACACGCGCGAAGAATTGCAGCAATTGCAGAAGCCCCTGTCATGAATCCGCCCCTGCCCCGCCTGACGAGCTGCAGCGCCGTGCTGACCCACGAGGTCGAGGTGCTGGACGAGTTCGGCCGCCGCAAGACCATGAGCATCCCGGCCGAGCGGCCGCTGACCGTCTTCGTCGACAAGCGCGAGCTGGTCACCTTGATGACGCTGGGCCTGGCGCCGGAGCTGCTGGTGCTGGGCTATCTGCGCAACCAGCGCCTGGTGGCCGATGTCGGCGAGATCGAATCGATCACGGTGGACTGGGAGGTCGGCGCGGCGGCCGTGCGCACCCATGCCGGCATCGCCGACATCGAAGCCAAGACCGCGCAGCGCACCGTCACCACCGGCTGCGGCCAGGGCACGGTGTTCGGCGCGCTGATGGCCGATGTCGAGTCGGTGCAGCTGCCCGGTGCGCAGAGCGCCCGGCTCAGCCAGGCCGCGCTATACGAGATGCTGGACCAGATGCGCCGCCTGGACAGCGTCTACAAAAAGGCCGGATCGGTGCACGGCTGCGCGCTGTTCCGCGGGGCCGAGCTGCTGGTGCATCGCGAGGACGTGGGCCGCCACAACGCGATCGACAATATCGCCGGCTGGATGTGGATGAACGGCATGCACGGCGCGGACGGCGGCGGCGACAAGTGCTTCTACACCACCGGCCGGTTGACCAGCGAGATGGTGATGAAGTCGGCCCAGATGGGCGTGCCCATCATCGTCTCGCGCAACGGCATCACGCAGATGGGCCATGCGCTGGCCATGCAGCTGGGCCTGACGCTGATCGGCCGCGCCAAGAACCGCCACTTCATCTGCTACAGCGGCTTCGAGCGCTTCGACAGCCAGCCCGAACCGGCCCGCGAGACGGTGGATCTGGGCGCCTGAACCACGCCCGCACTGTTGACTCCGCACAACGCGCCGCGCCGCAGATCGGCTACCCTCAACGTTTTGTGACAAAGCGTAGCCTCCATGCAAGAAGCAGTCAGCAGCGAGGTGCTGGTCGACCAGCTGGCGCAACACCTGGCCAGCGCACGCGCGGCCCAGCAAGCCTCACAGCTCGATGAAGGGCTGGCCCAGGCCCAGCGCGCCTGGGAGCTGGCCTCGTCGCAGGGTTTTCTGGCCGAGCAGATCGAGGCCGGGCGCCTGCGCGCCTTCTTCCTGTACCGACGCGGCGCGCTCGGCGCACTGATACGCGCCGGCGATGCGCTGCTGCCGCTGCTGCGCGCCCAGGGGCCTAGCGAGGCGCTGTGCGAGCTGCTGCGCTGGATGACGCTGGGCGGCTTCGAGACCGGCGATTTCGATATCGCGATGCGCAGCGCCAACGAGGGCTGCGCGGTGGCCCAGGAGCTTGGCGAGGTCAGCCAGATCGCGCTGGCGCTAAACGCACTCGGCGCCACCTTCGAGCGCATGGGTGACCCCTGGCAGGCCGAGCGCCTGATGAGCGAGGCGGCCGCCCTGGTGCGCGAGCACACCAGCCCTTACGAGCGCGTGGTCACGCTGAACAATCTCTGCGGCGTCGCGCTCGGCGCCTTCTATCTGCTGCGCGACAGCGGCAACGACGCCGCCTGCGCCAGCGCTCTGGAGCGGGCGCTGCGCTATGCGCGCGAGGTGCGCCCCCATGCCCAGGCCTTTGGCGACCCCTTCCCGCTGGTGATGACCGAGGGCAATCTGGGCGAGGCCCTGCTGCATTCCGGCCAGGTCGCCGAGGCCGAGGCCTTGCTGACCCAGACCCTGGACGAGGCGCGCCGCCTGGGCTTCCAGGCCCAGGCCTGGCGGCTGCGCTGCTCGCTGGCCGAGCTGGCGCTGCTGCGCGGCGACCCTCAGGCCGCCCGCGACGATCTGCGCCTGCTGCTGCAGGAAACCGGCGACAAGGCGCCCGCCGCCACCGCGCTGCGCGCCCACCATGCGCTCTACCGCGCCGCCAAGACGCTGGGCCTGAACGAGCTCGCGCTGCAGCAGCTGGAGGCCTACCAGGGCATCGAGCGGCGCCGCGCGATCGCCCAGCTGATGGCGCAGTCGCGCTTTTTCGTGACCCGGCTGGAGGCCGAGCAGGCACGCGCCCAGGCCCACAAGCACGAGGCCCGCGCCGCCGAGCTGGAGGAGCATGTGCAGCGCGACCCGCTGACCGGCCTGGGCAACCGGCGCTGCATGGAGTCGCGCATGCCGCCGCTGCTGCGCGAGGCCGAGCGCCTGGGGCAGCCGCTGACCCTGGCGCTGATCGACGCCGACCGTTTCAAGGATGTCAACGACCAGCATGGCCACGCGGTCGGCGACCGGGTGCTGCAGATCCTCTCGCGCATGCTGGAAGACAACACGCGCGGCAGCGATCTGCTCTTGCGCTACGGCGGCGAGGAGTTCCTGGTGGTCTTCCCTGACACCGTACCCGACCGCGCCTTCGAGGTCTGCGAGCGCCTGCGCCACCGCGTCGAGACCTATCCCTGGCAAGACCTGGCCCCGGGACTGGAGGTCACGCTGAGCATAGGCCTGGCCAGCGCCCCGCCCTATGCCACCGACCTGCTGATCGCGCGCGCCGACAGCGCGATGTACCGCGCCAAGCATCTGGGGCGCAACCGGGTGGCGCTGGCTTGACTCCGGCGCGCCGCATCACCCTGATCACCGGCGCCGGGCGCGGCATCGGCGCCGCCACCGCCCGGCTCTGCGCGGCCCAGGGGCATGACCTGGCCCTGGGCTATGCGCGCGACGCCGGTGCGGCCGAGGCCCTGGCCGCCGAGCTGCGCGCGCTGGGCCGGCGGGTCATCAGCGTGCAGGCCGATGTGGCCGACGAGGCCCAGGTGCTGGCGATGTTCGCGCGCATCGATGCCGAGCTGGGCCGGTTGAGCGGCCTGGTCAACAATGCCGGCATCGTCGCCCCGGCCGCGCGCCTGGACGAGATGGATGTGGCGCGCTGGCAGCGCCTGTTCGCCGTCAATGTGATCGGCAGCCTCTTGTGCGCCCGCGAGGCCGTCAAGCGCATGAGCACCCGCCACGACGGAGCGGGCGGCGCCATCGTCAACGTCTCGTCGCGCGCCGCCCAGCTGGGCTCGCCGGGCGTCTATGTCGACTACGCGGCCAGCAAGGGCGCCGTCGACAGCCTGACCATCGGGCTGGCGCGCGAGCTGATCGGCGAGGGCATCCGCGTCAACGGCGTGCGCCCCGGCATCATCGCCACCGAGATCCATGCCGACAGCGGCACCGTCGACGGCCTGGCGGCCGCCGCGGCCGGCATCCCTATCGGCCGGCTGGGCCGCGCCGACGAGATCGCCGAGGCCATCGTCTGGCTCTTGTCCGACGCGGCCAGCTACACGGTCGGTGCCACACTGGATGTCGCAGGAGGGCGTTAAGCTCGGCGCACATTTCCTTCCGCGCCCGCAAGACATGACCCTGAGCCCGGCCACCCTCGCCCGCACCGTCCCGTTCGCCGTCTTCATGGCCTTGCTGGCCCTGCGCGGCCTGCTGCCCGAGAGCGTCAACTTCGATCTGCGCTGGGTCTACGGCCTCAGCGTGCTGCTGGTCGGCGGCCTACTGATCTGGTACTGGCGCGACTACGGCGAGCTGGCCCGCCAGAACCTGCCAGACACCCGCGAGACCCTGCTGAGCCTGGCCGTCGGCCTGATCGTGTTCGCGCTGTGGATACGGCTGGACGCGCCCTGGATGCAGCTGAGCGAGCCGACCGCCACCTTCGTGCCGCTGGATGCCGCCGGCCAGCTGATCTGGCCTCTGGTCGCGATGCGCTGGATAGGCGCGGCCCTGGTCGTGCCGCTGATGGAAGAGCTGTTCTGGCGCAGCTTCTTGATGCGCTGGATCGCCAGCCCGCAGTTCCAGACCGTCGACCCACGCCGCGCCGGGCTCAAGGCCATCGTGCTGTCGACCTTTGTCTTCATGCTAGCCCACACCCTCTGGCTGGCCGCCATCATCGCCGGCCTGGCCTATGCCTGGCTCTATGTACGCACCGGCAAGCTCTGGACCGCCGTGATCGCGCATGCGGTGACCAATGGCGCGCTGGGTGTCTGGGTGGTGATGAGCGGGCGGTGGGAGTTCTGGTAAGAGGTCTGTCGCCTCAAGGCGGCCGCACCGGATTGCGCTGCAGATGCTTGAAATGCTCGAACAGCCAGGAGCGCATGCCCATCACCAGCGTGTACTGGCGCTTCTCGGCATCGGGCAGTTTCTGGTCCAGAAGATGCTGGCGGGCGAAGTCCTGGGCCACGCGCTGCAGCCGCTCGACCAGTTCGCGCGCCATGCCGTGGCCCAGGCGCCCGTGGACCAGCATCAAGAGTTCGGCCTCGCCGTCGAAGCCGCCGGAGAAGAAATCGCTGGCCACCTCGTCGCGGAAGAAGCTCATCACCGGCCCGTGCGGGCGCCAACGGAAGGTCTTGGCCAGGCGCAGCTTGTAGCGGTTCAGCGGCTTCAGCTCGATCACGCCCAGCCGGTCCAGCTCGGCCAGATAGCGGGTGACCTCGGCCTCGCTGAGCCGGTAGCTGGCGAGGATCTGCTCGGCCGTCCACTGGCTCAGGCAGCAGATCGCCATCAGGAGCAGCTTGGGATCGGCCACCACGGCCTTCTCCTGTGCCAGGGTCAGCTCCATGCGCAGCGGCTGGCGCTCGGCCAGCGCCCGCGTGAGCTCGGCGAAATCGGTCTTCAGCACACGGCAGATCTCGTCGACGCGTGACAGCGGCATCTCGCCGCCCGGCGCCAGCATGCGCTTGACGCTGGACTCCGAGAGCCCGAGTTCGCGCGCCACATCGGCGTAGCTGAGGCCCTGGCTCTTGAGCTCGGCCTTGATGACTTCAATGAGGGTCTGGGTGCTGGACATGATGGGCGCAACGGTAGCGCAAAACGCTACCGGCGGCGGCAGGCCGCGCCACGGCCGCAGCAATCCGGCGCCAAACATCACGCGGCCGGCCAGCATCAGGCCATGCAACAAACACGACGCCAACACCTGCTGTGCTGCGGCGCTGCCGCCGTCGCCGGCCTGTTCACCAGCCTGGCCGATCCGGCCCAGGCCGCCTCCCTGCGCAACCCCTGCCGCGGCAGCCTGCCGGCCGCGCTGCGCCGACACCCGCTGCTGCAACAGCTGTGGCAAGACCTGGACCCGGCCCAGCTCTGGGATGTGCACTGCCATCTGCTGGGCAATGGCGATGCCGGCAGCGGCTGCCGCATCCACCCGGCCATGCATCAGTGGTGGCATCCGGTCGAGAGCCTGCGTCGGCGCGTCATCATGGATGGGGCCTGCGTCGCGCCCGATGTGCCCAGCGTGGACCGGGCCTATCTGCAGCGCCTGCAGGCGCTGACGGCCGATTTTCCGGAGGGCGCGCGCTGGCTGCTCTATGCCTTCGACGAGGCCCATACCGAGCAGGGCCGTGCCGAGCCCGACTGGACCACCTTCCATGTGCCCGACCGCTATGCCCGCGAGGTGGCCGAGCGAACGCCGCAGCGCTTCGCCTGGGTCGCGTCCATCCACCCCTACCGCGAGGACGCGCTGGCCCGGCTGGATGCGGCCATCGCCGGCGGCGCCGTCGCCTTGAAGTGGCTGCCCAGCAGCATGAATATCGATCTGCGCGACGCGCGGCTGCATCCCTTCTACGCCCGCCTGGCTGCCGCCCGGCTGCCGCTGATCGTGCATTGCGGCGAGGAGAAAGCCGTGCCCGGCGCCGGCCGCGAGGACCTGGGAAATCCGCTGCTGCTGCGCGCGCCGCTGGCGCAGGGCGTGCGCGTGATCGCCGCCCATTGCGCCTCGCTGGGCGATGCGCTGGACCTGGACATGAGCAGGCCGCGCCTGGTGCCGGCCTTCTCGCTGTTTGCGCGGCTGATGGACGAGCCGGCCTGGGAGGCGCTGCTGCTGGGCGATGTCTCGGCGCTGTTCCAGTTCAACCGCCGGCCCGAGGTCTGGCGCGCGGTGCTGGCGCGCCAGGACTGGCATGGCCGTCTGCTGCATGGCTCGGACTATCCGCTGCCCGGCGTCGGCCCGTTGTACCGGCTGGGCGGCCTGGTGCGCGCCGGCCTGCTGGATGAGGCGCAGCGCCCGCTGCTGGAGCAAGTGCGCGAGCACAACCCGCTGCTGTTCGACCTGCTGCTGAAGAAGACGCTGCGCTGGCAGGGTCGGGGCTTGCGCGCGGAGGTCTTCCACACACGGCGCCATTTCGTGCATCGGCTCATACCGCCGGTAGCGTCAGGCGCTACCGGCAACAAATGAAACCCTTGAAAAACGCCTTCTCGGCCATCATCGCGCCACTTCTCAACAGGAGCCCGCTCCATGCAACACCCGCACACCTTGATACACCGCGACAGCAAGGCCTGGACCTACCAAGTCTGGATCTCCTTCGGCATCGCCGTCAGCCTCTGCGCGATCGGCCTGGCCTGGCTGCCCGGCGATGACCTGGACCGCGCCTTCATGGTGATGGGCTATGTGTTCTGCCTCAGCACCGCCTTCGCACTGGCCAAGTTCGTGCGCGACAACGAAGGCAAGACGGTCGACACGCCGATGTGGAAGCTGGTCGTCTGGGGCGGCTTCGTGCTGGCGATGGCGCTGACCGGCTGGGGCCTGTGGCGCATGGAGATACAGCCGGTCTGGAAGGCCTTTCTGCTGGTCAGCTGGCTGTTCCTGATCTCGAGCGTGTTCACGCTGGCCAAGATGCTGCGCGACGCGCACGAGGCCGATCTGCAGCAGGCCCGCGCCCAGGGCCGCCGCGAAACCCTGGTCACCGAATAAGGACTCATGATGAAAAGCAAGCTCTACGTTCCCTCGCTGCTGCTGAGCCTGATGCTGCTGCAAGCGCCGGCCGCCCAGGCCCAGTCCACCGCCTCCGAGGCCAGCGCGCTGTCGATACTGCCGGTGGCGGTCTCGGTGGCGGCGCCGGTGATGCTGCTGTCGGCCGGCGTCGCGCTGACGGTGGTGGCGGTGGAAGCCAGCGCCCAGGGCTCGGTCTGGGTGCTGGAGCGCGCCTCGGACGGTGCCCGCGCCAGCGTGCGCTTCGCCGGCCAGGCCAGCGCGGTACTGGGCACGGCCGTCGTCATCACCGTGATCGGCAGCGGCTATGTGCTGTCGGCCGCCGGCGAGGCGATCGCCTTCGTGCCCAACGCCATCGGCACGGCGCTGCTGCACAACGAGCAGCTGACACGATGAGGACGACCCACCCCCTACGCGCTGCGCGCGCCCCCTCAAGGGGGCACACCCGCAGGACCGGCAAAGCCGGATCCTCGGGTGTCGCTCGGTCCAATACCGTCCATTGGGCCGGGCTGTGCCTGCTCGCCTTCGTCTGCACCGCCCAGGCCGGCCGTCCCTGCGAGGACAAGCCGCTGAGCGCGCAGCAGATCGAGCGCGGCATGAACCTGGCCGAGGCCACTGCCCGCCAGCTGGAGGCCAGCGGTGCCCAGGTGGTGCTGCTGGCCCGGGCCGGCCAGGACCTCAGCAAGCATGGGCTGCTGTGGTCGCATCTGGGTTTCGCCTATCGCGACGCGACGGGTCCGCAGCCGGTCTGGCGCGTGCTGCACAAGCTCAACCATTGCGGCACGGCCCGCGCCGATCTGTTCCGCCAGGGCCTGGGCGAGTTCTTCCTGGACCGGCCGCATCGCTACGACGCCGCCTATGCCCGGCTGAGCCCGGCGCTGCAGTCGGCGCTGTTGCCGCTGCTGCGTGACAACACCCGCCTGCGCCGCTTGCACGAGCCGCGCTACAGCATGGTCTCCTATGCCTGGGGCGACAAATACCAGC
Organism: Roseateles cavernae; assembly: GCF_040187885.1. Lineage (NCBI taxonomy): Bacteria > Pseudomonadati > Pseudomonadota > Betaproteobacteria > Burkholderiales > Sphaerotilaceae > Roseateles > Roseateles cavernae. The sequence goes on from NZ_JBDPLH010000001.1 coordinate 548,116, forward strand.
AGAGCAATCAATGGGTGCTGGAGACGCTGGCGCTGGCGGCCGACGGTGCCGGCAGCCGGGCTCAGGCCCAGGCCTGGCTGCGCGGCCAGGCCTACCAGCCCGGGCTGCTGCGCCTGTCCACCGCGACCCGGCTGGGCGCGCGGGTGGGCATGGCCAATGTAGAGTTCGACGATCATCCGAGCGCCCAGCGTTTTGCCGGCCGCATCGAAACCATCACGGCCGATTCGATGTTTGCCTGGCTGCCTCGCGCGGGCCTGGGCGAGCCGGCCGAGCTGGTCAGGCAGTGACGAGAAAAGAATCGGAGGAGCGCAACATGTCGGAACCCCATGGCGGCCAGTTCGCACTACTGGCGCAGCGCCGCTTCGCGCCGTTTTTCTGGACCCAGTTCCTCGGCGCGGCCAATGACAATCTGTTCAAGTTCGCCTTCACCGTGCTGGTCACCTACCAGCTGCAGCTCGGCTGGCTGCCGCCGGCCCAGGCCGGCCTGGTCATCGGCGCCCTCTTCATCCTGCCCTTTGTGCTGTTCTCGGCCACCAGCGGCCAGCTGGCCGACAAGCATGACAAGACGCGGCTGATCCGCTTCATCAAGACGCTCGAGATCGCCATCATGGTGCTGGCCGCCTGGGGTTTCTACGCCACCAAGGTGCCGGCCCTGCTGGCCTGCGTCTTCCTGCTGGGCCTGCACTCCACGCTGTTCGGCCCGGTCAAGTACGCCTATCTGCCGCAGCAGCTGAACGAACGCGAACTGACCGGCGGCAACGGCATGGTGGAGATGGGCACGTTCGTGGCCATCCTGCTCGGCAATGTGGCCGGCGGCCTGTTGATCGCGACACCCCAGGTCGGCGCCCAGCATGTCGCGCTGGCCTGCTTCGCGCTGGCCCTGCTGGGCCGGCTGACGGCGCAGGCGATACCGCCCTGCCCGGCCACCGACCCGGGCCTCATCATCAACTGGAACCCGGTCAGCGAGACCTGGCGCAATCTGCGCCTGGCGCACGGGCAGCTGGCGGTGTTCCGCTCGCTGCTGGGCATCTCGTGGATGTGGTTCTTCGGCGCGGTCTTCCTGGCCAACTTCCCGGCCTTCGCCAAGGAGGTGCTGCATGGCAACGAGCAGGTCGCGTCGCTGCTGCTGGTGGTGTTCTCGGTAGGCATAGGCAGCGGCTCGCTGCTGTGCGAGCTGCTGTCGCGCCGCCATGTCGAGATCGGCCTGGTGCCGCTGGGCGCAATCGGCATGAGCGTGTTCGCGATCGATCTGTACTTCGCCTCGCGCGGCCTGCCGCCGGTGGCTGCGGCGCTGAGCCTCGGCGAGTTCATGGCCCAGGCCGCACACTGGCGCGTGCTGGCCGACCTGTGCCTGCTGGCGCTGTTCGCCGGGCTCTACAGCGTGCCGATGTATGCGCTGATCCAGCTGCGCGCGCAGCCCACGCACCGCGCCCGCATCATCGCGGCCAACAACATCCTCAACGCGCTGTTCATGATCGCCAGCTCGCTGCTGGCCGGCGCGCTGCTGGGTGCCGGGCTGAGCATCCCCGAGCTGTTCCTGGCCGTCGGCCTGGCCAATGCGGTGGTGGCCTTCTACATCTTCATGCTGGTGCCCGAATACCTCTTGCGCTTCGTCGCCTTCATCGCCTCACGCCTGATCTACCGCTTCAAGATCAGCGGCGACGAGCACATCCCGACCCAGGGCCCGGCGCTGCTGGTCTGCAACCATGTGAGCTTTGTCGATGCGGTGCTGCTGATGGCCGCCAGCCCGCGCCCGATCCGCTTCCTGATGGACCACCGCATCTTCCGCATTCCGGTGCTGGGCTGGTTGTTCCGCCTGGCCAAGGCCATTCCGGTGGCGCCGCAGAAGGACGACCCGGCCACCTACGAGCAGGCCTTCGAGCAGGCCCGTGCGGTGCTGGATGACGGCGAGCTGCTGTGCATCTTCCCGGAGGGCGGCATCACCCGCGACGGCCGCCTGCAGCCCTTCAAGGGCGGCGTGATGAAGATCCTGGAAGGCCGCGACATCCCGGTGGTGCCGCTGGCGCTGCAGAACCTGTGGGGCTCCTTCTTCTCGCGGGTCGAGCAGGGCGAGGCGATGGTGCGCCCCTTCCGGCGCGGCTTCTACAGCCGCGTCGGCCTGGTGGCCGGCGCACCGCTGGCGGCGCGTGAGGTCAGCCCCGAGGGGCTGCGCGAACGGGTCGGGGCGCTGCTGGCGGCTTGAAAACCCGTCCCCGGCCCGGCCTCAGCGCAGCACGCGATGCTGGGCCAGCTGGGCCCGCAACTCCTCGGCCACGTTCTCGAAGCGTATCGCCGCGAGGCCCAGCAGCGGCTCGCTGAGCGAGGTCACATCGGTGGGCGAGCGGCTCAGATAGCGCTGCACCAGGTCCTCGCCGATCGCATGCAGCTGGCGGTTCTTGGCCTCTGAATCGACCAGGGCCGAGGTGCTTCGCTCCAGCAGCTGGCTCAGCGCCTGCACGGTCTGGCCGCGCTCGGCCACCAGGTGGCGCTGCGCCAGCAGCTCCTGCTGCAGGCCCTGCTCGCGCGCCTGGGCCGACTGCTCGGCCTGCTGCAGGCGCTGGCGCAGCGCGGCCAGCTCGCTGCGCAAGGTGTCCAGCTCCTGCTCGCGGGCCTCCAGCCGCCCGGCGCTGCCGCGCTGCCTGCTGGCGGCGGTCTCGGCGGCCGCCGCCAGCTGCGCGCGCTCGCGCTCCAGCGTCGCTTTCTCGGCCTGCAGCGTGGCCTGCTGGCGCTGCGCGTCGCGCAAGGCGCTCTGCGCGCGGCGCAAGGCCTCGCGCTCGCGCGTACCGGCCTCCTGGGCCCAGGACGGCGCGGCCAGCAGGCCCAGCAACAGCGATCCAATGATGAGGTGCTTCATGGTGGGACTCCTCAGAAACGTCCGCTCAGGTCGAGCTGGAACACATCGATGCGCAGCGGCGCACTGCTGAGCGTGCCGCTGAGCGAGCTCGGATCACCGGGCACCGCGAGGAAGCGCACGCCATCATCGAGATTGCGGGTGCTGGTCCAGCGCAGGCCCAGTGCGAAGCGCTTGTCCAGCGCATAGCTGCCGCCCAGCGACCAGCCCTTGTAGTTGGTGCCACCCAGATGCCAGGTCGTGTCGGTGAAGCCGTCGATCCAGGCGTCACGCTCGACCTTGCGGTAGGCCATATGGGCCTGCCAATCGCCGCGCCGGGCCAGCGAGCGGTGGCCCAGGCCGATGCGGCCCTGCCAGGCCGTGGTCATCTCGCGCAGGCCGTCCATGGCCGTGCCCGCCTTGGCACGGGCCCGGATGTCGGCCAGATCGAAGCCGGTGTTCTTGATCCAGTCCAGGCTCAGATCCACCATCACCGGCGCCAGCTGGCTGAAGCTCAGCGAGCCGGTCAGGTTGACCGGCCGGAAGCGCGAGGCCAGACCCCAGGTCGGCGCCGCCGTGCTGCTGGGGTCGTTCAGATTGATCAAGGTATTGCCCTTGAGCCGCAGCGAGCTCGGGTACTGGCCGCTGAAATAAGGCCGGGTACCGGCAAACTGGCCGGCCGGCGGCGGCTCCGTCTCGCGCTCGCCGGCCACATGGCTGAACTCATAGGCCGCCAGACCCAGCTTGGCGCGGATGCCCTCGGCCAGCGGCAGCTCGGCCCCCAGCTGCGCACCCAGCAGCCATTTGTCGCGCCCGCTCAGGCTCAGCTCCTCGAGCGGGAACACGCCCGCCGTCGCGAAGAACTGGCGGCGGCTGTCGGTCTCGTGGCTGAGCTTGAGCACCGCGCCGTCGAAGGACAGGTCATCGGCCCAGCTCAGATCGCTGCTGTAGAAGGGGTTGGCCATGCGGCCGAACTCGGCGCTCAGGCCCTGCATGCCCACCGGCGGCCGCCAGCGCAGCCAGGCCCGGTCCAGCACCAGGCTGGCCTTGTTGAACTGCGTGCCCAGGGTCTGCGAGCTGGAGGTCGGCCCGCTGGTCGTGCCGGTCGACAGGCGCAGGCCCGTCGTGACCTGGTCGGACAGCTGGGCGTTGACGCCCAGCCGGGCGCGCAGGGTCAGGCGCTCGCGGTTGCGGTTGGTGGTCGCCAGGTCCGGCGCCCAGGCCGGCGACTCGGTCTGGCTGCGGAACACGCTGGCCGGCACATTGCCGTCGTCCATCATCTCGGTCTGGCTGCGCACCCGCACGTCGCCCTCGATGCTGACCCGGCCCAGCCACTCCGGCAGCGCGCCGGGCTCGCCCCAGCGCTCGCTGCGCGCCTGGGCCAGCACCTCGGTCTTGATCTCCTCGCGGATCTGCTGGCGCACCGTCTCCGGCACATAGGGCACGCGCACGACCTTGGGCGCCGGCGTGCCGGCGGCAGGCGCGGCGGCGGCCTGGCTGCCGGCCTGCTGGGCCTGGCGCACGATGGCGTCGGCGCGCTCGCGCGACAGCAGGCCCTGGCCGACCAGGGCATCGATCAGGGCCAGCGTGGTGGCGCGCAGCTGGGCCAGCTCCTGCTTTTCATCGGCATGGGCCTGAGCAGGCAGCGCGATCAGGGCGGCGGCGGCCAGGGTGGAAGTGAGGAGGTTGAGCTTCATGGCTGAAAGAAAAGTGAATCTGAGCCAGGCCGTCAGGCCTGGGGTTTGACGCTGAGCCTGAAGCGCATCGGCTGGCGCAGCGCCGGTGGCGGCGGCAGCTTGAACGCCCTCGAGGTCTCGGACAGCGCGGCCTGCAGCGCCGCATCCGCGCCGGCGTCACCGCTGGGCTGCAGCTCGAAACGTTCGATCGCGCCGTCGGGCCTGAGCCAGATCGCGAAGCTGGCATTCATCTGCTCGCCCTCGCCGCGCAGATGGCGCTCGATCTCGTCGCGCAGCAGCTGGCGGGCCGAGTTGGCATAGAAACGTTCCTGGGCGCGATCCACCACCGTGCCGCCGCCAGCCGGGCCACCGCCGGTGGGGCCACCCTGGTACTCGCGGCTGACGCTGCCGGCCGCGAAGGCGCTGGGGCCATCGCCGGCCGCACCCTCCATCTTCAGCGGCGCATCGGCCGGCTTGGGCGCGTCCTGCGGCTTGGGCGTGTCCTCGCGCATCAACTGCTTGGGCTCGTCCTTCGGCGGCTCGGGCTTCTTTTCCTCCTTGGGCGGCGGCGGCGGGGGCGGCGGCGTGTCGGGCAGGATGCTGATCTTGGCGACCTGGCGGCGCGGCTTCTCCGGCCCTCCCTTCAGGTTGTCGGCCAGCCAGTAGACGCCGGCCGCCAGCAGCAGCAGGCCCAGGGCCGCAGCGGCGCGCAGCGCCCAGGTCCGGCCCGGCTTGTCGTTCAGATGGTCTTCGGCCAATCCACTCATGATGGCCGTCCTCAGCTGCCGATGCGGGCCGTGATCAGCCCCATATTGACCTGCAGCTTGTTGCACAGGTCGACGATGGCCACCACATTGGCGTACTGGGTGCGCGCATCGCCTTTGATCGCGACCGACATCTGCGGGTCGCGCGCCTTGGCCTCGCCGAGCCGGCCTTCCAGCTCGTCCAGGCTCAGGCCGGCGCCGTTGAGCAGCACCGCGCCGTCGGGCATCACCTGCACGATCAGCAGCTCATGCTTTTCGGTGCTGGGCTTGTTGGACGGTTTGGGCATCGTGATCGACAGGCCCTGCACCGAGGCGGTGGTCATCAGGATGAACACGACCAGCAGCACATAGGCCAGGTCCAGCATGGGCGTGACATTGATGGTGTCGTAGGGTTTGGCATCGGTATTGACTTGCATCGCAGCTCCTCAGGGCGCGGCGCGCTTGGTGACCAGGCCGATCTCGGTGATGTCGAGCTGCTTGGCCACTTCCAGCACCTGCATCACCTTCTCGTACTGGGCGGCCGCATCGGCCTTCAGCACCACCGGCAGCGCCGGGTTGGCCTGTTTGTACTGGGCCAATGTGTCACGCAGCTGATCCATGCTGACCGGATAGGCATCGAGATAGACCGCGCCGTCGGCGGTGATCGTGACGGCCCGGGTTTGCGGCTTGGCCAGGCTGCTGGCCGCCTGCGTCTGCGGGCTGTTGACCTTGACGCCCTGCACCGAAGCGGTGGTCATGATGATGAAGGTCACCAGCAGCACATAGGCCAGGTCCAGCATCGGCGTGATGTTGATGTCGTCGTAGGGCTGGTTGTCGTCCTTGATGTCGGCAGACATGGTCAGCGCGCGCCGTAAAGTTCCGCGACGCGGGTGATGAACTCGTCCACAAAGATCTGCATGTCCGAGGACAGGTTCTTGATGCGGGCGGCCAGGTAGTTGTAGCCGAACAGCGCCGGGATCGCGACGCCCAGACCGGCCACCGTGGCCAGCAGGGCCGCGGCGATGCCGGGCGCGATCGCGTTGACGTTGACATCACCGGCCGCCGCGATCGCCGCAAAGGTGATCATCACGCCGACCACCGTGCCCAGCAGACCCAGGAAGGGACCGCCCGAGATCGCGATCGTCAGCAGCACCATCTTGGCGTTGAGCTTGTGGTTCTCGCGCACGAAATCGGCGTCCACTGCGGCCTTGACCGCGTCCAGCGAGGCGCCGCTCAGCGGCGGGGCATCGGCCTGGCCGACGCGGCGCTTGGCCAGCTCGCGCACGCCGGCCTGGTAGAGCCGGTACAGCGGCGAGTTCGGATGGATGGCGCCGGTATCGAGCTTCAGCAGGTCTTCGTTGGCGGCGCGGAAGCGCTGCAGGAACTGGCGGTTGTCCTTGTCGGCGCGGCCCACCAGCAGGCTCTTGTCCACCATCACCCAGGCCGCGACCACGAACATCACGCCCAGGATGATGATGACCACCCAGGCGTCGACGGTCAGGTTCTTCACCAGCACACCGATATAGCCATGCTCCTCGCCCTCGGCCGCCGCCTCGCCGGCGCTCTCGCGCAGGCTGCTCAGCAGCTTGCCCTCGCCACCCTGGATCGCGGCCGCCAGCGCCAGCCACACATCGCTGCGCGCGACGGTGGCGATCTGCAGCTCATCGGCCAGGCCGCGGGCGCCCTCGCCCAGCTGCAAGGCGCCGCCCAGGGTCGGCAGCGCGGCCGGGGCCTTGGCCACCTCGGCGCCGCCGACAAACAGCGCCGCCTGGCCCTGGTCGAGGCGCAGCGCCAGATGGGTCCAGCGGCCGACCGCGACGGCGCCGCCGCCCAGCTCGGCCGCACCCAGCCGGGCCTGCAGCTTGCCGTCCTGCACTCCCAGACTCAGGCCACCCCATTGCAGCAGGCGGGCGCCGGCGACATCGTCGAGCTTGACCCACAGCGACAGGGTCAGCGCGCCGCCGGCCACGCTCTTGACCAGGCCATCGTCGAGCGCCCAGCGTTGCGGCCGGCCGTCCAGCCGCAGGCTGGCGCCCAGCAGGCCGTTGGGCTCCAGCGCCAGCGGCGCCTCGGCCTTGATGCGACCGAGGTGGTCGGTGCCCTCGGCGTTGTCGAAGTGCAGGGCCGCCAGGGTCGCGGCGTCGAAACCGGCCGCGCGGCTGGCTTCCACCGTGGCCTTGGCATTGCCGGCGTAGACATGGAAGACATTCTTGTCGCTGCCCGGCAGCACGCTGGGCAGCTGCACCCACAGCAGGGCCAGCTCGTTGACGCTGTCGAAGCGCTCGACGCTGAACTTCAGCGGCGTCTTGTCATCGGCGCCCAGCACACGCAGGTCCGAGCCGTCCTCCTTGGCCGCGACAAAGTCGAAATTGCCCGAATGCAGGCGCAGCGCGACGCTGACGGCAGCGGCGGCCTGCTGGGTCTCCTGGCCCTTGGCCGTGGTGTCCAGCGTGACACGGGTGCGTTGGCTCCAGTCCTCGCTCCACCAGGCGTGGGCGGCGCCGGGCAGCGTGGCAGCGGCGAAGGCAAGGGCGATGAGTGCGTTGCGCATGATGATCTTGATCCGGGAACGATGGTTTCGTGGGTGTTTGTTGTTGTTCAGCTGTTGCCGAAGCCGAGGAACTCGAGCAGCAGATTGCGACGGGTGCGGCGGCGCTTGCGTTCGTCGTCATCGCGGGCCGACTCGGTGCCGCTGGCCGTGGCCGGCGTCAGCGCGTCGTTGACCGGCACCGTGATCGGCACGCTCAAGGGCGCCTCGGCCACCGTGCCGCTGCGGTTGCCGGCGACATTGATGTCGTTGGCATTGACCAGGCGTTCGGCGCCGAGGAAGGCATTGCCCTTGGAGCGGATGCCGGCCTCCCCGGCATTGATCTCGCCGGTCGGCGCATACAGGTCCAGATCGCTGCCGGCACCCAGCACCGCGATGCCGCTGCCGCTGAAGGAGCCCGAGGCGTCCAGCACCAGGCTGCCGTTCTCCAGCAGGCGCAGCACCGGCGGCGGGGCGCCGGTGACGGTCTTGGCGCCGCGGCCGGCATCGATATTGCCGGCCGAGGACCACATCAGCAGATCGCCCTGGCCCAGCGTGAAGACACGCGAGGCATTGACCTCGAAGTCGTCGCGCACCACGGTGCTGATGTCGCCGCCGCTGACCGTCACGATGCCCAGATCGCTGGCCTTCTTGAAGCCGGTCTGGCCGGCAATATCGCCGGCATTGGCGCCACCGCCGGGCACCAGCACCGTGATGTCGGCCGCCTGCAGGGTCTTGATCTGGCTGGTCGGCATGCGCAGCCGGCCGGCGGGCCGCTCACCGGGGAACAGCAGGTCGATGGCCAGATAGGCCGGGCCATAACCGGCCCAGCGCGCATCGCCGTCCAGCTGCGAGGCGGCGCGGCCGCTGCGGCGCAGCTCGTCGACCAGCTGGCGGTTCAGCCAGGGGATCTGGCGCTCGACGCTCAGCGCCTCGAAGGCTGCGGCGGCCTGCTCGGGCGGCACCGCCGCGCCGCCGGCGCTCTTCACATAGGCGGCCAGCGCCTGCAGCTGCTTGGCGTCCGACAGCGCGGCCAGGCTGGCGGCGCGCGTCGGCGCCGGCTGGGCCGCCAGGCCCGCCAGCATCAGCCGCAGCACCGCCAGGCTTTGCTGCTCGGCACCCAGCTGCGCCAGCAGCGGCAGCGCCTGCGTCGGCGTCAGCGCCGACCAGCCCGGCTGACGCTTGTCGGCATAGCTTTTCAGCGCCTCGTCCACCGCCGCATCGCCCGCCGGCTTGCCCAGCAGGGCCGCGACGCGCAGCCGCTGCTCGCCCGCCTCGGGCCGCGCCGGCAGCGCGCGCAGATGAGCGGCCAGCCAGCCGTCGACCTTCGCGCTGCCGAACAGCTCGCGCAGCGCCTCGACCTGGGACAGCGGCGCCAGCCGCTCGAAGCCGGGCTTGGCGCCGCCCAGCAGGCCATAGGTCTGGCCCAGCCTGCCCTGCAGGCCCGACACGCCCAGCACATGGAAGCCCTGACGCACCGCCTGCGCATAGTCCTCGCCGCTGTCGGCCAGGCCGGCCACCACGGTGATGCCGGCGCCCTGCTCGGGCAGCAGCACGCTATTGGACAGATTGCCGCGCGCCACCAGGCCCGTGCCGGGGCCTAGGTCCACATCGCGGCCCGCCAGCAGCAGCAGCTGGCCGGGGCCGGCCAGATCGACGCCGGAGATCGCGCTCTCGAAGCGGATGTCGCGGCCGGCGCGCAGCAGGGTCTGCTCCAGCGGCCGACCCTCGACGGGGCTCTGGTGCTGGACCGTCAGGCTGCCGTCCACACGCAGATCGCGGCCGGCGCTGAGCTCCAGCGGCCGCGCCGAGTAGAGGGCATTGCTGATCAGCAGATCGCCGCGCTGGGCCACGAACTGGGCCGATTCGCGCGAGCTCTGGTCGGGCCGCAGCTGACCGTCGGCGTCGATCACGGCCAGGCGCTGGGCATCCATGAAGGGCTTGCTGGGTCGCAGGCCGAAGGGCAGCGGCGCATTGCCCAGCGCCAGCAGATCGATATTGGACAAGGTCAGCGATTCGCCGGCGCCCAGCCAGGTGCGGACCACGGCCGGATCGGCGCTGTCGCTCCATTGCCGGATATTGTTGGCCTGAATCGAACCCTGCGGCGCCAGCAGGCGCAGATCGATGGGCAGCACCGCGCTCATCGAGTCTCCGCCCTGAGTCTCTTCGCCTGCGCGCAAGGACTGCTCGGCGCCCGCATAGGCGATGCTGCCGGCCGCGCTCTGCAGCAGCAGGCTGGCGCGCGCATCCAGGCCCGGCAGCGAGAGGCCTTTGCCCAGGCTGTTGGCCGCAGCCGCATAGGCGTGAGCCAGATTGCGCACGCTGGCGAGCTGCAGATCCTGGCCGGCCTGGACCCGCACGGCCGCATCCTGGAACAACAGTTGCAAGCCCGGCTCCAGATTGGTGTCGACGCCGACATCGTTGCGGATCGCGCCGCCGGCGCGCACATCGAGCCGGCCTTTTGTCGCCATCAGCTGGCCGCTGACCAGATCGCGCCCGGCGCTGGCGCGCAGCGCGCCGCCGCCGAACACGGCAAGCCCGCGGCTGCCATCAGCGCCACTCGCGGCAGCGGTGTCAGCCGTGACGGGCGCCATCGCCAGGCCACTGCTGGCCGCTGCCGCATGCAGCTGATGCAGATCCCGGCCGGCCTGCACCGAGATATCACCGCCGCCGAAGCTGGCAATGCCCTGGGCAAAGCGGTCGACCCGGCTGAACCAGGCGATAGCCACCTCGCCCGACGAGGCGCGCCACAGCCAGTCGCTGACCGAACGCTGGTCCGCGTTGTTGGCCACGCCCACCACATCGCGGCCGGCCTTCAGCGTGATGCGGCCGCCGCCGCTGGTGAAGGGACTCATGCCGCTGCCATCCAGATCGTTGGCCAGCGCATCCAGCGCCGGCGTGTGGATGGTGGTCGGCACCGGGTCGGGGCCGCCGGGCTCTTCGGGCTCGGGGTCCGGCGTGGGTGGCGGCGTCGGCGTGGGTGGCGGTGTGGGTGTCGGCGGCGTCGGCGGTTTTTCGCCGGGTTTCGTTGGCGCGCCGGGCGGTGGCGTCGTGCCGGTGCTGTTGTCGCCATTGCCGGGCGAGGGTTGATCGGCGCTGGCGGTCCGCACCAAGAGGGCCGGTCGCCGCAGACTTGCCTGGCTCGAGGTCTCGGCAGAACCGTCGCCTTCATCGATGGGCGGCTCGGCGTCGGCCACCACACCCACCGGCGTGCCGGTCGTGTAGAGCTTGGCGCTGCCATTGAGCAGACGAATGTCGCGACCGGCCATCAGCTCCAGGCTGCCGACGGTGCTGCGCAACGCAACCTCGGGGGCGACCGACTGGCCGGGCCGGCGGTCGGCCCCGATCAGCACCGAGCCCTTGTCCTCGGCCAGGCGCTCCAGGCCCAGCACCGCGCGCAGATCGGCGCTGGCCAGATCGGCCCCGGCCACCAGCCGGATATCGCCGGCCAGTGTAGAAGTGCCGATCAGCTGGCTCTCGTCATTCGGCGAGGGCCTGAAGCCGGTGCTGAGCCCGCTCTTGAGCAGCAGATTGCCGGCGGCGCGCAGGGTCAGCGCCGCCTCGGCCGCATGCGGCGCGCGCTCGGCCTGCGCCTTCGTCAACACCGGCATCTGCCAGCTCTTGCTGACCGTCAGATCGCCGTCGGCACGCACCTCGACACCGGCGCGCACGCGCAGCAGGTCCTGCAGACCGGCCTGGCCACGCGACAGCCGGGCCGTGATGGCCTCGGCCGTCTGCTGGCGCTCGCCCATGAACTCGGCGTTGTCGACCAGCACGCGCGCCAGGCCCAGCGGCTTGCCGGCAGGCGTGGGCGTGGGCGTGGGCGTGGGCGTGGGCGTGGGCGTGGGTGTGGGCGTCGGTGTCGTGCCCGTGGACGGCGCGGGCGGCGGTGTAGTGCCGGTCGTGTCGCCATTGCCGGTCGACGGCTGGCCGGCAAGGGCCTGAGTCAGCGCAGCGGCCTTGGCCATCGTCGCGGCCAGCAAGGTCGGTGGCGCGGGCGGTGGCGTGCCAGGCGTGGTTTCGCCATTGCCCGGCGACGGATTTGTCGGCGCGGGCGTAGGCGTCGGCGTAGGCTTGGGCCCCGTTGGTGGCGCAGGCGGCGGCGTGCCCGGCGTGGTCTCACCATTGCCCGGCGACGGGTTCGTCGGTGTCGGTGTCGGTGTCGGTGTCGGTGTCGGTGTCGGTGTCGGTGTCGGTGTCGGTGTCGGTGTCGGTGTCGGTGTCGGTGTCGGCGTGGGCGTGGGCGTGGGCGTGGGCGTGGGTGTGGGCGTAGGCGTAGGTGTAGGTGTAGGTGTAGGTGTAGGTGTGGGTGTGGGTGTGGGTGTGGGTGTGGGTGTGGGTGTGGGTGTGGGTGTGGGTGTGGGTGTGGGTGTGGGTGTGGGTGTGGGTGTGGGTGTGGGTGTGGGTGTGGGTGTGGGTGTGGGTGTGGGTGTGGGTGTGGGTGTGGGTGTGGGTGTGGGTGTGGGTGTGGGTGTGGGTGTGGGTGTGGGTGTGGGTGTGGGTGTGGGTGTGGGTGTGGGTGTGGGTGTGGGTGTGGGTGTGGGTGTGGGTGTGGGTGTGGGTGTGGGTGTGGGTGTGGGTGTGGGTGTGGGTGTGGGTGTGGGTGTGGGTGTGGGTGTGGGTGTGGGTGTGGGTGTGGGTGTGGGTGTGGGTGTGGGTGTGGGTGTGGGTGTGGGTGTGGGTGTGGGTGTGGGTGTGGGTGTGGGTGTGGGTGTGGGTGTGGGTGTGGGTGTGGGTGTGGGTGTGGGTGTGGGTGTGGGTGTGGGTGTGGGTGTGGGTGTGGGTGTGGGTGTGGGTGTGGGTGTGGGTGTGGGTGTGGGTGTGGGTGTGGGTGTGGGTGTGGGTGTGGGTGTGGGTGTGGGTGTGGGTGTGGGTGTGGGTGTGGGTGTGGGTGTGGGTGTGGGTGTGGGTGTGGGTGTGGGTGTGGGTGTGGGTGTGGGTGTGGGTGTGGGTGTGGGTGTGGGTGTGGGTGTGGGTGTGGGTGTGGGTGTGGGTGTGGGTGTGGGTGTGGGTGTGGGTGTGGGTGTGGGTGTGGGTGTGGGTGTGGGTGTGGGTGTGGGTGTGGGTGTGGGTGTGGGTGTGGGTGTGGGTGTGGGTGTGGGTGTGGGTGTGGGTGTGGGTGTGGGTGTGGGTGTGGGTGTGGGTGTGGGTGTCGGTGTCGGTGTCGGTGTCGGTGTGGGCGTAGGCACCGGCGTCAGGCCATCGACCAGCTCGTTCACCCCCGTGTAGACCTTGACCGCCTCGGCATCGAGGCGGGCCACGCCGCGCAGGCTGGCGTCGATGGCGGCGATGCGCACGTCCTGGCCTTCGCGCGCGGCGCGCAGCTGCACCAGGCCGGCGGCTGGGGCGGCGTCGGGGCCGGACAGATCGATCAGGCTGCCGGCTTGCAGCTTCAGCGTTCCTTGTTCGCTGTTGAGCCAGACCTTGCCCGCGCCGTCCGCCTGCTGGCTGCGGGCCAGCAACTGGGCGCCATCGGCCAGCACCAGATCGCCGCGCGCGTTCAGGCGGATCTCGCCGCCCTGGGCGGCCGAGGCATCGAGCCGGCCGGCCACGCTGAGGCTGCCGGCATCGCTGCTCAGGGTCAGCGCGGCGGCGCGCAAGCTCGTGCCCGCCGCCAGCTGCTGGTCGCCCTGGCGGTTGCGGACCTCGATGCTTTGCATGAAGGCCTGCGGGCCCGCTTGTGCGATCAGACCGGCCACGCCGGCCAGGTCCAGCGCATCGCGGCTGTCCAGCTGCAGGCTGGCGCCGCGCTCGGCGCCGGCCGCTGCGGCCAGCAGGCGACCCTGCAGCCGCAGCGCGCCCTCGGCCGCAACCAAGCTGAGGCTGCCGGCATCGCCGTCGCCGGCGGCCGAGACATCGAGCTGGCCGCCGGCCAGCAGGCGCAGGTCGCCACGCTCGCTGACGGCGCTGAGACGGCCGGCCGCGATATCGGCGCGCAGCGTGTTGCCGATCTTGTCGCTGCGGCCGGCCACGCTGACGCGAGCCCGGCTGCCGAACACCAGGTCGGCAGCGGCGCCGCTGGCCCGCAGCGCCAGCTGGGCGGCAGGCAGATCCAGCGTGGTGTCGATGGCCAGGCGCTGCGCGCTCAGCGAGACGCGCGCCGCCGCCAGCGCATCGGCCGCGCCGGTCGCCGCCGGCTGCGCCGCCGGGCTTTGCAGGCTCAGCGCGCCGCCGATGCGCCAATCCAGCTCGGCGCTCCGGACCGGGCCATCGCCCTCGGGCCGCGCAGCCTTCAGCACCGGCGTGAAGACCTGCAGATCGGCGCCGTCCAGGCTCAGTTGGCTGCGGCCGCTGAACAGCAGCGCCCGCTCTGCGCGCAGCTCGGCGCCGCCGAGCTGCCAGCGCTGGCTGCCGTCCAGCATATGGATCTCGCCCTGGCCCTCGCCCGAGCCGCTGGCGGCCAGCCGCAGGCGACCGGCGGCCGGCGCGTCGCCGGCACTCAGTCCGGTGCTGTTGCCGATGTCGATGCGCGCGGCGCTGACGCTGGCCAGGCCCTCGCCCAGCACCCGCAGGCCCGGACCATCCAGGCTCAGCCGCTCCAGCCCGGGCGCGCCCAGGGTGGCGCCGGCCAGGAAGTCGAAGCCCGCATAGCTGCGCAACAGCAGGCGCTCGGCCCCGCCCAGCTGGGCCAGCAGCTCGGTGCTCAGCAGGGTGCTATCGCCCTGCAGCGCTGCGTTGCCGCCGATCTGCAGACGCGAGGCGCCCAGTGCGATGCTGTCCGCCTGCAGCTTCGCATCGGCGGCCAGCGTACTGCGGCCGGTTGCGTCCAGCAGCAGGCTGCCGCCGGCCGCGCTCAGCACGCTGCCGGCGCCTATGCTCAGGTCGCCGCGCTGGCGCTGGGCACCGCTGCGGACCAGGCCGGCCTCGGCATCGCCGGAGACCAGCAGCGCCGCGCCGTCGCCCTGCAACTGCCATTGGCGGCTCGGCGCCTGCGGGTCTACCGCCACTGCTTCCAGTCGTGCACCCTCGCCCAGCGTGAGGCGCTCGGTGGCCGCCAGCAGCAGGCTCTGCGCCTTCAGCGGCGCGGCCCCGGGAGCCAGCTCCAGCGTGCTGCTGCGCAGCTCCAGCTGTTCAGGTGTCGCCAGGCTCTTCGGTATCGCGCCGATCACCAGATGCTGGGCGCCCAGCGCCGACAGCTGGGCCGGGTCCAGATGCAGGGCGCCGGCCTGGGCCGTGCCGCCGACCTGGATGCGCTCGGCACCGAAATAGGCGCTACCGGCCAGCCCCTGTTCGCCCTTGTCGCCCCGGCCCGCGTCGAAGCGGGTCAGGCCGCGGATCTGGGCCTGCTGGGTCGCGACCACCAGGCTGCCGGCATCGCGCAGCAGCGCCGGCCGGGCACGGTCCTGGCCGGCCGCCAGGGCCGGGAAAAACTGGTCGGCATCGGCCAGCCGGATCTCGCTGTACTTGCGCGCCTGGGCCGCGCTGAGCAGCTGCCAGGTGCTGGTTCTGGCCTCCTGCTCGGCGCTGCCGGCCAGGCCCAGCCGAGCGCCCAGCAGCAGGCTGCCATCGTCCCGTGCCACGCTGACGCCCAGGCCCAGCGGCATCGCGCCGGCACCGGCCGGGCGCAGCAGCCAGGCACCGTCCAGCACCGCATAGCGGGCCGGCAGCAGGGTGTAGCTGCCGGCCGGCACCGGTGCGCCCTCGCCTATCGTGATCTGGCGCCCCAAGGCCGGTGCGCCCTCGCCGGCCAGCGCCTGCGTGCCCGAGCTCAGCACGCCCGGCACGATGGCATAGGCGCCGTCCAGGCCGGTGAACACATCGCGCGAACCACCCGGGCCGGCCACGAACTGCCAGGCGCTGAGCTTGCCGCCGCCACTGAGGTCCAGCAGCGCACCCGGCGCCACATCGACCGCCGCCGCATTCAGCACGATGGCCTTGGCCGGCGCCGCGCCCAGCACGGCGCCGGTGCTGCTGCCCGGGGCCACCCAGCGCTCGCCCGTCCAGGTCCCGAACAGGAACTCGCGGCCGGCCGCGCTGACCGAGGTCTCGCTGCCGGCGCTCAGGCTCAGCTGCCCCGTGGCCTGGAATTCGATCAGGCCGGCCGGCGCGCGCAGCCGACCGCCCTGCACGATGTCGGCGGCCTTCAGCTTCAGGCTGCCACCAGCGCTCCAGGGCAGGGCCGGTGCCGCGCCGGGGCTGCTGGCGAACGCCAGCAGATGGTGGCCGGCATCGATGCCGAACAGCGTGCCGCTGGCCGGGAAGAGCTGGCGCGCCGTCAGCCGGGTATCGGCCGCCGTCACCAGGCTGCCCTGGTAGCCGCTGGGGCTGGCCGTGCCTTGCAGGCGCAGATCGCCGCCGCTGCTCAGGTTCAGGCGGTCCAGGCCCTGGGTCACCAGCTTGCCGCCCAGCACCATCAGCTCACCGGCCGCCAGGCTCAGCCCGGCCTGGCCACCCTGGGCCGTCGGCAGCGGGCGCACATCAGTGCCGCCGGCCGGGCTGACGGCCGCCCAGTTGTTCTGCCATTGCAGCAGCGGCGCGGCCAGCCGCGCCTGGGCCCGGTCCTGCATCAGCAGCACCGGGGTGTCGAGCTTGAGGCCGCGGGCCAGATCGAGGTTCACACCGTCGGCGATCACGATGCCTTCCTGTGCGCTCAGGTTCAGCTCGGCCAGACCGCTGCCCTGCAGCAGCGCGGTCGACAGCGAGGCCCGGCCGCTCAGGCCGGTCGGGGCCGGCAGCCCCTCGGCGCGCAGCGCGTCGCTGCGGCGCTCTTCGACGCCGACCAGCTCCAGCCGGCGCAGCGCCGGCAGCCCCTGGATATCCTTCGTCACGAAGCCGGGCACCAGACTCAGCGACAGCGTGCCGCCGCCTTGGCCCGCGCCGCCGGCCTGGGCCCGCAGCGTGCCCTCCAGCACGATGTCCTGGTTGCCGCTGATGCTCAGCGTGCCGGCACTGCTGGCCAGTTGGCGGATCCGCTGCTCGCTGCCGCCCTGGCTTTGCTCCTTGCTCAGCAGCGCGCCGCTGGCGCCGCTGATGTCGATCAGCGCGCCGCGCTGCCAGACCAGGCTGGTGCCATGGGCGTTGTCGCCGCTGGCGCTCAGACTGACCGTGCCGCCGCCCAGCAACCGACCCTGGGACAGGCCGTCGGCACCGGCCTGCAGCTGGCGCTGGCCGGCCACATCGATGCGGCTCTTGGCGCCCAGCCACAGGTAATGCGGGATCTGGGCGGCGTCGGCGGCCTTGACGGCCAGGCTGAGCTGGCCGCCCGGGGCCAGCAACTCGCCATCCATGGCCAGGGCCGTGGCGGCCGACAGGCTCAGCTTGGCGCCGGGCTCCAGCGCGATGCGGGCGCCCTCGGCCACGCTGAGTCGGCCCTCGGGCCGGCTGCCGCCCAGGCCGCTGGAGGCCAGACTCAGCTCGATAGCCTTGGGCAGGCCCTGGCGTGGTGCCGCCAGCGTCATCAGCCCGTCCATCGCACTGCCGCTGGGTGCCTTGCGTGCGCTCGCCTCGGCATGCCAGAGCTGCTGGGTCGGTGCCAGCCGGGTGCCGGCGGTCAGTTCCAAGGCCTGGCGGCCGTCCAGGCTGAAGCGGCCGAAGCCGCCCTGGCCGAAGAACTCGCTGCCCAGCGCCAGCGTGCCCGGCGCGGCGGCGGTGGCCGCGCTGCCGATGCGCAGGCCCGGCGCCGTCAGGCTCAGATGGCCGCCCTGGCTCATCGAGTAGCCGCGCAGCTCGCCGCCCAGCAGGAGTCGGCGCGCGGCGACATCGTCGGTAAAGGTGCTGCTGCCGGTACTCAGCGTGATCGATCCGGCGGCCCCGCCGCAGATCTGGCCGGCCGCGCAGCCGGCCAGGCTATTGACCCCGGCCAGCAGCGCGCCACCCGAGACATCGAGCCGGCTGGCCGCGCCCAGGCTCACGCCGGCGCCGCCGGAGACCAGCAGCGTGCCGCCCTTGAGCGTCAGCGCGGCAGCCTCGGGGTCTATCGCGGCATTGCTCCACTGGCCGGCCACATCGAGCTTGACGCCGGCCGCGACCGCGACCTCGTTCTTGAAGCTGCGCAGGCTCAGGCTGCCGGAGGCGCTGCGGATGTCGGCATCGACGCTGACGCGGCCCTCGCGCGACAGCATCTGCAGGCTGCCCAGCGCCGGCAGATCGAGCGCAGCCGTGCTGCTGATTGCCCCCTCGGCAGCGATCGCGATGTGCTGGAAGCCCGAGCCCAGCAGCCGGCTCGCGGCCAGGCCCGAGCTGCGGCCCAGCGCGGCCTCGCTGTCGCCTCGCAGCCGCAGCCACTGCGCCTCGTCCAGCGGCGCCACATCGTTGCCGATGCGGAAATCCTTCAGCACCGCGCCGGCATAGGCGTTGGCGCCGAAGTCCTCCTTGTGGCGGGCGGCGCCAATGCCCAGGCTGGCGCCGGCCGGCAGCGCATCGAGGCCGATGCGCTGGCGCCGGCCCAGCGTGGTCTGGCCCGACAGCGCGCCGTCCAGCAGCACAGCGGGCGCCACCACCGCCAGGCTGCCGCCGCGGCCGCCTTCGGTATAGCCGGCCTCCTGGCGCGCCGGCATCACCGTGCCATAGCTGACCATGGGCCCCCAGCGGTCGTAGCGGGCCTTGTTGGTGCCGGCGTTGGTGATAGCGCTGTAGAGCAGCTCGCTGGGCGCGTTGTTGAGGCTGTAGCTCTTGCCGCTGGCGCTGAAGAGCTGGGTCGGGCGCACCTCGGCCTCCAGATAGCGCAGCAGGCCGCCGTCGACCGCCAGCCGCGACTCGGCATGGGCCAGCACCGCGCCGCCGGCCAGCAGCTTCAGGCTGCCGCCGTGGGCCATGCGCTCGCTGGCGCTGCGCTGCAGGCTGCGGCGATAGCTGTCCAGGCTGCCCAGTATCAGCGAGTCCTGGCGCGTGTCCAGCGTGACCTTGTTGCGGTAGAGCAGACCGTTCTTCTGCAGCGGCGCGTCCTTCAGATCATTGCTGCCCAGCAGCTCGGTCGTGACGAAATGGCGCGCCACGCTGAGCTCGGTGTTGCGGGTGCCAGAGAGGTCGATGCTGGCGCCCGCATCGATCTGGATGCGACCGCCCTCGGGCTTGAACTCCTCCTTGACCAGCAGCTCGGCGCGGTAATCGGGGGTGGCCAGCGCACGCAGGCTGGCCTGGGCGGCCGGCGCGACGATGCTGGCGCCGCGCGCCAGCGTGATGGTCTTGCCAGCCAGGTCCAGGCGCGAGTTGACGAAGCCGGCGTTGTCGTCGGCGCTCAGGGCCTTGCCGTCGGCGCCCTGGTCGGCCGCCGTGATCTCGATGCGGCTGCCGGCGTCCAGCACCAGCTCGCCGCTGATCTGGGCGCGCTTGTAGCGCTCGTCGGAGGGCGAGATGCCCAGCGTCGCCGCGCCGCCCTGGGCCAGCAGCAGCACCGAGCCGTTCTGCGCGACGCTGGTGCTGGCGCTGATGCGGCCCGACTGGTTGACCGCCATGCCCACCAGCGTGGTGTTGCCGCGCGGGGTGTTGATCACACCGGTGACATCGTTCCTGACCTTGCCATCGCCCGCGCTGCCCAGCGTGTGGCGACCCACCTCGACCAGCAGGCCGCGCAGCGCCGGCACGTCCTTGTTGTTCTCGGCGGCATAGAGCGGCTCGGCGGTCGGCAGCTTGTAGAACACCTCGGCGCCGGCGCCCAGCACCACCTGGCCGCCCGGCGCGCTGAGCGTGCCGGCGTTCCTGACATCGCGTGCGAACAGGAAGATGCGGCCGCCCTCGGCGGTCTTGATCTCGACGCCCGCGTCGACGCGCACAAAGCTCTTGCTGAAATCACCCCCGTCCGCCGCATCGAAGCGGAAGGCGGACTCGGCACCGGTGATGTTGGCGACAAAGCCGTTCTTGTAGTCCTCGTCCCTGGGCTTCAGCGTGGTCGCGACCAGGTTGCCGACATCGACGCTGGCGCCCCGGCCGAACAGGATGCCGTTGCGGTTGTAGATCAGCACCTCGCCGCCATTGGTGGCGCTGAGCTTGCCGAAGATCTGGCTGGGCGCCGTGCCATCGACCCGGTTCAGCGCGCTGGCGCCGACCTTGGCCATGTCAAAGGTCACCGAGCTCTCGGCGCCGATATCGAAGCTGGCCCAGTTGTAGATCGCGCGGGCGCTGTCTTGCTGGATGCGCATGTCCTGGCCGCCACGGCCATTCGCGGTGATTTGCGGCGCGCTGTGCGGCCCCTGGCCATAGACCCGCCAGCCCGCCGCCGGCTTGGGCACCGCCGAGGTCGGCGGCGGCGTCTGCGCCGGCGACTGCAGCGGCAAGGCCAGGGCCAGGGCCGCCACCAGCGGATGCAGCAGCCAGCGGCTCCGGCGGCTGAGGCGATGCGGGCGGACGGTGGGGCGGGGGATCGGGGCCATGGCTTAAGACTTCGGTCAGGCGACGGGGGCGCGGCTCAGAAGCGCAGCGCGGCGCGCAGATGCAGGTGGTCCTGCGGGGCGCGGCGGGTGGGCAGATCGCGGTGACGGCGGCCCCAGTCGAGGTTGAGGGACAGGCCGGTGCTCAGCGCCAGGCGCAGGCCCAGGCCGCTGGACAGCAGCGGCACACGGCGCTGCTGCCCCGGCTCGGGGTCGATCAGGCTGACGGCGGCGGCGTCGGCAAACAAATGCAGGCCCAGCTCGCTGAAGGGCGGCAGGTTCGCACCCTCGAAGCTGCGCAGCAGGGCTGGCGCGTAATTGCGGCTGCGCAGCTCCAACGAGCCCAGCCAGCCGAAATCGCCGGCGGCCACGCCGTCGTAGTAGCCGCGCACCGTGTCGGCACCGCCCAGCGAGAACTGCTCCGAGCTGGGCAGCTGCTGGGTGGCCAACTGGGCGCCGAAGCGCGCCGCCAGCTCCACCGGGCCGAGGCGCTGCTGGCCGCGCCAGTCCAGCTTCAAGGTCGAGAAGCCGCCATCGGCGCCGCGGCGTTTGCAGGCGAACTGGTCATCGCGAGAGATCGTGCCGTCGGCCAGCTGGCAGTCGATCTCGCGGTAGAGCAGGCGGCGCAGGCCCAGGGTCGCGGTCAGGCTGAGGTTGTGCTGCGAGCTGGGGCCGAACCATGTGCCGTTGTAGGCTGCCTGCAGCGGCATATAGCGCAGCGGGTTGGCGCTCAGCGCGGCGGCACCCGCACCGCGGCCCAGGCTGACGTTCTCCTTCAGGTCCTTGAAGTCCAGGCCCAGGCTGAGGCTGTGCACCGACTCGGCCAGCGCGCGCGAGCCGCTGTAGCGCAGGCCCAAAGTCGTGCCCTTGCCCAGCACATTGACGCCGCCCAGGCTGTCGACATCGCTGCTGGAGTTCACCGCGGTGAAGGTCAGCGCATCGCCGTCGGCCAGCGGCACGGTGTAGTTCAGCACGGCGACGCGCGACTCACGGCTGGCCATCGGCGCGCCCATCAGGGTCAGCGCGATCGAATGGTCGCGCTGCAGCAGGTTGTCGTAGCGCAGATGGACGGCGGCGCGCAGTGGATCAGTGTCGGCCGAGGCCGCATTGCTGAGCTCGAAGCTGCCCGACAGCGGCAGCTTGTCCTCCACCTTCAGCTCGGCCTCCACCGTGCCCGGCTGGCGGCCTGGCCGCAGCACCGGCTGCACGCGCCGCTCCTCGCCACGGCTGACCGAAGCCAGCTGCTGCTGCACGATATTGAAGTTGGGCACCTGGCCGGCCGCCAGCTCGCTGACCGCCGTGCGGATGCGGCCCTGGGCGTAGTAGCGCGAGCCGGTCACCGCCAGCCGCTCGACCCGGCCTTCCAGCACCGCCAGCCGCACCACACCGCCTTCGACGCGCTGCTCCGGCACATCGACAAACACGGTCAGATAGCCGGCCCCCTGATAGACCTTCTCCAGCGCGGCGCGTGCGCCGTCGACATCCACCATGCTGCGGCCCTCGCCCAGAAAGGGCAGCACCGCCGCCTCGATCTGCACATCGGCGAGCCGGGTGTTGCCTTCGATCTGGAACTCGAGGATGTCAAAGCGCGGGGCAGCTGCCGCATCGCTCGCAGCGGCGGCATCGGCGATCGGCGGCGCGCTCGGCTGGGCCTGCGCAGGCATGGCCGACAGCGCCGCCGCCAGCAACAGCAAAGACAGGGGGAGCCGCGCCTGACCGCAGGCGCGGAACGTGAAATTTTCCATGAACTCAGTGTCCCGATGACCGGTGAAACGGTGGTGACCCGGCATGGGCCGAACGGCTCATGCCGGACGGGGCGGATGACAAATCTCTGGAATAAAAGTGCGCACGCCGCCCCAGTGGGGCGGCGTGTCTTTGGCAAGGACCTGCGGGGCGGCGACTCAGCGGCTATGGCGCCGCGCGCGCCAGCCCAAGGCCGCCAGGCCCAGGACCAGCATCAGCCAGCTCGAAGGCTCGGGCACGGCCGATACCGCGTTGCTCGGCACGAAGCCACCCGGCATCCAGCCGGCGAACTCGCCCAGCGGCGCGGTGATGAAACGGGTGCCGCCGACGCCAGCGGCAAAGTCGGTGCGCGCGCGGCGCTGCATGCCCAGCACGGTGCTGACCTGGGTCACCGCCGCTTCCATCGTGAAGCTGAGGATGTATTCGCCATTGCCATTGATGGCCAGGCCCCAGTAGCCGTCGTGGCCGGCGTTGTCGAATTCGTCAATGATGAGTGGCGAACTGGGAAAGGCATCTGAAGTCGAAACATAATAAAACCACGATGAACTTCCTACCCGGTTCGTGATGGCGGGAAAGGGCGTAACACCGAACTTCCCACCGGCGAGCGGATGGTTAGGATTGGTAGCACTGAGGTCTGCCCAATAGCCCTCAAACTCCACGCTTGAGCCATTCGCTGCGAAATCCATCTGGGCCGGGTCGGAGGGCATACCCGATGTCACATGCGTATTGCGATCATTGATGCTTGCTGGATCAATCATCCCTTTGCCAGTGTTCAGCTTTTCATAGACGTTGCTTGCAAGCAGTTCAGCCGTGGTCTCAAACTTCTGGTTGCCATAGCTTTTCAGATCACGCCAATTCACATTTTCAACACCCGTAGCCGTTTCATGCTTCAAGGTTGTGAACATGAAGTTCTCATGCGGCTCAAAACCGAAACCAATCTTGCTTGCTCCGACCACCGCCCATTGCTGGTTGTTGCGATCAGTCGATAACGTCTGAAAGTACTGAAAGTTGGGGTCGCTGTTCAATGGATCAAAGAACTTCTGATAGCCCGCATCCTGCTGGGCCAGCGTGAAGAAGTTGAAACTCTGATCTTCCCCTTCTCGGTAGGCCTTGGCGCGAAGGCCCAGATCCTTGGTGTAGGTCACCTTCTGGACCGGATCCCAAACCATGAGCACCAGTTCAGGTGCGCCGTAGAAGGGGCTATCAGGGCCGCTGCCAGAGATGCCGTCCGCCGGGTCAACTGCGGCCAGAACCGGCCCCCCGGCCAACGCCGATGTGAGTGCAAGTGCCAGCGCATGTTGGATACGAGAAGATGTATTGACGAGGAGCTTCATGAGCTGGCAATCCCTGATTGAGAGGAGTAAGGACAACCTGCTGGCGGCGCTGGCCGGGCAATGCAGGCAGATCCGATATCAGCAAAAAGCCGCTCCCTGCGGAGGGAGCGGCATCGGAGGTTCAAAGGGCCAAGCGCTTTGCCATCTTGCTTACCGGCTTCGCGTTCGGCCCCTAACTACAAGGCGAGCTCTCTCGCTTACTTGAACATGCGCACCGGAGTGCAGGTCTTTGCAGCGGTACGGGCGGTGTGAGCAGTGAAGCTGCGCACCGACTCCGGCAGGTCCGACCAGGCGGTGCCGGCCGGCACGGTGTCAGGCGTGGCGACCAGACCGGCTTGCAGATCCGGGTCCAGCTGGGCCAGCACGGCAGCCTTGCCGATATTGGCGCGCAGAGTCTTCAGGAACTCCAGCTTGTCGCCGGCCGGAGCGTTGGCACCGGTCTTGGCCCATTGCATCGTGGACTCGGTGACGAACTCGTAGCTGCCGTCGATCACATGGGCACGCTCGGGGGCGACGCCGCTGAGCTTGACGAAGCGATAGCCCTTGTCGCCACCATTGGCGCGCGGGTTGTTCTCGCGGCCGATCACGCCCAGTGCGAAGGCACCGCCGGCGGCGTTCTCGGCCGTCGTGCCCAGGCAGGTCTCGACGTTGCCGGTGCTGGCACCGGCAACCACCGTCAGCGAGCCGGTCGCCGAGATCGCACCGCCACCTGCGTTCGACGGCGTGTAAGCCGCAGAGCCACCGCAGGGGTTGTTGGCGAAATAGGCGTTGGACGCGGCCTGGGTGCCCGAGCCGGCGGTGCGGCGGCAGACGTTGATCTTCTTGTTGTTGATGTTCGCTTCGACCGAGGCCGGGATCAGCAGGTTCCAGCCCTTCTTGGCTGCGTTGCTGCCCAGCAGCTGGCCGGTCAGGGCGCCGCGCACAAAGGTGGCGGGGATGCTGGGCTGCTTGGCGGCATCTTCGTCGATGGCACCGGCGCCCAGATCGACCAGGCCCTGGGCCTTTTGCAGGGCCAGGTAGAGCTTCTTGTTGACGGCCACGCCGAACACGTTCTGAACAAAGCCGGCGGAGTCGAGGTTGTCGACAGCGCGGCCGGCGCCGGCGTTGATGCCGGCTTCCAGCAGGGCCGGCTCGACGTCGGACAGGCCGGCGTCAGCCAGCGCGGGAGCGGTGCCTGCGCAGGTGAAGGTGGGCGTCTGGATGTCGGTGGCCGGCGAGGCCTTGGCGGTGGCGGCGCAGGACGCGTCGACCAGCATATGGGCTTGCGTGGCATCAGCGGTGATGATGGGGCCCACGCCCTGGCCGGAGCCGCCAGCGTCGCGCTTGGTCACCAGCACGGCGGTGCCGGCGGGCCAGTTGCCGACCTGGACGGCCAGGCGGAAGGAGTAAGCGCGGTGGTTGGCGCCGGTGGCGTCGTTGAAGAACACGTCCAGGGTGGCTGGGTTGGCGACTTCCTGCAGATAGCCACCCAAGGCCAGGCGCAGGGCCGAGGCGCCGGCGATGCGGACTTCCTTCAAGGTGCCGGCATTGCGTTCGGCAACGATCTCGGCGGGGGTCAGGGCTTGGGCCGAGCCCAGGGCGGCCAGCGAGGCCAGGGCGATGACGGTGTTGCGGATCTTCATGATGGTGTTACTTCCAAAAATGAGGAATTCGGACAGAGCTCCGCCCACGGCGCCCATCTCTTTGGACGGGCGCCGGGAACGAGGACTTGCTTGCTTACTTGGAGGTCAGACCGGCTCAGGACTGGCGGCGACGGACCATGAAGCCGACGGCGCACAGGCCGGCCAGCAGCAGGGCATAGGTGCTCGGCTCGGGCACGGCGGTAACGGCGGCAATGTTCGTGCCGTTGAAACTCACCAGGGTGTCGGCCTTGGCGTAAGGCGAGGCCAGAACCAGGGCGCTGGATTCGGCGCTGGACGAGGTCAGGTAGGCCATTTTCAGGCTGTCGTTGACCGAGCCGAGCTGGTTGTAGAAACCGGCCAGATTGACATAGCTGGCCAGGTAGCCATCGCTGCCGGCGGCTTGGGCCAGTTCGATGTTGTCGGCGCCATGGCCAGCGTTGGTGGCGATGTCATCGCTGGTGACAAAAATGCTGGCCAGAGTGTTCACGCCATCATTGAACAGCTGGTTGTTGATGCCGTTGGCAGCTTGACCGGCACCGACCGTCGTGAACAGATTGATCTCACCCGGCTCGAAGCCGAAGCCGATCGGGTTGGCGGCCAGCACGGTCCACTTGGTGTCGCTGCCACCGAAGGCAACGAACTTGTCCCACTCGGCGCCTTGCACCGAAAAGTTGAAGTTGCCATTGGCCTGGAAGGCCGAGGCGGTGATGCCCAGGTCCTTGATGAAGGAGCCCTTGGCGTTGGTGGCGATGAACACCAGTTCGGCTTCGCCGAAAGTGCCGGTCTGGCCGGTCTGGATCTCGGCGAAGGCGGAGCCGGTGGTGGCCAGCAGGGCGGCCAGGACGAGGGTCTTGAATTTCATGTGTTTTCTCCGATTGGAAAAAGAAAAAGGCAGTTGATGAGTTGTGCTCGTTGGTTCACTGGTGCCTGGATAAGCGGAGCCCGTGGCGAACTCCTCCCTCTATCCGCAGCTGCGCCTGGGTTGCCGCTGCCGGGGCGCAGCGTGGGAGCGCTGCGCCGGGAGGCGGCCTTGGGCGTCGGGTCGCTGGGGCTGACCCTGGCTTAAAGAACGACTTTCTGTCCTTTCGACAGCTGGCACTTTCGCAGCCCAAGGTGACAGGCGTTGCGGGAACCGTGATGCAGTTCACAGCCCTTTCGGACTATGGTTGGCCGGTTCGAGCATGGGAAAACCCTGGGGCGGCCGGTGGTCCAGCAGGTTCAGCGTCATCGCGCAGGCCACGGCCTGGGCGCGGTTGCTGGCATTGAGCTTGCGCAGGATCTTCTGCACATGGTTCTTCACCGTCAGCGCGCTGATGCCCAGACCCTCGCCGATCTGCTGGTTGTTCTTGCCCTCGCGCAGCCAGCTCAGGATCTGGCGCTCGCGCTCGGTGATGCCGGTCGGGTGGCTGCTGCGCGGCGTCATCATCGACGAGGGCAGCGGGCTGAGGTCGTGCTCGACGTTCTGCACCCGCTGCCAGGTGGCGTGGATATGCGGCAGCAGCAGCTCCAGATGGCGGCACTGCGCCGGCGTGGCCGGGGCACCGACGCGGGCGAACACATAGAACCCCTCGATCTCGCTGGGCCGCTGCGGCCGCGACAGGCCGTGCAGCAGCACGTCGCCGACGCCGGCCTCGACCAGGGCCAGCGCATCGGGCGTCGCGCCGCCCTCGGCATCGACGCTGGTGCAGACCGGCCGGCCGCGCGCCTGCAGCCACATCAGCTGCAGGCGCTGCATCAGCGCGCTGCCGCTGCGGGTCAGCTCGGTGAGCAGCGGCTCGGGCAGCGGCACGGTGTTGAAGACATCAAACACCAGCTCGCGTGCCGCGCGCTGGTAGGCGCCGCAGATCGCCAGCTGATGCGGCAGCAGCGGCTGCAGATGGCTCTGCATCCAGACAAAGAACTGATAGCGCCGCCTCACCTCCAGCGCAGAATCAGCCGCACGCATCAAGGCCTCGGCCTTCAGACTCTCCTGCGACATCAGGATGTCGCTCGGGTCATGGTTGTTCATGGGGACAGGGACGCGGTTGACAACAGGGCAGACCACAGGCCCGCTTTCCGGGCCCGCCGCTCTGAATGTTGCGCAATGTAAAGAGCGCTGATGACCATCTGTTGAAGGGAATGCCGGCCGATAGGCCGTTCGGCTCATGGCACCGGCGCCGGCATGGGCCGAACGCCTCACTCCCGCCTCATTCGGCCCGGATCTCGACCTGACCGTCACCCTCCACGCGCGCCGGCAGCGCGTCGCCGGCGGCATTGCGGCCGCGCAGATTGAGCACCTCGATCATCGAGCTGACGCCGGCCGCACCCGAGTGCACGCGCAGCGGCAGCGAGAGCTGCCCCTGCGGCGGCAGCTCGAACGCGACGCTGCCGGTGTTGGCCGCCGCGCCGCCCTCGGCGGGCGCGAACAGGCTCAGGTCGTAGCGCAGCTCGCCGCGCAGCAGATGGGGGGATTTGTTGTGCAGCGACACCGACAGGGTCTCGCCGAGCGCCGCGCTGCCACTGGTCTGCAGCTCGGCGACGGCCTCGTTGCCTGCCTCGCTATCGGCCTCCTTGCCGTCCGCGCTCGCCTCAGCGGCAGTCTGCGGCACCGGCTCGGCGCCACCACCGGACGGCGCGCCCGAGGCCGCCACCACGCCACGCCGCAGCCGCAGGCTCGCGGCGCCCGGATCGGCATCGCGCCCACTGGCCAGGCGCAGCAGCTCGGGGCCGGGCAGCGGCGCCAGCCTCAGCAGCCGCGGCGTGATCAAGAGCACGATGTCGGACTTGCTGCGGCTGTCCTCGCCGACGCCGAACAGACGCCCCAGCACCGGCAGGCCGGAGAGCCCGGGCAGGCCACGCGCCGTCTGGCGCTCGTTGTCGCCGATCAGGCCGGCCAGCAACTGGGTCTCGCCATCGCGCAGCCGCACGACGGTGCTGGTGCTGCGCTGGCCGATGCGGTAGGCGGTGGCCGGCGGGTTGCCACCCGAGCGAACCTCGGCCAGCAGGTAGCTGAGCTCCAGATCGAGCTTGAGCACGACCTCGCCATCGGACTGCACCTGCGGCTGCAGCGCCAGCTTCAGCCCGATGTCCTGGTAGCTGACATTGGTCGTCACGCCGATGTCCGGGCTGGCGCTGCTGCCGAACACCGGCAGCTTGCCGCCCAGCTCGATACGGGACTTGTCGCGGTTGCGCAGGCGCAGCTGCGGTTTCGCGATCAGGGTCGCCAGCTCGCGATCACCGCGCAGCCGGGCCACCAGCGCCGGGTTGGCGATGCTGCTGAGCAGCTCGCGGCCGGCGCCCCAGGGCACCCGGCTGGCATCGCCGGCCAGGCCGCGCTGCACCGAGCTGGGCCAGTCTATGCCCAGCTCGCTGCCCTGGCTGCTGGCGACCTCGAGCAGCTCCAGCTCCACCAGCAGCTCGGCATCGGGCCGGTCCAGGCCGGCGATCATCTGCTCGGCCAAGGTCAGCGCCTCGGGCGTGTCGCGCATCATCACCAGGTTGAGGCGCTCGTCGATGGCCAGATCGCGGGTCTTGAGCAGGCCGCGCAGCAAGGCCTGCACCTGCTTGGGATCGGCGCTGTTCAGATAGAAGCTGCGGGTCTGCAGCTCCTGATGCTCGCGCCGCTTGGCCGGCGTGGCCGGGTAGATCAGCACGGTATTGGGCGTCAGCCACTTCTGCTCCAGCTGCTGCAGCGCGAGGATCAGGCGCAGGGCCTCATCGACGCTGGCATGGCGCAGCGACAGCGACAGCCGGGTGTCGCTGCGCACCTCCTGATCGAACACGAAGTTCAGGCCGCTGTGGCGCGACAGGGTCTCGAAGACGGCGCTCAACCGGGTGTCGCGGAAGTTCAGCGCCAGGCCTTGCTGCGCGGCCGGCCCGGCGCAGGCCAGACCGGCGCACATCAGCAGCAGCGCGAGACAGGCCCGGCGCAGGCATGAGGGCAGCACAAGAGGTCTGGAGCGCACGGGGCTGGGGGCATTCGCCGAAACTGCGCATGCTGGGCGCCGCCGATGACCGTGCGATGACAGGCCCGCGATGCCGTCCTGTCACGCGCTGTTCACGCCAGCGCAATAGGGTGTCGCCCATGCTGACCCGACACTTCCCCCCCTCGCTGCGCGCCATCGCGCCCCGCCTTGTCCCGACGCTGATCGCGGCGGCCGCCGTCGCGATGCTCAGCGGTGCGCTGGCACCGCAGCGCGCCCAGCAAGCGCTGGCCGCGCCGCTGTCGCGCGAGCTGGTCGTCAAGCTGCACGCACCGCAGCCGGCCCCCGCGCTCCTGCGCGCGCACGGCCTGCGCCAGGTCCGGCCGCTGGGCTCGGGCTGGTGGGTGCTGGAGAGCCGCGGCGGGCTCGACGCGGCCCAGCTCGCCCGGCTGACGGTCGCGCTGCGCCGCGAGCCCGAGGTCGAGGCCGTGCTGGGCCAGATGCGCGAGCAGCGCGCGGCGGTGCCCAACGACACGCTGTTCGCCGGCGAGCAGTGGTGGCTGGGCGAGCCTGCGGCGGCCGGCAGCGCGGGCCTGGCCGGCTTTACCAAGGCCTGGGACATCAGCAAGGGCAGCACCGACCCGGTGATCGCGGTGCTGGACTCGGGCCTGACGGCCCATCCGGACCTGCAGGCCAACACCCTGCCCGGCTACAACTTCGTCAGCAAGGCCGAGTACGCCAACAACGGCGTCGGCCGCAGCAACAGCGCCGACGATACGGGCGACGCGCTGACCCAGGCCGAGTTCAATGCCAACCCGGCGCTGTGGGATGGCTGCATCGTCAACCCGAAAAGCAGCTGGCACGGCACCCTGGTGGCCGGCCAGCTCGGCGCGGTGAGCAACAACGCCGCCGGCGTGGCCGGCATCAACTGGAACGCCCGCATCCTGCCGGTGCGGGTGTCGGGCAAATGCGGCGCCGCGGTGCCCGATATGGTGGACGGCATGCGCTGGGCCGCCGGCCTGCCGGTGGCGGGCGTGCCGGCCAACCCGACGCCGGCCAAGATCCTGGTGATCGGCTTCGCCGGCCTGTACTCCTGCAATGTCAATGACGCCAATGCCGATGTGGCCGCCGCCGCCAAGCTCTACAGCGACACCATTGCCGAGCTGCGCAGCCGTGGCGTGATGATCGTCGCGGCGGCCGGCAATCTGCGCAGCGCGGTGGGCCGGCCGGCCAACTGCGCCGGGGTGTTCGGCGTGGCGGCAGTCAACCGCCAGGGCTTCAAGGCCTACTACTCGAACTTCGGCAGCGAGGTCCAGCTGGCCACCACCGGCGGCGACGCCGACAGCGGCAAGACCTGCGACAGCCTGCTGGCCGACAGCGGCATCGCCTCGACCACCAACAAGGGCACGACCGCTGTGCAGGCCGGTGGCTGGGGCTATGGCGCCGTCAGCGGCAGCAGCTTCGCCGCACCGCAGGTGGCCGGCACGGCCGCGCTGATGTGGGCCGCCAATCCGGCGCTGACCCTGGCCCAGGTCGAGGCCGGTCTGAAGATCAGCGCCCGCCCGCATGCCGTGGCCGCCGCGCTGGGCGCCTGCAGCGCTGCCAATCCGAGCCGCTGCACTTGCAGCACCAGCAGCTGCGGCGCCGGCCTGCTCGACGCCGAGCAGGCGCTGCGCTATGCCCAGGCGCCAGCCAGCTACACCGCCCCGACCCGCACGCCGGCCAGCCTCAGCGGCGCCGCGCTGGACAGCTGCGGCGCGCTGCAGGGCAGCAAGCCGATTCCGGAGCCGACACCAACCCCTACGCCGACACCGACGCCAAGCCCTACTCCGACGCCAACGCCCACACCGACTCCGGCGCCGGCACCCGAAGGCGGCGGCGGTGGCGGTGCCAGCTCGCCGCTGTGGCTGCTGGCGCTGTCGCTGAGCCTGCCGGCGCTGGGCCTGGCACGGCGACGGCGCGAGCAGGACGGCACCCCCAAGCGCTGAGTCCGACCCCGCATGCAAGGGGGTGAACGCATGAGCCGAACGGCTCTGCCGCGTCATTAGCGCGTCGTTGGCGCCTCGCATAGTGGGCTGTTGCAGGCCGCGTTGGGCGGCCCGACCACCCCACCTCTATTAGGCAGGAGCTACGCATGAAGGGCATCAACCATCCGCGCAACGACGAGACGCTCAACCCGTCCGGCAATGCATCCATCCACGAGGTCATCGATGCCGTCGACGACAGCCGGCGCCTGTTCGTCAAGGGCTCGGTCAGCGCCACCGCGCTGAGCGCGGCCGGCGGCCTGACGCTGTCGGGCCTGACCGCCACGGTGCAGGCCGCACCGGTGGCGCCTGGCCTGGGCTTCCCGGGCATCGGCTTCGAGAGCGTGCCCGCGATGGTGGCGCCGGTCAGCGACCGCGTCACGGTGCCGGCCGGCTATAGCGCCGAGCTGTTCGTCGCCTGGGGCGATGCCATCGTGGCGGGCGGCCCGGCCTTCGCCGGTGACGCCAGCAACAGCGCCGCCGACCAGGAGCGCCAGTACGGCGAGCACACCGACGGCATGGCCTTCATGCCCTTCGCCGGCGCCGACGGCAAGCCCGTCAGCGACCGCGGCCTGCTGTGCGCCAACAACGAGTACACGCACGAGCAAATCCTGACCCCGCAAGGCGTGGCCGGCGCCAGCATCGAGCATGTGCGCAAGTCGCAGGCCGCGCATGGCGTCTCCATCCTGGAGGCGCGCCGCCGCAACGGCCGCTGGATGGTGGTGAAGAACTCGCCCTACGGCCGCCGCCTGACCGCCAACAGCAAGATGCGCATCGCCGGCCCGGCCGCCGGCCATGCGCTGCTGAAGTCCAACGAGTACCTGATCAAGCCGACCGAGACCGTGCCGAGCGGCCAGCTCAGCGACGGCCGCACCGCCTACGGCACGATCAACAACTGCGCCAACGGCATCACGCCCTGGGGCACCTACCTGACCTGCGAAGAAAACTTCAACGGCAACTTCGGCACCGTCGGCGCCATGCCCAGCGGCGAGCAGGCCGCGATCAACAACCGCTACGGCGTGGTGGCGGCCGGCTTCGGCTATGCCTGGGACAAGCAGGACCCGCGCTTCGATCTGGCGCTGAACCCCAAGGAGCCCAATCTGTTCGGCTGGGTGGTCGAGATCGACCCCTACGATCCGAAGAGCGTGCCGGTCAAGCGCACCGCGCTGGGCCGCTTCAAGCATGAGAGCGCCCAGTACGTGGTCGACAAGAACGGCCATCTGGCCGTCTATATGGGCGACGACGAGCGCAACGAGTACATCTACAAATTCGTCAGCGCCGGCAAGTACGATCCGAAGAACCGCGCGGCCAACCGCGATCTGCTGGACCAGGGCGTGCTCTATGTGGCCCGCTTCAACGCCACGCTGCGCGGCCAGTGGATCGCGCTGCTGCCGGGCACCATCGGTGTCAACGGCCAGGCGCTGCGCGACAACCCGCACTTCCAGGGCGTCGACGATGCCGAGGTGCAAGCCAAGATCCTGATCAAGACCCGCATGGCCGGCGACGCGGTCGGCGCGACGATGATGGACCGCCCCGAGTGGACCGGTGCCCGCCCGCGCATCGGCGGCTTCCAGAAGATCGAGGTCTACTGCACGCTGACCAATAACAACCGCCGCGGCGCCAGCCCGGTGTCGAACAACGCGGCCGACGGCAGCACCGCCGCCGGCGCCGCCCGCCCGGCCCCGGATGCCGCCAACCCGCGCGCCAACAACCTCTACGGCCACATCATCCGCTGGACCGAGGACGGCGACAGCGTGCTGGCCACCGGCTTCGACTGGAACCTGTTCGTGCAGAACGGCGACAGCAAAACAGCCAAGACGGCGCACCCGTCGGGCACCAACGACTACAAGGGCACCATCGTCGACGACCCGCATGGCAGCGCCGACTACGGTGCGCCGGACGGCCTGTGGTTCGACCCCTTCGGCCGCCTCTGGGTGCAGACCGACCAGGCCGGCAATGCCGCCGGCGACTGGGTCAATATCGGCGCCAACTGCATGGTCTGCGTCGACCCCAACAGCGGCGCCACCCGCCGCTTCCTGACCGCACCGCCGAACGCCGAAGTCACCGGCATCGCGATGACCCCGGACGGCAAGACCCTGTTCGTCGGCATCCAGCATCCGGGCGAGGACTCGCCGGCCAGCAACCCCGAGCTCTACTCGCGCTGGCCCGCCAGCCAGTGGGGCCTGGCCTCGGACGGCGTCACCACGCTGCCCTTCGGCCGCCCGCGCTCGGGCGTGGTCGTGATCACCAAGGATGACGGCGGCATCGTCGGCTCCTGATTTCAGCTTCCAAGGAGAACTTTCATGCGTCAACACACTCCCCTGGCCGCCGCCGCGCTGGCCCTGCTGGCCCTGCTGCCCGCCCATGCGGCCCGCATCGACACCAACGCCGGCCTGGTCGACAGCAAGGTCATCACCTTCAACAGCTATGACGGCCTGATCGGCACCGGCCCCGAGGACGTCGGCGCCGAAGTCGGCGCGTCCGTGCTGTTCACCTCGGCGCCCTTCACCGAGCTCGGCGCCAATGCCCGCGACCTTGGCGACAACGGCCTCTGGGGCGCCCGCGGCAACCCGGTCGACGGCCTGGTCGACACGCCCACCGGCAACGGCAACTTCATCGCCAGCGGCTTCATCGGCAACAGCGGCGAGCTGGGCTTTCGCTTCGGCAGCGGTGTGGCCGGCGTCGGCGCCTATCTGAACCAGTTCCAGATCGACGGCGACAGCCACAACTTCACCGTGCTGGCCTATGGCCAGAACGGCAAGGTGCTGGAGTCCTTCAATGTGTCCGTCGACACCGAGTGGGACAGCTACAACGAGGGCCGCTTCCTCGGCTTCCAGCGCGCCGCCGCCGACATCTACGGCTTCGGCGTCGCCGGCAACGGCATCGTGCTGGACAATCTGAGCTTCACGACCGCCGTGCCCGAGCCCGAGAGCTATGCGATGCTGCTGGCCGGTCTGGGCGTCGTGGGCCTGCTGATGCGCCGCCGCCGCGCCGAGTAAAGGCGACGCAGCACCAACACGCGCTGACCGCGCAGGCCCCGGGGTTCGCCCCGGGGCTTTTTTGTTGGTCTCAGCGACCGAGCCGCCAGACCCGGCGCAGGCGCCGCTTGAAGGCCCGTGCCCCGCGCCAGACCGGGCTGGCCCGCACCCAGGCCAGCAGCCCCTCTTTCCAGGCCGCCCAGCGCGCATACAGCCGCGCGAACCAGGGCAGGCTTTGCAGCGCCGGCTCGGTCAGATGGAACAGCCGGGCCAGCACCGCCGTGCCCAGCAGCTTGGCCACGACGATCACCGCCAGCCCCAGCAGCGCCTCGCCGCGCCCGATCAGCCACAGCGCCAGCAGCTTGACCGGAATCAGCAACAGGCTGGGCAGCAGGAAAACCAGCAAGGCGGGATAGGGCCGCAGCCGCGTTATGCCCGCCTCGACCTGCCGCAGCAGCGGCAGCCGTCCCAGCGCCGCCATCGCGCGCAGCAGCGGTGCCCAGCCCCATTCCTCGAACAGGATGGCCAGGGCCAGCAGCAGCCGAACCAGCCAGCGCAGCGGCGCGATCAAGGCCTTGATGAACATGGCCTCGGCGCCGGTCTCACACCCCGCGCGCCCTGTCCTCGGCGAACTTCTTCTGGAAGCCGGCGAAGTCGCCCGCGTCCAGCGACTCGCGCACTTCCTTCATCAGGTTCAGGTAGTAGTGCAGGTTGTGCACGCTGGTCAGCATCGGGCCCAGCATCTCGCCGCAGCGGTCCAGGTGATGCAGATAGGCGCGGCTGAAATTGGCGCAGCAGTAGCAGGAGCAGCTCGCGTCGACCGGCGCGGCGTCGGTCTTGTAGCGGGCGTTGCGCAGGCGCAGGTCACCGAAGCGGGTGAACAGATGGCCGTTGCGGGCGTTGCGGGTGGGCATCACGCAATCGAACATATCGATGCCCTGGCTGACGCCCTCGACCAGATCCTCGGGCGTGCCGACGCCCATCAGATAGCGCGGCTTCTCGGCCGGCAACTGGTGGCCGATGTGGGCCAGCACGCGCTGCATATCGGCCTTGGGCTCGCCGACCGACAGGCCCCCGATCGCGTAGCCGGGCAGGTCCAGGTCGGCCAGCCCCGCCAATGACTCGTCGCGCAGGCCCTCGAACATGCCGCCCTGCACGATGCCGAACAGCGCGTTCGGGTTCTCCAGCTTGGCGAACTCGTCCTGGCAGCGCTTGGCCCAGCGCAGGCTCATCTCCATGCTCTTGCGGGCTTCCAGCTCGGTGGTGATGTGACCCTTGCTCTCGTAGGGCGTGCACTCGTCGAACTGCATCACGATGTCGCTGTTCAGGATGGTCTGGATCTGCATCGAGATCTCGGGCGTCAGGAACAGCTTGTCGCCGTTCACCGGCGAGGCGAACTTGACACCCTCCTCGCTGATCTTGCGCATCTCGCCCAGGCTCCAGACCTGGAAGCCGCCGCTGTCGGTCAGGATGGGCTTGTTCCACGACTCGAATTTATGCAGGCCACCGAATTGCTTCATGATGTCCAGGCCCGGCCGCATCCACAGATGGAAGGTGTTGCCGAGGATGATCTGCGCGCCCATCTCTTCGAGCGAGCGCGGCATCACGCCCTTCACCGTGCCATAGGTGCCCACCGGCATGAAGATGGGGGTTTGCACCACACCATGGTTGAGGGTGAGCGTGCCGCGGCGGGCGCGGCCTTCGGTCTTGAGCAGGTCGAACTTCAGCATGATGGGGCGATTGTCGCAGCACGGGCGCGGCCCTAGACTCGCTGGACAGGGAGCCGACCAACGAGGTCCTGTCTATGCACGCCCTGTTCCTGGCCTTGTCACTGCTGCTGAGCCTGCCGCCGGCCTGGGCCTGCGGCCCTTACCGAGTCGGCTTCTACAGCTTCGGCCCCTTCTACCACCTCGATGCCCGGGGCCGGCCGGCCGGCGTCGACCATGACCTGATCAGCGCGCTGGCCCAACGCAGCGGCTGCGATCTGCGGGGCCGGCTGGAGTCGCGGGTGCGCACCTGGGCCCTGCTGGAGCGGGGCGAGCTGGATCTGACGGTTTCCGGCATCAGCACCCCCGAGCGCGAACGTCTGGCCGAGTTCTGGCCCTATCTGCGCACCCGCAACCATGTGCTGCTGCCCAAGATGCTGGCCCGGCGGATCGACTCGGCCGAGGCCTTCATGGCCGACCCCGCGCTGACTGTCGGCGTGGTGCGCGGCTTCCGCCACGGCGCCCGGCTCGATGCCTGGCTGGACCGGTTGCGCGGCCAGGGCCGGGTTCACGAGGTGACGGATTTCGACGCCCTGCTGCGGGTGCTGCGGGCCGGCCGCGTCGAGCTGGTGCTGATGCACCCGCTGAACCTGCGCCCGGCCGACAAGAACTGGCTGGAGGAGTTCAGCCTGCAGGACTGGGCCCCACAGGACGAGGTCGAGGCGGCCCTGGTGGTCTCGCGCAGCCAGGTCGGCGCGGCCGACCGCGCGCGGCTGCAGCAGGCCCTGAAGGAACTGCTGCAGGAGGGTCTGGTCGACATCATCCTGCGCCGCCACCTCGGCGACGAGCTGGCCCGCCACGCCCGGCTGCCACGCTGAACGAACGACCACGGGCGCGGCGGCAACGACAATGGAACCATGCCCTCCAGCCTCGCCGCGCCCGTCCACAGCGAACTGATCATCAAGAAGAGCCGCTTCATCGGCCGGGTCGAGCCCTGCGCGGACCGGGCGCTGGCGCTGGCGAAGGTCGCAGAACTTCGTGAACGGCACCCGGGTGCCGTTCACGTCTGCTGGGCCCTGCTGGCCGGCGGCCAGAGCGCCGCCCATGACGACGGCGAACCCGGCGGCACCGCCGGGCGGCCGATGCTGGAGGTGCTGCGCCACCAGGACCTGGACGGCGTGCTGGCCACCGTGGTGCGCTACTGGGGCGGGGTCAAGCTGGGCGCCGGCGGCCTGCTGCGGGCCTATACCGACGCGGTGGCCCAGGCCCTGCTGAAGGCCGACAAGGTGCCGCTGCTCAAGCTGAAAACGCTGCGCTGCACCCTGCCCTACGCGATGGAAGGCCTGCTGCGCCGCGAGCTGGAGACTGCCGGGGCACAGCTGCTGGAGATGCGCCATGGCAGCCAGGTGGAGCTGCAGTTCAGCCTGTCCGAGGCAGCGGCGGCGGCGCTGGTCGCGCGGCTGGGCGAGGCGGGCCAGGGCCGCATCGGCTGGCTAGCGCCCGAGGGCGAAGCGTCGGCCGCCTAGAATACCGGCTTCCCTTCTAGCGCGAGAAGTCTGATCGTGTCCGCAACCATCCTGCAAAAGATTCCCGCCGGCGACCGCGTCGGTATCGCCTTCTCCGGAGGCCTGGACACCAGCGCCGCCGTGCACTGGATGCGCGGCAAGGGCGCCGTGCCCTGCGCCTACACGGCCAATCTGGGCCAGCCCGACGAGAGCGACTACGACGAGATCCCGCGCAAGGCCCTGGCCTATGGCGCCGAGATCGCCCGCCTGATCGACTGCCGCGCGCAGCTGGTGGCCGAGGGCATCGCCGCGATCCAGTGCGGCGCCTTCCACATCAAGAGCGGTGGCGCCACCTACTTCAACACCACCCCGCTGGGCCGCGCCGTGACCGGCACCGCGCTGGTGGTGGCGATGCGCGACGACGGCGTCAACATCTGGGGTGACGGCTCGACCTACAAGGGCAATGACATCGAGCGCTTCTACCGCTACGGCCTGCTGGCCAACCCGGCGCTGAAGATCTACAAGCCCTGGCTGGACCAGAGCTTCATCGACGAGCTGGGCGGCCGCAAGGAGATGAGCGAGTACCTGATCGCCCACGGCTTCGACTACAAGATGAGCGTCGAGAAGGCCTACAGCACGGACAGCAATATGCTGGGCGCCACCCATGAGGCGAAAGACCTGGAGTTCCTGAACGCCGGCATGAACATCGTCAAGCCCATCATGGGCGTGGCCTTCTGGCGCGAGGATGTGGTGGTCAAGGCCGAGACCGTGACCGTGCGCTTCGAGGAAGGCGTACCCGTGGCGCTGAACGGCCGCACCTTCGCCAACGCGGTGGAACTGTTCGCCGAGGCGAACGTGATCGGCGGCCGCCACGGCCTGGGCATGTGCGACCAGATCGAGAACCGCATCATCGAGGCCAAGAGCCGCGGCATCTACGAAGCCCCCGGCATGGCCCTCTTGCACATCGCCTACGAGCGCCTGGTGACCGGCATCCACAACGAAGACACCATCGAGCAGTACCGCATGAACGGCATGAAGCTGGGCCGCCTGCTGTACCAGGGCCGCTGGTTCGACCCGCAATGCCTGATGCTGCGCGAAACCGCCCAGCGCTGGGTGGCCCGCGCCATCACCGGCGAGGTGACCTTGGAGCTGCGCCGCGGCAACGACTACAGCATCATGGATACGGTAAGCCCCAATCTGACCTATGCGCCCGAGCGCCTGTCGATGGAAAAGGTCGAAGACGCCGCCTTCACCCCGGCCGACCGCATCGGCCAGCTGACCATGCGCAATCTGGACATCATCGACACCCGCCAGAAGCTGGGCATCTACAGCGCCACCGGACTGCTGGGCAGCCAGAGCGAAGGCAGCGTGAAGCTGCTGACGGGGGGCGGGAAGGACTGATTTCAGTTCGCATCCTGCGATGAACGACGGCCGCCTTTGGCGGCCGTTTGCTTTGTGCCAATGCGCACATCTGGATTCAGTTGGGTCCTTTCAGGCGCCAGCGGTCAATCACCTTGATCAGCCACTTGGAAATTGCCCGGTGATCTTGCAGGGAGGCATGCCAATGACAGCCCTGGACATCGAGGGCCGCCATGTCAATGCCGAAGGCGTCGATTCGTGAATAGCCCGCCCGCTTGTGGTGGGCTATGACTTCGCGCACGCGGTCCCGCAGGCGAGGGTCGCCCGTTTCAGGAACGCCGAGCACGAACAATGCATGGCTTCCATATTGACTTCGGAGTGCACCCAGGAAGTCAACGTAGGCCTCTTCGAATTTCGGCGCCAGCGTCGCCATATTCCATCGCTGGCTTGCATCGATGGCGGCAAAGTCGGGGCCCCCGAGGGTCACCACCACAACGCTCGGATTCCAATGCTCGGGCTTGACCCACACACTCAGGGGATCGTGGACGATGGCTCTGTTGGCATAGGTCCTGTAATCGGTGCCCGGGAACCCGTCTGCATAGTTCCTCACCAAGCCAAGACCGGCGTAGGCATTGAGGTGGAGTTCGGCGCCATAGTGCTCGGCGGTCAAGCCGGCAAAGGACAGGGCACTGTTGGTGGAGGCCGAAACCTCCGCATCGGTGCATTCCCTTTTGATCGCCGAGTTGCCATAGCCCAGCGTCAAAGAGTCTCCAATAAAGACCATCTGGTCCGCGCGAGGTTTGGGGGCAGGCAGCAGCTTGTCGCCAGGTCGAACTTCGAAGCCGAAGAAGCGTCCACTGGCGTGGGTCGACTCATTTCGCTTGAATACCTTGATGCGATGCTCGCCCGCGCCAAGGCCCTGCACCCAGACGGTTCGGTTGCCTGGTTCCGAGATCACTTCCTTGTGCTGGCCGTCGATCTCAATATTGAAATGACTGCTGCTGTCGGCAAACTTGAGGCCGATCGCTGACCCGGAGAAGCGCCCTTCAAAAGAGATGCCCGGCCAGCTGTACTCGACCGCATCGCGATGCGGCTTGACACGACCCACCACATGAATCGCCGCATGGTCGAATGGCTCAGGCCCTGGTCGGTCGGCTTCGGGTTTTCTTGCAAGGCTGCCGTTGCCGCAAGCGCTGAGGAACACGGACAGGAGCGCGCCCGATAACAGCGCATGAAAGGCCCGGCCAGGGCTGGCGAGCTGCCACTGCTTCATCGTTTTCACTCAACAGCCCTCGGTGTTGGCAGGAAACTCATGCGCAAGATTGAAGGAATGGCAGATGGGTTGAATCGCCCCGAATTCCTAGACACTCTTGAGCCCTGGCTGACCTGAACCTGGGCGGCAATCTTCAGGTATTCGGCGCCATCGTACCGGCTTGACCCATCACCCCATCTGATGCGGCAGCGCATCAGTCTTGATGACGACAGCCCGCCATGAGAACCACGGTCACGATAGAGGGCGAGTTGTACGCGAAGGCCCTGGAGCGGGCCTCGGTCATCCTGACACCGGGAGCCGTGCTGTGGTCGCAGGACAAGCGGCTGGTGGCCCTGGCCGAGCGCTATGGCGTGATGCAGCGCCCGGCCGAGCACTGGAGGCGATAGCCCCCTGCAGTTGAAGGCCCGTCCCGTGCGCCATGCGCGCATTTCGGGCCTAGACTGCATCACAGCCGCGATCGTCGTGGCCATGGAGGTCTGGCATGAACAACACCAAGCTCACGACTCGCCGGGCCTGGCTGGGACTGATGCGGGGCCTGATGGCCCTGGCTCTGCTGGCCGGGGCCACAACGCTGGTGCAGGCAGCGGGCGGCG
This sequence comes from Roseateles cavernae, assembly GCF_040187885.1. Taxonomy (NCBI): domain Bacteria; kingdom Pseudomonadati; phylum Pseudomonadota; class Betaproteobacteria; order Burkholderiales; family Sphaerotilaceae; genus Roseateles; species Roseateles cavernae. The sequence goes on from NZ_JBDPLH010000001.1 coordinate 588,236, forward strand.
GCAACAAGGGTGGCGCGACGCCGACCACCAGCACCAAGGCCTACGACTACTACCTGACCGGCCAGGCCGCCGACATGCAGCCGGCCGCGCCGGCGACGCCCATGCTGGTGCTGATGGGCGGCGGCCTCGATGTCGACAGCGCCTTCGAGGCCATGATCGCCAAGGCCCGTGGCAATGCCGGCGGCAAGATCGACATCGTCATCATCCGCGCCTCCGGCGCCGACGGCTACAACGACTATCTGTACCAGATGGCCCCCGACGGGGTCGACTCGGTCGAGACCCTGGTCATCAAGAGCCGCGACGGCGCCAACAACGCCGAAGTGAACCGCATCGTCGCCGGCGCCGACCTGCTGTTCATCGGCGGCGGCGACCAGTGGAACTACATCAATCTCTGGAAGGGCACGGCGCTGGACACCACGCTGCAGGGCCTGGCCGCGCGCAAGGTGCCGTTCGGCGGCACCAGCGCCGGCCTGGCCGTGCTGGGCCAGATCGACTTCTCGGCGCAGTACGACACGATCACCTCCAGCCAGGCCATGAACAACCCCTACGACCGCAAAGTGGCCCTCGACCGCGGCTTCGTCACCGGCCTGCGCGGCCTGGCCAACACGATCACCGATGCGCACCTGGTGACGCGCGACCGCATGGGCCGCCTGATGACCTTCCTCGCCCGCATCATCGCCGACGGCTGGGTCGGCGCCGCCGAGCAGGCACGCGGCATCGGTGTCGACGAGGCCACGGCCGTCGTCGTCGACGATGGCATCGCCTCGGTGCAGGGCAGCGGCGCGGCCTACTTCCTGCAACCGGCGATCGCGGCAACGACGATCAAGCCGAAGACGCCGCTGACCTTCCGCAATGTGCGTGTCGACCGGCTGCGCGCGCAGCAAGGCTCATTCAATCTGCTCAACTGGACGCCTGGCAGCGGCGCGACGCCCTACTCGCTATCGGTCGAAGCGGGCGTGCTGACCTCCTCGGGCAGCAATGGCAGCCCTTACTGAGCTTCGTGAGCCGGCATTCGGACCGGCGCAGGAGGCGGACGAAGCACTGCAGACAACCCTGCTGGCCGCCTGACGGGCCTAGGTGCTCGGTGCTGCTACTTGGGCGCCCCTCAAGCTCTCGAATCAGCCCCTGCGGCGGCGCACGGCCAGTCCGAGCAGGCCCAGCCCGCCCAGCATCAGTGCGGAGGTCCCGGGCTCGGGCACGACCGTCACAAAGGTGCGGATCTCGCCGCCCGGAAAATTATTGGTGTGGATGTTGAAGTAGGCCTGTCCCGACGCCAGGTTGGCGATGAGCCGGGCCTCAGCGGACGCCGCGGTGCCGCCGCTGCCGGTCAGGAAGGTGCCGCCGTACTGCGTGGTGTCGGTGAGGTCGATGATCCTGGTGTAGGAACCCGACGCCACGCCCAGCGGGAACAAGGGCAGCATGCCGCCCTGCGCCAGCGCCACCCCGGCGGTGCCGGCGTTCGCGTTGAGGGTGCAGCAGTGGATATGGGCGTTGGTCGTCACACCCGACAGCCCTGCCCATGTGGCCTGGATCAGCAGGGTGTGGCCGTCGCTGTCGTACTCCAGGGCCAGCGTGCCCGATCCGGAGGCGCCCGGCACCTCGGCGCCGAAGCTGCCGGCGAAGTGGGTCGAGTGTGCCGAGGCTGCCGCCGAGCCAAGCAGGAGTGCGGCCGAGAGCAGGACAGTGGAAGCAGATCTCATCGTCGTCTCCGTGGGGTGGCTTGTGGAGCTGCGATTGAGCACCGCGCGCCCAGCGCTGGGAACCCCCTAACAACCAGCCCCGGTCTGCGCCTCGAATGCAACAACCCCAAAGGGTGATTCCCTGCCAGGCGACGGGTGAACATACTGGCCGCCGGACGGTTAAGCCTTGCGGAGGACGAGCATGACGGGTTTGCTGAATCGCTGGTTCGGGCCCCGGCCCGCCGAGGCCCCGCTGGCGCCGCTGCGCGACCCGGCGCTGGGCCCGCTGCGCTGGGACGAGGACGCCGAGGGCTGGGTCGGCGAGATCGCAGGGGCCGAGGCCGGCGCCGCCCGCCTCTATCTCGGCGCCGGCTCGGCCCGCCAATACCCGAGCGAGGCGATGCTTGGCCTGCTCAGGGAGCCGAGCCGGGAATTTTTCAGGCTGGTGCCGCTGGCCCGGGACTATCTGTGCGAGAACATGGACATGGACGCCTGGCTGGCCGACCCGCAGGCCTTCCGGGTCCAGGGGCTGGAGTCCTACAGCCACCACCTGGCCGAGGGCGTCTACACCATCACCTTCACGAACGGCGACAGCGAGGCCGTCTGGAAGGTGCACTTCCAGGACGGGCGGCCGGTGGATTGCGGCATCGACGACTGAGGCCGGCACGCGGCCGGGTTGGAGGCTTGCTGCCATAACGCTGTCTGTAGCCCCATGCACACTGCGGAACCCAATTCAGCAGGCCTCCGACCATGAGCCAGCCCAGCGCCGCCCCCGCCGATTTCGATTTCATCATCGGCCACTGGACCGTTCACCATCGCCGCCTGAGAGAGCGCCTGGCGGGCTGCAGCGAGTGGCAGGAATTCAGCGGCAGCTCGAGCACGCGGAAAATCCTCGGCGGCTTCGGCAATGTCGAGGACAACCTGCTGGCCCTGCCGAAGGGCGAGTACCGGGCTGCGGCCCTGCCGAAGGGCGAGTACCGGGCTGCGGCCTTGCGCTCCTTCGACCCGGCCAGCGGGCAATGGTCGATCTGGTGGCTGGACGCGCGCCGACCGCAGGGGCTGGATGTGCCTGTGGTCGGACGCTTCGCCAAGGGTATCGGCAGCTTCTTCGCCGACGACGCGCTGGACGGGCGGCCGATCCGGGTGCGCTTCCTCTGGTCGGTGCCGGCCTCGGGGCTGCCGCGCTGGGAGCAGGCCTTCTCGGCCGATGCCGGCCAGACCTGGGAAACCAACTGGACCATGGACTTCAGCCCCGCCCCCGCCGACACTGCCTGAAATGAGCACCCCCGCCCCGCAGTTCTTCCGCGATGCGCTGGCCTGGCGCGCCTGGCTGCAAGCCCATGCCGCGAGCGCCACCGAGCTGCTGGTGGGCTTTCGCAAGGTCGGCACGGGCGCGGCCGGCCTGCGCTGGCCCGAGTCGGTCGACGAGGCGCTGTGCTTCGGCTGGATCGACGGGGTGCGCAAGCGCATCGACGACGCGCATTACCAGATCCGCTTCACGCCGCGCCGGCCCGGCTCGATCTGGAGCCAGGTCAATATCGACAAGGTCGCACGACTGCAGGCCGAGGGCCGCATGAGGCCGGCCGGGCTGGCGGCCTTTGCACTGCGCAGCGCCGAGCGCTCGGCCATCTATTCGCACGAGCAGGCCGAAGTCGCCGAACTGCGGCCCGAGGAGCTGCACGAGTTCCGCCGCGCCGCAGCGGCCTGGGCATTCTTCGAGGGCAAGGCGCCGCCGAGCTACCGCAAGCGGTTGCTGCACTGGGTCTGCAGCGCCAAGAAGGACCCAACCCGCGCGGCCCGTCTCGCCAAGCTGATCGCGGCCTGCGAGCGCGGCGAACAGCTGGGATGGTGAGCCGGCGAGGAAAGCCCGCTGCCGGCCCGCTCAGGCCAGCCCGGCCTTGTCCAGCCCGAAGGCCTTGTCCTGCGAGCCGGGCACGGCCGCGAAGCCGATGGCCAACCGGTTCCAGCCGTTGATGCCGATGATGGCGAAGCTCAACTCGGCCAGCTCCGGCTCGCTGAAATGCTCGCGCACCGCCTGGAATACAGCCTCGGGCACGCCCTGCGGCGGCAGCTGGGTGAGCACCTCCACCCAGGCCAGCGCGGCGCGCTCGCGCGGCGAGAACAGTGGCGATTCGTGCCACACGGCCACATGGTGCAGGCGCAGCGCACGCTCGCCGTGCAGGGTGGCTTCCTTGACATGCATGTCCACGCAGAAGGCGCAGCCATTGAGTTGCGAGGCCCGCAGGGTGACCAGATCATGCAGCGCAACGTCCAGCACGCCCTTCTTGAGGGCCATGCTGAACTCGACATATTTCTTGAACAGCTCGGGGGCCTGCTGGGCGTAATTGAGGCGTTGTTGTTGCGACATGATGAAGGACTCCTTGGTTGAGGGATGGCTGCGGCGGCAAGCAGAGCATTTGCCGCGCTCACTCCTCAAGACGAGGCAGCCTTTCCTTTTGTGACAGCCCAGGCTTCGGCCAGGCGGCGCAACTTTTCCGGATTGCGCTGGGTGTGGATACGGATGATGCGCAGCCCATCGGTCTCCAGGCTCTGGGCCGACTCCAGCCGTCCGCCTATGAAGCGCAGCAGGCCCCATTCGCCATTCAAGCGCACCAGTTCCAGCTGCTGCACCGCCTCGCCGCGCTCGCTGCGACGCCAGACCGCGAAGTACAGCCGCGCGACGCGCGACGCGCCGGCCAAGACCTTGCCGAAGCTGGGCACGATGCCGCCGCCATCGCTGATCAGCTCAGCGTCTTCGGCCAGCAGGGCTTGCAGCGCGGCGAAGTCGCCCTTGCGTGCGGCCTCGGCAAAGCCGGCCAGCAGCCGGTAGTGCTGGTCCGCCGAGACCCGCTGTCGCGGCCGCCCGTCCTTCAGCTGCAGCTTGGCGCGCGAGACGATCTGGCGGCAGGCGGCCTCGCTCTTGCCCAGCGTCCGCGCGAGCTCGGCGTAGTCGGCATCGAAGACCTCACGCAGCAGGAAGGCCGCCCGCGCCTCGGGGCCGAGCCGCTCCAGCAAGGCCAGGAAGGCCACCGAAATATCGTCGGCCCGCTCCAGCAAGGCTTCCGGCGTCGCGGGCGGATTGTGCTGAGGGGTCGTCGGCGGCAGGTCGTCCAGATCGAGCCGAGGCTCGGGCAGCCAGAAACCGACGTAGTGGGCCCGCTGGGCCTTGGCGCTGCGCAGCCGGTCGATGGCCAGACGGGTGGTCACCGTGACCAGCCAGGCTTCGGCGTTGGCCAGGCCCGTCGTGTCGGCTTCATGCCAGCGCAGCCACACGTCCTGCACCAATTCCTCGGCGTCGGCCACCGAGCCCAGCATCCGGTAGGCAATGCCCTGCAGCCGGGGCCGCAGGCGGTCAAAGAAGCGGGTCGCGTCGTCCATGACGGTGAAGACGTTGGGCGCGACCTGTTTGTGACATCAGCCCTTTTGCCTGTCCAGCAGCATCGCATCGCCATAACTGAAAAACCGATACCTCTGCGCGATCGCATGCCGGTACAGCGCCATGATGGGCTCATAGCCGGCAAAGGCCGAGACCAGCATCATCAAGGTGCTCTTGGGCAGGTGGAAGTTGGTCACCAGGCGGTCGACGACACGGAACTCGAAGCCCGGCGTGATGAAGATCTCGGTTTCGCGCGCACCGGCCTGCAGCACGCCGCCCTGGGCCGCCGACTCCAGCGCCCGCAGGGTGGTCGTGCCGACCGCGACGACCTGGCCGCCGGCGGCCTTGCAGCGCGCGATGGCCGCCACCGTCTCGGGCAAGACCTGGAACCATTCGCTGTGCATCTTGTGCTCGGCCAGGTTGTCGACCCGCACCGGCTGGAAGGTACCGGCGCCCACATGCAGGGTCACGTGGGCGGTGGCCACGCCGCGCTCGGCCAGCCGCGCCAGCAGGGCTTCGTCGAAATGCAGGGCCGCCGTCGGCGCGGCCACAGCGCCGGGCTCCTTGGCGAAGACGGTCTGGTAGCGGCGCACATCGTCGGCGCTGTCGCCATGCTCGATATAGGGCGGCAGCGGCACATGGCCGTGGGCATCGAGCAGCGTGAAGGGATCGCCAGACAGGCGCAGGTGGAACAGGCCGTTGTCCGGCCCGCAGCGGCCCAGCACCTCGGCCTGGAAGGCACCATCGGCGAAGCTCACGATGGCGCCGGCTTTGGGGCTCTTGCTGGCGCGCATATGGGCCCAGACTTCGTGCGTGCCGGGCAGCACGCGCTCCACCAGGGCCTCCACCGCGCCGCCGCTGGCCTTGGCGCCATACAGCCGCGCCTTGATCACCTTGGTGTTGTTGAACACCAGCAGATCGCCGGGGTTCAGCAGCTCGGGCAGCTCGCGGAACACGCGGTCCACCGGGGTCGCCGCGCGGCCGTCAAGCAGGCGCGAGGCGCTGCGCTCGGCGGCGGGGTGCTGGGCGATCAGCTCGGGCGGCAGCTCGAAATCGAAGTCGGCGACCGTGTAGCGGGCGGGAGTGGACATGAGGGGGTTGAGGGCCGGACAGACCCGTGCCAAACGCTGGGGGCCGGATTGTCACATGGCCGCCCCTCCCCTCGGGCCACCGCCCTACTGGCCCCGGCGACGCCCCAGCAGAAAGCCCACCGCCCCAAGCCCGGCCAGCGCCAGCGCATAGTTCGGCGACTCCTCCACAGCCCGGGCCTCGGCGGCGGACTGCGCGCCGGCCCTGTTGTTGTCAACGCGGCTCTGCGCCGTGAAGGACTGCGGGGATTCGAGCCCCGTGGTGGACATCATGGCCGCATCCCCGGCCGCTGCCCAGGCCCCTCCGGCCGTCGTGAGGGCCGCCATGGCGACCAGTTTCCGAATTGCCAACGCTCGCATAGATACCTCCCGGTAGAACAAACAGATGGTTTCTACCGATAGCGGATTGCATATCTCATGCCAGCCCGGTCACCCCCGGATTCAGGCCCGAAACAGCCATGACGGCAGGCTTTTGCGCACCGGCTTGACGCAAGGCGCTCGCAAGGGCGGCAGGGAGCGGCCATTTTTGTGCGCCGCAACAAAGAGCTATTTGCGCTGGCAGGCCGGCGGATTGGTCATGCCGAAGGACAGCAGGTTGCCGCCGTTGATGGTGCAGCTGTATTCCTTGCCATCGCGACCGCGCAGGATGGCATAGGTGTTGGTGCCCGAGGTGGTGCGCGACTGCAGCTTCAGATCGGCCGATGCCAGGCCCAGGGTGCCGGCCGATTCGGCGATGACGCGTTCGTCGCTGAGCATATTGGTGCTGCCGGCGAGCGTCGAGCAGCCGGTCATCTGCAGCAGCAGCGCGGTGCCGGCGATGAGCGTCAGTGAGCGTGCGAGGCGTGTTGGTTTCATGAGGTCGGAGACTTCCTGTTGGATGACGGTGAGGGTGGATGCTGCAAGGCGAGCGCGAGCAGGCAGACGATCAGCAGCACCGAGTACTCCGAACCGTTGCGACCCAGGCCCACGACGAACCAGCCCGCCTGCGCATGCACCAGTGCAATACCCATGGCATAGAGGCCGGCCAGCACCAGGCACAGCGGCGGCACCCAGCGGCCCAGCATCAGCAGCACGGGGCCGACGATCTCCAGACCGGTGATGCCTATGGCCAGCGCCATGCCGCCCGGCCAGCCCTGCCCCTGCAGCCAGAGGCCGAAGGGCTGGACCGCGCCGAACCAGGCCCGGGCCAACCCATGCGCCGCGATCAGCCCCGCCAGCGTGAAGCGCAGCAGGGCCCAGGCCAGGGCCTGGCGTTGTTGGTGACGGAGCGGAAGCTGGGGCATGGGGTGGCGATGGGATACTGGTGCTATGCCTGTGTGACAGCTTTTGCATCATCTCAAGCAGCGCGTCATGGGAGCAAACGGAACTTCTTGATGCTTAGCCTTAATTTCATTGAGCCTACTCCCCGGCCAGCCCGCACTGATCGATGAACCCGCAACGTCTCCCCCCGCTGCCGGCGCTGCGCGCCTTCGAGGCCGCCGCCCGGCATATGAGCTTCGCGCGCGCGGCCAGCGAGCTGCATGTCACGCCGGCCGCGGTCAGCCACCAGATCAAGCAGCTGGAGCAGTGGCTGGGCCTGGCGCTGTTCCGGCGCAGCGCCAACGGCGTGCTGCTGACAGCCGCCGGCAGCGACTACGCGCTGCGCATCCGCGACGCCTTCGAGCGCCTGGTCAGCACCAGCTGCGCGGTGCGCGATCATCAGCAGCGGCCGGTGGTCAGGATTCGCACCCAGTTCAGCGTCGCCGCCCTGTGGCTGACGCCGCGCGTGGCGGCGCTGAGCCGCCAGCGCCCCGAAGTCGAGATCAGACTGATCGCCGCGCTGCACCGCGCCAGCGGCGGCATGAACGCCGATATCGGCATCTACTTCCGGCGCGACGATCTGCCCGGCCACCGCCAGCTGCCGCTGCTGACTGGCCAGTTTCGCGCCTACGCGGCGCCGTCGCTGATCGGTCGCGCCCAGGACCTGCGGCCGGCCGATGTCGCGACGCTGCCGCTGCTGCATCTGAGCGCCGAAGACCGGGGCTGGCCCTCACCGGGCTTTGCCGAGTGGTTCGAGCAGGCCGGCGTCGCGGTGCCGGCCGCACTGCCCGGCCTGCGCTTCAATCTCGCCCATATGGCGGCGACGGCCTGCATGCTGGGCGCCGGCGTGGCGCTGCTGCCGGACTATCTGTGCGGCGACGCGCTGCGGCAGGGCAGCCTGGTGCCCATCCCCGGCCCGGCCCTGGACGCGCCCCACCCCTACTTCCTGATGTGCAAGGACGAACCGGACGAGGCCGTGGCCTGGGTGCGCGATGCGCTGCTACGCGATGCCAGCGACGCGGCGTCTCACTGCCAGCGCGCGCCCTGACGCAAGAGCTCGGCGATGCGGCCACCGCTCTGCAGCTGGGCCAGGCCGCTGTCGAAGGCCGCCGCCATGCGCTCGGTCTCCGTCCGGCCCCTGGCGAACACCGTGTACAGCGGCACCTCGCTGAGCGCCGGCTCCAGCCAGGCCTGGCGGGCGGCCTGCTCGCGCAGCTCGGTGTCGAGCAGATGGAAGGCCACGCCCTTGTCGATCAGGGCCAGCTCGACCCGACCGGCCAGCAGCTTGCGCAGATTGGCCAGGTCGTCGACGGCCGGGTCCACCGTCAGCCGCGCGCGCTCGAAACGCTCGGGATTGGCATAGCCCAACACCGTGCCGATGCGCAGGCCGGCCAGCTGCGACAGCTCGTCGACCTTCAGGCCGCTGCCGGCGCGCGCCATGAAGCCAATCCGGTTGATCAGGCCCAGGTCGCGCGGGAAGCGCATCGTCGCGGCCCGCTCGGCGCTGTGCCAGGTGCCGATCACGCCGTCGTGCAGGCCCTGGCGAAACTCCGACAGCGCCCGCGCCCAGGGCCGGAACGCCAGGCTCATGGTCCAGCCCGAGCGCTCCAGCGCCGCGCGGGTGATCGCGCAGGCAATGCCGCCCCCGGGCAGGGTGGCCGAGGTATAGGGTGGAAACTCGGTGGCCACCAGGCGGGCATGCAGCGGCGCACTGCGTGCCGCAGGCGGCAGCAGCGCCGCACCGGCCGTCAGTGCCAGCGCCGCGATCTGCCGCAGGCCGTCCCGACGCGAACTACTCATCACACAATCCCCAACGATTCCTGCGGCAAGCGTAGCGGAAGTTGATGAAAGCTCGTGCCCAACGCGGCACATCAAAGCGCGAGAAGCGGACCGATGCCACGAACCGGCTCACAAGGGCTCGACCGTCACCGCCACCTTGGGATGGGCCTGGCCGCCACGGATCACGCCGCGCAGCGGCGCGACGTCGGCGTAGTCGCGGCCCCAGGCCAGCGTCACATGGTCCAGGCCGACCGGGATGTTGTTGGTCGGGTCCAGCGCCAGCCAGCCCTGCTCGGGGCACCAGACGGCCGCCCAGGCATGCGAGGCGTCGGCGCCGACCAGCTTGGTCTTGCCCTCGGGCGCGCGGGTCAGCAGGTAGCCGCTCACATAGCGGGCCGCCAGCCCCAGCGAGCGACAGGCGCCAATCATCACATGGGCAAAATCCTGGCAGACGCCGCGCTTGAGCGCCAGCGCCTCGGTCGCGCGGGTGCCGACATGGGTGGCCAGCGGCTTGTAAGCGAACTGGCGGTAGATCAGCTGCATCAGCGCCAGCGCGCCCTCGGCCAGCGGCCGGCCGGGCCTGAAGGCCTGGCGGCCGAAGGCGGCCAGCGCCGCATCGCGGGGCACGAACTCCGAGGCCAGCGTGAACTCCACCGCCTCGCTGCGCACCGCGCCGGCGTGGTAGCGCAGCGACTCGGCCACCGCTTCCCAGGCCGGGCTGGCCAGCGGATCGATCAGCGGCGGCGCGCTCAGCCCCACCTCGAAGCCGCTGCTGACCGCCAGCCGCTCATGCACCTGGGCATGGCTGAACACCAGGCGGGCATTGCCCCAGGGATCGGTGCTGAACAGCTCGGGCGGCACCTCGGCGGCCGGCCAGCCATCGGGCGCCGGCTCCACCGTCAGCCGCCAGCCGCGCACCTGCTGCTGCGCGGTGCTGCGCGGGCTCAGGCAGGCCAGGTGATGGGCCAGCTCGACCGGCGAGTCGTAGTCGTAGACGGTGTCGTGCTGGACCCGCAGCCAGCGCTCGGGGGCGGCGATCGCAGCGGTGCTGGACGCGCTCATTGCCACACCCGCTGGTCGTGCGAACCCACATGCGAGAACAGCTTGCGGCCCAGCGCCACCGACAGCGCCTGCGCCTGCTCGCTGCAGCCCTGCAGCTGGGCCACCAGCTCGGGGTAGGCGCCGGCGGCATCGGGCGTGCACAGGCGCTCGAGCAGCCATTCGTCGGGCTGCGGCAGCGGCGCGACGACCTCGGCGGCCCAGCCCAGCTCATGGCGCGCCAGCTTGACGAAGCGGCCGCGCAGCGTGCGCGCGACCCAGGCCAGCGAGCGCGGGTTGTCGGTGTCCTGCACCAGCAGATGCAGCAGCGGCGGCACCTCGCGGCGGGCCTGGAACTTGGCGCGGTAAGTCATCGTCGAATCGAACAGGCCCAGGAGCAGCATGAAGCCCTCGTCGCTGCGCTGCAGGCCGCGCTCGAAGCCGGCGGCCAGCGCTTGCGCGAGAAAGTCCAGGCGCTCGACCTGGCGGCCGACGCTGAGCAGGCGCCAGCCGTCGTCGCGCGTCATGCGGTCGGTCTGGGCGCCGGTGATCGCGGCCAGATGGGTGGCGGCGCGCGCCAGCAGGCCCAGCGCATCGGCGCGCGGGTCGGCCGCGCCCTTGTCCAGCACCGCCTTCATATGCTGGCTGAAATGGTCGCCGACCTCATGGATCAGTTTCCAGTGCTCGGTCGACAGGCGCTCGCGCAGCGTCTGGCCGCAGGACTGCAGGGCGCGCAGATTCCAGGCCACGCTGGTCGAGGCCTTGGTGTCGGCCAGCGCATGCAGCAGCGAGCGCTCGAAGACGCGCGGCGCCTGCTCGGCCGCGGGCACGCTCTCGCCGACCAGGCCATGGCGGCGCGCCAGCTCGTCGAGCAGCGGCAGCAGCTCGGCGGCACGATCGTCGCGCGCAGCGGTGGCCAGGGCCTCCAGGCTCAGCTTGGCCAGGCGCACGCTGTTCTCGGCCCGCTCGGTGTAGCGGCCCAGCCAGAACAGGTTCTCGGCCGAGCGGCTGGTGACGGTCCAGTGCGCGCCGGTCAGGTCGGCGGCGGTCAGGGGCTTGGGCAGCAGGCTGGTGGTGTCGATCTCGTCCTCGGTGCGCACCCAGGTGTCGGCGCTGGCGCTGCCATTGCGCATCGACAGCCAGGGATCGGCGCCGCCGTCGCGCCGGCTGGCCACCCGGGTCAGCGCGCCGGGCATCACATGCCAGCTGCCGGCACCGTCGGCCACCGCGAAGACGCGCAGCACCGCATCGCGCGGCTGCAGATGGCCGTCGCGCCAGACCGGGGTTTCCGAGGGCCGCAGCCGCGCCTGCAGGGTATGGGCGGCCGGATCGGCGGCGATGCGGGCCAGCAGCGCGGCGCGCTCGCCGGCGCTCAGCGCGGCCACCGCCTTGGGCGCGAAGCCCTGGGTGGTCTCGCTGGCCGGAAAGGTCGGCGCGACCACATAGTCATCGAGCTGGTCCTCGTGGGCGCGCCAGGCGGCGTCCTCGCCGCACCACCAGGCGGTGGTGGCCGGCAGCAGCAGCTCCTCGCCCAGCAGCTCGCGGGCCACGGCTGGCCAGAAGCCGGCCAGGCCGGGGCTCTCCAGCCAGCCCGAGCCGGGCGCATTGGCCAGCACCACGCCGCCGGCACGCAGCGCCTGCAGCAGGCCCGGCACGCCCAGCGTCGAATCGGAGCGCAGTTCCAGCGGGTCCAGGTAGTCGTCGTCAACCCGGCGCAAGAGCACATGGACCGGCTCCAGCCCGTGCAGCGTCTTCAGGAACACGCGGTTGTCGCGCACCGTCAGGTCGCCGCCCTCGACCAGGCTGATGCCCAGGTAACGGGCCAGGAAGGCATGCTCGAAATAGGTTTCGTTGTGCGGGCCCGGCGTCAGCAGCGCGACGCGCGAGCGCTCGCCCTCGGGCGACAGCCGCATCAGCCCCTGCAGCAGGGCCTGGAAGCTGGCGCCGACGCGCTGCACCGACAGTTCGCGGAAGGCCTCGGGGAACTGCTGGGCGATGATCAGCCGGTTTTCCAGCATATAGCCCAGCCCCGACGGCGCCTGCGTGCGCTGGCCCACCACCCACCACAGACCGTCCTCGCAGCGCGCCAGATCGAAGGCCACGACATGCAGGTGCACGCCGCCGGGCGGCTGGCAGCCGTGCATGGGGCGCAGGTACTGCGGATGGGCGAACACCAGCGAGGGCGGCAGCAGGCCGGCGTCGAGCAGGCGGCGCTCGCCATAGACATCGGCCAGGGTCTTGTTGAGCAGATGGGCGCGCTGGATCACGCCGCGCTCGATGCCCTGCCACTCGTCGGCATCGACCAGCATGGGCAGCAGCTCCAGCGGCCAGACCCGCGCCGAGGTCTCGCCGGACATGCCTTCGCTGTAGACGTTGTAAGTGGCCCCGTCCTCCTGGACACGGCGCTGCACGCGGGCGGCGCGGGCCTCCAGATCCTGCCAGCCGGCCACGCCGGTGGCCTGGAAGAAGCGCTGCCACAGCGGCGCCATCTCCGCCGCGCCATTGCCGGCGGCGCTCAGGCGGCCACGCAGCTCGTCATGGTGGCCGGGTTTGCCGCGCAAGGCGGCGGCAGCGGCCAAGGCCACCGCATCGGGGAGGAGTTCGTCCTCGGGCAGCAGGCTGGATTGCTGCGCCCGGGCGCTGAAAAGACTGGAGGACATGTGCACATCATGCCCTGTGGGCGGCCCGCCTGGCAGCGGGGGCCGCCCATTCGGGTGTCGTCATGCTCAGCGACCGACCCGGCGCAGGTCCAGCGTGAACGGGAATTCCAGGCTGCGCTGCGGCGGCCGGGCGTCCACCGTGCCGGGCGTGTGGCCCAGCGCCGAAAAGCGCGACAGGCGCCGGCTCTCGGCCTCGTAGCTGTTGACCGGCAGGGTCTCGTAGCTGAGGCCGCCCGGGTGCGCGACGTGGTACTGGCCGCCGCCCAGCGAGCGTTTCATCCAGGTGTCGACCAGATCGAAGGTCAGCGGCACATGGACGCCGATGGTCGGGTGCAGGGCCGAGGGCGGGTGCCAGGCCCGGTAGCGCACGCCGGCCACATACTCTCCGACCCGGCCGGTGGGCTGCAGCGGCAGCGTGATGCCGTTGACGGTGACGCGGTGGCGCGGCTCGACCAGGCCGGTAATCTTGACCTCGATGCGCTCTAGCGAGGAGTCGACGTAGCGCACCGTGCCGCCGGCCGAGCCCTCCTCGCCCATCACATGCCAGGGCTCCAGCGCATTGCGCATCTCCATGTGCACGCCGGCCACGCTGATCTCGCCGGCCTTGGGAAAGCGGAACTCGTAATGCGGCGCGAACCACTGCGCATCGAAGCCGTAGCCGGCCAGACCCATGTCCTCGATGACGTCGTCGAAGTCCATCTTGACGAAGCTGGGCAGCAGGAAGCGGTCATGCAGCTCGGTGCCCCAGCGCACCAGCGGCGCGCGGTAGGGGTCCCTCCAGAAGCGCGCCACCAGCGCGCGCAAAAGCAGCTGCTGGACGATGCTCATGCGCGCATGCGGCGGCATCTCGAAGGCGCGCAGCTCCAGCAGACCCAGGCGGCCGGTCGAGCTGTCGGGCGAGTAGAGCTTGTCGATGCAGAACTCGCTGCGATGGGTGTTGCCGGTCACATCGACCAGCACATTGCGCAGCGAGCGGTCCACCAGCCAGGGCGGCATCGCATCGCCATAGATGGCCTTGCTGCGCTCGATCTCGCCCAGCGCGATCTCGAGCTCGCGCAGCTGGTCGTTGCGGGCCTCGTCGACGCGCGGGGCCTGGCTGGTCGGGCCGATGAACATGCCCGAGAACAGATAGCTCAGGCTTGGATGGTTGTGCCAGTAGGCCAGCAGGGAGGCCAGCAGATCGGGCCGGCGCAGAAAGGGCGAATCGGCCGGCGTGGCGCCGCCCATCACGAAATGGTTGCCGCCGCCGGTGCCGGTGTGGCGGCCGTCGAGCATGAACTTCTCGGTCGAGAGCCGGGTCTTCCAGGCTGCGTCGTAGAGGAATTCGGTGTGCGCGACCAGCTCGCCCCAGTTGTGGGCCGGGTGGATATTGACCTCGATGACGCCGGGGTCGGGTGTGACCTGCAGCATCTTCAGGCGCGGGTCGCGCGGCGGCGGATAGCCCTCCAGCACGATCTTGACGCGCTGCGCGGCGGCCGTGGCCTCGACTGCGGCCAGCAGCTCCAGATAGTCCTCCAGTTTTTGCAGCGGCGGCATGAAGACATAGAGCACGCCGCTGGCCTGGCCGACCTTCTCCGCCTTCGGACCACTGGCGCGGCGCGGGTCGCGCACCTCGACGCACAGCGCGCTGCGGGTGATCCAGTGGGCGCTCTGGAAGCGCTCGGGGCGCTGGCTCAGCGGCACGGCGCTGCCTGAGGCGGCAGATGCGGTTGGCGCGGCCGGCGGCAGCCCATGGCCCGGTGCCGGCCAGGCCGGGAAGGTCGGTGTCTGCGCGCGCAGCTGGGCAGCCGCCGGCAAGGCGTCGCGCGGCGCGAACGGGTCCTGCTCGATATGGAAGGGGAACTCCGCCTCGCTGACCCAGGGCAGCGAATCCAGCGGCAGGCGGTAGCCCATCGGCGAGTCGCCGGGGAACAGGTACATGCGCTCGTCGCGGAAGAACCAGGGGCCGCTGACCCAGGGCGCGCCGGCCAGGCCGGGTGCATCGCCCTTCTTGATCGGCAGCACATAGCCGACCACATGGTCCAGGCCCTGGGCGAAGACGCGACGCAGCCGGCTGCGCTCCATCTCGTCGTCGAGCCTGGACTCGAAGGGGTCGACATTGACCGGCAGGCGGCGCTCACGCCACAGGTAGTACCAGGTGTCCTCGTAGCCGGGCTGGACGAAGCCTTCATCCAGGCCCAGGCGCGCCGTCAGGCCCTGCATGAAGCGCTGGGCATCGGCGCTGGTGTAGGCGTGCGGATCGCGCTCATCGGCGATCAGGGTCGGGTCTTGCCAGCAGGGCTCACCATCGGCACGCCAGAAGATGGACAGCGCCCAGCGCGGCAGCTGCTCGCCCGGGTACCACTTGCCCTGGCCGAAGTGAAGAAAGCCGCCCTGCCCGTACTCGGCGCGCAGGCGCTGCAGCAGGGCCTGGGCATAGCTGCGCTTGGTCGGGCCCAACGCGTCGATATTCCATTCGGCGCCGTCACGGTCGTCGACCGAGACAAAGGTGGGCTCGCCGCCCATGGTCAGGCGCACATCGCCGGCCAGCAGCTCCGCATCGACCTGCTCGCCGAGCTGCAGCACCTCGGTCCACTGTTCTTCGGTATAGGGCTTGGTGACGCGCGGCGACTCCCAGATGCGGGTCACGCTCATCTCGTGGCCGAACTCGACCTCGCACTTGTCGACCGCGCCGCTGATCGGCGCGGCGCTGGAGGGCTGGGGCGTGCAGGCCAGCGGGATATGACCCTCGCCGGCGAACAGGCCCGATGTGGGATCCAGGCCCACCCAGCCGGCGCCGGGCAGGAAGACCTCGCACCAGGCGTGCAGATCGGTGAAGTCGACCTCGGTGCCGCTGGGGCCGTCGAGCGCCTTCTGGTCGGGGGTCAGCTGGATCAGATAGCCGGAGACGAAGCGCGCAGCCAGGCCCAGATGGCGCATCAGCTGCACCATCAACCAGCCCGAGTCGCGGCAGGAACCGGAGGCCTTGGCCAGCGTCTCCTCGGGCGTCTGCACGCCGGGTTCCATGCGTATCAGATAGGAGATGTCCTGCTGCAGGCGCTGGTTCAGCATCACCAAAAAGTCGATGGTCGGCAGCGGCTCCCGGTCGATCCCGGCCAGATAGGCCGCAACCAGCGGTGTGGCTTCATCGGCGATCAGATAGGGCGCCAGCTCGGCGCGCTGCTCCGCTTCGTAGGTGAAGGGGAAGTGCTTGGCATGGGGTTCGAGGAAGAAGTCGAAGGGGTTGAAGACCGACATCTCGGCCACCAGATCGACCGTGACCTTGAACTCGCGGGTCTGCTCCGGGAACACCAGGCGCGCCAGATAGTTGGCGAAGGGGTCTTGCTGCCAGTTGATGAAATGGCCCTCGGGCTCGACCCGCAGCGAGTACGAGAGGATGGGCGTGCGGCTGTGCGGCGCCGGACGCAGGCGCACGACCTGGGGGCCCAGGCTGATGCGCCGGTCATAGCGGTAGTGCGTGACATGCTTGAGCGCGACGTGGATGGACAAGGCGATTCCTTTGAGGCTTTGTGTGGGGGTCCGAGGCGCGGGTCAGGCCGCCGGCATCAGGAAGTCGCGGCTGATGCCGGCACCCAGTTCGCCGACGCGGTTCAGGAACTGGTCGAGGAACTCGTGCATGCCGCCGGCCAGGATCTCGTCGATGCGGCCATAGGCCAGCTCGGCGTGCAGTCGCCCGGCCTGGCGCTGGGTCTCGCCGGAGTGTTCGTTGGCGACCCGGTCGAGGTTGTCGACCAGTCGCGACAGGCAGTGGGCCAGCGAGCGCGGCATATTGCTGCGCAGTATCAGCAGCTCGGCCACCTTCTCGGGCTGGATCACATTGCTGTAGACCTTGCGGTAGATCTCGAAGGCCGAGACCGAGCGCAGGATGGCCGACCAGTGATAGAAGTCGTAGGCGCTGCTGCCGGCGCCGCCCTCGGGCGCCTGGAACTTGACGTCCAGCAGGCGGGCGGTGTTGTCGGCCCGCTCCAGGAAGGAGCCGATGCGCAGGAAGTTGAAGGCCTCGTCCTGCAACATCGTGCCGACCGTGACCCCGCGCGACAGATGCGAGCGGAACTTGACCCACTCGAACAGCGCCGAGGGGTCGCGCAGCAGCAGACCATCGGCGATCAGGCGCTTGAACTCCAGCCAGGTCTGGTTGGTGGTCTCCCAGGCCTCGGTGGTCAGCGCGCCGCGCACCGCGCGGGCGTTCTCGCGCGCCGCGCGCAGGCAGCTGATGATGGACGAGGGGTTGCGCTCGTCGCGCACGATGAAGTCCTTGACACGCTTGGCGTCGATCTCGCCATAGCGGTCCTGGTAGTCCTGGCTCAGCTCCGAGATCGACAAGAGGGCGCGCCAGCCCTGCTCGGCCACCTCGGGTGATTGCGGCAGCAGCGAGGTCTGGTAGTTGACGTCCAGCATGCGCGCGGTGTTCTCGGCCCGCTCCATATAGCGGGCCAGCCAGAACAGATGATCGGCGGTTCTTGACAGCATCGCTCAGTCCTCCAGGACCCAGGTGTCCTTGGTGCCACCGCCCTGGCTGCTGTTGACCACCAGCGAGCCCTCCTTCAGCGCCACCCGGGTCAGGCCGCCCGGCACCATCTGCACCGTGCTGCCCGACAGCACAAAGGGTCGCAGATCAATATGACGGGGCGCTATGCCCGAGTCGACAAAGGTCGGGCAGGTGGACAGGCTCAGGGTCGGCTGGGCGATGTAGTTGGACGGCTTGGCCAGCAGCTGAGCGCGGAAGTCTGCGATCTCCTGCTGCGTCGCGGCCGGGCCGACCAGCATGCCGTAGCCGCCGGCGCCGTGTACCTCCTTGACGACCAGCTCGCCCAGATGGTCCAGCACATAGGCCAGATCGTCCTTGTCGCGGCACAGATGGGTCGGCACATTGTTCAGAATCGGTTTCTCGCCCAGGTAGAACTCGACCATCTTGGGCACATAGGGGTAGATGGACTTGTCGTCGGCGATGCCGGTGCCCACCGCGTTCGACAGCGTCACATTGCCGGCCTTGTAGGCGGCGATCAGGCCCGGACAGCCCAGCGTGGAGTCGGCGCGGAAGACCTGGGGGTCGAGGAAGTCGTCGTCGAGACGGCGGTAGATCACATCGACCCGCTTCGGCCCGCGCGTCGTGCGCATGAAGACGCAGTCCTTGTCGACGAACAGGTCCTGGCCCTGCACCAGCTCGACGCCCATCTGCTGGGCCAGGAAGGCATGCTCGAAATAGGCCGAGTTGTACATGCCCGGCGTCAGCACGACCACGGTGGGATCGACCACGCCCTGCGGCGCCACGCTGCGCAGGGTCTCCAGCAGCAGGTCCGGGTAGTGCGCGACCGGCGCGATGCGGTGCTGAGAGAACAGCTCGGGAAACAGCCGCATCATCATCTTGCGGTTTTCAAGCATGTAAGACACGCCGGAGGGCACGCGCAGATTGTCTTCGAGCACGTAGTAGCTGCCCGAGCCATCGGGCATGGCCGCGCGCACGATGTCGACGCCGGCGATGTGCGAGTAGATGTTCTTCGGCACCGCCACGCCCATCATCTCGGGCCGGAACTGCGCATTGCGCAGGATCTGTTCGGCCGGCACGATGCCGGCCTTCAGGATGGCCTGCTCGTGATAGACATCGTGGATGAAGCGGTTCAGCGCGGTGACGCGCTGGCGCAGGCCGGCTTCGAGCTCGCGCCACTCATGGGCCGGGATCACGCGCGGGATCAGGTCGAAGGGGATCAGGCGCTCGGTGCCCTCGCCGCCGTCCTTGTCACCGTAGACCGCGAAGGTGATGCCGACACGGCGGAAGATCAGCTCCGCCTCCTCGCGCCGCGCATACATGGTCTCGACCGGCTGCTGGGCCAGCCAGCGCTCATAGGCCTGGTACTGCGGGCGCGCCCGGGCATCGCCGCCATGCATCTCATCGAAACCGGATCTCATCGAGGCTCTCCTCTCCCGGGATACAGAGCAATAAGCGCACCAGCTTTGAGCCGGGGGCGATGCACCAAGAGCCGCTGCGGCTCACCGCCGACGCACCAGCGCGGGGCGCGCCCGGTCAATCAAGCGGCGGCGGCATCGGCACCGAGGATGCGCTCCAAGGCCGCGCCCAGACTGGCCACGGTGCGATCAGGCTGGTGCAGCTTGTCCAGGCCGAACAGCCCGATGCGGAAGGTCTTGAAGTCAGGGCCCTCGTCGCACTGCAGCGGCACGCCGGCGGCGCTCTGCACGCCCTCGGCCAGAAAAGCCTTGCCGCTGTGCAGGCCGTCGTGGTCGGTGAAGCTGACCACCACGCCCGGGGCCTGGAAGCCCTCGGCCGCGACGCTGCGCAAGCCCTTGGACTGCAAGAGCGCGCGCACCCGCTGGCCCAGTGCCAGCTGCTCGTCGCGCAGGCGCTCGAAGCCGTAGTCGCGGGTCTCCAGCATCACATCGCGGGTGCGGGTCAGCGCATCGGTCGGCAAGGTGGCGTGATAGGCATGGCCGCCACCCTCGTAGGTCTCCATGATCTGCAGCCACTTCTTCAGATCGGCCGCGAAGCTGGTACTCGTCGTGGCATCGATGTGCGCGCGGGCGCGCTCGCTGAGCATCACGAAGGCGCAGCAGGGCGAGCCGCTCCAGCCCTTCTGCGGCGCGCTGATCAGCACGTCGACGCCGGTGGCGGCCATGTCCACCCACAGCGCGCCCGAGGCGATGCAGTCCAGCACGAAGAGCGCGCCGACCTCATGGGCCGCCTCGGCCACCGCGCGCAGATAGCTGTCGGGCAGCAGCAAGCCGGCGGCAGTCTCGACATGGGGCGCGAACACGATCTCGGGCTGCTCGGTGCGTATCGTCGCCACCACCTCCTCGATCGGCGCCGGCGCAAACGCGGCCTGCCGCGCGCTGCTGACAGGTCTTGCCTTCAGCACCCGCTGCTCGGCCGGGATCTTGCCCATCTCGAAGATCTGGGTCCAGCGGTAGCTGAACCAGCCATTGCGTATCACCAGGGTCTTGCGGCCGCTGGCGAACTGACGCGCCACCGCCTCCATGCCGAAAGTGCCGCTGCCCGGCACGACGATGGCCGAGCGGGCGCGATAGACCTCCTTCAGCACCGCGGAGATGTCACGCATCACGCGCTGGAACTTCTGCGACATATGGTTCACCGCACGGTCGGTGAACACCACCGAGTATTCGAGCAGGCCGTCGGGGTCGACGTCGGGGAGTAATCCAGGCATGGGGGTCTCCAAAGTGCTGGTGGTACGGGGTGTCCCAGTCGCAGGCCAGCTTATCACCAGCAGCCCAAGCGGCCGCGCCCACGACCGGGGCGAGACGCAACAAACGAAACCTGCCGCCCGCATCGGCGAAACGCTGGTGAAGCGGTCCGGCACGAGACTGCCTGCACTTCGGTCACGACCGGCAAGACCTGGCACCCACCACGCCACAGCTTCATTCCACATCACGCAGAGCCCGCAATGACAATTCTCCTGAATACCCGTTCCGTCTCGACCCTGTGCGTCACCCTGCTGGCGCTGTGCGGCACCGCCGCCCAGGCCCAGACCCTTCTCGATCACAACCGGGCCATGTCCGGCAATGCAACGCCGGGCGATGCGCCGGGCTACCCGATCACGCTGAGCCAGCCGGGCCACTATGTGCTCAAAAGCAATCTGAACGTGCCCGACGGGCTCAGCGGCATCCTGATCCAGACCGAGGGCGTGACCCTGGACCTGAACGGTTTCACGATCAAGGGCAGCCGCAGCTGCAGCTTCAACAACAGCAGCTACATCGTCAGCTGCAGTGCCGCCGGTGGCGTGCGTGGCGTCGACAGCAGCAGCCACATCAACACCACCGTGAGGAACGGCCATGTCCGGGGCTTCGCCATCGGTGTCTTCCTGAGCGGAGGCCTGGTCGAAGGCCTGACCGTCAACCACAACCTCACCGGCATTCTGGCCACCAACAACTTCGCCACACGCATCACCGGGGTGCTCGCCGAAATGAACGCAACAGCCGGCATCGCCATCGACTACCTGGGCCTGGTGGACAACGTCGTCACCGTCCGCAATACCACCGGCATCGACGGCAGTACAGGCGTCATGGCAGCCGTTCGAGACAGCCTGGTAACCCACAACAACGTCGGCATCCGCGGCGGCGTCATGCGCGCAACCCGGGTCAATCTCAACACGACGGACACCGTCGGCACGGCTGCGTACTGAACAGCATCGTCATTCCGATCCCTCGTCTAGCCCTCAAGCAAGCTCATGAACACCTCCCGCCACCTCTTCTGGCCGCTCCGTCCCCTCGCCACCCTGGCCGCCGGCCTGCTGACCGCACTGAGCCTGTCTCTGGTGGCCACGCCCAAGGCCCATGCCGTCCCTGTCACCTACAGCTTCGTCGGTGTGGTGGACTGGGACGAGGCCCAGCGCGGCTGGTCCTCCTTCGCCGGCAGCTTCAGCTTTGACAGCCAGGCCGTCGACGGCATTGCCGACGGCAGCACCGCCGCCTATGCCCACGCCGGCGCCCCCTGGGGCATGAGCGTCAGCTTTGACGGCGGTGCGCACGTCGCGGCCTACCAGCAGGTGTTCAACGTCCTGATCAGCGACAACCTGGGCGGCAGCGACCAGTTCGGCGCGCTGGCCCAGAATGCTGCCGGCACACAAAGCCTGCAGCTGACGCTGTGGGACTTCGCCGCCCAGGTCTTCGGCAGCGACGCCCTGCCGCTGCCCGACGGCGGCCTGGCCCTGGCCGACTTCCAATGGAGCAGCTTCAGCTACGAGTCCAGCGCCGGCATCCTGCAGGGCCGGTTGGCCGACTTCGGCTGCACCTCCGGCTGCTCGCCCGCCTCGCCCGTGCCGGAGCCGGGCAGCCTGGCCCTGGCACTGGCGGGACTGGGCCTGCTGCTGACGCGCCGAACCGCTCGCATGGGGTGAACCGGCGCACTCGCCTGGCGAGGCCACCACCCAGGGCAGAATCGCGCCCATGCCTGAGGATTCATCCAGCCCTGCAACGTCGCCCCGTCCCAAATCCGCCCCGCAAAAGGCCATGGAGAAGTTGGGCCTCGTGCGCGATATCGACCTGGCTCTGCATCTGCCGCATCGCTACGAGGACGAGACCCACATCACGCCGATCGCCGAGGCGCGCGAGGGCGAGACGGTGCAGTGCGAGGGGGTGGTGACGGAATGCCGGATCGAGCTGCGCGGGCGGCGTTCGCTGCTGGTGAAGATGGCGGATGACAGCGGCGAATGGCTGCTGCTGCGCTTCATCCACTTCTACCCCTCGCATCAGAAGACCATGGCCGAGGGCAACCGGCTGCGGGTGCGCGGCGAGCTGCGAGGCGGCTTCTTCGGGCGCGAGATGGTGCACCCGAGCTTCAAGGCGGTCAGCGAGGACACGCCGCTGGCGCAAAGCCTGACCCCCGTCTACCCCAGCAGCGCCAGCCTGCCCCAGGTCTATCTGCGCAAGGCCGTGGCCTCGGGTCTGAAGCGGGCCGCGCTGGAGGAGCTGCTGCCGCCCGGCACGGTGCCGGCCCGGCTGCCCAGCCTGCGCGAGGCGCTGGACTTTCTGCATCACCCGCCACCGGCCGCGGGCCTGAGCACGCTGGAGGACCACAGCCACCCGGCCTGGCAGCGACTGAAGTTCGAGGAGCTGCTGGCCCAGCAGCTGAGCCAGCTGCGCGCCCAGCGCGAGCGGGCCCGGCTGAGGGCCCCGGCGCTGCGGGCCGCGCGCGGCGGCCTGCACGAGCGGCTGCTGGCCACCCTGCCCTTCGGCCTGACCGGCGCGCAGCAGCGCGTCGGCGAAGAGATCGCGCAAGACCTGGCACGCCCCGCCCCGATGCACCGCCTGCTGCAGGGCGATGTCGGCTCGGGCAAGACCGTGGTGGCGGCGCTGGCGGCGGCGGTGGCGATCGACGCCGGCTGGCAATGCGCGCTGATGGCACCCACCGAGATCCTGGCCGAGCAGCATTTCAAGAAGCTGCTCGGCTGGCTGGAGCCGCTGGGGCTCAAGGTGGCCTGGCTGACCGGCAGCGTCAAGGGCAAGGCGCGGCAGAAGATGCTGGACGCGGCGGCCTCCGGAGAGGCCCAGCTGGTGATTGGCACCCATGCGGTGATCGAGGACAAGGTGCAGTTCAAGAAATTGGGCCTGGCCATCATCGACGAGCAGCACCGCTTCGGCGTCGCGCAGCGCTTGGCCTTGCGCAAGAAGCTTGCCAGCCAGG
Source organism: Roseateles cavernae (assembly GCF_040187885.1). NCBI lineage: Bacteria > Pseudomonadati > Pseudomonadota > Betaproteobacteria > Burkholderiales > Sphaerotilaceae > Roseateles > Roseateles cavernae. The sequence goes on from NZ_JBDPLH010000001.1 coordinate 611,305, forward strand.
CGCTGGAGCCGCATCTCTTGATGATGAGCGCGACACCGATACCGCGCACGCTGGCGATGACTTACTTTGCCGACCTCGATGTCTCGACCATCGATGAGCTGCCCCCCGGCCGCACACCCATCGTCACCAAGGTGTTTGCCGACGGCAAGCGCGACAGCGTGATCGCCAGGATCCGCGACGAGGTGGCCAAGGGGGCCCAGGTCTACTGGGTCTGCCCGCTGATCGAGGAGTCGGAGACGCTGGACCTGAAGAACGCGACCGAGACCCATGCGGAGCTGAGTGCCGCGCTGGAAGGCAAGGTCGTGGGCCTGCTGCACGGCCGCATGGCACCTAGCGAGAAGGCGGCGGTGATGGCGCAGTTCAGCGCCGGGCAGATGAGTGTGCTGGTGGCGACCACGGTGATCGAGGTCGGTGTCGATGTGCCCAACGCCAGCCTGATGGTGATCGAGCATGCCGAGCGTTTCGGCTTGAGCCAGCTGCACCAGCTGCGCGGCCGTGTCGGCCGGGGCGCGGTGGCCAGCGTCTGCGTGCTGCTCTACACCGGCCCGCTGTCGCCGACCGGCAAGGACCGGCTGCGCGCGATGGCCGAGACCAATGACGGCTTCGAGATCGCGCGCCGCGACCTCGACATCCGCGGCCCCGGCGAGTTCATGGGCGCGCGCCAGAGCGGCGCCGAGCTCTTGCGTTTCGCCGATCTGCAGGAGGACGCGCCGCTCTTGAAGGCGGCGCGCGAACTGGCGCCCCAGCTGCTGGACCGCCACCCGGAGGCGGCGAGCCGGCAGGTGGAGCGCTGGCTGGGCTCGAAGGCGGAGTTCCTGAAGGCCTGAGGCGGCGTTGATCGATCAGGTAAATAAATATTGCTGGTCGATTTCTGAACAAACGACCTCGCTACACTCCGGCCACTTTCAAACACCCCCACGATCATGAAATCTGTGCTCTCCCGTCGTCCGGTTCTCGCGCTGAGCTTTGCCACCCTGCTGGGCCTGAGTGCCTGCGGTGGTGGCGGCGGCGACGCCGGCGAACCCGCCGGCAACTGGGCCGAAGTGTCCGGCTCCTCGGCCATCACCGCGCTGAAGACCACCGACACCGCGGTCGGCACCGGCGTCGAGGCCACCGCCGGCAAGAAGTTGACCGTGCACTACACCGGCTGGCTCTACGACAAGCGCGTCACCGCCAACCAGAAGGGCACGCAGTTCGACAGCTCGGTGGGCAAGACGCCGTTTGTCTTCACGCTGGGCGCGGGCGCCGTCATCAAGGGCTGGGATCAGGGCTTCAACAGCATGAAGGTGGGCGGTAAGCGCACCTTGCTGCTGCCGGCCTCGCTGGGCTATGGCGCCAACGGCTCCGGCACGGCCATTCCGTCCAATGCCGCGCTGATCTTTGAAGTCGAACTGGTGGGCGTCCAGTAAGAAGCCAGCAAACGCCGCACGCAGGGGTCAGAACTCCAGGTTGTCAATCAACCTCGTCTGCCCCAGCCGGGCGGCCGCCAGTGCCACCAGCGGCAGCCCTTCGGCCGGCGCACCCAGATCGAGGCGACGGCGCAGCACCAGATAGTCGGGCGCCCAGCCGGCCGCCTGTAGCGTCACCATGGCCTCGGCCTCGATGGCGGCGACATCGCGCTCGCCGCCCTGCCAGCGCGCGATCATGGCCTTCAGCGTGCGGCTCAGGCGCAAGGCCTCCTCGCGTTCGGCCTCGCTGAGATAACCGTTGCGTGAGGACAGGGCAAGGCCCTGTTCGCTGCGCGTGGTCTCGCCGGCCAGGATCTCGATGGGTAGGGCCAGCTGGGCCACCATGCGGCGCAGCACCATCAGCTGCTGATAGTCCTTCTTGCCGAACACCGCCCAGCGCGGCTGCACGATATTGAACAGCTTGGCCACGACGGTGCAGACCCCGGTGAAGAAGCCCGGGCGGAAATGGCCCTCCAGGATGTCGGCCAGCTCGGCCGGCGGCTGCACCTTGTAGCCCTGCGGCTCGGGGTAGAGCTCGGCCTCGTCGGGCGCGAACACATAGTCGCAGCCGGCGCTCTTGAGCAGCTCGGCATCGCGCGCCAAGGTGCGCGGGTAGCGGTCGAAGTCCTCGTGCGGGGCGAACTGCAGCCGGTTGACGAAGATGCTGGCCACCACCGGGCCGCCCTGCGACGCCGCCTTGGCCTGGCGCACCAGGGACAGATGACCCTCGTGCAGATTGCCCATCGTCGGGACGAAGGCGTTGGGGCGGCCGGCCAGGGCCTGGCGCAGTTCGGCGATGGTGTGAGTGACTTGCATCGCGCTCAATCAGTAGCTGTGGACTTGGTTGTCGGGAAAGGTCTGCGCCTTGACCTCGGCCACATAGCGGCCGACCGCCTCCTGGATCGAGGCCGCGCCGGCCATGAAGTTCTTGACGAAGCGGGGCCGGCGGCCCGGCGTGATGTCCAGCATATCGTGCAGCACCAGCACCTGGCCCGAGCAGCCGACGCCGGCGCCGATGCCAATCACCGGCACGGGCGAGGCGGCCGTGATCTCGGCGGCCAGCGTGGCCGGCACCATCTCGTAGAGCAGCATGGCCGCGCCGGCCTCGACCAGCTCCTGCGACTCGCGTTTGATGCGCGCGGCGCCGGCCTCGTCGCGGCCCTGCACCTTGAAACCGCCCAGCGCGTTGACGGTCTGCGGCGTGAAGCCCAGATGGGCGCAGACCGGGATGCCGCGCTCGCTGAGAAAGCGCACCGTCTCCACCGTCCAGCCGCCACCCTCCAGCTTGACCATCTGGGCACCGGCCTTGACCAGGGCGGCGGCGCTCTTCCAGGCCTCCTCCCTGCTGACGTGGTAGCTGTCGAAAGGCAGATCGGCCAGCACCCAGGCCGTCTTGACGCCACGCCGCACACAGGTGGTGTGATAGACCATGTCCTCCAGGCTGACCGGCGCGGTCGAGCCGCGGCCCTGCAGCACATTGCCCAGCGAGTCGCCGATCAGGAGGATGTCCACGCCGGCACCGTCCAGCAGGCTCGCAAAAGCCGCGTCGTAGCAGGTCAGCATCGCGATCTTCTCGCCGTCGGCATGCATCTGCTGCAGGCGGGGCAGGCTCAGGGGTTTGCGCTCGGTACTCATGGTTTGTGCGATGGGCGAATGCCCGCAGACCGCGGGCGGGCGCAGTGTAGCGGGGTCAGGAATTCCCGCAGACTCGGTCAAGGCAATGTAGGCTTCGCCATTGATAGGAGAAAACAATGACCCTGACCGAGCTGCGCTACATCGTCGCGGTCGCCCGCGAGCGGCATTTCGGCCGCGCGGCCGAGGCTTGCCACGTGTCCCAGCCGACGCTGAGCGTCGCGATCAAGAAGCTAGAGGAGGAGTTGGACGTCAAGATCTTCGAGCGCGGCGCGGCCGAGGTCACCGTGACGCCGCTGGGCGAGGACATCGTGCGCCAGGCCCAGTCGGTGATCGAGCAGGCCAGCGCGATCAAGGAGATCGCCAAGCGCGGCAAGGACCCGCTGGCCGGTGCGCTGCGCCTGGGACTGATCTACACGATAGGCCCCTATCTGCTGCCCCAGCTGGTCAAGAGCGTGATCGCGCACTACCCGCAGATGCCGCTGATGCTGCAGGAGAACTTCACCGTCAAGCTGCTGGAGATGCTGCGCACCGGCGAGCTTGACTGCGCCATCATGGCCGAGCCCTTTCCGGACACCGGCCTGGCGATCGCCCCGCTCTATGACGAGCCCTTTGTGATCGCCGTGCCGGCCAGTCACCCCTTCGCCCAACGCCCCTCGATCAGCTCGCAGGAGCTCAAGAGCGAGACCATGCTGCTGCTGGGCACCGGCCACTGCTTTCGCGACCATGTGCTGGAGGTCTGCCCCGAGTTCGCGCGCTTCTCCAGCGACGCCGAGGGCATACGCAAGAGCTTCGAGGGCAGCTCGCTGGAGACCATCAAGCATATGGTGGCCTCGGGCATGGGGGTCACCGTGGTGCCGGGCCTGAGCGTGCCCAAGGAGCCGCAGACCCATCTGCGTTTCATCCCCTTCGCCGACCCGGTACCGACCCGCCGCGTCGTGCTGGCCTGGCGCCGCACCTTCACCCGCTACGAGGCCATCGCGGCGCTGCGCAATGCGATCTATGACTGCGCGCTGGACGGGGTGACGCGGCTGTCCTGACTCCAAAAGGGGCTTGAAGCGGCCGCGCCGTCCGGCGAACATGGGTCTCGCCTGGAGAAGTTTGTTTCTAGCTATCGCCGACTTTGATTCAAACAAATTGATCTATTGGTAGCCGAAATTTAGTCTTCTCCCTTCCATCCAGCCACGGCTGGCCACACCCGAGGAGATAAGCCATGACCAGTGAAGCGAACAAGTGCCCCTTCCACCATGCTGCCGGCGGCGGCACGACGAACAAGGACTGGTGGCCCAACCAGCTGCGCGTCGATCTGCTGAACCAGCACTCCAGCAAGTCCGACCCGCTGGGTGAGACCTTCAACTACGCCGAAGAATTCAAGAAGCTCGACTACAAGGCGCTGAAGGCCGATCTGGTCAAGCTGATGACCGACAGCCAGGACTGGTGGCCGGCCGACTTCGGCCACTACGGCCCGCAGATGATTCGCATGGCCTGGCACTCGGCCGGCACCTACCGCACGCTCGATGGTCGCGGCGGCGGCGGCCGCGGCCAGCAGCGTTTCGCCCCGCTGAACTCCTGGCCCGACAACGTCAATATCGACAAGTCGCGCCGCCTGCTGTGGCCGATCAAGCAGAAGTATGGCCAGAAGATCTCCTGGGCCGACCTCTTCATCCTGGCCGGCAATGTGGCGCTGGAATCGATGGGCTTTCGCACCTTCGGCTTTGCCGGCGGCCGCGCCGATGTCTGGGAACCGGACATGGACGTCAACTGGGGCGCCGAGAGCACCTGGCTGGCCACCGACAAGCGCTTCCACGGTGATCGCGAGCTGGACCATAACCTCGCCGCCACCCATATGGGTCTGATCTATGTGAACCCCGAGGGCCCGAATGCCAGCGGCGACTACATGGCCGCCGCCAAGGACATCCGCGCCACCTTCTACCGCATGGCGATGGACGACGAGGAGATCGTCGCGCTGATCGCCGGCGGCCACACCTTCGGCAAGGCCCACGGCGCCGCCCCCGAATCGCACAAAGGCCCCGAGCCCGAGGGTGCCGGCATCGAGGCCCAGGGCCTGGGCTGGAACAGCAACTTCGGGCAAGGCCACGGCAAGGACACCGTCTCCAGCGGCCTCGAAGTGACCTGGACCACGACCCCGGCGCAGTGGGGCAATAACTTCTTCGAGAACTTGTTCAAGTTCGAGTGGGAGCTGGAGAAGAGCCCCGCCGGCGCCAAGCAGTGGGTGGCCAAGGACGCGCCGGACATCATTCCGGACGCCCATGTGCCGGGCAAGTTCCACAAGCCCAAGATGCTGACCACCGACCTGACGATGCGCTTCGACCCCGAGTTCGGCAAGATCTCCAAGCGCTTCCTCGAAGACCCGCAGGCCTTTGCCGAGGCCTTTGCCCGCGCCTGGTTCAAGCTGACCCACCGCGATATGGGCCCGAAGGCCCGCTACCTCGGCCCCGAGGTGCCGAAGGAAGACCTGATCTGGCAAGACCCGCTGCCGGCCGCCACGCACAACCCGTCCGCAGCGGACATCGCCGAGCTGAAGGCCAAGATCGCGGCCTCCGGCCTGTCGGTCAGCGAGCTGGTGTCGGTGGCCTGGGCCTCGGCCTCGACCTTCCGCGGCGGTGACAAGCGGGGCGGCGCCAATGGTGCCCGCCTGGCCCTGGCACCGCAGAAGGACTGGGAAGTGAACCGGCGCGCCATCGCCGCCCTGCCCACCCTGGCCGAGATCCAGAAGGCCTCGGGCAAGGCCTCGCTGGCCGATGTGATCGTGCTGGCCGGCAGCGTCGGCGTCGAGCAGGCGGCCAAGGCGGCCGGCGTCGCGGTCGAGGTGCCGTTCGCGCCGGGCCGGGTCGATGCCACGCAGGAACAGACCGATGTCGAATCCTTCGCGCTGATGGAGCCGCTGGCCGACGGCTTCCGCAACTATAAAAAGGGCAAGATCGGCGCGGCCACCGAGGCGCTGCTGATCGACCGGGCCCAGCTGCTGACGCTGACCGCGCCGGAGCTGACCGCCCTGGTCGGCGGCCTGCGCGTGCTCGGTGCCAACGCCGACGGCAGCAAGCACGGCGTGTTCACCGAGCAGGTCGGCGTGCTGAGCAATGTCTTCTTCGTCAACCTGCTCGATATGAGTACCGATTGGAAGGCGGTCGATGGCGAGGGCGAGCTGTTCGAGGGCCGGGACCGCAAGACGGGTGCGGTCAAGTACAGCGGCACCCGCAGCGATCTGGTCTTCGGCTCCAACTCGGTGCTGCGCGCCTATGCCGAGGTCTACGCCAGCGCGGACGGGCAGCAGAAGTTCGTCGCCGACTTCGTCGCCGCCTGGACCAAGGTGATGAACCTGGACCGCTTCGACCTGGCGTGATCGCGCGGGCCGGTTTCCGGCCCCTGTCAACACCTGACCCTTCGCCACAAGCGTTGGCGGCAAGCACCTAGGACAACACCTCCCCTCAGACAGGGGGGAGGGCGTCGTTCTGGCTCGTGAACTATTGCCTATTCTCCGAGACCTCGGGATGTCCACAAGACCTGCCGGGCATCATCCGATGCCCGGCCGACAGCCCTGATCGAGTGGCTGACAAAGCCCCAACGGAGGAATCGCAATGAAGACCATCTCTATGCTGCGCACGGTCGCGGCAGCGGCCGCCATCGCCTGCGCCGGCCAGGCCAGCGCGCTGAACATCGTGCTGTGGGACACCGACAACAGCTACGGTGCCTCGCCCGAGGCCTTGCTGGCCTTCCAGAAGGCGGCGAACTACTGGAACAAGACCATCAGCAACGACGTCACCGTCAATATCAAGATCGGCTTTGCCGACCTGGGCGCCAATGTGCTGGCCCAGGCCGGCAGCAGCAGCGGCGAGGTCGCGGTCAAGGATGTCTACAGCGCCCTGCGGGCCAACACCAGCAAGAGCGCGCTGGACAATATCGCCGTCAACGGCCTGGTGGCGCTGAACGCCCAGGGCAGTGTCGCGATGCGCGTCAATGGCTATGTCGATGCCGCCCAGCAGATCGGTGTCGACACCACGATAGGCAGCCGCCGCGCCGACGGCAACGACCACATCAACCGCTATCTGGACGTGAACACCTCGGTGCAGAAGGCCCTGGGCCTGACGCCCTCGAACAACGCCCGCTACGACGCCAACATCACCTTCAGCTCGAGCTTCGGCTTCGACTACAACCCGACCAACGGCACCGCCGCCGGCAGCTACGACTTCACCGCCGTCGCCATCCATGAGCTGGGCCATGCCTTGGGCTTTGTCAGCGGCGCCGACACCTTCGACTACTTCGGTCGCGCCAACGGCCCCGGCGCCGATCTGCTGGAGTCGGGCGTGTTCGGCTCGCAGCGGCTCGACGACTTCGCGATCGGCAGCGTGCTTGACCTGTTCCGCTATGGCGCCAGCCCGGCGATCGACGGCCATTTGCAGCTGCAATGGGGCGCCAACAAGGACGCTTTCTTCTCGATCGACGGCGTCACGCCGTTCAACTTCAACAACCCCGACCAGAAGATTGCCGACTTCTCGACCGGCGCCTACAACGGCGACCAGAATCAGGCCTCGCACTGGGGCGATAGCAAGCTCTATCCCGATGCCGGCCGGCCGGGCTGCTTCCTGAGCGGCACCGATATCGGCCTGATGGACCCCACCGGCACACCGTGCGCCGACGGCCGGGTGACGCAGAACGATCTCGCCGCCTTCGACGCGATGGGCTGGAACCTGAACATCGATGCGCTGCAGGCCAGCAAGTACAGCATGGACACCGCGTCCATCTACCAGCTCGATGGTCTGGCCGTCGTCGCCGTGCCCGAGCCCGCCACCTGGGCCCAGCTGCTGCTGGGTCTGGGCGCGGTCGGCGGCCTGCTGGCGCGCCGTCGCAAGTCCGGCACCGCCTGAGTCGAGGTCGTGCGAGAACCGAAGCCTTGATGCCATCCCTGTGCTGAGAAATCGGCTGGCGCCGGCCTATAGTGCGAAGCCAGTGCCAGCCTTTCTCAAACTCAGCAAGGACATCTCATGAGCAAACGTGCAAGCAAGACCGCCCAGCCCGCCGCCTCGGCCATCAATATCGGCATCAACGACAAGGACCGCGCCGCCATCGCCGCCGGCCTGTCCAAGCTGCTGGCCGACACCTACACGCTCTACCTGACCACCCACAACTTCCACTGGAACGTCACCGGGCCGATGTTCAACTCGCTGCATGCGATGTTCATGACCCAGTACACCGAGCTGTGGAACGCGGTCGACCCGATTGCCGAGCGCATCCGCTCGCTGGGCCACCCCGCCCCGGGCTCCTATGCGCAGTTCGCCAAGCTCAGCTCGCTGAAGGACGCCCCGGCGACGCCGCCCAAGGCGCTGGAGATGGTGCGCATCCTGGTCGAGGGCCATGAAGGCGCGGCGCGCACCGCGCGCAGCCTGTTCCCGCTGGTCGACAAGGCCAGCGACGAGCCCAGCGCCGACATCCTGACCCAGCGCCTGACCGTGCACGAGCAAACCGCCTGGATGCTGCGCAGCCTGCTGGAAGAGTAAATGCGATTGGCAGCGGCACCGCTGGCCCTGCTGCTGGTCGCGGGTGCGGCCCAGGCCCAGGCCCAGGCCCACGTCCAGAAGTTAAGCTGGGACGAGGCCCTGCAGCGCCTGCGCGGCGGCTCGGACCAGCTGGCCGCCGCCCGCGCCGGCCTGGCCCACAAGCAGGCGCGCGCCGAGGGCATCGCCGGCCTGGGCGGGCCCAGCGTCAGCCTGAGCGGCGCGGCCTACCGCTACAAGGCCAGCCTGGACATCGATCTGGACCCCTTGTCCCAGCGCCTGGACCAGATCGTTCCGCAATTGCCGCCGCTGCTGGGTCAGGTCTTGCCTGCCCTGCCGCAACTGCCGCACAGCTACACGCTGGAGCGCAGCAACAGCGGCAGCACCGCCTCGCTGTCGGCCGTCTGGCCGCTCTATCTGGGTGGCGCCACCGAGGCCGCGCGCGGCCTGGCCGCCGCCCAGACCGCCGAGGCCAGCGCCGATCTGCAAAGCAGCGAGCATGAGGCGGCCGCGCTGCTGGCACAGCGCTACTTCCTGACGCAGCTGGCGCGCCGCGCCGCGGCGTTGCGCGAGGCCGCCGCCGAGGGCATCGCGGCCCATGATGCGGCAGCCGAGAAGATGCTCGCCACCGGCGTGCTGTCCAGGCTCGAACGCCTGCAGGCCCGCGCCGCCCTGGAAGACGCCCGCTACCAGGCGCGCAAGGCACGCAGCGATGCGGACCTGGCCGCGCTGGCGCTGGCACGCAGCCTCAAGCTCGACGCCCCGCCCCAGCCCAGCACGCCGCTGGCGCTGAGCCCGCGGCCGCTGCCGCCGCTGCAGGACTTCATCATCGTGGCCCTGGCCAACCATCCGGGCCTGGCCAAGGTGGCGGCCAGGAAGGAGCAGGCCAGCGAACTGCAGCGCGCCGGCAAGGCGCTCAACAAGCCTCAGCTGTTCGCCTTCGGCCAGCGCTCGCTGACGCACAACGGCGACTGGGTGGCCGGCGTCGGCCTGCGCCTGAATCTGTGGGACTCGCTGGACCATGGCGCGCTGGACCGCTCGCACGCCAGCCAGATCGCCCAGGCCGACGCGACCGACGCGCAGGCACGCAGCGATATCGCGCTGCTGGTCGAGCGCCAGTGGCGGGCCACCGAAAACGCCCGCGAGCAATACCTGAGCCTGCAGGCCCAGGACGAGCTGGCCCATGAGCTGCTGCGCCTGCGCCAGGCCGGCCTGCGCCAGGGCACCAGCACCACGCTGGACCTGATCGACGCCGAACTGAACCTCGCCAAGCAGCGCACCGCCCGCGCCCAGGTCGCCTATGACTATGTGATGGCGCTGACCGGCCTGCTGCAGGCCTGCGCTCAGCTCGACAGCCTGGGCGACTACCTGAACCAGGCCGCCCTGCGCATCGAATGAAGAGCGAGCACACCGCGATGAACGCCAAGCAAGTCCTGACCCCGCTGATCATCGCCCTGGCCGCCGGCCTGGGCATCTACGCGCTCTGGCAGGCCGGCCGCGGCCCCGAGCAGGCGCCGATCCAGGGCATGATGGAAGCGCAGGAAACCGATATCGCGCCCAAGCTGACCGGCCGCATCGCCGAGCTGCGGGTGCAGGAGGGCCAGGCCATCGCCAAGGGCGAGCTGCTGCTGCGCATCGACAGCCCCGAGGTCCAGGCCAAGCTGGCCCAGGCCAGCAATGCCGAGGCCGCAGCCTCGGCGGTGGTGCTGAAGGCGCACAACGGCGCCCGCCCGCAGGAGATCCGGATGGCACGCGCCAACTACGAGCGCGCCCAGGCCGGCGCCGAGCTGGCCAGGAAAAGCCATGAGCGGGTCGAGAGCCTGCACCGCGACGGCCTGGTGGCCACGCAAAAACGCGACGAGGCCGAGGCCAACTGGCGCGCCAGCGAACGCCTGGCCGAGGCCGCCAAGGCGCAATGGGAGCTGGCCCAGGCGGGCGCCCGTGCTGAGGACCAGGCGGCCGCCAGCGCCCAGGCCCGCCAGGTGGCCGGCCTGGTGCAGGAGGTCGAGGCGGCCCGCGCCGAGACCGAGCTGAAGAGCCCGGTGGCCGGTACCGTGGCCAAGCTGCTGGCCAAGGTCGGCGAGCTGTCGCCGGCCGGCGTGCCGGTCGTGACCGTTGTCGACCTGGCCGATCAATGGGCCGTGTTCAACGTGCGCGAGGACCAGCTGGCACGCTTCGCGATCGGGGCCGAGTTCGAGGCCCGCCTGCCGGCCCTGCCCGAGCAGCCACGCCTGCGCTTCAAGGTCACCGCCTCCAAGGTGCTGCCCGACTTCGCCACCTGGCGCGCCACCCGCGGCAACCAGGGCTATGACCTGCGCACCTTCGAGGTCAAGGCGCGGCCGCTGCAGCCCATCCAGGGCGCCCGCCCGGGCATGAGCGTGCTGCTGCCGTGACTTCGGGCCGGCGCTCGGCTTGGGCCAAGGTCTGGGCGCGCGAATGGGCACAGCTGCGCGCCAGCCCGCTGGACCTGGCCATGCTCTCCTGGGTGCCGCTGCTGCTGGGCCTCTTGATGCTGTGGACCTTCTCGGCCGGCCTGGCGAGCCGGCTGCCCATCGCCGTGCTGGACCAGGACCACAGCGCCGCATCGCGCCAGCTGCAACGCCTGCTCGATGCCGCGCCAGGCCTGCGCCTGGCCCGGCCGCTGGCCGATGCGGCCGAGGCCCGTAGCGCGCTGCAGGGCGGCGCGGTCTATGCGGTGCTGGTGATCCCGGCGGGCCTGGCCCGCGAACTCAAGAGCGGCCGCGCCGCCAGCGTCACCTTGCTGCACAACGCCCAGTTTGCGACCCACTCGGGCCTGATCCAGAGGGATGTGCGCGGCGCGGTCGGCACGATGTCGGCCGGCATCGAGATCCTGGCGCGCGAGAAGCGCGGCCAGGCGCCACAGGCCGCGACGCAGGGCTTCGAGCCGCTGCGCGCGGGCCTGGGCTCGCAGTACAACCCGGCGCTGAACTACCAGCAGTTCCTGGCCACGGCGCTGATGCCGGCCCTGTTGCATCTGCTGGCCATGGTGGCCGGCGCCTGGACCGTGGGCCGCGAGCTGCGTGACGGCACGAGCCCGGCCTGGCTGGACACTGCCGGGGCTCAGGCCTGGCCGGCCCTGCTGGCCAAGCTGGCGCCCGCCTGGCTGCTGCTGGGCGCGGTCGACGCAGCCCTGCTGCTGGCGCTGCTGGGCCTCGGGCTGCTGCCCTCGGGCGCTCCGATGCTGCTGGCCCTGCATGCGGCGCTGCTGGCGCTGTATCTGGCGCTGGGCGCGGCCGTGGCCTTGCTGGCGCGCTCGCTGCGCCTGGCCTTGTCGGCGGCCGGCTTCATCACCGCGCCGGCTTTTGCCTTCTCCGGCATCGGTTTTCCGCTGATGGCCATGCCCGAGGGCGCGCGGCTCTGGGCCGAGGCGCTGCCGCTGACCTGGCTGATGCAGGCCCAGGTCGGCCTGCTGCAGCAGGGCTGGGCGGCGCAGCGCGCGCTGCCGCTGCTGGCTGCGCTGACGGCCGCTGCGCTGGCCCTGCTGGCGCTGGCCGCCTGGCGGCTGCCGCGTGTGGCCCATGACCCGGCCGCCTGGGGCAAGCGCTGATGAGCGGCTGGCTGCGCGAAGTCGTCGGCACCTGGCGCGCGGTGCTGCGCGATCCCGGCGTGCTGCTGATGCTCTTGATCGCGCCGCTGATCTATTCCTTCTTCTACCCCTGGCCTTATGCGAGCGAGCAGCTGCAGCGGGTGCCGGTGGCCATCGTCGACCAGGATCACAGCGCCCTGAGCCGCCAGATCCAGCGCTTCGCCCAGGCCAGCCCGCGCCTGGAGCTGGCGCTGCTGACGGCCGACGAGGGCCGGGCCCGGGCCGCGCTGGCGGCCGGCGAGATCCAGGGCTATGTGCTGCTGCCGGCCGGACTCAAGCGCGAGGCCGGCCGCGGCCGGGCTCAGGTCGTGCCGGTGCTGGCCGACGGCGCCTACTTCCTCGCCAACAAGATCGTGCTGCTGGGTTTTGCCGAGGTGCTGGGCACGGTATCGGCCGGCATCGAGCTGCGCCAGCTGCAGGCCCAGGGTCAGTCGCCGCGGCAGGCCGCCGCCAGCCGCAGCCCGCTGAATGTGGAGCTGGCCGCACTCTACAACCCGCATGAGGGCTATGGCAGCGCGGTGGTGCCGGCGGTGGCGGTGCTGATCGTGCAGCAGCTGCTGCTGATCGGTATCGCGATGTGGGTGGGCCAGCGCTTCGAGGACCGCACGCGGCCCGCCGAGAGCCTCGCCCTCTGGAGCGCCCGCTGCATGGCCTTCGCCAGCTTCGGCGGGCTCAGCGCGGCCTGGTTCTTCGTGCTGATCTTCCCCTTCTTCGGCTATGCCCATGGCGGCAACCCGGCCGGCGCGGCGCTGCTGCTGCTGCCTTTTTGCTGGGCCATCGCGGCGGCCGGCGTGGCGCTGGGCGCGCTGCTGGCCGAACGCGAGCGGGCCATGCAGCTCTTGTTGTGCAGCTCGCTGCCTATGGCCTTTCTGGCCGGCTTCTCGTGGCCGCGTGAGGCCCTGCCGGCGCCGCTGTGGTGGCTGGGCGAGCTCTTGATACCGGCGGTACCTGGCATCCAGGGCTTTGTGCGGCTCAACCAGATGGGCGCGCCGCTGCACGCCGTCGGCCCGCAGCTGCTGGCCTTGTGCGGCCAGGCGCTGGGCTACAGCCTGCTGGCGGCCTGGGCACTGCGGCGCCGGCCGGCCGCGCTCAGGCCGGCAGCGGTGCCTGGCCTTCCAGGATGACAAAGGCGTCGTCGGCCGGCCGGTAGTCCAGCAAGCGGCGCGTCTGGTCTATGGCCAGGCGCTTGTAGCGGTTGTCGGACACGCCGTGCACCACATGGAAACCGCTCAGCTCGGCCTCGACGCAGCGCTGCAGCAGCTGCACCACATCGCGCTCGCTGATGAAGGCGGCCACATCGCGCGGGCTGTGCTGCTGGCCCGGCGCAAACTCGGCGACATTGGCGATGCGCACCGCCACGGTCGTCATCATGCCGTCCTGCGCGAACAGCGCGGCCAGCGCCTCGCCGAAGGCCTTGCTGGCGCCGTAGAGGTTCTTGGGGCGCGGCGCCATCTGCTCCTGCACCTGCAGGTCCAGCGCATAGCCCTCGACGGCCTGGGCACTGCTGGCAAAGACAAAGCGCCGGCAGCCCTGGGCCCGGGCGGCGGTGAACAGGTTGTAGCTGCCGACGATATTGACCGGCAGCAACGAGCCCATGAAGTCGGCCTCCGGCGAAGGGTCGGCCGCCAGATGGATCACCGTGTCAATGCCGGCACAGGCGCGCATGCAGGCCTGGGCATCGCTGATGTCCAGCGCCAGCACCTCGGCGCCGGACTCGGCCAGGCCTGCGGTGGCGATATCGGCCAGGCGCAGGGCCGAGCGGTCCGGCTGCGCCCGCCAGAAGGCACGGCCTATGCGGCCGGCGGCGCCGGTGATCAGGATCGTCGCAGTCGTCATTGCTGGTCTTTCTTGCTCATCGCTCGGGTCGTGGTCCGCGCCACCAAGCATGCATGAGGCATCGATGGAGTCGGGTAGGCCGCACTGTAGCGACTGCGAATCCTCGCAAAAACCCCGAGTGACGCGGCCGGCCGGGCCTGTATCCTTCGGCCGCCGTGATCGGCGGCATCTCCAACAATATCCTCGATACCGAGGGAGGCTCATGTACAAATCCATCTCGAAGGGCGGCATCGCCCTGTCCGTCACTCTGGTCGCACTGCTGTCGGCCGGTTGCGCCACCAAGGCGCCGCCCTACCAACCCTCTCTGGACAACGTCCAGGCGATCAAGAAGCTGCCACAGTCTCTGGCGCTGGGCGTGTTCTCAGTCAATGCAGGTGCGGCCGGTGCTCAGTCCATCGGCTTGCGCGGCTCCAGCATGGAGTCGCCGGTCGGTGCGAACTACGCCGCCTATCTGGCCGACGCACTGCGCCAGGAACTGGTGCTCGCGGGCAAACTCGATCCCCAGTCAAAGCTGGAGATCAGCGGACTGTTGCTGAAGAACGATATCGACGCTTCCGGCTTCTCGACGGCCAGCGGCGAGATTGAGGCCCGCTTCATCGTCAAGAACGCCGGCCAAACACGCTACGAGAAGACCCACAGAACCACTCTGAACTGGGAGTCGTCCTTCATGGGCGCCGTTGCGATTCCCAAGGCCCAGCAGCAGTACCCGGTGGTCGTTCAGGCGCTGATCACCCGCTTGTTCGCCGACGCCGAGTTTCTGGCTGCATTGAAGTGAGGCCGAGATGACACGTTTCCTGATGCTGCTGTCCTGGGTGAGTCTGGTGCTGATCGCCACCGGCTGCGCCCACCCGATCTCACTGAGCCCCAATCTGGCAAATGTTCAAGCGCCGGCCGGCACCAAGCTGGAGCGCAAGATCGGCCTGATCGTCACCGCCGAGGACCGTCAACGCGAAGTGAATTCGCCTGGCGGCGGCGGAGACAAGCTCAGTTACTTTCCCTATCGCGACCTTGAGGTAGGGATCTACCATGCGCTGAGCCAGAGCTTTGCCGATGTCAGCAAGATCAGCGGCCCCAGCGACCCATTGATCAAGTCCGAGAACCTCAACTACATCGTCAAGCCCAGCATTGCGACCACCTCCTGGTCACAAAGCCTGGTGACCTGGCCGCCCACCTTGTTCACGGTTGAACTCAGCGGTGCGGTGCTTGACCCCCAGGGGCAGCCCGTGACGGAAATTCGGGTGCAAGGCGAGGGGCGGGCCGAGTTCGACGAGTTCAAGAGCGACTTCTCGCTGGCCGCACGACGGGCCTCGGAAGATGCCTTGAAGAAGCTGGTCAAGGCCCTGAGCGACAGCGGCAACAAGCTGCGCTGAGTAGTCAGGAGCGGCGATCTTGCTGCTGGTACATTGCCTGCTGCGACTCGTAGCAGGCAATTCATGCATATCGCCATCCTCAGCTTCGACGGCTTCAACGAGCTCGACAGCTTCATCGCGCTGGGTCTGCTGAACCGGCTGCGGCCGCAGGGCTTCAGCGCCGAGCTGTGCGGGCCGGGCAGCCATGTGACATCGATGAACGGCGTCACGGTGCAGCTGCAGCGGCCGCTGGAGTGGGCCAACGAGGCCGATGTCGTGCTGTTCGGCTCGGGCCTCTACACCCGCGCGATTGCCGAGAACAGCGCGCTGCTGGACCGGCTGCAGCTCGACCCGGTGCGCCAGCTGATCGGCGCGCAATGCTCGGGCACCCTGTTGATGGCCCGCCTGGGCCTGCTGGGCGACTGCCCCGCCTGCACCGATCTGACGACCAAGCCCTGGGTCGTCGAGGCCGGCGCCGTGGTGCTGGACGAACCCTTCCACGCCCGCGGCCCCATCGCCACCGCCGGCGGCTGCCTGGCCTCGCAATACCTGGCCACCTGGGTGATGCTGAAGAAAGCCGGCGAAGCCGCCGCCCGCGAGGCGCTGCACTATGTGGCGCCGGTGGGGGAGAAGCAGGCCTATGTGGAGCGGCTGCTGGCGCTTGTCAAACCCTTCACCGCGCCGGCTTGAACCGAGCCGCCGCAGGGCAGCGGCGATAATCGCCGGTTAGCCCCCTGCCCGACCCCGCCATGTCTGCCGACCTTCCTACCCGCATCGAAACCGAAGTGCGCCGCCGCCGCACCTTCGCCATCATTTCCCACCCCGACGCCGGCAAGACCACGCTGACGGAGAAGCTGCTGCTGTTCTCGGGTGCGATCCAGATCGCCGGCTCGGTGAAGGCCCGCAAGGCCTCGCGCCATGCGACCTCGGACTGGATGGAGATCGAGAAGCAGCGCGGCATCTCGGTGGCTTCGTCGGTGATGCAGATGGAATACCGCGACTGCGTGATCAATCTTCTCGACACCCCGGGCCACCAGGACTTCTCGGAAGACACCTACCGCGTGCTGACCGCGGTCGATGCGGCGCTGATGGTGATCGACGCGGCCAACGGCGTCGAGCCGCAGACCCGCCGCCTGCTGCAGGTCTGCCGGGCCCGCAACACGCCCATCCTGACCTTTGTCAACAAGATGGACCGCGAGGTGCAGGACCCGCTGGCGCTGATGGACGAGATCGAGCGCGAGCTGGGCATGACGGTCGTGCCCTTCACCTGGCCGGTGGGCATGGGCAAGGCCTTCCATGGCGTGATGGACCTGCGCAAGCAGCAGATGCGGGTGTTCGCACCGGGCGAGGACAGGGCCGCCGGCGAGGAGGAGGTGCTGGCGGGCCTGGACAATCCCGAGTACGCGGGCCGCTTCGGCATGCAGTACGAGCAGGCCCAGGGCGAGATCGAGCTGGTGCGCGAGGCCGCGCCGGCCTTTGATCTGGACGACTTCCTGAGCGGCCGGCAGACGCCGATGTTCTTCGGCTCGGCGGTCAACAACTTCGGCGTGCAGGAAATCCTCGACTCGCTGGTCGAGTTGGCACCGGCCCCCGGCGAGCGGGCCGCGCTGCAGCGCGTGGTCAAGCCCGAGGAGACGAAATTCAGCGGCGTGGTGTTCAAAATTCAAGCGAATATGGACCCGGCCCACCGCGACCGCATCGCCTTCCTGCGCGTAGCCTCGGGCCATTTCGAGCGCGGCATGCGGCTCAAGGTGGTGCGCTCCGGCAAGGAGCTGCGACCGAACACGGTGGTGAGTTTCCTGAGCCAGCGCCGCGAGCTGCTGGACGAGGCCTTCGGCGGCGACATCATCGGCATCCCCAACCATGGCGTGCTGCAGCTGGGCGACACCATCACCGAGGGCGAGGCCCTGCAGTTCACCGGCCTGCCCTTCTTCGCGCCGGAAATGTTCCGCAGCGTCGAAGTGGCCGACCCGCTGAAGACCAAGCAGCTGAAGGCCGGTCTGACCCAGCTGGGCGAGGAGGGCGCGATCCAGGTGTTCCGCCCCATCGTCGGCAGCGTGCTGCTCTTGGGTGCGGTGGGCCAGCTGCAGTTCGAGGTGGTGGCGCACCGGCTTGAGCACGAGTACGGGGTCAAGGCCCGCATCACCGGCAGCCGCTTCCAGGTGGCGCGTTGGGTGACCTGCGACGATGAAAAGGAGCTGAAGCGCTTCATCGACGCCAACGACCATCGCATGGCCTATGACGCGGTGGACGCGCCGACGGTGCTGGTCGAATACGCCCCCGAGCTGCGCGCAATCGAGAGCAACTGGCCCAAGATCAAGTTCCACGCGCTGCGCGAGCATGCGGGGCTGGTGTTCCAGCGACGAATCGACGGCTGACGCCAAAAGCTTGGCATTGCTGGCGCTAGCGCGTCATCGGGCCATCACCGGGCCTGCCTACACTGGCCCGATGCAGAAGCAACAGGGAGCCACCCGGCTGGATCGACGGGCGTTCACGGCGCTGGCCTTGATGGGGCTGGGTGGCGCGCGGGCGGCCGACACCCGGCTGCGCGGCTTCACCGAGAACCTGCCACCGCTGAACCATGAGATCGAGGGCCAGCCCGGCGGCTTCAGCGTCGAGCTGCTGCGGCTGATCGCCGCCGAGGTGGAGCTGCCGATAGACATCGAGGTCATGCCCTGGCCACGCGCTCAGCAGGGCGCGGCCCAGACCTCGACCAGCCTGCTGTTCTCGCTGACCCGCACACCCGCGCGGGAGGCGCAGTTCCAGTGGGTGGGACCGATCGGGCCGCGCCGCATCATGATTTACCGGCTCGGCCCACGCACCGACATCCGGCTCAGCAGCCTGCAGCAGTTGCAGGGCCACCGGATCGGTGTGGTGCGCGACTCGGCGGCGGCACGCCAGCTGCTGGCCGACGGGCTGCGGCCCGAGGAGCATCTGGAATGGGCGCTGGATGACGAGAGCAATCTGCGCAAGCTGCTGGCCGGCCGCATGTCGCTGCTGCTGATGCTGGACTGGGCGGCCGCCTGGCATCTGCGCCGGCTGCAGCTGCCTCTGGACACACTGAGTGCCGTGCTGCCCTACGACATCGACAAGTCCTACTGGTACGGCCTGCCGCCCGACACCGACCCGGCCCTGGTGAAGCGCCTGCAGACGGCGCTGGACCGTATCAAGCGCGACGGCCGCTATGCGCAGCTGCGGCAGCGCTACTTCGCCTGAATCGCTAGACTGGCGGGGCCCACCGTCGCCCAAGGCCGCCCATGACCATTCTGCAGACCGAACGACTCCGCCTGGAGCCCTTTGCGGACCACCATTTCGAGGGTCTGCACGCGATCGACAGCGACCCCGAGGTGATGCGCTACATCACCGGCAAGCCCGACACGCGCGAGGACACGGCGTCAGGGATCGCCCGGGTCAAGGCCCGCTGGGCCGAGTGGGGCTATTCCTGGTGGGCCTTCATCGAGAAGGACAGCGGCCAGATCATCGGCTCCGGCTGCATCCAGCACCTGGCCCGCGACAAGGCCAATCCGCTGGAGATCGGCTGGCGGCTGCGGCGCGACCGCTGGCACCAGGGCTTGGCCTCGGAGGCGGCCCAGGTCATGGCCGCCTTCGCCTTCGACACGCTGGACACGCCGCAGCTGTGCGCCGTCTGCCACCCCGACAACAAGGGCTCGGCGCGCGTGATGCAGCGCCTGGGCATGAGCTATCGTGGCAGCGAGCGCTGGTACGAGATGGACACCTCGGTCTACGAAATCAGCCGCGCGGACTGGCAGATACGGACCGGATCCTAGTTAGGAGGCCCACGATGCAGACCCTCGACGAGATGCTGACGCTGAAGCTGCTGACCCCCGACCAGCATGACGAGATCCGCGCCTGGGCGCGCCGGGCCAAGACACCCGAGAAGATCATGCAGATGCCGCCCCATCTGTGGCGGGCACTGGAGGAGGCCAGCGTGCTGATGGATTTCGACGCGGACCTGGCCACCAGCCAGTAGCCGCAGCGATGCTGCGCCGTCCGGGGCGCAGCCATCATCATCAACCGGACATTGCTGCAGTGCACAATAGGCGCTCCACCAGCCTCGGGAGCCTGCATGCGCCGCGTTGTCTTCAATCAGAAGGGTGGGGTCGGCAAGTCGACCATCACCAGCAATCTGGCCGCCATCGCGGCAGCGCACGGTCGGCGCACCCTGCTGATCGATCTCGACCCGCAGGGCAATAGCAGCCGCTATCTGCTGGGCGATACGGCCGACGATGCGACCGTCGGGGCGGCCGAGTTCTTCGAGAGCACGCTGAAGTTCAGCGTGCGCGCGCCCAAGACCGATGACTTCATCGTCGAGACGCCCTGGCCCGGTCTGCAGCTGATGCCCGCCAGCCCGGCGCTGGACGAGCTGCACGGCAAGCTGGAGAGCCGCTACAAGATCTACAAGCTGCGCGACGCACTGCTCGAGCTGGCCGAGGACTACGACGAGATCTGGATCGACACGCCGCCGGCGCTGAACTTCTACACCCGCTCGGCGCTGATCGCGGCCGAGGGCTGCCTGATCCCCTTCGACTGCGACGACTTCTCGCGCCGCGCCCTCTACGGCCTGCTGGACAGCGTGCAGGAGATCCGCGCCGACCACAATGCGGAGTTACGGGTCGAGGGCATCGTGGTCAACCAGTTCCAGCCACGCGCCAGCCTGCCGCAGCGCACCGTGCAGGAGCTGATAGCCGAGGGCCTGCCGGTGCTGCAGCCCTATCTGAGCGCCAGCGTCAAGATCAAGGAATCGCACGAGCTGGCGCGGCCGATGATCCATCTGGATCCGCGCCACAAGCTGAGCCTGGAATTTGTCGCCTTGTATGAAGGATTGAACCCGGGCGCCTGAAACCGGCACCCGGGCACAAGGCTTATTGCGGCACGCTCAGCACGCCGGCATCGAAGCCGATCGCATCGGCGGCCGCCGGCGTCGCGGCCCAGGGCGGCACATCGCCGGCCGCCAGTGCGGTCGCGGCGGCGCGCGGCGTCGTACGCACCACCTGGCTGGCAGGCAGGGCCGTACCGTTCTTCAGATGGGACCACATCTGGTCCATCGCGCGCACGAAGTAGACGTGCAGCGGGATGTAGCGGGTCTCATAGCCCAAGAGCGCGCCGAAGGCGATGAAGCTGTCGAAATGCTGCGCATTGGTGACCTCGTAATAGCGGGTCTTGGCCGTGGCCGCCTCCTGCACCAGGTTCTTGCCGTAATAGGCACGCCCCGCATGGTTGACCGGGATCAGCGTGTCGTTGCGGCCGGCCACGATGATGGTGGGCAGGCCGCGCAGCTTGGCGCTGAGCTGCACCTCGTTGATGCCGGCGATCACGCGGTCCGACCAGGCCTTCATCGTGCCGAACAGGCCGGCGCCGCTGACCGTGTCCTTGCCGGTCACCAGGGTCCGCATGCACAGCGCGCCGTCGAGCGCGAAGTCGGCCGTGGCGCTGGTCGGCGAGACGGCCAGGAAGTCCAGCTTGGCACCGCCGACCGCGTCGTTGTAGACGATGTTGACGCCCGAGGTCGGCGGCACGCCGTTGCCGCCCGAGAACAGCGAGGCCTGCACCGCCGGCACCTGGGCGACGACATCGCCAGTGGCATTGGTGTTGGCATAGCTGAAACCGCAGACGTTGTCCGTGACCTTGAAGCGGCCATAGCTGTTCACATAGGTCATCACGATGGAGTTGGTCGCGAAGCGGTAGTGCGACTGCTGCAGATAGTTGGTCTCGGCCATCCAGCCATAGGCGTTCATCTTGGCCAGCGCCTCGTCGGCCTGCTCGGCCAGGCTCGCGCCGGCCAGCAGTCCGCGGGCCTTCAGCGCGGCGCAGCGGTTTTGCGCGGCCGTGGTGTAGGCGGCCGGCCAGAAGGCCGCGTTCAGCGACAGCCCGGCCTGGGTCGAGAGGGCCGCGCAAGGCTGGTAGATATTGGCGAAGGTGAAGTAGTCGATCAGCGGCTTGCTGTGCGTGGCCACCGTGGCCGCGCCCTGCTTGATCGTCAGCCCGGTATTGGCGCCGGGCTGGGCATTCGGCTCGGTCACGGCCACGCCGTCGATCAGGCTTTCGGTGTCCTGCTCGGCCGCCGCCAGCGCGGCGCCGCCGCCGTTGGACACCGAGGACGCGATCACCGTGGTGTTGGCCGGCGTGATCACGACCTCCTTCTTGCCGGGCTGGGCGGCGATGTCCTTGCCGTACTTCTCGTTGAGCACATAGAAGGCGAACTTGATCGCCCGCAAGGTGTCGCGGCCCCAGTCCTTCTCGGGGTTCTGCTGCGAGTGCGCATGCTTGTAGGCGACCCGGTTCGGGAAGGCCGCGTTATAGCCCAGGCGCTCGGCCTCGCTGAGGTCGGCCTTGAAGTGGGCCTTCTTGGCGGCCGCCGTCGCGCTGGCGATGGTGCCGTCGATCTGGATCAGGTTGTCGCTCGTCAGGTCGTGCAGGCCGTTGCCCGAGCCCTTGTCCACATAGGCCACCGCACAGCCGCGCTTGAGGCCCCACTCGCCGGCCGTGCCGATGGCGCCGTAGACGCCACGCGAGCCCGAGGAGGTGGCACTGACGATGCAGGGCTTGGTGGCATCGAAGCCGGTCGGCACCTGGACCATCAGCACCACGTTCTGCTTGCCCGAGCCGTCATCGGCCACCGCGATGTGCTCGCTGCCTGTCACCTTGCCCTCGCCCAGCGTGTCGGCGCCGGCGCTGTCGATATTGGGGCCATAGAGCCGGCCGAAGCCGCCCGACGCGGTGTAGTCGACCAGGGCGCGGTAGTTGGTGAAGATGGCGTTGCGGCGCGCCTCGGCAACGGTGGGCGCCAGCGGGTTGGCAAAGGCCGGCGCGGCGGCCGCCAGCAGGCCGGTCTTGCCGAGGCCACCGGTCAGCAGGTCGTCGCTGGCCCCGTCATAGCTGGCCGCCGCCACCGCGCCGCTGACGAAGCTGGGCAGGGTGTTGACCACCGGCGCCGGAGCCGGCGGTGGGGCCGGCGGTGGGGCCGGATCGTCGGAACCGCCGCAGGCGCTCAGCAAAGCGACGGCCAGGCAGGAGGAGGTTGCGGTGAAGCGTTTCATCGATGATGTCTCCGGTGGTTCGGTGGGGCCTCTCGATGGGGGCCTTGATCCGCTCAGCCCATGGTGACAATCCCGAGTCGGGACGGCTGGCAGTCCGCTAGGCTAGGCAGCCATGCACATCAGCGACAGCCCCGTGATTACGCCCGGGTTTTCCCCAGCCGAGACCTTTGCGGCCCTCAGCCCGCTGGGCCTGGTGCTGGCTCGCGAGCGTGTGCTGCTGTGGGTCAACGAGGCCTTTGCCACGATGTTCGGCTATGCCCGCGAGGACCTGATCGGCCAGAGCTTCTGCCTGCTGTTCGCGACCAGGACCGAGTTCGAACGCATAGGCCTGCGCATGCAGACCGCGCTGAGCAGCAGCGGCCACTACCAGGACGAGCGCCTGATGCGCTGCCGCGACGGCCGGCTGCAGTGGTTTCGCGTCCATGGCCACACCAGCGACCGCTCGGCGCCGCTGCGCGAGGCGGCCTGGGTCTTCGAGCCGCTGACCGGCGGTGTCGCGCCCGACGCGCTGAGCCCGCGCGAGCGCGAGGTGCTGGCCGGCATGGTCGGTGGCCAGACCGCCAAGGAGTGCGCGCGCGAGCTCGGGCTGTCGCCGCGCACCGTCGAAAAGCTGCGCGGCCGGCTGCGCCAGCGCTATGGCGTGCACACCGCCGCCGGCCTGATGGGCCGGGTGCTGGGATTGCCGTGAACGTCATCCGGGTAAGCCCTTGCGCAATCGTACGTAAAGGTCTTCACCCTGCCCCGGCCACCCGGGATCGCCCTACATTGGGCCTCCAACTCTAAGAAATGCCGATGAGCGAACTCATCCTGGAGACACGCGGACTCACCAAAGAGTTCAAGGGCTTTACCGCCGTCGATGGCGTGGACCTGCGGGTCCAGCGCGGGCATATCCATGCGCTGATCGGCCCCAATGGCGCCGGCAAGACCACCTGCTTCAATCTGCTGACCAAGTTCCTGGAACCGACCCGCGGCGCCATCGTCTTCAACGGGGTCGACATCACCGGCGAGAAGCCGGCCCAGATCGCGCGGCGCGGCGTGATCCGCTCGTTCCAGATCTCGGCGGTGTTCCCGCATCTGACGGTGCTGGAGAACGTGCGCATCGGCCTGCAGCGCTTCACCGGCACCAGCTTCCATTTCTGGAAGGGCTTGACCGGGCTGAAGCAGCTCGACGACCGGGTGCTGGCCCTGCTGGAGCTGGTGGACCTGCGCGAGATGGCGGCGCTGAAGGCGGCCGACCTGCCCTATGGTCGCAAGCGCGCGCTCGAGATCGCGACGACGATGGCGATGGAGCCGGCGCTGATGCTGCTGGACGAGCCGACCCAGGGCATGGGCCATGAGGACGTCGAGCGCGTCACCGATCTGATCAAGCGGGTGGCCGAGGGCCGCACCGTGCTGATGGTTGAACACAATATGCGCGTGGTCTCGAAGATTGCCGACCGCATCACCGTGCTGGCGCGCGGCGCGGTGCTGGCCGAGGGCGACTACAACGAGGTGTCCAAGCACCCGGCGGTGCTGGAGGCCTATATGGGCAGCGAAGCGACCGAGCTGCAGGGGGCGCACTGATGTCCACCGCGCTCGAAATCTCGAACCTGCACGCCTGGTACGGCGAAAGCCATATCCTGCACGGCATCAATCTGAGCGTACCCAAGGGTCAGGTCATGACCTTGCTGGGCCGCAACGGCGCCGGCCGCACCACCACCTTGCGCGCCATCATGGGCCTGACCGGCGAGCGCAAGGGCTCGATCAAGGTGCATGGCCAGGAGACCATAGGCCTGCCGACCCATCGCATCGCCCACCTGGGGCTGGGCTACTGCCCGGAGGAGCGCGGCATCTTCGCCTCGCTGACCACCGAGGAGAACCTGCGCCTGCCGCCGCGCCTGCCCGGCGGCCAGGGCAAGCTGATGAGCGAGGCCGAGATCTACGCGATGTTTCCGAACCTGGCCGAGCGTCGCCAGAGCCAGGGCACACGCCTGTCCGGCGGCGAGCAGCAGATGCTGGCCGTGGCCCGCATCCTGCGCACCGGTGCCGACATCCTGCTGCTCGACGAGATCTCCGAGGGCCTGGCCCCGGTGATCGTCCAGGCCCTGGCCCGCATGATCAAGACGCTGAAGTCCCAGGGCTTCACCATCGTGATGGTGGAGCAGAACTTCCGCTTCGCCGCGCCGCTGGCCGATCACTTCGTCGTGATCGAGCATGGCAACGTCGTCGAGTCCTTTCCCGCCGCCGAGCTAGAGGCCAAGAGAGCCGTGCTCGACGAGCTGCTCAGTGTCTGAGTCCCCCATCACCTTCACATGCCCATCAAGGAGACAAGCATGACCTACTCCCTCAAACGCGTCGCCCTGGCCGCCGCCGCAGCCTGTGCGCTGTCCGGCGGTTCCTTCCAGGCCCAGGCCCAGGTCTCCGGCGATGTGGTCAAGATCGGCATCATCACCGACATGTCCAGCCTCTATGCCGACATCGACGGCGCCGGCGGCGTCGAGGCCATCAAGCTGGCCATCGCCGACATGAAGGGCATGGCGGCCGGCAAGAAGATCGAACTGATCTACGCCGATCACCAGAACAAGGCCGATGTGGCCGCGTCCAAGGCGCGCGAGTGGATAGACACCCAGGGCCTGGACCTGCTGATCGGCGGCACCAACTCCGGCGCCAATCTGGCGATGGCCAAGATCGCGGCCGAGAAGAAGAAACCCTTCATCTCGGTCGGCGCCGCCTCCTCGCGCCTGACCAACGAAGACTGCACGCCCTACACCATCCACTATGCCTATGACACCGTGGCCCTGGCCAACGGCACCGGCAATGCGGTGGTCAAGAGCGGCGGCAAGAGCTGGTACTTCCTGACCGCCGACTATGCCTTCGGCGCCTCGCTGCAAAGCGATGCCACGGCCGTCGTGCAGAAGGCCGGCGGCACCGTCGTCGGCAGCGTCAAGCACCCGCTGTCGGCCAGCGACTTCAGCTCCTTCCTGCTGCAGGCCCAGGGCAGCAAGGCCCAGATCCTGGGTCTGGCCAATGCCGGCGGCGACACGATCAACTCGATCAAGGCGGCCAACGAGTTCGGCATCACGAAGACGATGAAGCTGGCCGGCCTGCTGATGTTCATCAACGACATCCACTCGCTGGGCCTGCAGGCCACGCAGGGCATGTACCTGACCGACGGCTGGTACTGGAACCAGAGCCCCGAATCGCGCGTCTGGGCGCGTCGCTTCTTCGAGAAGATGAAGCGCATGCCCTCGATGCTGCAGGCCGGTGACTACTCGGCGACGATGCACTACCTGAAGGCCGTCGAGGCCACCAAGACCGACGACGCCGACAAGGTGATCGCCAGCATGAAGGCCACCAAGGTCAACGACTTCTTCGCGAAGAACGGCGAGATCGGTCCCGACGGCCGGCATCGCTACGACATGTACCTGATGCAGGTGAAGACCCCGGCCGAATCGAAGGAGCCCTGGGACTATTACAAGGTCGCCCAGGTGATCCCGGCCAACGAGGCCTACACGAAGATCTCCGAGAGCAAGTGCGCTCTCGTCAAAAAGTAATGGTCTTGCGGGACAGACCGCCCGAGCGTACCCGCGAGTAGCTCTGTCCCCAACTGACTGGAAACAAGATGAGCTGCTGAAGACATGACAGACTTTTTTGGCATTCCTTTGCCGGCGCTGCTAGGCCAGCTGCTGCTGGGCCTGGTGAACGGCTCGTTCTACGCGATGCTGTCGCTGGGCCTGGCCGTGATCTTCGGCATGCTCAACATCATCAACTTCGCCCATGGCGCCCTCTATATGATGGGCGCCTTCCTGGCCTGGATGGGCCTGGAATACCTGGGCCTCAATTACTGGGTGATGCTGTTGGTGGCGCCGCTGATCGTCGGCCTGCTGGGCATCCTGATCGAGCGCCTGCTCCTGCAGTGGCTCTACAAGCTCGACCATATCTACGGCCTCTTGCTGACCTTCGGCATCACGCTGGTGATGGAGGGCATCTTCCGCAGCTTCTACGGCGTCTCGGGCCAGCAGTACAACGTGCCCGAGGCCCTGCAAGGCGCGAGCAACCTGGGCTTCATGATCCTGCCGAACTACCGCGCCTGGGTCGTCGTGGCCTCGCTGATCGTCTGCTTCGCGGTCTGGGCCCTGATCGAGAAGACCTCGCTGGGCGCCACCCTGCGCGCCGGCACCGAGAACCCCAAGCTGGTGCAGGCCTTCGGCATCAATGTGCCGCGCATGATCACGCTGACCTATGCGGGCGGCGTCGCGCTGGCGGCTTTCGCCGGCGTGCTGGCGGCCCCCATCCTGCAGGTCACCGCGCTGATGGGCAGCAATCTGATCATCGTCGTGTTCGCGGTGGTCGTGATCGGCGGCATGGGATCGATCCTCGGCTCCATCCTGACCGGTCTCGGTCTGGGCATCGTCGAAGGCCTGACCAAGGTGTTCTACCCCGAGGCCTCGAACACCGTGGTCTTCGTCGTGATGGCCATCGTCCTGCTGGTGCGCCCCGCCGGTCTGTTCGGTAAAGAGAAATGAACGACAAGAAGAACAACCCCCTGATCGGCTACGGCGCGCTGTTCCTGGCCGTCGCCATCCTGCCCTGGCTGGGTGTCTATCCGATCTTCGTGATGAAGGTCATGTGCTACGCCCTGTTCGCCTGCGCCTTCAATCTGCTGATCGGCTTCACCGGCCTGCTGAGCTTCGGCCACGCCGCCTTTCTGGGCGCGGCCGCTTACGGCGCCGGCCACGCGCTGAAGGTCTGGGGCCTGCCGGCGCCGCTGGGCCTGCTGTTCGGCGCCGCAGCCGCGGCCGCCGTGGGCCTGGTGTTCGGCCTGCTGGCGATCCGCCGTTCGGGCATCTACTTCTCGATGATCACGCTGGCGCTGGCCCAGATGCTGTTCTTCTTCTTCCTGCAGGCGCCCTTCACCGGTGGCGAGGACGGGCTGCAGTCGGTGCCGCGCGGCAGCTTCTTCGGCATCGATCTGGGCAGCGACCTGAGCCTGTACTACGTGGTGCTGGCCATCTTCGGCGGCGGCTTCTGGCTGATCTACCGCACCGTGCGCTCGCCCTTCGGCCAGGTGCTGACCTCGATCCGCGAGAACGAGGCCCGCGCCACCTCGCTGGGCTACGACGTCGACCGCTTCAAGCTGGTGGCTTTTGTACTATCGGCCGCGCTGGCCGGCCTGGCCGGCGCCACCAAGACCCTGGTGCTGGGTTTTGCGACCCTGACCGATGCGATCTGGACCACCTCGGGCCTGGTGATCCTGATGACACTGGTCGGTGGCATGGGCACGATGATCGGCCCCATCGTCGGCGCGCTGATCATCATCGCGCTGGAGAACAAGATCGGCGACGCCGGCAAGGCCCTGGCCGAGATCACCGGCATCAACTGGTTCAACGGCCTGGGCGAATCGGTCAGCCTGGTCACCGGCCTGATCTTCAT
This sequence comes from Roseateles cavernae, assembly GCF_040187885.1. Taxonomy (NCBI): domain Bacteria; kingdom Pseudomonadati; phylum Pseudomonadota; class Betaproteobacteria; order Burkholderiales; family Sphaerotilaceae; genus Roseateles; species Roseateles cavernae. The sequence continues at coordinate 639,160 of NZ_JBDPLH010000001.1, forward strand.
CATCTGCGTGCTGGCCTTCCGCCGCGGCGTGGTGGGCGAGGCACTGGCGCTGTGGGACAAGCTCAAGGCCAAGCGGCCCGCTTAGCCGTCATCCCGCCAGACCGACGTAGACCTCCTGCACATCATCGTGCGCGTCGATGGCAGCGAGGAAGGCCTCCACCTCCTCCAGCTCGGCCGCGCCCAGACCCGCTACCGGGTTCTTGGGCCGGTAGCCCAGCTTGGCCGATAGCACGTTGAAGCCATGGGCCGGCAGCGCCTTGACGACCACATCGAGATCGGCCGGCTCGCTGATGAACAGGGTCTGGCCCTCCTCCTCGCCCGGCTCGAAGTCCTGCGCGCCGGCCTCGATCGCGGCCAGTTCGGCATCGGCGCCGGCCGCGACCGGAGCGCCCTCGATCAGGCCCACATGGTCGAAATCCCATGACACCGAGCCGGCCGCGCCGAGCTGGCCCTTGCGGAACAGCACGCGGATCTCGGACACGGTGCGATTGACGTTGTCGGTCAGGCATTCGACGATCAGCGGCACCCGGTGCGGCGTGAAACCCTCGTAGGTGACACGCTCGAACTGCACCGCCTCGCCCAGCAGGCCGGCGCCCTTCTTGATCGCTCGCTCCAGCGTCTCGCGCGGCATCGAGGCCTTCTTGGCCTGCTCGACCACCATGCGCAGCCGCGCGTTCATGTCCGGATCGGCGCCGCCGCGTGCGGCCTGCATGATCTCCTTGGACAGCTTGGTGAAGATGCGGCCCTTGGCGTTGGCCGCCAGGTCCTTGTGTTTGGCTTTCCACTGTGCGCCCATGGCGGCTGCTCCTTGCTGATCTGCGGGTTGGTGGGGCGGGGTTATACACCTTCGCCGCTGGCACACAATGCGCGCACCATGCCCCAGGACGCCTACAAACCCTCATCCCTGCGGATCGAAGCCCTCGCCCACCATCCCGAGGCCCTGCCGACGCTGGCGGCCTGGTTCGAGGCCGAGTGGCCCGGCTGGTATTGCAGCGGGCGAGGCGATGCGGCGGCCGACCTGCAGGACTTCGCGCGGCTGGATGGGCTGCCGCTGGGCCTGATCGCGCTTGATGAGCAGGGCCAGCTGCTGGGCATCGCGGCGCTGAAGGCCGAATCCATCGCCAGCCACGGCCATCTGTTCCCCTGGGCGGCGGCCGGCTGCGTGGACCCGGCGCGACGCGGCCAGGGCATCGGCCTGCAGCTGCTGCGCGGGCTCGAGGCCCGGGCGGCCGCGCAGGGCTTCGAGCATCTCTACTGTGCCACCGGCAGCGCCGACAGCCTGCTGCAGCGCGCCGGCTGGCAAGCCATCGAACACATCGCCCATGAGGGTCAGGCGCTGACGATCTACCGGAAGCCGCTGCGCCCAGCTGACACAATGCCGGGGTCATGAGTACCGTCGTCCCCACCACCCCGTCCCGCCTGTCGCTGTACCTGGACCTGATCCGCTGGAACCGCCCCGCCGGCTGGCTGCTGCTGCTGTGGCCCACCCTGTCGGCGCTGTGGATCGCGGCGGACGGCTGGCCGGGCTGGCATCTGCTGATCGTGTTCACCCTGGGCACGGTGCTGATGCGCTCGGCCGGCTGCTGCGTCAACGATGTGGCCGACCGCGAGTTCGACAAGCATGTCAAACGCACCGCCAACCGCCCGGTCACCAGCGGCGCGGTGTCGGTGAAGCAGGCCCTGCTGCTGGGGGCAGGTCTTGCGCTGCTGGCCTTCGCGCTGGTGCTGACGAGCAACGCGCCCACCATCGTGCTGTCCTTCGCCGCGCTGGCCGTCGCGCTGATCTATCCCTATGCCAAGCGTCTGGTCGCGATGCCACAGGCGGTGCTGGGCGTGGCCTTCAGCTTCGGCATCCCGATGGCCTTCTCGGCCGCGCTGGGCGGCAATAACTGGAGCTGGCCGGCGCTCAGCGGCGCGGTGCCGCTGTCGGCCTGGGCCTTGCTGATCTCGAACCTGTTCTGGGTGCTGGCCTATGACACCGAGTATGCGATGGTGGACCGCGACGACGACATCCGCATCGGCATCAAGACCTCGGCGCTGACGCTGGGCCGCTTCGATGTGGCCGGCGTGATGGCCTTCTACGCTATCTTTCTGGCCAGCTGGACCTGGCTGGGCCTGCGCTTCGGCCTGGGCTGGGTCTTTCTGCTGGGCGTGGCGGCAGCCGCCGCCCAGGTGCTGTGGCACTACATGCTGATCAAGGACCGCAGCCGTGAGGGCTGCTTCAAGGCCTTCCGACAGAACCACTGGCTGGGCTTCGCGCTGTTCGCCGGCACGGTGGCCGACCTGGCGCTGCGCGGCTGAGGAGGCACCCTCAAGTGCCGCAAAAAGTCCGGTAGCCCGCAGTCAAGGCCGCCGGCGCCGGCTCCGCATAGCGCTGCAGCGCCGGGTCGCTGCTGAAGGGCTGGCGCAGCGCCGCCAGCAGCGCTTCGGTCGGCGCCATATCGCCGCTCTCCGAGGCGGCGGCCAGCGCCTCCTCGACGCGGTGGTTGCGCGGAATCAGGCGCGGGTTGGCCGCGCGCAGCTGGGCCGGCGTGGCCGTGCAGGCGGCCTGCCAGTGGGCCAGCCAGGCAGCCAGGCCCGTGCTGTCGTCAAACAGCGTGTGCAGCGCGGCTTCCTTGCCCTCGCGCGCCTCGGCCAGCGCGCGCCAGGCCTGGGTGAAGTCGGCGCCGCCCCGCTGCAGCAGGGCCAGCCAGGCGTCGGCCAGCGCCGCATCGGGCGCGCCCAGCTTTGCGCGCTGGCCCTCGCGCAGCGCCGTCTCGTACCAGGCCGGGAAGGCATCGATCACTTCGCTGACCTGGGCGATGGCCTGCTCGATCTCGGCCTCCGGGCCGTCCGGATCGACCATGGTCGGCAGCAGCGCCTCGGCCAGCCGAGCCAGGTTCCAGCGCGCGATGGCCGGCTGATTGCCATAGGCATAGCGGCCCTGCTGGTCGATCGAGCTGAAACGGGTGGCCGGGTCGTAGCGCTCCATGAAGGCGCAGGGCCCGTAGTCGATGGTCTCGCCCGAGATCGTCATATTGTCGGTATTCATCACGCCGTGAATGAAGCCCAGATTCATCCACTGCGCGATCAGCCGCGCCTGCCGCTGCGCCACGGCGCCCAGCAGGGCCAGGGCCGGCACCGGCGCGTCGGCCAGCGCGGCATCGTGGCGGGCCAGCGCATAGGCCAGCAGGCGGCGCAGCGAATCGATGTCGCCGCGCGCCGAGAAATACTGGAACGTGCCGACGCGCAGATGGCTGGCCGCCACCCGGGTCAGCACCGCGCCGGGCAGCGGCTGCTCGCGGCGCACCGTCGTGCCGGTGGCCACCACGGCCAGCGCCCGGGTGCTCGGCACGCCCAGGGCCTGCATGGCCTCGCCGATCAGCAGTTCGCGCAACATCGGCCCGACGGCGGCCCGGCCATCGCCGTTGCGTGAGAAGGGCGTGCGGCCCGAGCCCTTGAAGGCCAGGTCGCGGCGCCGGCCTTCGCGGTCGATCAGCTCGCCGATCAGCAGCGCCCGGCCGTCGCCCAGGCTGGGTGAGAAGCCGCCGAACTGGTGGCCGGCATAGGCCTGGGCGATAGGCTGGGCACCGGCAGGCAGGGTGTTGCCGGAAAACAGCGCGGCCGCCTGGTCGGCAGCCAGCGGCGGCAGGCCCAGCTCATCGGCCAGGGCCTGGTTCAGATAGAGCAGGCGCGGTGCCGGTGCGGCCTCCGGCCGGGCGGCGGCATAGAAGGCCGGGCCATCGAGCTCGCGGGCATAGCTGTTGTCGAAGGAAAAGAAAGAGGGGGGCGGCTTCATCGTCATGGTGCGCAGCTTGCCAGTTCCGGCCGCCGCTGTCGCCTTTTCATGCGAACGTTATACTGTTACAGTAACGTTATTACATCGTTATAGATCTGACATCCATGACCCCTGCCGCTCTCTTCTCCAGGCCTCGGCTGCACCTGCTGGCCGCGCTGTCCTCCCTGCTGCTGGCCGCCTGCGGCGGCGGATCGGGTGACGGCGACGACGATCATGACGAGGCGCTGCGCATCGACAGCGCCGGCCGCCTGGCCCTGATCGAGGCCAACTCGCCCAGCCTGCGCCTGTACGAGCTGGACAGCGCCAGTGTGCTGAGCAGCTTCGCGCTGGCCAACACGCCCTCGGCCGTCTACGCCAGCCCCGGCCACCGCCATGCGCTGGCGGTGCAGCGCACCCAGGACCTGGTGCAGATCGCCGACGGCGGCCTGTGGCAGGAAGACCATGTCGACCATCTGCACGACTACAAGCAGGCGCCCAAGCTGCTCGCCGCCCGCATCAGCGGCGCCCGCCCGACCCATTACGAGACGCACGAGGGCCGCGCCGCCTTCTTCATGGACGGCGTCGCGGCCGAGAACCGCAGCGCCCAGGTCCAGGTCTTCAACGAGGCCGCCATCGCCAGCGGCGCGCCCGAGTCCAGCCTGAGCCTGCCGCTGGCCATGCACGGCACGGCCGAGCCGCGCGGCATGTTCCTGCTGAGCACCTGGCGCGCCGCGACGGCCGCCTCCACCCTGCCCAGCCATGTCGAGCTCTACCGCCGCAGCGGCAGCAGCTGGCAGCTCGTGCAGCGCTTCGACACCCCCTGCCCCGATCTGCACGGCAGCTTCTCGAACAAGGACCACAGCGCCTTCGGCTGCAGCGACGGCGTGCTGCTGGTGACGCAAAGCGGCGAGAGCTTCACGGCCCGCAAGCTGCCCAACCCGGCCGATATGCCGGCCAACGCCCGCATCGGCACCGTCATCGGCCACAGCCAGCTGACCACCCTGGTGGGCCTGGCCTCACCGGGCCTGGTCTATGAGATCGACCCGGTGGCCGGCAGCCTCAAGAAGATCGCCTGGGCCGAGGGCCGCACCCGCCGCGCCCACGCTTTCGACCGCCAGGGCGGCAAGCTGATGCTGCTGGACGATCTGGGCACGCTGCACCTGCTCGATGCGCGCCGGCAGTGGGCCGCCGTCAAGAGTCTGGCCGCCGTGCCGGCCATGCCGACGGCCGCGCCCTTCCCGGCCATCGCCACCAGCCAGGCCCGTGACGAGGCCTGGATCTCCGACCCGCTGGGCCGCCAGCTGCTGCCCGTCGACACCGCCGCCGCAACGCTGCGCCCGGCCATGAAGCTCGATTTCGCACCCGCCGGCCTGGCCTGGCTGGGTATCAAACGCTAAACCCACAAACCTCAGCCCATGAAACTGAAACTTTTGACCCTGGCCCTGGCCACCCCGCTCATGGCCAACGCCCAGGCCCAGTTCGCCAAGTCCGATGCGCTGCAGTGGGGGCTGGTGCTCGATGTCGGCGCCGCCTCGCGCGAGCTGGCCCTGGGTGCGCGGCCCCAGGGCGCCCACCTGGGCGGGCTGGAGCTGGGCGTGGCCGGCCATCTGGGCGAGCACTTCGCCGGCCGCGCCACGCTGGCCGCGCACAGCCACAGCCACGATGGCAAAAAGAAGGTCGAGTCCGAGCTGGAGGAAGCCTGGATCGAGACCCGCAGCCTGCCGGCCGGCCTGCAGCTGCGCGGTGGCCGCATGCTGGCCCAGCTGGGCTATCTGAACGAGCAGCATCCCCATGCCGACGACTTCAGCGAGCGGCCGCTGCTCTACCGCGGCTTTCTCGGCGGCCACTATTTCGACAACGGCCTGCGCCTGTCCTGGACCGCACCGACCGCGCTGTACTGGCGCAGCGGCATCGAGCTGCTGGGCGGCCGCGAGCTGAATCCCGACGCAGAGGGCGCCCGCCCCAGCATCGCCGCCTGGGCCGCCAACACCAAGCTGGGCGGCGATATCGGCCGCAGCCAGAGCTGGCAGCTGGGCCTCTCCTATCTGCGCAACAAGGCGCCGGGCAGCGGCGCCCATGAGCACGAACACGAGGAGGCCCACGAAGAAGAGGAAGGCCACGACCATGCCCATGGCGCGCGCTACCAGGGCCGCCATCTGTGGATCGTCGACGGGGTCTGGAAGTGGTCGCCCGGTGGCAACAACGGCGCGCAGCAGCTGCGCCTGTCGGGCGAGTTAGCGCAAGTCAGCCGCCTGAACGAGTTCGCAGGGTCCGGCGATAAGCACCGCTCGGCCTATCTGGCCGCCGTCTGGCGCTTCGCCCCACAGTGGGAGACCGGGCTGCGCGTCGACAGCCTGTCGCTGCGCGAGCCGCATGGCGACCACTTCCACCCGGCCAAGCTGCGCGAGCAGACCTTGATGCTGGCCTGGAAGCCCTCGCATGCGCAGTCGCTGCGCCTGCAGTACAGCCGGCAAGACGATAGAGGCGGCTTCGATGCGGCCGCCAAGCGCTCGCTGCAGCTGCAATACATCGTCAGCTTCGGAGCCCATGGTGCGCACAGTTTCTAAGCTGACCGGCCTGCTGATCAGCGCCTGCGCCGCCCTGCCGGCCCAGGCACTGGAGGTCTTCACTTGCGAGCCCGAATGGGCGGCGCTGACCCGCGAACTGGCGCCCGAGGCCCGCGTCACCAGCGCCACCCATGCGCTGCAGGACCCGCACAATATCGAGGCCCGCCCGGCCCTGATCGCGGCGCTGCGCCGCGCCGATCTGGCCGTCTGCACCGGGGCCTCGCTGGAGGCCGGCTGGCTGCCGATGCTGCAGCAGCGCTCCGGCAATGCCCGGGTGCAGGACGGCAAGCCCGGCATGTTCTATATCGAGGACGTGGTCGAGCTGATCGACAAGCGCAGCGCGGTCGGCTTCAACGAGGGCCATGTGCACGCCGAGGGCAACCCGCATCTGCAGCTGGACCCGCGGCGCCTGCTGAGCGTGGCGGCGGCGCTGGCCGAGCGCCTGGCCGCGCTGGACGTGCCACGCGCCGCCCAGATCCGCCAGCGCCACGCCGCCTGGGCGGCCGACTGGCAGCGCCGCATCCCGGCCTGGGAGCAGCGCGCCGCGCCGCTGCAGGGCCGGGCCGTGATCGGCCAGCACAGCACCTACGCCTATCTGTGGCTATGGCTGAAGCTCCGGCAGGTGGCCGACCTTGAGCCCAAGCCGGGGCTGCCGCCGACGATGAGCCATCTGCAGCAGCTGCAACAGCAGGTGGCGCGCGAAAAACCGCTGGCCATCGTCACCAGCCTCTACCAGGACGAGAAGCCCGGCCGCTGGCTGGCCGAGCAGACGAAGCTGCCGCTGCTGCGCCTGCCAGCCACCGTGACCGACGAGGGCCCCGCCGCGACCCTGGCCGGCCTGTTCGACCAGCTGATCGCGCAGCTGCTCGCGAGCAGCAAGCCCTGATGCCACAAGACCTGACCCTCTTGCTGGCGCCGCTGCTGGGCGGCTGGCTGGTGCTGGCCACCCATCTGCCGCTGGGCCGCCAGGTGCTGGCGCGCGGCATCGTCTTCATCGACCTGGCGATCGCGCAGATGGCCGGCCTGGGGGTGCTGATGGCCGGCCAGCTGCTGGGGCACCCCGAGCATCCGAACGAGCTGCCGGCCTGGCTGGAGGCGCTGGCCCCCGTGCTGCCCCAGCTTTGCGGTGCGGCGGCGGCCCTTGCCGGTGCGCTGCTGGTGGCCGGGCTCTCGCGGCTGTGGCCCGAGCGGCGCGAGGCCTTGATCGGCCTGCTCTATATCGCGGCCGCCTCCACCGCCGTGCTGTGGGTCAGCGCCGACCCGCATGGCGCGCAAAAGCTCGGCGCCCTGCTGTCCGGCGATGTGCTGTGGGTGGACGGGCCAGCGCTCGTGCCGCTGGCCGGGGCCAGCGCGCTCTATCTGGGCCTGCGTCGCCTCAAGCCCGGCCTGCTGGACGGCGGCCCGGGCTTCTACCCGGCCTTCGCGCTGCTGGTCAGCCTCAGCGTGCCGCTGCTGGGCCTCTACCTGGTGTTCGCCACGCTGATCGTGCCGGCCCTGGTCGAGGCGCGGCGGTTGCCGGCCTGGCTGGCCGCGCTGCTGGGCGCGGCTGCCTATGCCCTGGGCCTGGGCCTGAGCTGGCGGCTCGATCTGCCGGCCGGGCCCATGGTGGTGCTGAGCCTGGTAGGCCTGGCCGGCCTGTCCCTGCTGCGCCCGGCTAAACTGCCCGCATGAGTAGCAGCGCCACCAAAACCAAGTCCGCCGAAACGGCGCTGGCCCGTCGGCTGGACGAGGCGCGCAGCCACTGCGAGGCGCGCGGCGCCCAGCTGACCGAGCAGCGCCGCGAGGTGCTGGAGCTGCTGCTGCGCCGCGCCGGCCATGCCAAGGCCTATGACATCCAGGAAGACATGCAAAGCCGCCATGGCCGGGTCGCGCCGACCACGGTCTACCGTGCGCTGGACTTCCTGATCGACCAGCATCTGGTCCACAAGGTCGACACCACCAACAGCTATGTGGTCTGCGAGCACGGCCACCATGCGCACCCGACGATGATGCTGATCTGCAGCAGCTGCGGCAGCATCCAGGAGTGGCAGGCGCCGGGCTGGTTCGAAGGGTTGAAGGCCGCGCTGCGCGCCGACGCCAGCGGCTTCACGCCGGCCGCGATCGAGATCAAGGGCCGCTGCGCGGCCTGCTCGAACGGCTAGCGGTAACTCTCCAGATACTGCTTGAAGCGCTCGCCCTTGAAGGCCTTGGCCGCCAGCGCCCCGAACTCGGCAATCAGGGCCGGGTCGGTCTTCATCGAATAAGCCATCGTGAACGGCCGGGCCGGCATCGGCAGCGGCACGAGGCGTATCGCCACGCCCTGCTGGCGCGCCAGATAGACGGGCGAATAGGGGTTGGCGTAATAGGCCGCCTGGATGCGCTTGGCGGCCAGCTTGCGCAGATTGATCGTCTGCCAGTTCTGCCCCGAGGCCGGCTGCCAGTGGATGGGCAGGGCCGCCAGCTCGCGCGGCGCCTTGCTGCCCGAGACCCAGCCGACCTGCAGGCCGGCCAGCTCGTCCAGCGAGCCGACCTCGCGCAGGCTGGATGATTCCAGCACCGCCAGCTGCGGCGCCGTCTGCAGATAGACCCAGTCGTAACGGCCGATCTCGCGGGACTGCGCGCCATCGGCGCTGTACATCAGCAGCACATCGACGCTGCCATCGCGCAGGCTGCGCAGGGCGCGGGCAAAACTCATCACCGGCTGCCAGACGAAACGGATCCGTGTCTGCGGCGCGATCTCGCTGCGGATGAAATCGGGCAAGGCCCCGTGCACCGGCTGCTCCGGCCCTCCCAGCATCAGCGGCGCCACGGCAAAGCCGCCCATGCGCAGGGTCGCCGGCGCGGACAGCGCCGGGCGCAGCAGCAGCAAGGACAGCAGCAATAGAGGAAACCAGCGGAGCGTCATGGCCTCAATTTAGCGGGCTTGGCTGCCAAGCCGCTGACGGGTTTCCCTCATCAAGTTTGGCGCTCCGACGATTCCGGCCTGCGCTCAGGCTAGCGCAGCGGCAATGGCCCGCATCACCGCCGCATGGTGGGCCCCGTCCAGCCAGCGCAGCACCACCACCGCATCCCGCGCCGGCTCGATCCACACCATATGGCCGCCCGCTCCCATCATGAAGAAGGCCTGCGGCGAGGCACCGGGAAAGGCCTTGCCTTCGCGATTGAGCCAGACCAGGCGGCCGTAGAACGGGGCGATCGCGCAGGGCTCGGTCATGCCCGCCACCCAGCCGGCCGGCAGCAAAGCACGGCCCTCGTGGCGACCGTCCTGCAGCAGCAGTTGGCCGACACGGGCCTGGTCGCGGCTGCTGATCGAAACGCCCGCGCCCCAGTGCGTGCCGCCCGGCACCGACTGCACGCGCCGGCCATCGGCCAGCGTCACCCAGGCATCGTCATAGCCGCGCCAGGCAAAGCCCGCACCGCCGCCAAGGGGCTTCAGGATCTCGTCCAGAAAGACCTCGGGCAGCGGCTTCTGGAACAGCTGCAGCAGAGCCAGCGCCAGCTGGTTGATGCGCACATCGTTGTATTCCCAATAGCTGCCCGGCGCCTGCAGCGGCCGCGCGCCGCCCTTGGGTCCGCCGGCCGGGCGCGGGTCATTGGCCACCTTGCGCCAGCGATCCACCGTGTCAGGCAGGCCGAAGCAGCTGCCCTCCCACTCGCTGGTCTGGTCCAGCAGCTGGGCCCAGCGGATCGCGCCGTTGTGCGTGCCATCGAAACCGATGCCGGGCAGGCGCTGCGCCACCGGCGCCTGCAGATCGGGCAGCAGGCCCTCGCGCTGCGCGATGCCGGCCAGCAGGCACAGATAGGTCTTGGCCACGCTGAAGGTCAGATCGGCGCGGTCCGGCTCGCCCCAGGCGGCGATCTCGCGGCCGTGCTGCAGGATCACGCCGGACTGCGGGCCGCGCGCATGGACCGGGCCGCGCAGCCGGTTGTAGGGCAGCGGGTCTTCGTGGTGCACGCCCCAGGCGGCCGGATCGGCCAGCGGATCGCGCGGCCAGGGGGTTTCATGGGCCTGGGCCAGGGCGATGGCGGCGCTGAGGTCGGGTATGGCGTTCATGCCCGCATTAGAGCCCGCGCCGCGCGGCCCGACCATCCGGGCAAAGCCTCCGCTGTGCGGGGCTCGCCCGGGCTAGTACCGATGGTCAGTGCGGCTCGGAGCTGCGCAGAATCACGCCATCATGTTGCTGCCATCCAAGTCCGCCCTCCTCGTGCTGGCCCTGCTGTGCAGCGGCTGCCAAAGCCTTGCCGAGCTCGATGGCGACGGTAGCTTTGGCACGGTGGCGGCCCTGTACGCCAGCGCGCCCGATGCCAGTGCCGTGGCCCAGGGCCAGTTTGGCGCGGTGCCGATCGCGCTGGCGGCCGAGCATGAGTTGCAGGCCGCCGTCGGCTGCCCCGGCCTGAGTTCGAGCCGGTTGCTGGCCCAGTGCATGCGCCACATCAAGACCGGTCAGCTCGGCTGGCTGCCGGCCCGCTCCGCCGCGCCGCTGGCCACGCCGGCGGCCTCGGTGCTGCACCAATCCTGAGCGATGAGCACGCCGGCCTATCCGCTGGCCGGCGGCTGCGATTGCCGCAGCGTCCGCTACCAGCTCGAGAGCGCGCCGCTGTTCGTCCACTGCTGCCATTGCCGCTGGTGCCAGCGCGAGAGCGGCTCGGCCTTCGCGCTCAACGCGATGATAGAGACCGAGCGCCTGAGCCTGCTGACCGGCACACCCGAGCTGGTCGATACCCCCTCGGCCAGCGGCAAGGGGCAGCTGATCGCACGCTGCCCGCAATGCCGGATCGCGCTGTGGAGCCATTACGCCGGTGCCGGCCGCTTGGTGGCTTTTGTGCGGGTCGGCAGCCTGGATGAGCCCGACCGCCTGCCGCCCGACATCCACATCTTCACCGCCTCCAAGCAGCCCTGGCTGCTGCTGCCGCCGGGCACGCCGGCCGTGCCCGAGTACTACGACCGCAAGACCTATTGGCCGGCCGAAAGCCTGGCCCGGCTCGCAGCGCTGCGGCGGACTTGACGGGGACGCCGCAGCGGCCTCAGACCTGCAAGCGCGCCAGCACGCGCGGCTGTCCGTCGGCGCCAAGGCCCAGCACCAGACCCTCGCCCGAGCCGGTGTTGACGCCCAGCAGATCGCCGAGCACGAACATATGCGTGACCCAGACCTCGAAACGGCCCGGCTGCTGCGCCGCCAGCGCCCGGCGCAGCTCGCCCAGCGATTGCGCATTGGTCGCTTCGGTGCCGGCGCGCGGCGAGCCCAGCGCGGCCCAGGTCGAAGCCGAGCCAAAGGCCAGCTCGGCCGTCTCGACGCAGCGGCACCAGGGGCTGGCCCGCACCGCCGCTGGCCGCAGGCCCCGGGCCTGGAACCAGGCGCCGATGCGGCGCGCCTGGGCCCGGCCCTCGTCATTGAGATTGCGCTGCGTGCCGCAGTCGCCGAGCTTGAAGCCGGGCGGGTCGAAGGTGCCCGGGGCCAGCGCATGGCGGAAGGCGATCACGAGGCCGCCGGTTTTCAGCAGCGCGGCCACATCGCCCGTCTGGGCCCAGGCGGGCAGGGCCAGGCCGGCGGCGGCGGCGGCGAGAAGATGGCGGCGGTCAAAAGTCGGCATGGTGGCGGCGCTCCTGAATTGCGCGCCATCATGCGGGCAAGCCGCTATCCCTTGCTCAGCGCCAGGGCTTGTGCCCGGCCAGGGCCGGCGCGAACAACTCCATCACCCGCAGCTGCGCGCCGCAGCGGCGGAACACCGAGTTGCGCGACCACAGCATCTGCGGCGAGGCCTCGGTGCCGGTGGCGGCGAGCCACTGTTTTTGCATCTGGCGCCGTGTGTGGCCGTGGCGCGCGAGCCGGCGCGGCTGCAGCTCGCTGCGCGCGACGCGCCGGTCGGCATAGAGCAGATGGCCCAGCGGCTTGGCACCCAGGCCCTTCAGCGCCTTCCAGGGCCCGGCCAGCGCGCTGGCATGCAGGGCCGAGCGGGCCCAGACCAGCGGCTGGCCGTCGACCCGCAGGATCACCTCGCGCACCACGGTGCAGCCGCGCCGCGGCAGGCCCAGCGCCGCGCGCTCGGGGCCGCGCAGCGGGGCCACCTCTTGCCGCAAGACCTGGACCTCGTAGCGCTGGCCCAGCGCCGCCAGACGCCGGCTCAAGGAACCCGGCGCGCGCAGCCAGTCGCGCAGGCCGCTCCGGCTTGCAATCCCCATCGCGGCAGACTCAGCGCCCGAACTCTTCGCCGAGCTCGCGGGCACGCTGCTCGGCGGCGCGCACCGCACGCACGATGGCGGCGTCGACCCCATCGGCCTGCAGGCTGCTGATGGCCGCATGGGTGGTGCCGCCCTTGGAGGTGACCTTCTCGCGCAGCAGGGTCGGCGAATCGCTCGATTGCAGGCCCAGGGCCGCCGCGCCGCCACAGGTGGCCAGCGCCAGCTGCCGGCCCTGCTCGGCCGACAAGCCCATCTGCTGGGCGGCCGTCATCATCGCCTCGACGACAAAGAAGAAATAGGCCGGGCCCGAGCCCGACAGCGCGGTCACCGCGTCGAGCTGCGCCTCCTGGTCCACCCACAGCGTCGCGCCGGTGGGGGCCAGGACTTGCTCGACCAGGGCCCGGTCGGCCGCCGACACGGCGGCACGCGCGAACAGGCCGGCAATGCCCTGGCCGATCAGGGCCGGGGTGTTGGGCATCGCGCGCACCACCCGCTCGCTGCCGGTGGCGGCGGCGATCGCATCGCTGCGGATGCCGGCCATCACCGAGAGCTGCAGGGCCTGGCCCAGCAGGCCGGCGCAGGGCGCGGCGGCCTCGGCGAAGAGCTGCGGCTTGACGGCCCAGACCACCAGGCCGGCGCCGGCCAGGCTGGCATCGGGGGCTGCCAGCGCACGCAGGCCGAAGTCGCTGGCGAGCTTGGCGCGCTGGGCCTCAAAGGGCTCGACGACGATCAGCGATTCCGCGGCCCGGCCGGCCCGCAACAGGCCGCCGATGATGGCGCTGGCCATATTGCCGCCGCCGATGAATGCAATGGGGGTGCTCATGGGGCGCAAGTGTAGAGCCCGGCTCGCGGACCCGCCCCATGCACCAGCCGGGTGCGGGTCTTGCCCCCGAACAGGGTGGGCGCACCGCAGCGGGCAAAAAAAGGGCCCGGGGCGTGAGCCCCGGGCCTGAATCCATCCAGGCGGATGGAGGAGACAAACGAAAGTACTTTCACTAGAGCAGCTTCCGTGCCAGCTTGCCGCCGCCTCAGCCGCTAGCATCCGAACACACCATGAGCGAACGCCTGTTTCTGCGCCTGGACGACGACGAGCTGCACGGGCCCGAAGCCCACATGCCGCCGGGCACGCTGCGCGCCTGCCCGGTGGCGGCGCCGCTGCGCCCCTATGTGTCGCACATCCTGGCCTACCGCGAGACCATCCCGGCCGGCTCCGAGATCCTGGAGCGGGTGCTGCCGGATGGCGCGCTGCGCCTGATCGTCGAGCTCGGCGATGCGCCGACCGTCCAGGTGCTGGGCGCCTCGGCAGCACCGGTGCTGCTGCGCTTGCAAGGTCGTCTTGAGGGCCTGTCGCTGACCCTGCGCCCGGGTGCCGCAGCGGCCTTGCTGGGGCTGCCGGCCGGCGAGCTGACAGGTCAGGTCTTGCCGCTGGACAGCCTGTGGCGGGGCGCCGGGGCCGAGCTGGGCGAGCGTCTCGGCACCAGCCAGGGTGACACCGCCCGTCTGACCGTGCTGCAGGCCTTTTTGCAACGGCGCTTGCCGGGGCCGACGATCACCAGCCGGCCGGCGGTGATGCAAGCCTTGCAGCTGATTGGCAGGTCCGAGGGGCGCCGGCCGTTGCGCGAGGTTGCGGCGGCCATGGGTGTCGGTGAGCGCCGGCTGCAGCAGCTGTTCCAGCTCGAGGTGGGTCTGTCGCCGCGCGCCTGGGGCCGGCTGGCCCGGCTGCAGGCTTGCCTGCGCCGGCTGCGTCTGCAGGGCACGACGCCGGGCTGGGCCGATCTGGCACTGGACAGCGGCTTCTACGACCAGGCCCATCTGGTCAAGGAGTTCCGTGCGCTGTGCGGCCTCAGCCCCACCGAGTTCCTGGCCCGTGCCGTTTCGGGTTCTTCCAATACAGGGTCCTGAGCCGGCGCTACCGTGTGGCTTCGACATCAGCAAGGACAAGCCATGCAGGACTCTCCAACACCGCGACCGCTGCAAGGCCGCGTCGCCGTGGTCACCGGCGCCAGCCGCGGCGCCGGGCGCGGCATCGCGCTGGAACTGGGCGCGGCCGGCGCCACCGTCTATGTGAGCGGGCGCAGCACCCGCGAGCAGCCGGCCGACGGCTATGGCCAGATCCTGGCGCTGTCCGGGCTGGAGCGCCTGCCCGGCACGATAGAGGACTGCGCCGAGGAACTGACCCGGCTGGGCGGGCACGGCATCGCCCAGCGCTGCGACCACACGCAGGACGAGCAGGTGGCCGCGCTGTTCGCCCGGGTCTGGCGCGAGCAGGGCCGGCTCGATCTGCTGGTCAACAACGCCTGGGGCGGCCATGAGTGCTTTGACGGCGTCTTCGAGGCGCCGTTCTGGCAGCATCCGCTGGCCCAGTGGGACGCGATGATGGATCGTGGCGTGCGCAACCATCTGCTGGCCGGCCGCCATGCGGCGCCGCTGATGGTGGAACAGGGCCACGGCCTGATCGTCGGCACCACCTTCTGGGACCGCGACCGCTATCTGCGCGGCAATCTGTTCTACGACCTGGCCAAGGCCGCGATCGGCCGGCTGGCCTTCGGCATGGCCGAGGAGCTGCGGCCGCATCGCGTGGCCTCGCTGGCGCTGTCGCCGGGCTGGATGCGGACCGAGTTCGTGCTCAGCGGGCACCGGACCGACGAGGCCCACTGGCAGGACAGCCCGGCGCTGGCCCGCACCGAGTCGCCGCGCTATCTGGGCCGCGCGGTCGCCGCGCTGGCGGCCGACCCGCAGGTGCTGGCGCGCAGCGGCCGGGTGCTGCGGGTCGCCGATCTGGCACGCGAGTACGGTTTCAGCGATATCGACGGCCGCCAGGTGGAGGCCTTCGAGCTGCCGGAGGGCTGATCAGTAGCTGACGCTGAAGCGCTCCCCGCGTGCCGAGAAGATCGCGCGCTTGAGCTGGATCTGTTCGAGCACCAGACCCTCGGCGATCTTGTCGCCCTCGCGGAACAGCTGGCCGTTGACGATCAGCATGCGCTGGGCGGGCGCGTCGGAGTACATCGCGCCGCTGGTCGCCAGCGGCGGCAGGCTGCGACGGAAGGCCTCGGGCAACTCGACCAGCGCAGGCACCGCGCGCTCGATGGCCGCAGGCGGGGTGATCGGGGCGCTAGCCACAGTGGGCGGGGCCGGGCTGGGTCGGGTCTCGACCGGCGTCTCGATGATCAGCGGGGCCGGCTCCAGCCGCTTCAGCTCGGGGCCGGGCTGGGGCGCGGCGGCCGGTGAGCGCTGGATCGGTGGCGGCGGTGGCGGCGCACTGGCCAGCTGCACCGGGGCCGGCGCGGCACCGGGCCGGAGCAGCCAGGTGGCGAGGGCCGCGGCGCCCAGCGCCAGCACCGCCGCGCCCCACAGCCAGCGTCGCGCCGGCACGGCGGTCTCGTCATCATCGGCATGGTCGGCGGGGATGGGGTTGGCGTGCAGGCCGGGCACGTTGCCGCGCTCCCGTTCGGATTCGGCACGCCGCAAGGCATCGAGGATGTAGGACATGGTGCTTCAGTGCCCGGCCAGGGCTTGTTGCAGGCGCGGCTCGTCGATGCCGCTGGCGCGGTTGAGCAGCATCAGCGTGACAGGGCCGGCCAGGCCGTCGCTGCGCAGCCCCTGGGCGCGCTGGAAGGCCGCCACCTTGGCGCGCAGCGCCTGGTCGTACTTGAGGCCGAGCGGCACCGGCGCGCCCTCCGCAGCCGGCGCGCCGGAGAAGGCCTGGTCGAGCCGGGCATCGAGCCAGGCCGGCAGCGGGCCGCTGGTGATGCGGCCCTGGTAGGCCGGCGGCGCGCGCCACAGGGTCCTGAATTCGCCGCGCCACTGCCGGTCCAGAGCCAGCAGGCTGACGGTCTGCGTGTGGCCGCCGGCGCTGACGGTGGCGTGCTGGCCGCCCAGGCTTTGCAGCAGCACATAGGCGGGCTCGCCGCTGGCGTCGTGCAGGGTCAGGATGGCGGGGCGGTCCAGCAGGCGCAGCAGGGCCAGTCCGCCGTCAGCAGTGCCGCTCTGGGTGAAACACTGGGGCGTCGGGCCGGCACTGGTCTGCGCGGTCTTGCGCAGGCCCGCGCAGAGCCCGGCGAAGTCGGCCTCGGCCCTGGGCGGCGGCAGTGCCCAGAGCGCCGCCAGCTCACGCCAGGCATCGGCCTCGCTGCGCAAGGCCAGTGTGATCGTCGCGGCCGGATCGGGTCGCGGCACCGGGGCGGAGGCGGCCGCGCTGGCGGCGGAAGCAGCAGCCACGGAAGAAGCGCTCGGCGCAGCGCTGGCCGCAGCCGAGGCAGCCGCCGCAACGACGGCGACAGGCCGTTCGGCCTCAGGCCCCAGCGCGCGCGTGGCCAGTGCGAACACGGCGGCGGCGGTCAGCGCGCCGCCGGCCCCGAGCATCCAGGCCCGGCGCCGTCCAAAACCGGAATTGGGCCGCGAGGCCGCGTCGTCGAACACCTCGGCGGCGGCCTTGTCCAGCGTCTTGCGATCGATGCGTTGGCGGCCCTGGGCATAAGCGCCCAGCAGGGCGCGGTCGCACAGCAGATTGATGCGCCGCGGCACGCCGCGCGCGAGCCGGTGGATCTGGCGCAGTGCCGCGCGATCGAAGGGCAGGGCCAGCGACCCACCGAAGCCAGCGACGCCCAGCCGGTGCCGCACATACTGCGCGGTCTCGGCCTCCGACAGGGCCTGCAGATGAAAGCGCGCGATCACGCGCTGGGCCAGCTGCTCCAGCTCGGGGGCGGCCAGCATGGTGCGCAGCTCGGGCTGGCCGATCAGCACGATCTGCAGCAGCTTGCGCTCGCGGGTTTCGAGATTGGTCAGCAGGCGCAGCTGCTCCAGCAGCGAGGGCGCGAGGTTCTGCGCCTCGTCGATGATCAGCACCGTGTTGCGGCCGGCCGCATGCTGGGCCAGCAGAAAGGTGTTCAACGCGTCCACATAGGGCTTGACCGTGCGCAGCTCGCCCGGGCCCAGCTCGATGTGATATTCCTCGCACACCGTCCTCAGCAGCTCGGTGACAGTCAGCTTGGGGTTGAAGATGTAGGCGACATTGCAGTCCTGGGCCGGAATCTGCTCCAGGAAGCAGCGGCACACCGTGGTCTTGCCGGCACCGATCTCGCCGGTCAGCAGCACGAAGCCGCCGCCACCGCGCAGGCCATAGAGCAGATGGGCCAGCGCCTCGCGATGGCGCTCGCTCATGAACAGATAGCGCGGGTCCGGCGCGATCGAGAACGGCTCTTGCTGCAGGCCGAAGAAGTTCGCGTACATGGCGGCGATGTCAGCCCGGCTGCATCAGCCCAGCACGCGGGCCAGGCCGTAGATGGACAGCGCGCCCGAGGCGATCAGGGCCAGGGTCTTGGCCGAGCGGTTGCCCAGCACGGCGCCGATGACGCTGCAGGCCAGGATGGCGCCGAAGAGATAGCTTGTTTTCATGCGGCGATGGTAAGGGCTGGCGCGGGCATTTTCTGCCACCGCGACAATCGCGGCTGCCATGCCGCCGCGCCCGCGCCACCACCACCACGTCTACGTCGTCGAACTGTCCGACCGCGTCTGGAACCTGGCGAGCTTTCGCCGCGCCAATCCCGACCACGACATCCGCAAGCCCTGCGTCTATGTCGGCATGACCGGGCTAGACCCGGACCTGCGCTTCGACCGCCACAAGGCCGGCGTGCAGGCCAACCGCCTGGTGCGCGACTACGGGCTGCGCCTGCTGCCCGAGCTCTACGCGGTCTACAACCCCATGCCTTACGAGGCCGCCCGCGAGATGGAGGTGGAGCTGGCGATCGGCTTGCGCGAGGCCGGCTACGCGGTCTGGCAGGCCTGAGCCCAGATGTCGGTGCTCAGGCCGCCAGATGGACCGGCACCACCGCGTCCTTCAGCACGCTGCGCAGCACAAAGCTGCTGTGCACGCCGGTCACCCCGGGGATGCGGGTCAGATGACCCAGCAGCAGGGCCTGGTAATGGTCCATATCACGCACCGCCACCTTCAGCTGGTAGTCGGCGGCCTGGCCGGTGATCAGCAGGCACTCCAGCACCTCGGGCAGCAAGGCCACCGCCGCCTCGAAGCCGGCGAAGCGCTCCGGCGTATGCACATCCATCGAGATATGGACCAGGGCCATCAGGGTCAGGCCCAGCTTCTTGGCGTCCACCACCGCGCGGTAGCCGCTCACCAGCCCGGCCTCCTCCAGCGCCCGCACCCGCCGCAGACAGGGCGAGGGCGACAGCCCGATCCGGTCCGCCAGCTCCTGGTTGTGGATGCGGCCTTCCTTCTGAAGAATTTCCAGAATCTGCCTGTCAAACTTGTCGATGGCCAATCAGCAACCCTTAAGAAATTGATTATTGGCAGATTATTGCGCATTGGATGAATTCCAAGCCATCTTCGCAATCATCTGCCAAGCCCTGTTCCCTACACTGAAGGCACTGAGTTACCCACTCCGACAGCGCCCAGGCCACCCGCCCGATCTCGCGTCAGGACCACCGCTTCACAAGAGCACCGGTTTGAACGCCACCCCGACCCCAAGCACAGCGATGTGGCTTGGGGTTTCGCTTTTGGGGGCATGGCGCGAAGCCATCCGCATCCGCGAGGCAGCGTCGTCGTTGGCGCTGGGATACTGTCGTCATCAGCCCTGCGCCTCGCGGTGGCAGATCAACGCAATCCATGAGATCACTCACATGCGCAAGCCCACCATCGCCGTCTCGCTGATGCTCGCCGTCTCGGCTCATGCGGCCACTGCCGCGCCCTGTGATCGAGCGGGCTTGCTGGCCAAGTTCAGCGAGGCGCCAGCGCTTGGCGCCGCACCGGAATTTCCGGACAAGCTCGAGACCCAACTCAAGCGCTTCGTGCTGTTCGACTCGCCCTTGGCGATGGATGGCTACAAATACAACGGCCTGGTCGATATGGGCGGGACGCGGGCATGGATTGTTCGCTTCGGTGGCATTGCCGGGGCTGTCGAGTGGTTCGGGCCAGTGCCTGTCGAGCCGGCCAAGTTCGTGGGCTGCCCTGACAGCCCCGCGACCACCCGCCCCGCCGGCAGCAGCGCAAGCGGCGGGCAGATCAAGTCCTGACCCCGGCGCTCGCGGCCTTGCCTTCCCGGACCTTGTCGACCCACGCCAGCCTGACCCTCGCCGCCCTGCTCGCGCTCGGCCCGACGGGCGCCTGCGCGGCCGGCCCGGTGGGCGATATCGCGGCCGGCAAGGCGAGTTTTGTGGCTGCCTGTGCGTCCTGCCATCAGGTCGGCCCCTCGGCGCGCGGCGGCTTCGGGCCGCAGCTCAATGGCATCGTCGGGCGGCCGGCCGGGTCCACGCCCGACTACAGCTACTCGGCCGCGATGAAGAACTCCGGCATCGTCTGGTCGGCGACTACCCTGGCGGCCTTTATCCGCGACCCCGAGCGCAGCGTGCCGGGCACCAAGATGCGCTTCTTCAGCATCGGCTTTAGCGACCAGAAGATGGCGAATCTGCTGGCCTATCTGGCAAGCCTGCCGGCCTCCCCTCCCTCCTCCCGATGAGCCTGGCCGATCTGCGCGCGGCGCTGGCCGCCGAGCTGGCGGCGACGCCCGAGTTCTACGACTTCAAGGTGCTGCGCAGCGAGTGCGAGGGCATGCTGTGGCGCGTCACGCTGGAGCCGGGCTATGTCTATGCCGAAGGCCAGCGGCCGGGCGCCGCCTCGGCCCAGGCCTTGCTGGACGACAGCCTGGACGGGGCCTCGGCCTGGTGGGGCGCGCCGGTCAAGGGCGGGGCCAGCGTGCTGGCCGTGCTGGCCGAGGAGGACCAGCTGCTGCTGCAGAACGCCAGCAGCGCGCCGCCGGGGCCGGACTGCCTGATACGCCTGTACCCGACCCGCTTTCTGAACGCCGTCGCCGAGGCCTGGTGGGACACGCCCTGGGCCGAGCGCGCGCTGGCCTGCCTGCCCGATCTGGGCCGGCCCCGCCCGGTGGACGCCGCCACGGCGCTGAACGGCGCGCCGTTTCGCTGGCTGCGCCCGGCACAGCGCGCCGCGCTGGCCCTGGTGCAGCACAGCAGCGCCTTTCTGTGGGGCCCGCCCGGCACCGGCAAGACCACGACCCTGGGCGTGCTGCTGGCCGAGTATCTGGAGCGCCGGCCCGAGGCCCGCGTGCTGCTGCTCTCGACCACCAACCAGGCAGTGGACCTGGCCACCATCGCGGTCGACAAGGCGCTGGAAAAAGGCCGGCGCGAGCAGTACCGGGCCGGCGTGCAGCGCCTGGGCACCCGCTTCGATGCCGCGGCCTATGCCGGCCGCGAGCACCTGATCCCGAGCGACGACCGGGGCCTGATCGGCCGGCTGGCGCGGGCCGAGGCGGCGCGGCCTTCGGCGCGCGGCGATGCCGGCGCGCTGAAGGCCTGGGCCGACCGCGTCGCGGCGCTGCGCGAGGAACTGCGCGCCGCCTCGCTGCAGGTGCTGCGGCGCTGCCGGCTGGCCAGCATGACCACCACCCGCGCCGCCTTCACGCTGAAGACGCTGCGCGAGCTGAGTGGCAGCGATGCCGACGAGCCGCCGTTCGACCTGCTGGTCTTCGACGAGGCCAGCCAGGTCAGCCTGGCCCATGCGCTGGCGCTGATGCCGCTGGGCCGCGCCCGGCTGTTCGCCGGCGACCCGCAGCAGCTCTCGCCGGTGCTGCGCAGCCCGGATCGCGGCGCGCGCCGCTGGCTGGGCCGCTCGGCCTTTGCCGAGATGCCGCGCCAGGGGCCCTCGGTGGCCCTGCTGGACGAGCAGTCGCGCATGGCCGCGCCGATCAGCGAGCTGGTCAGCGCGCTGTTCTACGCGGGCGCGCTGCGGGTGGCCGCCGACGCCCAGGCCACGCCCGCCTGGGCAGCGGCGCGCCGGCGCGCGCTGGGCGAGGCCGATGCCGACACCCATGTGCGGCTGCACCGCATCAGGAGTGACGGCGCCTGGTCGGCGGCCGAGCGCGGACCGGTCAGGCGCGAGTCGGCCGAAGCCATGGCCCGGGCCGTGGCGGCCGCGCTCGCCAGCGGAGACTGGCGGCCGCAAGAGCTGATCGTGCTGACGCCGTTTCGCGCCCAGCGCGCGCTGATACGCCGCTGCCTGCGCGAGCACGGCGTGCCCGACACGGCTGTCAAGGTCAGCACCGTGCACCGGGCCCAGGGCAGCGAGGCGCCGGTGGTGCTGTTCGATCCGGTCGACGGCAGCCAGCCTTTTCTGCACGGCGAGGAGGCGCAGCGCCTGCTCAATGTCGCGTTCAGCCGCGCCCAGGCCAAGCTGATCGTCTATCTCTCGGCCAGCGACGCGGCCAGCCCCCTGCTCGCGCCCCTGGTGCAGCGCCTGCGCCTGGCCGGCGATGCGCGCGTGGCGCTGGACCTCAGGGATCTGGCGCGGCAGCCGGACTTCCCGGCCAATGCCCTGGGCCGGCGCGTGCGGGCCGGCCGCCACACCGGCGAGGTCAGCCGGCTGAGCCCGGACGGGCTGCAGTTCTGGCTGGTCAACGAGGTGAGCGGCGCCGAGCAGCTGATCGATGCGGGGTTCTGGCGCGCGCGGGCCCTGGCGGAGGGTTGAGCCAGCGCCTCAGTGCGTCTGGGCCTTGGGCAGCCTGGCGATCACCTTGATCTCGAACTGGAAGCCGGCCAGCCAGGTGACACCGACGGCGGTGGCGGTCGGATACGGCGCCTCGCCCCAGTACTCTGCAGCCACGGCCCAGGCGCGTTCGAAATGGTCCTGGGGGTTCACCATGAAGACCGTCACATCGATCACATCGCCGAAGCTGCAGCCGGCCTCGGCGAGGATGGCGTTGAGATTGCGGAAGGCGAGGCGCACCTGCTCATCGAGCTCGGGCTCGGGCGAGCCATCGGGCCGGCTGCCGACCTGGCCCGAAACGAACAGCAAACCGTTGGAGCGGATGGCCGGCGAATAGCGGTGCAGCGCGTAGAGCGCGTGGCGGCCGGCGGGGATGACAACATCGCGTGCGGACATGCGGGAACTCCTTGAAGGCATGAATGAAATAAGTGAAAAGGGGTCGGATGCCGGGACTTTAGGAAGCCAGCGCCGCGCGATAAACAAGCAGCTCGCACAATGACTGTTTGGCGAATCGGGACAATCGCCGCCAAGCCCTCACCCCCTGCCTCTCACAAGCTGACCCTGCCGATGGACCGATTCGACGCGCTGCAAGCCTTCGCCCGCGTGGTGGAGGCCGGCAGCTTCACCAAAGCGGCGCAGACCCTGCACCTGAGCAAGACCACCGTGACCCAGTTGGTGCAGCAGCTGGAGGCGCGGCTGCGCGTCAAGCTGCTGCACCGCACGACCCGCCGGGTGACGGTGACGCCCGAGGGCGCCGCGTACTACGAGCGCGTCGTGCGCGTGCTCGCGGACCTGGAGCAAGCCGATGCCGGGCTGGCCGGCCTCACGGCGGCGCCGCGCGGCCGCCTGCGGGTGGATGTGCCGAGCCCGTTCGCGCGCCTGGTCCTGATGCCGGCGCTACCCAAGTTCCATGCGCGCTATCCGGAAATCCAGATCGATATGGGCGTCAGCGACCGCATCGTCGACGTGATCGGCGACAAGGTCGACTGCGTGCTGCGCGGCGGCGAGGTCACCGTGCCTTCGCTGATCGCGCGGCGCGTCGGCGAGCTGCCACTCGGCGTCTATGCCGCGCCCGACTATCTGCAGCGCGCGGGCACGCCCACCCATCCCGCCGAGCTGAACGACGACGCCACGCAGCACCGTATCGTCGGCTTCCTGCGCTCCGGCAGCGGCCGGGTGGCGACGATGCCGATGCGACGCGGCCGGGGCGCCGCCGGGGAGTCCGTCGAGGTCAGTGGCCGCTACATCGTCGCGGCCGACGACGGCAACGCCTATCTCGCGGCCGGCCTCGCCGGCATGGGCCTGCTCTGGCTGCCGCGCTACATGGCCGAGCCCCATGCGGCGCGCGGCGAGCTGCTGCCCTTGTTCGACGACTGGCAGATCGACGCCATGCCCATATACATCGCCTACCCGCCGACACGGCATGTCGGCGCGAAGCTGCGGGTCTTCATGGAGTGGATTGATGAGCTGATGGCGGGGGTTGCGCTGGGGTCGAGCCGTTCCTGACGACTGGCTGTTCGTGGCTGTTGCGGCCCCGCGTGCCAAGCGCACGACGGGCATCGAGGCATGCGGGGACAGGTCTTGACGGGTAGGTGTCGCTGGCCGAACCGCTCAGCGCCGAGTTGCGGAAACGTCGCTAGCGCCGAACGATTCCCCCAAAGGGCTGGCGAGGGCGATTCCGCAGCTTCGCGGTTCGGCGCCCGCCCATAATTGGCCACATGGCCTCGTCAGATTCGATCCAATTATCAACAGCCGGCGATGTCGGGCTAGCTGCCGCTATGCGGCAAGTTCGGGACGGGGAAGTCCCTTTCATTCACTAGCCCGCACAGGAACCTTGTATGCCTAGTTGGCACCTTGAAGATGCTGACCCGATTGCGGCAGAGAGTCCGTACACGTTCTACAAACCGTCACGCGAACTCATCTCACGCGTGCGGCCCGGCGAAGTCGTAAAGCTCATCTTCTGTTTCAGCAGCGACGATCCTGAGGCACCCAGAGCAGAACGCATGTGGGTTCTGGTGGATGAACTCCGTTCCGATGGAAGCTTCCGCGGGCGCTTGAACAACGAGCCTCGCTACATCCATGACTTGAAGTGTGACGATCCTGTGTCGTTCCAACCATGCCATGTGATCAACACTGAGCACGATGACGACGACAACTTGGTCGAGCGCTACATCAAGCGATGCTTCGTCACCAAGAGAGTCCTGGACGAGGGGAAGTTGGTCGGCTACCTCTACCGAGAGGATCCAGATGAGGACAACGATAGCGGTTGGCGCATCACTGCAAACGATGAGTCAGATGAGTACATGTCAGACAGCGAGAACTTGGCTTATGTTTCTCTTGGCGCGGTCTTGAGCAAAGACGATTCATTCCGTAGCCTGCTTGACGAGCCAGGCGGCTCCGCCTTCATTCGCGATCCAAAAACCGGAGAGTTCGCGGCAGAGAGTGGGGGTTGAGGCGATTGACGCCGATCCGAGGAAGCAGATGAACTTTCGCAATCGCTTGTTGCTGTCACCAGCACTCGGAGCCCAAACCCGCCCTCGTCATCCGCCCCGCATCAATGCCCCCCCGCCAGCAACGCCGCGTTGCCCCCCGCTGCTGCCGTATTGATCGTCAGCGTCTGCTCCGCCGCAAAGCGGTAGAGCTGGCCAACGCTGCAGGCTTCGAAGGCGGTGATCAGCGGCAGGATGGCGCCGGGGCGTTCGGCCAGCTGGCGCTGGACCTGGCGGGCCAGGGCGGCGTCGGGCGTGGCCAGGCAGACGCCGGCGATGCCGGCGCTGGCGATCCAGGTGGTCTGGCCCTCGTGGCCGATGACTTGCACCAGGCTCCGGTCCAGACCGGCGCCGCTCAGCGCCTGCAGCAGCTTCTCGGCAAGGGGCCGGCTGTGCTCATCGACCAGCAGGGCCAGCGCATTGCCGGCCAGCAATGCGCTGGCGACCACACCGCTCAGGCCGCGCTGGCCGGCGCCGGCGGCCAGGGCGACGAAGACGCCGCGGGCATGCTGGCGCAGCTCGTTGCTTTCGCCGGTGGGGCCCGGCAGGGCCTTCGGGGTCAGGTCTTGCTCGGCCTGCTGGGCCAGGGCAGCGATCAGCGCGGCGCTGGCGGTGTCCAGGCTCGCGCCGGCGCGCTTGATCAGCGCGGCGCGTTCGGCCACCGGGCGCTCGCGCCAGTGCGCCTGGGCCTGCTGCAGCGCAGCCAGCGCGTCGGCGGGGATCGGTGCTGCCGAAACGCTGCTACTGCTTGAAGCAGCAGCGCCTGTCGTCGTTTCCAGTCCGGCCTCGGCCACCGCCGCGAAGCGCTGCAGATAGTGCGGGCCGCCGGCCTTGGGGCCGGTGCCGGACTGGCCCTCGCCGCCGAAGGGCTGGACGCCGACCACGGCGCCGATGATGTTGCGGTTCACATAGACATTGCCGATCCTGGCCAGGCTCGCGAGCCGCTGGGCGCGGCTGTCGATGCGGGTCTGGATGCCCAAGGTGAGGCCGAAGCCCAGCGCGTTGATCTGTTCGATCACCGCGTCCGGCTCGCCGCTCCAGCGCACCACATGCAGCACCGGGCCGAAGATCTCGGCGCCCAGCTGGGCGATGCGGCCCAGCTCGAAGGCCACCGGCTGGACCAGGCGCGGCATGCTGTCGTGCACCGGCGCCTCGGCAATCAGTGTCGCCTCGCGCTTCAGGCGCTCGACATGGCGGGCGATGTTCTCGAAGGCCTCGTCGTCGATCACCGGGCCCACATCGGTGGCCAGATCATCCGGACGGCCGACCCACAGCTCGCGCAGCGCGCCGGCCAGCATCTCGATCAGGCCGTCGGCAATGCTCTCGTGCACGCACAGCAGGCGCAGCGCCGAGCAGCGCTGGCCGGCCGAGCGGAAGGCGCTCTGCACCACGGCGTCGATGACCTGCTCGGGCAAGGCCGTCGAGTCGACCAGCATCGCGTTGATGCCGCCGGTCTCGGCGATCAAGGGAACGATGGGGCCGGGCTTGGCGGCCAGGGTCTTGTTGATGATTTGCGCCACCTGGGTCGAGCCGGTGAAGCAGACACCGGCCGTCTGCCCATGGGCCACCAGGCCGGCGCCGACGGTCTCGCCGGCGCCGTGCAGCAGCTGCAGCGCATCGGCCGGCACACCGGCCTCGTGCAGCAGCTCGACCAACTTCAGCGCGACGAACGGGGTCTGCTCGGCCGGCTTGGCCGCCACCGTGTTGCCGGCCACCAAGGCGGCGACCACCTGGCCGGCGAAGATGGCCAGCGGGAAGTTCCAGGGGCTGATGCAGACGAAGACGCCGCGCCCCATGAGTTGCGGCTGGGCCTGGGCCTCGTCGGCGTAGTAGCGCAGGAAGTCGACCGCCTCGCGCACCTCGGCGATGCAGTCGCCGGCGGTCTTGTAGGCCTCCTTGACCAGCAGGCCGCTGAACTCGTGCAGCCGCGCATCGAGCGCATCGGCGGCGCGGCGCAGGATGGCAGCGCGCTCGGCCACCGGCGTGGCGTTCCAGCCCGGGAAGCCGGCCGCCAGGCGCTGCATCGCGGCCTCAACCTCGGCGGCCGTGGCCTCGGCCACCGGCGCGATGCGGGCGGCGGCGATCGCGTCGACAAAGGGCTGGCGCTGGGCCGGCGCGCTCAGGTCGGCACCGCTGGAGTTGGCGCGGCGGCTGCCGTACAGGGCCACCGGCAGCGGCAGGGCGCCCTGAGCGGCCACCTGCTCCAGCGGCGAGCCCAAGAGCTCGGGCACCTGCACATTGACATCGGCCAGCTGGTGGACGAAGGAGCTGTTGGCGCCATTCTCCAGCAGGCGGCGCACCAGATAGGCCAGGAGATCGCGGTGCTCGCCGACCGGCGCGTAGACGCGGCAGGGGATGCTGCCGTCCTTCAAGACCTCGCGGTAGACGCCCTCGCCCATGCCGTGCAGGCGCTGCATCTCGAACGGGGCCTTGGCCTTGCGCGCCATCTGCACGATGGCCGCGATGGTGCCGGCGTTGTGGCTGGCGAACTGCGGATAGATCACATCGGCATGCGCGATCAGCGCCTGGGCGCAGGCCAGATAGGAGACATCGGTGTGCTGCTTGTGCGTGAACACCGGGTAGGCGGCCAGGCCCTGCTCCTGGGCGCGCTTGATCTCGCCGTCCCAGTAGGCGCCCTTGACCAGGCGCACCATGAAGCGCAGCCCATGCTTGCGGGCAATCGCCGCCACCTCGTTGACCACGTCCAGCGCGCGGGTCTGGTAGGCCTGCACGGCCAGGCCGAAACCGCGCCACTGCGGGTAGTGGCCGGCGATGCGGGCCGCCAGCGCGTCCAGCACATCCAGCGAGAGCTCCAGGCGGTCGACCTCCTCGGCGTCGATGGTCAGATTGATATTGGCCTGGGCGGCCAGCTCGATCAGTTGCCAGACCCGCGGCAGCAGCTCGGCGAACACGCGCTCGCGCTGCAGCACCTCGTAGCGTGAGAACAGCGCGCTGAGCTTGATCGAGATGCCGTCGGCGCCTTCGGGCGAGGCCGCCTTGGCGCCGGCCGCAATGGCCTTGATCGCGCCGATATAGGCGGCCTGGTAGCGGCGCGCGTCGCTCTCGGTGCGGGCGCCCTCGCCCAGCATGTCGTAGGAGAAGCGCAACATCGGCTGGGCCTTGCGGGCATCCGCCGCCTCGCCCATCGCCTCCTGGATATTGCGACCCAAGACGAACTGGCGACCCAGCAGCTGGATCGCGCGCACCGTGGCCGCGACCACGGTCTGCGCACCCAGCCGGGTCAGCAGGCCGCCCTCGCCCTCGGCATTGGGCAGGAACTTCTTGGACAGCGAGATGGCCGAGGCGGACAGGCTGGCCAGCATCTTGTGCGGCCCCTCCGACGCGCCGTCGAACTGCCCCCGGCCCAGCTGGTCGGCCGTCAAGGCAATCGCGGTCGGCACATCGGGCACGCGCAGCAAGGCCTCGGCCAGCCGCATCAGGGCCAGGCCCTCGCTGCTGGTGATCGGGTATTCGCGCAGCAGCGACTCCATCGCCCAGAACGGTGCCGGGTTGGCGCGCACCTGCTGCACCCAGGGGCCGGCCTGATCGATCACCGCCGGCCAGTCGAGGCTGACGCTGGCGGCCAACGCGGTGACCACCGGGATCTCGGCGCGGTAGGGGTCGGGCAGGCGGGCAGCTTCGGGCAGCAGGGCAAAGGCGGTCATGACGGTCCCCAGAGAGGTGGAGCTAGTGAATGCCTGAACTTTATTGATCTCTCACATGGATTAAATTCGGAAGCAAGACACTTCAGACGACAAAAATCCCGTGACCAACGAACTCGACAAGATCGATGCCCGCATTCTGCGCGCGCTGCAGGCCGATGGCCGCATCTCCAATCTGAAGCTGGCCGAGGCGGTGCATCTGTCGCCGACCGCGGTGCTGGAGCGTGTCAAGCGCCTGACCCGCGAGGGCTACATCCTCGGCTACGAGGCGCGGCTGAACCCCGCCAAGCTGGGCGTCAGCATGCTGGTCTTCATCGAGATCCTCTTGGACCGCACGGTGCACGATGTGATGGACAACTTCAAGGCCGCCGTCCAGGCCCGGCCCGAGATCATGGAATGCCATCTGGTGGCCGGCGGCTTCGACTACCTCTTGAAGACCCGGGTGGCGGACATGGGCCACTACCGCGAGTTCATCGGCAGCGTGATCTGGACCCTGCCGGGCGTGCGGGAGACCCGCACCTATGCGGTGATGGAGGAGGTCAAGCACACGACGGCGCTGCCGATCTGAGGCGCCTAGGCGGTGAAAGGCTGAGTTTCAAGGTCTATCGGAGCCCCCCGGCGGGGGGTGGCAAGACCACCCCCTCCCCCATCGCCCCTCCCTGCGTGTGATGGGAAAGCGCCCGGCCGGCGACCACACTGAATCCATCGCCAGCCCACTTCCCCGGAGTCCATCATGCAAGTCCAGGCCCGCCAGACCAGCACCGCCACCCAAGCCGGCCAGGCCCTGATGGCCGCGCTGCTGACGGAGCCGGGTGCGCGCTGCGGCTGGTTCGACTCCAGCTTCGAGCTGAGCCAGGGCCTGGTGATCAGCGAGGAAGCGGACGAGACGCTGCTGGCGCTGTGGTGCCAGCAAGGCGGTGCGGCACTGCACTGAGCCTGGGCGGCAGCCGGCGACGATGCAGGTCCTGGCGGGTGTAGACCTGAGGCCGGCCCGAGAGCTGCAAGGACAACTCCACCATCAGATCATGGCTGCGCGATCGCGGCGCGCTCAGCGGCAGGACCAGCAGGCCGGCAGCCAGCGCGGCCGGCAGCCACAGCGGCAGGGCCAAGCGCAGGGCCGGCGCGCCGCGCAGCGCCATCACGCTGGCCAGCGCGCCGAGCGCGAAACCGCTCGCCGATTCGGAGGCCGAGTGAGCGTGCACTTCCAGTCTGGAGTAGGCCACCAGGGCCGCCAGCACAAAGCTGGCGATCACGGCCAGCTTCTGCATCAGCCGGTCCCGGCCCAGCAGCGCGACCCAGGCCAGCAGCGGAAAGCAGGCGGCGGCAAACATCGCATGGCCCGAGAAGCCGGTGAAGTCCCAGCGCGCCGAGCCATGGCCCCAGCCCATGAAGGCCACTTTGCTGAGCGCGGTCAGCCCGGCGGCCAGGGCCAGGCAGGTCAGCCAGCGCAGCACCAGCCGACCCTGGCCGGCGCCCAGCCAGAGCCACAGCATCGCGGCCAGCAGCAGCGGCACAAGGATTTGCGCCTCGCCCAGCCGGGTCAGCAGCGCCCAGGTGGCGAGAGGTGAAGAATCCGGGTTTTCCAGCATGGCCGGCATGCTACGCGATGGCGATGACGCCCCGGCCGATCACGCCAGCTGCAGGCGGCGCACGGCCGGCTTGCGGTCGGGCTCGGGCGGCGGCGTGAAGCTGAAGTCCTCGGCCGGCATCGCGCGGCCATAGAACCAGCCCTGGGCCCAGTCGCAGCCCTCGCGGCGCAGCCAGGCGGCCTGCTCGGCGGTCTCGACACCCTCGGCCAGCACATCCAGGTTCAGGCTGCGCGCCAGCACGATGACGGTGCGGGCGATCGCCGCCACATTGCTGTCGGTGCCCAGCTCGGAGACGAAGCTGCGGTCGATCTTCAGGGTCTGCACCGGCATGCGCTTCAGATAGGACAGCGAGGAGTAGCCGGTGCCGAAGTCGTCGATCGCGACCCGCACGCCGCGCTCGGTCAGCTGGGTCAGCAGCGCGATGGCCGCCTCGGCGTCCTCTAGCAGCAGGCTCTCGGTGACCTCCAGCTCCAGCGCCTGCGGCGGGCAGCCGGTCTCGGCCAGGATGAAATCGACGGTCTCGACGAAATCGGCCTGGCGCAGCTGGCGCGCCGAGACATTCACCGCGATCTGCTGCGGCTTGCCCGGCTGGCCCTGCCAGCGCGCCGCCTGGGCGCAGGCCTCCTGCAGCACCCAGCGGCCGATCGGGATGATCAGGCCGGTGTCCTCGGCCAGCGGGATGAACTCGGCCGGCGAGATCGGGCCGCGGGTCGGATGGCGCCAGCGCAGCAAGGCCTCGGCGCCGATCAGCTCGCCGTCGGACAGGCGCACCTGCGGCTGATATTCGATGCGGAACTGCGCCGCCTCATTGGCCAGGCGCAGCGCATGGGTCAGCTCGAAGCGCTGCTGCACCGCCTGGGTCAGCTCGGGCCGGTAGGCCTGGACCGTGTTGCGTGCGCTCAGCTTGGCGCGGCACATCGCGGCCTCGGCATTGCGCAGCAGGTCGTCCACCGTCGTGCCGTCGGTCGGGAACAGCGCCAGGCCGATGCTGGCGCCCAGGTTGAAGCGCTGGGCGCCGACCATGATGGGCTCGTCCATGGCCTGGATCAGCCGGTCGCCCAGGCGCATCGCGGTCTCTTCGTCGACCAGGCCCGAGAGCACGACGACGAACTCGTCGGCCCCGACGCGAGCCACCGAGTCGCTGGCCCGCACCACATTGATGAAGCGCTCGGCCGTGACCTTGATGACCTCGTCGCCGGCGGCATGGCCGGCGATGTCGTTGACATCGCGGAAGCCGTCCAGATCGATGTAGAGCACGGCCACGCAGGTGTGGTCGCGCTGGGCGATGCTGATCTGGCGCGTCACGCGGTCGCGCAGCAGGGCCAGGTTGGGCAGGCCGGTCAGGCGGTCGTGCAGCGACTGGTGCAGCAGCTCGGCCTCGGTCTGCTTGATCTTGGAGATATCGGTCAGCACCAGCAGGTGCTGCAGCGGGCTGGAGCTGCCGGGCTGCACGCGCACCAGCGTCGCCCAGACCGGCACCGGCTCGCCATCGTGCCGGCGCAAGGTCAGCTCGCCGCACCACTTGCCCTCGCGCTCCAGCGCTTCGGCGAGCTGGGCCTGCAGCTCGGGCGCCTGCTCGCCGGGGCGCAGCGGCTGCGGCAGCTGGCCCAGCACCTCGCGCGAGTCGAGGCCGCTGATCTGGAAGAAGGCCGGGTTGGCATCGACCACCCGCACCTGGGCGTCGAGCAGCAGAATGCCCTCGGCGCAATGTTCGAACACCATGGCCGCGCGCTTGAGCTCGTCCAGCGCCAGCTGCAGCTCGGTCATGTCGCGCGCCACGCCCAGCAGGCCCAGCGACTGGCCCTCGGCACGCACCGGCGCCTGCTGCATGTCCAGGCACAGGCGCACACCGTCGGTGCCGCGCGCCCAGGCGCGGCCGCGCTCGGGCAGCGGCTCGGCCAGGTCGGTGTCGCGCTTGCCCTGCAGCTGCGCCTCGCTGAGGCCGATCAGGCGCTCGAAGGCCGGGTTGCAGGCCTCGTAGGCGCCGCTGGCGTCCTTCAGATAGACCGCGTCGGGGATGGCATTGAGCAGGGCCGCCAGGCGGCTGCGCTCGCGGCGCGCGGTGAGCAGCTCGGCGCGGCGCTGGCGCAGCCAGCGGCGCTGCTGCCAGACCAGGCCCAGGGTCGCGCCCATGGCCAGCGCGCCGACCACGCAGAAGGCGCCCAGCCACAGCGTCGGGTCGCGCAGCCCGCCGGCGGTGTCCGCCCAGGCGGCGGCCGCCGGCAGCGACAGCAGCGCGAATCCAGCCAGCGGCCGGTGACGGCGACGGTTGATCAAGCTCATGGACGGACAGACCCTCGGTTCACGACATGCCGGCGCGACGCTGCGCCGGTGGTGACTGCTTTATGTGTCACAAGCGCTCGTGGCGCTTGTCCCCTCATCATTCCCTGAGGCTGTCGGAGTGTCTGCGCCCGGCTTGAGTCTGGCTAGGGTTTACAGGCTGCTGCCGAGCCGGGTTCCCTGCAATATTGCACGCTTGGCATCGAGTTCTCCGGCCTCCAGCGCGCCGCCGATCAGGTGCACGCTGCGCCCCGCCGCACGCAGCGGCGCCTCCAGTTCGCGCAGCGGCTCCTGGCCGGCACACAGCACCACGGTGTCGGCCGCGACCAGCTGCATGTCCTGGCGCTTCTCGCCGTAGCTGACCCACAGGCCCTCGGCGCTGATGGCCTCGTAGTTGACGCCCGCCAGCATCTCGACCTGCTTCATCTTCAGCGCCGCGCGATGGATCCAGCCGGTGGTCTTGCCCAGGCCCGCGCCGGGCTTGCCGGCCTTGCGCTGCAGCAAGGTGATCGCGCGCGCCGGCGCCGAGGGCTGCGGGCGGCGCACGCCGCCGCGCACCTCGCCGGGATCGGCCACGCCCCACTCGCGCTGCCAGGCCGCCGGATCGAGCGTCAGGGAGTGCCCCCCTTCGACCAGAAACTCCGCCACATCGAAGCCGATGCCGCCGGCGCCGACGATGGCCACGCGCTGCCCCACCGGCGCGCGCTTGAGCAGCACATCGATATAGGACAGCACCATGCCGGCCAGCGCCGGGTCGTCCTGGCCCTTGATGCGCGGGTTGCGCGGCGTCACGCCGGAGGCCAGCAGCACCTCGTCAAACGCCATCAGATCGGCGGCGGACACCCGCCGATTCAGATGCAGCCGCACACCGGTGATGTCTATGCGGCGGCCGAAATAGCGCAGGGTCTCGCCGAACTCTTCCTTGCCAGGAATGCGCCGGGCCAGATTGAACTGGCCGCCGATCTCGGCCGCGCTGTCGAACAGATGCACCTCGTGGCCGCGCTCGGCCAAGGTGGTGGACGCCGCCAGGCCGGCCGGGCCGGCGCCGACCACGGCGATCTTCTTGCGCGGCGTCTGCGTGGCCGCGAGCGGCACGATGCGCAGCTCCTGCTCGAAGGCGGCGCGCGGGTTCACCAGGCAGGTCGAGATCTTTTGCGCAAAGGTGTGGTCCAGGCAGGCCTGGTTGCAGGCGATGCAGGTGTTGATCTCGTCGGCCCGGCCCTCGCGCGCCTTCTTGACGAACTCGGGATCGGCCAGAAAGGGCCGCGCCATGCTGACCATGTCGGCGCTGCCCTCGGCCAGCAGGCGCTCGGCCACCTCGGGCGTGTTGATGCGGTTGCTGGTGATCAGCGGCGTCGTGATGCCCTCTTGCCGCAGCTGGGCCCTGAGTTTGGCGGTCACCCAGGCAAAGCCGGCGCGCGGCACGCTGGTGGCAATCGTCGGGATGCGCGCCTCGTGCCAGCCGATGCCGGTGTTGATGATGGTCGCGCCGCCGGCCGCGACCCGCCTGGCCAGGGTCAGGACCTCGTCCCAGCTGCTGCCGCCGGGCAGCAGATCCAGCATCGAAAGCCGGTAGATGATGATGAAGTCGGGCCCGACCGCCTCGCGCATGCGCGCGAGGATTTCCAGCGGCAGACGCATGCGGTTTTCATAAGAGCCGCCCCAGCCGTCGCTACGCTGGTTGGTGTGTGTGACCAGGAACTGGTTGATGAAATAGCCTTCCGAGCCCATCACTTCGACGCCGTCATAGCCGGCCTCGCGGGCCAGCCGGGCGCAGCGCACAAAGGCGCGGATCTGGCGCTCTATGCCTCGTGCCGACAGCTCGCGCGGCGTGAAGGGCGAGATCGGCGACTGGATGCGTGAGGGCGCGACGCAGAAGGGGTGGTAGCCATAGCGCCCGGTGTGCAGGATTTGTAAAGCGATCTTGCCGCCCTCGGCATGCACGGCCTGGGTGATCTGCCGGTGCCGCCGCGCCGCGCCCGCGCTCGCCAGGGTGCCGGCGAAGGGCTTGGCCCAGCCCTCGATATTCGGCGCGAAGCCGCCGGTCACGATCAGCCCGACCTCGCCGCGCGCGCGCTCGGCGAAATAGACCGCCATGCGCTCGAAGTGCTTGCGTCCGTCCTCCAGGCCGGTGTGCATGCTGCCCATCAGCACGCGGTTCTTCAGCGTCGTGAAACCGAGGTCCAGCGGCTGCAGCAGATGGGGATAAGACATGGCGGGCAATCCTCGGGGGTCAGGTCGCGTCGGATGACGCCCGGGATGGTAGCCCCAACACTTCTTCACACTCAGCAATACGAGGACAAAGCCCAGCAATGTCGGCCCGCTCCAATCGCGCCCAACAACAAGGAGTGAGAGATGGTTTCGAGGCGCTTGATCATGGGTGTGGCGGTTTCCGCAGCAATGCTGGCGGCCTGCGGCGGCGGCGGCAGTGACGACGACAGCGGCAACGCGCAGATCCGTCTGGTCAACGCCAGCAGTGCCTACAGCACGCTGGACCTGACGGTCAGCGACGCCAGTGCCGCCACCGGCGTGGCCTATGGCGGCGTCAGCGCCTATGCCTCGGCCAAGGCCGGCGAAAGCATCACCACCCTGGTCAAGAACGCCGGCACCACGATCAGCTCGCTCTACCCGACCCTGACCAAGGGCAGCCACTACAGCCTGATCGCCTATGGCTGGGCCGGCAATATGAAGAGCACCATTCTTCAGGAAGAGGAAGAAGCGCCGGCCGAGAACTACAGCAAGCTGCTGGTGCTGAACCTGGCCGCCGATGCCGGCACGCTGGACATCTACCTGACCCAGAACACCGACAGCCTCGACAACGCCTCGCCCACCATCAGCGCGATCGCCGGCGGCGGCAGCAGCGGCTACACCTCGATCAGCAGCGGCACCTACCGCGTGCGCGTCACCGGCGCCGGCAAGAAGAGCGATCTGCGCCTGGACATTCCCAGCATCACGCTGAGCAGCAAGCAGGTCGGCTCGCTGGTGATCACGCCGACCCCCGGCGGCGTGCTGGTCAACAGCATCCTGATGACCCAGCAGGGCAGCGCCAACGCCTATGGCGCCACCAATGCGCGGGCCCGTGTGGTCGCGGCGGTGGCCGACGGCGCCCAGGTCAATGCCACGCTGGCCGGCACCGCCCTGATGCCGACCTCGACCGCGCCCAGTATCGGCGAGTACCAGATCGTGGCCGCCGGCAGCCCCAGCCTGCTGGTCAATGTCAACGGCAAGGCCATGCCCGTGGCCACCCCGGCGCTGACGGCCGGCAATGACTACACGGTGCTGGTCTGGGGTGAGCCCGGCGCGCCGCAGATCAGCGTGATCAGCGACGACAACCGCCTGCCCGCCACCACGGGCACGGCCAAGTTCCGCATCATCAACGGCGTCGCACGCCTGAACGCCGGCCTGACGATGACACTGGACTACAGCGCCATCGCCAGCAATGTGCTGCCGGGCACGGCCTCGGCGGTCGCCACGGTCAACAACAGCAGCAGCTCCCTGCTCAATATCACCGCGCCGACCTCGGCCACACCGGTCTACAGCGTCTCCAGCCTGCCGGTGCTGTCCGGCGGCATCTACACCGTCTTCATGATGGGCGGCGCCAACAACATCCAGGGCACCTTGCGCCGCGAGCGCTGA
Source organism: Roseateles cavernae (assembly GCF_040187885.1). NCBI lineage: Bacteria > Pseudomonadati > Pseudomonadota > Betaproteobacteria > Burkholderiales > Sphaerotilaceae > Roseateles > Roseateles cavernae. The sequence goes on from NZ_JBDPLH010000001.1 coordinate 674,811, forward strand.
GCCGCCGCCGCCCCTTCCCAGAGTTCCTCCCCTGTGACCCCGTCCAGCGTTCGGCGCTGCGGGGTCTTTTTTTGTTTCGCGCATGCCGCCAGGCGCACAAGCCCCGGGCAGGCCTGATGCAAGATGGCGCCCATGTCCGCCAGCGCCGCCGCCGCCGCCCGCCAGGCCCTCTGGGTCGGCCTCGCCACCATCCTGGTCTGGGGCCTGAACTTCCCGCTGCAGAAGACCCTGTTCGGCGTGATGGGGCCGGAGGGCTTTCTGTTCCTGCGCTATCTGCTGATGCCCATCTGCGCGGCCGCGCTGCTGATCTGGCATTTCGGCCTGGCCTGGCCGCGCCTGCCGCGCGCCGACTGGCTGGCGCTGCTGCGCCTGGGCCTGATCGGCCAGGGCCTGCATCTGGCGCTGGCCACCTATGGCGTGCATTGGTCCACCGCCTTCTCCAGCTCGGTGCTGCTGGCCTGCGGGCCGGTGTTCACCTTGCTGATACTGCGCGCCTCCGGGCTGGAGCGGCTCAGCCGCGCCCAGGTTGGCGGCGTTGCGGTCGCGGCGGCCGGCGCCCTGCTCTTCATGTCGGACAAGCTGCTCGGCGCCCAATGGCAGGCCAGCGGCGGCGACCTGGTGCTGCTGCTGGCGGCGGCGCTGTTCAGCTACTACACGGTGGCCAGCAAGCCGCTGATCGCGCGCCATGGCGGCGTGCTGGTGATGGGCCATGCGACGCTGATCGCCACGCTGCCGGTGCTGCTCTTCAGCGCGCCGGCCGCGCTGCGGGTCGACTGGGCCGGCCTGTCACCCTGGCTGTGGCTGGGCGCGGTCTGGGCTGTGGTCGCCAGCGGTTTCATCGGCTGGCTGGCCTGGGGTTGGGTCAATGCCAAGCGCGGCGTTGCGCGCACCGCGCCGCTGATCTATCTGATGCCGCCGATTGCCGGTCTGGCCGCCTGGGCCAGCACCGGCGAGTCCTACACCGCCGTCAAGCTGCTGGGCGCGGCCGTGGCGCTGGGCGGCGTCGCGCTGGCCCAGTTTGCCAAGCAGGGCCAGGCCGCCCTGGTGGCCAAGGACACACCACCGCTGGACTGACTAGAACAGCGCGCTTGTCGGCCGACACGCCGATGTGCGAGCATCGCCTCATGTCCATCCGACGCCGCCCGTTCCTTGCCGCCGGTCTGGCCCTGCCCGGCTGGGCCGGCGCCCAGCCGGCGACCGTCCCGCTGCGCATCGTCAGCGGCGACCTGCCGCCGTTCGCGATCGAAGGCCAGCCGGGCCGGCCGGGCGTGCTGGTGGAGCTGGTCGAGGAGCTGGCCCGGCGCGCCGGCCACAGCGTCAAGGTCGAGTTCTACCCCTGGGCCCGGGCCGTGCAGATGGCCAGCGCCCAGCCCCGCGTCGCGATCCTGCCGCTGACACGCACGCCCGAGCGCGAGCCCCACTACCAATGGCTGCTGAAGCTCTATGTCCAGCATTTCGTCTTCATCAACCGCGCCGGCCGGCCCCCGGTCAGCAGCCTGGAGCAGGCCAAGCGGCTCAAGCTGACGGTGCTGCGTGCCAGCCCCAATCTGGCCCAGCTGCAGCGCCACGGCTTCAAGGAGGAGCTGGTGCTGCAGGCCCATAGCGTCGAGGACATGCTGCGCCAGCTCGAGCGCGGCCATGTCGACGCGATTTATGGCGGCGATGTGATCAATATGGACAAGGTGCGCGGCAGCGGCCGCGACCCCGCGCAGTTCCAGGTCGGCATGGCGCTGGAGTCCGGCGAGGTCTGGCTGGCGGCCAGCGCCGGCGTCGACGAGGCCGAGCTGGCGCGGCTGCAGGACGCCCGGCAGGCGATGCTGCGCGACGGCAGCATCGAGCGCCTGTTCAAGGCCTACGGCATCAGGCCGCGCGCGGAAGACCTGCGCTGAGCCCGGTCGGGCGCGGCGCCAGCAGCAGATAGAGCAGCGGGCCGAAGGAGCCGGCCGCCAGGGTCAGCAGCACATAGGGCCAGAAGCGCCGGCCGCTGCGCTGCGCATCGCGCCACAGAAAACCCAGCAGCAGCACAGAGGCGATCAGCAGGTCCAGCACCACCTGCCAGCCGGCAAGATTGCTGAGCAGGGCCTGCCACAGGCCCAGATAGCCCAGCTCGGCGATCACATACAGCGAATAGGCGCCAAAGGCGGCGAACACCAGGGCAAGAGCGGCTTTCATCACAGGTCCTTTCATCAGGGTTTGGCATCGGGAACGGCGACAGTCTCGGCGCCGGCCCGGCTTGCGGCAATGACCTGCCAGGTCATTGCCGCAAGACCTGGCCCCGTTAGGATTCAGGCCATGAGCACCTCCACCCTCGCCGCCCTGCGGGCCCAGCGCCGCATCAGCCAGCTGGAACTGTCGATGCGGGTGGGCGTCTCGCAACGCCATCTCAGCTGCATAGAGACCGGCCGCTCGCGCGCCAGCCGCGAGATGCTGATGGCCGTGCTCGACGCGCTCGATGCGCCGCTGGCCGAGCGCAACCAGGCCTTGCTGGCGGCCGGCTACGCCCCCGCCTATGCCGAGACCCGCCTCGACGACCCCGGGATGGCGCCGGTGCGCGCGGCGCTGAGCCATCTGCTGGAGGCCCATGACCCGGCTCCGGCCCTGGTGATGGACGGCAGCTGGACCCTGCTGATGGCCAACCGCGGCCTGCGCGGCCTGATGCGCCTGCTGGGCGTGGACCCGGCCCTGCTGGACAGCGGCGACTTCAATCTGCTGCGCGCCTGCCTGCTGCCCGGCGGGCTGCGCCATCTGTGCGTCAACGAGGCCGAGGTCTGCGCCGGCCTGTGGCAGCGTGCCTGCGGCGAGGCGCAGCATGTGCCGGCGCTGCGCCCGCTGCTGGAGGAGCTGCGCCCCCATGTGCCGAAGGCGCTGGCGCCCGCGCCGGTGACGCCGCTGATGCACACCCGATTGCGCTCCTCGGCCGGCGAGCTCGCGCTGTTCTCGGCCTTCACGACCTTCGGCACGCCGCTGGATGTGACGGTGGCCTCGCTGCGGGTCGAGCATTTCTTCCCGGCCGATGCGGCCACGCGCGAGGCGCTGGCGCGGGCGGCGTCGGACTGATCATCATCGATCAGCGGCTAGCGCGGCAAATACAGCCGGTCCGAATAGGTGGCCAGCCACTGCGGCCGGAAGGCCACGAAGATGGCGGTGACCATGCCGGTGATGAAGGCGTCGCCCCAGGCGCTGAGCCAGCGGCCCAGCATCAGGTCGGCCTCGCTCAGCGAGGCCATGCCGCCGTGCAGGGCCAGCGCCGCCGCGCCGCTGAGCGTGCCGGCCAGCAGGGTCGCGAAAAAGCCCCGGCCCAGGATGTAGACCATCAGATGCGGCGGCAGCCAGCGCCGCACGCCGGCGCCCAGCCCCAGCGCCAGCGTGGCCGGCAGCAGGCCCAGCCACACACCGCGCTGCAGCGCCTCGGCCCAGGACAGATCGGCCAGCCAGGCCGTCAACAGGCACACCGGCACCAGCCCCAGCACCGCCAGCGGCCAGCCCGCCATCAGCAGCAGCAGGCAGGCCCCCGACAGCGGCTGCAGCACCGCCGACTGCGCCAGCCGGTCGGCGCTCCACAGCAGCGGCATCGCCGCCACGCCCCAGGCCAGCCAGGGCCAGGGCGGGCCGCCCGGCGGCAGGCCGCGCCAGGGACGCAGCAGCAGCGCGATGCCGATCGCGGCCAGGGCCAGCAGGAGATTCAGGAGCCAGTGCATGGGAGGATTGTCGGCACTTGGGCGGCTAGCATCGCCCGGGCGGGCCGCTGCCATCGCGCCCCGCCCTTGCCGACCACTGCTCGTTCTTCCTTACCCTCCTCGTTCCTTCCGCAACTCCTGGAGTCGCCATGCCGCGCAGCACCGCCCCCGCAATCACCCGCGCCAAAGCCCGGCCACCGGGCTCGAACTTCGCCGACTACTGCTGCGAGCTGCTGGGCAGCCTGGGCGAGGTGCGGGCCAGGCGCATGTTCTCGGGCTGGGGTCTGAGCGTGGACGGCCTCACGGTGGCGATCATTGCCTGGGACCGGCTCTACCTCAAGGCCAACGCCCAGACCCAGGCCCACTTTGCCGCCGTCGGCTGCCAGCTCTTCGAATACGAAGCCCAGGGCAAGACCCGGCGCCTGCAGTACTACACCGCCCCCGACAGCGCGCTGGAGTCGCGCGCCGCGATGCAGGCCTGGGCGGAGTTGGCGATGCAGGCGGCGCTGGCGGCGAGGAAGCCGGGCAAGCGCGGCCAGACCCTAGCTGCGCCGAGCTGAAGCCGATTCGCGCGCCAGGAACGCCAGCGCCTTGATCACGAAGTCAGCGTGGAACTGGAATACCGCGCCGTGTCCGGCGTCGGGATAGATCAGGAGTTCGCTGTTCGGCAGTCGCCGAGCCAGGTCGTAGGTATTCTGGCTGGGGACCATGCGATCACTGTCGCCGTTGGCGACGAGCACCGGATGCGCCAGCCTGCTCAGGTCCGCCGGGGCCTTGACGCCCCACAGGCGCAGCGCCTTCAGCTGGGCGCGCAGCGCGGCCACGGTGATCTTCTTGTCACGGCCTTCGGCGCGCTCCTGGATTCGCTGCAGGAATTCCTGGCCCGCGCGGATCCCGGCCGGTGTCCGGCTGAAGAACAGGAACTGCTTCGGGTCCTGCCCGGTCAACAAGCCCCGCAGCATGTCCAGATAGGTCACGCGGGCCACCTTGCTGATGCCTTCGCCGCCTGCCGGGCCGGTCCCCGTGATGATCATCCTGCGCACCAGTTCCGGCCTCATCAGCACGATCTCCTGCGCAATCATGCCGCCCATCGAAAAGCCGAGAAGATCCACCTGAGCCAGCCCCAGGCCCTCGATGAAGGTGATCGCATCCTTGGCCATCGCTTCGATCGAGGCCGCCGGGGCGCCGCTGGACGCGCCCACGCCTCGATTGTCGAAGGCGATGACACGGTGCCGGGCCGCCAGTCCGTCGATGACGCGGGGGTCCCAGTTGTCCAGCACGGCGGCCAGGTGGGTCAGGCAGACGAGCGGTGTGCCGGGGTTCTGTACCCCGAGCTCGCGGTAGGCGAAAACCACGCCGCCTGCGCTGATTGTCCGGGTTGGAACTGCCTTCCAGGTGGGCGTCGAGGGCTGCAATGCCAGCGGTTCGATAAGCATGGTGGTCCTTGCGTAAATACCTGCGCTCGGCAGCGGTGGACCCGGATCACTTGAGCTTGATGACGACCTTGCCCTTGGCATGGCCGGCTGCAACATATGCCAAGGCCTCGTTGGTCGATTCGAAGGGGAAGACCTGGTCGATGACGGGACGGATGGCGCCCGCTTCGATGAGCTCGCTGATCTGCTGCAGCTGGGCGCCATCGGCCTTCATAAAGAGGAAGGCATAGCCAATGCCCAGGCCTCGCGCGCGGCGCCTGACGCCCGCACTCAGCAGCCGCATCACCAGCCTCACGAACCCCGGCGCGGCGATCTCCCGGCCGAACTCTGGGTCCGGTGGCCCGGAGATGGAGACAAGCTTCGCGCCCCGCTTGAGCACCCGCAGCGACTTGTCGAGCGCCTTGCCATCCTGGCTGTTCAGCACCAGGTCATAGTCGTGCAAGACCTGCTCGAAGTCCTGTGTCTTGTAGTCGATGACGAGGTCGGCACCCAGGCGCTTCACCAGCGCGACATTGGCCGTGCTGGTTGTCGTGGCCACGGTGGCGCCCAGCTGCTTGGCCAGCTGAATCGCGAAAGTGCCGACGCCACCGGAACCCGCCTGGATGAAAACCTTCTGCCCCTTCTTCAGGCCCGCCTTCTCGACCAGTGCCTGCCACGCGGTCAGACCCACCAGCGGGATGGAGGCGGCTTCCACCATCGAAAGGCCCCGGGGTTTGAAAGCCAGTGATGCCTCCCGGACCGGAACGAGCTCGGCGAAGCTGCCGATCCGGAAGTCATCGACACGCGCATAGACCTCGTCGCCCACCTTGAACTTCCGCGCGCGCGCTCCCGTGCTGACCACGACACCGGCCACATCGTGCCCCAGGACGACGGGCAAGCGGTAAGGCAGGATCAGCTTGAACTCGCCGTCCCTGATCTTCGAGTCCAGCAGATTGACGCCGGCGGCATGGACTTCGACCAGAACCTCGTCATCGCGCAGCGACGGGCTCGGCATGTCTGCCAGGCGCAGTTCGCGCTGCTTGCCGTAGCGCTCGAGAATGAATGCTTTCATCGGGTTTCCTTATTCACATGATGTTCATCATGTCAAAATGCGAGCAAGAACGACAAGCCGGCCATGGGCTCAGCGACCGGTCGGGCTCAAGTGATTGAGTGCAGCCTCGCGCAGGCCTTCCGACAGCCCGGGCTCATCGACAGCGCGGGCCAGCAACAAGGCGCCGACCATGGTCGAAATGGTCACGAGCGCCCGTTCGTGGGCACCGGGCTGCCCCCAGTCCGGTGACTGGCGCGCAATGAGATCGACCATTTCCTTGATGTGCCGGGTCGCCACCCGACGCACTTCGGGCGCCTGACGCGAGGTCTCCGAACCCAGCGCGGCCAGGGGGCAGCCCAGGTCTACGTTCTCTACATGGGCTTTGGAAAGGTAAGCGCTCAGCATGGATGCCAGCGCCATGCCAGGAGGGACTCTGGTCACGACATCGGCCGCGGCGGCGGCGGATTCGGCACACGCTCTGCCAGCCGCTTCCGCCAGCATGGCCTCGCGTGACGGGAAGTGGGAGTAGAAGGCCCCATGCGTCAAACCCGCCTCCTTCATGATGTCGGCAACCCCGGTCCCGTCGTAGCCGCTTCGACGGATGGCTCGGGCCGCCACAGACACGATGCGCTCATGTGTCGCATCCTTCGCTGCGGCCCTGGCGCTGATGTTTGAATTTCGCATGATGATCATCATATGTCATTTTGAGATGGCGTGCAGCCCGGCGCTCTTGCTCAGCAGCCGCAACAGAGAAACCCTCCAGCCCCGGCGCCCCACCGCGTAGCATCCCCTCACCCCCACCCGTCGGAGCCCGCCATGCCCCCCAAGCCCACCCTCTGCCTCTGGTACGACGGCGCCGCGCTGGACGCCGCGACCTTCTATGCCGCAACCTTCCCGGACAGCGCGGTGAAGGCCGTCCATCACGCGCCGGGCGACTATCCCTCGGGCAAGCAGGGCGATGTGCTGACGGTCGAGTTCACGGTGATGGGCATCCCCTGCCTGGGGCTGAACGGCGGCCCGGCGTTCAAGCACAGCGAGGCGTTTTCCTTTCAAGTGGCGACCGAGGACCAGGCCGAGACCGACCGGCTGTGGCACGCCATCATCGACAACGGCGGCCAGGCCAGCGCCTGCGGCTGGTGCAAGGACCGCTGGGGTCTGTCGTGGCAGATCACGCCGCGCGCGCTGACGGCCGCGATCACCGACCCGGACCCGGCGGCGGCCCAGCGCGCCTTCGAGGCGATGATGCAGATGGGCAAGATCGATATCGCGGCGATCGAGGCGGCGCGATTCAAGGCGAACTGAGCGCCATTTCCTGCAGCCGGCCCGCGCTGAGACGCAGCTGCTGTGTGATCTTGCCGCTGGGGCAGCAGCGCGGGTCGCCTGGCTTCTCGACGGCGCTGTCAATCCGAACCAAGGGGGGTGCGAGCGTCAGCACCGGGTTGATGCCGCGCACCCTCTGACTGCCTGCCAGGCGCCAGCCCGGCCGGCCGGTGCCTTGTGGTGCTGGCGCCAGCAGGCTCAGCGAGGTGCTCAGGCTGTTGCCATAGGGTTTGCTCCAGAGCAGCAAGATCTCGGGGCGGCCATCAGCATCAAGATCGACCGGGCGCGCCTGCTCGACCCAGGGCCGGGCGCGCGGCTCCTCGGGGTCGCGCTGCTTGGCGAGGAACTTCTGCACGGCACGGCGCTGCGCCGCATCGAGACCGGCCAGGGCCTCGTCGGCGTGCGTAGGCAGGTGCGCAGCAGCACAGCTCAGCAGCAAGGCCGCCAAACCACCGCATTTAAGGAGTGATTGCATCATGGGCTCCCGGGTCGCGAGCATGGGCATGCTCGCCCCGTCGACCGGCCTGCGTCCACTTCCAGATGGGAGTGGTGGCCCCCTCAGTCCGCGTGGCGCGCCAGCAGCGCCACCAGGCCGGCCTGGTGGGCCACACCGGTCTTGGCGAACACCTGCTTCAGGCGCTGGCGCGCGTGGGCCTCGCTGATGGCCAGGCGCTGGGCAGACTGGCGCAGCGTCAGCCCATCAAACAGGGCCAGCGCGAGCTCGGCCTCGCGCGGTGTCAGCTGATAGGCGGCGCGCAGCAGGGTTGCCAGCCGGGGCTGCGGCGCGGCCCGCTCGGGGTCGCGCAGCTCGATCAGCAGGCCCGCCTCCAGCGGCGCCAGCCACAGGGTCAGCGGCCTGCGGCCCGGCCGCGGCAGGGCCAGCACGACCGGCGTGGTATCGGCGCGGCCCGCCAGCGCGGCGGCCGCGGCATGCAGCGCCGCTTGCAGCGCGGCCTGGCATCCCGGCTCGCGGGCGCACAGGCGCTGCCCGCGCAGGCTCAGGCCGTCCTGCTCGCGCAGCAAGGCCTGGGCGGTGGCGCAGGCATAGAGCAGCCCTCCCGCGCGGTCCACCAGCATCAGCCCGCGATGCGGCGCGGCGCTGCTCTGGCTGGCCAGCTGCTGCAACCAGCCCTCGCGCAACCCTTCGTGCAGGCGCAGCGCGCGCTGCAGATGCGGCAGCAGCAGCGCAGCGCGGCGGCGCTCGGACGTGCCATAGGGCCGCGCACCGCGTGGCCGGTGGATGCCCAGCACGCCGGTGCCGCCATCGCCGAGGTCGAACACCGCGCCTACCATGTGGCGGATCTCCAGCGGCCGCAGCCAGTCTTGGTAGAAACCGCTGCGCTCCAGCTCGCTGCTGCTGAGCAGCTGATCGTCGGTGACGATGCAATGCTTGCCATGGCGCAGCGAGCGCTCGACCCAGAGATCGTGGGCATGCCAATGGGCGGCCCAGTCGCCCTGGCTGCCGGGGATCTGCAGATTGGCGCTGCTGTCGGTCAGCCGTACCTGGCCCTGCGCGCCATGGGTCTTCAGCACCGCGCTGCTGGCATCGAAGGCCCGTGCCAGGGTCTGGGCCATGCCGCACCAGCCCTGCTGACGGGCCGCCGCCTCATAGCAGGCGCCGATCAGCGATGACAGGCTGCGATCTATCGTGCTCATCGGGGCTCCTGCGGCGAGGAGTCCCGAGTCTAGTGAAGTGCGCGTGCCGCCGGAAGTGCCGGCTGCCGATGCGACCCGCAGCGGCGGATCAACGGCGTGGCGTCAGCCGGCCAGTTGCAGCGCCGCCGTCAGGCGCTGCGCCAGCTCGGTCGCCACGCCCTCATGCACCTGGTCCACCACCTTCACTTCCTGGCCGCCATAGCGCAGGGCCACGCCGAAGCCGCGTTCGGCAAACTTTCTCGCCACCGCCTCGCCGGCCATCTGCCCGGAGCGCTGCGCCCCGGCGTTCCACGAGTTGCTGACGACGATATGGCTCGAGTGGTTCTGCGGCGGCGCGCTGACCCAGAGCGCGCGGATGTCGGCGCGCGCATAGAGCTTGCCGTCGACATCCAGGCCCGCCGGGGTCACGGTGAGCGTGACCGTGCGTCTGGCCTGGCTCAGCTTGGCACGTATCAGGACATGGAAGAGCCCGCCGCAGACCAGGCCGGCGACCAGCATGCACAACAGCAGGCTGGGGCCCCGGCCGCTCGAATGATCGGTCAGCAGGCCCCAGAGGACGAAGCCGCCAACCAGCCCGCCCGTCAAGCCCACGCCGAGCCAGCCGCCGATTAGCAGGCCCGCGGCGGCGCCGCCATAGGGCGGCGGCGTGACGATGAAGCGCCTGCCCTGCGGGCTCTCAGCCTCGCGAAAACCGTAGTCCGCCGTCATGGCGCTCGGGGCTGTGGTGGACATGGACATGATGACCTCCTTGCAAGATGTGGTACCTGCCCGTTCAGCGCCCGGCGCAAGGCGTGACCGCCGGCAGCAGGGCCGCCATGGCCAGCAGGCCGGCGGCGATGCAAGAAGGGATGCGGTTCATGCGGCACTCGGGCGGTGGATGACCCGGGCGATCTTGCGAGCCGGTCAGGCCCGGCGCCACTCCTGTTTGGGAGCGGTCGGCATGCGGCACGGCGGGTTCCCGGTCCTGTCGCCCTACTCGTTCAACTTCTTGTTTATTTCTTCAAGTTGACGAGGGTTCCGAGTGGACTCCTTCAGTGCCGCCAGCGCCATCCTGTAGGCCACATGGCGCGCCTGTGCACTCGTCGCTTTCACGTCGGGCTGAACGCCGACATGCTCCCAGTTTGCCTTCGAGATGGGGTTGATCGCCTGCCCAATGGGAATGGCAGCGCGATACCCATGGCCCAGTTCGAAGAAGCGCCAAGGGTTCGCGCCCCCTTTGGTGGTTTCACCGACGATGGTTGCCCGACGCAGCTGTTTCAGGTTGTAGGCAAACTCCTCGGCGGCCGAAAACGTTTCGGCGCTGGTCAGGACGTACAGCGGCACATCCGTACGCCTTTTGCCGTCGATGTCTTCCAGGGTCCAGAATTCGGTGGTGGTGTTCGACGGCTTCCAATAGAAGCTGTTCAAGTGAACCTTGCCAGCCAGCAGATAGCTGCTGATCAATCGCACCATATCGCCACTGCCGCCACCATTTTTCCTGAGGTCGAAAATGATGGCATCGGTGTCGGCAACCATAGCCATGACCGTTTTGACCCGGGTTCTCGAGGCGTCATTGACATTGTCGAAACCCCAGAAATCGACATAGCCGATATTGCCGTCAAGTATTTCGACTTTCTCAAAGCCAGAATTCTTTCGTCCCAGCTTGGCGAACCAGTCTTCGCCGCCAGCCCCCGCACTTGCATGCTTCTGATCTCTCCACTGGACGCCAAAATGCTTGTCGAACCGGCGCAACGATGCGGTCAACAGCTCGGTCATTTCCTGGTGTGTTGAAACACTCTTTATCGAACCCGAACGAATCGCTTCATCCAGCGTCTTGTTGATCGCACCGACATGCTCGCTGAGTACGTAGTTGTCTCCTATCTCTTGCCTGAGCTTGCCTACGATCAGGTCTTTTTCCTGTTGCGTGATTGCGGCACCAGTAGCGAGCGAGGACATCGCCAGCGAGAAAGCAGCGGCAGCAATGGACTTGGTTATCAAGTTGCGACTCCATGGTTAAGGGCGTGAACGAACTCCCCTGATTGGAATCGAGTCTAAACCTGGGGCTCGGTTCAGCAGGCTTCTGCGCTGGTCGATGCGCCTCTGAGCCCATAGGCCGCAGTGACCGACCCGGCGGCCGCCCCGGCGTTCTGCAGCGCTGCCGCTGACAGTGCGGATTCGGCAAGCCGCGCCAGCACCGGGGCGTCGTAACCAGTCGCGATGAAGATCCAGTCCGCCGCCTGGTCTGCCAGGCCGCGTAGGCGCTGCTCGGTGGTGGGTGCGATGGCCGGCTTGTCGGTCTGCAGCAGTTGCGCGCCGACCAGACCCGGCTGCGCGGGAAGCGCACGCACCAGCGCGCGCAGATGGCTGTGCAAGCGCTGCTGCTCGCCGGCCGCCGCCGGTGAGCAGCGTAGCGTCAGCGCGTGGCCCGCCACGGTGCTCCCGCTGCTGTCCAGCACGCGGCATGGGCCGCCGCCGGCATCCGCCCAGCGCAACGCTCGCAGAAAACCCGGCAGCGCCAGCCGCTCCGGGAAGTGCTCGTGCGAGTGCCAGTGCTCGAACTCCTGCGCACCTCGGCATCGATGTCCCACCACATCGCGAGCGCGGCTTGGCCCAGCATCATGTGCTCCTGTCGGGGTCGGGCGGCGCGAGCCGCAGCAGGCGCCGGAAGTGCTGTTCCATGCGCGCCGCATCGGCCTTCAGGCCGGTGAACAGCTCGAACGCACCCACCGCCTGGCCGACGGCCATGTGGCCGCCGTCCATCGTTGCGCAGCCCCGGGCACGGGCCGCCTTCAGCAGCTCGGTCTCGAGCGGAAAGTACACCGCCTCCGAGACCCATAGCGGGGGCCGCAAGAGCTCGGCGGCGAGCGGCAGGCCGGGCAGCTTGGCCATGCCGGTGGGCGTGGCGTGTATCAGGCCGGTCGCGCCTTGCAGGGCCTGCGCCGCATCGCCATGCGCGCTGACGCGAAACGGGTAGCGCAGGTTCAGCGCCTCGGCCAGCGCCTGGGCTCGCGCGGCGTCGGTGTCCACCAGGCGCAGCTGGGCCGCGCCCAGGCTCAGCACCGCATCGGCGATGGCCGAGCCGGCGCCGCCGGCACCCAGCAACACCACGCAGCCCAGATCGGCATCGGGAAGCACACGCTGGAAGCCCCAGGCCCAGCCCGGGCCATCGGTGTTGTGACCGAGCAGCCGGCCGCCGCGCAAGAGCACCGTGTTCACCGCGCCCATGGCCTGGGCCTGCGGCGAAAGTTCGTCGAGCAGCGGGATCACGGCCTGCTTGCAGGGATAGGTGATGTTCAGGCCGGCAAAGCCCATCATGCGGGCGGCGGCGAGCAGTGTCGGCAGCTGTTCGGGTGTCGCTCCACAGAGGTCCAGGTCGATCAGCTGGTAGAGCAGCTGCAGCCCGTGCCGGCGCGCTTCCTCTTCGTGCAGGGTCGGGCTGAGCGAGCGCTGGATGCCGGCGCCGATCAGGCCGAGCAGCAGCTTGTCGCCCGGCGCGTTCACCCGGTGTACCCCGCCAGGCGCGGCAGCCACAGCACCATGTCCGGCCACACCGTCACCAGCGCGAGCGCCCCCAGCATGACCAGCAGGAAGGGAAACACATCGCGCATCAGCACCGTCAGCGACACATTGGCGATGCGCATCATCATGAAGAGCAGCAGGCCATAGGGCGGCGTCACCAGGCCTATCATGATGTTCAGCACCGCCATCACGCCGAAGTGAACCGGGTCTATGCCGAGCGCGGTCGCGGTGGGCAGCAGCACCGGCAGGATGACCAGGATGATGGTGGAGCCCTCCAGGAACATGCCCAGGCCCAGCAGGATCAGATTGACCAGCAGCAGAAAGCCCAGCGGAGACAGGTCCAGGCCCCGCATCGAGGCGCTGAGCGTGGCGGGGATGTTCTCCGAGGTGATGACGTAGTTGAACACCAGCGCGCCGGCGATCAGCATGCCGATCGAGATGCTCATGCGCGCGCTGGACAGCAGCGCCTCGTACAAGTCGCGCCAGCCCATGCTGCGGTACAGCCCCGCCGAGATCAGCAGCGCGTAGGCGGCGGCGATGCCGGCCGCTTCGGTGGGCGTCGTGACACCGCTGTACATGCAGCCCAGCAGGATGACGGGCAGCATCAGCGCCGGGAAGGCCTCGCGCGTGATGCGCGGCATCTCGCGCAGCGGTGTCCTGGCCTCCACCGGGAAACCGCGCCGCCGAGCCAGCCCATAGATCAGCCCCATCTGCACGGCACCCAGCAGCAGGCCCGGCAGCACGCCGGCGATGAAGAGATAGCCGATCGAGCTGCCGGACACCAGCGCATAGAGCACCAGCGGGATCGAGGGCGGCAGGATGGGCCCGATCACCGAGGACACGGCGCTCAGTGCGGCAGCGAAGCCCGGCGTGTACTTGCCGTCCTTGGTCATCATTGCCTGCATCAGCTTGCCCGAGCCGGCGGCGTCGGCCAGCGCGGAGCCCGACATGGTGGCGAACACAATGCTCTGCAGCACATTGACCTGGGCCAGCCCGCCAGGAAAGCGGCCGACGATGGCATTGCAGAAGCGCAGCAGGCGATCCAGGATGCTGCCGCTGCTCATGATGCTGGCCGCGAGGATGAACAGCGGTATCGCCAGCAGCAGGAAGCTGGAGTAGGTGCCGTTGAGCAGCTGCTCGGCGGCCGCGCCCATGTCCATGCCCTTGAGGTAGAGGTAGAGCACCGAGCCGCAGATCATCGCGTGGCCGACCGGCACGCCCAGCAGGCTCAGCGCGACGATGACGACCAGCGCCAGCGCGAAGGGGCTGTTCACAGCGCGGATGGCGGCGTGGGGGGCGTATCACCGCCCGGCGCGGCCGGGCCGCGGGCCAGATGAAGCAGGCTGCGGGCCATGACGGCGACGGCAAACAGCAGGTAGATCGAGTACATCAGGTCCATGCGGATCCCCAGGTAGGCGCTTTTCTCGACCTTCATGAAGCTCACATAGGCCCAGGAGGCCGGCAGCGACATGCCGAACAGCAGGATCAGGCTCAGCGCGCCGACGGCGCCGATCACCCGGCGCGTGCGCCGGCTGGCCCGCTCCGGGACGAGATCGATGCGGATCTCGTCCTCGTCCTTCAGCACAAAGGCCGCACCCCACAGCACCAGCCACAGCCAGGCCGCGAGCGACAGCTCGGTGGTCCAGCCGACCGGCCAGTTGAACAGATAGCGCATAGCGATCTGCAGCAGGAAGGCGACAAAGATCAGCGCGAGCAAGACCACCGCGACCGCTTCGGCGAAGCGGTGCAAGGAACGCATGAGCCGACGCAGCATCCTTGGCTCACTTCATCGCATTGATCTTGTCGAGCATGCCGGCCGGCCAGGTCTTGGCCTCGTCCGAGCCCAGATAGACCTTCTGGGCATGCTCACGGAAGGCCGCGATATTGGGCACATAGACCTCCAGCCCCTGCTTGCGGAAGGTCTCGGCCAGCTCGGTCTCGCGCTTCTGGTGTTCGCTCGTGCTCCAGGCGATGGCCTTGTCGGCGGCGGCCTGGAAGGCGCGCTGCCGGGCCGGCGCCAGGCCCTGCCAGGTCTTCATACTGACGGTGAGCAGATCGAAGGCCACCAGATGCGAGGTCAGCACGATCTGCGACATCACCTCGTAGAACTTCATGTTCTGCACATTGGGCAGCGGGTTGTCCTGGCCGTCGATGGCGCCGGTCTGCAGGCCGGTATAGGTCTCGGCATAGGCCATCGGCGTCGGATTCGCGCCGATCGAGCGGCCCAGCATCTGCCAGGTGTCGCCGGGCGGCATGCGCAGCTTCACGCCGGCCAGGTCGGCGGGCACGTTGACGCGCTTCTTGGTCTTCAGCCCCAGATGGCGGGTGCCGAAGAAGGTCGGGCCCAGGATCTTCACCTTGAGCTGGTCCTCCACCAGCTTCTTCATCTGCGCACCCGCCTCGCTGGCGAAGAAGCTGTTGAGGTGGTTGGCATCGCGGAACAGATAGGCCGAGGTCAGCAGCGACCAGGCGGGCACCTGCTTGGAAATGTCCTGGGGCGAGATATTGCCCATCTCCAGGTTGTCGCGCTGCAGCGCGACCAGCTCGGTGCCCTGGCGAAACAGCGTCGAGTTCAGATGCATCTCGAGCTTGAAGTCGGCCTCGATGTCCTTGGCGAACATCTTCATCATCTCGGCACGGATGTCCTTGTCGGAGAACACGGCGGCGAAGCGCAGGGTCGGTGGTGTCTGCGCCCAGGCCGGCAGCATGGCCCCGGCGGCGAGCGCGGCGCCCGCGCCCAGCAAGCGGCGGCGATCGATGCGAGAAGGGTTCATGGTCGTCTCCTTTGGAATTGTGATGAGGGCCAGTTCTTCAGGGCGAGGCAGCCGCCAGCTTCTGAGCCAGCGCCCGGATCGCGAGCTCGTAGCCGAAGGCGCCGAAGCCGCAGATCACGCCGGTGGCGGCGAGCGACATCAGCGAGTGCTGGTAGAGCGGATCGCGTCTATGGATATTGGTCAGGTGGACCTCGGCAATCGGCTGCTCCAGCGTCTTCAGCGCATCCAGCAGCGGGATGGACCGGAACGACAGGCCCGCCGGGTTGATCACCAGCGCCGCCGCCCGCTCGCGGGCTTCCTGCACCCAGTCCACCAGCACGCCCTCGTGATTGCTCTGCCGGAACTCGCAAGCCAGCCCCAGCTCGGTGGCCACGCGCTGGCACAGCTGCTCGATCTGCGGCAGCGAGGTGCTGCCATACAGATGCGGCTCGCGTATGCCCAGCAGGTTCAGATTGGGGCCGTTGAGGACGTAGAGGGTGGCACTCATGGCTTGATTGTTGGGTGCGGTCCAGAAAGACTTTCCATTCAGGAAACCTGTTTCACAATACAGGAATGACCCTCGCTCTGGAACGCGGACTTGCGCTGCTGGAACACCTGATCCAGCACCCTCAGGGTCTGCCTCTGACCCTGATCGCCGCCGAGCTGGACATGCCGCTCAGCGTCTGCCACCGTCTGCTGGCGGACCTGCAGCGCTACGGCTATGTGCGCCAGGCCCACAAGCAGGGCGACTATGTGCTGACGACCAAGGTGGTGTCGATGGGCCTGGGCTTCCTCAGCAGCGCGGGCATCGTCGACATCGCCGAACCGCTGCTGGAGCGGCTGGCGCAGGCCTCGGGCGAGCTGGTGCGGCTGTCCATCGTCGACGACGACCGCCTGACCTGGGTCGCCAAGTCACAGGGCATGCGGCAGGCGGGCCTGCGCTATGACCCGGACATGGGCATGGACGCGCGGCTGTCCTGCACGGCCTCGGGCCACGCCTGGCTGATGACACTGAGCGATGAACGTGCGTTCGAACTGGTCGCGCGCCAGGGCTTCGGCCAGCCCAGCGACTATGGCCCCAAGGCACCCACCACCATCAAGGCCCTGGTCGGGTTTCTGCACGCGGCGCGCGTGCGCGGCTACGCGCTGATCGACGAGGTGTTCGCGCCGGGCATGGCGGCGATCGCGGCCCCGGTGTTCTGTCGCCAGCAGGCGATCGGCGTCATCAGCATCGCCGGCCCCCGTACCCGCCTGAGCAGCGCGCGGGCCCGCGATCTGGTGCCCGCCCTGCTCGCTGCCACCGCCGAGCTCGGACCGATCAGCAACGCCTCCAGCCTGTTCGGCCGGCCACCGCTGGGCAAGGGCTGAGCGGGGTTGTCCCTGCGCAAAGCCCGTTAAGCGCCCGCCCCGGGCCGGTGGACTCTCGGCCCCAGCTCGCGCAGCGCATCGGCGCCTATCCAACGCGCGCTCTTCTCGGGCCGCTCGCGCAGACGCTCGGCGCAGTCAATGGCATGGGGCAGCAAAACATCCGAGCGTTTGCCGATCTGGCGCAGCGCCCAGTTGACGGCCTTCTTGACGAAGTTGCGCTCATCGTCGGCCGCCGCCTCGATCAGCGGCAGCAGCGCGATGAAGTCGGCATCGGGCCGCTTCTTGTCATGCACCGCCATCACGGCCAGCAGCGCATAGCCGGCGCGCCGCACGAACTCTTCGCGGCGGGCGGCCCAGACGGGGATGCGCGCCCAGGCCAGCGGCGATTTGCGCAAGGCATTGTTGCAAGCCTGGTCGCAGACATCCCAGGCCGCCATGCCCTGGGTCCAGTGGTCCATCTGCGCCAGCGTCAGCTTTGCCGGCTCGGCGATCAGGCCGGCGACGATCTGTGCGTCGGGGATGGCCGTGTCCCACAGCGCCAGCGCCAGTTCGTGGTCGCGGCCCAGCTGCCGGGCCACGTCGCGCATCTGCGGCACCGACAGGCCCAGCCGCCCCTCGCCCCCGATCGCAAAGCGCGCCAGCGCCTGCAGCGCCTCGGGCCGGGCTTCGGCCCGGATCAGCTGCAAGGCCTCGGCCAGCCTCTCGGACATACCTTCGGCAAGACCTGGCACCGTGGAGATGTTCATGGCCGTTAGCATAAGCGCAGCACAGGACAGCAGGCCGAGTCGCCACCGCCGATGAAATACGTCGTCTTCTTCCGCAATCTCAATCTGGGCCGCCGGAACTGCCCGGACAAGGCCTTGCTGGAACAGGTTTTCGAGGCGGCCGGTGCGCTGCGGCCGGCCTCCTTCCAGGTCAACGGCACCCTGGTGTTCGAGGCCCGCAGCGATGCGGCGGCGCGGCGCGTGCTGGCGGCGGCCTCGGCCCATCTGAACACGGCCTGCGGGCTGCGCGAGCCGGGCTTTCTGCGCCGGCTCGCGGCGGTGGCCGAGCTGGTCGACAGCCAGCCCTTCGCGAGCCAGCGGCTCGACGATGTCTACGACTGCTGCATCAGCTTTCTGTCCGCCGAGGCCGGCGAGCTGCCGGCGCTGCCGCTGTGCTCGGCGCGCGGCGACGCCGAGGTGTTCGCCTATCACGCCGCCAGCCACACGGCGCTGGGCCTGAGCCGCCAGCTCGGCGCCAGCCCCGGCAGCAGCAATGCGCTGCTGGAGAAGACCCTGGGCACGCCAACGACGATGCGCAACTGGGGCACGCTGAGCCGGCTGGTGGCCAAGCACTTCAGCCGACGCTGAGCAGGCTTAGCGCCGGCGACGGACGGCTCGCCAGCGCAGATCCTGGCTCCCGGCTACAGCAGCCCCATCGTCAGCGCCTTCAGCGTGGCGGCGGCGCGGGTCGTGCAGTCGAGCTTGCGGAAGATGTTCTCCAGGTGCGCGCGCACCGTGCTCGGGCTGATGCCCAGCGCACGCGCCGCCTCCTTATTGCTCTCGCCATGGCTGATGCGGCGCAGCACCTCGATCTCGCGGGCGCTCAGCGGCCCGGCCGGATCGGCGGGCGCCGGCGATGGCGCCGGCGCGCCGGTCAGCGCGGCCACCACACGCGCATCGAAGCGGCCCCGCTGCGCCTCGTCGCGCAGGCGCTGGCTGGCCTCGGCCGCGTCCAGGCCCGGTTGGCCGGGCCGCTTGGTCTGCCACAGCAGCCATTGCGCGGCTGCGGCCAGCACGCGGCCCTCGATGCCGATCGCGTCGCCCGACGCGCCACGGAAGAAGCCCGAACCGTCCAGGCGCTCGTCGGCCTGGGAGGCGATGTCGGCCTCCTCGCTCAGGCTGCCGATGCGGCGCGCGGCACGCGCCGTCCAGTAGGGCACCAGGCGCAGCCGCTCCAGCGCCGCCTCGCTGTGCGGGCCGGGCCGGTTCCAGATCTCGTTGGGCACCGCGGCGCGGCCCATGCCGTGGATCAGTGCGGCGCGGTAAATGCGCTGCGCCTGCGCCTCGCTCAAGTCAAGCCGCAGCGCGGCGGCGCGCGCCGCCTCGGCCACGCGGCGCGAGTAGCCGGTCAGCCAGGGCAGCTTCAGGTCGATCACATCGGCGATCAGCTCCAGCGGCGCGGTCGGCAGCGGCAGCTGCGCCGGCGCATCGATGCAGGCCGGCTCGCTCTCCAGCGTGTGCAGCCAGTCGGCCGCATGCTGGCGCAGCACCGGCAGCCACGCGGCGGGGTAGTGGCGGCCGGCGCGCGCGGCCAGGCCGGCCAGCGCGTGTTCCAGGTCATGGACGCGGCTCTGGATCTCCAGGTCGCTGGCGACCTGGGCCAGCAGCACCTCGACCGGCACCTCGGCGCCGGCGAGCGCGTTCGGCTGACCGCTGCCGTCCAGCTTCTCGAAGATGCGGCGCAGCGCGCGCTCGATCTGCGGCGGCAGGCCCAGGGTGCGCGCGACATCGCCCGAGACCTCGCAATGGATCTGCGCCGCCGGGATCAGCCGGCCGGACAGATGGGCCGGCAGGCCGACCGCCAGCATCGCCTGCCGCCCGCCGACATCGTCGCCGATCACCTCGGCGACCTCGGAGGCGTTGGCGGTGCAGCCGGACCAGCGCAGCAGCGCGACGTAGGCCGCGTTGGCCTGCAGCGAGGCATCCAGGCCCAGCGCCGCCGCCAGCTGCACGGCCAGCCAGGCGCTGCGGGCGGATTGGTCGATCGGCTGGCCCATGCTCAGATCGCCGACAAAGGCAAGCGCCCTGACGGCATCGAAGACCTGGACCTGGGCGTTCGCGAGGACGGGGGCGCTGACGACAGACATGGTGTGCGTTGAACGGAAGCGGGCGCGCCGCATCGCACGGCGCGCCCGCCCATCATGCCCTGTTGCTTACTTGACGCTCTGCACCGCGTCCAGTATCACCGCAGCCACCTGGGCCGGCTGCGACTGCTGCGGCACATGGCTGGCCTTGACGGTGCTCAGCTTGGCCTTGATGGCCTGGGCCGTGGCGCGCTGCAGCTCCGGCGCGATCATGCGGTCGGCCTCGGCCAGCAGATACCAGGAGGGCTTGTGCTTCCAGGCGGCCACCGAGACCTTGTCGCCGAAGGCGGCGCCCAGGATCGGGCCCTGCGTGGCCGCCATCACCGCGGTGGTGGCGGCCGGCAGGTCCTGCGCGAAGTGCTGGCTCATGCCTTCGGGCGTCAGGTACAGCCAGCCCGCCGGATCGGGCGCGAAGTGGGCCAGGCCCGAGGGGGTCGGGTAGTTCTTGCCGAGCTCGCCGACGGCCTGGCCGACATCCGGCGCGAAGGCCGCGATATAGACCAGCGCGGCCACCTTCGAGTTGACGCCGGCCTCGGTGATGACCGCGCCGCCCCAGGAGTGGCCAACCAGAACCACCTTGCCGGGCTGCGCGTCGATCGCGCGCTTGGCAGCGGCCGCATCGTCGGCCAGCGAGCTGAGCGGGTTCTGCACAGCGGTCACGCGCACGCCTTGGGCCTGCAGCAGCGGGATCACCTTGGCCCAGTCGGAGCCGTCGGCAAAGGCACCGTGCACGATGACGACGCTGGGTTTCGCGGCATCAATCGGCGTGGCGGCAGCGGCGGAGCCGGCCATGATGGACGCGGCGAGGCCGAGGGTGGCGAGCTTGAGGAAAGAGTTCATGATGGAGAAAAGACAGCTTGGTTGGGGGAGGCCTCACTGTCTCCTGATGGCGCCAGGCGCGCCATTGGACGAATGTCCAGTCGGCCGCGCGATGCTGCTGACCCCGGCAGCAATTGCTGCGGGCGTGCTGGCTGCTCGCGGCCAAAGCCAGTCGCTCAAATCCGTCCGCAATGGGAAGGCGGGCTGAAGACCATATCGGCCGTCCGGCAAGAGCATCGACGGAAACCTCGGAAGCGAGTAGGCTGCGGCTTCCATGGCAACCAGATAAGGAGGTGATATGCAAGCAACTTCTAGGTCCGGGGCAGCCTCCAGCCCTTGAAAGAGGGCCGGAACGGATTCCTACTTCATGTAGCCCGGCGTCTGTAGCCGGACCCGCGGGCGCTCCCCTGTGAAGGGCAGCGCCCGCGTCATTTGTGGGAGCGCCGACTCGACGTGAAAGGCGGCAGCCAGCGAGCACCCAATGGACCCAATCTGCCGAATGACAAGCGGCAGCTTCCTTCATGCCTCGACCTGCTGACGCTGTCGGCGACCAAGAGTCCTTCAGTACCGGCTCCGTTCCGGCATCTCATCTTGGTTATGCTCGCGGTGCCGTAGCCAGGAGGTGGGCACCAGAAAACTGGTCACATCGCGGAATATGCAGCTTTGCAGACGGTCAGGCTATCGAAGCCGAAGATCAACCGGGAATTTCTGATGACGCATCAAGGCGCATGCCACTGCGGCGCGGTCCGCCTCACGCTCCCCTCGACGCCCGAGGTCGCCACGGATTGCAACTGCTCGCTGTGCCGCAGGATCGGCGGGCCCTGGGTGTACTTCGAGTTCGGAACTGTGACGATCGAAGGTCATCCCGACTCGACCGAAGCCTACGTCCAGGGCGACAAGACCCTGCGCACGATCCGATGCCGGCATTGCGGCTGCGTCACGCACTGGGAGCCGATCGCGATGGAGGCTGGCGCGAGGCATGGCGTTCATCTTGGAAACTTCGACCCAAAGTTGATCGCATCCGTGCAGGTTCGCAAATTCGACGGCGCGGACACTTGGAAGTTCTTGGACGAATGAACAAGCATTTGGCCCCGTGGCGCAGAGTTGGACGATAGTTTGCAAGCCTCATGTAGGCCGTCTTGAAGGGCAGTAACGGGTCGCATCCAGCGCGGCGGGTGGGCCAGCACGGAGCGCGCGCGTCAGCGCATCGGCATCAGCAGGCGCCCCATCCGGCAGCGCGATGGCAAAGGCATCGGCGAGACGCGGCGAGGGGTGTTGGGCATGGCAGGTGGGGGGCAGGTCTTGCGCGGTGGGCCATCCCAGCGGACGCCGCTACGGTTAGGCTGAGTGCGTGTCTACGATCCCGTCATGGTGCCCACCTTGCAGACCAGCAACGACAGCAGCGACGACTTCCCCTTCTACAACGGCCAGCCCGTCGCGCTGAGCCCGCTCGCCTGGGGCCTGCTGATGCTGGCCGTGGTGGCCGGCTTCGCGGCCTTGTACCTGCCGCTGCCGGCCGGTCCGGCCCGCCTGATCCCGGCCCTGCTGTTCCCGCTGATCCCGCTGCTGGCTCTGCGCGCGCTGGCCGGGCCGCACTGGCGCGCCCTGTTCCGGCGGCTCGGTCCGCGCGAGCTGGCGCTGGCCCTGGGCATCGCGCTGCTGAACATCGCGGTGACCGTGGCGATAGGCTGGGTCGTCTCCCGCTGGATAGGCACCCACGCCAACCCAGCGGTCGAGGCGCTGGGCCGGGAGTCGGGCGGCGCGCGTGCGCTGTTCTTCCTGCAGTCGATCCCGCAACTGCTCGGCGAGGAGCTGCTGACCCTGCTGCCGCTGCTGGCCTTGCTGAGCTGGTTCAGCGGCCACCTGGGCCTGCCGCGCCGGCGTGCGCTGCTGCTGGCCTGGCTGCTGTCGGCCCTGCCCTTCGCGCTGGCCCATCTGCCGACCTACCAGTGGAACCTGGCGCAATGCCTGCTGGTGATAGGCTCGGCCCGGCTGGTGCTGAGCCTGGCCTATCTGCTCAGCAAGAACATCCTGGTGTCGACCCTGGCCCATGTGCTGAACGACTGGATGCTGTTTGGCGGTGCCATCGTGCTGAGCGGTCTGGCCGTCCGGGGCTGAGCGCCGCTTGTGCGCAGCGCGCATAAGCTCCTGCATTCCCCTCATGGGCAGGGCCTGGCTGTTGGGCAGACAATATCCCTCCTGATCAACAAGCCCGGCCCGCCTCACAAGGGCGGCGCGCTCGCCCCATGACACCACGCCTGACCGCCCTCGCCCTGGCACTCGCCCTGAGCAGCCCCACCGTCCTGCAGGCCGCCGCGCCCGCCGGCGTCAGCTGGCAGGCGGCCGCCGCCGATGCCGATATCGAGCGCGCCTTCGCGCAGGCCAAGGCCGAGAAGAAGCCGGTGCTGCTGTACTGGGGCGCCAAATGGTGCCCGCCCTGCAACCAGCTGAAGGCCACGCTGTTCAACCGCCAGGACTTCATCGAGCAGTCGCGCGCCTTCGTCGCCGTCAATATCGATGGCGACCTGCCCGGCGCGCAGAAGCTCGGCAGCCGCTTCAAGGTGCGCGGCTATCCGACCATGATTCTGTTCAGCCCCGAGGGCAGCGAGATCACCCGCCTGCCCGGCGAGGCCGATGCGCCCCAGGTCATGAAGGTGCTGCAGCTGGGCCTGGCCGGTGGCCGCCCGGTCAAGGCGGTGCTGGCCGATGCGAAGGCCGGCAAGAAGCTGGCCGCCAACGAGTGGCGGCTGTTGGGCTTCTATTCCTGGGAAACCGACGAGCAGCAGCTGGTGCCGGCCACTGAGCGGCCCGGGCTGTTGACCCAGCTGGCCGTGGCCAGCCAGGGCGTCGATGCCGAGACCACCACCCGGCTGTGGCTGAAGGCGCTGGCCGCCAGCAACGACGGCCAGGGCGTCAAGGCCGATGCCGCGCTGCGCGAGCGGGTGCGCGCGGTGCTGGCCGACGCCAGGCAGAGCCGCAGCCAGGCCGATGTGCTGACCAACGAGGCCGCCGACATCGTCCGGGCCCTGCACAACGAGCCCGGCACCGAGCGCCAGGCCCTGGTGGCCGAGTTCGAGACCGCGCTCAAGCGCCTGGAGGCCGATGTCACGCTGTCGCGCGCCGACCGCCTGGGCGCGCTGCTGGCCCGGGTCGGCCTGGCCCGCATCGACCAGCCCAAGACCGAGCTGCACCCCAAGATCGCGCCGGCCCTGCAGCAGGAGGTCAAGACCCATGCGGCCCGCGCCGACCGCGAGATCAGCGACGGCTACGAGCGCCAGGCCGTGATCACCTCGGCCGCCTATCTGCTGGGCCAGGCGGGGCTGTGGAAGGACAGCGACGAGCTGCTGAAGGCCAGCCTGGCCAAGAGCCATTCGCCCTACTACCTGATGAGCCAGCTGGGCGGCAATGCCAAGAAGCAGGGCCGCAACGACGAGGCGCTGCGCTGGTACGAGGAGGCCTTCAACAAGAGCGAAGGCCCGGCCACCCGGCTGCAATGGGGCTCCAGCTACTTCAGCGCGCTGGTCGAGCTGGCGCCGCTGGACGCGGCCAAGATCGAGAAGACCGCCGCCCAGCTCTTCGCCGAGGCCGCCAAGGACAAGGGCGCCTTCTACGAACGCAGCGCCCGCTCGCTGCAGCGCGTCGGCACCCAGCTGGCCAGCTGGGGCGCCGAGGGCCAGCACCAGGCGGTGCTGAACCGGCTCAAGACCCAGCTGAACGGCATCTGCGCCAAGGTCGACAGTGCCGACCAGCAGCGCGCCACCTGCGAAGGGCTGATCAAGGCGCCGGTCAAGAAGACCTGAGCGTCTGCAGCTTGGCGGCCAGGCCCCGGTAGCGGGCCTCGTCGCTGGCCGCCAGATACTCGTCCAGCGGCCGCCAGGCCGCGCCATGCACCTCGGCCAGCTGCGGGGCCAGGTCTTGCGTCAGCGGCGCGATCACCAGATAGGCGTAGTCGTGATGCCAGTGATCGCCCTCGCCCTTGTTGGGATTGGCGGCGATCGGGTGGCTGTCGATGTCCAGCGGCAAGGCCTGACCCCAGGCCGGATGAGCGGCGAGATCCGTCACCCCGGTTTCCTCGGCCACTTCGCGCAGCGCCGACCCCCACAGGTCCAGGCCGGGCTCGTAATGCCCGCCCGGCTGCAGCCAGCGGCCGATCACGCGGTGGTGTATCAGCAGGATGTGGCGCAGCGACGCGTCCAGCACCAGGGCGCTGGTCGTCACATGGCCACGCATATTGGCGCGGCTCAGCGGGTCGCCGGCGTCCTCGTCGAGCTGTTCGCGCAGCGCGGCCAGGCGCGCCGCCTCGGCCGGAAAGCGCTGCAGATAGAGCGCCAGCTGCTGGCGCGCCTGCGCTCTCACTTGATCAGGCCTTCGGCCTTCATCGCTTCCTGCACGGCCGGGCGAGCCGCGACGCGCTCGCGATAAGCCAGCAGCTGGGTGTAGGCGCCGAGCTCGACATGGACCATCTTGGCCCAGTTGCTGACGGTGAACAGATAGGCGTCGGCCACCGTGAACTGATCGCCCATCAGGAATTGCTTGCCGGCCAGCTGGGCGTCAATCCAGCCCAGGCGCTCGGCCAGCTTGGCGCGTGACAGCGCCTTGGCCTCCTCGGGCATGGCCGGGTTGAACAGCGGCGAGAAACCCTTGTGCAGCTCGGTGCTGATGAAGTTCAGCAGCTCCTGCAGGCGGTAGCGCGCCCAGCTGCCATTGGCCGGCGCCAGCTGCTTGTCAGGCGCCTGGTCGGCGATGTACTGCACGATGGCCGGGCCTTCGCTGAGGCGCTCGCCGTTGTCCAGCTCCAGCAGCGGCACATAGCCCTTGGCGTTGATGGTGTAGAAATCGGTGCCGTCCTGCAGCTTGTGGGTCTTGGTGCTGGCCAGCACCAGCTCGAAGGGCAGAC
Organism: Roseateles cavernae; assembly: GCF_040187885.1. Taxonomy (NCBI): domain Bacteria; kingdom Pseudomonadati; phylum Pseudomonadota; class Betaproteobacteria; order Burkholderiales; family Sphaerotilaceae; genus Roseateles; species Roseateles cavernae. The sequence goes on from NZ_JBDPLH010000001.1 coordinate 700,110, forward strand.
CCGCCTCGCGCAGCACGATGTGCGGGGACAGCGAGCAGGCGCCGGTGCTGTAGTAGAGCTTCATCAGGGGTTCTCCGTTGCGGGTTCAGAAAGCCGTGACGATACGACGGATTCAGCCGGCCTGCCGGATCGGCCCGAACAGCCCGCTGGGTGCCGCGAAACGCCGCACCAGCGCCGGTATCTCCTCGGCCGGCAGCGCGCGGGCGAACAGCCAGCCCTGCAGCTCGTCACAACCCTCCTGCTGCAGAAAGACCTGCTGGGCTGCGGTCTCGACGCCCTCGGCCACGACCGTCTTGCCCAGGGTCTTGGCCAGGCCGATGATGGCCCGGGCCAGCACCGCGTCCTGCGGGTTGCGGGTGACGCCCTGGATGAAGTCGCGGTCCATCTTGAGTCGCGACACCGGCATCTGCCGCAGATGGCTCAGCGAGGAGTAGCCGGTGCCGAAATCGTCCAGCGCCAGCTGCACGCCCAGCGCCGCGACCCGCTCGAGCTGCGCCTGGGCCTGGTCGTGGTGGGTCATCGCCGCCGTCTCGGTGATCTCCAGCTCCAGCAGCGCGGGCGGCAGCCGCCAGCGCTCCAGCAGGCCCTGGATACGGTCGGCAAAGCCGGGCTGGCGCAGCTGGTGCACCGACACATTGACTGCCACCCGCAGCGCCAGCCCCTGGCCGCGCCACAGCGCAATCTGCCGGCAGGCCGCCTCCATCACCCAGTCGCCCAGGCCCTGGATCAGGCCGGAACTCTCGGCCACCGCGATGAAGCGCGCCGGCGCCACCTCGCCCAGCTCGGCATCCTGCCAGCGCAGCAGCGCCTCGACGCCGACCACCCGGCCGCTGACGGCGCACAGCTGGGCCTGGTAGTGCAGGCGCAGCCCGGTGCCGTCCAGCGCCTTCTTGAGCCGACCCTGCAGCAGCACTCGCTCTTCCATCTGCCGGGCCATGCCGAGATCGAACACCGCATAGGTGCCGCGCCCGGCCTCCTTGGCGCGGTACATCGCCATATCGGCGCGGCGCAGCAGGGTCTCGGCGTCCTGACCGTCATGGGGCGCGAACACCACGCCGATGCTGGCGCCCGGGAAACTCTCCTGGTGGGCGAACTGCCAGGGCCGCGAGATCGCCTCCACCAGCTTGTGGGCCACCGTGGTGGCGGCCAGCACATCGGCCTGCTCGCGCAGCAGTACCGCGAACTCGTCCCCGCCCAGCCGGGCCAGCGCATCGCAGCCGCGCAGCACAGCGCGCATGCGCTTGGCCACCTCCTTCAGCAGGGCGTCGCCGACGTGGTGGCCATGGCCGTCGTTGACCGCCTTGAAGTCATCCAGATCGATCAGCAGCACGGCCATCGGCTGGCCGCTGCGGCGCGTGTGTTCGACGGCCTGGGCCAGCAGCTCGCCGAACATATGGCGGCTGTAGAGCCCGGTCAGCTTGTCGTGCATGGCCAGGTAGCGGGCCTGCGCATGCATGGCCTGGATCTGGCTGATGTCGCGGATCACGGCCAGCGCATGGTCGCCCTCGGCGCTGCGAAAGCGCCCCAGCGAGATGTCCACCGGCACCGCCCGGCCCTCGCTGTGCCACAGGCCCAGCTCCTGCACCCGGCCCATCGCCCGGCTGCGCGGCTCGGCGAAAAAGTAGGCTATGTGCTGAAAATGCCGCGCGCGCTGCTCCGGCGGCAGCAGCAGGGCCAGCGGCTGGCCGAGCAGCGCCTGTGGCGTCCGCCCGCTGAGTTCCGCCAGCGCGGCATTGGCGCAGACGATCAGGCCCTGCCCGTCGATGATCAGCACGCCGTCGGGCAGGAGATCGATCAGCTGCCCGACCTGGGCCAGGGACAGCGGCAGCCCGGTGTGGGGATCAACCATCGCGGAACACCTCGACCGCGCGCGCCAGCCAGCCCGACTGGCTGCGCATCTGCCGCGAGGCCGCCAGCGACTGCTCGGCCATCGCCGCGTTCTGCTGCGTCATGCGGTCAAGCGCCTCGATACGGGCGGCCACGCCCTCGACGCCGCGGGCCTGCTCGGCGCTGGCCGCGCTGATGTCGGCAATCAGCGCGGCCGCCTGCCGCACCTGCTCGACCAGCCCGTCCATCGCCAGGCGCGAGCGCCCCACCAGGGCCGAGCCGGTCTGCACATGGTCGGCGCTGGCGCCGATCAGGCCCTTGATCTCGCGGGCCGCCCGCTGGCTGCGCTGCGCCAGGCCGCGCACCTCGGCCGCAACCACCGCGAAGCCGCGCCCCTGGGCGCCGGCGCGGGCCGCCTCGACGGCCGCATTGAGCGCCAGGATATTGGTCTGGAAGGCGATGTCGTCGATCACGCCGATGATGTCGCCGATGCGCTCGCTGGCCCGACTGATCTGCGCCATGCTGGTCTCGGCCTCGGACACCAGGCCGCCGACCTGGCTCACCGAGGCCGCCATCGCGCTCGCCCGCTGGCTGGCCTGGTCGGCGGTCTGCGCGTTGTGCCCGACGCTGCCGCTCAGCCGGGTCAGCGCCGCCGCAGCCTCGGCCAGACGGGCCGAGGTCTGCTCGGTGCGCGCGCCCAGATCGCCACTGGCCGCCTCGACCTGGCCTGCCATCGATTGCAGGCCGGCGACCTGCTCGCTGACATCGGCCACCAGGGCGCGTACATTGAGGCCGGCCTGATTGATAGAGCGCAGCAGCATGCCGATCTCGTCGACCCGCTCCATCCGCACATCGGCATCAAAATAACCGGCGGCGACCGCCGCCGCCTGCCGGGCGACGCGCCGCAGCGGTGCGGCCAGCTGATGTTGCAGGCCCGCATCGAGCGCGGCCAGCGCCAGGCCGCTGCCCAGCGCCATCGGCAGCAGAGCCTCCAGCTCGCGCAGGCCGCAGGCCCAGGACAGCCCCAGCAGCGCCGGCCACAGCGGCCAGACCGCCAGCCGTATGCGGGCCGGCAGCGCCAGCCGCTTCAGCAGATCAGGCCCGCCCCGCCAACCGCGCCGCAGCACCAGGCCGCGATAGAAGGCCAGGCCCAGCGCCTGCCCTTCGCGAAAGCGCCGGTACACCGCCTCGGCCCCCGCGACCTCCTCACGCGTGGGCCGGGTGCGCACCGAGATATAGCCGCTGACCTGCCCGCGACGCGCCACCGGCGCCACATTGGCCCGCACCCAGTAATGATCGCCGTTGCGGCGCCGGTTCTTGACCAGGCCCGTCCAGGCATGGCCGGCGCGCAGCGTGGCCCACAGATCGGCAAAGGCCTGGCGCGGCATGTCGGGATGGCGCACCAGCTGGTGCGGCGCACCGATCAAGGCCTCGGGCTCGAAGCCGCTGACCGCGACAAAGGCGGCATTGGCGTACTGGATGTGGCTGTGCACATCGGTGGTCGACATCAGCGTGGCCTCGGCCGGAAAGCTGAACTCCTGCTGCGTCACATGCCGTTCGGTCATCCTGCGTCCTCTGCTGTGCTGGTCCCCGGTGCGGGGGTCTGCCCGGCCCGGGTCCTTGGGGGCGCTTGCATTCTGTGAAACGCGACCAGGGCCGGACGCCGGCGCCGACCGCCGCTGTGAGGCAGCGCACAGCCCGGCGCGCAAAAAGCGTGCATCAGTTGTCGGCCGTCAACAGTTTTTCCAGCGCCGGCATGTCGAGATCGACCGCGCGCGCATGGCGGCGGCGCACGATGCCACGGGTCTCGAGCTCGCGCCAGGCCCGGTTGACGCTCTCGCGCGTCACGCACAGCAGCTCGGCCAGCACCGCCTGGCTCGGCAGCTGGATCGCCGAGGCGGGCTGGAACGCGGCAATCAGACGCAGCGCCGAGGCCAACCGCCGCATCGGGCCGGGCATGCGCACGACCTGGCTCCAGCCGGCCAGCGACAGCACGGACTGGCGCGTGTAGCGGGCGATGCAGACCGGCAGCGACAACTCGCAGACCGACACCGAGGTCAGCGCCTGCACGGTCAGCACCGCCGCCTGGCCATGAACCAGGGGCTGGCCGACCAGAAATCCAGGGCCGATGACGGCGATGGCGCGCTCCACGCCGTCCATGCCGGTCTGGCGCACCCCCAGCAGCCCCGACTTGATGAACAGCAGATGGGCCGGGCGCTCGCCCTCACGCTGCAGCCGCACACCGCGCGCGAACAGGCGCGGCCGAGCTCCCCTGCGCAGCGGGGCGCGGCCGGACATTGGTCCGCCAGCACGCACTGCACACAGGGAGGGTCGCGCCCATCCTGCGCCATCTCATCAGGCTTCATCAAATCAAGGTCTCGTCGAGTCAGGGCCGGCCGAAGCAGCGGATTCTGTGGGCCGGCCCCCGTGCCGGCTGTGATGCAGATCACAGCCGCCGCGCCGGTACGGGCGAGCAGCGCGCAACAACCCGCCCGATCGCGGGGGGCGGCAATAATCCGGCCATGCACCCACCACCCGACTCGCTGCGCCAGACGGCCGCGCTGGCCTTGACGGCGCTGCTGCTGGCTACCGCCCGGCCGGCCGGCGCGCTGGACCTGAACGCGATGTGGGATTTCGGCAACCCCGCGCTCAGCGAGCAGCGTTTCCGCGCCGCGCTGGTCCAGGCCAGTGGCGACGAGGCGCTGATCCTGCAGACCCAGATTGCCCGCACCCATGGCCTGCGGCGCGATTTCGAGGCGGCGCGCACCGTGCTGGCCGCCATCGAGCCGCAGCTCGCGAGCGCCGGCCCCGAGCCGCGCGTGCGCCATGCGCTGGAGCTGGGCCGCAGCTACAGCTCGGCCACCCATGCGCCGGCCACCCAGACCGCAGAGACGCGCGCCCTCGCCCGCGCCGCCTACCTGCGCGCGCTGGAGCAGGCGCGCGCCGCGCGGCTGGACGGCCTGGCGGTGGACGTGCTGCACATGCTGGCCTTTGTCGACACCGCGCCGGCCGATCAGCTGCGCTGGGGTCGCGAGGCGCTGGCCCTGGCCCAGGCCTCCGAGCAGGCGGACGCGCGGCGCTGGCGCGCCACGCTGCACAACAATATCGGCATCGCGCTGCGCGAGCTGGGCCGGCCCGAGGAGGCGCTGGCCGAGTTCCGCACCGCGCTGGCGCTGCGCCAGGAGGCCGGCGAGACGGCGCGGGCCCGCATAGCGCAGTGGATGGTCGCCAACCAGCTGCGTCTGCTGGGCCGCGCCGACGAGGCCCTGGCCCTGCAGCTGGCGCTGGCGCGGGACAACGCCGCAGCCGGCGCGCCCGACCCCTATGTGTTCGAGGAGCTGGAGGCGCTGTACCGGGCGCGCGGCGATGCGGCCCAGGCCGATCACTACGCGCGGCTGCGCGCCGCCGGCAAGCCCTGACCCTGGCGCCCCTCAGGGACGCGTCTGGCCGTCGTGCCGCGCACGCTTGATGCTGCGGCTGTTGCGGTCCTGACGCTGCTCCAGCCGCAGCGCCTCCTTGCCGGTGACGCGGCCATCGGCCTCGACCCGCTGCTCCAGCCGGGCGGTCCTGGCCTGCTGGTGCTCCAGGCGCAGCTGCTCGCGACGGGTCAGCTGGCCGGACTCGATGCCGGCCGCGATGCGGCCGGTCTGGCGTTCCTGGCGCTGATCGACGCGTTGCTCTTGATGATCGGCCCAGCCGGCCTGGGCGCTGCCGACAGCCAGGCTCAAAGCGGCGATGGAGATGAAGCTGCGAACCACAGTCATGGTGCTTCCTTTCGGGGTTGAGAACAAAAAGTTGGTCTACGGCGCTTGAACCCGCGCCAGCCGGCCGGCTTACGGCCTGGCGGCAAATCCCTGCACACCGCTCGGATTTGCCGTAAGAGACTGCGGCCGGCCGGGTTCAATAGTCATGCAAGCCCCTGCCCTCGCCGCCCATCGCTTCGGTTATGCCGAGACCAGCCTGCGCGCCATGCAGGCCGACCCGCGTGCCTGGGTCCAGGCCCAGTTCGCTGACGATCGGCAAGACCCGACCCCTTTCGACGCCAGCGGCCTGCCCGGCAGCGCGAACGCGCTGGCGCTGAGCGCCGAGCTGCTGCAGGCGCTGCGCCAGCCGGGCGAGACCGAGGCGGTCCGTGAGGCCAGGCAGCGCCTGCGCGCGCTGAACGCCGCCGGCCTGCAGCGCCGCTGGCAGCACATCATCACAACCGAGTCGCCGGTGGCCGAGCGCTGGGTGCAGTTCTGGGCCAATCACTGCTGCGTCGCGGCCACCAAGCTGGCGGTGGCCGGCCTGGTGTGGCCGCATGAGAACGAGGCAATACGCCCGCAGGCGCTGGGCCGCTTCGAGGACCTGCTGCGCGCCTCGACCCTGCATCCGGCGATGCTGCTGTACCTGGACAATGCGCAGTCGATAGGCCCGCAGTCGCGCGCCGGCCGGCGCCGCGAGCGTGGCCTGAACGAGAACCTGGCGCGCGAGCTGCTGGAGCTGCACACGCTGGGAGTGGGTGGAGGCTACACCCAGACCGATGTCACCGAGACCGCCCGCCTGCTGACCGGCTGGACCGTGCGCCTGCGTGGCGACGGCCGCGCCGGCTTCGAGCCGGCCCTGCACGAACCGGGGCCGAAGACGGTTCTGGGCAGGCGCTATCCGGAAGGCCCGCAGGCCCTGGACCTGCTGCTGGCCGATCTGGCCCGCCACCCGGCCACGGCCCGCCATCTGGCGCTGAAGCTGGCCCGGCATTTCGTCACCGACGATCCGCCGGCCGCCCTGGTCGACGCGGTGGCCGCCCGCTTCCTGGCCAGCGACGGCGATCTGCGTGCCACCGCGCAGGCCCTGTTCTCCCATGAGCAGAGCTGGCGCGCCGAGCATCGCCCCAAGTTCAAGCGGCCCGAGGAGCTGCTGCTCTCGGCCCACCGCATGCTGAAGCTGCCGATTGGGCCGCAGCAGCTGGGCGCCGCCAGCCAGGCCTTGCTGGCGATGGGCCAGGCGCCGGGCCGTGCGCCCTCGCCGCAGGGCTGGCCCGACCGCAGCGAGGACTGGCTCTCGCCGGACGCGCTGCTCAAGCGGGTGCAATGGGCCGAGCGCTTCGCCCAGGACCATGCCGATGCGGCCGATGCCCGGCTGCTGGCCCCACTGAGCCTGGGCCCCGATCTGGGCGCGACCACACGGCAGCAGATCGAACGCGCGGCCAGCCCGGCCCAGGCGCTGGCGCTGTGGCTGGCCAGCCCCGACTTCCAACGGAGGTAAGCAGATGATGACGCGCATCGACACACAACGCCGGCTTCTGCTCCAAGGCCTGGGGCTGGCCACCCTGCTGCCGACCCGCCTGGCCCTGGCCGCCGGAAAAAACACCGTACCCGAGGCGCCGCGCCTGGTGGTCGTGATGCTGCGCGGCGCGCTGGACGGGCTGGCGGCGGTGCCGGCCCCCGGCGACCCGGCCTGGGCCGCGCTGCGCGGTGCCGATGGCCCGGCCCCGCTGCCACTGGACGGCTTTTTCGGTCTGCATCCGGCGCTGACCGGGCTGCAGCGCTGGTGGGGCGAAGGCCAGCTGCTGCTGCTGCATGCGGCGGCCAGCCCTTACCGCGAGCGCTCGCATTTCGATGCCCAGCAGCTGCTGGAAAGCGGCGGCGAGCGGCCCTTCGAGCTCGGCACCGGCTGGCTGGGCCGGGCGCTGCAGGCCAGCGGCCAGGGCAGCGCGGTGGCGCTGAGCAGCAGCCTGCCGCTGGCGCTGCGCGGTGCCCAGCAGGCCGGCACCTGGACACCGGCGCGGCGCGCCGGCGCCGACGAGGACCTGCTGGCCCGCGTCGGCCAGCTCTACCAGGACGACGCCGCGCTGTCCGCCGCCTGGCAGCGGGCGATGGCCCAGCAGGGCATGCTGGGCGGGGAGTCGGCCGGCACGGGTAATGGTTTTGCCGCGCTGGCCCGCCAGGCCGGCACTTTTCTGGCGGCCGAACAGGGTCCGCGTGTCGCCTGGCTGGAAGCCAATGGCTGGGACACCCACACCAACCAGGCCGGCCGTTTGCAGCGCCTGCTGGCAGGCCTGGATGAGGGCCTGCTGGCGCTGCGCGAGGCGCTGGGCGCGCAGTGGCCGCACAGCACGGTGCTGGTGATGACCGAGTTCGGCCGCTCGGCGGTGCTGAACGGCAGCGGCGGCACCGACCATGGCACGGCCGGCATGGCCTTGCTGGCCGGTGGCGCGGTGGCCGGCGGTAAGGTGCTGACCGACTGGCCCGGCCTGGCCCGGACCCAGCTGCTCGATGGCCGCGATCTGCGCCCGACCCTGGACCTGCGCCAGCTGATCGCGGCCCTGTTGCAGCGCCAGTTCGGCCTCAGCCAGGCCCAGCTGGCGGGCGGCGTGCTGCCCGGTGTGAGCGCCCGTGAGCTGGCGCTGTGGCGCGCCTGAGCGATGATGGTGAACAGGATGAAGGCAACGCTGATCTCTCTTCTGCTGGTGGGCCTGGTCTGCGCGGCGGCCCGGGCCGCACCGCCGGCCGTGCCCGACCCGCAGGACTGGGCGCGGCTGACGCCCGAGCAGCAGCAGGAGCGCCGCAGCGAGCTCAAGCAGCGGCTGCAGCAGGCCACGCCGGCCGAACGCCGCGAGTTCCGCGAGCAGCTGCGCCAGCGGCTCGAGACACTGAGCCCGGCCGAGCGCCGCGCGCTGGTCGCCCAGACCCGTGAGCGCTGGGATCAGCTGCCGCCCGAGCAGCGCCGGCGCATGGCCGAGCAGCGCCGCCAGGAGATCCAGGCCATGTCGCCCGAGCAGCGCCGCGAGCTGCTGCGGCAGCGCCGGGCCATGCTGGACAAACTCAGCCCCGAGGAGCGGCGGGCACTGCGCGAGAAGCTGCCCGAGCGATGAGCGACAGCGCCGCTGCCACCGCGCCCGGCCTGCTGGCCCGCTGGTTCGGCCGCGCGCCGCGCCAAGCCGGCGAGGACTGGGCGCTGTGGCGCCGCGCCTGCGAGGGCGAGGCGCTCGCGGCCACCGAGCTGGTGCGCCGGCTGACACCCCAGGCCCATGGTCTGGCCCTGCAGCTGCTGCGTCGCAGCGAGGACGCCGAGGATGCGGTGCAGGAGTCCTTTCTGCGCCTGTGGGGCAGCCGGCCCAGCGATGCCCGCGGCGCCAGCCTGGCCACCTTCTTCAACACCATTGTGATCAACCGCTGCAAGACCTGGCTGGGCCGGCGCCAGGAGCTGGCCACCGAACAGGCGCTGCTGACCGAGCTGGCCGATGCCCAGCAACAGCTTGTCGAGCCTGCCCCGGCCCGATGCGCTGGCGAGTTGACCGCCGCCATGCAGCGCCTGCCGGCGCGCCAGCGCATGGCGCTGGCGATGTGGGCCTATGCCGATGCCTCGGTGGCCGAGATTGCCGCCACGCTGGACCTTGAACCCAATGCCGCCCACCAGCTGCTGCACCGCGCCAAGCTGGCGCTGCGCCAGCAGCTACGGGAAGGAGAGTCATGATGAAGCCCGATGAAGCCGGCGCTGACGAAGCGCTGCGCCAGACCCTGCGCACCGGCCTCCACGCGGCCGACGATTCCCGTGAGGCGCTGCAGGCCCGCGTGCTGGCCCAGTGGCGCCAGCGCCATGCACCGCTGTCCGCCGAGGCCAGGCTGGCAAGCGCCGGCGGGCAGGACTGGCCCGCCTCGCGCCCGCGGCGCTGGCTGGGCGCCGCCGCGCTGGCCGCGACCCTGCTGCTGGCGCTGGCCTGGTGCAGCCGGCCCGACCCGGCGCTGGACGAGCTGATGCAGCTCGATGTGCTGTCGCAGATCGCGATCGGCGAGCTGTAGCAGCCCGCTGTCGCCGAGGCGATGCCCGGCCGGCCCGGCCCTGCCTATAGTCGGCGCATGGACGCCACGACAAAAACCCATGCTTTCGAAGACTTCCAGGTCGGCCAGGTGCGCGAGTTTGGCGGCCGGGTCGTCGACAAGGCCGAAGGCCTGAGCTTCGCCGCCGCCTACGACCCGCAGCCCCTGCACCTGGACGAGGAGGCCGCCAACGCCTCGGTGCTGGGCGGGCTGTCGGTCAGCGGCTGGCACACCTGCGCGATGGTGATGCGCATGATGTGCGATGCCTACCTGCTGGACTCGACCAGCCAGGGCTCGCCGGGCATTGACAATCTGCGCTGGCTCAAGCCGGTGCGCCCCGGTGACACCTTGCGGGTACGCATGACGGTGCAGGAGACGAAAGCCAGCAAGAGCCGCCCGCAGCTCGGCCTGGTGCGCTCGGCCTGGGAGGTCTTCAACCAGCGCGACGAGGCGGTGATGACGATGGAGGGCTGGGGCATGTTCGGCCGACGCGAGGCCACAACCACCAGCTGACGAAAACTTGCCGTTCGCCGCCCCCGGCCGCCGTTCGGGACATCGCCGCGCGGCACTTGTCGCAAGCCTGCTCATAATCCGCTCGCATCAAGCAAGGAGCATGGGCAGATGGCGATGTGCAGAAGAATCCTGGCGCTGGCCCTGCTGGCCGCGGCGCTGGGCCAGCCGGCCAGGGCTGCGACAACACCTGGCCCCACCGAGCCCTGCCGCATCGAGGGCGTGGCCACCGAGCTGCGCTGTGGCCGGCTGCAGCGGCCGCTCGACCCCGGCCAGCCGCAGGGCCGGCAGATCAGCGTCCACTATCTGGTGGTGCCGGCGATGGCGCGCAACAAGCAGCCCGACCCGGTGCTGCTGCTGGCCGGCGGGCCCGGGCAGAGCGCGATCGAGATCGCCGGCCGGGTCCTGCCTCGGCTTGCGCGGCTGAACAACCGGCGCGACCTGGTCTTCATTGACCAGCGCGGCACCGGTCGCTCGGCGCCGCTTCAATGCGCCGATGACAGCCGCCTGGCGATGGCCGAGGCGCTGGACCCGCAGGCCCAGCAGCGCCGCCTGGCGCAATGCCTGATCGAGCTGCAGAAGCTGCCCCATGGCGATCTGCGCTTCTACACCACCACGATCGCGATGCAGGACTTCGACGCAGTGCGCGAGCAGCTCGGCGCCGCGCAGTGGAATCTGGTCGGCGCCTCCTACGGCACACGCGCCGCGCTGGAATATCAACGCCTGTTTCCGCAGCGGGTGCGCCGCACGGTGCTGGACGGCATGGCGCCGCCCGATATGGCCTTGCCGGCCAGTTTCTCGACCGACGGGCAGGCGGCGCTGGACGCGGTCTTCAAGGCCTGCGAGGACGAAGCCGCCTGCAAGACCGCCTTTCCCCGGCTGCGCCAGGACTGGGCGACCCTGCTGCAAGGCCTGCCTCGGCAGGTGGTGCTGGCGCATCCGCTCAGCGGCGCGCCCGAGCGGCTGACGATCACGCGCGAGCTGCTGATGCGGGCGGTGCGCGCGCCCATGTATGTGCCAGCCTACGCAGCCGGGCTGCCGGCCGCGATCAATGCGGCGGCCGGTGGGCGCTTCGAGGCGATCTCGGGGCTGAGCGGCGCGCTGGGCAGCAGCCGCAGCGGCAAGCTGGCGATGGGCATGCACTTGTCGGTGATCTGCAGCGAGGACCTGCCGCGCCTGGAGCGCACGGCCGATGCGCCGGGCGCCGACTTCGGCCGCATCGATGCCGAGTTCTACCGACAGGCCTGCGCGCAGTGGCCGCGCGGCACGGTGGCCGAGGCCTTCTACCGGGTGGGCGCCGCGCCCGCGCCGGTGCTGCTGCTCAGCGGCGGGGCCGACCCGGTGACACCGCCGCGCCATGGCGAGCGCATCGCCGGCGCGCTGGGCCCCAAGGCCCGCCATCTGCAGGTGCCGGCGGCCGGGCACGGCGTGCTGTCCATCGCCTGCATGGGCGAGCTGCTGCACCGCTTCATCAACAGCAAGACCGAGGCCGAGGCGCTGGCCGTCGAGGCCGCTTGCGCCGCCAAGATGCCGCGACCGACGGCGGTATTCCCCATCCAGACCGCGACGCGATGATCAGCATCAGCCAGCTCAGCAAGCAGTTCACGTCCCGGCCCGGCGGCTCGGTATTCAAGCGCGCCCCGAAGCAGATCGTGCGGGCGGTGCAGCATCTCGATCTGGAGGCACCGAACGGCCGCATCACCGGACTGCTGGGACCGAACGGCGCCGGCAAGACCACCAGCCTGCGCATGCTGGCCGGCCTGTTCGCGCCGGACAGCGGCGCGATCAGCGTCGACGGCATCGATGTGCGGCAGGCACCGCAGCAGGCGCTGGCGCGCATGGGGGTGCTGGGCGATGCCCATGGCCTCTATCCGCGCCTGTCGGCGCGCGAGAACATCGTCTATTTCGGGCGGCTGCAGGGCATGGAGGCGGATGCGGCCCATGCGCGCGCCGAGGCGCTGGCCGAGCTGCTGGACATGCGCGCCATCCTGGACCGGCGCAGCGAGGGCTTCAGCCAGGGCGAACGGATGAAGACCGCGCTGGCCCGCGCCCTGGTGCATGACCCCGCCAATATCGTGCTGGACGAGCCGACCAACGGGCTCGATGTGCTGGCCACCCGCGCGCTGCGCGAGGCGCTGCGCCATCTGCGCTCGCCGGCCGGGGGCAGCAAATGCATCGTCTTCTCCAGCCACATCATGCAGGAGGTCGAGCTGCTGTGTGACCATGTCGTCGTGATGGCTCAGGGGCGGTCTGTGGCCGAGGGCTCGGTGGCGGCGCTGCTGGAGCGCACCGGTCAGCAGCGCTTCGAGGACGCCTTCGTGGCGCTGGCGTTTGCCGACACGCTGGAGGCGCGGCCATGAGCAAGAGTTTCACGCGCGCGCTGCGGGTGGTGTTTGCCAAGGAGGTGGTCGACGCGCTGCGCGACCGCCGCACGCTGCTGAGGCTGCTGATTCCGGCGGTGCTGATGGGGCCGCTGCTGCTGCTGGCCTTGTCCGGCCTGATCGCCTCGCTGGAGGAGCGGGCCGAGAAGCGCGAGATCCTGGTCGTCGGCATCGAGCACGCGCCGACCCTGCGCAACTTCCTGGAGCGCCAGACCTACACGATCAAGACCGCGCCGGCCGACTACGAGGCCGGGCTGCGCGCCACCACCCTGCTCGATCCGGTGCTGGTGATAGGCCCGGACTTCGAGGCCGCGCTGGCGCGCGGCGAGCAGCCGGCCGTGGAGCTGGTCAGCGACAGTGCCAACCAGCGCGCCAGCGCCAGCGTCGGCACGCTGGGCCGGCTGCTGCAGGGCTTCAACCGCGAGCGCGCCGGCGTGCTGCTGGCGCTGCGCGGCGTCTCGGCCAGCCTGCTGCAACCGGTGCTGGTGGAAGAGCGCGATCTGGCCAGCACACAGGCGCGCGCGGCGCGGCTGACGGCCATCGTGCCGATGTTCATCATCATGGCCGTGCTCTACGGTGCGCTGACCGCCGCGCTGGACAGCACCTCGGGCGAACGCGAGCGCGGCTCGCTGGAGCCGCTCCTGATGAACCCGGCCCCGCATATGGCCCTGGTGCTGGGCAAATGGGGCGCGGTAGCCCTGCTGGGCATGGTGGTGGCCGTGCTGGCCAATCTGAGCTTCATCCCGGCCCAGCGCCTGATCCAGAGCGACAGCCTGCAGGCGATGTTCCAATTCGGCGGCTACGAGGTGGCGGTGTTCGTGCTGCTGCAGCTGCCGCTGGCGGCCGGGCTGGGGGCGCTGCTGATGGCCATCGCGATCCGCACCAAGACCTTCAAGGAGGCCCAGGCCAGCACCACCATCGTCATCACGCTGGTGGCCTTGGCGCCAATGGTGAGCCTCTTGAACCCGGGCGGCGAGGCGGCCTGGTATTACTGGGTGCCGGGCCTGGCGCAGAACAGCCTGATGATGCTGGTGCTCAAGGGCGAGGCCCTGCCCTGGCCCAAGCTGCTGCCCTCCTTGGCCGTGGGCGTGGCGCTGACCTGGGTCTGCCTGGCCTTCGTGGCCCGCTCGATGCGCAGCGCGGTGGCGCGGTGAGGGGTGGTTGATCGCTTCAGTGCAGACCGAGCACGCGCTGCACCTCGTTCTGCCAGGGCAACGCATGGACGATCTCGTTGAGCTGCAGCACCGACTGCATAGGCGCCAGCACCTCGCCGGCCGGGCTCAGGAACTGCAGATTGGTCACCAGCGACATCGGATCGACCATCGCGACCACGCCCTCGGGCAGGCGGATCCAGTCCCAGGCGACCCCGGCGGCGCCGCTGTCGGATTCACCGGTCCACAGGGTTTGCCCCAGGGCCGGATGCTCCGCGTCTCCCGACACCAACACCCGGGTGCTTAAATGCGCGAAATGCAGACGCGGTGCGCGTTCCGCCTCACACAAAATTCGCGGCCATGCGTACACAATCCAAGCTGGAGTCATTGTCTATAGATTTTCGGGTGCGGTTGTGGAACCAAGCGTTCTGGGTGTTGCCAGTTTGCTGACGGGCAACGTAAATCGCTAGCTGTAAACCTTGTCAGGGATATGACGTCCGGCGTCGCAGCTGCGGCCCGGTCAAGCCATTGGAAACAAGTTAGATGCTGCAGGGCGGTTACCAGTCGGTGCTCGAAGCCAGAACCCGTGATGAATTTCGCGGGGAGATCAGTCGCTTCACGGAAGCCTTGGAGTTCGAGACCTTCTCTGCGATCACCGTGGTCGACCATGCAATCGGAAAATCCGAGTTCATTGCTATCGACAACTGCCCGCCCGGCTTTAATGACGCATTGAATGATCCCAAGCTGGGCCGGATCGACCCGGTGATGCAGCATTGCAAGCGCCATAGCGTGCCCATCGTCTGGGATAGGCAGACCTATGTCCGCCATGAGGCGACGGACCTGTGGGAAACCCAGGCGCGCTTTGGCTACCGCACCGGCATCTGCCTGGCCCTGCATCTGCCCGAGGGGCGGCACTTCGTGCTGGGCGTGGACCGCGACAAGGCCTTGCCCAAGGACACCACCGAGCTGACCCGGCTGGTGGCCGATCTGCAGCTGTTTGCCGTCCATGCGCTGGACGCGGCGATGCGCGTGCTGCTGCCGCCGGAGCAGCAGCTGGACGCGCCCAAGCTGACGCCGCGCGAGCTCGAGTGCCTGCGCTGGACCATGGAGGGCAAGACGGCCTGGGAGGTCGGCGCGATATTGAGCATCACCGAGCGGACGGCAGTGCTGCATATCAATAACGCGATGCACAAGCTGGGTAGCCATAACAAGCATCAAGCCGTTCTCAAAGCGTTGCGCTTAGGCCTAATACGCTAGCACGCTGCCGTACATCCCCCACTGTAAGAGTTGACAGTTACTCATGAATGTTCTTGCTGCTCAAATTCGTTCTGTGCACTTCCTCGCACTTCAACGAATTTGGAGCCGGTCATGCAAAATCAAAAGCAAGTTTCCCCGTCGCAAACCCTGTCGAACGACAAGCTGGCAGCGCCTCGCGAAATCGACGCCAGCCTGCTGCATCTGGTCAGCGGCGGTGCACCGAAGAACACCTGGGGCGCACAGACTCTGTCCACCCAGGCCCCCAAGAACACCTGGTAAGTCACAAGTTTTCGCTGTCATCGGCTCGCGTGAGCGGGCATCAGTTTTGCCGAGTCTGAATGCTGTTTCGTAAAGAGGCGCTGGCCGGCCAGCAACAAGCCTGGCTTGGCAGCATTCAACTTCTCAGGCCCCTTTCGCTGAAGCTGCTCACGGCCGTTGCCGTGGGCAGTGTTTTTTTGGTCGTCACTTTCCTGTGCACGGCCGAGTACAGCCGCAAGGCCCGTGTCGCCGGCTATCTGGTGCCCGACCGCGGCGTGCTGCGCATCAGCTCGCCGCAGTCGGCCACGGTGCTGGCCCGCCAGGTCAGCGAGGGCCAGGCCGTCAAGGCCGGCGATGTGCTGTTCGTGCTGAGCCTGGACGCCGCCAGTGGTGCCGGCGAGGGTGTGGCACAAAGCCTGAGCGAGCGCCAACTTTCTCTGAATGAGGCAGCCGAGCAGCAGCGCCGCCTGGCCAGCCAGCAGGACGAGAGCCTGCGGGCACGCATCGCCACCTTGCAGCGGGAGCTGGCGGCCGCCGCCGTCGAGGCGCAGGCCTATGCCGAACGGCTGCGCCTGCTGCGCGAGGATCTGAGCAAGCATGAGGCGCTGCGCCAGCAGGGCTTCTACTCCGACACCCTGCTGCAGAACAAGCGCCAGGAGCTGCTGCTGGCCCAGGCCCAGGCCCAGAACCTGGCGCGCGAGCGCGAGGCCTCGCAGCGTGATCTGCTGGCCCTGCAGGCCGAGGCGCGCGAGCTGCCTTTGCGCAGCCAGGTGCAGCAGGGCCAGATCGCCCGCGACCTGGCCAGCCTGAAGGCGCTGGGCCTGGAGACCGAGGCGCGGCGCCGGCTGATCCTGCGCGCGCCCGCCGATGGCGTCGTCAGCACGGTGCAGGCCGAGCCGGGTCAGCCGGTCAACCCCTCGACGGCGCTGGCCCAGGTGCTGCCGGCGCATACCCAGATGCTGGCCCATCTGTATGCGCCGTCCAGCGCGGTCGGCTTTGTGCGCCCCGAGCAGGCCGTGCGCCTGCGCTACCAGGCCTTCCCCTATCAGCGCTTCGGTCATCAGCACGGCCGGGTGCTGCAGGTCTCGCGCACCCCGCTGGCAAGCCAGGATCTGGCGGCTCTGCCGCTGGGCGAGAACAGCGGCAACGAGCCGCTGTACCGGATTACCGTTGCCCTGGAACATCAGTCGGTGGCCGCCTACGGGCAGGAACAGCCGCTGGCGGTCGGCATGCAGCTGGATGCCGATGTGCTGCTGGAGAAGCGCCGCCTGATCGAGTGGATTTTCGAACCTTTGCTGAGCCTGGCCCGACGTGTCTGAGTCCTTGTTGAACCGCCTGCACCTGGGCTTGGGCCGGCGCTCCAGGCTGCCGCTGATCCTGCAGACCGAGGGCGCCGAATGCGCACTGGCCTGCCTGGCGATGGTGGCCAGCTTCCATGGCCAGCGCTGCGATCTGGCCGAGCTGCGCGGGCGCTTCTCGCTGTCGCTGAAGGGCGCGACGATGGCCGACCTGGTCCGGATGGCCGACCAGCTGGGCCTGGCCAGCCGTGCCTTGCGCGCCGAACCCGAGCATCTGGCCCAGCTGCAGCTGCCCTGCATCCTGCACTGGGACTTCAAGCATTTCGTCGTGCTGGCCGAGGTGCGCGGCGACCGGGCGCTGCTGCACGACCCGGTGGCCGGTCAGCGCTGGATCACGCTGGCCGAGCTGTCGCGCCACTTCACCGGCGTGGTGCTGGAACTGCGGCCCGGTGCCGATTTCGCGCCCAAGCCGGCGCCGCCGAAGATACGCTGGCAGCAGCTCCTGGGCCGCATCACCGGGCTGAAGCGCTCGCTGGCCCAGATCCTGGCGCTGGCGCTGGCGCTGGAGCTGCTGGTGCTGCTGTCGCCCTTCTTCATGCAATGGGTGGTGGACGGGGTGCTGGTCAGCGCCGACCACGACCTGCTGGTGACGCTGGGCCTGGGCTTCGGCCTCTTGGTGCTGCTGCAGGTGGGCATCGGTGCGCTGCGCTCCTGGGCCGTGCTGCAGCTCTCGGCCAGCCTGAACCTGCAGTGGCTCAGCAATGTGTTCACCCATCTGCTGCGCCTGCCGCTGGCCTGGTTCGAGAAGCGCCATCTGGGCGACATCCTGTCGCGCTTCGGTAGCGTGCAGCAGATGCAGCAGACGCTGACCACCCACTTCATCGAGGCCTTGCTGGACGGGCTGATGGTGCTGATCACGCTGGTGATGATGTGGATCTACAGCCCGCGTCTGGCCCTGGTGGCGCTGGCCGCCGTGCTGGCCTATGGCCTGCTGCGCTGGGTCTATTTCCGGCCGCTGCGGCTGGCCTCGGAAGAAGCCCTGGTGCACGAGGCGCGGCAGACCAGCCACTTCCTGGAATCGCTGCGCGGGGCCCAGGCCGTCAAGCTCTTCAATGCCCAGGCCGACCGCAGCGCGCGCTTTGCCAATCTGGTGGTCGAGACCATGAACGCCCTGCTCGGCACGCACCGGCTGGAGCTAGGCATGGGCGTGGCCAACAAGCTGCTGTTCGGGCTGGAGCGCGTCATCATCATCTGGCTGGGCGCGCTGCTGGTGCTGGACCGGCAGCTGTCGGTGGGCATGCTGTTCGCGTTCATGGCCTACAAGGAACAGTTCAGCCTGCGCATCAGCGCGCTGATCGACAAGGCGGTGAGCCTGAAGATGCTGGGCCTGCAGGGCGAGCGTCTGGCCGATATCGTGCTGACCGCGCCCGAGCCGAACGAGGCCCCCGCCCTGCCCCGCCCGGTCGAGCAGGCGGCGGCGCTGGAGCTGCGCGAGGTGTCGTTCCGCTATGCCGACGGCGAGCCCGAGGTGATCTCCGGCTGCAGCCTGCACATCGAGGCCGGCGAGTCGGTGGCCATCGTCGGCCCCTCGGGCTGCGGCAAGACCACCTTGCTGAAGCTGATGCTGGGCATCCATGCGCCGCAATCGGGCGAGATCCGGCTCGGCCAGCAGGCGCTGTCGCAGATCGGCCTGCAAGACTGGCGCGCGCGCATCGGCACGGTGATGCAGGACGACCAGCTGTTTGCCGGCAGCATCGCCGACAACATCTCCTTCTTCGACCCCGAGGCCGATGCGGACTGGATCGAGCGCTGCGCGGTACTGGCCTGCGTGCACGAGGACATCGTCGCGATGCCCATGGCCTATGAAAGCCTGATCGGCGATATGGGCTCCAGCCTGTCCGGCGGCCAGCGCCAGCGCGTGTTGCTGGCGCGCGCGCTGTACAAGAAACCGGCCTTCCTCTTCCTCGACGAGGCCACCAGCGCGCTGGACGTGGAGCGCGAGCGCCAGGTCAATGCCTCGCTGCGCCAGCTGCCGCTGACCCGCATCGTGATCGCACATCGGCCGGAGACGATTGCGGCGGCCCAGCGCGTCATCACCTTGCAGCAGGGCCGGGTCGCGCAGGACTTGCGCAGCGTGCCACCACCGGGCGCCCAAGCCTAGCTATCGCCACGATGGCCAGATTCAACTGGTCGGCCCAGATGGGAATCATTAGCATTCTCCTATCCAAATTTCGGCATCGATAGGGGTAACACCATGGCCAAAACCGCCAGCTTCGGCATCCTGCACCTGGGCACCGCCTTTGGCGTCACCTATGCGCTGACCGGCGATGTCGCGATCGCCGGCGCCGTGACCTTTGTCGAACCGATGGTCAACACCGTGATGCACTACTTCCACGACAAGCACTGGGACCGCATCGCCCAGCACCTGCCGCGTCTGACTCAGTTCTCCGGCCTCAATCGGGCTTGATCTTGGCGCGGGCGATCACGGCCTTCCAGCGCTGCTGCTCCTGGGCGATGAAGCTGGCGAACTGAGCGGAGGTGTTACCCACCGGCTCGGCGGCATCGGTGGCCAGGCGCTCCCTGGCGCTGACCGAGCGGATCGCCTTGACGGCCTCGACCGCCAGCTTGTCGATATGGGCCTGCGCCATCGAAGCCGGTGCGTTCAGCCCGTACCACTGCGTCATCTCGAAGCCCGGGAAGCCCTGTTCGGCCACGGTCGGCACATCGGGCAGCTGGGGCAGGCGCTCCTTGGAGCCGGTGGCGATGCAGCGCAGCTTGCCGGTCTTGATGAATTGCAGGATGGCCGGCGCACCGACGGCCGCCGCATCCAGCCGGCCGGCCAGCAGATCGGTCAGCTGCGGGCCGGTGCCGCGATAGGGCACGTGCAGGATGAAGAGATTGCCGGCCATCTTCAGGTATTCGAAAGCCAGGTGGCCGGCGCTGCCATTGCCGGCCGAGCCGTAGTTGAGCTTGCCGGGCTTGCTGCGTGCCAGCGCGACGAATTCCTTGAGATCCTTGGCCGGCACATCCGGATGGACCACATAGAGGCTGGGCACCTTGGCCAGCAAGGTCACCGGCTTGAAATCCTTGTTGGTGTCGAAGGGCAGCTTGTCGTAGATGAAGGGGTTCACCGCCAAGGTGCCGATATGGCCCAGGATCAGTGTGTGCTGGTCATCGGCACGGGCCACCTCGCCCATCGCGATATTGCCGCCGCCGCCAGGCTTGTTCTCGACATAGACGGTCTGGCCCAGGGTCTTGCTGAGCTCGAAGGCGGTGGCGCGGGCGACGATCTCGCTGCTGCCCCCCGGTGCAAAAGGCACGACCAGACGCACCGAGCGGCTCGGCCACGGGCCGGCCTGCGCGGCAGCCGGCAGGCCCACCAGGCCGGCGGCACCGGCCAGGCCGGATTGAAGAATGAGGCGGCGATCTACGGGCATGGGCTTGTCTCCATCGTTGTTGTGGAGCCAGTCTAGGCCTGCCGCCTGTCAAGGCGCTGTCTCGCGCTCCATCCAGCCCAGCCAGCGCAGTGCCTGTTCGCGCGTTTCGCCACACATCATCTCGCTGGGCTGCAGCGAGCCGCAGACGGCCGGACGCTCGGGCCGGCCAAAGATCTTGCAAGCGTCCTGCTCGTCGAGCTGGATGCAGCGCACACCGGCGGGCTTGCCCTCCGGCATCCCGGGTATGGGCGAGCTGATCGACGGCGCGATGCAGCAGGCGGCGCAATGGTCTCGGCACTTCATCGCGATATTGTCGCGGCCCTCGCGGTCCCCAGCCGTGACTTATCCACAGCCCCCCGGTAAAATTCAGGGTTTGCCCGCGCCGGCATTTTCGGCGCCTGATCGAGGCACTTCCCCATGCTCTACCCCAAGGAATTCGACGTCATCGTGGTCGGCGGCGGCCATGCCGGCACCGAGGCCGCGCTGGCCGCCGCCCGCATGGGCGTCAAGACCCTGCTGCTGACCCACAATATCGAGACCCTGGGCCAGATGAGCTGCAACCCCTCGATCGGCGGCATCGGCAAGGGCCATCTGGTCAAGGAGGTCGACGCGCTGGGCGGCGCGATGGCCGCCGCCACCGACGAGGGCGGCATCCAGTTCCGCATCCTCAACGGCTCCAAGGGCCCGGCCGTGCGCGCCACCCGCGCCCAGGCCGACCGCGTGCTCTACAAGGCGGCGATCCGCCGCCGGCTGGAGAACCAGCCGAATCTGTGGCTGTTCCAGCAGGCGGTCGATGACCTGATGGTCGAGGGCGACCGCGTGGTCGGCGCCGTGACCCAGATCGGCCTGCAGTTCCGCGCCCGCGCCGTCGTGCTGACGGCCGGCACCTTTCTGGACGGCCGCATCCATGTGGGCCTGCAGAACTACAGCGCCGGCCGAGCCGGTGATCCGCCGGCGGTTTCGCTGTCCGGCCGGCTCAAGGAGCTGAAGCTGCCGCAGGGCCGCCTGAAGACCGGCACGCCGCCGCGCATCGACGGCCGCAGCATCGATTTCTCGAAATGCGAGGAGCAGCCCGGAGACCTGGATCCGGTGCCAGTGTTCAGCTTCATGGGCTCGGCCGATCAGCACCCGCAGCAGGTGCCCTGCTGGATCACCCACACCTCGGCCCGCACCCACGAGATCATCCGCTCCGGCTTCGAGCGCAGCCCGATGTTCACCGGCGTGATCGAGGGCGTCGGCCCGCGCTACTGCCCCTCGATCGAGGACAAGGTCAATCGCTTCGCCGACAAGGACAGCCACCAGATCTTTCTGGAGCCCGAAGGCCTGACCACGCACGAGTTCTACCCGAACGGCATCTCGACCTCCCTGCCCTTCGACATCCAGCTGGCCGCAGTGCAATCGATCCCCAGCCTGGAGAACGCCCACATCCTGCGCCCCGGCTATGCGATCGAATACGACTACTTCGACCCGCGCGAGCTGAAAAGCAGCTTCGAGACCCGCGCGATCCAGGGCCTGTTCTTCGCCGGCCAGATCAATGGCACGACCGGCTATGAGGAGGCGGCGGCCCAGGGCTTGTTCGCCGGGCTGAACGCCGCGTTGCAGGTCAAGGACCAGGGCCCCTGGTTGCCCGGCCGCGAGCAGGCTTATCTGGGCGTGCTGGTCGACGACCTGATCACCAAGGGCGTGACCGAGCCCTACCGCATGTTCACCAGCCGCGCCGAGTTCCGGCTGCAGCTGCGCGAGGACAACGCCGATATGCGGCTGACCGAGGCCGGCCGTGAGCTGGGTCTGGTCGATGATGCTCGCTGGGAGGCCTTCAATCGCAAGCGCGATGCTGTTTCACGTGAAACAGAGAAGCTGAAGTCGACCTGGGTCCATCCCAGCATTCTGCCGGCGGCCGACGCCGAGCGTCTGGTCGGCAAGGCGCTGGAGCGTGAGTACAACTTCATCGACCTGCTGCGTCGGCCTGGCGTGGTGTTTGACACGCTGGTCGAAGTCGCTTCGATCGCGCGACCCGAAGCGGGTGTTTCACGTGAAACGTTGACCACGGAGTTGGGCGCAACGATGGCCGATGCCGTCATCGAGCAGATCGAAACCAGCGTCAAGTACGCGGGCTACATCAACAAGCAAGTCGAGGACGTTGCCCGCGCGGCCCACTTTGAGAACCTGAAGCTGCCGGCGGAACTGGACTACGGCCAGGTCCAGGCCCTCTCCTTCGAGGTGCGCCAGAAGCTCAGCAAGCACCAGCCCGAAACCCTGGGCCAGGCCTCGCGCATCTCGGGCGTGACGCCAGCGGCGATCTCGCTGCTGCTGGTCCATCTGAAAAAAGGTCGATTCAAGGGATTCGTTGATGCCGCATGACATGAAGCCGGCGCTGGCCGGTGCTGCCGCCGAACTGGGCCTGGCGCTCACCGAGACGCAACTCGATCAGCTGCTGGACTATCTGGCACTGATACAGAAGTGGAACAAGGTCTACAACCTGACTGCGGTGCGCGAACCCCAGGCGATGCTGACCCAGCATCTGGTGGACAGCCTCAGCCTGATCCCGGCCTTGCGCCGGCACACCAAAGGCCAGGCCCTGCGAATGATGGATGTCGGCAGCGGCGGCGGACTTCCAGGTGTGGTGGTGGCGATCTGCGACCCGTCGATCGACGTCACCTGTGTCGATGCCGTCGCCAAGAAGGCAACCTTCATCAAGCAGGTGGCTGCCGAGCTGGCTTTGCCGAATCTGCACGGTGAGCACTCGCGTGTCGAGGCCCTGGACACCGCTCCATTCGATCTGATCACCTCTCGCGCCTTTGCCTCGCTGCTGGACTTCACGACGCTGACCCGTCAGCACCTCAAGTCCGATGCCATCTGGCTGGCGATGAAGGGCCAACACCCCGCCGAGGAGCTGGCGGCCCTGCCCTCCGACCTGGATGTGTTTCACGTGGAACAACTGCAGGTGCCCGGGCTCGATGCCCAGCGTTGTCTCATCTGGATCAAGCCTAGGGCCTGATCCGGGCTTTTGCCCCGCCCATCCGGGCTACCATCGCTGCCTGCTGAGAAAAACTAGACCATGGCCAAAATCTTCTGCATTGCCAATCAAAAAGGGGGGGTCGGCAAGACCACCACGACGGTCAACCTCGCGGCCGGTCTGGCCCAGGTCGGCCAGCGGGTGCTGGTCGTCGATCTGGACCCGCAGGGCAATGCCACGATGGGCTCGGGCATCGACAAGCGCGCACTGGAGTTGAGCGTCTATGACGTGCTGCTGGAATCGGCCTCGATCGCCGAGGCCAAGCAGCGCAACGACAAGGTCGGCTATGACGTGCTGGGCGCCAATCGCGAGCTGGCCGGCGCCGAGGTCGAGTTGGTCGAGCTGGAGCGCCGCGAGCGCCGCCTCAAGGGTGCGCTGGCCGCCGCCAAGGACGACTACGACTTCGTGCTGATCGACTGCCCGCCCTCGCTGTCGATGCTGACACTGAACGGCCTGTGCTCGGCCCATGGTGTGGTCGTGCCGATGCAGTGCGAGTACTTCGCGTTGGAGGGCTTGTCCGACCTGGTCAACACGATCAAGCAGGTGCATGCCAATCTGAACCCGGACCTGCAGATCATCGGCCTGCTCCGGGTGATGTTCGACCCCCGCATCACCTTGCAGCAGCAGGTCAGCGAGCAGCTGAAGAGCCATTTCGGCGACAAGGTCTTTGACAGTGTGATCCCCCGCAATGTGCGCCTGGCCGAAGCGCCCAGCTACGGTCTGCCGGGCGTGGTGTTCGACCCAGCCTCCAAGGGCGCGCAGGCCTTTGTCGAGTTCGCCCGGGAGATGGTGCGCCGCGTGGGGGCGATGTGATGGGGCTCGAAGCACTGGCGCGTCGCGCCGAAGCGGCCGGTCTCAATGCCAGCGCCCCGCCCCAGCAAGCCCAGGTCGACGGCTGGCTGATTCGTTTGTCACCGGGCAAGGCCAAGCGCTCGCGCTGCGTCAATGCCTTGAGCACCGGCAGCACCGCGCTGGAGCACTTGCTGGGCCGGTGCCGGCAGGCCTTCGATGCGGCCCAGCTGCCGCTGATCGTGCGCATCACCCCCTTCAGCCAGCCGGCCGATCTGGACGCCCAGCTGGCAGCCAAGGGCTGGTTCGAATTTGATCCGGCCGATGTGATGGTGCGCCCTCAGCTCGATGAGCTGCCGGCCGTCCATCAGCGGCTGCAAGCCGTCGATGCGCCGCGCTACGCGCAGATCGTTGGCGAGCTGCGCGGCTCCAGTGCCGGCGCGATCGCTGCCCATGCTGAGCGCATGCTGGCCGCTGCTGTGCCTTATCAGGGCTTTGTGCTGCAGGGTGGCGCGGGGCAGTTGCTGGCCTGCGGGCAATTCGTCCGCGAGGGCGATATCGTCGGCCTCTACGACATCTTCACGCCGCCCGAACAGCGCGGCCAGGGCCATGCCCAGCAGCTGTGCAGCGCCTTGCTGCAGGCCGCCAGGGCCCAGGGCGCGGCGCAGGCCTATCTGCAGGTCGGCAGCGACAATGAAGTCGCCAAGCGCCTGTACGCGCGCCTGGGATTCAGCTTCGCCTACCGCTACCACTACCGGAGCGACAACCCGGACGCCGTGGACTGAGTGCGGTCGCGGCTCAGTCGCGCGGCTTCCAGACCTTCAGCAAGGTGTGTCGCGTGAAACCGGGCACGAAGTCGTGGACATGGGCGATGCAGGCGTAGCCGAGGTGCTCGTAGATCTCGGCCACCTCGTCCAGCAGGGTCTCGATCAAGGCATCGACGCAACCGCGACGCAAGGCCTGGGCCTCCAGCTGGCGCAGGCAGTCGCCACCCAGGCCCTGGCCGCGATCAGCATCGCGGACCCACAGATAGCTGATATAGAGGCGCTGGAACTCGGTACGGCCCCAGGCACCGGCGACCAAGTCCTCGCCTTCGTACAGCGCACAGGCAATATCGGCCGCATCGCTGCCCTGGGCCTGCTGGCGACCATGGCTGATCACGCCGTCGCGGATCGCCTCCAGCGCCGATTGCGGCACGGCGTCATCGCGACGCCACTGCCGCGTCGCGCGCATCAGAGGCCCAGGCCTTCGTCCAGGCCCAGATGCACATTCATCGCCTGCACGGCCGCGCCACTGGCGCCCTTGCCCAGGTTGTCCAGGCGGGCCATCACCAGCACCTGCGTGTCGGAGCCGAACACGAACAGGTCGACCCGGTTCGTGTCATTGCAGGCCTGCACATCGAAGAAGCCTGCTTCCAGGGTCGCCGCATCGCGCAGCGGCATCACGCGAATGAAGCGCTCGCCTTCGTAATGGGCCGCCAGCGCCTGCTGGATGTCCTCGGCCTTGGCGCCAGCGCGCAGCTGGCTCAGATGCAGGGGCACGGTGACGGCCAGGCCCTTGTAGAACTTGCCGACGATGGGCATGAAGACCGGCGCGGTCTTCAACCCGGTGTGGGCCACCATCTCGGGCAGATGCTTGTGGGCCAGGCCCAGCGCATAGGGGCGCGGCGAATCCAGCTTGGCATCGCCACCGGCCTCGTACTGCGCAATCATCGATTTGCCGCCACCCGAGTAGCCGGTGATCGAGGTCGCCGACACCAGGGCATCAGGCGACAGCAGGCCGGCATCGACCAACGGGCGCAGGGCCAGGATGAAGGCGCTGGCATGGCAGCCGGGATTGGCGATGCGCTTGGCGGCGCGGATCTTGGCGCGCTGGTCGCGGGCCAGCTCGGGCAAGCCGAAGGCCCAGCCGGGCACGGTGCGGTGCGCGGTGCTGGCGTCGATCAGGCAGGTATTGGGGTTGTTGATCATCGCGGCCGCTTCGCGCGAGGCCGCGTCGGGCAGGCACAGGAAGGCGACGTCGGCCGCGTTCAGCAGGCGCGCGCGCTCGGCCGGGTCCTTGCGCTTGTCGGCATCGATGCGCAGCACCTCGATGTCTCGACGCGCGGCCAGATACTCATGAATGCGCAGGCCGGTCGTGCCCTCTTGACCATCCACAAACACCGCGTACGTCATGACATCTCCAGCACAATGAGCAACAAAGGAAGCGAAGCATAAAGCATGACGATGTCTGACGAACGCGTGTTGTTGTTGCCCGGTTGGCTGAACTCCGACCACTATCACTGGCAAAGCCGCTGGGAGCGGCAGTTCGGCCACCAGCGCGTCGAGCAGGCCGACTGGCAATGGCCGCGGCGCGGCGACTGGATGGCCCGGCTGGACGAGGTGCTGCTGGCCGATCCGCGCCCCGCCCTGCTGGTCGCCCATTCGCTGGGCTGCCAGCTGGTGGCCGCCTGGAGCCAGCATTCTCAACACACAGCCCGCGTGCGCGGCGCCCTGCTGGTCGCGCCACCGGATACCGAGGCCGAGCACATGCCACCACAGCTGCACAACTGGCGGCCCATCCGCCGCCCGCGCCTGCCCTTCAAGGCCATCGCCGTGATCAGCAGCGACGACCCCTACTGCGATCCGGCACGCGCCAGCCAGATGGCGGCCGACTGGGGTGCCGAGCTGGTGATCGCTGGCCCGCGCGGCCATTTGAACAGTGAGTCCGGCCTGAGCGACTGGCCCGAGGGTCAGGCCTTGCTGGCCTCTCTGAGGTCATAAGCGACAATCGCGCCCTATGGTCACGAAAAAACCCAAAGGCCTCGGCATGGGCCTGGAAGCCCTGCTGGGCCCCAAAGTCAGCGAGAACGCTGGCGCCGCCGCCCGCGACGGCGAACCCAGCAGCCTGCGCCTGGAGCTGATGCAGGCCGGCAAATACCAGCCGCGCACCCGCATGGACGAGGGCTCGCTGTACGAGCTGGCCGAGAGCATCAAGGGCCAGGGCATCATGCAGCCCATTCTCGTGCGCCCCATCAGCGCCGAGTCCTCCAAGGACGGCGAGGCCCGCTACGAGATCATCGCCGGCGAACGGCGCTTCCGCGCCGCCAAGCTGGCGGGCTTGCGCGAGGTGCCGGTGCTGGTCAAGACCGTGCCCGACGAGGCCGCGGCGGCGATGGCCCTGATCGAGAACATCCAGCGCGAGGACCTGAACCCGCTGGAAGAAGCGCAAGGCCTGAAGCGCCTGACCGAGGAGTTCGGCCTGACCCACGAACAGGCCGCCCAGGCGGTGGGCCGCTCGCGCAGCGCCGCCAGCAATCTCTTGCGCCTGCTGCAGCTCGCCGAACCGGTGCAGGCCATGCTGATGGCCGGCGATCTGGACATGGGCCATGCCCGTGCGCTGCTGCCGCTGGACGGCGCCCACCAGATCACCACGGCCACCGAGATCGCCGCCAAGAAGCTCAGCGTGCGCGAGGCCGAAAAGCTGGTCGCACGCCATCAGGGCGCGGGTCGCCAGTCGCCCTTGCTGCGCGTCAAGAACGACAAGAGCCGCGACCTCCTGCGCCTGGAGGAGGAGCTGTCGGATTTGTTGACGGCCCAGGTCGAGGTGCGCGTGAAGAAGCGCACCAAGCGCGGCGAGCAGGGCGAGGTGTCGATCCAGTTCGGCTCGCTGGACGAACTCAACGGACTGATCGACCGGCTGCGCGGCCCGCAGTAAGTCCGCAGGTAAAGCCGTGCAAAGCCGTGACTCGTTCACGGCTTTTTTGTCTGCGCCGAGCAAAGCTGGCACGCCCTATGCATATTGATATTCGCTGCCCATCCACCGTTTTCGGGGGGGTGGCTCAGGGGGTCAGGTCTTGCCTTGCACGAAAAATCACAGAAGGGCGTAGCATGGTGTCAACTCAGGGAGCATTCGACGTGTTGAAGGCCTAAGACAGGGCTTATCCTGTGTTCAAGGCGGCAGCCTTGAACGAAGCTAGAGTTGAAGAGATCACGCTGAACCTCGGAAAGCTCTGATGACGCCTCGGCCCAGATTTAGGGGCGCCATCAGAACTTCCCAGACGACGCCGGGTAGCCCATGACCCGCGCCGTCTCACCCCGACACAGGAGGTCAGCATGGACGTGATCAGCAGCTTCGCCGCTCGCTACGAACGCACAAGGGTTGAAGAAATCTCTCTCGAAGAGTATCTGGCCGAGTGCAAACGCAATCCCCTCGCCTACGCCACCGCAGCCGAGCGCATGCTGCAGGCCATCGGCGAGCCGCAGATGGTGGACACCCGCAATGACACGCGGCTGTCGCGCATCTTCGCGAACAAGACCATCAAGATCTATCCCGCCTTCGCCGAGTTCTACGGCATGGAGGACGCGATCGAGCAGGTGGTCAGCTATTTCCGCCATGCCGCGCAGGGGTTGGAGGAGAAAAAGCAGATCCTCTACCTGCTGGGCCCGGTCGGCGGCGGCAAGAGCTCGATCGCCGAACGCCTCAAGTACCTGATGGAGCAGGTGCCCTTCTACGCACTGGCCGGCTCGCCGGTCAACGAGTCGCCGCTGGGCCTGTTCAATGCGGCCGAGGACGGCCCGCTGCTGGACAAGGAATACGGCATCCCGCTGCGCTACCTGAACCGCGTGATGAGCCCCTGGGCCGTCAAGCGGCTTGAGGAGTTCGGTGGCGACATCCGCCGCTTCAAGGTCGTCAAGCGCTATCCCAGCGTGCTCAAGCAGATCGGCGTGGCCAAGACCGAGCCGGGCGATGAGAACAACCAGGACATCTCGTCCCTGGTCGGCAAGGTCGATATCCGCAAGCTCGAGACCTATGCGCAGGACGATCCCGATGCCTACAGCTATTCCGGCGGCCTGTGCCTGGCCAACCAGGGCCTGCTGGAGTTCGTCGAGATGTTCAAGGCGCCGATCAAGGTGCTGCACCCGCTGCTGACCGCCACCCAGGAGGGCAACTTCAAGGGCACCGAGGGCTTTGGCGCGATCCCCTTCGACGGCATCGTGCTCGCCCACAGCAATGAGAGCGAGTGGAAGACTTTCCGCAACAACAAGAACAACGAGGCCTTCCTGGACCGCATCTACATCGTCAAGGTGCCCTACTGCCTGCGCGTCTCCGAGGAGGTCAAGATCTACGAGAAGCTGATCCGCGGCTCCTCGTTGGCCCAGGCCAAATGCGCGCCCGGTACCTTGAAGATGATGAGCCAGTTCGCGATCCTGACCCGGCTGAAGGAGCCGGAAAACTCCTCGCTGTATTCGAAGATGCAGGTCTACGACGGCGACAACCTGAAGGACACCGACCCGCGCGCCAAGAGTTATCAGGAGTACCGCGACTACGCCGGCGTCGACGAGGGCATGAGCGGCGTCTCGACCCGCTTCGCCTACAAGATCATCTCCAAGGTCTTCAATTTCGACAGCGCCGAGGTGGCGGCCAATCCGGTGCATCTGATGTATGTGCTGGAGCAGCAGATCGAGCGCGAACAGTTCCCGGCCGAGACCGAGCAGAAGTATGTCGGCTTCATCAAGGAGCTGCTGGCGCCGCGCTATGCCGAGTTCATCGGCAAGGAGATCCAGACCGCCTATCTGGAAAGCTATAGCGAATACGGCCAGAACATCTTCGACCGCTACGTCACCTATGCCGACTACTGGATCCAGGATCAGGAGTACCGCGACACCGACACCGGCGAGGTGTTTGATCGCTCGGCGCTGAACGGCGAGCTGGAGAAGATCGAGAAGCCGGCCGGCATCAGCAATCCCAAGGACTTCCGCAACGAGATCGTCAACTTCGTCTTGCGGGCGCGCGCCAACAATGCCGGCAAGAACCCGGCCTGGACCAGCTACGAGAAGCTGCGTACCGTGATCGAGAAGAAGATGTTCTCGAACACCGAGGAGCTGCTGCCGGTGATCAGCTTCAATGCCAAGGCCAGTGCCGACGAGGCCAAGAAGCACGAGAACTTCGTCCAGCGCATGGTGGACAAGGGCTACACGGCCAAGCAGGTGCGTTTGCTGTGCGAGTGGTATCTCAGAGTCCGCAAGAGCTCATGATCTGAGGAGCCCCGATGCTTCAACAAATCATCGATCGCAGGCTGTCAGGGAAAAACAAGTCGATAGGCAACCGCGAGCGCTTTCTGCGCCGCCACAAGGAGCAGATCCGCGAGGCGGTGAAGCGGGCCGTCGACGGCCGCGGCATCCGCGATATGGAGCGCGGCGAAGAGGTGCGCATCCCGAAGAAGGACCTCAGCGAGCCGGTGTTCGGCCATGGCGAGGGCGGCGTGCGCGAGGTGGTGCGGCCCGGCAACACCGAACATGTGCGTGGTGATCGCATCGCCAAGCCGCCCGGTGGCGGCGGTGGCCAGGGCGGCGGCCAGGCCAGCGATTCGGGCGAAGGCGAGGACGACTTCGTCTTCCACCTCAGCCGCGAGGAGTTCATGCAGGTCTTCTTCGACGACCTGGCCCTGCCCAACCTCGAACGCACCCAGTTGGCCGATACGCCGGAGTGGAAGAGCCACCGCGCCGGCTATGTCTCGGACGGCACGCCGACGAACTTGCATGTGGTGCGCTCGATGCGCGGCGCCTTGGGCCGACGCATCGCGCTGGGCACCAGCAAGCGGCGCGAGCTGCACGAGCTGGAGGAGCGCCTGGACCTGCTGCACCGCGAGGATGCGCGCAAGCTCGATGTGCAGGCCGCACTGCAGGAGACCGAGGCCCGCATCCTGTTCCTGCGCCAGCGCATCAAGGCCATTCCCTTTCTCGACCCGATCGATCTGCGCTTTCGCAACCGCGTGCGGGTGCCGGTGCCGACCAGCCGGGCCGTGATGTTCTGCCTGATGGATGTCAGCGGCTCGATGGACGAGAGCCGCAAGGATCTGGCCAAGCGCTTCTTCATCCTGCTCTATCTGTTCCTGACCCGGCACTACGAGAAGATCGAGGTGGTCTTCATCCGCCACCATACCCAGGCCCAGGAGGTCGACGAGCAGAACTTCTTCCACGCCACCGAGACGGGCGGCACCGTGGTCTCCAGCGCCCTGGTGCTGATGGAAGAGATCATCCGCGAGCGCTATCCGCGCAGCGAATGGAATATCTACGGCGCCCAGGCCAGCGACGGCGACAACTGGCACCATGACAGCGGCCGTTGCCGCGAGCTGCTGGCCGACAAGATCCTGCCGCTGTGCCGCTACTTCGCCTATGTGCAGGTGGCCGAGGCCGAGCAGAACCTCTGGGAGGAGTACGCCAAGCTCAGCGACGAGGTCGGTCACTTCGCGATGCGCAAGGCCGTCGAGGCCTCGCAGATCTACCCGGTCTTCCGCGAGCTGTTCAAGAAGGAAGGGGCCAGCACATGAGCGTCATCGAGAACCGCCGCAATATCGGCATCGCCCCCGACAAGCATGAGTACGGCGGGCGGCGCCACCGCGAGCCGCTGCGGCAGATGCTGCCGCTGAAGCAGCGCCCCGCAGCACCCCTGCCCTCGCCCAGCGACTGGACCTTCGGCCTGATCGAGGACTATCACGATGTCATCCGCGCCACGGCCGAGCGCTACGGCCTGGACACCTACCCCAACCAGCTGGAGGTCATCAGCTCCGAGCAGATGATGGATGCCTATGCCTCGGTCGGCATGCCGGTCAACTACCGGCACTGGAGCTATGGCAAGGAGTTCATCGCCACCGAGCGCAACTACTCGCGCGGCCAGATGGGCCTGGCCTACGAGATCGTCATCAATTCCGACCCCTGCATCGCTTATCTGATGGAGGAGAACACGCTGGCCATGCAGGCCCTGGTGATCGCCCATGCCTGCTACGGCCACAACAGCTTCTTCAAGGGCAACTACCTGTTCCGCATGTGGACCGATGCCTCGTCCATCATCGACTACCTGGTCTATGCGAAGAACTTCGTCGCCGAATGCGAGGAGCGCCATGGCCTGGATGCGGTCGAGCAGACGCTGGACTCCTGCCATGCGCTGATGAACCACGGCGTCGACCGCTACCGCCGCCCGGCCAAGCTCTCGCTGGCCCAGGAGCGCGCGCGCCTGCACGACCGCGAAGCCTATGCCCAGCAGCAGATCAACGACCTCTGGCGCACCTTGCCGCGTCGCGCCGACAAGGCCGAGGAGGAGAAGGAGGTGCGTCGCTTTCCCGAGGAGCCGCAGGAGAACCTGCTCTACTTCATCGAGAAGAATGCACCGCTGCTGGAACCCTGGCAGCGGGAAATCGTTCGCATCGTGCGCAAGATCGCGCAGTACTTCTACCCGCAGCGCCAGACCCAGGTGATGAACGAGGGCTGGGCCACCTTCTGGCACCACCGGCTGCTGAACCAGATGTATGACGATGGTTATCTCAGCGACGGCATGATGATCGAGTGGCTGAAGTCCCACACCAATGTCGTGGCACAGCCGGCGATGGCCAATCTGAACCCCTATGCGCTGGGCTTCGCGATGTACACCGACATCAAGCGCATCTGCGAGAAGCCCACCGACGAGGACCGCCGCTGGTTCCCCGACCTGGCCGGTGCCGACTGGCTGCCGACGCTGGACCATGCGATGCGCAACTACAAGGACGAGAGCTTCATCGGCCAGTACCTGAGCCCGCATCTGATGCGCGAGTTCCGGCTGTTCTCCATCGTCGATGACGCCGCGCAGCGCGAGTACGAGATCTCGGCCATCCACGACGAGGCGGGCTACCAGCATGTGCGCGAGGCCTTGTCGCGCCAGTACGACCTCAGCACCCGCGAGCCCAATATCCAGGTCTGGAACGTCAATCTGCGCGGCGACCGCTCACTGACACTGCGTCACACCCAGCATCAGAACCGGCCCCTGCATGAGAGTGCACAGGAGGTGCTCAAGCATGTGGCGCGGCTGTGGGGCTTCGGCGTCCATATGGAGAGCGCCAACGACAAGGGCGACATCACCAAGCGCTGGAGCGTGCCCGCCCCCGAGCATTGAGCCCGCCGCAGGTTCAGAGCGCGAAGATCTTGCCCGGATTCATGATGTTGCGGGGGTCCAGCGCCTTTTTCAGCTGACGCATCACGTCCACGGCGCCCTCGCCCGCCTCCTCGACCAGAAAGCCCTGCTTGTGCAGGCCGATGCCGTGCTCGCCGGTGCAGGTGCCCTCCAGGCGCAGCGCGCGCTGCACCATCTGGGCGCTGAGCCGCTCGGCGGTCTCGCGCTCGGCCGGGATCGCGGGGTCGATCAGATAGCCGAGATGGAAGTTGCCGTCGCCGACATGGCCGACGATGAAGTACGGCAGGCCGGCCTCCTCGACCTCGCGCACCGATTCGTTGATGCTCTCGGCCAGGCGCGAGATCGGCACGCAGGTGTCGGTCGTGACACAGCGGCAGCCGGGCTTGGTCTGCAGCGCCGACAGATAGGCGTGGTGGCGCGCGGTCCAGAGCTTGGTCCGGGCCTCGGGCGTGGTCGCCCATTCAAAGTCCTCGCCGCCAAACTCGCGGGCAATCTCCTGCACGGTCTCGGCCTGCTCGGCCACGCCGGCCTGTGAGCCATGGAACTCCATCAGCAGCATCGGTGCCTCGCGCAGACCCAGCTTGTCGTGCAGATTGACGGCCCGCACCGAATGCGCGTCCAGCAGCTCGCAGCGCGCGATCGGCACACCCATCTGGATGATCTGTATCGTGGTCTGCACCGCCGCATCAATGCTGGGGAAGAAGCAGATCGCCGCCGACAGCGCCTCGGGCAGCGGGTAGATGCGCAGGCTGACTTCGGTGATCACGCCCAGCGTGCCCTCGCTGCCGACGAACAGGCGCGTCAGGTCATAGCCGGCGCTGCTCTTGCGGGCGCGCGAGCCGGTGCGGATGATCTCGCCCTGCGGTGTCACCACCGTCAGCCCCAGGACGTTTTCGCGCATCGTGCCGTAGCGCACCGCGTTCGTGCCGCTGGCCCGCGTCGCCGCCATGCCACCCAGCGAGGCATCGGCGCCGGGGTCGATCGGGAAGAACAGGCCGCTGTGGCGGATCTCGTTGTTCAGCTGATTGCGGCTGACGCCGGCCTGCACCGTCACGGTCAGGTCTTCGGCGTTGACCCGCAGGATCTCGTTCATGCGCGAGACATCCAGGCTGACGCCGCCCTGCACCGCCAGCAGATGGCCCTCCAGCGAGGAGCCGGCGCCATAGGGGATCACCGGCACATGGTGTTCATGCGCCAAGGCCAGCACAAAGGCCACCTCCTCGGTGCTCTGCGCAAACACCACGCAGTCGGGCGGCGCCACATCGAAGGGCGACTCATCGCGGCCATGCTGCTCGCGCACCGCCAGCGCGGTGGCGCAGCGCTCGGCAAAGCGGGCCTTCAGCGCCTCCAGCATCGCGGCCGGCAGGGGCCGGCGCTCGGCGGCGAGAAGATGGGCGGGTGGGGAAGAAGCATTCATCGCGGGCGCTCCGGGTGTCCGAAGCGCCCATTCTGCGCGTTTGCGGCAGAGGTCTGAGCGCGATGCGCCCAGACCTTGGCGCTCACTCGCTGATGCTCATGCTCTTGTAGGCCGGGTCGGCCTTGATCTCGGCCTCGCTGAAAGGCAGCTTGGCCCACTTGGCCCCCTTCAGGAAGATGTCCGAGTAGAGCCTGGTCTGGTCCGAGAAGTGCGGCGACAGCAGATGGCTGGACTGCGAGTAGGTCAGCACCCCCTCGGCCACCGGGCCGTTGGCATCGAAAGTGACGAACTGCATATAGCTGTTGCCATAGACCGGGTCACCGTAGAGGCCCGAGGCACCCAGATTGCCGCGCACATTGTTGAAGGTGTAGCGGCCTCCGGGGAACGGGATCGGCGCACTGTCACGGATGATCACCTGCTTGCGCGCATTGATCTCCTCCAGCGCGAACTTGTTGGTCGCGAACCATTGCACCGTATCGGCCAGCAAGGTGACGGCCTTGGTGTTGGCGGTGTTGAAGCCGCGCGGCGTCATCACCGGATCGGCCGCGCTGAAGGGCACGCGCCAGTAGCCGGCCTCCTCCAGCTCGCCGGCCAGCTCATAGAGCTTGCGGAACAGCAGGGCGCCCGGATCGGTCAGGCCCTCGGTCTTCTTCCAGATGGCCAGCACGCCGCAGGCCTTGGTGATGTCGGTGTCGACGCCGTTCGTGCCCTTGACGACGATGGGTTGAGGCTTGCCGGCGCAGGTGGCGGCCAGGAACTCGTCCAGCCACATCTCGGCGCGGAAGAAGCGGCTCTTGGCATAGACCTGCTGCAGATTGGCGAGGGTGAAGCGGTTGCCGCCCAGGCCGTCGGCATTGCTGAGCCTGTCCTTGACCTGGACGATGCCCATGCGGGTGCGCTCGCCCTGGGGCATGCCTTCGGCATCAGGCCCGGTGGCGATGATCTTCGGGAAGGCCGTCAGCCGCACCTGTTCATTGGGCAGCCAGTGGCTGTCATTGGCATTGACGATGTAGTCGTCGCGCAGCACATAGGGCCGCTGGGTGGCCGGGATCGCGCCGGTCCACTGGCAGCTGCTCTTGCTGCCGTCCATCAGCACCAGGCCGCGCGTGGCCAGCAGGAACTGACCGGTGGGGCTGTTGACGCAGCTCGCCAGCTGGGCATCGCTGACATTGGCCGCCACCGAGTAGTTGGCGTAGAGGGTCTTGCCGTTCTTGTCGGCCGCCATCGTGTTGACCCAGGGCAGCGCGTTGTGCGTGGCCAGGTTCTGGCGCAGGCTCTCGGCGCTGGTGGACATGCTGTTCAGCAGCGCCTGGTCGATCAGCTTGTAGTTCGTGTAGTTGGCGTCGCGGATCACAAAGGCCGCCGCGCCGCTCCAGCTGAAGGTGGCGCCGTCGCTGAGCAGCGGGCCGAAGTCGGTGCCGTACAGCGTGCGCTGACGGGTCTTCAGGCTGCCATCGGGCTGCAGGGCCTCGACCGTCAGCGCGGTCTTGCTCATCGCCTTGTAGGCACCGTCGACCTGGTAGCGGGTCGGGTCAGCCGGGTCCAGCTTCAGCTGGAACAGCGTGAAGCGGTTGTCGGTCGAGAAGGTATGGGTCCAGGCCACGTCCTTGTTGAAGCCGATCAGCGGCACCGGCGCACCCAGCAAGGTGGAGCCGAAGACATCGAGCTTGCCGGGAATGGTCAGGTGCAGCTTGTGCAGGCGCAGCGCGCCCCACCAGGGAAAGTGCGGGTTGCCCAGCACCATGCCGGCGCCGCTCTGCGTCACGTCCTTGCCCAGGCCGTAGCCATTCGAACCGACCGCGTGCTCGAACAGCGGGTTGGTCGCCTGCACCAGCGGGCTGTTCAGCACCGCCAGCTGGCTGCGCTGGGTCTTCAGCGCCTTGCTGCTCAGCACCGGGGTGGCCGCCACCTTGACGACCGGCGGCTGGGCACTGCCGATGGCCTCGATGAACTGGATCGAGCTGCCGGCCATCGCCGCCTGGCTGAAGCGCCAGTAGGCCTCGTCCTCGGTCATCGGCTTGACCCAGGCCGCGCCCTTGCACTCGACCGGCAGGCCGTTGACGCCCTTGTCGCGCAGATAGCGGTTGTAGCCGGCCACAAAGCCGCTGACCAGATCGCGCGTGTCGGCGCCGGCGGCGGCCCGCATCGCCTGCGCCAGGGCCGGGGTCAGGTGCAGCTTGTAGAAGAAGTCGGAGGCCAGATTGGGCGTGGCGGCACCGAACTGGCCCAGATAGTTGATCGGCACGCCCTTGGCATCGAAGTCACCGAAATAGCGAGAACGCTCGCCGCGCATCGTCACCAGCTCCTGGGCGAACAGGCAGACATGGTCCTCGGCAAAGGCGTAGCCGTAGCCATAGCCGGCGCCCTTGAAGTTGTCGGCCTTGATATGGGGTACGCCATAGCTGGTGTAGCGGATCTCGGCGGCGAAGCCGGGCGCGGCCGGCGGCGGCGGTGCGGTCGGATCGGCATCGCCGGAGCCGCCGCAGGCGCTCAGCAGCGCGGCCAGGGCCAGCAGGCTGCAGGCGCCGGCGACGGGGGTCAGGCCTTGCCTGCGCGCGGCAGTCGGCGTTTTTGTCTGTCTTGTCATCGGGTGTCTCCTTAGTGTTTTATCACGACAACGGCCTGTGCGAGCCGTAACGCAGAGCGGGCTTCCGTATACGTCAGGCAGGCTATCATCAAATGCAAAAGGCCAGCTACCCGGCCTACCCTCAAAACATACGGAGACCGCATGCGATTCGCCCCCACACCCCTGTTGCTCGGTCTGCTGTCCGCACTGAGCGCTTCCTCCGTGATGGCCTCGGGCTATCACTTCGGCTCGCAGTCGGCCTCGGCTCAGGGCACGGCCAATGCCAACGCCGCCGAAGCCGGCGACGCGACGGTTGTGTTCTACAACCCCGCCGGCATGACCCGTCTCGACGGCACCCGCGCCAGCGGCGTGCTCAATGTCGTCGTGCCCGAGGGCAAATTCAAGGACCAGGGCAGCATCACCTCGCTGGGCCTGCCTATCAGCGGCAGCAACGGCGGCAAGTTCGTCGAGGCCACCGCCGTGCCCCATGGCTACATCACCCACAAGTATTCGGACCGCCTCAGCCTGGGCCTGGGCATCTTCGTGCCCTTCGGCTCCAAGAGCGATTACTCGAAGGACTGGACCGGCCGCTACAACAGCATAGGCACCGAGCTGAAGACCCTGGCCTTCAATCCCTCGATCGCTTTCAAGCTCAACGAGAAGCTCAGCCTGGGTGCCGGCCTGACGGCCCAGCACATCGAGGGCAAGCTGTCCAAGGCCGCCGACTTCGGCTCGGGCGCGATGAATCTGGTGATCGAGCAGCAGGTGGCCGCGAACGCGGCGCCGGGCGTGCCGCTGGACGTGGTGCGTGCCGCCGTGATCAATCAGCTGGGTGGGCTGATCAAGCAGGTCTCCGGCAATCCGACCTATTCGGGCCGGGTCGATGTCGAGGGCAAGGACTGGGGCTTCGGCTTCAATCTGGGCCTGATGTACCACTATGACGAGAGCACGCGTTTCGGCATCGCCTACCGCTCGCGCATCAAGCACCAGCTCAAGGGCGATTCGCAATGGCAGGTGCAGACCCCCGCCGGCAATCTGGGTGCGCTGCTGAACGCCGCCCTGCCCGGCGCCGGCACCCAGGTGCAGCAGCGCCTGGTCGGCCTCTATACCGACAGCGATGCCCGCCTGAAGGTCAACACGCCGGAGTCGCTGTCCTTCTCCTTCTACAAGGAGCAGGACAAGAAGTTCGCGGTGATGGGTGATGTCACGCT
This sequence comes from Roseateles cavernae, assembly GCF_040187885.1. Lineage (NCBI taxonomy): Bacteria > Pseudomonadati > Pseudomonadota > Betaproteobacteria > Burkholderiales > Sphaerotilaceae > Roseateles > Roseateles cavernae. The sequence goes on from NZ_JBDPLH010000001.1 coordinate 737,952, forward strand.
GACCAAGCATTCGCGCTTCCAGGAGCTGCGCATCGATTTCGCCAACAACCTGCCCGACTCGAACACACTGCAGCGCTGGGAAGACACGGTGCGTGCCTCGCTGGGCATCAACTACAAATGGAGCGATGCGCTGGCCCTGCGCGCTGGCGTGGCCTTCGACCAGTCGCCGGTGACTGCCGTGCGTCGCACACCGTCGATCCCGGACAACGACCGTACCTGGTTGTCCGGCGGCTTCAACTGGAAGCTCGACAACAAGCGCTCGGTGGACTTCGCAATGAGCTATATCCATGTGGCCGACAGCCAGATCGATATGTTCGACAACGGCGGCCAGCGCAATGCGGTCGGCTCGGCCGTCTGCAACACGGCCGGCAACACCTCCAGCTGCGCCACGCTGCGCGGCCGCTATCAGCTGAGCTCGGCCCTGTTCGGCCTGCAGTACAACCATCAGTTCTGAGCCCGACCCTGGTGCCGGCTTGCCGCCAAGGCCGGCCGGTGACACCATAGAGGCCTGTTCCTGATGAAGGAGGTCGGCCATGTCGGATCCCGCCAGCCTGCTCTTGCTGCTCGTCCTGCTGCTGGCCCTGATCGGCGCGCTGCGCTTCGATCTGATGGGCCTGATCTGGCGCGAGTGGCTCAAGCTCGGCAACAAGGGCAGCGCCCTGCCGCCGGCCGACTCCGCCCACGGCCCCTATCAGGGCCGGCCCGGCCACCTGCCGCATCGCAGCCCGGCCGCCGCCCACAAGCCTGACTTCCACCGCAGCGGCCGGCGCGGCTGACCCCAAGGCCGAACTCGGGCAAGATGCGGGTCTTCCCAAGACCCGCAGACATCAAGCCCCATGGCCAACCGACTCTCTCAAATCGCAACCCGCACCGGCGACGACGGCACCACCGGCCTGGGTGATGGCAGCCGCGTGCCCAAGGACCATCTGCGTGTGCAGGCCATGGGCGATGTCGACGAGCTGAATTCGCAGATCGGCGTGCTGCTGGCCGAGCCGCTGCCCGATGATGTCCGCGAGCTGCTGATCACGATCCAGCATGAGCTCTTCAATCTCGGCGGCGAGCTGTGCATGCCCGGCTATGAGCTCTTGAAGATGGACGCCGTGCTGCGCCTGGACGAGGCCCTGGCCCACTACAACACCGCCCTGCCCCGGCTGAAGGAGTTCATCCTGCCGGCCGGCACGCGCAGCGCCGCGATCGCCCATGTCTGCCGCACCGTGGCCCGCCGCGCCGAGCGCGCCGTCGTCACCCTGGCCGCGCAGGAGAGCATCAACGCCGCGCCGCGCCAGTACCTGAACCGCCTGTCCGACCTGCTCTTCGTGCTGGCCCGCGTGCTGAACCGCGCCAACCTCGACGGGCTGGGCGGCGACGATGTCTACTGGCACAGCGAGCGCCTGAAGCGCCAGGACGCCGCCGATCAATCCAGCTGAGCTGCGGCCTCCCTGAGCCGCTTCGCATAGGCCTGGCGCAGCGCCGGCGGCGCCAGCACCTCGACCTGGCCGGCGTGGCGCAGCAGGTCCATCAGCAGCTCGGTGGCATCCACATACGGCACCTCCAGCTGCCAGCGCCCGTCCGCCAGCCACTCGCTTTGCTGGCTGGCGTGCCACTCCTCGCGTGAAACCCAGGCCGCCGCCTCGGCGCTGAACACCAGCTGCGCCTGCTGGGTCTGGCCACCGGCAAAAATGCCGTAGCCCTGGTCGAGCTCCGTCTCCAGCGCCTTCAGCGCCACCGGCTTGGCTTTCTCGTCCAACAGCTCGGCAGCCTCCATCGCGTCCAGCGCAAAGCGGCGCAGGCCCTCGCTCTGATGGCACCAGGCATCCAGATACCAGGTGTTGCGGTAATGCACCAGGCGCTGCGGCGACACCACCCGCGAGCCCAGCGTGCCGCCGCCCTTGCCGCGCTTGCGATAGCTGATGCGCAGCTTCTGACGCTGCACCACGGCGCTGCCCACCGTCTCGAAATACTCGCTGGCCACGCGCCGGCGTGCGGTACTGATCAGCTTGACGCGCCGCGTCATCTCCTTGGCCTCGGCCGCATCGGTGCCCAGCATGCCGGTCAGCTTGTCGAACATGGGCTGCAGATGCCGGCTCAGGATGCCGTTCTCGTCCAGCCCGGACAGCAGCTGGTGCATGGTCAGCAGCGCATGCAGCTCTTTCTCGTTGAACCAGACCCCCGGCAGCTCATGCTGCTGGCCGCGCCATTGCTGGCCGAAGCGGTAGCCATTGGCCAGCGCGTCGTACTCGATCGGCGCATCCATGCGCTCGCGCAGGTACTGCAGATCGCGTTTCAAGGTCGCCGGCGACACCTCCAGCGCCTCCAGCAAAGTCGCAAAACTGACACATTCACGGCCGCGTATCAGCAGCTCGATCTTGTAGAAGCGCTCGGTCCTGTCCATGCGATGGCCATCCCTTCTCTGATTTTTTTACTGGCTCATTCCATGAGCTAGTGAGGTCAGACACTGTGCCACATGGTTGCTGACAAATCGATGGCAGCCGCAACCGGAGCACCTCATGGCACAGATCGCAGCAGCATCCGCCCAGATGGAATTGGGCATCCTCCCCGTCGAACAGGCCGCGCCTGCCAGCCTCGGCTTCGAGCTGGGCTGGGATTTCGCCCACCATGGGGTGGCGCCGCCGGTGGCCCATCTGTATGCGCAGTCGCCGCTGCTGCAGGGCTGGCAGGCCGGCTCGGCCACCTTCGGCCGCCGCACGCTGAAGCCCTCCCGCCACACCCAGCTGTGGCTGCAGCTGCGCACCCATGCCTGGGCGCGCGGGCGCAGCTTCGAGGATGTGCAAGTCACACCCAACTATCTGCAGCAGATCACGGTCGACTACTGCCCCATCCTGCGCCAGCCGCTGCTGGGCCAGGCCTCCGTCGACCGCGTCCGCAACGATGCCGGCTACGCGGCCGGCAATCTGGCGATGATGAGTGCCGGCGCCAATGCCGCCAAGGCCGCCCATGGCTGGGCCGAGGCGAACGAGATCGCCGGCAGCGTCAATGAAGGCCCTTTCCAGCGCATCGCCGGCCTGGGCCCGGCCGAATGGCAGCGGGTCGCGGTGCTGTGCAGCTTCGTCACCGAGCTGTCTCATGAGGAAGCGGCGACGATCCCGCTGCATCTGCTGCCGCCGAACCGGCTGCGCCTGTTCAATCCGATCCAGGCGCTGCAGGCCCTGGTGACCCGCCAGCTCGCGACACCGGGCTGGAGCGCCCGCCTGGCGCGCATCGAGGCCCTGCTGCCGGGCGATGCGCTGCGCGCCGACTTCAACCGCTTCCTGATGGCGCTGGCGCCACGGGTGCTCCGGGTCGGCGTGCTGACCGAGGCCCAGGACATCCGCTGGGCGCTCGAAGACGCCTGGAGCGATGCGCTGGTGCAAAAGCGCTGGGTCCGTTTCGCGCTGCAGCTGAACGCCGCCCAGGCCGAGAAGCTGGTGCAGCGCGCCGCCGCCAAGCGGCTCAGCACCGTCCATGTGCAGCGCCATCCGCGCCTGAGCGCCACCGAGGGTTGGGCGCTGGAACGCGGCGGCTACCGGGCAGCCGCCTGACGAATATTCAGCCCGGCAAACCCTGGCTGACCTTCTCCATGCCGCCGCTCTGGTCCTGCAGGGCCACATGGTGACCGCGCTCGCCGAACCAGTGCGCCCATTGCTCGGCCAGCTTCTTGTTGGGCAGCCAGGGACCGGTGCGGTCCATCTGTACGCGGTTGCCGCGGCGCTCATAGAACACCACGCGCCACATGCCGCTGGAAATTGATCGGTCGAAGTTGCTCATCGGTCGGCGAATCTAGCAGAGCTTGTGTGACGCTGCCGCCCCGTCAAACCCTCAGCGCCGTCAAAAATTCCTCGCTGCCCAGCAGCTTGAAACCGGGCTTGGCGGAACGTGCGACCAGCGCCCGCAATGCCCTGCTGTCGCTGACCAGAACACGGCCGCGCGCGCCCTGCGCCAGGCTCAGTGCGAGCTGCTCGAAGGCCGGCAGCCGTGCGGTCCTGGCAGCTGCCGGCGCCTCGGCCGGCAGCACCTGGGCATAGGGCAGATAGTCGGCCAGCAACTCATGCTGCTGCGTCGCCGACAGCCCCAGCACCGGGCAGGCCAGCGCCAGCATCAGCGCCCGTGCATTGGCCGGATCGACCAGGGCCTGGCAGCGCCCGAGCTGCCAGCTCTGGCGCAGCCGCTGCGCCCGGGCATCGCCCGACACCAGGGCGCCCAGCAGCAGCCGGGTGTCGAACACCACGGTCGGCGCGGCGATCGCTTTGGTCAATCGGCGAGCGGTGCTCATCGCGCGGTCTTGCGCTTGCTGACTGTCTTGACGGCCGGCCTGGCAGCACTCGATGGTTTTTTTGCCGCCGTTGTTTTGCGCGCCGCCACCAGCTTCTTGACGGCTGGCTTCTTGGCCGCTGCGGTCTTTTTGGCACTCAATGGTTTTGCCGCTGCCTTCTGGGCCCAGTCCAGCGCCGCATCCAGCGTTTTTTCGTCGATGGCCAGTTCGGCCAGCTTGGCCCGCAGCGCGTCGCCGCGCTGGATGCGCACCGGGGTCAGGATGATTTGCCCGGCCTTCTCCTGCACCTCGAAATACTGCACCGGCCCGAGGGCCTGGGTCACGCTCTTGGGCAGCGTCAATTGGTTCTTGGAGGTGATCTTGGCCAGCACTTGGAGGACTTGTGGAAAGTAAGGGGCCATTACTTTAACGTTTTCCGACCGGCGGAAAGTGCGTAGGCAAGACCTGGCCCTTGTGGTTCGGAAGGGTGATCGGAGGGACGAAAAAAAGCGCCCTTTGAAGGGCGCTTCATCAACGGAGCTTGGGGTCTCAGACCAGCGAGCGCTGCAGGCGCAGCTCTTCCAAACGCACGCCGCTGACCTCGGTGGTCTTGGTGCTGCCGAGCTCGCGCTTGAAACCGGCCAGCTCGAAGAAACGCAGTGCGCGCTCATTGCGCAGCCAGGTCCACAAGGTCACCTTGGTGCAACCTTCTTCCTGCAGGCCATCGCGGGCCGCATCCCACAGGGCCAGGCCGACGCCCTTCTCCCAATGCACCGGCGAGGCATAGATGGCCCAGATCTCGCCGGTGGTCGACGGCGTGCCCTTGTCGCGCGAGCGGTCGAAGCCGACAAAGCCCATCACCTCGTTGTCGATATGGGCCACCAGCACCTGGGGCTCGCAAAGATCGATGGCCTCACGCCAGAAGGCCTGGCGCTTCTGCACCGACAGCGCGTCCAGTGCGGCATCGGGCAGCAGCCCCTTGTACGCGTCCTGCCAGGCTGCAACATGGATTTCGGCAATGGCTTTGGCGTCACGCAGGGTGGCCGGACGGACCTGAATACTCGACATACGAATGAATAGAACTCTGGGAACTCAAACAAAAACGGAAGGGCGGAATTTTGCGCCCCTAAAGCGCCGCGATGAGCGCTTGACAGCGGGTTTTTTTCTGCCGTCAGTTCGCGGCCAGTGCCGGACTGCGCGCCGCCAGCTGCGGCCGGGCGTAGTCGGATACACAGCGTTGCAAAGCCGTCTTGGCCGCGCGCTGCAGCCGCGCCAGCAGTGCGTGCTCGACGCGCAAGGGCCCGAGCTCACGCGCAAAGCGTTGCGCCAGATCGGCCTGCATGCGCAGCAGCAGATGAGCGGTGGTCTGCGCATCGGCCAGCGCGCGGTGAGCCCGGCCCATGTCCGGCAGCGCATGGAACTGGGCCAGCGTGCCGAGCTTGCAGTTCGGCGCCTCCGGATAGAGCCGGCGCGCCAGCAGCACGGTGCAGGCGAACTCATGGGCGCTGTCGCGCTCGCAGCCGGCCCGCTCCAGCTCATGGAACCAGAAGCCGCGATCGAACGAGGCGTTGTGCGCCACCAGCGGGCAGCCGCGCGTGAACTCGGCCACCTCGCGCATCACCCGCGCCGAATCGGGCGCCTGGGCCAGCATCGCATTGCTGATGCCGGTCAGCTGCTCGATGAAAGGCGGCACCCAGGCGCCGCTGTTCATCAGGCTCTGGTAGCTGCCGACGATCTTGCCGCCGCGCACCAGCACCGCCGCGATCTCGGTGGCGCGGCCGCCCGCGCCGGGTCCGAGGCCGGTGGTTTCAAAGTCGATGACGGCGATGGTCTGCATGCGGTTGAGAGGAGAAAAGATTCAGGGCGGCGGGTACTTCAAGGCATTCTTGGCCAGCTTGCGTTCGACTGCCGCCGCCATATCGACGCCGCTGTGATCGGCAATCTGCAGCAAGTAGAGCATCACATCGGCAACTTCATCGCCCAGATGTTCGAGCTTGGCCGGATCCTGCGCAATCGCCTGCGACTCTTCCGGTGTCATCCACTGAAAGATCTCCACCAATTCGGCCGCCTCCACGACCATGGCCATCGCCAGGTTCTTGGGCGTCTGGTAGGGCTGCCACTGCCGCTCGGCGGCGAACTGGCGCAGCCGCTGCTGCAGGTTCCGGATGTCCATGTCTTCAATCCCTGTATTTAGATCTTTTAACTTGGTAGTCGTAGTAGAGCCGGCAGCCTGCTGTGGACAGCTGGCAAAGTCGCTTTGAATTCAAAGACTTAGCAGCACCAAAAGGCTGTGCGCCGAAGCCGGGACAGCGCCGGGCTCAGCCGACAACAACTTGGTTGCACAAGACATTGCTGTGGACAAGCACCCACTTGCTCAAGACTTATCCACAGACTTGTTCCATCACTCGATGCCGATGACCTTGTGCATCTGCACGCTCAGCCGCCACTGCGGGTGTTCCATGCAATAGGCCACGGCCGCGCGGGTGTGCTGGGCCTTCAGCAGCGAGTCCATCGGCTGCAAGAAGAAATGCTCGAAGTCCAGGCCGGCAAAGCGCTCGGGCAGCGCGGCCGGTTGGGGATAGACCAGCTTCAGCTCATGGCCGCGGGTCAGCACGATCTCGCTGTCGGCCTTGGGGCTGACGCAGATCCAGTCCAAACCCTCGGGCGCCGGCTGCGTGCCATTGGTCTCGACCGCGATCTCGAAGCCGCGGGCGTGCAGCGCCTCTATCAGCGCCGCGTCGAGCTGCAGCAGGGGCTCGCCCCCGGTGCAGACCACATAAGGCCTGCCAGGCCGGTCTGCGGGCCAGCGCGAGGCAATCGCGGCGGCGAGGGCCTCGGCCGTGGCGAACTTGCCGCCGCCCTGGCCATCGGTGCCGACGAAATCGGTATCGCAGAAGTTGCAGACGGCGCTGGCCCGGTCCTGCTCGCGCCCGCTCCACAGATTGCAGCCGGCAAAACGGCAGAACACCGAAGCCCGGCCGGCCTGCGCGCCCTCGCCCTGCAAGGTATAGAAAATCTCTTTGACAGCGTAAGTCATACCGGAATCAGATCATCAATGCCCGAGGCGCTGACGATGGCGCCCGAGCCGCGGGTTTCGTACATATCGACCCGGTCCAGCTGCGGCAGCACGGCCCGGCCCTTGGCCAGCACCCAGGCCGCCAGGCTGGCGCTATCGCCATCGGGCAGGTCGGCGATCTCGTAGAGCGGGCGGTGGTCGATGGCCTTGAAGATGGGATCGAAGCGTGTTTTCACATCGCCGAAGTCCACCGTCCAGCCCTTCAGCGCATCGAGCTCGGCGCTCAGATGCAGGCGCAAGGTGTAGGTATGGCCATGGATGGCCCGCAACGGGCTACCGGCCGGCGCGCGCTTGAGCTGGATCGCGCTGTCCAAGGTCAGCTCCTTCCAGATCCGGTACTGCTGGCCATCGAAATTGGCGCCGCAGGAGCCGGTTTCATAAACCGTGATCCAGGACAGCTCGGGCAGCTGGGGCTTCAGCCGCTGCCACAGCCAGGCCGAGATCACCTCGCTGGTGGGGTTGTCCAGACCCTCGATCTCGTTGAGACACTGGTAGTTCAGCTGCATATGGAAGGGCGCCCAGACCTCGTCCAGATGGTCGTAGTCGATGCTCAGATCACGCTCGCCCAGATCCTGGTTGGCATGGACGATGACCTCGAAGCCGTGGCCATGCATGCGGCCGCATTTGTGGCCGGGCGGCACATTCGGCAATTGGTGCGCGGCCTGGAAGCGGTAGCGCCGCCAGACATGGGCGCGGCCGCTGACATCCAGATCGACCCCGCTGTGCGCGGTGCTCTGGATGCCGATCTGCTGGATCCCCGGCACATCGAAGGCCTGCTCCAGACGGTTTTTGATCCAGCGCGCGATGTTTTCGTCGGTCGGCTGTTCCAGCGTGGTGTTCAGCAGCCCGTGATCCAGCGGCGCCAGACAGGCTTCCAGCCGCCGGCGCAATTCCTCGACCTCCGCGCCGGGAAACGGCGCCCAGTGGGGCGGCAGCGCGGCCCTGACGGTGGCGAGATAGCTGTGGCCGTGCAGACCGCGGCTGCGATGGCCCTCGGGCAAGGCCGGGATCTGGCAGGCGGCTTCGAAACCGCAGGAAGCCGAGTACAGCGTGGAGGGGAGTGGGGCGGGGGATGTGGTGGTCGTGTGCATGGCGCTCCGTGGCGCGATGCACACGGGGCGGCAGTGTGACATGAGCCGGGCTTTGTGCGCTAACCGCGCGACCAAGCCCGCCCGGGCCGCTCAGGCTTTGAAATACAGCGGAGAAACGCTCCGCTCTTCTTACTGGTATTTCTATCTTTCAGATTAGTAGTCTTAGTAGAGCAGCGCTGCGGCTGTGGACAAGCTGTTTTTTCCGTTCTGATTCAAGCACTTGCAAGCGGTCAAAGCATGTGGGTCGCTTGGGGTCAGCGCGGCACACCGACAGATAACAACTCCGGCTCAACGCAAACAGCTGTGGATAACTGGGGTCTTGTTCAAATATTGTGCACAGCTTTGTCCGTCACAGTGCCGGCGCCGCCTCCAGCAAGGACCCCACCATTGCATTGAACATCGCCGCATGGCTGATCGGCCCCAGATGGCCGGCGCCGGGCAGCATGCACAGCTCGGACTGCTCCAGCGCCAGGGACAGCAGCTCGCTGACCCGGCGTGCCGGTGCCCGGGTCAGCGAACCACAGACCAGGCGCAGCGGCAGCGCCCGCAGCCGGGCCAGCTCGCGCGGCCCCCAGGTGGCGGCGAACAGCGCGGCGAAATGCCGATCGACGCTGGGCATGCAGCGCGCGATGCGCTGCTGCTGGTTGTCGTTCATGCCCTGCCAGGCCGGACCGGCCGCCCAGTAGTTGCAGAACATCTGGCCCGCCGCCTCGAAGCGGCCGGCGCCGACCAGCTCGCTGACGATGCGGGCGATCTGGGATATTTCGCTCCAGGCCTCGCCCCAGGGCTCGTGTCTACGCAGCAGACCAAACAATACCGGCTCATACAAGGTGAGTGAGCGCACACAAGACGGGCGCTCCACCGCCATCTGCAGCGCCAGCGCGCCGCCATAGGAATGGCCGACGATGTCCAGCGGCTCCTCGATATCGCCCAGCGCGGCCCAGACTGCGTCGCTCTCCAGCCCCAGCCCGATGGGCGCATCGGCGGGCCAGTCCGGGCTGCGGCCGTGGCCGGGCAGATCGGGGATCAGCAGCTCGCGCTGCCCTTGCAACTGCTCGGCCAGCCCGCGCCATTGGCCGGCACTGGCGCTGCTGGAATGCAGGCACAGCAGCGGACGGCCCTGGCCCAGGCGCTGCATGTTCAGGGAGAGGGTGGCGGTCATCGTGCAAGCCTTGTCTTGTTCAACAACAGGCTGGCAGTCTCGGCGGCTGCGGTTTCAGCCCGGCTTCTGCGGCCGGGTCTGGCGGTTTCGTTTGTTCAAGCGTGTATCCAGAAGGCGCTCTCGGCGAACTCCTGGCCCAGCCACCAGCCGGCCTTGCCGGTGCCGAAGCGGAAGTTGCTGGCCCCGGCCTGGCTTTGCAGCGGCGCCATGACCTCGCCGGCGCTGTCGCGCCTGGCCCGCAGCTCACCGAGCTCGGGCACCACCGGCACGATATGGCCGGAGCGTCCGTCTTCCTTGCGCCGCGCGATGATCAGACCGATCGCGCCCTGGTTGGCGGCCTGCTGCAGCTTGGTCAAGGAGCCGGTCTGGCGCCAGCCAAAGACGGCACCATGGTCGCGCAGCCAGCGGAACAGATCGTTGGCACGCAGCTCGACGATGGTGTTGCCGATCAGCGGCGCCACCGTCTCGCCCTGGGCCAGTTTCAGCAAGGCATGGGCCGACCACCAGACCCGCGGCAGGTAGACACCGGCCAGATGGCAGTAGTCATGCGCGTAGATATTGCAGAAGGTCAGGCCGCTGCGCGGCTGGTAGCGCCCATGGGCCGGCTTGTCGACCGCCAGCCAGTCGATGATGGCGGCCAGCTCCTGGCGCAGGGTCTCGGCATCACCGCCCTTGCGCTGCGGCTGGCCGGCTTCGTTCAGCGAATGGGCATTGGCCAGGTCGATGCGGCGTGTCACCGAGCCGCTCTTGCGCGGCATCCAGACCGCGACGATGCCGCTGCTGGGCAGGGCCGGCGCTGGCTCGACGACGGCAATCGGCTCCGGCGCGGCATCGGCCACCAGCAACTTGGCCGAGACGAAGCCGCGGATCAGTGCGCCGGCCAGGCTGGTCTCGATCTCGAGAAAGCCCTTGACCGGCTTGCCGCTGACGGCACGCACCGGATGGCCGTCCGGCAGGTGGCTGATCACATTGGCGGTCTCGGGCTGGCTGATCAGCGGTTCGCTGCGCACGCGCAGCATGGACAGCTGGGTCTTGACGCGGAACTGGGGGCCTTCGGCGGTGACGGGGCTGGGCGGCGGCAGGATGGCCTGGCCGGGCGGCGGCGCGTCAAGCAGCGCATCTTCGCCGCTCAGCGCCACCGTATGGGCCAGGCGGATGAAGTCGAACAGCGCCTCGCCATAGAACTGCGTGCCGTTGAAATGCCCCTGCTTGAGTCCCTTGGTCGGCTTGAAGCCGCCGGTGTTGTAGGCGATGCCGACGGCGGCCAGCTCCTGGTCGCTGAGCTCGCTGCGGTCCTGCAGACCCAGCTTGCGCAGGCCCTTCTTCAGCTCGTCGACGCACAGGGCCAGCGTGTCTTCGAAGCGCTCATAGCGCTTTTCCAGAAAGTAGTCGGGGTCGCTGAGGAAGAACTGCAGATCGCGCTGGAACAGGCCATAGCCGTGGCAGAACTTGTGCGGCCGCGCGGCCACAGCGGCGAAGCCGGGGATGTGCTGTGCCATGTCGACCAGGGCCTGGTGGGCAATCTCGAACATCGCCGCGCCATCGGGCGCGGCGAGCAGATCGGCCTTGGTCTGCGGGAAGGCGCGGCGGCCCTTGTCGGCATCGAGCGTGTCGCCAACGCACAGGGCCAGGATCTTGTTCGTGCCCAGGTTCTTGCGCCGCAGCAGCGACCAGATGGCACCGGTCTCCTGGCAGGCGATCGCGGTGATCATGTCTACCGTCAGTGGCGTGCCGGCCAGCGCCGGCGTGATGCGGGCCTGGAACTGTTTTTTGAACCACAGGATGTCGGCGCTGTCGGGCATGGCGGTCTCCAGGGAGTGTGCGCCCGACATTAGGGGATCGCAGGGCCGGCGCCTAGCCGTCGGCGGCGGCTTTGCTCCTGCAAGATAGGGATGCCGTGCCCGGTTCCGGGCGCCTCAGCGCCGGCCCGCCGGCTTGGCCGGCAGGGTCTGCAGATAGGCGTACATCGCGTGCAGGTCGGCGTCGTTCAATTCCTTCAGCGCGTTGAAGGGCATCACCGGGCTGACCGCGCTGCCGTCGGGGCGCTGGCCGCTGCGCATCATCGTGGCGAACTGCTCGGCGCTCTGGTAGGCCGGCATCGCGCTGCCCTCGCCCGGCGTCAGGTTCGAGGCCGGCGGCCAGTCGGGCGGCGTGCCCGGGATCTTGCCGCCCGAGAAGCCGGGCCCGTGGCAGCCTATGCACATGCTGGCCACATAGGCGCCGTTCGCGACGCTGACGGTCGAGGCCATCGCTGGCGAGGGCGGCAGGCTGTGGTCGATCTTCTCGGCCGCATCCTCGATCAGGCCCAGGCCGTACATGGCCTTGAAGGGCAGCGACAGCTGGACGATGGCCGGCCCGCCCTCGACCCGGGGCATGCGCTGCAGATGCGCGATCAGCGCGCCCATGTCCTCGTCGCTGAGCCGGTTGTAGTCCTCGCTGGGCATCACGATGGCGGGCCGGCCATCGGGCTTGACGCCATGGCGGATCGCGCGCACCCAGTCCTCGACCCGGTAGTGGGCGACGGTCGGCGAACCCTGCGCGATATTCGGGCCGCGCACGAGCAAGCCCTTGCCATCGTCGATCAGCACCTTGCCGCCGCCGGCGCGGTCATGGCAATCGACGCAGCCGCGCGACAGATAGAGATAGCGACCGCGCTCCAGCGCGGCCGCATCGGTCGGCAGCGGGACGGCTGCCACCCGCAGATCGACCTGGCGCTGCAGCTTGTAGTCGGCGCGGGCCAGGGCCAGGCCGACGGTGGCGGCCAGGGCGGTCGTGAGGCCAAGCAGTATCAAGAGGCTGCGGCGCAGCCAGGTTCGCTGGGTCATGGGTGTTTCCTTGCTTCGGTGGCATCAGGCCGGGCCGCACCTTAATCGCCGGCCGAAGCGAAAAACCGGGGCTGAAACAAACGAAGCCGGGCTGAAACAATCTAAGCGGGGCCGGGAGTCGCCAGGGAGTCGCGCCGGTACTGCAGCAGCCGGCCGCTGTAGCCGGGCTGCTTGATGACGGTCTCCTGCAGCCGGTAGCCCAGCGTCACCATATGGCGGCTGAAGGCCGGGCGATTGCCGCGGTTCGGGTCGACGATGATGACCTCGCTGGCCGGCCGCGCGTGCAGCGCGATGAAGGCGGCCAGGCTGCCGGCCTCGTCGCGCTCGTACAGCACATCGCTGCCGATGATCAGATCGAAGCGGCCCTGCACGCGCGGCGCGCTCTGAGCGCGTTCGGTGGTGGCCGGGCCCCAGTCGCCATGGCAGTAGCGCATCGGCGCCAGCGCATTGAGCCGCAGGTTCTCCAGCAGAAAGCCGGCCGCCATCGGATGGCAGTCGCTGGCCGTCACCAGCGCGCCGCGCCGGTGGCTGACCAGGCTGGCCAGCGCCAGGCCACAGCCGATCTCGAGGATGCTCTCGCCGGCCAGCAGCGGCCGGCACGCCATGGCCGCCGCCAGGTGCAGGCCCGAGGGCCACAGCAGGCCGAACAGCGGCCAGGCCGCCGACGAGATGCCGCGTGCCAGGGCTTCGCCCAGCGGGTCGTCGAACTGCTGGCGGTCCAGCAGCGAGCGGATCTGCAGATCCGCCACGCCAGCGATGGCGATGCACTCCTGCTTGACCACATAGGGCCGGCTCACGACGACGGCCCCGAAAAACCGGCAGGAGTTGGCAGGCCGCAGGGCCGGCCGGGCCTATATTCCCGCCCATCCGAAAGAACCAGGCGGTGAACACGATGAAAAGCCAAGCATTCCGTCATGGGCGCCCCGCCCACGCGCTGCTGCTGACCTTGCTGCTGCTTCAGCCCGCGCTGCAACCCGGTTCGGCACAGGCCGGTCCGACGCTGGATCGCATCAAATCCAGCGGCCGCATCGTGCTGGCGCACCGCGAGTCCTCGGTGCCTTTCTCCTATCTGGATGCGCAGCGTCGGCCGGTCGGCTATGCGCTGGACCTCTGCCACCGGCTTGGCGAGGCCTTGCGCAAGCATCTGCAGCTCAAGAGTCTGGCCACCGACTATCTGCAGGTCAGCTCCAGCGACCGCATCGCGGTGATCGCCGAGGGCCGTGCCGACCTGGAATGCGGCTCGACCACCAACAACGCCGAGCGGCGCGAGAAGGTGGCGTTCACCGTGCCGCACTACATCACCGGCTCGCGCTATCTGGTGCGCGCCGATTCCGGCATCAAGGAGCTCAGCGATTTCGCCAAGCGCCGGCTGGTGCCCACCAAGGGCACGACCAGCTTCAAGGAGATCCAGGCCGTCAACCGCGACCGCCTGCTGGGCATCCAGGTGCTGGAGGCGCCCGATCATGGGCGCGCCTTCGAGATGGTCGAAAAGGGCGAGGCCGACGGTTTCGTGATGGACGATGTGCTGCTCTACGGCCTGATCGCCGGCAGCAAGAATCCCCGGGGCCTGGAGGTGGTGGGCAAGTTCCTGACCATCGAGCCGCTGGCGGTGATGATGTCGCGCGAGGACGCCGAGCTCAAGCGCGTCGTCGACGCCGAGATGAAGCGCCTGATCGCCAGCCGCGAGGCCCATGCCCTCTATGAGCGCTGGTTCCAGCAGCCGATACCGCCGAAGCAGACGGCGCTGAATCTGCCGATCAGCTATTTGCTGCGCGACTTCTGGAAGTATCCGAGCGACCAGGTGCCGAACTGAGCGAGGGCCGTGCACCTGATGGCCCATGGCCTCAGCTCAATAGCGTGTAAGGCCCGCCGCGCTCCAGCGCGCGCTGGTAGGCGGGGCGTGCATGGATGCGCTTCAGGAAGTCGCTCAGCCGGGGTCGGTCGCCGGCCAGCCCGCCGCGCGAGGCGGCTGCCTCGAGCGGAAAACTGAGCTGCACGTCGGCGGCCGTGAACTCGGCGCCGGCGAACCAGGGGCTCTTGGCCAGCTCGGCCTCCATGAAATCCAGATGGCTCTTGATCGCCGGCAGGATGAAGCCGGCCTTGACCTTGGCCGCGATGCCCTTGGCAATCGGCTTGGCGAAGAAGGGCATGGGCCCGCGCTCGAGGCGGTCAAAGATCAGCTTCATCAGCAGCGGCGGCATCGCCGAACCCTCGGCGTAATGCATCCAGTAGCGGTAGCGCAGCGCCTCGGCGCTATCGGCCGCGGGCTTGAACCGGCCCTGACCGTAGCGGTCCACCAGGTATTCGAGGATGGCGCCCGACTCGGCCACCACCAGCGCGCCGTCGGTGATCACCGGGGACTTGCCCAGCGGGTGCACCGCACGCAGCTCGGGCGGCGCCAGCATCGTCGCCTTGTCGCGCTGGTAGTGCTTGATTTCGTAGGGCAGGCCCAGCTCTTCGAGCAGCCACAGCACGCGCTGGGAGCGCGAGTTGTTGAGGTGGTGAACGGTGATCAATCCAAGCTCCTGTTGTCAGCGGCGGCCGCGGGTCTGCCACAGCGGCTTCTTGCCCTTCAGATGGCGCTCGATGCCGTCGTTGAGCCGGCTGCGCAGATCCCCGACGGCCGCCACATGGCCGTAGACCCCCGGGAAGCGCAGGTCCAGCCACAGCCACAGGGTGCAGGAGCGCAGCGCCTGCTCCATGCGGTCGAGGCGGCTGTGCTCGTCGACATCATCGAGGAACCAGGGCGCGCCGACCGTGCCGGTCAGCGCGTGGCGGCTGGCCCAGTCCAGATACTCCTGCACCTGGCTGTCGGTGCGACTGTCCACCGGCGCCTGCGCATAGATGAAGCGGGCCTTCAGCGGCAGGCCGCCGGCCGCGCGGTCCAGCTGCTCGGCCAGCGCCAGCATCTGCTCCAGCTCGGCCACCTCGAAATGGGCGTTGTCCAGCAGCAGCTGGTCCATGAAGACCATCAGCACCCCATGCAGCTTCTTCAGGCCCAGGCGCTGCGCGATGGTGTCGATATGCCACCAGTTCGGCGCCACTGCGGCCTTGAAGTCGCGCGGCGCGCGCGGGCTCTTGGGCAGCAGCTCCTTGAGCGTGCGCGCCGCCGTCGGTTCGGCCTCGCGCAGCACGCCGACAAAGCCCTCGTCATGCATGCCGTAGCGCCCGGCGCGGCCGGCGATCTGGTGCACCTCGGTGACTTCCAGTGTGCGGTCGCCCTGGCCATCGAACTTCGTCATCGTGCTGAACAGCACGCGGCGGATCGGCAGGTTCAGCCCCATGCCGATCGCGTCGGTGGCCACCAGGATATGGGTCGCGCCATTGGCAAAGCGCTCGGCCTCGCGGCGTCGCACCTCGGGCGGCAGCGCGCCGTAGATCACCGAGACCGGATGGCCGGCTGCGCCGATCTGGTCGCGCAGCATCAGCACCTCGCGGCGGCTGAAGGCCACGACCGCGTCGCCATGCTTGAGCGCCGCGATCGGCACCGGCGCCGGCAACAGCTGCACCTCCTGCTTGCGCTCGAAATGGCGCACCGTGCAGCGCTCGCCACACAGGCCCAAGAGGCTTTCGATCGCCGGCACCGCATAGGCGCTGCAGATGATGATCAGCTCATTGGCCGGCACCGCGACGATGGCCTGGGTCCAGGCCCAGCCGCGGTACAGATCGAACAGCATCTGCGCCTCGTCGATCACCGCGACGTCGATGGGCTTGTTGGTGTTGACCATCTCGATGGTGCTGGAGACCACGCGCGAGTTCTCGGCCGGCACATTCTCCTCGCCGGTCAGCAGCGAGCAGGGCACGCCGCGGCCCACCAGCCGGTCGCGCCCTTCCAGTGCCAGCAGGCGCAGCGGCGCCAGATAGGCCCCCTGCTGGGCCTGGGCCAGGCGCTCGAAGGCCGCATAGGTCTTGCCGCTATTGGGCGCACCGACGTAGAGCGTCACGGTGCGCTGCATGCGCCGCGCGATGTCGAAGGTGTCCGGATAGCCCTGGAAGGCCAGATCCTGGTTCAGGCCGGCCAGCGCATTGAGCTCGGCGACGCGATGTTCCCAGCGGTCCTGGGCCCGCGTGCAGCCGGCCTTCAGGGTCTCGAAGGACTGCGGCGTCGCGCACTCCGACTGCAGGCGCGGCAGCAGCGTGTCCAGGTGTTCCGGGTGGCCCGATTCGCTGCGCAGATAGAGATTCTCCAGATGCGCTTGCAGCTCGGCCGCATGGGTGTAGGCCGGCATCTGGCCGATCGCGGCCTTCAGCGCGTGCAGATCGCCGCTGCGGTAGAAGGCCCAGATCGGCGCGTCATCGGCGACTTCGGCGCGGTAGCTGACCGGAATCTGCCAGCCCGGCTCGGCGAGCTTGAGCACCAGCTTGCACAGCCGGCTCCAGCGCTGGCCTTCACGGCTCAGGCCCAGCGCGGTCTCGATCTGGGCGGTGCGCTGCTGCATCAGCGCGCGCACCGTCGGGGCGGTGCCGACCACATCGAGATGGGCCAGCGCCGAGGCGATCAGGCGCGGCGCGATCCAGCGGCTGGGCCGCGCGCCGCTGCTGGCCTTGGTGGCCTTCTGGATCTGGATCAGGCCCAGCTTGTCGAGCTGATCTTCGTGTCCGGTCTCGCCATCGAAATCACCGGGTGTCAGCACCTGCGGCAGCTGATAGGCCGCCTGGCGGATGCGCTGCCATTGCTCGGGCGCGATGTCGGCCGGCAGGCGGGCCGCGTGGCGCGGGTTCGGGAGTTGCATCGTGGCCGGCGGGAGTTGGGCGGCCGGCGCGGGAGTGGGGAGAGTTTTTGTATCAGGCACTTGGGGAGTGGAACACAAGAGGCCGGCGGGCTGTGCCTCTGCTCTGGCAGAAGAATGCACTGCCAGCCCCTGCCAATCGCGCAGATGTCGCCGTTGCGGGCACCGACTTCGGCATCCGTCCGAGCCGGTTCTGCCTAGCATCAAGCCATCCCTGATCAACTGCCGAGAGGCGTCCTCCTGCATGTCAAACCATCTGCTCGTCCCCTTCAACTTCGACCAACTCGGCGAGGCGCAGGAATACCGGCCGCCGGCCGACCGTGTCATCGAGGGCGATATCGTCTGCCGCAGCTGGGAGGTCGACAGCGCCAAGGACGGCAAGGTGCGCGCCGGCGTGTTCGAGGCCACGCCGGGCGTCAACCGTTCGATCAAGGGCGAAACCTGGGAGTTCTGCCTGATCCTGTCCGGCCGGGTCGAGATCACCGAGGACGGCCACCCGCCGGTCATCTACAAGGCCGGCGACTGCTTCATCATGAAGCCCGGCTACACCGGCACCTGGCGCACCTTGGAGACTGTGCGCAAGGTCTGGGTCACGGCCTGAAGAGGTCGGCAGCGTCGCCGGCCCCCACCTGCCCGAACACCTCCAGCGCCCGCTGCGCGTGCAGGGCGCTCAGCATGTCCGCCGGATCCACCGCCTCTGCCAGCGCCAGTGCACCACTGAGCCGATACGAGGGCGCCAGCAGGCGCCGGGCCGCTTCGATGACGATGGGGGCGGTCACGGCATAGATGTCCTGCCCGCGCACGCCGGCCTTCTTGCTGACACCGTCCTGCAGCAGCTCCAGCTGCAGCTCGAAGCGCTGGGCCGAACGGCCGCTGTCGTCCACCGCGGTGGGCGGCGGCGTCGTGGCATCGCGGATGTCCTCGAGCGCCGAGCGGTTGAGCAGGGAGCGGATCGCACCGATCTCCAGATGATGGCTGAGCGTGATGATCTCGCTGAACGGCAGCTCGACCATGGGCAAGCGGCCCAGCGGCGCCCCGAAGCGCCAGTCTTGTGGCTCGGCCGCCGGCACCAGCGGCGCAAGCCGGCCTTGCTTGACCACCAGGCGGGGCAGCTTGTTGCGCTCGCCGGTCTCGCGCGTGCCATGGGTGGGCCACCAGCGGTCCAGTCCGATCGCGACCGTGATCGCATCGATCGTGCCGGCCGAGGCCATCGCGCTGGCCAGCAGGTCGGCCAGGCCACCATAGAAGCCGGCCGCCGGGATCACGACCCGGCCGGCGGCGCGCGCCGGTGCATCGAGCTCGGCAAAGCTGGCCTGGGCGCTGCCCTGTTCGGCCGTCACATCGATGTAGTGGCTGCCGGCCCGCAAGGCCGCCCGGGCCACCGGCGCGGCGGTGTCGAGAAACGGCCCGACGCAGTTGATCACCACGGCGCAGCCGGCAAAAGCCTGTTCAAGACTGGCGTCGTCGTCGAGCGCTGCGACCCGGTGGGTCACGGCCGCCGACGCAAACATCTCCGCGAGCCGCGCGGCATTGCGACCGACCGCGGCCACATTCAGCCCGCGGCGCAGGGCTTCAGCAACGACGAATCGACCGGTAGTGCCGCTGGCACCGTAGACGGCAATGGAGGCGGCGGAAAAGGGCTTGCTGGTGGATGTTGGCATGATGTCCTTTCGGTAGATACAGACCTGTCTGTTCTTTAATGATTACAGACAGGTCTGTATCATGTCAAGCATGGTCAACACACCAACCCCCCGTTCCCCACGAAATCCGATGGCCGGTGCGGCCATCAAACGTGCGGCCAAGGCTGCGGGCGGTGTCGCCATCGAGCCGGTGCCGGATGTGCGCGACCGCATCCTCGACACCGCGTCCACGCTGTTCTATCAGCGCGGCGTGCGTGCCGTCGGCGTCGATCTGGTCGTGCAGGAGGCGGCGGTGGCCAAGACCAGCCTGTACCGCTATTTCCCCACCAAGGACGATCTGATCGTCTCCTTCCTGGAGCGCGAGGATCTGGAGTTCTGGGCGCTGTGGGACAGCGTGGCCGCGCAGCATGCCGACGACCCCGCCGGCGAACTGGCCGCCCATATGCGCTGGATCGGCGAACGCCTGGCCCGCGCCAACTACCGCGGCTGCCCGCAGATCAATGTGGCCGCCGAATTCGCCGAGCAGGATCACCCGGCCCGCCAGGTCGCGCAGCGCCATATGCTGGCGCTGCGCGGTCGGCTGCAGGACATCGCCCGGCGGCTGGGCGTGGCGCGCCCCGACCCACTGGCCGCCCAGCTGGCGCTGCTGGTCAACGGCGCCTTCGTCAGCTCGGCCCTGCTCAGTGCCGAGGAGGCCACCGATGTGCTGCTCGGCGCGCTGCAAGCCCTGCTGGCCGCAGCGCGCGCCGGCGCCTGAACCGAGCCCCGCTCCGAACCCCCAAGCCAGAAAGGTTTGATCGCCATGAGCACGACCACCACCATCCGTCTGCACCGCGTGCTGCGCGCGCCGGCCGAGCGCATCTACCGCGCCTTCCTCGATGCGGCGGCCTTCAGCAAATGGCTGCCCCCGCATGGCTTCACCGGCACGGTCCACGAGATGGATGCGCGGGTCGGCGGCGGCTATCGCATGTCCTTCACCAATCTGACGACCCAGCAAAGCCATGGCTTTGGCGGCCGTTATCTGGAGTTGGTTCCGCATGAGCGGCTGAGCTATACAGCCATCTTTGATGCGGCGCTGAACCTGCCCGGCGAGATGCGCACCACCGTGACGCTGAAGGCCGTGTTCTGCGGCACCGAGGTTCATATCGAGCAGCAGGGCATACCGGCCCAGATTCCGGCCGAGGCCTGCTATCTGGGTTGGCAGGAGTCGCTGACCCTGCTGGCCCAGCTGGTCGAGCCCGAGATCCGCCAGTAGCATCCAGCGGTCCGTCCCTCCATCTGGCCACCGGGAGCCCGTCGATGTTTTCCCACGTCTTTGTCGGCGTCAGCGACTTCGAACGCGCTCTGGCCTTCTACACGCCGCTGATGGCCTGCCTGGGTCTGCCGCCGCGCTTTTGCGATCATGATCGCCCCTGGGCCGGCTGGCAGACGCCGGGAAGCGCCAACGGCCGCCCGCTATTCCTGATCGGCCGGCCCCATGACGGCCAGGCCCATCTGCCGGGCAATGGTCAGATGCCGGCCTTTCTGGCCGCTGATCGAGCCAGCGTCGATGCCGCCCATGCGCTGGCGCTGCGCCTGGGCGGCCGCTGCGAGGGTCCGCCGGGGTTGCGGCCCGACTACCACCCGCACTACTACGGCGCCTACTTCCGCGACACCGAGGGCAACAAGCTCGGTGTGGCCTGTCACACGGCCGAGTAGCTGGGTCGGCATCAGCCGGGCTTCTTCGACCGCCGCGGCCCCGCCCCGTGCTGGCGCAGTTCCTGCGCCGTCAGGAAGAACTCGCGGTTGCCCGCCACCCGCTCCACCGCGAGATCGATGAAAGCCCGCACCCGGGCCGGCTGTGCGAGCCGGCTACCGTAGTAGGCATACAAGCCCAGGTGCTCGGCCACATGGTCGGTCAGCAGCGGTACTAGCAGGCCGGCGCGTATCAGCGGCGCGGCGCTGACGCCGACCAGCTGGCCGATGAACTCTCCGGCCAGCACGGCCTTCTCTTCCAGCTCGACATCGTTGGTGCACAGCCGCGCCGGGATCGTGCGCGAGACGATGTCCTCGCCGACCCTGAAGTCCCAGCTCATCAGCTTGCCGGTGGCCGGGTGGCGGAAGCCGCTGCAGCGGTGCTGTGAGGACAGCAACTCGTCGATGCTGGTGGGCACGCCGTGGCGTTGCAAATAGCGGGGCGCGGCGCAGACGATCAGCTGGATCGGCAGCAGCCGTCGCGCCACGACGCCCTCGGCCGGCGGGCTGCCGGCACGAAAGCCGACATCGATGCGGTCCTCGACCCAGTTGCCGATGCGATCGTCCAGCTGCACATCGGGCTCGACCTCGGGGTGGCGCCGGCAGAACTCCTCCAGCACCGGCCACAGCATCGGCAGCATGATGGAGCGCGGCGCCGCGATGCGCAGCGGCCCGGCGATCTCGTCGCGGCCGCGCCGCGCGCCATGCAGTGCGCGTTGCAGCGTCGCCAGACCCGGTTGAGCGGCTTCCAGAAAGGCGCGGCCCTCCTCGGTCAGGCTCAGGCTGCGCGTCGTGCGATGGATCAGCCGCACCCCCAGATGCGCCTCCAACTGGCTCAGCGACAGGCTGGCCGCTTGCGGCGTGATGCCCTGCGATGTGGCGGCCTGTCGCAGGCTGCCCAGCTCGACGGCCTTGATGAAGGTGGCGACGGCGCGCAGTTCGTTGAAAGCCATGCAAGTCCTCGAATTGTCATGATTATCTTGCGGATCAATGCATGGATTGTGGGCTAGTTGGCGCGCAATCCAACACCTACATTGAGCTCACCCCATCACTTTTCTGCAAGGAAACGACCATGAGCTCCTCCCCTTCTTTCAAGCGTGTCTGGATGATCACCGGCGCCTCGCGCGGCATCGGTGCCCGCCTCGTCGAGGCCGTGCTGGCCCATGGCGATGCGGTTGTCGCGACGGCGCGTGACAGTGCCGCGCTGCACCAGCGCTTCGGTGCCCAGGCCGGGCTGCTGGCCCTGCCGCTGGATGTGACCCGCGAGGCCGATGCCGCCCATGCGGTCGAAACAGCGCTGGCCCATTTCGGCCGCATCGATGTGCTGGTCAACAACGCCGGCTATGGCCTGCTCGGTGCGGTGGAGGAGGCGAGCGGCGACGAGGTGCGGCGTCTCTACGAGACCAATGTGTTCGGCCTGTTGAACGTCACGCGGGCGGTGCTGCCGAGCATGCGCTCGCGCCGCAGCGGCCATCTGATCAATATCTCCTCGCTGGGCGGCTACCAGTCGGGAGCCGGCTTCGGTGTCTATTGCTCGACCAAGTTTGCGGTCGAAGGCCTGACCGAGGCGCTGCACGCCGAACTGGCGCCGCTGGGCATCCATGCCACGGTGGTCGAGCCGGGCTATTTCCGCACCGACTTTCTGGAGAGCCAGTCGCTGGCCGTGTCGCCCAAGGTGCTGGAGGACTATGCGGCGAGCGCCGGTCAGGTGCGCGAGGCGGCCAAGCGCATCAGCCTGAACCAGCCCGGCGACCCGCAGCGCCTGGCCCAGGCCCTGATCCTGCTGGTCGAGACTTCGCGCCCGCCACTGCGCTTGCCGCTGGGCAGCGATACGCTGCAGACGATCCGCGCCAAGCATGCCTTTGTCGAGCAGGAAACGGCGGAGTGGCAAGCGCTGGCCGCCTCGACCGACTTCCCGGCCGGCGCCTGAGTGCCCGATCAGGCGTCGACGATCACCTCGAAGCCGCCAAAAATCATGCGCTGGCCATCGAAAGGCATATTGGCCGGGCCTATCGCCGTCATGCGCGGATCGGCCATCGCGTTCTTCATGCCCTCGTCGCGCATGCCGCGCGAGGGCCAGACGATCCACGAGAACACCACGCTCTCATCCTCCTTGCGCTGCACGGCCATCGTGAACGAGGTGAGCTTGCCCTCGGGCACATCATCACCCCAGCATTCGACCACCGACAAGGCGCCGTGGTCCTTGAAGACCTGGGCCGCGGTTGTCGCGAGTTCACGATAAGCCTCCCGCTTGGCGGTCGGCACGGCCAGCACGAATCCATCGACATAGCTCATTTCGCTGCTCCTGAAAAAGTTTGGCTTGGAATCCAGACGACGCCGGGCTGCACGCAAAATCGACGAGTCACCAGGAAAAAACTGCCATGACCCTTGCCCTGCCCCCCGCCGCACGCCCCGGCGACCCGCTGTCGGCCGTCGACACGCCGGCCCTGATCCTCGATCTGGACGCCTTCGAACGCAACCTCGATCGCATGCAGGCGGCCGCTGCAGCCGCCGGCCTGGCCCTGCGCCCCCATGCCAAGGCGCATAAGTGCCCGGCCATCGCCCAGGCCCAGATCGCGCGCGGCGCGCTGGGCATCTGCTGCCAGAAGGTCAGCGAGGCCATCCCCTTTCTGCAGGCCGGCATCAGCGACATCCACATCAGCAACGAGGTGGTCGGCGCCGCCAAGACCGCACTGCTGGCCCGGCTGGCGCTGCAAGGCCGACTGAGCGTCTGTGTCGACCACGCCGAGCAGGTCGCGGCGCTGGCTGCGGCCACGGCTGAGGCCGGCAGCCGGCTCGATGTCTTCGTCGAGATCAATATCGGCCAGCACCGCTGCGGCGTGGTCGCCGAGGCGCTGGCCGTGCTGCGCCTGGTCGAGGCGATTGCCGCCCATCCGCAGCTGCGCTTCAAGGGACTGCAGGCCTATCACGGCGCGCTCCAGCATCTGCGCGGCCATGCCGAGCGGCGCGAGGCGGTGGCCGCGGCGGCGGCGCGCACGGCCGCGGTCGTCGCGGCGCTGGCCCAGGCCGGGGTGCGCTGCGAGACCGTGACCGGCGGCGGCACGGGCAGCGCCGAGTTCGATCTGCACTCGGGTGTCTACACCGAGCTGCAGCCGGGCTCCTATGTCTTCATGGACGGCGACTACGGGCGCAACGACTACGGCCAGGCGCTGCGCTTCGAGCACAGCCTGTTTGTCGCCACCACGGTGATGAGCCAGGGCAGCGGCGATCGTGTGGTGGTCGACGCCGGGCTGAAGTCGCTGGCGGTGGACTCCGGACTGCCGACGCTCTGGGACGAGGCCGGGCTGGTCTATGTCTCAGCCAATGACGAGCATGGCCTCGTGCAGCTCGCCGATGCGAGTGTGCCCCGGCCGGCGCTGGGCCGCCAGCTGCTGCTGGTGCCCGGCCATTGCGACCCCACCTTGAATCTGCATGACGAGATCGTCGCGCTGCGCGCCGGCCGGGTCGAGGCTGTCTGGCCGATCGCGGCGCGGGGCTTGAGCCGCTGAGCCGCTGAGCCATTCGCAGTGGCGGCGGCCCAGGCTTGCGCCGGATCCATGGCGCGCAGCGACGACGCCGGCGTTTGCGCTATTTGTTGTCCGATTTGGCCGCCGGCACGCTCAGCACGATCTCTTCCGAGCCGCGACCGACCGCATCGCTGATGAGCAGACGCAACTCGCCTTCCGGGGCGTTGCTGCCGATGTGCAGGTCGACGATGACGACCGTGCCCTCCAGGCTCACGGTCAGGCTGCGTTGATTGTCCGGCGGCGTGCCTGGATTGCCCTGCAAGGACACCGCCGGCACGCCTTTGGCGCCGCTGATCTGGAAGCGATAGCTGCTGCCGCGCTGCACCGTGCGGTCGTCGGCCGGAAAGACGGCCAACGAAGCGCCGCCGCCGCCACGGCATTCGGGAATATTGCGCACCCGCCCCGCCATATCGTAGTGGTTGACCAGGAACTGGTTGACCACCCGGCGTGTCGCATAGAGCAGGGCAGTCTGCTCCACCACTTCGACAAACTCGGTGTCGGCCAGGCGGGGTACCCGGTTGAGCGCGGCAATCGCCTTGTCCTGTTCGGCGTTCTTTTTGCGCAGCTCGGTCAGCTCCCGGTCGCGGTGCTGGGCGTTCTTGGCTGCAGCCTTCTGCTCTGAGGCCAGCGCTCTCTCGGCATTGGGGTTGCTCTTGATCAAGGCCTCCAGCCGCTTGTTGACCTCGGCGAACTGTTGCGCCACGGCGGGGTCCAGGGTCTTGGCCGCCGGCGTTCCCGGCGTTGCCGCACCGGCCACCGGTGCCGGCGCATCGGATTCCTCCTGAGCCTCCCCGGGCTCGCCGCTTTCGGGCACGGGCGCGATGGCCTGGAATCGCCCGGTGACGGCCTTGAGATTGGCCAGCAGAAGTTCGGGTTCGACGATGCCCACATTGTTGCGCCGCAGTTCCTCGCTGACCGCCGCAACGATCAGATCGCCCTGTCGCCGCAGCTGGAACGCCGCGCTGTCGATTCGGGCGCGAAGTTGCTCGCCCGACAGCAGCGTCTTGCGGGCCTGGCGCAGCGCCTGTTCGGCTTCCTGTAGTGCTCGGCCCTCGAAGGTCGTCCTGTCGTTGCGCGGAATGCCGTGCTGAAAGCGCAGGCGCAGCACCACAGCGTCCAGATGGCGGATGCGGTCGCTCAGGGATGGCTCTAGGGTCGGCATATAGGTCGGGGCAAGGCTGGTGCTTGAGACCAGCTGCTCGTAGGCCTGCGGACTCAGCAGA
The DNA here is from genome assembly GCF_040187885.1 of Roseateles cavernae. NCBI lineage: Bacteria > Pseudomonadati > Pseudomonadota > Betaproteobacteria > Burkholderiales > Sphaerotilaceae > Roseateles > Roseateles cavernae. The sequence goes on from NZ_JBDPLH010000001.1 coordinate 763,209, forward strand.
TAGGGCCTCGCCCGAGCCATCAGGCAGGACAGGGCCTTGAAGCCCTCGACATAGGTTTCATCGTGTTTCGGGTTGAGAAAAAGATTGCCGACGGCGTAGGCCGAACCGGCGCCAATGCCGGCCTTGGCGACATTGCGTCGGGTGGCTTCGCTGGCGACGCCGTCCTTGACGAATCCCGGCTTGAGGCCTTGATAGAGCCCCCAGGCACTCAGGCTGTAGACCGCCAGCGAGGAGAGATGGGCCGTGCGGGCGTGACTGGACAGGGAGTCGAACCATTCAACCCTTTGCAGATGCAGGTCGCGCAGGGCGGGACCGAGATTCTGCGCATAGCTTGTGAGCTGAGTACCCGGCGCGCCCTCCTTGGTGATCAGGTCGCTGTCCAGGGCCTCGCTGCGCTGGTAGGGGTTGATGGTGCTGCAGCCGGTCAGGAACACGGCGGCGAAGATGGTGCTGAGTTTGCATGGACCGGTCATGGCGCCCTCGTTCGTTGGAGATACCGGCCCTCAGGCTAGGCCCCCGGATCAGACGGCCGCATCCTCAAGGTGGAGGGTCTGGGCGCGGGAGCAACGACGTTCCCGCAGAACCCGCGCCTTTTCGCCACGGCCAGGAAGACGGTGGCGACGCCTCAGCAAGCTCGAGTTCCGCAACGGCCGCGACGCGCTGGCCGGTGGCCAGATCGACGACTGCTATGCGAACGACCGGCTCAGCATCGAGATCGCCCATCAGCAGGCCTTGGCCGACCCGATCTGGACCAAGCGGGTGCCGGCGCGGCTGGAGCCGGCCTATCTGCTGTCGAGCCAGCAGGCTTTTGTGGGTTTCTCTCAGCAGGCCCTGAGCAAACGGCCCGAGCTGGCCCAGCTGCGTGCCAGCGGCGAGATGCAGCGGCTGGCGGGCATGTACAAGCCGCGCTGAGCGCCGAGACCGGCGACATCACCCAGCCCGCGCTGGAAATCTGCACAATCACGCGCACCATCCATACCGGGGAGTACGAATGTCCTACTTGCTTTTGATCGTTGAACCCACCGGCCAGCGCGCGGAGCGCGGCCTTGACGCGGGCCGTGATGCCTGTGAGCAGATGGGGCGCTTCGGCGCCGATCTGCAGGCCAAGGGTCTGCTGGTGGGCGCCAATTCACTGGCCACCTCCGGTGTGCGCCTGCAGATGCGCGAGGGCCGGCGAGTGCTGACCGACGGGCCATTTGCCGAGGCCAAGGAGCTGGTGGGCGGCTATTTCCTGCTGAACTGCGAAAGCCGCGAGGAGGCGCTGGCCATCGCCGCCGAATGCCCGGCTGCCCAGTGGGCGAGCGTCGAGGTCCGCCGCATCGCCCCCTGCTACGAGGACTGAGTCGGGACCGAGGCGAGTCCCTGCGGACTCACTGACGCCCGACGAAGGCCCAGACGCGTCTCGTGCGGCTGGGCTGAGTCATGGCGAGGCCCTGCGGAATCGGCGATGCCCGACGAAGGCCCGGCCGCAGTCCGTGCGGTTGGGCTGAACCGCCGCCCTCAGACCGGCGGCCCGAACACCAGGGCCTGATGCACCGAGGCGCCGGCCATCACGCCGTCGGCCGAGGCGAAAGTGGCGTTGTGCGGCACGCGCGCGGCATCGCCGGCCGCGTAGACGCCGGCCACCGTGGTCTGCTTGAAGGCGTCAGTGCGTATCACCGGGCCGAAGGGGCCGGTGTCGAATTCGCAGCCCAGCTGCTCGGCCAGCGGGCTGGCCATCTCGGTGCGGCTGGCCAGATACAGGGCCGCGATCTCGATCAGCCGGCCGTCGCGCAGGCGCACGCCGCCGTCTTCCATGCCTGCCAGCGGCGCCGGCTCCAGACTGACGCCGCGCGCCAGCAGCTGGGCCCGCATCTCGCCATCGAGCTCAGCTTCGCGGCCGTTCAGCAACAAGGTGGTCGGGCCCCACTCGGGAATCAGCTGGGCCTGGTGCGCCGACATCGGTGCAACCCACAGCACGCCCAGCGGCCGGCCGTTGAACTCGTAACCATGGCAGTAGGGGCAGTGCAGCACGGTCCGGCCCCAGCGCTCGTGCAGGCCCGGGATGCCCTCGGGCAGGCGGTCGACGATGCCGCAGGCCAGCACCAGCTTGCGCGCGCGCAGCGCCTCGCCGCTGTCCAGCACCACCGAGAAACTGCCGCCGCCGGCCTCGGCCGCTGCGCCGACGGCCAGTCCCTGGATGAAGCGCACATTGGGGTAGGCCAGCAGCTTCGCGCGCGCGTTCGCGATCATCGCCAGCGGCGCCTCGCCGTCCTGGCCGAAGAAGCCGTGCGAGGCGCTGGCAAAGCGGTTGCGCGGCGCGCCGGCGTCGACGACGCAGACCCGGCGGCGCCCGCGCGCGATCTGCATCGCGGCGGACAGGCCGGCGAAGCTGCCGCCGATGACAAGCGCATCAAAAGTCATGGTCGTGGTGGTGTTGATGGGCCGCACCCCGGTGGGATTGCAGGCGTTGATGAAAGTCAGCGGACAGCTGGGCCAGGCTGACGCCCCCCAGTCGTGCCAGCAACAGGGCCTCGGCCTCGGCGAAGGCGCTGCCCAAGGCCGCATTGACGGCTTTCTCGACCAGGCAGTCGGGGTGCTCCGAGCGGTGGCCGATGGCCAGCAGGGTCGGCGCGCCCAGCGCCTCGTGCACATCGCGCAGACTGATATCGGCCAGCCGGCAGGCCAGCGACCAGCCGCCGCCATGGCCTTTCTCCGAGGCGACAAAGCCGGCCTCGCGCAAGCCGCCCAGCAGCCGGCGCAGCACCACCGGGTTGCTGCCCATCGCCTTGGCCAGCGTTTCGGAGGTGGCGGGGCCGTCCATTTCGGCCAGGTGCAAGAGCACATGCAGAACGGCGGAGAGGCGGCTGTCTCTAGTCATGCAACATCATATGTTTCATGATCTGAGAACGTCAAACCGTTTCGGTGAAAACCATCTGGTTTCGATAAAACCCTTTGTGTCGATGGTCTTGTCGATTTCGTCCGATCTGCTTCGTCGTGCATGCAGGGGCCGACGAAACGCTCCACCCAGCCAAGGAGAACACCATGCGTTACATGATCATCGTCCGGGCTACGGCCCAGAGCGAAGCCGGCGTGATGCCGCCGCCCGAGGACGGGCTGATGGCCGAGATGGCCGCCTTCCACGAGCAGCTGGCCCAGGCCGGCGTGCTGCTCGATGCCAACGGTCTCAGGCCCAGCAGCGAGGGCTGGCGCATCCGCCACCAGCGCGGCCAGCGGCTGCTGATCGACGGCCCCTTCGCCGAAACCAAGGAGCTGATCGCCGGCTACACGCTGATCCAGGTGCGCTCGCGCGAAGAGGCGATGGAATGGGCGCGGCGCTTTCCGGCGCCCTTTCGCGACCAGCTCTGCGAGATCGAGGTGCGCCGGCTCTACGAGCTGGAGGACTTCGAGGACCAGGCCTCCGTGGACCGCTTCCGCGAGCTGCCGCCCTACAAGAACTGAGTCACATCGTTAACATCAAACTTCAGGGAAAACATCCAATGATCAAGACCATTGCCCTCGTCATCGTCGCCGCCCTGGCCCTGCTGCTGATCTATGCCGCCACCCGCCCCGACAGCTTCCGCGTCGAGCGCAGCGCCCGCATCCAGGCGCCGCCCGAGAAGATCTATGCGCTGATCCATGATCTGAAGGGCTTCAACCGCTGGAACCCCTACGAGAAGAAGGACCCAGCCATCAAGGGCCAGTACAGCGCCGTCACCGCCGGCCCTGGCGCCCGTTATGGCTGGGAGAGCGACAAGGTCGGTGTCGGCAGCATGGAGATCACCGAAGTGACCGCGCCCAGCCGGGTCGCGATGAGGCTGGACTTCGTCAAGCCCTTAGAGGCCCATAACCAGGTGGAGTTCAGGCTCAGGCCCGAGGGCGGCGCCACCCAGGTGAGCTGGGCCATGCAAGGCCCCTCGCCCTTTGTCTCCAAGCTGATCGGCGTCTTCATCAGCATGGACCAGATGATCGGCCAGGACTTCGAGGACGGGCTGGCGAACCTGAAAAGCCTGGCCGAGCAGCACTGAATCACCCACCCACCCACCAAGCAAGCGAACAAACCACCCAGGGAGACCTCATCATGCACAAGCAAATCTTCGTCAATCTGCCGATCAAGGACATGGCCCGTTCGCAGGCCTTCTTCCGCGCCATCGGCTATGAGTTCAACAGCCAGTTCACCAACGATCAGGCCGCGGCCCTGGTGCTGGGCGAGAACCTCTATGCGATGCTGCTGGTCGAGGACTTCTTCAAGGGCTTCACGGCCAAGACCCTGGTCGATGCCCACCAGAGCACCGAGGTGCTGACCTGCCTGTCCTGCGACAGCCGGGCCCAGGTCGATGCGCTGGTCGCCAAGGCGGTGGCCGCCGGCGCCACCGTGCCGCGCCCGCCACAGGACCATGGCTTTATGTACTCCCATGGCTTCGAGGACCTGGACGGCCATGCCTGGGAGCTGATGTTCATGGACGCCAGCGCCGCCGCCAATCCCGCCCAAGATGCCTGAGCGCAGCGAGATCCATCGCGCCATCGATGCGGTCTGGCGCATCGAGTCGGCCAAGATCATCGCGGTCGTGGCCCGCATGGTGCGCGATGTGGGCCTGGCCGAGGAGCTGGCCCAGGACGCGCTGGTGGCCGCGCTGGAGCATTGGCCCGTCGACGGCCTGCCCGACAAGCCCGGCGCCTGGCTGACCACGACGGCCAAGCGCCGTGCGCTCGACCGCCTGCGCGAGCATGCGCTGCACGAGCGCAAACATGAGGAGATCGGCCTGGACCTGGAAGCGCTGCAGCAGCATGTCGAACCCGATTTCGTCGACGCGCTCGACGCCGCCCGCCAGGACGATATCGGCGACGACCTCTTGCGCCTGATCTTCACCGCCTGCCATCCGCTGCTCTCGACCGAGGCGCGGGTGGCACTGACCCTGCGCCTGCTGGGTGGCCTGTCCACCGACGAGATCGCGCGCGCCTTCCTGACCGCCGAGACCACGGTGGCCCAGCGCATCGTGCGCGCCAAGCGCAGCCTGACGGCGGCGCGCGTGCCCTTCGAGGTGCCGCCGGCCGGCCCGGCCCGCGCCGAGCGTTTGGCCTCGGTGCTGGAGGTGATCTACCTGATCTTCAACGAGGGCTACTCGGCCACCGCCGGTGACGACTGGATGCGCCCGGCGCTGTGCGAGGAAGCGCTGCGCCTGGGCCGGGTGCTGGCCGGGCTGGCACCCGATGAGCCCGAGGTGCATGGCCTGGTGGCGCTGATGGAGATCCAGGCTTCGCGCACCCATGCCCGCACCGATGCGCAAGGCCGGCCGGTGCTGCTGATGGCCCAGGACCGCAGCCGCTGGGACCGCTTGCTGATACGCCGCGGCCTGGCCGCGCTGCAGCGCGCCGCCGGCCCCGGCGCGGCGCTGGGCCCTTACGGCCTGCAGGCCGCGATCGCCGCCTGCCATGCCCGCGCGGCCCGCCCCGAGGACACCGACTGGGCCCAGATCGTCGCGCTCTACGACGCGCTGCACCAGCTGATGCCCTCGCCGGTGGTGGCGCTGAACCGCGCTGTCGCGGTCGGCATGGGCCAGGGCCCCGGCCTCGGCCCAGCCGCCGCGCTGGAGCTGGTCAACATGCTCGCCGCCGACCCGCAGCTGCAGGGCTACCACTGGCTGCCCAGCGTGCGCGGCGACCTGCTCGCCAAGCTGGGACGCGGCGCCGAGGCCCGCGCCGAGTTCGAGCGGGCGGCGGGCCTGACGCGGAATGGGCGGGAGCGGGAGCTGCTGCTGGGGAGGGCGGGGGAGGCGGGGTAGGGCGCTGGCGGGCGGGATGCGAGCAGGCCAGGCGAGCTGACCGGCGAGGACGGCGAGTTCCAGGGAATCGCGCCGGCCTACGATATCCTGCCCATGCGTTACGCCTCCATCGGCGGGGGCCTGGACCCAGAGCTGAGTCCGGTAGAACCCAAACGTCGGCCCCGTCGCGGATATCTCCACAGTCAAGACATGACCCCATCAGCATTGCCCATCTACCGGCAATGCCCCTACAAACCACGATGACCCACCACCTTGAGCTTCGATTCGAACCCGACACGGATGGCACGGGTGAGCTGTTCGCCTCGGCCCGGTGTGAGAACTTTTCCGGCGCCGGGTCGGCTTGGTTTCATGAGTGGGAAGTCCGGGCCTTCGGTGCCAAGCTGCAATCGTGCTTCCCGCTGCTCCCGGGCACGGAACTGCGACTCGAAGGAGGGTATTGGGATTCCAGCTGCTCGCCAACCCGACTGAAGGACGTGCTGGTGGGCATCCGGATCTACCCGGTAGGCATTACTGGCGAGATCGGGGTTCGCTTGGAGCTGGGCGACGGAACGTATGAGCGTCAGCGGCCGGAGAGCCGTGGGCGCGCAAGCTTCGAGCTCACGGCGACCTACGAGGACATCCAGAGATTCGGCGCTCAGATCCAGCTGCTGGTGCAGTCGACCGGCGGCACCGCCAGCCTCTATCGAAATGCCGCTTAGACGGTTGCGGGGCTTTCCGTCGCATGAGTTCTCTCATCAAGACCTGACCCCCGCACAGGTCCGCCATCCCACCAGCGCGCGAGCAACCCCATGGCCAAATACCTGATCTCCTTCCCCAGCGCCGCGATGGTCGTGCCCGATGGTGAGTGGGGGGCCGTCGGCCGCGACGCGCATGCGGTGATCGACGAGGCAAAAACCGCCGGCGTCTATGTCTTCGGCGGTGGCATCGATGAGGATGTGCTGCCCGTACTGGTTGCGGCTGACGGCACGGTGGCCGAGGGCGGCTATCCCTGGGCGCCTGCGCTCAATGGTGGCTTCACCGTGCTCGAACTGCCCTCGCGCGAGGCGGCCGTTGCCTGGGCCGCGCGCATTGCCAGAGCCTGCCGCTGCGAGCAGGAGCTGCGCGTCTTTCAGTTCGACCCGCAGTCCTGAGGAGGCCCGAGCGGCCGCAGCCCATAAACTGCCCCGCATGCCGTCCCCGTCCACCGCCTCCCTGAGCCAGCTGATCCTGTTGCGCGCCGTGCAGCGTCTGGAGGCACAGCAGGGGCCGTTGGACGACGCGCAGGCGATGCGCGAGGCCCATGCGCAGCAGCGCGCGATGCCGCAGCGCCTGCTGGCCCGGTCCGCCTGGCTGGCGCGCGAGCAGCGGCTGGATGTAGCACTGGCGCAATGGCGCGGCCGGCTGCCCTGGCTGGCGCTGTTGGCGGCCATGCTGATCGGCCTGCTGAGTTTCAGCCTGCTGCAGGCGGTGGTCGGGGGCAGCCGCCAGATCAATGCGGTGGCCGCGCTGCTGGCGGTGCTGGGGCCGCATCTGCTGAGCCTGGCGCTGTGGCTGCTGATGCTGGTCGCCGGGAGCGAGGGCGGTGGCCTGGCTCGTTGGCTGGCCTGGGCCATGGCCCGGCTGCCGGGCGGTACGCCCGCCCAGACCCTGGTGCTGGAGGCCGGCCTCGATGTGCTGGGCCGCAAGAGGGGGCTGAGCGCCTGGGTGCTGGGTGCCGTCAATCATGCGATCTGGTCGCTGGCCCTGCTGCTGACGCTGGCCGGCCTGGTGTTCGTCTTTTCCTTTCTGGCCTACCGCCTGACGTGGGAAACGACGATTCTGGATGCCCGTTTCTTCGCCGGCTTTGCCCGCATCAGCGGCTGGCTGCCGGGGCTGCTGGGCTTTGCCACGCCGGAGCTGGGCATTACCGGGTCGAGTGGCGCCGATGACAACCGGGGCTGGGCCCTGTGGCTGCTGGGCTGCACCCTGGTCTATGGTCTGGGCCTGCGCTTGATCGCGCTGCTGGTGAGCGTCTGGCGCAGCCGCCGCCTGCTCGCCGGGCTGACGCTGGACAGCGAAGACCCGCAGCTGCGCCAGCTGATGCAGCGCTTTGCCGCGCTGGACGCCAGCGCCCTGCTCGATGCCGAGCACCACCGCGCGCCGCCGCCGCCCGCGCCGCCCGAGGGCGGGCGCGTGATGCAGGGCGCGGCCCTGCTCGGCTACGAGCTGCCGCTGTCTCTGCCCTGGCCGCCGGCGGGGCTGCCGGCGCCGCCGCTGGCCCTGCGCATCGCCGGTGCGGCCGATGAAAAACGCCGCCTGCTGGCCCAGCTGCAAGACCTGGCCCCGCAGCGCCTGCTGCTGGTCTGCCATGGCCCGTCCAGCCCCGACCGCGGCACCGAGCGATTTGTCCGCGAGGCCTTGCAGCGGGTCGGTGCCGGTGCCCTGCTGCTCAGCGGCGAGGCGGGCGCCGCGCGCTGGCACAGCTGGGTGGCGGACTGCGCCCTGCCCCTGCAGGCGGTGTTCGACGCACCGGCGCCGGCGCGCGCCTGGCTGGAGGGGGCGGACCATGGCCGCTGAGTTCCCGGCGCTGAATATCGCGGTGGTCGGCCACACCAATGCCGGCAAGACCTCGCTGCTGCGCACCCTGACGCGGCGCGCCGATTTCGGCGCGGTGTCCGACCGGCCGGGCACGACCCGCCATGTCGAGGCCATCACGCTGGACCTGGACGATGGCGAGCCGGCGCTGTGCTTTGTCGACACGCCGGGGCTGGAGGATGCGGTCGCGCTGCTGGATCATCTGCACGGCCTGGACGCCGCGCTGCCGCGTGCACAGCGCCTGCAGGCCTTTCTGCAGGGCGAGGCAGCCAAGAGCCTGTTCGAGCAGGAGGCCAAGGTGCTGCGCGCGCTGCTGCAGGTCGATGCCGGCCTGCTGGTGATCGATGCCCGCGAAGACCCGGCCCTGCCCAAGTTCGCCGCCGAGCTCGAGATCCTGATGCTCGGCGGCCGCCCGCTGATGCCGGTGCTGAACTTCGTCCGCGAGCCGAGCGCTCAGGAGGCGGGCTGGCGCGCGCTGCTGGCGGCCCATGGCCTGCATGCGCTGCTGCGCTTCGATGTCGTCGCGCCCTTTGTCGGCGCCGAGACTCATCTCTATGGCGATCTCGGCGCCCTGCTGCCCGAGCGGCGCGCCCAGCTGGCGGGCGTGGTGGCGTTTCTGGAGCGCGAGCGCGCCGCCCGCCGCAGCGCCAGCCTGCGCCTGATCGCCGCCTCGCTGTTGGGCCTGGCGGCCTACCGCGAGGCTGCGCCCGGACAGCAGCTGGACGATGAGCATGCGCGAACGGCCTTTGTGCGCGCCTTTCGCCAGACGGTCAATGCGCGGCTGCAAATCAGCCGGCTGCAGCTGCTGGCCCTGCATGGCTTCGGCGCGGCCACCGCCGAGGCCGCCGAGCTGCCTCAGCTGGTCGGGCGCTGGGAGGCCGATCTGTTCAACCCCGAGCTGCTGAAACAGGCCGGCCGCCAGTTCGGCACCGGTGCGGCAGTGGGCGGCGCCATCGGCGTGGTGGCCGATGTGGCGCTGGCCGGGCTCTCGCTGGGTGCCGCCGCCACGCTGGGCGCGACCATTGGTGGCCTGGCCAGCCAGGGCCTGGGCCAGGTCGGCCGGCGCCTGGGCAACAAGCTGCGCGGTGTGCTGGAGCTGAGCCTGGAGGACGCAGCCCTGCTGCAGATCGCCACGCAACACCTGACCCTGCTGCTGGGCCTGGAGCGGCGGGGGCATGCGGCGCTGGAGGTGATGCGCGAGCAGGCCGGCATCAGCATTGAGCCCGAAGCCGTGGCGGCGCTGCTGCGTGCGCTGCGGCCGGCGCGCGGCCACCCGGAATGGGCCGGTGTCGGCGCACGGCCCGGCGGGGCCGACGAGGCGCGGGTGCTGGCCGCGCTGGCCTCGGCGCTGGCGGCGCAGCCGGGTGATGCTCAGTCGCCGAGCTCGATCAGCGCCGCCAGCGCCACGCCGCCCAGGCCGGCCGGCAGCGCGTAGTCCGCGATCACCCAGGCCCGCTGCGCGCTGTCGGCCGCCTCGGCCAGCAGCTCGCTGAGCAGGCGGCCGGAGCGCGCGTCCAGCGCGGCATAGGGTGTGTCCAGCAAGGTCAGCGCGGCGCCGCTGGCCGCAGCCGCCACCAGGCCCAGCTTGCGCCGGCTGCCGGTGGACAGCATGAACATCGGCTTGTCCATGTGCGGACTCAGCCCCAGCCCCTCGATCAGCCCCAACTCCAGCGCCGGCAGCCAGGTCGCCGCGAAGCGTCCCGCGCGCCGCTCAGCCAGCCAGGCGCGGGCAAGCACCGGGTCGTGCACCGGATCGGCCGGCTGCTCGAAGCTGCAGCTGGCCGTGTCGGCGCTGCGCAGGATCTGCCCGGCGCCGGGCGCCAGCTCGCCGGCGATCAGGCGCAGCAGGCTGGTCTTGCCGCGCCCGTCGCCGCCGCGTATCAGGCTCAGTCCGGGCGTGAGATCGAAGCTCAGGTCGGCGAACAGCGGGGCGCTTTGACCGGGATGGGTGTAGGCGAGGCGGCGGGCTTGCAGGAGGGCGATCGGGGCGGGCATGGTGGGTGGGGCGTCACCGGAGCGGCACGGGCGCCCAGTTTATGTCCGCACCGCCGGTGGCCTGGCCGGCCCTGTCATGCGCAAGTCTGTGGAGGCCCGCTTGCGCTGCCGGGCGTAGGCTGATGGCTTCTCGACCGTGACAAGGAGCTTCCCATGCCAGGTTCAAGCGTGCTTATGACGTCGACGTCCAACGATGCCGTCACCGACGGGTCACAGGGTAGTGTCGACAAGCCGGGTGTCAGCGACTTTCTGACCGTCCAGTCGTTCACGAACTTCGCCGCCGTGAGCGGCGCCATCACCGCAGCCTGGCACGCGATGCCCGCGCTGATACCGCAGGCGGCCGGCGCCTGGTTTCCCTATCTCTGCGCCGGCCTGTGGGCCGTCATCTCCTACCAGATCTCGAAAGACGGGCTGGCCAAGGACGACGGTAACGGGGGCAAGACCGTGCCCTGGGGCACGACGGGCCAGGCCTTGTTCTTCGCCCTCATCAACGCGCTGGTGCTGGCCGGCTCGGTGGTCGGCACCAGCGGTGCGATACGGGCCGTTGCGGCACCATAGCGTGGCGATGAACAGGTCCGTTTTCGGCCGGTTTTCTGCCGAGGTCCCGCTAGGCTTGAGTGATCAGACAAGCCAAGGAGACCGACATCATGAGTCCGAAGGAAGTAGTGAGCGCGCTTTACGCCGCCTATGCGTCCGGCGACCCCAAGCAGATCGGAGACCTGCTGCACGAGGAGGTGATCTGGGTCGCCCCGCCGGGCAATGCCACCCAGGTCGCGCTCGGCTTCGGTCGGGCCGAGGACGCAGGCCCGCCCGGTGATTCGAACAACCTCGGGCATCGCCATATCGTCCAATTCATGGCCTACAACTTCGCGCGCCTGTTCCTGAGGCCGAGCAACAAGTTCCGCTCGATGATTGCGGAGGGGGACCTTGTTTTTGTCGAGCATCGCCTGTCCGCGCTGCTGCCGAACGGACGGACCTATGTGAACGACTACTGCTTTGCCTACGAGGTCCGGGACGGCCAGGTGCGGCATATCCGCGAGTACATGGACACCCGGGGCGGCTGGGCCCAGGTCTTCGGCGAGGAGCCCGCGCGGGTGCTGCTGCCCTTCATCGAGCGATAGGCGAAGGCTTGGTTACGATCCGGGACCAAGCAAGGAGCCCTTCATATGATCACCTGCCATCTCCGCTATGTGCTCGACCCGGCCAAGCTCAAGGAGTTCGAGCATTACGGCAAGCGCTGGATTCCGCTGGTGCGCAAGTTCGGCGGCATCCACCACGGCTATCTGCTGCCCTCGGAAGGGGCCAGCAATATCGCGCTGGCCTCGTTCTCCTTCCCCTCGCTGGCGGCCTACGAGCAGTACCGCATCCAGTCCTTCGACGACCCCGAGTGCCAGGCCGCGTTCCAGTACGCCGAGCAGACGCGCTGCTTTCTCAGCTACGAGCGCACCTTCTTCCGCCCGGTGTTCGAGTGATGCGGGACATGCCGGCCCTCGCGCTCTCCCCCGTTTCCCTCGCCGACCTCGACGAGCTGCACGAATTCGAGCAGCGCAACCGCGCCTTCTTCGAGGCATGGATCAATGCCCGGCCCAAGGACTACTACTCGCTCGACGGTGTGGCCCAGGCCATCGAAGCGGCGCGCCGCGATGCCGAGCAGGACCGGGGCTACCAGTTCCTGCTGCGTGAGGACGGGGTGCTGGCCGCCCGGGTCAATCTGAGCCAGGTGCGGCGCGCGCACTTCCACTGCGCCTCGCTGGGCTACCGGGTCGGCGAGCAGCACCAGGGCCGAGGCCTGGCCAAGGCGGCGGTGCGTCTGGCCCTGCAGCAAGCCTTTGCCGAGCTGGCGCTGTGGCGGCTGGAAGCGACATCGCGTGTCGAGAATCCGGCCTCGATCCAGGTGCTGACGGCGAATGGCTTTGTGCAGTTCGGTCATGCCCGGCGCTGCTTCCAGCTCGGCGAGGCCTGGTTCGACCTGCTGCACTTCGAGGCGCATGCCAAACCCCGTTGAGCCTGCCCATGTTTTTTTTCACCCTCAAGCCTGTCCTCTACATCCAGATCTCGCCCGAGCGCATCACGCTGAAGAACCTGAAGACCGGTGAGCTGATTGCCGAGGTGCCCGAGATGGCAATCACCGCCGCACCAAAGCCGACGATTCTGGCGGTCGGTCCGCAGGCGCGCCTGGCCTGCGCCGCGCAGGCGGCGCAGCTGCGCAACCCGTTTGCCCACCCGCGCAGCCTGGTGTCCGATTTCACGCTCGCCGAGCAGCTGCTCCGCTACTACGTGCACCGCATCCGTGGCCAGGCTTGGCTGAGCATCGCGCCGCGCATCGTGCTCCATCCGCTGGGCCAGCCCGCCGGCGGCTTCACCCAGGTCGAACGCCGGGCGTTCCGGGAATTGGCCTTGGGCGCCGGGGCTGCCGAGGCGGTGGTGTGGATGGGCCGCGTCCTCACCGACGAAGAAATACTGACCCGGCGCTTTCCGGCCGGCGAGGGTGAATGGGAATGATCAGTCCCCGCGCCGCCCCAAGCGCTCTACCAGCAAAGCCAGCTGCCGGCGCGCGCCCTCGCCGACGCTGATCTGCGGGTTGGAGTAGCCGTCGGTCTTGCCGGCCTCCTGCTCGCGGGCGTCGATGATGGGCCGTGCCGCCGCGTGCGCGGCCTCGAAGGACAGGGTGTGCTGGCGCAGCTGCTCGGCATACATGGCGCGGCCGAAGAAGGTCAGCTCGGAGCCCTTGCCGCAGCCGTAGGAGGTGTGCTCTGCGTCGGCCGCGCTCATCACCAGGCTGCCCGGCCCGGCCAGCGGCGCGATCCAGCTGCCCGAGTAGCAGGCCGAGACCGAGAGCACGCGCCAGCGGATGCCGGCCTCGTCCAGCCAGGTCTTGAGCATTTGGGGCGTCACCTCGTCCAGTGCCAGCGGATCGAGCGAGGCCGCCAGCTTGCCGTCCTGCGCGCCATGTGAGGTCAGGTGGATGAACAGGATGTCTTCGTCGCGATTCATCAGTGCGGCCATCTGCCGGATCGCGCGTTGCAGGTTCAGCGCCGTGGCCCAGGGGTGTTCGAGCGCCGTGCTGGCATGATTGACCAGCTGCAGGCTGCGGCCCTGGGCGCCGAAGCGATCTTGCATCAGCCCATCGACCAGCGCACTCTCGTTGCGGAACACGTCTTCGGGTGCATAGGGGGCGAAGGTGATCGAGTACAGCTCCACCTCGCCGCTGCGGCCGGCCTGCAGCGCCTGCAGCCGGCGCTCCAGCAGGGCCGGCTGCAGCTCCAGCAGTTCCTGGGTCAGGCGCAGCCTTGCGGGTTGCCCATCCTCGGTGGCTTCGGCATACCAGTGCGCGGAGGGCTGAACCCAGACCGGCAGGGCCGCCGCCGCCGCGACCAGCAGGCCCGCCGGCCAGCGCCGCCACGCCGTCGTGTCGCTGCGCCACAGCAGCAACCACTGGGCAGCGACCAGCCACAGCGTCGCGGCGCCCCACAGACCCCACCAGCCCCAGGGCCCCAGTTGCTGGTGCCAGTCCAGGCGCACGGCCGGCACCAGCACCAGGCTGGTGATGAGGGTGATGGGCAGGGCCAGAGCGATCAGCAGGCTGAACAGCGCAGCGCTGCTACCCTCCTCGCTGCGCGGCCTCAGCCACCAGCAGGCCCAGGCCAGCACCAGGGTGCCTATCCAGCCCTCCCACAGCGCGGGCCAGTAGAAACTGGCCGGGCCGGCGATATAGAGCCGTTCCGCCAGCAGCTGGACCGCGAGCAGGCTCAGCAGCAGTGCGGCGCAAAGCCCCGGTGTCGCCTGCAGCCCGCGCCAGTCCGGGCGCCGGAACAGCGCGCTGCGCAGCCCCTGCCGCCACCACAGACCCAGCGAGCCGGGCGCCGCCGCCGCTGTTTGCTGCTCATCTCCCTCGCTCATCACAAGCTCCTTTGGGCGCGAACTGTAGCGGGATCAAGGGGGCCGGGCCCGGTCACAGGCTTTTCATCTGCGCGGCCTAGCATCGCGCGCTTCTCCGCTCACCAGACATCGCCACCATGCGCACCATTCCGCTCCTGCTTGCCCTGCTCAGCGCGTTTGCGGCCCAGGCCCAGCAAGCCTTCCCCGCCACCCTGGCCGGCCACAGTGTGCTGCCGGCGCTGAGCTTTGTCAGCGCGCCCAAGAACGCGCCTGCCAGCCTGCGCACCTCGGGCAAGTACACCGCCCCCGACGGCCGCCGCGAGGACCGGCTGGAGGTGATCGCCGGCAGCTCCTATCTGTCGGCCAAGGGCGTGCCCAAGCCCACCGGCATCAGCCTGCCCTTCCGCGGCCAGCCGGTGCAGGGCTTCTCGGGCATCAAGGCGATGGCGGATGGCAGCTACTGGGTGCTGTCCGACAACGGCTATGGCAGCAAGGCCAACTCGGCCGACGCGATGCTGATGTTCCACCAGCTCAGGCTCGACTGGAAAAGCGGCGCCGTGCAGCGCCAGCAGACCGTGTTCCTTCACGACCCGGACAAGAAGCTGCCGTTCCTGATCGTCAACGAGGCCACGCCGCAGCGCTACCTGACCGGTGCCGACCTCGACATCGAATCGATGCAGTTCATCGGCGAGCATGTCTGGTTCGGCGACGAGCTGGGCCCCTATCTGCTGAAGACCGACCGCAAGGGCCGGGTGCTGGCGGTGTATGAGACCCTGGTGGACGGCAAGCCGGTGCGTTCGCCCGACCATTTCGCCGTCACCACGCCGGCCACGCCCGGCGCCTTCACGACTCCGGTGCGGCGCTCGCGCGGCTACGAGGGCATGGCCGCGTCCAAGGACGGCCAGTTCCTCTACCCGCTGCTAGAAGGCCCGCTGTGGAACGAGGCCTCCAAGCAGTGGGAGCACAAGGACGGCCGCGAGTATCTGCGCGTGCTGGAGTTCAATGTCGCCAAGGGCGAATGGACCGGTCGCTCATGGAAGTACGCGCTGGAGGCCAATGGCAACAATATCGGCGACTTCAACATGATCGACGCCGACACCGGCCTGATCATCGAGCGCGACAACGGCGAAGGCCTGGCCGACACCGCCTGCGAGGGCGCGCCCCGGCCCGACTGCCAGAATGTGCCGGCCCGCTTCAAGCGCGTCTACAAGATCAGCCTGAAGGACGCCGATGCCGATGGCTTCGTGCGCAAGATCGGCTATGTCGATCTGCTGGACATCCAGGACCCCAAGGGCCTGGCCCGGGTCGGCGGCAAGGATGGCCGCTTCAGCTTCCCCTTTGTGACGATCGAGGATGTCGACGTGGTCGACGCCGAGCACATCGTGGTCGCCAACGACAACAACCTGCCCTACTCCTCGGGCCGCCGGCTCGGCAGCAACGATGACAACGAGTTCATCCTGCTGCATGTGCCGGGGCTGCTGTCGGCGCGTTGAGCGTCAGGCTAGGCCTTACTTGTAGAAGGCCTCGACGGTGCCGGTGAGCTTGATCAGCAGCGGCTGGCCCTTGCGGTCGACCTTGCGGCCCACCGGCACCTTGATCCAGCCCTCGCTGATGCAGTACTCGGACACGTCGAAGCGCTCCTTGCCGTTCAGGCGGATGCCGACGTCGCGCTCGAACACGGCGGCGTCGTGAAAGGGGCTGCGCGGGTCGATCGAGAGGCGGTCGGGCATGGCCGCGGGTGTGGAGGGTTGCTGGTCTTCGCTCATGGCTTGGCAATCGATAAAAGGGTTCAAGAAAGCGCTATTTTCGCTGCTCGCCGCAGGCCCGTACCCGGGCGACGGTGTGTGGCAGCGCACAGACCCCGACCCTGCCGGGGTGCAGACTGGTGCTTTGACACAGTCGTGAGGGTCTCCCCATGTCCAATGCCATCGCCGCCCACAAGCATCGTGCCCGTCTGCATGTCCTGCGCGACAAGGTCAAACGCGCGCTGCGCGACCAGCAGCGCGGCATCCCCGGCGCGGACGCGCGCGTGATCGCGCACCAGGCGGCGCGGGCCGCCTACCGGGCCGCGCATCCGGCTTGATGTAGGACAAGCGCCGGGCCTGGCCCGCCACCCACAATGGCCGCATCCCAGTCCGAAGCGGAGATGCGCATCATGGCCAAGCTGACGAGGTTCCTGATCCTGGCTCTGCCGCTGCTGGTGGCCGGCTGCGCCGTGGAGCTGCAGAACACCGAGATGGTGGCGCGTGAGCGGGCCCAGCTGGCCGGGCCTTCGGGCTCGGTCTACACCGGCTGGCGCATCTTCCAGGACAAATGCGCCGCCTGCCACGGCAGCGCCGCCACCGGCGGCAAGGGCGCACCCGATCTGCTGCAGCGCGTGCGCGAGATCGGGCCGCAGCGCTTCGTCGGCCTGGTGCTGACACGCTATGACTGGAACCTCCCGGCGCTGCCGCCCGCCGGCGCCGCCCGCGAGGCCGCGCTGGAGGCCCTGTTGCAGCGCCAGCAGGGCGCGCTGACGATGCCGGCCTGGCAGGGCGAGCCCAGCGTCAATGTGCATATCGCCGATCTCTATGCCTATCTGTCGGCGCGGGCCGCCGGCACGCAGGGGCCGGGGCGGCCGGCGCCGTAGTGGCGCTGCGTTGAGGCCGCGCCATGGGTGAAGCACAAGCCGCCGGCGGCCTGGACGCCGCCACCGCCGCGCGCCGCCTGCGCGAGGAAGGCCCCAACGAGCTGGGCGTCAGCCAGCGCCGCGGGCTGCGCGATATGGCCTGGGATGTGCTCACCGAGCCGATGTTCCTGCTGCTGCTGGGTGCCGGCGCGATCTATCTGGCGATGGGCGACGCGCAGGAGGCGCTGATACTGCTGGGCTTCGTGATCATCATCATGGGCCTGACGGTGCTGCAGGAGCGCCGCAGCGACCAGGCCCTGACGGCGCTGCGCGACCTGTCCAGCCCGCGCGCGCGGGTGCTGCGTGACGGCGTGGCGCTGCGTATCGCGGGCCGCGAGGTGGTGCGCGAGGATGTGCTGATGCTGGCCGAGGGCGACCGGGTGCCGGCCGATGGGCTGCTGCTGGAAGCCCATGAACTGGCCACCGACGAATCGATGCTCAGCGGCGAATCGGAGCCGGTGGCCAAGCGCGCTGACGGCGATGCGGTGTTCGCCGGCACCCTGGTGGTCGGCGGCCAGGGCCTGGTGCGGGTGACGGCGGTGGGACGGCAGACCGAGCTGGGCCGCATCGGCCAGTCGCTGCAGCAGATCGGCCTGCAGGGCTCGCCGCTGCGCGACGAGATGAGCCGGCTGACGCGCCGCCTGCTCTGGATCGGCATGGCCCTGTGCCTGCTGCTGGTGGGCCTGCTGTGGGCGCTGCGCGGCGATGCGCTGCAGGCCCTGCTGGCCGGCATCACCTTGGCCATGGGGGTGCTGCCGCAGGAGCTGCCGGTCATCATGATCGTGTTCCTGGCGCTGGCGGCGCGCCGGCTGGCGGTGCAGCAGGTGCTGACGCGCCGCCTCAACGCCATCGAGACCCTGGGCCAGACCACCGTGCTGTGCGTGGACAAGACCGGCACGCTGACGCACAACCGCATGGCCGTGGCCACGCTGGTGGCCGGCGATGCCGAGCTGGATGTTGCTGCACTGCCGCCTGGTGCGCTGCCCGTGCCCTTTCACGCGCTGCTGGAGTACGCGGTGCTGGCCAGCGAGATCGCGCCGCACGACCCGATGGAGCTGGCCTTCCACCAGCTGGCCGGCCAGCAGCTCGCCGATACCGAACAGTTCTCGCATCGGCACTGGACGCTGGCGCGCGAGTACGAGCTCTCGCCCGAGCTGCTGGCGATGAGCCATTTGTGGCGCAGCGCGGCGCCGGCGGCCGCGCACGATGTGGTGGCCAGCAAGGGCGCGCCGGAGGCGGTGATGGCGCTGTGCCGTCTGCCCGAGGCCCGGCGCATGCAGTTGGCGGCCCAGGCGGCGCGCCTGGCCGACCGCGGCTTGCGGGTGCTGGCGGTGGCGCGCGGCCGGCATGCGCGCGACACGGCGTGGCCGGCGCTGCAGCAGGACTTCGATTTCGAGTGGCTGGGCCTGGTCGGCCTGGCCGATCCGCTGCGGCCCGAGGTGCCGGCGGCGGTGGCGCAATGCCAGCGGGCGGGCATCCGCGTCGTGATGATCACCGGCGACCACCCGCGCACCGCCCGGGCCATTGCCGAACAGGCCGGCATCGCCAGCGCCCGGGTGCTGAGCGGTGACGAGATGCAGGGCCTGGACGCCGCCGCGCTGGCGGCTACCTTGCGCGAGGTCAGCGTCTATGCGCGCGTCAAGCCGCAGCAGAAGCTGGCCCTGGTCGAGGCGCTGAAGGCGCAGGGCGAGGTGGTGGCGATGACCGGTGACGGCGTCAACGACGCGCCGGCGCTGAAGGCCGCCCATATCGGCATCGCGATGGGCCAGCGCGGCACCGACGTGGCCCGCGAGGCGGCGTCCCTGGTGCTGCTGCAGGACGACTTCGCCTCCATCGTCGGCGCCATCGCCGACGGCCGTCGCACCTTCGCCAATCTGCGCCAGGCCATGGTCTACACGCTGGCCGTCCATGTGCCCATCGTCGGCCTGGCGCTGCTGCCGGCGCTGTTCGGGCTGCCCCTGCTGCTGGCGCCGCTGCACATCGCCTTCCTGGAGCTGGTGATCGCGCCGACCTGCTCGCTGGTGTTCGAGGCCGAGCCCGGCGCCGCCGATCTGATGACGCAGCCGCCGCGCCGCAGCGGCGCTGCCCTGCTCGCGCGCCGCCACGTGCTGCTGAGCCTGCTGCAGGGCGGCCTGGTGACGGCGCTGAGCGTGGGCCTCTACATCTGGGTGCTGAGCCTGGGTCTGGCGCAGGGGGCGGCCAACACGGCGGCCTTCATCGCGCTGGTGACGGCCAATGCCGCGCTGATACTGCCCAGCCGCTCGGCGCGCAGCGGCTGGCGCCACCTCTGGCAAGGCCTGACCCCGGCCGCCGCCTGGGTGCTGGGCGGCACCCTGCTGGCGCTGACCCTGATCACGACGCTGCCGCCGCTGAGCCGGGCCTTCGGCTTTGCGGCGCTGCCGCCCGCCCTCTGGGGGGCAGCGGTGGCCGCCGGCCTGGCGATGATTGCGGTATTTCAGCTGGCCAAGCAGCGGCTGGGCCGCAGCGCGGCCGAGCCGCGCGTCAGCGGTCCGCTGCCTGCTCCTTGACCAGGCGCTGCATCAGCGCGAAGAAGCGGTCATAGAACTCGCCGGCCGGGATCGTCTCCGAGGCCACCTTGACCAGCGAGTCCTGGGTCGAGGACAGCGGCACCGAGATCGAGCCGATCGCGCTGACACCGATGCTGGTGGAGTTGGGGCTTTTCTTCAGCGTGTAGCGGTCCTGCTGGGCCGAGACATAGGCGGTGGACAGCTGGGTGCCGGTCTTGCCGTCGGGCACGCAGACCACGGTGAAGCCGATCTCCACATGCACCTCGCCCTCGGGCTGGAAGCGCTTGGCGCCGTTGATCAGGCCGGATTGCGCATTGCTGATCACATAGCCCTGGCTCAGCAGCGCACGGCGGGCGGCCTCGCAGGTGGTATCGACATCGGCATCGAACAGGCGCGAGAAGGTCTCGTCGGACTGGAAGCGTTCCTTCTGGTAGACCTGGGCCGGCCGCGTCGACTTGCCGAGCCCCGTGCCCAGGCCGCCGCAGGCAGCCAGGCCGGCCAGGCAGACGAGTCCGAGAACGGTGTGGCGGGCGCTGCGGCGCAGCAAGCCGGCAGACGGTGAGGGCGGCTGTATCGGGATCACGGGCTGCATTATCCCGTGCCGCGCTGTCATGGCCCGGTCACCGCCGCTGGCTATGGTGCGGGCCTTTGACCGTTCCAGTGAACCCCACCATGTCCTCGATGATGTCCCCGCGCGCCCAATCCCTGCTGGCCCTGCTGAGCCTGGCCCTGCTGTCCGCCTGCGGCAGCGATGACGATGGGCCCGCGGCCATCAACGCGCGCCTGCTGGACGGCGCGGTCGAGGGCGTGCAGTACAGCGCCAGCCCCTCGGGCCTGGCGGGCCGCACCGGTGCGAATGGCGCCCTGAGCTGCAAGCCGGGCGACCAGCTCAGCTTCAGCCTCGGCGGCGTGGCGCTGGGCCAGGCCGGCTGCGCGGCCGACATCACGGTCGGCGATCTGGCCGGCACCCAGGCGCTCGGCGAGGCGCGGCTGCAGAACCGCCTGCTGTTCCTGCAGGCGCTCGACGAGGACGACGAGGCCGCCAACGGCATCCGCATCAGCGAGGCCGTGGCCGCCGCGCTGGCCGGCAAGAGCCTGGACTTCGCGGCTCCGGCCGCCGCCTTCGATGCCGCGCTGAAGGCCCTGCTGCCGGCTGCGCTGCAGGACGGCTATGGCCAGCCCTACAGCGCCCGCACGCTGGGCGCGCTGCGCCGCCTGGCCGCCACCGATCACTACGAGGCCATGCTGGCCGCCGAGCTGGGCAAGACCGAGACCACCGCCAGCAGCCAGACCAGCGCTGGCGGCGAGGTCAGGATCACCAAGCATGAGCTGCGCGCCGAGGCTTCCCTCTACGTGCCCTATGAGGGCACCAACGCGGCCGCCAGGAAGGACTTCCCCAAGGGCTTCTACCCGGCCGTCGGCTCGGGCCTGGTGTTCAAGGGCAAGGCCGCCGACGGCAGCCTGGAGTTCTGGGGCATCACCGACCGCGGCCCGAATGGCGACAGCCCGAATGCGCCGCGCCCCGACAACAACGCTGCCAGCCTCAGCAAGATGTTTCTGGCGCCCGGCTTCACGCCATCCATCGGCACGATCAGCGTCGGCGCCAAGGGGGCGCAGCTGAGCAGCCTGCTGCCGCTGAAGTCCGACGCCAGCACCCGCATCTCCGGCCGCCCGCTGCCCTTCACCAGCATCGGCGCCAGCCTGGAGGTGCCGCTCAACGACGCGCTGCGCTACGACGCCGCCAAGGGCGGGCTCGACCCGCAGGGCCTGGACAGCGAAAGCCTGGTCTATGACGCCGCCGCCAAGGTCTTCTGGACCTCGGACGAGTACGGCCCCTTCATCGCCAAGATCGATGCCGCCAGCGGCCAGATCCTGAAGCGCTACGCCCCCGGCACCGGTGCCGGCAGTCTGCCCGAGGTGCTGAAGCACCGCCGCGCCAACCGCGGCATGGAAGGCCTGGCGATGGACGCCGCCAGCGGCAAGCTGCACGGCTTCCTGCAAAGCCCGATCGATCCGCTGGACGCGGCCGGCAAGTCCGTCGAGACCACCGACAGCGCCGATCTCGACCAGGACGGCAAGCGCAATGACAAGGTCAAGGTGCGCGACTTCGCGCAGTTCGCCCGCTGGATCGAGTTCGACCCCAAGACCGAGACCTCCAAGCTCTATGCCTACCCGCTGAGCTACGCGCTGGCCGGCGACAAATGGGACCGCAACCGAACCGGCAGCGCCAAGCTGGGCGATCTGGTCGCGCTGGGCCATGGCCGCTTCATCGTCATCGAGCAGGGCACGGACGCCAGCGGCGCGGTGCGCAACTTCCTGATGCTGGTCGAGCTGTCGGCCGATGCCAGCGATATCGCGGCCATCGGCATCGAGCTGGAGAAGAACAGCATCGACGCCAGCACGCCCAGCGCGCTGAGCTGGAGCCAGGTGGTCAAGCTGAAGAAGACCCTGCTGCTGGACCTGAACGCCGCCGGCTGGAAGGCCGAGAAGGCCGAGGGCCTGGCCCTGGTCGATGCCCAGACCGTGGCCCTGATCAATGACAACGACTTCGGCCTGCGCACCACCCTGGTCGACGCCGCCGGCCGCGCGCTGGACGGCGACCCGACCGCCTGCACCGTCGATGCCAACGGCGTCATCGTCAACGACGGCGCCTGCGCCGCCGGCGCGGTGGGCGTGCGCGTGGCGCGCGGCAACGAGATCGACCGCGGCACGCGGCTGTGGCTGCTGAAGTTCCCGAAGGCGCTGAGCAGTTACGCGATGCCTTGAACGACCGTTGGCGGCCGACCCGGAATGGGTGGAAGATGACGGGGCCTTTTTTCCCGAAAGTTCTTCATGTCCCAGCTCGTCTTCCGCCAACTGTTCGATCCCCAGTCCTCCACCTACACCTATCTGCTCGGCGATGCCGCCTCGGGCGAGGCCTTGCTGATCGACCCGGTGTTCGAGCAGGTGCGGCGCGACACCGCGCTGCTGCGCGAACTGGGCCTGCGCGCCATCGCGACGCTGGACACCCATGTGCATGCCGACCATGTCACCGGCGCCTGGTTGATCAAGGCCGGCAGCGGCAGCCAGATCATGCTGTCGGCGGCGGCCGGCGCCACCAATGCCGACCGGCTGCTGCGCCACGGCGAGCGGGTACATTTCGGCGCCCGCTACGTCGAGGTGCGTGCCACGCCGGGCCATACCGATGGCTGCCTGAGCTATGTGCTGGACGACCACAGCATGGCCTTCACCGGCGACAGCCTCTTGATACGCGGCTGCGGCCGCACCGACTTCCAGCAGGGCAGCCCGGCCCAGCTCTACCGCTCGGTGCAGCAGCAGATCCTCTCGCTGCCGCAGGCCTGCCTGCTCTATCCGGCGCATGACTACCGGGGTCTGACGGTCACCAGCGTGGCCGAGGAGCGGCGCTACAACCCGCGCCTGGGTGGCGATGTCAACGAGGCCGACTTCGCCGGCTATATGAACAACCTCGGCCTGCCTCACCCCAAGCTGATGGACATCGCCGTGCCCGCCAATCTGCGCTGCGGCCGGCCCGAGCCGGACAGCGCGGCGGCGCAGCAGGAACCGACCTGGGCGCCACTGAGCTGCAGCTTTGGCGGCATCTGGGAAATCCAGCCGGCGGCGCTGGACGAATGCCTGGCGGCCAATGACCAGGCCATCCAGCTGATCGATGTACGCGAGCCGGCCGAGTTCAGCGACAGCGCGCTGGGCCACATCCCCGGCGCCCGCCTGCTGCCGCTGGCCGAACTCGCCGCCCGCGACGGCGCCGAGATCGCCAGGGACAAGCCCGTCGTCACCATCTGCCGCTCCGGCGCCCGCTCGGCCCAGGCCACCGTGCTGCTGCAGAAGGCCGGCTTCACCCAGGTCGCCAATCTGGCCGGTGGCATGCTGCGCTGGCGGACCGAGGGGATGGGGGTGGAGGCCGGGGCGCAGGATTGAGCGATCCCCTCCGGCCGAACCAACCGGGCCCGAGATATGGGGTCCAGGAGCATCCTAGGGTCTGGCGACAGCAACAGGCAGTGCTGCGGGCCGTCCTTCCAGTGCCCGCACCCGCAAGAACAGCCAGCCGACGATGCTGAGATTCAGGAGATTCCATCCGATGCCGTTGACGAAGGCGGCGTCGTAGCTGCCCGTCATGTCGAATACCCAGCCCGACATCCAGCCACCCAGAGCCATGCCAAGCAGGGTGGCCATGATGACCGTGCCAACCCTGGAGCCGGCCTCCTGCGGCGCGAAGTGCTCGCGCACAATGATGGCGTAGGTCGGCACGATGCCGCCCTGGAACAGGCCGAACAGGGCCGAGATCAGATAGAGGGAGACCAGGCCGTCGAAGGGCAGGAACAGCAGCAGCGCCAGGCCCTGCAGGGCCGAGCCCAGCAGCAGCGTCCGGATACCGCCGATGCGGTCACAGACGAGGCCGAACACCAGGCGGCTGACGATGCCGCAGGCCAGCATCAGCGAGAGCATCTGGGCGCCGCGGGCGGCGCCAAAGCCCAGGTCTGAGCAATAGGCCACGATATGGACCTGGGGCATGGCCATCGCCACACAGCAGGCCACCCCGGCCACGCAAAGCAGGAACTGCGCCTGCAAAGGACGCAGGCCGAATGGGCGGCTGCGGTCGAACACCGGGGCCCCGGCACTCGCCGGTGCAGAACTGACCAGGGGCGGGCGCTGCCGCATGCCCAGCGACAGCGCGAAAACACCCAGCCCGCACACCAGGCCGAGCAGCATATAGGTGTGGCGCCAGCCTAGGGTCTCGATGCCGTGCTGCACGATGGGCGGCCAAATCGCGCCGGCGATGTAGTTGCCACTGGCGCAGACGGCCACGGCGATGCCGCGCCGCCGGTTCCACCACAGGGCGGTGTCGGCCAGCAGCGGCGCGAAGGTGGATGAACTGCCGAAGAATCCCAGCAGGCCATGCGCCAGGCCGAAGGCCCAGATGCTGCCCGACAGGCCGGCCCAGACAAAGCCGCCGCAGACCGCCAGCGCGCCGACCCACAACACCGGCATCAGGCCATAGCGGTCGGCCAGTCGCCCGGTCCAGATGCCTCCCAGCCCCAGGCAGACCATCATCAGCGTGTAAGGCATGGCGGCCTCGGCCCGGCCGATGCCGAATTCGGCCTGCACCGTGGGCAGCACGACAGCCACCACATACATGCTGCTATTGCCCAGCACCACCAGGCCCAATGTGACCAGCAGGCGCCACGCGGCCTGGCGTGAGTCGATGAGGGAGGGGTCGGCCGGGGCGGTGCTCAGCATGCTGCCGAATTTACTCGAAAGGTGTCGTCAAGCGCCTGGGGCTTGCTCGGGCATGTAGGCAAGCCGCTGTAGCACCTTGGTGCTACATTGATGACACTCCAGGAGCGCTGCCCATGTCGACCACCACCATCCGTATCGAAGACGAGCTGAAGGCGAGGGTTGCTGCCGCTGCGGAGCGGGCGGGCAAGACCTCGCATGCCTTCATTGTGGACGCCATCGCCCAGACCGTTGAGCAGGCCGAGCAGGACGACCGGTTCCACCGGATCGCCGACCAGCGTTGGGAAGAGATACTGGCGACCGGCAAGACAGTGGCTTGGGACGAAGCGCGCGCCTATCTGGCGGCCAAGGCCAGCGGCCAGCCGGCGCGCAAGCCCACCGCACGCAAGCTGGGTCGCTGACGCTCTCGCCCCACTTCATGACCCGCATCGAACTCGCGCCGGCGGTGCTGCGTGACTTTGATCGCATCTTTGACCATGTCGCGGGCTTCGATCCCGGTAATGCACCAGCTCGTATTGAGGAGATCCTGCAGGCCCTGCAGCTGCTGAGCAGCAGCCCGCTGATCGGCCGTCCGGTACGCGGCGACAAGCGCGAACTGGTGATCGGGCGAGCGACGCGCGGCTATGTGGCCCTGTACCGCTACGTCGCCGAACTCGATACGGTGTTCGTGCTGGCGGTGAAGCATCAGCGGGAGGCGGGGTTTGGGGCGTAGCCGGCGCTGCACCGCACTCAATTGGGGGACGCGGAGCAGTGGTGTTGGGCCAAGGGGGGCATCTAGCTCGCAGCAGCGCTAAACCCAGAGGCGCAGGTACCTGCAGGTTCTTACCGGCAACCCGTTGGTCAGCCAGTTAATCCGTGGCGGCAAGCCCGAAGTCGTGATTTGGCTGGCGCCGTATCTATCCGTCGCAGGACGTGTTTATGGGAAGCGCAAGGCCTGACCCTACCGCCGCTTGTCGTTACAGCTGGCGCCCGTGGGCGCACGCGCAGAAGAACATGCGACGATTGCGACCAGAAAAAACGGCGCGCACCATATGAGCATTCAGTTCCTCAAGACGGATTTCGAAAAGGTTAGCTACATGCTCAACTTGCTTGTTGCGCATGCGACAGGAAAGCCAGCCGAATCCAGCGAGTACGAGGCCCTTCGGCATCAACTGCTTTCTGACCCACTGATCGCAGACGCGCTACCTGTCTGGATAAAGACTCATCGAAGCTTGGAGTCATTCTGGGGTTTCATTCAGCCAAAGTTCAAATCCTATGCAGAACGTCGCACCTATCTATCCGAGCAGTTCACACCACTGCTTGACGCGCTTGAGTTCGATGACATCAAGTCCTTGCAGAACCCCACGACCGCACGTAAGCCGCACGGAGGAACTGCAGTCACGCGGAACAAACGGAAGGTCTTCATCGTTCACGGACGAAACAACGAGGTCAAGCAAGAAGTCAGTCGCTTCATCGAGCGACAGGGAATAGAAACCATCATCCTCCACGAACAAGCTAGCGCCGGGATGACCATCATTGAGAAGATTGAGCACTACTCAAATGATGCGGACTTTGCCTTGGTTCTCTATACCGCCTGTGATCATGGTCGCGGCGCCCATGAGACAAAGATCCCACCGAAGAATCGCGCGCGGCAGAACGTTGTGTTTGAACATGGGTACCTCATGGCCAAGCTCGGACGCGAGAATGTTTGCGCCCTCGTCCAGGGCGACATCGAAACTCCCAATGACATCAGTGGAGTTGTCTACGTTTCTCTTGATGCATTTGGAGCGTGGAAGTCCGAGGTGATCAAGGAGCTCAAAGCTTGTGGCTACAGGGTCGCTGAGTTTCCTTGAGGAGACGCAGGGGTAAACCTTCCGCATTGCAGAGCTCAGCCTCAAGGCCACCCATCACCCCCTCACATACCCCGCCAAATGCCGCCCCGTCAGCGTCGACCGCGCCTTGACCAGCGCGGCGGGTGTGCCCTCGAAGACGATGCGGCCGCCGTCGTGGCCGGCGCCGGGGCCGAGGTCGATGATCCAGTCGGCGTGGGCCATCACGGCCTGGTGGTGCTCGATCACGATGACCGATTTGCCGGCGTCGACCAGGCGGTCCAGCAGGCCCAGCAGCTGCTGCACATCGGCCAGGTGCAGGCCGGCGGTGGGCTCGTCCAGCACATAGATGCCGCCCTGCTCCGACATATGGCTGGCCAGCTTGAGGCGCTGGCGCTCGCCGCCGGACAGCGTGGTCAGCGGCTGGCCCAGGCGCAGATAGCCCAGGCCCACATCGGCCAGGCGTTCAAGAATGGCTGCAGCGGCCGGCAGGCGTGCCGCGCCGGCGCCGAAGAAGGCCCGGGCCTCGGCCACCGACATCGCCAGCACCTCGCTGATGTCGTGGCCACCCAGGCGGTGCTGCAGCACGGCGGCCTGGAAGCACTTGCCCTCGCAGTCCTCGCAGGGGCTGGCGACGCTGGCCATCGGCCCGAGCTCGGTGTAGACGACGCCGGCACCGTTGCAGCCGGGGCAGGCGCCCTCGGAATTGGCGCTGAACAGCGCGGGCTTGACCCCATTGGCCTTGGCGAAGGCGCTGCGAATCGGGTCCAGCAGGCCGGTGTAGGTGGCCGGGTTGCTGCGCCGCGAGCCGCGCACCCCACCCTGGTCCACGAAGACCACGCCGGCGCCGGCCGGCATCGCGCCGTGCAGCAGCGAGCTCTTGCCCGAGCCGGCCACGCCGGTGACCACCACCAGCAGGCCCAGCGGAATGTCGACATCGACATCGCGCAGATTGTTGGTGTTCGCTCCCCGTATCGAGAGCGCGCCGCTGCGCTGGCGCAGCTGCGGCTTCAGCGCGGCCCGGTCGTCGAAATGGCGGCCGGTCAGCGTGTCGCTGGCGCGCAGGCCCGCGACGCTGCCTTCGAAGCAGACCCTGCCGCCGGCGCTGCCGGCGCCGGGGCCGAGGTCGACCACATGGTCGGCGATCTGGATGGTCTCGGGTTTGTGCTCGACCACCAGCACCGTGTTGCCCTTGTCGCGCAGGCGCAGCAGCAGCTCGTTCATGCGCTGGATGTCGTGCGGGTGCAGGCCGATGGTGGGCTCGTCGAACACATAGCTGACATCGGTCAGCGCCGAGCCGAGATGGCGGATCATCTTGACCCGCTGGGCTTCGCCGCCCGACAGCGTGCCCGAGGGCCGCTGCAGCGACAGATAGCCCAGGCCGATCTCGACAAAGGAGTCCAGCGTGTGGGTCAGCGCGGCCAACAACGGCGCCACCGTTGGTGCTTCCAAACCGCGCACCCAGTCGGCCAGCTCGCTGATCTGCAGCGCACAGGCCTCGGCGATATTGAGCTTGCCGATCCGCGAGGAGCGGGCCGCCTCGCCGAGCCGGGTGCCGGTGCATTCGGGGCAGGTCGTGAAGCTCACGGCCCTCTCCACGAAGGCGCGCACATGGGGCTGCAGCGTGTCCACATCCTTGGACAGCATCGACTTCTGGATCTTGGGGATCAGGCCCTCGTAGGTCAGGTTGATGCCGTCGACCTTGATCTTGGTCGGCTCCTTGTACAGCAGGTCGTGCAGCTCCCGCTTGGTGAACTTGCGGATCGGCTTGTCGGGGTCGAAGAAGCCGCAGCCATTGAAGATGCGGCCGAACCAGCCGTCCATGCTGTAGCCGGGTATCGTCAGCGCCCCTTCGTTGAGCGACTTGCTGTCGTCATAGAGCTGGCCCAGGTCCATATCGCTGACCGAGCCCATGCCCTCGCAGCGCGGACACATGCCGCCCAGGCGGGTGAAGCTCTGCTTGACGGCCTTGCTGCCGGCGCCGCGCTCGACCTCGATCACCCCCACGGCCCGCACCGAGGGCACGTTGAAGGCAAAGGCACTGGGCGGGCCGATCTGCGGCTGGCCGAGCCGGCTGAACAGGATGCGCAGCATCGCGTTGGCGTCGGTGACCGTGCCCACGGTGGAGCGGGCGTTGGCGCCCAGGCGTTCCTGGTCCACGATGATGGCCGTCGTCAGCCCTTCCAGCACATCGACCTCGGGCCGCGCCAGCGTCGGCATGAAGCCCTGCACAAAAGCGCTGTAGGTCTCGTTGATCAGGCGCTGCGATTCCGCCGCGATGGTGCCGAACACCAGCGAGCTCTTGCCCGAGCCCGAGACCCCGGTGAACACCGTCAGCCGGCGCTTGGGCAGCTCGACGCTGATGTCCTTCAGATTGTTGACCCGCGCGCCCTGCACGCGGATGCGGTCGTGGCTGCCGCGCGGCTCGATGGTTTTGGCCGGCTTGGCGGTTTTTTTCGTGGCCCTCATGTCTGTTTGTCTCCCTGGGTTCGTCGGCTGGGCGCCTGGCGAGGTGTTGTCGGATCATCGTAAATCCAGGAATACAGAAATCCGGGTATGCCGAAAGTAAGGAAGTCGGAAAAGTCCTGCCGAGCCGCCCGGGTTTGCCCCTGCATCCCAAGCTGGTGCGCCGGGCGTAGACTGGCCCGAGGAGTGAGGCACCGATCTGGCGCGAGTTCGCCCTGTTCTGGACGGTGAGCCCTGCTCGCTTAGCCCCATGCAGGAGGTCAGCCAGGTGCAGCCCAGCGACATCGCCGATCCGGCCTATTTCCACAAGGTCGTCGACTGCCAGTGGGCCTGTCCGGCCCACACCCCCGTTCCCGAGTACATCCGCCTGATCGCCCAGGGCCGCTATGACGAGGCCTATCTGGTCAACTGGGTGTCCAACGTCTTCCCGGGCGTGCTGGGCCGCACCTGCGACCGGCCCTGCGAGCCGGCTTGCCGGCGCGGGCGGGTGGAAGAGGTCAATGCACAGAAGCCCGAGGCTGTCGCGATCTGCCGGCTCAAACGCGTGGCGGCCGACAACAAGAGTGAGGAACTGCGGGCAATGCTGCCGGTGCCGGCGGCTCGCAATGGCAAGCGGGTCGCCTGCGTCGGTGCTGGACCGGCGTCGCTGACGGTGGCGCGGGATCTGGCGACCCAGGGCTATGCGGTGACGGTGTTTGACGGCGAGGCGAAGGCGGGCGGTTTCATCCGGACACAGATCCCACGCTTTCGTCTGCCCGAGAGCGTGATCGACGAGGAGTGTGGCTACATCCTGGGCCTGGGCGTCGAGCTGCGCGCCGGCCAGCGCATCGCGTCGATGAAAGCGCTGCTGGCCGAAGGCTATGACGCGGTGTTTGTCGGCAGCGGTGCGCCGCGCGGGCGAGACCTGAGCCTGCCGGGTCGGCAGGAGGCCGCCGCTGACATCCATATCGGCATCGACTGGCTGGCATCCGTATCTTTCGGCCATATCACGGCGGTCAAGCCCAGAGTCATCGTGCTGGGCGGCGGCAATACCGCGATGGACTGCTGCCGCTCGGCCCGCCGGCTCGGGGCCGAGTCCGTCACGGTGGCGGTGCGCAGCGGCTATGCGCAGATGAAGGCCTCGCCCTGGGAGAAGGAGGATGCGCAGCACGAGGGCATCCCGATACTGGACTTCCAGCAGCCGCTGGCCTTCGAGCATGACGGCGCGGGCCGGCTGACCGGCCTACGCTTCAAGCGGGTGCAGCAGGGCGACGAGATCGTGATCCCCTGCGACGAGGTGCTGATCGCCGTGGGCCAGGAGAACGCCTTCCCCTGGATAGAGCGCGATGCGGGCATAGACTTCAACGAGCAGGGGCTGCCGGTGCTCGACGCGATCAGCCACCAGTCCAGCCTGCCGCAGGTCTTCTTCGGCGGCGACGCCGCCTTCGGGCCCAAGAACATCATCTGGGCCGTGGCCCATGGCCATGAGGCGGCGGTGTCCATCGACCGCTTCCTGCATGCCGAGCCGGTGAGCAGGCGACCGCCGCCGCACGTCAATCTGCTGTCGCAGAAGATGGGCATCCACGAGTGGAGCTACGACAACAACCCGTCCAACGATCTGCGCAACAAGGTGCCCTGGACCGCGGCCGACAAGGCGCTGGCCAGCATCCGGGTCGAGGTGGAGCTGGGCTTCGATGCCGCCACCGCCTTCAAGGAGGCGCAGCGCTGCCTGAACTGCGATGTGCAGACGGTTTTCAGCGACAAGCTCTGCATCGAGTGTGATGCCTGCGTCGACATCTGCCCGACGGACTGCATCAGCTTCACCGAGAACGGCGAGGAGACCGAGTTGCGCCAGCGGCTCAAGGCACCGGCGCTGAACCTGAGCCAGGACCTGTATGTCAGCGGCGCCTTGAAGACCGATCGCGTGATGGTCAAGGACGAGGACGTCTGCCTGCATTGCGGCCTGTGCGCCGAGCGCTGCCCGACCGGGGCCTGGGATATGCAGAAGTTCCTGCTGCTGACGACCAAGGCGGGACCGGGCTGCCGGGATCATGCGGTCAGGAGAACGACATGAGCCGCATCGAGGCCACGAACGACTTCGTCGTCAAGTTCGCCAATGTCAACGGCTCGGGCTCGGCCTCGGCCAATGAGCTGTTCGCGAAAGCGATCCTGCGCATGGGCGTGCCGGTCAGCCCGCGCAATATCTTCCCCAGCAATATCCAGGGCCTGCCGACCTGGTACGAGGTGCGTGTCAGCGAGGCCGGCTGGCTGGGCCGGCGCGGCGGCGTCGACCTGATGGTGGCGATGAACCCGCAGACCTGGGCCCAGGACGTGGCCGAGGTCGAGCCGGGTGGCTATCTGTTCTACGACTCGACCCGGCCGCTGGGCCCCGAGTCGGTGCCGCGCAGCGACATCCATGTGCTGGGCATGCCGGTCACCGCCATCTGCAACGCCACCTACGAAGACTCGCGCCAGCGCCAGCTCTTCAAGAACATCATGGTGCTGGGGGCGCTCAGCCAGCTGATGGAGATGGACCCGGCCGAGATCGAGACGCTCTTTGCCGAGCAATACCGCGGCAAGGAGAAGCTGCTGGACTCGAATGTGCGGGCCCTGCATGCCGGCCGCGAGTTCGCGCGCGACCACCTGGGCCAATCCTTGGAAGGAGGGCTGCGGCTGAAGGTCCGGCGTGCCGACCGGATCGGCGAGCGCATCTTCATCGAGGGCAATGCCGCCACCGCGCTGGGCTGCGTGTATGGCGGTGCGACGGTCTGCGCCTGGTACCCGATCACGCCCTCCTCCTCGGTGGCCGAGGCCTTCCAGAAATACTGCGCCAGCTACCGGGTCGATCCGCAGACCGGGCAACACCGCTACGCCATCGTGCAGGCCGAGGACGAGATCGCCTCGATCGGCATGATCACCGGCGCCGGCTGGAACGGCGCGCGCGCCTTCACCGCGACCTCCGGCCCCGGCGTCTCGCTGATGACCGAGTTCCTGGGCCTGGCCTATTTCGCCGAGATCCCGATCACCATCATCGATGTGCAGCGCGGCGGCCCTTCGACGGGCATGCCCACCCGCACCCAGCAGGCCGATCTGCTCAGCAGCGCCTATGCCTCGCATGGCGACACCAAGCATGTGCTGCTGCTGCCCGAGGATCCGAAGGAGTGCTTCGAGCATGCGGCGGCCGCGCTGGACCTGGCGGACCGGCTGCAGACCCCGGTCTTCGTGATGAGCGATCTGGACATCGGCATGAACCAGCGCCTGTGCGAGCCGCTGGCATGGGACGAGGCGCGCGCCTATGACAGGGGCAAGCTGCTGAGCGCCGAACAGCTGGACGCCGGTGCCCACCAAGGTCGCTACGAGGATGTCGACGGCGACGGCATTCCCTGGCGCACCCTGCCCGGCACCCATGCCAGCAAGGGGGCCTACTTCACGCGCGGCACCACCCGCAATGCCCGGGCGCAGTACTCCGAGGCCGGCGCCGACTACCTCTACAACGTCGAGCGCCTGCAGAAGAAATTCGCCACCGCCGCGACCCTGGTGCCGCAGCCGGTGCTGAAGCCGGCGGCGGTCAAGACAGTGCTGGGCGTGATCTATTTCGGTTCCACCGCGCCGGCGATGGACGAGGCCCTGCAGGCCCTGGCCGAGGCCGGCATCCATCTGGACGGGCTGCGGCTGCGCGCCTTCCCCTTCCCGGCCCTG
Source organism: Roseateles cavernae (assembly GCF_040187885.1). Classification (NCBI taxonomy): domain Bacteria; kingdom Pseudomonadati; phylum Pseudomonadota; class Betaproteobacteria; order Burkholderiales; family Sphaerotilaceae; genus Roseateles; species Roseateles cavernae. The sequence continues at coordinate 795,799 of NZ_JBDPLH010000001.1, forward strand.
GTCGGCGAGTTCGTGCGCGCGCACGAGCAGGTCTTCGTCGTCGAGCAGAACCGCGATGCGCAGATGCGCACGCTGCTGATCACCGAGCTGGAACTGAATCCGGCGCGCCTGAGCAAGGTGCTGCATTTCGACGGCACGCCGATCACCGCACGCTTCATCACGCAGGCGATCACCCGCCATGTGCATGCCCTCGCCACCACGCCCCGCCAGGAGCCGGCATGACCTACCTCGCCAAACCCAAGCTCCACCACCCCTCGCTGCAGAAGAATGCGGTCGGCTACACCCGGCGCGACTACGAGGGCAAGGTCTCGACCCTGTGCGCCGGCTGCGGCCACGACTCGGTCTCGGCCGCCATCGTCCAGGCCTGCTGGCAGCTCGACATCGCGCCGCACCGCGTCGCCAAGCTCTCGGGCATAGGCTGCAGCTCCAAGACCCCGGACTATTTCCTCGGCGCCAGCCATGGCTTCAATACCGTGCACGGCCGCATGCCCAGTGTGCTGACCGGCGCCAACCTGGCCAACCGCGAGCTGCTGTATCTGGGCATCAGCGGCGACGGCGACTCGGCCTCGATAGGCCTGGGCCAGTTCGCCCATGCGATGCGCCGGGGCGTGGCCATGGTCTATATCGTCGAGAACAACGGCGTCTACGGCCTGACCAAGGGCCAGTTCAGCGCCACCGCCGACCGCGGCTCGACGGCCAAGAAGGGCGCGACCAATCAGGATGCCGCGATCGACCTGGTCAGCCTGGCCCTGCAGCTGGGTGCCAGCTATGTGGCGCGGGGCTTCAGCGGCGACAAGGGCCAGCTGGTGCCGCTGATCGAGGGCGCAATCAAGCATCGCGGCGCGGCCTTCATCGATGTGATCAGCCCCTGCGTCGCGTTCAACAACCATGCCGGCAGCACCCGCAGCTACGACCATGTGCGCGAGCACAACGAGGCGCTCAACCGCATTGACTTCATCGAGCTGGCGCCCGAGCAACAGGCTATCGGCGACGAGGCCGTGATCCTGCTGCCGCAAGAGGACGGCAGCCAGATGCGATTGCGCCGTGTCAAGGCCGACTATGACCCCACCGACCGCATCGCCGCGATGAACCAGGTGGCGGCGCTGCAGGCCGCCGGCGAGATCGCCACCGGCCTGCTCTTCGTCGACCCGCACCCGCGCGATCTGCACCAGGGCCTGAACACGGTGACCACGCCGCTGAACCGGCTGGGCGAGCGGGAGCTCTGCCCCGGTGCAGCGGTGCTGGCCAAGATCAACGCGGGGCTGCGCTGAGGCAGCCCTCAAGCCAGGAGCGAGACAACCATGCGCATCGATCCCTATCTCTTCTTCACCGGCCGCTGCGAAGAGGCCATCAAGTTCTACGTCAGCGAGCTGGGCGCCGAGCTGCAGATGATGATGCGCTTCTCGGACAGCCCCGAGCCGGCGCCACCGGGCATGGTGGCGCCGGGCAGCGAGCACAAGATCATGCATGCCTCGCTGCTGATCGGCGGTGCCCTGCTGATGTTGTCCGACGGCGACTGCAGCGGCGCCGACCCGGCCGCCGCCTTCAAGGGCTTCTCGCTCTCGCTGGACTGTGCCGACGAGGCCGAGGCACGCCGTGTCTTCGACGCGCTGGCCGGCCAGGGCGGACAGGTCACGATGCCGCTGGGCCCGACCTTCTGGGCCCCGCTGTTCGGCATGGTCAGCGACAGGTTCGGCGTCGGCTGGATGGTGGGGGTGGCGGCTGAGCCCGAGGCCTGATCGATTTTCTGGCGGCCGGTGCTACTGGCCTGCTGCCGCCATCGCCTCCAGAGCCTTCAGCGCCGCCGGATGCTGCGGCACCGCCAGGCCCTGGCGGGCGTTGGCGGCGGCGATCTGGGCACCCTGGGCGCTGCCGCGAGCGGTCAGGTCGCCGCCCTGGCCGAACACGAAACGGGTCAGCGCGCCGACCTCGGAGTCCGACAGCTCCGGCGCGGCCAGCAGCAGCGCGGCGGTCGCGACCGTGCTGATCTCGGCGCTCTGGCTTGCATAGCTGCCGCGCGCGATGCGGTGCGCGAACAGGCCCGAGGGCGCGGCGCTCAGCCGGGAGATGGCGCGATCGGACAGCGGCAGCAGGCGCAGCGGCAGCTCGGACAGCGCCTCGCGGAGGCTGTCGGCCGGCACGCCGATGACCTGGATCAGCGCATCGACCCGGCCCTGGCGCAGCGCCACCAGGGCTTCGCCCAGCGGCAGCTCGACGGCCCGGATGTCAGTGTCGGCCAGCTCATGGGCGCGCAGCACGCGCAGCGCGGTCAGCCGCGAGGCCGAACCCGGCACGCCGATCGCGATGCGCTGGCCGCGCAGATCGGCCACCGTCCTGGCCTTGGAGTCGGCCGCGACCAGCACATGGACCGGCTCCGGATAGAGGCTGCCGATGGCGCGCAGCGCGGCGTCGGGCCCGTCGGCGGCGAAGGCCTCGCTGCCCTGGTAGGCGGCCAGCGCCGCATCGCCCTGGGCCAGCGCCAACGCGACCTTGCCGGCGCGCAGCAGGCGCAGGTTCTCGTCGCCGCCGCGCGTCACCAGCGGCACGGTGCGCGCGCCCTGCTGCGACGACAGGGCCTGCACAAAGCGCAGATACTGGCCGCGCTCCGGGCCGGCGGCGATCGCATAGCCGTCGGCCGCGCGGGCCAGGCGCGCGCGTATCGCCGCATGGGCGGCGGCCAGTTCTTCCTCGATCAGCGCGGCCTGGGCCGGCGCCGAGTCACGCGACACCGCCTCCACCACCTTGCGCATCGCCTCCAGCAGGGTCGCGGCGCGGCCGGCCGGCGCATTGCTGGCATAGCTGGGCGCGGCGGCGGGCTGGTAGCCGCCGGGCGCCACGGCCAGCCATTGATCGCCGTCGCGTTGGTAGATCGCCGTGCCATGGACGCGCACGAGGTCGCCGGCCTTGTTGCCGCCGGCCGTGATGCCCACCAGGCCTTTGGGCCCGGCGCCCAGTGCCGACACCAGACCGGCCACGCCGGGCGAGTCCCAGCCGCCGAAGTCGAAGTCGCGCTTCAGCCGCAGCGCGATGTCGTAGTAGACGATGCGGCGCGTCTGGCCGTCCGGTGCCTTGCTGTCGGACTGCGAGCCGCGGCGCTGCAATTCGTGCAGGCTGACCGTGCCCTCGGGCAGGGCCTGGGCCAGACGGGCCTGCAGATCGCGCTGCAAGGTGTCGGTGTCGGCGACGCGGCCGCAGGCGATCAGCAGCGGCAGCAGCACGAGGCCGATGAACAGGGTTCGTAGCGTCATCTCAGCCTCCGATCAGCGGCAGGGTCAGGGTCAGCACCACCGCGTTCATCAGATCGATGAAGAAGGCGCCGGCCAGCGGCACGATCAGATAGCTCTGCGGCGCCGGCCCGTAGCGGGCCGTGATGGTCTGCATATTGGCCATCGCGGTGGCGGTCGAGCCCATGCTGAAGCCGATCAGCGCCGCCGACGAGACGGCGGCCTCGTAGTCGCGGCCCATGAAGCGGAAGCAGACGAACACCGTGTAGAGCACGATGAAGACCACCTGGGCCGCGATCATCAGCACAAAGGGCCCGGCCGACAGCGCCACCTCGACCAGGTTCAGTGCCATCATCGTCGTCACCAGGAACAGCGACAGGCAGATCGTCGAGATCAGGTCCGAGGCCCGGTCGTCCAGGCGCATGCCGGCGAAGGGCAGCAGATTGCGTATCGCGACCCCGACCACCATGCACCACAGAAAGCTCGGTATCGTCACCGCGCCGCCGCCGAAGCGCCCGGCCAGCCATTGGCCCGCCACCACGGCCGCCAGGATGCCGGCCAGCGCGCCCATCATGCCCAGGCTGTTCAGCGTGGACTCGGATTCATGGCGTGCTTGCGGATCGGTGCTGCCCGCAGCGGCGCTCGCCTCGGCGCGCAGGCCGTGGCGCTTGATCAGGTACTGGGCCACCGGGCCGGCAATGATGCCGCCGACGATCAGGCCCAGCGTCGCCACCGTCATCGACAGCTCCATCACCGACTGCAGATTGTTGACCTCGGCAAAGCGCTCGGCATAGGCCGCGCCGGTGCCATGGCCGCCGACCAGCGTGATCGAGCCGCCCACCAGGCCGAAGATCGGGTGCTGGTCCAGCGCCAGCGCGACCGCGATGCCGACCCCGTTTTGCACCAGGATGTAGGGGAACAGCACCAGCAGGAAGATCAGCAGCGCCCGCCCGCCGCGCCCCAGCATGCGCAGATCGGCGCACATGCCGACGCCGGCGAAGAACATCAGCAGCAGCACCGGCTTGAGCGTCTGGTCGATCTGCAGCCTGAAGTCGGTGATGGCAAAGACCAGCGAGGCCAGCGCCGCGAACAGCAGGCCGCCGGTGATCGGGTCGGGGATGTTGTAGCGCGACAGCAGGCCGATGCGGCGATTCAGCAGGCTGCCGATCAGCAGCACGACGGTGGCCGCCAGCAGCGAGGCGAGGGGATCCAGACTCATTGAACTTCCTAGGAGGGGGGCCGGTGGCGGCCGCAAACGTGGCCCCGATTGTCCCGCCCTGACGCAGATCAGTCATTTCGCCGGGCCGTGATGTGCGATGTGGCGCACCGCCGTGCCGCCGCGCGTGCGGCTGGAGCCGGTCGCGCGCTATCCTGTGGTCGTGGCGTGCCAGGTAGTTGCGGACATTCCGATGCCCTGGCCATCGTCTTGATGGCGCCGCAGCGCCGTCCTTACTTCCTTGTTTGCTCACCCAGCCGCCAGTGCCGATGTTCTTGCTCTCCAAACCGCCCGCCGCAGCGGGCTTGTTGCGTTGCTTAGGCCTGCTGTGTGTGGCGGCTGCGCTGTCGGGCGGCGCGGCAGCGGCCAGCGAGGAGGGCGCCGAGATCGTGCTCGGCAGCTCGGCGGCGCTCAGCGGTCCGGCCTCGGCCCTGGGCCAGCGCTATCACCTGGGCGCCCGGGCGGCCTTCGAGCAGCTCAACAAGCAGGGCGGCATCCAGGGCCGGCGCGTCGTGGTCGATCTGCAGGACGATGGCTACGAGCCCGACCGCAGCGAAGCCAATACCGTGGCCCTGCTGCAGGATGCGCGGGTGCTGGCTCTGTTCGGCTATATCGGCACCCCCACCAGCCGGGTCGCCCTGCCCCATCTGCGGCGCGCCGGCCCCGTCGCGTTTCTCGGGCCCTTCACCGGCGCCAGCCTGCTGTGGGATGAGCGCAGCCACCCGAACGTCTTCAATGTGCGAGCCAGCTATCAGGACGAGAGCCGCGCCCTGGTCCGTGCCATCAAGGCCAGCGGCGCGCGCCGCATCAATGTCATGGTGCAGGCCGATCCCTTCGGCCGCGCCGGGCTGGAAGCGATGCGCGAGGCCACCCGGGCCGCCGGCCTCGATATGGTGGCCACGGCCACCGTCAAGCGCAACAGCACCGAGGTGGCCGAGGCCGTCCACACCCTGGTGCGGCAGCACAGCGCCGACGCCATCTTCATGGTCAGCACCTATGAGACCTGCGCCGCCTTCATGCGCCAGGCCCATGCCCAGGGCTTTCGCGGGCGTTTCTACACCTTGTCCTTTACCGGGCTCGAGCCTTTGCGCATCGCACTGCAGGATGAGCCCGAACTCAGCGGCCGCCTGACCCTGGCCCAGGTGGTGCCCGACGCCGAGGACCGCAGCGTGCCGGTGGTGGCCGCCTATCAGCGCGCGATGCGCGAGGCCGGCGAGCGCCAGTTCGACAGCATCAGCCTGGAGGGCTATCTGGCCGCCCGCGTGATGAGCGAAGGCCTGCGCAAGGCCAGGCCGCCGCTGACGCGGGCCAGCCTGCTGCGCAGCCTGCAGACCCTGGGCGATCTGGACCTGGGCGGCTTTGCGGTGCACTACCGCGAGGACGACCGGCGCGGCTCGTCCTATGTGGCCCTGCGCCGCCTGGTCGACTGAAGGACAAGCCCGCGCTCAGAGCGGCGTCAGCAGCGCCCGGCCCGCCTCCAGCGCCTCGACATTGGCGATGAACAGCTCCACCGTCGCGCGGATCGCCTCGGGCGACCAGCCGGCGATATGCGGCGTGAGTATCACGTTCGGAAAACCCAGCAGCGCCGTCGGCGGCAGCGGTTCGCTCTCGTAGACATCCAGCGCCGCGCCACCCAACTGGCCGGCGGCCAGCGCGGCGGCCAGGGCCGCGGTGTCGACCAGGCTGCCGCGCGCGATATTGACCAGATGGCCTTGCGGGCCCAGCGCGGCCAGCACCTCGGCATTGACCGCATGCCGGGTCGCGGCGCCGCCGGGCGCGGCCACCACCAGGAAGTCGGCCCAGCCGGCCAGGGCCGGCAGGCTGTCGAAATAGAGGGCCTCGCCGGCATCGGCGCGCGGGCTGCGATTGTGATAGCCGATCTGCATCTCGAAGGCCTGGGCGCGGCGCGCGATCTTGCGGCCTATCGTGCCCATGCCGAAAATGCCCAGCCGGCGGCCGTTGACGCTGGGCCGGATCGGCAGTGCGTCGCGCCACAGGCCGGCCCGCAGCGCCTGCTCCTGCTGGGGCAGCGCGCGCACGCTGGCCAGCAGCAGGGCCAGCGTGTGGTCGGCCACGCAGCTGTCATTGGTGCCGGCGCCGTTGCACACCGCAATGCCGCGCGCCTTGGCCGCCGCCACATCGAGGTTCTCGTAGCCGGCGCCCTGGGCGGCGGCCAGCCGCAGCCGGGGCATCGCGGCCATCTCCTCGGCGCGCAGGCCGGTCGCGCCATTGCTCAGCACCAGCTCGATCTCGGCGCCGCGCGCCGCAATCGCGGCGGCGCGTTCCGCCGCAGTCGGCGCATCGATCAGCTCGAAGCGCTCGCGCAGCAGGTCCTTGTACTCATCGGCCAGGGCCACCAGCAACAGGCAGGGGGTTTTCGCTATTTGCGTCATCATGCCTGCCATCATCGCCGCTCTCGGCCTGTGCCGGTGCGCGCAGCGAACCGGGCGTCACCCCCATCACGCGCTTGAAGGCGCGGTGGAAGGCCGCCTCGGAGGCATAGCCCAGCTCGTCGGCCAGGCGCGCCAGCGGCACCGGCCGGCGACGCAGCCGGGTGGCCGCCAGATGGATGCGCCAGCGGGCCAGATACTCCATCGCCGGCAGGTCCACCAGGCGGCTGAAACGCTCGGCAAAGGCCGAGCGCGACAGCCCCGCCTCGGCGGCCAGGGTTTCCAGGCTCCAGGCCTGGCCGGGGCGGCGGTGCAGCGCGGCCAGCGCGCGGGCGATCTGGCGGTCCTGCAGGCCGCGCAGCCAGCCACGCTGGGTCGCCGGCATCTGCTCCAGCCAGCCGCGCAGGGCCTGCACCACCAGGATGTCGGCCAGCCGGGTCGTCACGGTCTCATGGCCGGGCCGGCGCGCGCGGGCCTCGGCCAGCAGCAGCTGCAGCGTGCTGTGCAACCAGCCCTGCTGCTGTTCCTGGGCGCCGACCGAGAGCAGCGGCGGCAGCAGGGCCAGCAGATGCAGGCTGGCCGGATCGTCGACCCGCAGCGCCCCGCACAGCAGCTCGCTGCGTGGCCCCGGGCCGTCCCCCAGCAGCAGCTCCTCGAACCACTCGGAGCGGGCGCTGCGCTGCAGCGAGAAGAGATCCGGGCATTCGACGCCGGCGGCGCTGAGCAGCCGGTGCTCGACGCTCTCGGTCAGCAGCGCGAAGTCGCCGGCCTGCAGCTGCAGCGCCGGCTCGCCGTCCAGCTCCAGCCGGGCCGAGCCCTGCAGGACGATATGGAACATCAGGCAGCCTGGCATCGCCGGCAGCTGGATCCCCCAGGGCGCGGCCGGCTCGGAGTGGCAATAGACCACCGCGCTCATGCGCAGGAACTGCAGCGCCTCGCCGACCGGGTCGTCGCGCTGCCAGCCGGCGGCGGGCGGGGTGTCGCTATGCATGGATCTGGATGCTCGATCAAGAAGGCCGGACGGGTGGCGATGGCGGCCGCAAGGCAGCGCCGCGAGACTGCGGGCATCGTAATCAATCCATCAGCGGGAGCCTCCATGAGCCAGACCACCACCATCACCATCCTGGGCGCCAGCGGCCGCACCGGCGCGCGCGTCGCCGCCCGGCTGCTGGGCCGGCCCGGGCTGAAGTTGCGCGTGATGGGTCGCAGCGCTGCGGGCCTGGCGGCGCTGGCCGCAGCCGGCGCCGAGCCGCGGATCGGCCGGCTGCAGGATGCGGCCTATCTGCGCGCGGCCTTCGAGGGCGCCGATGCCGCCTATGTGATGCTGCCGCATGAGCTGGACCGGCCCGGCTTTCTGCAGCGCCAGCGCGAGGATGCCGAGGCGATCGCGGCGGCGCTGCACGGCGCCGGCGTGCGCCATGTGGTGGCGCTGAGCAGCCTGGGCGCCGAGCAGACCGAGGGCACCGGCGTGATCCTGGGCCTGCATGCGCTGGAGCGCAGCCTCGGCGCGCTGCACGGTCAGCATGTGCGCCTGCTGCGCCCCGGCGCCTTCTTCGAGAACCTGCTGGCCCAGCTGCCGGGCCTGAGCGCCGGCGCCCCGCTGGTCGATGCGCTGCGGCCCGATCTGGCCGTGCCCATGCTGGCCACCCGGGACATCGGCGACGCCGCCGCCGCGGCCTTGCTGGCGCGCGACTGGCAGGGCCTGTCGGTGCAGGAGCTGCTGGGCCCCTGCGACCTCAGCGGCGAGCAGCTGGCGCGCCAGCTGGCCCTGCAGCTGGGCCGCCCGGCCCTGGTCTACCAGCAGCTGCCCTACGAGGTGATGGCGGCCGAGCTGCACGAGGCCGGACTGGCCGCCGACGCCGCAGCGCTGATGATGGACATGGCCCGCGCGCTCAACGAGGGCCGCATCCGCTCGCTGCAGGGCCGCGCCGATGGCAACAGCACGCCGACCGGGTTCGCGCAGTTTCTGCGCGAGCAGCTGGCGGGCTAGGCCCATAGCCGGCAGGTGCCGGTTTCTGGCAGAGTGCGCGGCATCGTTATCAGAGGGAGAGACACGCCATGCTGCAACGCCGCCACATCCTGCTCGCCGCTGCCGCCACGCTGAGCCTGCGCCCATCGCGCGCTGCCGCGCGTCCACGCCTGCGCCTGGCGATGATAGGCACCGGCATGCGGGGTCAGGTCTTGCTGCGCGAGCTGCTGCGCCGCGAGGATGTGGACCTGGTGGCGCTGTGCGATATCGAGCCCATCATGCTCAAGCGCGCGCTGGCCATGGTCGAGGGTGCCGGCAAGCCCGCGCCCAGGACCTATGGCGAGAGCGGTGACACCCAGGCCTGGCGCCGGCTGCTGGAGCTGCCGGGCCTGGACGGCGTGATCATCGCCACACCCTGGGAATGGCATGCCGAGATGGCCATCGCCGCGATGCAGGCCAAGGTGGCGGTGGGCTGCGAGGTGGTGGCCGGCGTCACGCTGCAGGACCACTGGGATGTGCTGAACACCCAGCTGAAGACCGGCACGCCCTATATGCTGCTGGAGAACGTCTGCTACCGGCGCGACGTGATGGCGGCGCTGCAGATGGTGCGGGCCGGCCTGTTCGGCGAGCTGGTGCATCTGCAGGGCGGCTACCAGCATGATCTGCGCGCGGTCAAGTTCAACAGCGGCGACCCGGCCAAGCCCTATGGCGGCGGCGTCGAGTTCGGCGCCAAGGGCTGGAGCGAAGCGCGCTGGCGCACCGAGCACTCGGTGCAGCGCAATGGCGAGCTCTATCCCAGCCACGGCATCGGCCCGCTGGCCATGTATGCCAATATCCATCGCGGCAACCGCTTCACCCGCATCAATGCCTTCGCCAGCAAGGCCCGGGGCCTGCAGGACTATGTGCAGACCCAGGGCGGCGCCAAGCACCCGAACGCGGCCGTCAGGTTCAAGCTGGGCGATATCGTCACGACCACGCTGGCCTGCGAGAACGGCGAGACCATGGTGCTGCAGCACGACACCTCGCTGCCGCGCCCCTACTCGCTGGGCTTCCGGGTGCAAGGCACCAAGGGCCTGTGGATGGATCTGAACCAGTCCATCCATATCGAGGGCCGCAGCAAGCCGCATGACTGGGAGGCCTTCAAGAGCTATCAGGACCGCTACGACCATCCGCTGTGGAAGAAGTACGAGGGCGCGGCCGCCGGCGCCGGCCATGGCGGCATGGACTTCTTCGTAATCCACGCCTTTGTCGAGGCGCTGAAGGCCGACGCCCCGATGCCCATCGACATCTATGACGCGGTGGCCTGGAGCGCGATCACGCCGCTGTCCGAGCAGTCGATCGCGCAGAACTTCCAGACCCTGGACTTCCCCGACTTCAGCGGCGGGCTGTGGAAGACGCGCAAGCCCATCTTTGGCTTCGACGAGCGCTACTGAGGGGGCTGGGTGCCGCCACGCCGGTAATAGCGCCCCAGCTCCACACTGACGATGCAGACGCTGAGCCAGGCCAGGCCGGAGGCGAAGCCGGCGGCCACATCGGTGGCGAAATGCACCTGCAGAAAGACGCGGCTGCAGCCGACCGTGAAGGCCAGGGCGGCCGCCGCCAGCACGGCCGGCAGATGCCAGACGGCCGGCAGGCTGCGCAGCGCCAGATAGGCCAGCATGCCGTAGGCGACCACGGCGCCCGAGCTGTGGCCGCTGGGGAAGCTCCAGCCCAGCTCGCTGACCAGGCCGTGCTCGTGCACCGGGCGGGCGCGCTCGAAGATGCGCTTGAGCAGCGGATTCAGCAGCCCGTTGCCGCCCAGCGCCAGCACCCAGCCCAGCGCCAGCGCATGGCGGCGCTTGAAGAGCAGCAGCAGCGTGACGACCACGCCCAACAGGCTCAGGTTCAGCACATCGCCGAAGCGGGTGAAGCCGGCGAAGGCGCGCAGCGTCGCGGCGTCGACATGCTGGCGTATCGAGGCCGTCAGCGCTTCGTCGGCCAGCGCCAGCGTGCCGCCACGGCCCAGGTGTTCGGCAATCTCGGCGAACAGCCCGGCCCCGCCCAGCAGCAGGCCGAAGCCGGCCAGTGCGTTCAGCAGCACGAAGCCGCTGGGCGGCAGCGCGCTGCGGGCGCGCGGCAGCAGATGGCGGTCCAGCGACCACCACAGCGTGGCCGTGGCGAGCAGCAGCAGCATCAGCAGGGCCAGGAAGACGGGCAGGGCCTGGGCGCCCGTCTGGGTGGCCAGGGTGACGAGGGGGTGGTCCAGCGGCGTGGCGGTCATCGGTGCGGATAGTGAGGGAAGCGCCGCATCATGCCGGAATCAGCAATAGTGCATTGAAGCCAGCCTGGTTTTTCCGGAGCGCCCGAAGTTTCACAGTAGAGCCCATGGACACGGCGGGTGCCGGGTCCAAGCAAAACCCCCGAAGCTGAAACCCAAGGACCCCATCATGAACAAGCTGACCCTGATTGCCCTGTCCACCCTGCTGAGCGCCGGCGCCGCGATGGCCGACGGCCTGAGCCGCGATGAGGTGGTGGCCGAGCTGGTGCGTGCCCGCAATGCCGGCGAACTGACGGCGCTTCAAAGCGAGAGCTATGGCGGCTACGGCCTGAAGGTCGCGGCGAGCAGCCTCAGCCGCGAGGCGGTGACCGCCGAGCTGCGGCGCGCCCAGCAATCCGGCGAGCTGGCCCGCCAGGAGGCCGAGCGCTATGGCCTCTCGGTCGCGCCGATTGCCTCGACCAAGACGCGTGCCCAGGTGCTGGCCGAGCTGCAGACCGCCCGCGACAGCGGCGAGCTGGCCCTGCTGAACAGCAACAACCCGGGCTACACCGAGCTGTTGCAGCTGGGCCAGCGCAAGGCCGCCACCGAGCTGATGGCCGGCCAGCCCGCCACTGCGCGCTGAGGGGCAGGGCCGGCGACCCCAGGGCCGCCGGCCCGCTCGTCGCGGGAAATTGCAGCTCATCCGCAGCGCCCGGCAGCCCATCGCGAGGCCATGGCAAGCCAGGCCGGCATTGCCGACACTGCATGCACTGACACAGCAACGCCATCCCAGGAGCCCACCATGAACACCCGCCGCCACCTCCAGTCCCTCGCCGTCCTCGCCACCGCAGCCGTCGCCGTTCTCGGCGCCGCGATGCTGGCCACCCACGCGCCCAGGACCGAGATCGTGCAGCTGGAGCGCGTGGTGATCGTCGGCAAGCGCGCCGAGGCTCCCGTCGTCGCGCAACTGCCGCGCGTCGTGATCACCGGCCGCAGCACGGCGGCCGAGCAGCTGGCCGAAGCCAGCCTGCTGAAGGCGAAGATGGTCTGAGCGCTGGCTTCGCTGCTGTCACCGGGCCCGCCTTGTGCGGGCCTTTTTCATTGCTAGGCCTCGAAGGGATGGCCCTCGGCCCGCAGCCGGCGCAGGCCGCTGTCCAGATGGGCGCGCGCGCTCTGTGCATCACCCTCGCGCATCTGCTCATACGTGCGTTGCGCGATCGCCGGCGGCACCGGCTTGAGCGCCCGCCCGCTGCTCATGGCCTTGAGCTGGACCTCGGCGGCGCGTTCCAGATAGTAGAGATCGTCCCAGGCTTCGGCGATGCTGGGGCCGCCCACCATCACGCCATGGTTCTTCAGGAACAGGATGTCGGCCCTGCCCATGGCTGCGGCGATGCGGTCGCCCTCGGAGGCGTCAAGCGCCAGGCCGTTGTAGTGCTCGTCCACCGCGGTGCGGCCGTAGAACTTCAGCGCGGTCTGGCCGGCCCAGAGCAGCGGCGGGCCCTCCAGCATGGCCAGCGCGGTGGCGTTGGGCATGTGCGTGTGGAAGGCAGCGCGCAGGCGCGGCTGGGCGCGGTGCAGCCGCGCGTGGATGTAGAAGGCCGTGGCCTCGGGCTGGCCTTGGCCGGCGACCACATGGCCGTCGACATGGCAGACCAGCAGCCGCGAGGCGCTGATCTCGGCGAAGGCGTAGCCGTAGGGGTTGACCAGGAAGAGCTCGTCGTGGCCGGGCAGCAGGGCCGAGAAATGGTTGCAGATGCCTTCCTCCAGCCCGTGCCGGGCGGCCAGCTGGAAGCAGGCGGCCAGCTCGATGCGGGCCTGGCGGATCGCGTCGGTTTCTTCCAGCGCGAGGTGCAGCGCTGGCGCGCCGCTGATCGTGATGGTGTGAGCCATAGCTTGATGCCTCCCTCGCTCACCAGTCTAGCGAAGCGAACAGCGGCGGCACTTCGTCCAGCCGCGTCAGGGTCGCGTCGGGGCGGTAGTCGGGCAGCGGCCGGCGGCCGGTGCCGCGATCGATCCAGACGCAGCGAAAGCCGAGATCGCGCGCCGCCGCGTGGTCCAGATGCGGGCTGGCGCAGATGTGGACCACCTCGTCCTTGCCGACGCCCAGCGCGGCGTGCGCGTGCTCGAACAGCCGGGGCGCGGGCTTGTAAGCACCCGCCTGCTGGGCCGTGATCACGCGGTCGATATGGCCGCCCAGCTGGGCCACATTGCCGGCAATGATGTCATCGTCGGTGTTCGAAACGATGCACAGCCGGTAGCCGGCCTGCTTGAGCCGGGCCAGCGTGTCGACCACTTCCGGGAAGGGCGGCATGCGCGAGATGCGCTCGGTCAGCACGCGGATGTCGCTGTCATCGACCGGCAGACCCAGCTCCTGCAGCGCCAGGCGCAGCCCCTGGCCGGCCACCTCGCGGAAGCTGCGGTGCGGCGGTGTCTGTTCCAGCGCATGTTCGTGGCGGTCATAGACCTCGATCAAGGTGGCCGGCTCGATATGGCCGGCCTGCTTGCGCGTCAGCAGCTCGCGCACGGCGGCCTGCAAGCCTTCATCCCACTGGATCAGCGTGCCGTAGCAGTCGAAGGTCAGCCAGCGCGGCCGCGAAGTGCTGTGAAGAGACATCGGGAGTCCTGGGTCATTGGAGGAAGAGCGAAGCCTAGCCAGCACTGAAGACATTTGGAAATTGGATTTGTAGTGGATGTGAATTTGAATATCTAATGGCTTCATGCTCGATCTGGAACTGCTTCACACCCTGGTCTGCGTCGTCGACGAGCGCAGCTTCACGCGCGCCGGCGAGCGGGTGCACCGCACCCAGTCCACCGTCAGCCAGCAGATCCGCAAGCTGGAAGAGCGGCTGGGCCATGCGCTGCTGCTGCGCGACCGCAGCGGCAGCCGGGTGACGCCCACCGAGCAGGGCGAGCTGCTGGCCACCTATGCGCGGCGCCTGCTGGCGCTGGCCCAGGAGGCCGAGGAGGCGCTGGGCAGCGCCGGCAGCGCGCTGCTGAGCCTGCGCATCGGCGTGCCGGAGGATTTCGATGCGCGGCGCATCTCCAGCCTGCTGTCGGGCTTTGTCGCGCGGCAGCCGGGCTTGCGGCTGGAGACCATCAGCGGCATGAGCAGCGAGCTGCAGCGCCGGCTGGCCGGCGGCGAGCTGGATATCGCGCTGGTCAAGCGGGTGCCGGGCGAGGGCGGGCCCTGCGTGGCGGCCTGGCCCGAGACCCTGGTCTGGGCCGGTGCCGGCCAGGTCTTGCCGGCCGACGAGCCGATCCCGCTGGCGCTGTTTCCGCAGGGCTGTGTCTACCGTCAGCGCGCGCTGGCGGGCCTGGACCAGGCGCGGCGGCGCTGGCGCATCGCCTTCGGCAGCCACAGCCTCAGCGGCATCCAGGCGGCGCTGTCCTCGGGCCTGGGCATCTCGGTGCTGCCCACCACGGCGCTGCTGCCCGAGCACCGCCTCTGCGAGGGCCTGCCCGCGCTGCCGCCCACGGAGCTGGCCCTGCTCAGCGCGAGCACCTCGCCCAGCGCCGTGCAGCGCCAGCTGCTGGACACCCTGTGCGAGGCACTTCGATCATGAAGGAATCAGCAACAGTGCGTTGAAGCGGCGCTGGTTTTTCTCTTGGAGCCCAAGCTTCACAGTGGAGCCCATGGACACGGCAGGCAAACAAGCCGGGTCCAAGAACCCAACGAAGCTGAACTGAAAGGACTCCATCATGAACAAGATCACCGCCATCGCCCTGACTTCCCTGCTGGCCGCCGGCGCCGCCATGGCCGATAGCGCCAGCACCCGCGAGTCGCTGCGCCAGAGCCAGACCGCCGCACAGAGCACGACCACCCGCAGCGCCGTGATCGCCGAGCTGCAGCGTGCCCGCCAGGCCGGCGAGCTGAATGGGCTGTACCGCGAAGTCGATCTGCGCCCGGCCTCGAGCGCCTCGACCACCACCCGCGCCGCCGTGCTGGCCGAGCTGCGGGCGGCCCGCGCCTCGGGCGAGCTCGCGGTGCTGAACAGCAACAATCCCAGCTATGCGCAGCTGGCCGCACTGCATGGTGGCAAGAGCGCTGGCGGCGAGCTGCTGGCCGGCCAGCCCGCCACGGCCCGCTGACGATCGGGCGCTCCCTGGCGGGCGCCCACGAATTCAATACAAGACGAGGACCGTTGACCCCGGTCTGCCAAGGGTCAGCTTCGTCTGGTGGTGCGTTGTTGTAGTTACCGCCTGCCAGGCTTCGCCCGGTGGCCTGTACAGGCCATCGGGCTTTTTTACGTCCGCTGCGTCGCCGTTTCGTCGCCGGCATTTGCATCTCGTCCGGCCGGGCCGCCGACTCGTCGCCAGGCTGTGGCGGCGCCGGCCACCAAGTCAGACACTGCAATCACTGACACAGCAACACGCACAAGGAACACACCATGAACACCACCACCGCCACCAAGTCTTTCGCACTCTTCGCCATCGCAGCCGTCGCCGTCGCGGGCGCCGCGATCTTGCAGAGCCCGGCCAAGCCGGCCGCCAGCGAGATCGTGCAGCTGGAGCGCGTGGTGATCGTGGGCAAGCGTGCCGAGGCCGCGGTGATCGCGCAGCTGCCCCGCGTGGTGATCACCGGTCGCAGCACGGCGGCGGTCCCCACCCAGCTGGCCGCTGCCGGCACGACCCCGGCCATCTGATCGAGCGCTCCCCACGCGGCCTTGCCGTGTCCAGTACAAGCCCGCTGCATGCGGGCTTTGTCTTTTAAACGCCTAGGCGTGCTCGGTCGGCGCGGCGATGTGCGCCAGCTGCTCGCGCAGCTGCTTGCGGCCCGCGCTGTTGCTGGCCCGCCAGGCGGCCAGCGCCAGCGCCATGAAGGCCTTCTCCTTGTCGGTCGGCGCGGCGTCCAGCCGGGTCTCGTCCAGCCAGCCTGGCGGCTTGCCGCAATGGCTCTCGATCTGGCGGGCCAGCTTGTCGCCGATCGGGCGTGCGGACTTGATCTGGCTCCACATGCTGGGTGAGATCTCGACGCTGGCGGCAAAGGCCTGCTCCAGTCCCTTGGGCGAGGTGCCTGCAGCCAGCGCCTGCTCGGCATAGAGCTGGAACAGCGCCAGCGCGTTCTGGCGGCGTATGAGAGTGGGATTGGTCAGCAAGGCTGTGCGCTTCGTACAACAGGAACAACAGCGATTGTCGCTGTAGCTTGACGCGATAGTAAAGACTATTTACAGTGCGGCCAGCGCTGTGGGAGCCATCAGCCCTCGCAGTACCGACCCAACAATCACCCAGCAAGAAAGGCAGCATCGTGAACACCCGCCACCTCATCGCCAAGCTCAGCGCCCTCGCGGCCCGAGGTGCGATCGTGCGTGGACTTGGTGAGCCGAAGCGCTTTGTTGCTTGCATGCATCCGGGAGAAGGCAGCGCCTGACGCGCCCGCCCTCTCTCCTCTGACCCCAGAGGCCCGGATTCTGCAAAGAGTCCGGGCCTTTTGCTTTGGGCCAGTGGTTTGAACGTCCGACTTCGGCTGTGTCCTTGCACTCCGTCGCTGCATCTTGACGGTGTTGGCAGCGCGGGATGTGCGCGGGACCGATCGCAATGGGCCAGCCCCTCGTGCAGCGAGACACCACGTCCGACGGGACGCTCGCGCTTGGGCACAGCCGAAGTCGGAGGTCGTCGAACCTCCTCCTCATCAAGAAGCCTCCGTCGAGCTCACGCCTCGGGGGCGGAAATCGGCCGCAACGATTGGGCGGCGCCGGAACCCGTGACCGGCACTCACCATGGCCCGGCAGGGCACCGTCATGCCGAAATCAGCAACGGTGCATTCGCCTGCGGCCCGTTTTTCCGGAGGGCCTGATTTCCTACATTGGAGTCCATGGACACGGCGACGGCGAAGCGAAGCAAGCAGACCGCAGGCGAAGTCCTTCACCCAACCGTAAAGGAAATCATCATGAAGAAGCTGACCGTCATTGCCCTGTTCTCCCTGCTGTCCACCGGCGCCGCCCTGGCCGATGGCCTGAGCCGTGAGCAAGTCGTCGCCGAGCTGCAGCGTGCCCGCGCCACCGGCGAGCTGGTCGCCCAGCAAGGCGAGAACCCCGATGCCATCGGCCGCGCCGTGATCGCCACCGGCGCCACCACCAGCCGCGCCGCCGTGCTGGCCGAGCTGCAGCGCGCCCGCAGCGCCGGCGAGCTGCAAGGCCGCGATGCCGAGTCGCACAGCCTGCCCAGCATCGCCGGCTCGAGCAAGAGCCGCGCCGAGGTCATCGCCGAGCTGCAGCAGGCCCGTGCCCGCGGCCAGCTGCAAAGCCAGCAGATCAACTACGGCGGCTGATCGCCGACGTCGCATCCATCTCGAATCTCCTGGGGCACCCGCCCACCGGTCCGGCACCCCGCCGGCCGGCCTCATCAGGCCCGATGTGCTGCCCAGCCATTGGGCCTTCTTTTATGGGCCGACGGCCTGTCGCGCCTTCTTGCACTTGGTCGTCGGCGTGCGGCGATCCGTCGCGCGGGCCTGGCGACGGCCGGTCCTGCGGACGAAACTGCAATCACTGACACAGCCAACACCCCCGCAGGAGCCCATCATGAACAGCAGCCACAGCGCCAAGACCCTCGTTCTCTTCACCGTCACCGTGCTGGCCATGCTGGCGGTGATTGGCGCCGCGCTGCTGGGCAGCGGCGGCCAGCCGCAGGCCACCGAGATCGTCAAGCTGGAGCGAGTGGTGATCGTCGGCAAGCGCAGCGTCGAGGCGCCGGTGCAGATCGCCCAGCTGCCGCGCGTCGTGATCACCGGCCGCAGCACCCCGGTCGCCACCGAGCCGCAGCTGGCCTCGGCCGGCTTGCTGAAGGCCAAGGCGCTCTGAGCCCCGAGCTTTCGCTGCCGTCAGCAACAGAGCCCGCCGCGTGCGGGCTTTTTCATTGCAGCGGCGCTCAGGCCGCCAGGCTTTGCTTCAGAAAGTCCACCAGGGCGCGCACCCGGCCGCTCAGATGGCTGCGGCTGGGGTAGAGCGCGAACAATCGGCGGGCTCGTCGCCGGCCCGCGCACTTCGTCGCTACCAGGCGCCAATCCGTCACTGCGGCGTGGCGGCGCCGGGCCGCGATGCCGACACTGCCGGCACCGACACAGCCAACCGCCGCACGAGGACCCACCGCATGGACACCGCCGCGCCCGGCGCCGAGTCGACGCCGCAAGCTCAGCAACACCTGACCCCCGGGTCGTCCCTGGCCAGGCATCTGCATGGCCCGGCCTATCTCGCGCTGGTCGTCGAAGGCAGCTACTGGGAGGCCAATGGCGCCGGGCGCCGGCAGCTACGGGCGGGCGATGTGGCGGTCCACGGCCCCTACAGCGCGCATTGCAACCAGGTCGGCGGCGCGGGCGCCGTGGTGCTGAACTTGGCCGTCCAGGGGCCGCTGGCGGATGCCTATGGCCGCATCGACGATGTCGACAGCCTGGTCCGCGCCGTCGCCCAGCAAGGCCCCGAGGCCGGCGCACTGGCCCTGGCCCTGCTGCGGCCGCTGCCGCCCCTCATTAGCGACTGGCCGGATCAGCTGGCCCTCGATATGGCCGCCGACCCGCAGCTGTGCCTGGGCGACTGGGCGCTGCGGCAGGGCCTGGCGCCAGAGACGGTGTCACGCGGATTTCGCCGCCTCTACGGCGCGACGCCCAAGCGGGTGCGTTTCGAGCAACGCACCCGACGGGCCTTGGCCGCGCTGCTGGGTGGGGCGGGCACGCCCCTGGTCGAGCTGGCGCTGGGGGCCGGCTTCGCGGACCAGGCCAGCATGAACCACGCCATTCGCGCGCTGACCGGCGCCTCGCCGCAGGCCCTGCGCCGGCGGTCAAGTGCTGACAAGACTGCCGGCCGGGGCGCTGCAATAGTGGCCGCATGAACAGACGCTCCGCCACCACCGCCCTGATGACCCTCCCGCTCTTCGCGAGCCTGCATGCGCGCGCCGCTGCGGCCGGGCCGCCACGCACCGTCTGGTCCTTCCGCACCTCGGAGGGCCTGGATGCGATCGCCTTTCTGGGGCCCTTGTCCGGCAAGACCTTCTACGCCCGCTACTACGCGAAGGAGCTGCAGGACTTCAGGCCACGGATCGCGCCCGCCGCGCTGGACGCGCTGACCAGCCTGGTCGAGGCGGCCGATGCCGATGGCTATCTGCTGTGGCCGCGCCTGAGCCTGATCCTGTCCGGCGGCCGCAGCGACACGATCGACGATCTGCTGGCCAGCCTCGACGATGTGGGCCGCAGGCTGCGGCCCAGTCTGGAGGCCAGCGTCTACTGGAGCACGTCGCTATGGGGCCAGTTCGAGCCCATGGTCGAGCGCCTGCGCCTGCTGCTGCAGGGGCTCAAGGCCGCCGGGTTTGCGGCCTACCGCCGCAGCCTGATCGCGCCGGCCGAGGCCCGGGCCGAGCAGTTGCTGCGCAGCTTCGCGCCGGTCGACATCATCAGCGAGCAGGAGCGCCTGGTCGGCCGGACCCTCGAGCGCGAGATCGAGATGAATCTGCTGTGGTTCTGCCGGCCGCACGGCGTGAAGCTGCAGGGCCAGCGCTTCATCGCCGCTGTGCAGGCCTCCGATGCCACGATCGCGCTGACCGCCGCGCACGAGGTGCTGCACCCGCCCTTCGACATGCGCGGCGCGGTGGCCCGGCGCTGCATCGCCCAGCTCGCGGCCGACCCGCTGCTGCAGCGCATCCTGGCCGAGAAGAGCCGCGACAGCGGCTACAACAGCATCGAGGGCATCTTCGAGGAAGACACCGTGCAGGCGCTGGACCAGATCATCCAGGAGCGCCTCGGCTACGGCCAGCCGCCGGCCAAGCGCTGGGCCGACAGCGATGAGGGCATGCATGTGTTCGCCGCGGCCCTCTACGGGATGCTGAAGGCCGATCGTTTCGATCAACGCGGCGGCAATATCGAAGCCTGGCTGGACCGCGCCCAGGCCCGAGGCCAGCTGGCGCCGGCCGCCCTGCATGCCGCCGCTGCGGCGGTGCTGGGGCGCGCTGTCGACCGGCTGTGGACCGGCGGCGCCGCGGTAGCCGCCACTTCAGATGGACCCCAGCCATGAGCCCCATGAACCGTCGCCAACTGCTGCTGCACAGCGCCGCCACCACCCTGCTGCCCTCGGCCCTGAGCGGCCTCCTGTCGCCGCATGCCGCTGCTGCCGCCAGCAGCGGGCTGGAGATCGCCGCGCTCGACCGCTTCGCCAGGGTGCGCATGAGCCGGCAGGACTTTCTGGTCGGCGAGCTGTCGGTGCGCAACAGCAGCGCCGAAGCGCTGGTCTTGCGCCGCTTGTTGCTGCTGGAGCCGGATGCGGATAGCCAGGCCCGGCCGCTGGTGACGCTGGTCGGCGAGGCGCTGCAGGCCTTGGCGAACGGGCCCGATGGTCGCCCGGCGCGCTCGTTGCTGCTGGGGGCCGGCGAGCAGGTGCTGTTGCATCTCTGGCAAGCCCTGCCGGCTGGCGATGATGCCGGCCTGTCGCTGCGGCTGGAAGCCTCGCGGGGCGATGATTCGACAGGCATGGCCGCACTGGCCATCCCCGCCGCCGAGCCGCCGCTGCAGCTGGGCCCGCCGCTGCGAGGTGGTCCCTGGGCGGCGGTGTTCGACCCCCGGTTGGCGCAGGGGCATCGCCGCTCGGCCTTTGTGCACGAGGGTCAGCGCTTCATTCCCGCGCGGTTTGCCATCGACTGGATACGGCTCGATGCCGATGGCCGTCCCGGGCCGGCAGGCCCGGCCGGCTACGCGCAGTGGCATGGCCTGGACAGCGAGGTGCTGGCCGTGGCCGACGGCGAGATCGTCGCGCTGCGCGACGGCCGCGAGGACCTGCTGAACGCCCAGCGCCCCGCTCGCCCCTGGAGCCACGACGATGTGGCCGGCAACTATCTGTGCCTGCAGCTCGCCGACCATCGCTATGTGTTCTATGAGCATCTGCGCCAGGGCAGCATCACGCCCCAGCTCGGCCAGCGGGTCCGGGCCGGGCAGCCGCTCGCCCGCGTGGGCCGCTCCGGCATCAACTCCTCGGGCCCGCATCTGCATCTCCATATGGCCGACCGTCCGGCCCTGCTCCATGCCCAGGGCCAGCCCTTTGTGCTGAGCGCCTTCCGCCAGCTCGGAACCTACGCCAAGATGGACCAGGCCGAGTCCGGCCGGCTCTGGATCGCCGACCCGGCGGCGCCGGCCGGGCAACTCGTCAGCGGCGAGCTGCCGGCGCCGAATGCGGTGTTGCGGTTTGAGGGGTGAGCGGGGCGGCGCGGGGCGAGGCGCCGCGCCGCAGCAGATCTGGCGCGCGTTGTCGCGCAGGCCGACCGTCGCAACTGCCACGCGTCCGAACGCCTCAAGCCGAGGTCGGATGAGGCGATCTGACGCTTGAACTCGAACTGGCTACACGGCTGTCGCAGCGCGAGCCTGATAGCGACCTTCATAGGCCTCAGCGATGAAAGGCTTGACGGCCTCCAGATCGGCCAGCGTGCTCAGCGACACCTCGACATCGCCTGTGCCCCAATGGCCGATCTGGGAAACGTCCCGGGCGTTTGGCAAAGCCATCATCACCTTGTCCGGATCGAGGTGCAGGTAGAGCAACAGCCGAGTGCGCTGGGGCACCAGCGTGGCAAAGTTCTTGAGGCGTTTGAACGCGAGATACAGGCGCAACTCCTTGCGCTGGACGTCGTCGCCCAGCGACGAGGTGTAGCCCTCCAGCGAAGCAATCAGGTCCACCAGCGTCTGGGGCAGTGCTGTCACGACCTCGGCATAGGGCTTGTCAGGCCCCACGGCTTTCTCTGGCGTCGTGGCCTCCATGCTGAGCTCTTTGGCTGGCTTGAAGACCTTGCCCCCAGCAACCTTTGATGCCGAGGCGGATGCTGCATTGGCCAGCTCGAACAGCAGCAGCTCATCGCCAAAGCGGCGATAGCGGATCAGCTCGATATTGCGGTTGATCTGCTGCACCGCGTGGCCGTCGTACTTGGTGAAATCCGCCGCGATGCACACCAGGCGCGGCGCACTCCAGTCGATGGCATCGGCCGCCGACTTGCCGAACTTCTCCAGCACCAGCAGCTTGAACTCGGCCTGGTGGTCCATCAGCCAGTCCAGGTAGAACAGGCCCTGGTTGATGACGTTTTCGCCCACCGAGCGCTTGTATTCCAGGATCACCGGGCAGTGGTTCTCGTCCAGGCCCAGGGTGTCGATGCGCCCGCCGTGCGTCTTGCCGGTGGAGTACTCGGTGGCCAGGAAGCGGATGCCCAGCAGCGTCTCGAGGTTGGCCTCGATCAGGTTCTGCAGCGGCTTCTCCAGATCGGAGGCATCGCCTTGCAGCTCGGTGGCTCGGCCGGATTGGAGGCGGAAGAGTTTGATGTCGCTCATGGGTAGTTCCGACTGGGGGTGCGGTGTTTCGGCCCACCTCGAACGCTGGCAGTTAGGCCCAAAGTTCGCGATACCTGGTGAATTAGTACCTGCTCAAACGTCAGCAGGCCTCGGACCATGCTTGAAGGCAGCGTAAACCTTGCCCAACAGATGCTCAAGCGCCAGCCGCCTGAATTCCCCATCGCTCATCAACTTGCCAAATATTTCTTCGTTGCCTTCCATGCGATCAATCACCAGACCTTCAAACGCTTGGGCAAAGACATGGCGGAAATCATCGAGCGAGTTGTTCTCGGCGGCCTTGCGCAAGGTCTCGCTCTCAATGGCCTCTTCCTGAATCTGATCGAAAAAGAGCTGATCGGCTTGGGTGAAGTCAGTGCCAAAACGCTCGTTCAGGATGTCGATCAATTCGGACAAGCGCACCACATCGTCGCGTTGACCTGTACCGATGTCGGCCGGCCCTTTCAAGGGCTGTGCCTCACCAGCATTCAAGTCAATCCGTCCCTCGCCGATTTTCTGAAGGCGGTAGTACTGCAACTCGACTTCGTCTTCCAGTTGCAGCGGCCCACTGCCTTCGCGCTTAGGCAGCTTGGTGAGCAAAAAGCGCAGGTAGGTATAGAGCCGTTCCAGGTCGCTGTCCTGATAAGGGATGACTTGCGACAGGAATCCATACAGGTTGCGGAAGTTCACCAGCAAGGCCTTGAGCTCTTCTCGAGTCTCTTCATCTCGGCCTTTGAACCGCTCGACGGCCTCATCGAGGATGCCGTTCATTGCCGCATGGTCGTGTACCGAGATCTTGCGCTTGGGCTTGAAGTAAACCGCGCAGAAGTCGCGGACTTCCTCGTCGTAGATCAGGCCTGATTCCTCAATTTGGTGGTGCAGCCGGTACAGATGCTGGGCATCGGTGAGGGGCTCGGCAGGGGTGTCTTCGTAGTAGGGCTTGAAGGCCTTGAATATTTCTTCCGGCTTGTTGCGGAAGTCGAGGATGAAGGTGTCTTCTTTGCCCGCGCAGGTACGGTTGACGCGCGACAGTGTCTGCACTGCCTGCAAGCCAGTGAGTTTGCGGTCGATGTACATGGTGTGAAGCAGCGGCTGATCGAAGCCGGTCTGGTACTTCTCAGCCACGAGCAGGACCTGGTACTCATGACTGTCGAAGGCCTCGGGCAGCTCGCTCTCCTTGATGCCACCATTCATGCCGACTTCGGTCCAGGTCTTACCCGCCACATCGGGGTCTTCCACAGACCCGGAAAACGCCACCAGCGTCTTGACGTCGGCATAGCCCTTGCTCTGGATGTAAGCGTCAAACGCCTTCTTGTAGCGCACCGCATGCAAGCGGCCCTCGGTCACCACCATGGCTTTGGCGCGCCCGCCGATCTTGTGGCGAACGTGGGTGCGGAAGTGCTCCACCATCACTTCGGTCTTGGTGCCCAGATGCACTTCGTGCAGCGTCAACGCGCGGGCCAGAGCACGAGCGGCCTTCTTGCGTTCGACATGCGGGTCCTCGTCACCCACCTGCACCAGATGAAAGTAGGCCTCGAAGCTGATGTAGTGCTTGAGCACGTCGAGGATGAACTTCTCCTCGATGGCCTGGCGCATGGTGTAGAGGTGAAACGGTGCCTCGCCGCTGGTGCCGGGCTCGTCGAACACCTTCTTGGTCTTGTACTTGGGTGTCGCGGTGAAAGCAAAGAAGCTCAGGTTCGGCTGCTTGCCGCGCTTGAGCATTTCTCTCACCACGCCGGCGAGTTGGTCTTCATCTTCATCATCTTCAAGGCTTCCGCCGCTAGGCCCGTCGTTCCCGCCCATCAGTTCACGCTGCTCGACGACATAGCGCGCAGCCGCCTCCTGCACGCCCTGCGCATTCAGAACGCCCTTGAGCTCCATGGCGTTTTCGCCGGACTGCGAGCTGTGCGCCTCGTCCACGATCACGGCAAAACGCTTGTCGCGGGTGTCGAGCGGCCCGAGGTGTTCCCGATCCTCGGGGGACAGCTCCTCTTGCAGCTTCGTCAGGGTTTCCTGAACAAAGGGGAACTTCTGCAGCGTGGTGATGATGATGGGCGTGCCCTGCGCCAGCGCCTGCACCAACTGGCGGGTGTCCTCATCGATCTTCTGCACCACGCCCTGCTTGTGATCGAACTGATAGATGGTGTTCTGCAGCTGCTGGTCAAGGACGCGCCGGTCGGTCACCACGATGACCGAGTCAAACACCTTTCGATCCTGTGCATCGTGCAGACTGGAGAGCCGGTGCGCCAGCCAGGCAATTGTGTTGCTCTTTCCCGACCCGGCTGAGTGCTGCACCAGGTAGTTGCGCCCGGCGCCGTGCTCGCCCGCATGCGCCACCAGACGACGCACCGCGTCGAGTTGGTGATAGCGGGGAAAGATCATGGTTTCGCGCGTGATCTTCTTGATGCCTTCGTCGCTGGCAATGCGCTTCTCTTCCGCCTGCAGGTGCATGAAGCGGCCCAGGATGTCCAGCAGCGAATCGCGCTGCCAGACCTCGCGCCACAGATAGGCCGTGCGGTAGCCGCCGTCGGTGGCAGGTGGGTTGCCAGCCCGCCCGTTGTGGCCGAGGTTGAAGGGCAGGAAGTGCGTCTTGTCGCCCGACAGCCGGGTGCACATGAAGGCCTGGTCCTGGTCCAGTGCAAAGTGCACCAGGGCACGCTTCTTGAACTCGAAGATCAGTTCGCGGCCGTCTCGGTCGCGTTTGTACTGCAGCTTCGCGTCTTCCACCGTCTGGCCAGAGAGCGGGTTCTTGAGCTCGACGGTGATGATGGGCAGGCCGTTGAGCAGCAGGACCAGGTCCAGGCTCTTGCTGTGCGCTTCGCTGTAGAACAGCTGGCGTGTCACGCTCAGCTGATTCAGCGCATACAGCGCTTGCGTCTGTGGGTTCAGCCCATTGTTGGGTGCGAAGAAGGCCACGCGCAGGGTCTTGCCATAGCACTTGAAGCCCTGCCGCAGCACCTTGAGCAGACCCTTGGTGTCCAATTCCTTGCACAGGTGATCCAGCACCACCTTGGCAGTCTCGCCCTGGTGGATGGCTTGCAGGCTCTGCCAGGTCTTGGGCTGGCTGGCTTCGATGAAGCCCAGCACGGCAACGGGGTCTAGGGCCAGAGCCCGATCAAACCGCCCCCTGGCTTCGCCTTCACGGTAGTCCACAAACCTGTAGCCGCCCTGATCGCACAGCTCGTGAACGATGGCGTCTTCCAGGCGGGCTTCGGTGTGCTTCTTCATATCAGGTCAGTTGATGATTTGGACATTGGCGTTGTCCAACTGATCCAGTGGCAAGCCGTCGATCTCGTTGTACAGATAGTGCCGGATGGAGTGATCCCGCTGGAGGTACTTCCCGCCCTCATCGAGATAGGGCGCAGCGTTCTGGTGGCATGAAAGCACAAACTTGCTGAGGTGGATTCGGCGTGACTCCCCCGTGTAATGCTTGATCGCACTGTGCAGCGTTCTACACCAAGCCTCGCTGGCCTTGAGCTGGTCAACCAAGCTCTCTGGCAGGGAGGCTGATTTGAATTCAATGCAGTAGACGGCGAGGCGCTCCCGCAAGCGATGGAAAACGACAAAGTCGCAGCGCTTGGACCAAGGCTTGGCCTCGTCATCCAGAAAGTGGAACAAGGCGTCGGAGTTGCCATTCTTGTTCTTCAGATCCAGGTTGATGGCCAGCGCTTCTCCGGAAACCGCGAGCCGGACACGCTGAACGGTGGGCGTGGTGGAACCGGGGCGATAGATCTTGTCCTTCAGCACAAGGCGACCTTCGTCATCAACTTCGGTGACCTTGTACTTTGAACTCAGATGACTACGAACCGCATTGAAGTACCCCTGGGCGTTGAGCGGCATTGCTAGGCCACTCCCCGAACTTTCACATGGCGCACGTCAATTTGGCCAGTCACGGCACTGGTGATAAGTGCGCTGCGGTATTCAACAAGGCGCTCGATGGCCAACTCGTTGGTGTCCATGAGCGAGTCCAGTTCAGCGAGTTCGGCACGAAGCGATCGAGCAATCGAGACCTGCTCGTCGTAGGGCGGGACGGGAAACTCGAAACGCTTCAGCGTGCTCGTTTCCATCTTTCGGGTTCCATGGGCTGACTCGTCGGCCAAGCTGGAGAGCACATCTGCAAAGCCGCTCAGACCCCAGAACAGGAAGTCAGAATGAAGGTGTTCCCCGCATCGCAGCGCTTTCATGTCTTGATTGATCGTGACGGGCTTGTCGTTGATAGCGACGGGGAAAGAGTGCGCCAGGATCATGCCGCGAACGACGGCAAGGACTGCATTTGGCGCAACCAATCTCAGCCCAGTCTCCTCCAATGCCAGCCGAGTCACATGATCGATGGAGTCCTCCAGGCGGGGACGCTTCATATCCTTGGGGGTGACCCAGGGAACATCTCCGTCCCAATAGGCGCCGTTGGCCATGCTCGGCGTCATGCCGCCTGAGATTTCGACCAAGTATCCAAGCGGCACGACTTTCCAATTCGCCGGCACACGTCCGAGCCAGGCCACCCCTGATGGTTGCAACGGAACTGCTGGGTTGAGCCCCTTGGTCACAGCCTGGGTAATCAAAGACAACCGCTTTTCCCGCAACCTCTCGATCAATGTTTGCTTTTTTGCGATCAGCGTGTCGATCTGAGCGGTCTTGCATAGGAGGAACTTCGCGATCAACTCCTGCTCCACAAGCGGCGGATAGACCACGAGAGTGTTCAGATACTCCGCCGCCTCAAGATTCTGAATACCCGTGGTTTGCTTGATGGCTAAGTAATTCAGCTTTGCCGAGTACAAGGCAGCATGCGCGTAGGTCCAATAGCGAGAGCATTGGTCAGGAGCTGGAGACATCCTGGCGACAAAGTTGGAGGTCACAGCCTTCATCTCGTGATCGAACAGCACGACGCAGCCAACCAACTGCTTTTCTCCACCACCAGATTTCTCTATGAGCAGATCACCCTTCTTCAATTCGCGTGACTTGCGCTGCCGCTCGTCAACGGCTCTGACAGTCAGTTTCTCCGTACTGACGGTCAGCTGAGTGCGGTCGAAATCGGCTACGCGAAGACAAACCACATCGTCATCGCCCCCATCGGGATCTTCGCCCCAAACCCCGTTTTCACAGGATGTCACGGTCCACTTCAGGCGATGGGCCTCCCATCCTTTGGGCATCTGGGGCAACCAGTGAATTCCGCTGGGTACATAGGTCGGGTATGCCGGATACCTCACTTTAAACCCTTCTTCTGCTTCAGTTGCAGCTCTAGATCCTCCAGCGCTTTCAAATCCTCCGCATCCGCCGCCAGCGCCTCAGCCTGGCGACGCTGGGCGTCGAACTGCTCGTAGCGCTCATACGCGATCTGCTTCATCTGCTCGTTGCTGACGCTGCCCGCGCCCTGCAGCACCGGGCGGTCATTGAACTCCAGCAGGCGGTCCACATTGCTGCGCCAGTAGGCCAGGGTCAGGTCTTGCCGGCCCTTGGCACGCAGCTCGGCCTGCTCCAGGAAGATCACGACCAAGCGGTTCAGTGTGTCCACCTCGTCGGCAGAGAGGTAGTTCTTGGCCACGATCACATCGGCCTTGCGTACGCGGCTGCCTTCCCAGGTGGTCAGCGCCATATGGGGTGCCTTAGCATCGGCACGGATAAGGATCAGCTCCGCAGCGGTCTGCCGCGTCACCGCATAGAGCAGCTTGTTCTGGACCTCGGCAAAGAAAAGGTGGGCGGCTGGATCTTGCTTGTCGTAGTCGCGGCTGAGCGAGAACAGGTCGCGTACCTTTTGGTAGAAGCGCTTCTCCGAGGCCCGGATGTCGCGGATGCGGGCCAGCAGCTCGTCGAAATAGTCAAAGGCTGCGCCACTCGGGTTCTTGAGCCGCTCGTCATCCATGACGAAGCCTTTGACCAGGTATTCGCTCAGGTGCGCTGTGGCCCACTGCCGGAACTGGGTGCCGCGCGGGCTTTTCACGCGGTAGCCCACGGCCAGAATCATCTCCAGCCGGTAGAGCTTGGTTCGGTAGCGTTTGCCATCGGCCGCAGTTATTAAGTCTTGCTTAATAACTGCCTCGGCCAAAAGTTCGCCCTCCTTGAGAATGTTGCGGATGTGAATATTGGTGTTGGCCACCGTCACATCAAAGAGTGCCGCCATTTCCAGCTGGCTCAGCCACAGGCTGCCGTCCACGGCGCGGAACTGCACCCGCGCCTGGCCGTCCTCGGTCTGGTAAATGATCAGCTCGTTCATGAGGACGTCACCTCCTTCAACATGGCCACAATGTCGCGCTCCAGTGCTTCGATGTCCGCCGCAATGGCGTCCAGCGGGCGAGGAGGCTGGTACTCGTAGAAATGGCGATTGAAGGGGATCTCGTAGCCGACCTTGGTCTTGCTGTGGTCGATCCAGGCGTCGTCTCGGTAAGGCAGCACCTCTTTCGCCATGTAGGCCTCGCAGTGCTCGCGCACCAGATCGAGCAAGGGGTCGAGGTCCAGCTTGCCCTTGTTCTTCTTGTTCTCGTAGTCCAGTGGCAAGGGCAGGGCGATGCCCTCTGGCAGCGGCACGCTTTCGGTGTCGCGCAGGTCAGGGTCGGGCTCGGACTCGCCCCTCTTGTTCCAGCAGATCTTGGCGCTGGGGTCTTTTTCACCCAGGCTGCCTGGCGCCAGCAAGGCGCTCTTGAGGGCCGCATCAAGTGGCAAGTCAGCCGACTTGAAGGCTGAGCTCAGTTGCTCGTCAAACACGGCTCGATCTTTGACGATTTCACCGTTGGCAAAGCCCCGGCGCAAGCTGCGAAGCATACGCAGGATGGCGGCCTGGGCGCGCCGGCCCGTCAAGACCTCCTCTTCGATCTTGGCCTTGTCTTTGCGTTTTCGCGAAATGGCGAGGTTCTCAAACGTACCCAGACGCCTCGTGCGGGCGATGCGCTCGCGGGTGACGGCGAAGTTCAGGCGCAGCGGGCGATCCACCGTGATCTTCAAGTAGCCAAAACGCTGGTTGGGCAAGACCTTGCTGACAAAGAAGCTCTGGCTCTGGTCGCGCTTGAGGTCGATATTGCTGTCCACCTCGGCCAGGCTCATGCGCACATCATGCTGACACTCGGCATACAGGCGCGTCAGCATGGCAATGTGGTCCGCAGATCCGTCTTTCACATCCGAACTGCCATTGGTGCCATCGCCCAGGCGCTTGCGCTTGTCGCCGAGGCTCTTTTGCATCTTTCGAGCAAACTCGGTGCCATTGATCAGCTGAACCTTGCCCACGCGCTCAGGGCGCTTGCGGTTCGTGACGATCCAGATATAGGTGTAGATGCCGGTGTTGTAGAACAGCTGGTCGGGCAGGCCGATCACCGCTTCCAACATGTCGTGTTCAATGATCCAGCGGCGAATATTGCTCTCGCCGCTGCCAGCATCGCCTGTGAACAAAGGTGAACCATTGAACACGACGGCGATACGCGAACCCTCACCGCCCCCCTTGCCACCGGCCTTGGGCGCGGGTTGCATCTTGGCAATCATGTGCAGCAGGAACAGCAGCGCGCCATCGTTGATGCGAGGCAGGCCAGGGCCGAAGCGGCCCTTGAAACCAAGGCTGTTGTGTTCCTTGCTGACGTTGTCTTTCTCCGGTTTCCATTCCACGCCGAAAGGCGGGTTGGCCAGCATGTAGTGGAACTGCTCGCCCGGATGGCCATCACCATCGACAAAGCCATCTTTTGGCTTGCCCGTGCCCAAGGTGTTGCCGAAGACGATGTGCGAAATCTCTTCGTTCTTGATCATCAGGTCCGAGCCGCAAATGGCGTAGGACTCCGGGTTGTATTCCTGGCCGTAGAGCTCCAGGATTGCATCTGGATTCAGTCCGAGTTCCGGATCCTTGATCAGCTTTTCTGACTCCGACAGCATGCCGCCCGTGCCGCAGGTCGGGTCGTAGATCTTGATCAGTTTGCCAGGGCGATAGACCAGGTCGTCATGTGTGAACAGGAGGCTCACCATCAGTTTGATCACTTCACGTGGTGTGAAATGGTCACCGGCCTCCTCGTTCGCCTGTTCATTGAAACGGCGCACCAGATCTTCGAACAGGTAGCCCATCTCGATATTGGTGATGCGGTCGGGGTGCAGATCCACTGCAGCCACAGCCTTGATCACTTCGAACAGGCGATTGGCTTCATCCAGCTTCTCGATCTCTTCTTCGAACTTGAACTTCTCGATGATCTTGCGGGCGTTGGAAGAGAAGCCAGCGATGTAGTTGCCGAGATTGGCAGCAAGCTTGTCGGGATCGCCCAGAAGCGAAGCGAAGGTGAAGTCGCTGGTGTTGTGGAACTTCAGCTTGAACTTGCGATGCACCATCTTCTCGATGGTTTCAACGTCGTACTTGGCCTGCGCCTTCAAGGCTTTGTGGTGTGCAAGCACATCGGCCTTGTTGCTCTCAAGAACGCAATCCAGCCTCCTCAGCACCGTCAACGGAATCATCACACGACGGTATTGTGGCGGGCGGTATGGGCCACGCAAGAGATTGGCGATGTTCCAGATCACATCGCCTTGCTGCTTCAGCGCTTCGTAATTCTTCATTTGAGACTCAAGGCGAACCAAGTGGCGCTGCTATCAGACGCAACAGGCAGCTGGCAGCAGAACGCAAAAAGACCGGCTGTCGTGAACAGCCGGTCCGTTGAAAATTTTGAATGAAATCCTATCGAACAATCTTCCGTCCCTCCCCGACGGTCAATTGCATTGAGGCGTGTCTGAGCTCACACGTCGATATTCGCCGCCCTCAGCGCATTCGTCTCAATGAAATCGCGGCGCGGCTCGACTTCGTCGCCCATCAGCATCGTGAACACCCGGTCTGCCTCGATGGCGTCGTCGATCTGCACGCGCAGCAGGCGGCGGACGTTGGGGTCCATCGTGGTTTCCCAGAGCTGCTCGGGGTTCATCTCGCCCAGGCCCTTGTAGCGCTGGCGGCCGACGCTGTTTTCGGCTTGCTGCATCAGCCAGGCCATCGCGCCGCGGAAGTCGCTGACCTTGCTTTCCTTGGCCTTCTCGCCTTCGCCCTTGCGGACGAGGGCTTCCTCGCCGATCAGGCCCTTGAAGGTGCGGCCGGCGTCGGCCAGCACTTCGTAGTCGGCGCCGTGCATGAAGTCGGCATTGATGACGCTGGAGCGCACATTGCCGTGCTGGCGGCGGCTGATGCGCAGCAGCAGCTTGTCGGTGCGGGCGTCGTACTCGCTGCTGACTTCGGCCTGGTGCAGCGCAGCCTGCATGGCGGCAGCGGCTTCCTCGGCGGCCTCCTTGGTGTCGAGGTTGATGGCCAGGCCGCTGGACAGCACGCGCAGCGCCTCGAAGTCCATCCAGTTGGCCAGGCGGGTGATCACGCTTTCGGACAGGACGTACTTGCGCGCCAGCTGCTCCAGCGCTTCGCCGGAGAGCACCGCGCCGCCGATGCCGGTGTGCAGATGGGCGTCCTGCAGCGCCACCTTCAGCAGGAAGGCGTCCAGCTCGGTGCCGTCCTTCAGGTACTGCTCGTGCTTGCCGACCTTGACCTTGTAGAGCGGCGGCTGGGCGATGTAGATGTGGCCGCGCTCGCAGAGCTCGGGCATCTGGCGGTAGAAGAAGGTCAGCAGCAGGGTGCGGATGTGGGCGCCGTCCACGTCCGCGTCGGTCATGATGATGATGCGGTGGTAGCGCAGCTTGTCGGGGTTGAAGTCGTCGCTGCCGGCGCCGCGGCCGATGCCGGTGCCCAGGGCGGTGATCAGCGTGATGATCTCGTTGCTGGTCAGCAGCTTCTCGTAGCGCGCCTTCTCGACGTTCAGGATCTTGCCGCGTAGCGGCAGGATGGCCTGGAACTTACGGTCGCGGCCCTGCTTGGCGGAGCCGCCGGCGGAGTCGCCCTCGACGATGTAGATCTCGCACAGCGAAGGATCCTTCTCCTGGCAGTCGGCCAGCTTGCCGGGCAGGCCCAGGCCATCGAGCACGCCCTTGCGGCGCGTCATCTCGCGGGCCTTGCGCGCGGCCTCGCGGGCGCGGGCGGCGTCGAGGATCTTGCCGCAGATGATCTTGGCGTCGATCGGGTTCTCAAGCAGCCAGTCGGTCAGCAGGCGGCTGACGATGTCTTCGACCGGCGCGCGCACTTCCGAGCTGACCAGCTTGTCCTTGGTCTGCGAGCTGAACTTGGGCTCGGGCACCTTCACCGAGACCACGCAGGCCAGGCCTTCGCGCATATCGTCGCCGGCCACCTCGACCTTGGCCTTCTTGGCCAGCTCGTTGTCGACGATGTATTTGTTCAGCACGCGTGTCATCGCGGCGCGCAGGCCGGTCAGATGGGTGCCGCCGTCGCGCTGCGGGATGTTGTTGGTGAAGCAGAGGACGTTCTCGTTGAAGCCGTCGTTCCACTGCATCGCCACTTCGACGCCGACATTGGTGCCCTGCTCGCTGATCTTGTCGCCCTGGGCGTGGAAGATCTTCGGGTGCAGGGTGTTCTTGCCCTTGTTGATGAACTCGACAAAGCCCTGCACGCCACCGGCGTAGGCGAAGTTGTCTTCCTTGTTGTTGCGCTCGTCGACCAGGCGGATCTTCACGCCGTTGTTCAGGAACGAAAGCTCGCGCAGGCGCTTGGCGAGGATGTCGTAGTGGAAATCGTTATTGGTCTGGAAGATCTCGGTGTCGGGCAGGAAGTGGACCTCGGTGCCGCGCTTGTCGGTCTCGCCGACGATGCGCATCGGGCTGGTCTCGACGCCGTCGACGATCTCGATCAGGCGGTCCTGCGGGATGCCTTGCTTGAACTCGAGCTGGTGGATCTTGCCGTCGCGGCGCACGGTCAGGCGCAGGGTCTTGGACAGGCCGTTGACGCAGGACACGCCCACGCCGTGCAGACCGCCGGAGACCTTGTAGCTGTTCTGGTTGAACTTGCCGCCGGCATGCAGCTCGGTCAGCGCGATCTCGGCGGCGCTGCGCTTGGGCTCGTGCTTGTCGTCCATCTTGACGCCGGTGGGGATGCCGCGGCCGTTGTCGATGACGGAGATGCTGTTGTCGGTGTGGATGGTGACGATGATGTCGTCGCAATGGCCGGCCAGCGATTCGTCGATGGAGTTGTCCACCACCTCGAACACCAGGTGGTGCAGGCCGGTGCCGTCCGAGGTGTCGCCGATATACATGCCGGGGCGCTTGCGCACGGCTTCCAGGCCCTCGAGGATCTGGATCGAATCCGCACCGTAGACCGCGCCCGAGGACGCTTCTGCGGAGACCGCGTCCTTCTGCTTGTCGGTCAGGCCATCGGGGTTCTGTTCGTTGCTCGGCACATCACTCATCGGGGACTCTCTCTCACTGTCGGGCAGCCACTTCGCCGCCCCTTTAAAAGCACTGAAGCGGGCCGAGGCCCGCTGTCGTCAAGTCAGTTCTCGCCTCAGATCCGCATCGGCATCACGACGTACTTGAAGCCGGTCTGCTCGGGGATCGTGATCAGCGCGCTGGCGGCGCTGTCGTTCAGATCGATGGACACCATGTCCTGGCTCATGTTCTGCAGCGCGTCCATCAGATAGGTCACGTTGAAGCCGGTCTCTATCAGGTCGCCACCGTAGTCGATCTCGATCTCTTCCTTGGCCTCTTCCTGCTCGGCATTGCTGGAGGCGATGCTCAGGAGGCCCGGCTCGAAACTCAGGCGCACGGCCTTGAACTTCTCGCTGGTCAGGATCGCGGCGCGCTGCAGGCTGGCCAGCAGCGGCTGGCGGCCCAGCGTCACATTGAACTTGTGGTTCTTCGGGATCACGCGGTTGTAGTCGGGGAACTTGCCCTCGACCAGCTTGGTGACGAACTCCATGCCGCTGAACGTGAACTTGGCCTGGTTGCCGGCGAAGCGCATCTCGATCGGCTGGTCGTCGGAGCCATCCTTGCCGCCATCCTTCAGCAGGCGCATCAGCTCCAGCACGGTCTTGCGCGGCAGGATGACTTCCTGCTTGGGCATATCGGCTTCCAAGGTCGCCTGGGCCAGCGCGAGGCGATGGCCGTCGGTGGCGACCAGGGTCAGGGTCTTGCCTTCGGCAACGAAGAGGATGCCGTTCAGGTAGTAGCGGATGTCGTGCACCGCCATCGCGAAGTGCACCTGGTTGATCAGGCTCTTCAGCGTTTTCTGCGGCACGGCGAAGGCCGGGCCGAAGTCGGCGGCTTCCTGCACCAGCGGGAAGTCATCGGCCGGCAGCGTTTGCAAGGTGAAGCGGCTCTTGCCGCCCTGCAGCGTCAGCTTGCTGGCGTTGGCGGTCAGGCTGACGGTCTGGTCGGCGGGCATCGAGCGCAGGATGTCGATCAGCTTGCGCGCGCCCACCGTGGTGCTGAAGTTGCCGGCGTCGCCGTCCAGCTCGGCCGTGGTGCGGACCTGGATTTCCAGGTCGGAGGTGGTCAGCTCGAGCTGCGGGCCTTGCTTGCGTATCAGCACATTGGCCAGGATGGGCAGGGTATGGCGCCTCTCGACGATGCCGGCCACAGCCTGCAGCGCGCTCAAGACCTTGTCCTGGGTGGCTTTCAACACAATCATGGAAACCTCTCTCCGCTCTGTTTTGGCTTTGGCGCCGGGCCCGTCGGGCAACAGCGCGTATTTTCACCTACTTATAGGGCAA
The DNA here is from genome assembly GCF_040187885.1 of Roseateles cavernae. Lineage (NCBI taxonomy): Bacteria > Pseudomonadati > Pseudomonadota > Betaproteobacteria > Burkholderiales > Sphaerotilaceae > Roseateles > Roseateles cavernae. Next base: position 830,657 of record NZ_JBDPLH010000001.1, read on the forward strand.
ATTCCGCTGAGGAAAGCGCTAGCCCTTCAAGGTTTGCTCCAGCACGTGGAGCTGCTGGTTCAGCTCGGTGTTCTTCTGCCGCTCGCCGCCGATCTTGCGCACCGCATGCAGCACCGTCGTGTGGTCGCGGCCGCCGAACAGCTCGCCGATCTCGGGCAGGCTTTTCTGCGTCAGCTCCTTGGCCAGGTACATCGCGATCTGGCGCGGCCGGGCGATGCTGGCCGGGCGCTTCTTGCTGTACATATCGGCGACCTTGATCTTGTAGAAGTCGGCCACCGTCTTCTGGATGTTCTCCACCGAGATCTGCCGATTCTGGATCGACAGCAGGTCCTTCAGTGCCTCGCGGGCCAGCTGGATATTGATGTCCTTGTGCGAGAAGCGGCTGTAGGCCAGCACCTTGCGCAGCGCGCCCTCGAGTTCGCGCACGTTGGCGCGCACGTTCTTCGCGATGAAGAAGGCCACATCCTCGGGCATCGGTGTCTGCTCGGCCTCGGCCTTCTTGATCAGGATGGCCACCCGCATCTCCAGCTCGGGCGGCTCGATGGCCACCGTCAGGCCGGCGTCGAAGCGGCTGGTCAGACGTTCGTCGATGTCCACCAGGCCCTTGGGATAGGTGTCCGAGGTCATGATGATGTGGGCGCGCTTGGCCAAGAGGGCCTCGAAGGCGTTGAAGAACTCCTCCTGCGTGCGGTCCTTGCCGGCGAAGAACTGCACATCATCGATCAGCAGCAGGTCCAGCGAGTGGTACTTGGCCTTCAGCTCGTCGAAGGTCTTGCGCTGGTAGTTCTTCACCACGTCCGAGATGAACTGCTCGGCATGCAGATAGAGCACCCGCGCATCGGGCTTGTCGCGCAGCAAGGCGTTGCCGACCGCATGGATCAGATGGGTCTTGCCCAGGCCGACGCCGCCGTAGATGAACAGCGGGTTGTACATCGCGCCCGGCGCACCGGCCACATGCAGGGCCGCGGTGCGCGCCATCTGGTTGGCACGGCCGGGCACCAGGGTGTCGAAGGTCAGCGCGGTATTGAGGCGGTGGCGGCTGGCGCTGGGCGGCGGACCCAGGGCCGGATTGCTGTGGATGACGGGCTGCTGCGGGTCGCGCGGCGCGGCGGGGGCCACCGGCACGGGCTCGGGCTGCGGCGGGCTGACCGGGCGCAGGCCGTTGTGCAGCACCTGGCCGACGGCGATCGGCTGGTTGGCGGGCAGGGGCTGGGCCACGCGGCCGACCGGCTCGCGCGCGGCCAGGGCCAGCTCCAGGCGGGCCGGTTTGCCGGCCAGCTCGGTCAGGATGGCTTCGATGCGGCCCGCATACTGGTTGCGGATCCAGTCGAGCTTGAAGCGGTTGGGCACGCGCAGCGAGACGACCACCGCGTCGGCGCCGCTGCCGCCGGCCACATCGGCCGGGGGCAGCGGGCGTATCCAGGTATTGAATTGTTGTTCGGGCAGTTCGGCAGCCAGGCGCTCACAGCCGCGCTGCCAAAGTTCTGCCCCAGACATGTCTGCGCTCATTGTGGAAAACTTGTTCTTGAGCGGCCGGATTGTACGGGTTTGACGCGGCCGAATCGCAGGTTATCCACAGATTTTTGGGCGCGGTCAAGCCCCCGATAACCCGGGATGGCGATCCCTCTTGATTGACCGGGGCGCCAAAGTTTGGTGTAATCGCGGGTTTTCCGGACGCCGGATGGTTGCGCACGGGCGGACTTGTTCTTTGCACTAGCATGTGGATTGATGGTCTTGTCCCATGTCGGCCCCAAGGCAGGGCCGGCGCGGCGCACATCGGTGGCCGTCTGGGCCGTATCGGCCTGCCGACCCGTCAAGGGTACGGCAGACCGGCATGGCTTTGGCGGCCGGGATGCCCAGCGCATCTCGTAACGATTTGCCCACAACCGCTCTCGCGGGCGAGGATTCCTCGCTGCGTTGTAGCGTCTTTAGACCTCAAGAGGTTTCATCATGAAACGCACCTACCAAGCTTCCAAGACCCGTCGCGCCCGTACCCATGGCTTCCTCGTCCGCATGAAGACCCGTGGCGGCCGCGCCGTCATCGCTGCGCGCCGCGCCAAGGGCCGCAAGCGTCTGGCTGTCTAAGTCGGGACACGACAGCGTGATCGGCCGCATCCTGCGATCGGCCGACTTTGAGCGCGTGCTGGGTTCGCCCAGCCGCGCTCGCAGCAGCCATTTCGCTGTGCACCATGTTGCGGCCAGCCCCAGCCTGCCGGGCAAGAAGTTGTCCACAGATGCGGCCGAGTTATCAACAGGCGATGCACCGGACATCCACATGCTTGTGGATGAGGGCCGCGCTCAGGCGCTGCCGCAAGGCTGCTGGCTGGGTAGCGTGGTGCCCAAACGCCATGCCCGCCGCGCCGTGACCCGTACCCTGCTGAAGCGCCAGATCCGCGCCGCCTTCGTGGCCCAGGCCGCGGCCGAAGAGCCGTTGCTGCCGGGCCTGTGGGTGGTGCGCTTGCGTGCGCCCTTCGACATCAAGCAGTTTCCCAGCGCCTCGTCCGAGGCGCTGCGCACGGCTGCGCGCGTCGAATTGGCCCAGCTGTTCGAGCGCGCGCGCGCGCCGCAGCGCGAGCAACAGCGGCCGGCCCGTGCCCGGCCGCAGGCCTGAGCGATATGGACCGCCCGCCCGCCTCGCTGCCGCAGCGCTTCATGATGGGGCTGGTGCGCGGCTATCAGCTGCTGTTCAGCCACTGGCTGCAGGCCGGCTGCCGCTATGAGCCGAGCTGCTCGGCCTATGCGATGCAGGCGCTGACCCAGCATGGCGCGGCCGCCGGCACGTATCTGGCGGCGGCCCGCATCCTGCGCTGCAATCCTTTCTGCTTGGGCGGGCATGATGCCGTGCCCGACAATCCGCCCGGCCTGTTCACCCGTCTGGGTTGCGGGTCTGGCGTCCGTTCCTCCTCCTCCAATCCTGAAGCGTCCCAATGACTGATATACGCCGCACCGTGCTGTGGGTGGTCTTCACCATGTCGCTTGTCCTGTTGTGGGACGGCTGGCAAAAGCACAACGGTCACCCCTCGATGTTCAGCCCCGCCGCCCCGAAGCCGGCGGCCGTTGCTGGCTCGGCACCCGGCGCTGCCGCACTGCCCACCGCCGCCACCCTGCCGGGCGCGGCCGCGACACCGGGCGCCGCGCCGACCGCTGCGGCACCGAGCAGCACTGGCGAAACCGTCGTCATCAGCACCGATGTGGTCAAGGCCACACTGGACAGCCTGGGCGGCAGCCTGGTGCGGGTGGAACTGCTCAAGCACAAGGACGAGACCGACGCCAGCGGCCATATCGTCGTGCTGGACCGCAGCGCCCAGCGCGTCTACCTGGCCCAGACCGGCCTGGTCGGCGTGGCCGGCGCGCCCAGCCACCTGACCCCGATGAGCCTGGTGCCCGGCGAGCGCAGCCTGAAGGACGGCGAGCAAAGCCTGGTCGTGCGCTTCGAGTCGCCCGAGCAGGGCGGCGTCAAGCTGGTCAAGACCTACACCTTCAAGCGCGGCGACTATGCGGTGGACGTCAAGCATGAGGTGCTCAACACCTCGGCCGCGCCGCTGATGCCCCAGCTCTACACCCAGCTGGTGCGCGACGGCAATCCGCTGCCCAATGAGTCGAGCTTCTATTTCACCTTCACCGGCCCGGCGATGTATACCGACAAGTCGAAGTTCCTGAAGCTCGACTTCAAGGACATCGAAAAGGGCAAGGCCAGCGTCGAGAAGAATGCCAGCGATGGCTGGGTTGCGATGGTCCAGCACTACTTCGCCAGCGCCTGGCTGCACAAGGGCGACAGCCCGCGTGAGTTCTACGCGAAGAAGGTCGACAACAATCTGTACTCGGTCGGCATGCTGTTCCCGCTGGCCCAGCTGGCGCCCGGCGCCAGCGTCAGCGCCGACCACCAGCTCTTCGTCGGCCCGCAGGAAGAGAACAAGCTGGCCGTGCTGGCCCCGGGCCTGGAGCTGGTGAAGGACTATGGCTGGTTCACCATCCTGTCCAAGCCGCTGTTCTGGCTGCTCGACCAGCTGCACAAGCTGCTGGGCAACTGGGGCTGGTCCATCATCGCGCTGGTGGTGCTGCTGAAGATCGCGTTCTACTGGCTCAATGCCAGCGCCTACCGCAGCATGGCCAAGATGAAGGCGGTCAACCCGCGCATCACCGAGATGCGCGAGCGCCTGAAGGACAAGCCGCAGCAGATGCAGCAGGAGATGATGAAGATCTACCGCGAGGAGAAGATCAACCCGATCGGCTCCTGCCTGCCGATCTTCCTGCAGATGCCCTTCTTCATCGCGCTGTACTGGGTGCTGCTGTCCAGCGTCGAGATGCGCCATGCACCGTGGATTCTGTGGATCACCGATCTGTCGGCCAAGGACCCGTTCTTCGTGCTGCCCATCCTGATGACGCTGTCCAGCCTGTTCCAGGTCTGGCTGAACCCGACGCCGCCGGACCCGATGCAGGCCAAGATGATGTGGATCATGCCGCTGGCCTTCAGCTTCATGTTCTTCTTCTTCCCGGCCGGTCTGGTGCTGTACTGGCTGACCAACAACATCCTGTCGATCGCCCAGCAGTGGATGATCAACAAGCAGCTCGGCGTCAACAAATAGCCGCCCGCGCCAGCATTTCACGAAGCCCCCGGGTGCCCCCGCACTTGGGGGCTTTTTTATTGGCGCCGCCAGGCCTTTAATCGATCACATGCGGGGCAGAGAGTCACCGGCCTGTCAAAGACAACAGTGCCTGGCGACAAGGCCCATCAGCGGGGCTCACGCGAGCGCCCGCTGACAGCCTCCCCCGCGCCATATCCCGGACGCCGACCCCAAGGTCGGCGTTTTTCGTCTGGGGTGGCCGCCATCGGTGAAAATTCGCCCATGCTGTCCCGCCACCAAGATCCCATCGTCGCCATCGCCACCGCCCCCGGACGAGGCGCGGTGGGCATCGTCCGCGTCTCGTCGGCGCAAGACCTGACCCCCATCGTGCAGGCCCTGTGCGGCAAGGCCCTGAAGCCGCGCGAGGCCAGCTATCTGCCTTTCCGCGCCGCCGATGGCGAGGCCATCGACCAGGGCCTGGCCCTGCTGTTCCCGGCCCCGCATTCCTATACCGGCGAGCATGTGCTGGAGCTGCAGGCCCATGGCGGGCCGGTGGTGCTGCAGCTGCTGCTGGCGCGCTGCATGGAGGCCGGCGCCGGCATGCGCATGCGCCTGGCCGAGCCCGGCGAGTTCACCCAGCGCGCCTTTCTGAACGGCAAGCTCGACCTGGCCCAGGCCGAGGCCGTCAGCGATCTGATCGACGCCAGCACCGAGGCGGCCGCGCGCAGCGCCAGCCGTGCGCTGGCCGGCGCGCTGTCCGGCGAGGTCGGCGAGCTGCGCGATGCGCTGATCAAGCTGCGCATGCTGGTCGAGGCGACGCTGGACTTCCCGGAGGAAGAGATCGACTTCCTGCAGCAGGCCGACGCGCTGGGCCAGCTGGACCGGCTGCACGCCCGACTCGCGGCCGTGCTGGACCGCACCCAGCAGGGCGCGCTGCTGCGCGAGGGCATCAAGGTGGTGCTGGCCGGCCAGCCCAATGTCGGCAAGAGCTCGCTGCTGAACGCGCTGGCCGGTGCCGAGCTGGCCATCGTGACGCCCATCCCCGGCACCACGCGCGACAAGGTCAGCCAGACCATACAGATCGAGGGCGTGCCGCTGCACATCAGCGACACCGCCGGGCTGCGGGAGACCGAGGACGAGGTCGAGCGCATCGGCGTCGCGCGCAGCTGGGATGCGATCGCCGATGCCGATGTCGTGCTGTTCCTGCACGACCTGAGCCGCATCGGCCAACCGGACTACGAGGCCGAGGACCGCCTGATCAACGAACGCCTGCAAGGCGTCGATGTCGGCCGCATCCTGCAGGTCTTCAACAAGGCCGACACCGCCCATGGGCAAGACCTGGCTCCAGGCGCCGTCGCGCTGTCCGCCAAGACCGGTGCGGGGCTGGGCGAGCTGCGCCAGCGCCTGCTGCAGCAGGTCGGCTGGCACGCCACGCCCGAGGGCCTGTTCATCGCCCGCGAGCGCCATGTCCAGGCGCTCAAGCGCACCCGCGAGCATCTGGAGCTGGCCAAGGCCGTGGCCACCCAGCAGCCGCCGGCCCTGGATCTGCTGGCCGAAGAGCTGCGGCTCTCGCACGACGCCCTCGGCGAGATCACCGGCGCCTTCTCGGCCGACGATCTGCTCGGCGAGATATTCAGCCGGTTTTGTATCGGGAAGTGAGCGCTACGCCGGGCCGATGCCTCGAATGCGGCCTTGTCCTACGCGCAGCGACGCCCTGAGTTGGTAAATTGGCTTCACTCAGGGTGCTCCTCCTCCCTCCCTCCAATGGCCCTGAGACTTGCCCGGCAGCCGTGATGGTTTTGCCGGGCTTCTTTTTGGGCTGGAGGAGCCCGAGGCTTACACGGTCGCCGTGCGCAGCTGCTCCAGGCTGACGTATTGCAGGGCCCGCGCGTGGGTGCATTCCAGCACGACCGGCGGCGCAACACCGGCCTCATAGGCCTGCCGCCAGCGCAGCGCGCACAGGCACCAGCGGTCGCCCGGTTTCAGGCCTCGGAAGCGCTGCTCGGGGCGGGGCGTGCTGAGGTCGTTGCCGCGCAGCGCCGAAAACTGCAGAAAGGCGGCCGTGAGCTTGGCGCAGATCACATGGCTGCCGAGGTCGTGCTGATCGGTATGGCAGCAGCCGTCGCGGAAGAAGCCGGTCAGCGGGTCGTAGGAGCAGGGCACCAGCGGCGTGCCCAGCACATTGAGGGCCTGCGGCATCAGCGGCCGTGCGGCCAGGTCGACTTGGCCTTCGGTGGCTTGACGCCCTTGCCCTGGGCGGCCCAGAGCTTGTAGGCGCTGGAGGTCAGCTCGCGCTTCATCAGCTGCACCAGCTCGCCCTGGCCGATGGCGTGCTGCATCAGCACCTTGTTATAGGGCGGGGTGTCGTCCCAGGCGGTCTTGATGACCGCGTCGATCTGGTCGCGGCTGAGGCGGGGAATGGGTTTGGCCATGGTCTATTGTCCTTCAGTGGCCGCCGAAGTCGACCAGCGTGAACAGCGGCAGGCCGCTCTCCTGCAGGCGCTGGGAGCCGCCGAGCTCGGGCAGGTCGACAATGGCCGCACCCTCCACCACCTGCGCGCCCAGGCGTTGCAGCAGCTTGGCGCCGGCCATCATCGTGCCGCCGGTGGCGATCAGGTCGTCGATCAGCACGATGCGGTCGCCGGGCTTGACGGCGTCGGTGTGCATCTCCACCGTGGCGCTGCCGTATTCCAGCTCATAGGTCTCCTCCACCGTCGTGAAGGGCAGCTTGCCCTTTTTGCGGATCGGGATGAAGCCGATGTTCAGCTCATAGGCCAGCACCGAGCCGATGATGAAGCCGCGCGCGTCGAGGCCGGCGATGGCCGTCGGCTTCGCGTCGAAATAGCGGTGCACGAACTGGTCGATCAGCACGCGGAACACGCGCGGATTGGACAGCAGCGGCGTGATGTCACGGAACTGCACGCCCGCGCTGGGCCAGTCGGGCACGGTGCGGATATGGCTCTTGATGTAGTCGGCGGCAGTGGTCGGCATAGGTGCCGATGGTAAATCAGGCCACCAGCGGACTGCAGACCATGCGGGCGCGCCCGGCCTGCTTGGCCTGGTAGAGCGCGGCATCGGCCAGCTCGATCAGGTGCAGGGCCGGCAGTTGGGCCTCGGCGACGCGCGCTGCCACGCCTATGCTCAGCGAGACGCTGTGGCGCACCGGCGAGGCGGCGTGCTCGATGGCGGCCAGGCGCACGCTGTCGAGGATGCGCTGGGCCACCACCTGGGCACCGGCCAGATCGGTGTCGACCAGCAGCACCGCGAACTCCTCGCCGCCGTAGCGGCACACCGGCTCGCCACCGCGGCCGACGCAGCTGCGTAGCAGGGTGGCGACGCGGCGCAGGCAGTCGTCGCCGGCGACATGGCCGTAGTGGTCGTTGTACTGCTTGAAGTGGTCGATATCGACCAGCAGCATCGCCAGTGGCTTGCCGGCACGGGCGCTGCGCTGCCACTCGATCTGCAGCGCCTGGTCGAACAGGCGGCGGTTGCCGACGCCGGTCAGCCCGTCGGTGGTGGACTGGCGGGCCAGCAGCTCGTTGGCCTGGCGCAGCCGCACCTCCTGGCGTTTGCGCTCGCTGAAGTCGGTGATGATGCCGACGAACAGATGGGTGGTGGCGGTCTTGACCTCGGCCACCGACAGATGCACGGCCAGCTCGCGGCCGTCGCGGTGGCGGGCGCTGAACTCCTGGCTGCCGCCGCTCAGTGACGCGTTCCGGGTCAGGTCTTGCGGGGCGCTGGGAACGCCCTGTATCAGCATGCTCAGATGGCCGCCGCGCAGCTCCGGCGCGCTGAAACCGAAGAGCTGGGCGCAGGCGGGGTTGACCTCCAGCATATGGCCGCCGGTGTCCAGCGTGACGATGCCGTTGGTGGCCGCATTGATCAGGGCCTGCAGATGGGCCTGGCTGGCGGCCAGGCGCTGCTGCTCATGGACCAGGTCGCTGACCTCCAGGCGCACGCCCACCATGCCGCCCGAGGGCGTGCGGCGCTCGAAGATGCGCAGCCAGGTCTCGTCATGCACGCGCTGCAGCAGCGGCGCGCGCTGCTGGCCGCGGTTGCGCTGGCGCTCGGTCAGCCATTCCTCCTCGCGGCCGATCGCTTCGGGCACGCCCTTGATGGCCAGCGAGGCGCGCGCCAGCTCCTCGAAGCTGGCGCCGCGCTCGAACTCGCGCAGCATATGGGGATAGATCTCGACCAGGCGCTTGTTGAAGGCGACCAGCTTGTCCTGGGCGTCGAAGATCTCGACGCTGGCCGGCAGCGCGTCGATGGCTTCTTCCAGCGTGCGCTGGGCGCGCTCGGCACGGGCCCGGGCGTGCGCCATCGCCATCAGCGCCAGCCCGGCCACCAGCGCGCTCAGGCCCAGGCTGGCCATGCTCAGCCAGGGCAGCCAGGCGCGGTCCACCCAGCCGCCCAGGCTGCTGATCAGCACCGTGGCCTGGAGTGCCAGCACCAGGCCAAAAGCCAGGGGCGGCCATGCGCGGGAGAGCTTGGGGCGTTGCATCGTGTGGCTTTGCGGAACAAGCGACGGATGCTAGCGGGCCCTCCCGCGCAGCGACAGACCCCCTAGCGGGGGAGTTTGTTTCAGCCGCCTCTTGTGATGGGCATCTCGACCTTGTCGGCCGGCAGCTTCATATGACGGGCCAGCTCCAGCTTGGCCAGCGAGTTGCGGTGCACCTCATCGGGGCCATCGGCCAGGCGCAGCGTGCGCTGATGCGCCCACATCATCGCCAGCGGCGTGTCCTGCGAGACCCCCATGCCGCCATAGACCTGGATCGCCCAGTCGATGATCTTCAGCGCCATCGTCGGCGCGACGATCTTGATCATCGCGATCTCGGCCTTGGCCACCTTGTTGCCCACCGTGTCCATCATGTAGGCGGCCTTCAAGGTCAGCAGCCGGGCCTGCTCGATGCTGCAGCGCGCCTCGGCGATGCGCTCCTGGGTCACGGTCTGCTGGGCGATGGTCTTGCCGAAGGCGCTGCGGGCAATCGCGCGCTCGCACATCAGCTCCAGCGCTCGCTCGGCCGCACCGATCGAGCGCATGCAGTGGTGGATGCGGCCGGGGCCTAGCCGGCCCTGGGCGATCTCGAAGCCGCGGCCTTCGCCGAGCAGGATGTTGGCCACCGGCACCCGCACATTCTTCAGCACGATCTCCATATGGCCGTGCGGCGCATCGTCGTAGCCGAACACCGACAGCGCGCGCTTGATCGTGATGCCCGGGGTGTCGGCCGGCACCAGCACCATCGACTGCTGTTCGTGGCGGCCGGCGCCGGGATCGGTCTTGCCCATCAGGATGTAGATCGCGCAGCGCGGGTCGCCGGCGCCCGATGACCACCACTTGGTGCCGTTGATCACATACTCGTCGCCCTCGCGTTCGATGCGGCACTGGATATTGGTGGCGTCCGACGAGGCCACCTCGGGCTCGGTCATCAGAAAGGCCGAGCGGATCTCGCCCTTCAGCAAGGGCTCCAGCCAGCGGTCCTTGTGGGCCTCGCTGCCGTAGCGGGCGATGGTCTCCATATTGCCGGTGTCGGGGGCCGAGCAGTTGAAGACCTCGGGCGCCCAGTGCACCCGGCCCATGATCTCGCACAGCGGCGCGTACTCGAGATTGGACAGGCCCTCCGGCGCGCGCGGCGACTGCGGCAGGAACAGATTCCACAGCCCGGCCTGGCGCGCCAGCGGCTTGAGCTCCTCGATCAGCGTGGTCGGCAGCCAGGCATTGCCGGCGCGGCGGTTGGCCTCGACCTCGGCGTGGAAGCGATGCTCGTTGGGATAGATGTGCTGATCGAAGAAGGCCAGCAGGCGCTCGCGCATCTCCTGGACCTTGGGGCTGTAGTCGAAGTTCATGGTGACGCGTCCTTGTTGGCTGCCGTGCCGCGAGTGTGGCGCAAGCCGCCGGCCGCGCCTGTCGCCCAGGCGGCAGGCTGTCCCGCAGGGGACCCGCCCTTCAGCACTTGAGCCCGCTCAGCCGCGCAGCAGTTTCTCCTCGGCCAGGGCCAGCGCCTCCGGCGTGCCCGACAGCACCAGCGTGTCGCCGCCGCCCAGCAGCAGGCTGTCCTGGGCCGCGACCACCGCGCCGCTGGCGCGCCGCAGCGAGACCACGCCGACGCCCACCGCATGCAGGGCCAGGGCCTCCAGCGGCTGCTTCGCAAAGGGGCTGGCCTGGGGCAGCGTGACCGAGATCAGGCGCTCCTGCTGGCGATCCTCGGCGCTGTCGTCGTCGGCGCCGTGGAAATAGCCGCGCAGCAGGCCGTAGCGGGCATCACGGGCGTCGCGGGTCAGCCGGATCACGCGCCGCATCGGCACGCCCACCAGGGCCAGCGCATGGCTGGCCAGCATCAGCGAGCCCTCGATCGCCTCGGGCACCACCTCGGTGGCGCCGGCGGCGCGCAGCCTCTCCAGATCGGTGTCGTCGATGGTGCGCACCACCACCGGCACCTGGGCCGCATGCGAGCGCACCAGCTGCAGGATCTTCAGCGCCGAGGGCGTGTCGTGATAGGTGACGACCACGGCGCTGGCGCGCGCCAGGCCGGCGGCCATCAGGCTTTGCAGCCGTGCCGCGTCGCCGAACACCACGCTCTGGCCGGCCGCTGCCGCCTGGCGCACCCGGTCCGGGTCCAGGTCCAGCGCCATATAGGGGATGTGCTCGCCCTCCAGCAGCCGGGCCAGGTTCTGGCCGCTGCGGCCGTAGCCGCAGATGATCACATGGGCGTCGGCCTTGATCGCCTTCTTGGCGATGCTGGTCAGCTGCAGCGACTGCATCATCCAGTCGCTGCTGGACAGCTTCATCACGATGCGGTTGCTGTACATGATCAGAAAGGGCGTGGCCAGCATCGACAAGACCATGCTGGCCAGCACCGGACTGACCCATTGCGGCGCGATCAGCTGGTGCTGGGCGCCCAGGGTCAAGAGCACAAAACCGAACTCGCCGGCCTGGGCCAGATACAGGCCGGTGCGCAGCGACACGCCGGCCGGCGCCTTGAACAGCCGCGCCAGCCCCGCCACCAGCACGAACTTGGCCAGGGTCGGCGCCAAGGTCAGCAGAAAAACCAGATGCCATTGCGCCAGCACCGGCCGCCAGTCCAGCTTCATGCCTATGGTGATGAAGAACAGGCCCAAGAGCACATCGTGGAAGGGCCGGATATCGGTCTCCACCTGGTGCTTGTATTCGGTCTCGGCGATCAGCATGCCGGCGACAAAAGCGCCCAGCGCCAGCGACAAGCCGGCGTGCTCGGTCAGCCAGGCCAGGCCCAGGGTCACCAGCAGCAGGTTCAGCATGAACAGCTCTTCGCTCTTGCGCCGCGCCACCAGGGTCAGCCACCAGCGCATCACCTTCTGCCCGCCGACCAGCAGGATGCCCAGCAGCACCGCCGCCTTCAAGGTGGCCCAGCCCAGCGAAACCGCCATCGCGCCGCCGCTGCTGTTCAGCGCCGGGATCATCACCAAGAGCGGCACCACGGCCAGATCCTGGAACAGCAGCACGCCCATCACGCGCTTGCCGTGCTCGCTCTCCAGCTCCAGCCGCTCGGCCATCAGCTTGACGACGATGGCCGTCGAGCTCATCGCCATCGCCGCGCCCAGCACCAGCGAGCCCTGCCAGCTCAGCTCCCATGCGCGGCCGAAGTAGGCGAAGCCGGCTTGCAGCAGATAGTGCCCCGCCACCGTGCCGACGATGGTCAGCAGCACCTGCAGCAGGCCGAGGCCGAACACCAGCGAGCGCATGCTGCGCAGCTTCGGCAGATTGAACTCCAGCCCGATCACGAACATCAGGAACACCACGCCGAACTCGGCGAGGTAGCGGATGCTGGAGGTGTCGCCGGCCAGCGCCAGCGCGTTCGGCCCGATCAGCACCCCCACCGCCAGATAACCCAGCATCGGCGGCAGCTTCAGCGAGCGGCAGATCACCACACCCAGCACGGCGGCCACGAGATAGAGCAGGGCGAGGTCCAGCGAGGTGATCATGGCTTCATGTTAAGCGGTGCCCGGGCGGCGCCGGCCGGTCTTCATGCAGTGTTCAGACGGCGCGTGCATATTCGGCCATACAAGCATCCGCGCAGCGCGCGCACGAGATGAGGCGGGGAGTGAACACCAAGATGAGCGTCACCGACGAGCCCTTGCTGCGCCTGGACGGCGCCAGCAAGACCTACCGGCGCGCGGGCCGCGAGGTTGCGGCGCTGCGCGACTTTTCGCTGAGCCTGGCGGCCGGCGAGATCGTCGGCCTGCTGGGGCCCAATGGTTCGGGCAAGACCAGCTGCATCAAGCTGCTGACCGGCCTGTGCAGCGCCGACGGCGGCCGCCTCGGCTGGCGCGGCCGGGCCCTGGCCGCCGGCCGCCAGGGCCCGCATCTGCGTGAGTTCGGGGTGTTGCTGGAAGGGCGCGGCGCCGGCTACGAGCGCCTGTCGACCCTGGAGAATGCGCGCTACTTCTGCGCGCTGCGCGAGGCCCGCTTCGAGCGCGCGCATTTCGACGCGCTGGCCGCGCTGCTGGACATTCCCGACGTGCACTCGCCGCTGCGCCAGCTGTCCACCGGCAACAAGCTGCGCGCCGCCCTGCTGGGTGTGCTGATACACAAGCCGGCACTGGCCCTGCTGGACGAGCCGACCCTGGGCCTGGACCTGTTCGGCGTCGAGCGGCTCGAAGCCCTGGTGCGCCATGCGGCGGCCCAGGGCAGCGCCTTCCTGATCAGCTCGCACGATCTGCACTTCATCGAGCGCCTGTGCTCGCGCATCGTCTGCATCAAGCAGGGCGAGAAGGTGTTCGACGGCAGCAAGGCCGAGTTCCTGCGCCTGGAGCATGAATATGTGCTGCGCCTGCAGCCGTCCGCTGCCGTGCTGCCGGCCCTGCCGCTGGACCTGGGCCCGCTGGCCTGGCAGGCGGCCGAGACGCCGGGCGTCTGGCAGCTGCCGCTGCGCGACCAGGCCCAGGCCTGCGCGCTGCTGGCTGCGCTGCTGCCCCAGCTGGCGGCCAGTCATGGGCTGGAGCTGCGCCGCATCGCGCTGCGCGACAAGTACCTGAGCCTGGTCGGCGCGGCGGAGGCCTCCTCATGCTGAGCCGCTGGCCGCGCCATCTGGCCAATGAGCTGCGACTAGCCTTCTATCTGCAGCGGCGCTACTGGTTCGAGGGTCTGCTGGGTCTGGGCCTGCTGCTGAGCCTGTTCGGCGGCCTGCTCTACGCCGTGCTGTCGGTCAGCGGCAGCGCGCTGGCCTCGGGCGAGGCCGATGGCTTGATCGTCGGCTTTGTGCTGTGGCTGTTCGCGGCCTCGGCCTTTGGCAGCGTCTGCCAGGATGTGCAGGAGGAGACCGAGCAGCGCGGCCTGGAGCAGCTCAGCCTGGGGCCGCTGCCGCTCTGGGCCTTGCTGAGCCTGCGCGCCCTGCTGAAGCTGCTGGGCGGGCTGCTGATGCTGGGGCTGACCCTGTGGCTGGCCGAATGGCTGGCGGGCGGCCGGCTGCAGATCAGCCACGGCCCGGTGCTGGCGGCGGCGCTGTTGGCGGTGCCGGCGCTGATCGGTGTCGGCTATGCGCTGGGCGGCCTGCTGCTGCTGGTCAAGAAGGCCGAGCTGCTGCTGGTGGTCTGCTACCCGGCCGTGATCGGCCTGGTGGCCCTGCCCGCCTACCCGATCAATGCCCAGGCCCTGCTGCCCTATGCGCTGGGCGCGGCGGCGGCGCGCGCCTCGGCCGCCGGCGCCGCGCTGCCGGCCAGCGTGTTCGGCTGGATCGCGCTGAATTCGCTGGCCTATCTGCTGGCCGGCCTGCTGATCTACGGCGTGCTGGAGCGGCGGGCGCGTCGGCTGGGGGTGCTGGGGCATTTCTGAACTGAACGGGAGTCCGGGCAACAACCTTGCCCAAACAGGCGATCCGGCGCACAGTTTTGATCTCTATGCGCGCGCCGCATGGCCGCATGTCCACTCGGCTTTGGAATCGCTGGCCTGGCGGGCCGGGTTCGCGATACCGTTCGCGCCACCGAAAAGTTACGGAGCATTACATGCCCAATCTGTCCTTTGTCTCGCCCACGCGCAACAGTCCCTGGGGCACCTATCTGTCCCAGATCGACGCCGTTGAACCCTACCTGGGTCATCTGGCACGCTGGGTCGAGACGCTGCGCCGACCCAAGCGCGCGCTGATCGTCGACGTGCCCATCGAGCTGGACAACGGCACCATCGCCCACTTCGAGGGCTACCGTGTCCAGCACAGCCTGACCCGCGGCCCCGGCAAGGGCGGCGTGCGCTACCACCCCGACGTCACGCTGGAAGAGGTGATGGCGCTGTCGGCCTGGATGACGATCAAGAACGCGGCGGTCAACCTGCCTTATGGCGGCGCCAAGGGCGGCATCCGGCTCGATCCCAAGACCCTGTCGCTGAAGGAGCTGGAAAAGGTTACCCGCCGTTACACCAGCGAGATCGGCATCATCATCGGCCCGCAGCAGGACATCCCGGCTCCGGACGTCAACACCAACGGCCAGATCATGGCCTGGATGATGGACACCTACTCGATGAACACCGGGGCCACCGCCACCGGCGTCGTCACCGGCAAGCCGATCCCGCTGGGCGGCTCGCTGGGCCGCGTGCAGGCCACCGGCCGCGGCGTGTTCGTGATCGGCCGCGAGGCGATGCGCCGCCTCAACATCCCGATGGACAATGCCCGCATCGCGGTGCAGGGCTTCGGCAATGTCGGCTCGATCGCGGCCAAGCTTTTCGCCGCCAACGGCGCCAAGATCGTTGCGGTGCAGGACCACACCGGCACCATCCTGAACGAGTCGGGCTTCGACATGACGAACCTGCTCGACCATGTGGCCAAGACCGGCGGCGTCGGCGGTTTTGCCGGCGGCGATGCGATCGCCAATGAAGACTTCTGGAAGGTGCGCAGCGATGTGCTGATCCCGGCCGCGCTGGAAGGCCAGATCACCGCCGCCCGCGCCGAAGGCCTGCAGACCCGGCTGGTGCTGGAAGGTGCCAACGGCCCGACCACGCCGGACGGCGACGCCGTGCTGGCCGACCGCGGCATCATCGTCGTGCCCGATGTGATCGCCAACTCGGGCGGCGTGACCGTGTCCTACTTCGAGTGGGTGCAGGACTTCAGCAGCTTCTTCTGGACCGAGGACGAGATCAATGTCCGCCTGGACAAGATCATCACCGGTGCCTTCAAGCACATCTGGGAAACCTCGGAGCAGCACCGCATCCCGCTGCGTACGGCCGCCTTCGTCGTGGCCTGCACACGGGTGCTGGAAGCCCGGGAAGAGCGCGGCCTCTACCCCTGATGACGGTCCGGCCGGTCCGGCAGCGCGACCCGCTGCGGCGGCCGGGCCCAGCTGTCCGGCAGGTCCTGCAAGACCTGCCGGGCGTCCAGCGAACGGATCGGCACCGCCAGATCGGCGGGGATGCGCTGGCGCGCCTGCAAAGCCATATAGCGCAGCGCGCTGACCCGCAGAAAGGACGCGAAGTTGCCGACCGCGCCGCGCGCCTGCACCAGCTCGTCGTAGAGCTTCTCGATCAGCTGGGTCACGCCCATGCCGTCGCGCGCGCCGATCTCCTCCAACACCTCCCAGTGCAGGTTTTCGAGCCGGATGCTGGTGACCACGCCATGCAGGCGCAGCGAGCGGGTGCGCGACTCATAGGACTCGGGGTTGGCGCTGATGAAGACTTCGCACATGGTCGGCTCCTGGGGGCGCGGACGATTTTGCGTCAAAGCTCGATGCGCGTGCCCAGCACCGCCAGGAATTGCGCGATCCAGGCCGGGTGCGCCGGCCAGGCCGGCGCAGTGACCAGGCGGCCGTCGGTGACGGCCTGGTCGACCGGGATCTGGGCATAGCTGGCGCCGGCCAGCTCGACCTCGGGTGCGCAGGCCGGATAGGCCGAGACTTTTCTGCCGCGTATCACGCCGGCGGCGGCCAGCAGCTGGGCGCCATGACAGATCGCCGCGATCGGCTTGTCGGCGCGGGCGAAGTGCTGGACCAGCGCGACCACGCCGGGCACGGTGCGCAGGTACTCGGGGGCGCGGCCGCCCGGGATCACCAGGCCGTCATAGTCCTCGGGCCGGACATCGGCAAAGGTGGCGTTGAGCGTGAAGCGGTGGCCGGGCTTCTCGGAATAGGTCTGGGCGCCCTCGAAATCGTGGATGGCCGTCAGCACATGGTCGCCGGCCACCTTGCCGGGGCAGACCGCATCGACCCGGTGGCCCACGGCCAGCAGGGCCTGGAAGGGCACCATGATCTCGTAGTCCTCGACATAGTCGCCGGCCAGCAGCAGCAGTTTCTTCGCGCTCATCGACAGTCTCCTGTTTGGCGACGGCGGATGCCGTCGCGCCGATTGTGGAAACGCGCGCGCCGCGACGGGTAATAGCCGGCCACTACAGCGCCCGGCGCCGCCGCTACACTGGCCGGATGACGCATTCCCCGCCCTTTGACGCCGCTCGCGCCCTGGCCATGGCCCGGCAGACGCTGCAGATCGAGGCCGCCGCGCTGACCGGCCTGCTGCCCCGTCTGGGGCCTTCATTCTCGGCCGCCGTGCAGGCCGTGATGGACTGCTCCGGCCGGGTCGCGGTGATGGGCATGGGCAAGAGCGGCCATGTCGGCCGCAAGATCGCCGCGACGCTGTCCTCGACCGGCACGCCGGCGCTGTTCGTCCACCCGGCCGAGGCCAGCCATGGCGATCTGGGCATGGTCACGAGCAAGGACGTGGTGCTGGCCCTGTCCAACTCGGGCGAGAGCGACGAGCTCAACGCCATCCTGCCGGTGCTCAAGCGCCTGGGCGTCGTCATCATCGCGATGACCGGCGGCGCCACATCCAGCCTGGCACGACACGCCGACTTCGTGCTCGACAGCAAGGTCGACCAGGAGGCCTGCCCGCTGAACCTGGCGCCCACCGCCAGCACCACCGCCCAGATGGCGCTGGGCGACGCGCTGGCCGTGGCCCTGCTGGACGCGCGCGGCTTCAGGGAAGAAGACTTCGCCCGCTCCCACCCGGGCGGTGCGCTGGGCCGCAAGCTGCTGACCCATGTGCACGACCTGATGCGCAGCGGCGAGGCGCTGCCGACCGTGGCACCCGAGGCCAGCTTCAGCGAGATGATGCGCACGATGTCGGCCAAAGGCCTGGGCGCGGCTGTCGTCGTCGATGCCGACCGCCAGGTGCTGGGCATCTTCACCGACGGCGATCTGCGCCGCCTGATCGAGCGTGGCGAAGACCTGCGCGCGCTGAAGGCCGGCGAGGTGGCGTCCAAGCACCCGCGCACGGTCTCGGCCGATGCGCTGGCGGTCGATGCCGCCGACCTGATGGAGAGCGCGCGCATCACGCTGGTGCTGGCGGTCGACGCCCAGCAGCGCCTGGTCGGCGCGATCAGCATCAACGACCTGATGCAGGCCAAGGTGATCTGATGCGGGCCAGCTTGCAATTCCCCCCCGAACTGCTGCTCAAGGCCCAGGGGCCAGGTCTTGCCATCAAGGCCGCGATCTTCGATGTCGACGGCGTGCTGACCGACGGCCGCATCTATATCGGCGAGCAGGGCGAGAGCTTCAAGGCCTTCTCGACGCTGGACGGCCATGGCCTGAAGCTGCTGGACCAGGGCGGCATCACCCCCATCATCATCACCGGCCGCGATTCGCCGGCGGTGCGTCGCCGTGTCGCCGACCTGGGGCTCCGGCATGCCGTCTACGGCGCCAAGAACAAGCTGGCCGTGGCCCAGCCGCTGCTGGACCGGCTGGGCCTGGACTGGCCCGAGGTCGCCGCGATGGGCGATGACTGGCCCGATCTGCCCCTGATGACGCGCGCCGGCTTTGCCTGCGCACCGGCCCAGGCCCATGCCGAGGTGCGGGCCGTGGCCCACCACATCACCGCCGCGCCCGGCGGCCATGGCGCGGCGCGCGAATGCTGCGATCTGCTGCTGATGGCCGCCGGCCGCTACCAGGCCCTGCTGAGCAGCCATCTCGAGACCTTGGACGGGGGCCATCCCTGATGGTGACCCTGGCCCCGCCGCCGGCGCCGAGCCGGCGTCGCCTGCCGCAGAGCTGGCTGTGGCGGCTGCAGTCGCTGGCCTCGGCCTATCTGCCGCTGCTCTTGATGGCTTTTCTGGCCGCCGGCACCTGGTGGCTGGTCAAGAATACACCGCTGCTGGACGGGCCGATGGAGCCGGTGCCGCCGCGCCATGTGCCCGACTACCGCATGCAGGGCTTCGAGCTGCAGCGCTTCGACGCCGCCGGCGCGCTGCGCTTTCGGGTCGAGGGCAGCGAGATGCGCCACTATCCCGATACCGACACGCTGGAGATCGACGGCGTGCGCCTGCGCGCCTTCGCGGCCGACGGCGCGATGCTGCTGGCCACCGCCCGGCGGGCCGTCGGCAACGGCGACGGCAGCGAGATGCAGCTGCTGGGCGATGTCACGGTGCAGCGCTTCGAGCCGCTGCGCGAGGGCGGGCTGTCCCAGCGGCCGGCGCTGGAGGTGCGCGGCGAGTTCCTGCATGCCTTGCTGAGCAGCGAGAAGCTGCGCTCGCATCTGCCGGTGCTGCTGCGCTATGCCGGCGGCGAGGTGCGCGCGGCCTCTTTCGAATATGACCATCTGAGCGGCAAGCTGGGCTTTGGCGGCCGCAGCAGCGCCCGTTTCGATCCGCCCGGCGCGCGCAAGCCCGTCGCAACACCATGAAACTGGTCTATATCACCGGCGCCTCCAGCGGCATCGGCCAGGCCCTGGCCCTGCAGTACTACCGCGCCGGCTGGCGCCTGGCCCTGGTGGCGCGGCGCGTCGACGAGCTGCGCGCCTGGGCCCAGGCGCAAGACCTGGCTCCCGAGCGCTGGGCGGTCTACGGCGCCGATGTGCGCGATGTCGACGCCATCACCGGCGCCGGCCGCGCCTGCATCGCGGCCCAGGGCCTGCCGGATGTCGTGATCGCCAATGCCGGCATCAGCATCGGCATGGACACGGCCGAGCTGGCGGACATCGAGGTGATGCGGCAGATCTACGAGACCAACAATATCGGCCTGGCCGCCACCTTCCAGCCCTTTGTCGCGGCGATGCTGGCGCGCGGCAGCGGCGCGCTGGTGGGCATAGGCAGCGTGGCCGGCATCCGCGGCCTGCCCGGCCATGCGGCCTACTGCTCCAGCAAGGCGGCGGTGATCAGCTATTGCGAGAGCCTGCGCGGCGAATGCCGGCCCTTCGGTGTCAAGGTCGTGACGATCTCGCCGGGCTATATCGACACGCCGCTGACGCGCCAGAACCGCTACAGCATGCCCTTCCTGATGCAGCCGGACGATTTCGCGGCACGCGCCTTCGAGGCCATCGCCGCCGGCGCCAGCTATCGCGTGATCCCCTGGCAGATGGGCGTGGTTGCCAAGCTGATGCGGGCCCTGCCGAACGCGCTGTTCGACAAGCTGCTGGCCGGCCGGCCGCGCAAGCACCGCCAGGGGCACTGATCAGCCGCAAGCGTCGAGCAGGGCCTGGAGCTGGCGCTGCTCGGCGGGATGGCGGGCACGCCGCAGCGCCTCGGCATAGTCGGCGCGGGCCTCGTCCAGCCGGCCCAAGGCCTGCCGCCATTGCGCCCGCGCGGCCCAGGCATAGGGCATGGGCTGCTCGCCCAGCTGAGGCCAGTCCTGATCCAGCCGGGCCAGGGCGGCCGCCGGCCCCTCGGTATGCGCCAGTGCCACCGCATGGCCCAGGCGTGCGCCAGCCGAGCCGTCCAGCGCCAGCAGCGCTTCGTAGTAGTGCTGTACCTGGGCCCAGTCGGTCGCCTCCCAGCTGGGCGCGCGGGCATGCTCGGCGGCGATGCAGGCCTGCAGGTGATAGCTGCTCAAGACCTGACCCCGTGCGGCCTGCTGCAGATGGCGCAGGCCCATCTCCACCATGCGACGGTCCCAGCGGCCACGCGATTGCTCCGGCAGCCGTACCAGATCGCCCATCGCATCGAGCCGGCCGTCCAGGCGCGCGCCATGCAGCAGCAAGAGGGCGGCCAAGGCGTCGGCCTCGGCGGCCGCGCTGCTGGGGTGGGCGGCCAGCGCGCGTGCCAGCCGGATCGCCTCCCAGCACAACTCCTTGGTGATCACCGCAGGGCCCTGGCCGGCGCTCTGGTAGCCCTCGTTGAACATCAGGTAAAGCGTTGCCAGCACGGCTGCGCGGCGCGCCGCCAGCTCGGTTGGCGGCGGCAGGGCCAGGTCTTGCGTGGCCAGCAGTTGACGGGCGCGCGCCAGGCGCTGAGCAAGCGCTGCGTCACCACACAACAGGCCGGCGGCTATGGTCCGCAGCGGCAGGCCGGTCAGCAAGCGCAGCGCCAGCGCGACCTGGCTGGCCAGCGGCAGCGCCGGGTGGCAGCAGGCGAACAGCAGCTGGAGTTCTTCATCATCGAGCTCGGCGGCAAAGCGCTCGCCGGCGCTTGCTCGCGGATCGGGCCAGTCGGCGGCCTCATCCAGCGGCCGCAGCGGCGCTTCGTGGCGCAGCTGATCCACCGCTGCACGCCAGGCCACGCGGTAGAGCCAGCCGGCCGGGTTATCGGGCCAGCCTTGCAGAGGCCAGAGCCGCGCGGCGCGCAATAGCGCGGTCTGCAGCGCGTCCTCGGCCACGGCGATATGGGCCAGGCCCAGACCGTGCAGCAGCTGGGCGGTCAGGCGCGGCAACTCGCGCCTGACCAGCTGATCAAAGTCAGAGGGCTTCAATCTGACGCAGCGTGATCCAGCTGCTGCCGCCCAGGTGCGGGCAGGTGGCGGCCAGGGCCTCGGCTTCGGCCAGACTCTCGGCCCGGATGATGAAGAGGCCGCCGATCACGTCCTTGGCCTCGGCCCAGGGACCATCGCTGGCCAGCAGCTGGGCGCCGGGGCGGCGCAGCTGGCGCCCGCCGTCATCGCAGAGCTTGTGGCCGGCGCTGAGCCGGCCCTGCTGGCGCAGCGTCTCGGCCCAGTCGCTGTAGCGCTGGATCAGCGCGCGCAACTCGTCCTCGCTCATGGTCGGCTGGTCGGCCGGGGTTTCGTGCAGCAGCATCAGATAGTCATGCATGGCGTGGTCCTCGTGGTGGCAGCGGGCCGATATGGCCCGCTCATGGACATGACGGCCGGCTGGGGCCTTCCATGACGCGCAGCAGACAAAAGAAAAGGCGCCCGAGGGCGCCTTTGTCATTCATGCGTGCAGTGCAGCTCAGTAGCCACCGCGGTTGCCACCGCCGAAGCCGCCGCCGCCGGAACGGCCACCGCCGCCACCGCCGTAGCCGCCACCGCCGGAACGGCCACCGCCGCCACCGCCGCCGTAACCACCACCACCGCCGCCGCCGCCGAAGCCGCCGCCACCGGAACGGCCACCGCCGCCACCGAAGCCGCCGCCGCCCGAACGGCCACCGCCGCCGAAGCCGCCCGGACGCTCTTCACGAGGACGGGCCTCGTTCACGACGATGGCGCGGCCGTCGAGGGCCTGGCCGTTCATGCCGTTGATGGCGGATTGCGCCTCGGCGTCGGATGCCATTTCCACAAAGCCGAAGCCCTTGGAACGACCGGTATCACGATCCATCATGACCTTTGCGGAGGTCACAGTGCCAAATTGACCGAATGCTTCTTGCAGCGATTCGTCGCGCACGCTATAGGCCAGGTTGCCTACGTAAAGCTTGTTTCCCATGGGGAAGCCCTTTCAATACCAAAAAACCATGTGGAGCTTCTCCATCGTGAACCATTCAAGCGAAGGTGCGGCTTCCAGACACAGGTAAACGATTATGGGTGATGGGTCCAGGCCGGCGCAAAGCGCAAGAGTCAAGTGTTGTTTTTCAGCTTCTGAGAGAAAACCCGGAAAACCGTTCCGATCGCACGCCGGCAGCCGCCATGAAGGCGCAGCGTTGACTGGCTATCATCGCGGCCACCGAGCTCCCCCATCCATGTCCCAGAAAATCTCGCTCCAGGCGCTCAACCGTGTGCTCTCCAGCCTGGACGCCGCGCGCAACGGCCCGGCCCTCTATGCCCTGCTGAGCACCTTCTGCGTGGCCGGCCTGCTGCTGGCGATGGCCGAGTCGGCGCTGGCGCGCAGCGACACGCCCTGGGGCGTGGTCTGGGCCGGGCTGGCGCTGACGGTCGCCTTTTATGGGGTCAACACCACCGGCCTGCTGCTGATGGACCAGGCGCTGGGCCGGCCGGTGCGCGATGTGCAGGACGCCTTGCGCGATGCGCTCCTGGTGGCGCATCGGGTGCTGCTGAGCCTGGCCGTGGTGCTGGGTGGGCTGGGCCTGGTGCTCGCGGCCCTGCTGGGCCTGCTGTGGGCGGCCCGCCTGCCCTGGCTGGGGGCGCCGCTGTTCGCGCTGACGGTGCCGCTGGGCGTGCTGCTGCTGGGCTTGAGTTCGTTTGCCGTGCTGGTGCTGGTGGGGCCGCTGACGGGGCCCTCGGTCTGGGCCGGCCAGACGGTGCGGCCGACGCTGCGCCTGCTGGCGCGCCAGCTGCGCGGCGGCCTGCTCGATGCCGCGGTGCTGATGGCGGCGGTGCTGCTGCTGACCGCCGTGGTCAGCGCGGCGGTCAGCTTTGTCGTGATCAGCGGGGCGCGGGCCATGTCCCTGCTGGCGATCTGGGGCGCCGATATCAGCCTGCCGCCGCAGCAGCTGATGGCCGGGCTGTTCGGCTACGGCCTGCGCAGCCTGGGCGCGGCCGGCGCGCCAGTGGCCGGCAGCCCGCAGGGCATGGCGGCCCTGGTCGGCGGCGGCGTGGTGTTCGCACTGGCCCTGGTGCTGCCCGCCCTGATCTATCTGCGCGGCTGCTGCGCGGTCTATCTGGCGCTGCGCGAAGTGCCGGACGAGGGCCTGTGAGCAGGCCCGTGCGTATCGCCAGCCTGGTGCCCAGCCTGAGCGAGCTGCTGGCGGCCCTGGGCCTGGCGCCCTGGATGGTGGCGCGCACCGGTTTCTGCATCCACCCGGCCGAGGTGATGGCGGCCGTGCCCAAGGTCGGTGGCACCAAGGATGTCAATCTGGCCAAGCTGCGCCGGCTCGCACCGACCCATGTGCTGGTCAACAGGGACGAGAACCGGCTCGACACGGTGCAGGCGCTGCGCGAGTTCGTGCCCGAGATCGTCATCACCCATCCGCAGGGCCCGGCCGACAATCTGGCGCTGCTGGATCAGATGGTCGGCTGCTTCGGCTCGGTACCCGGCGTGCGCGAGCGCGCCGAGGCGCTGGCCCAGGCCTTGCACGCCGAGCTGGCGGGCTGCGCGGCGCAGGCCTGGCCGGCCCAGCGGGTGCTGTATCTGATCTGGCGCGAGCCCTGGATGACGGTGGCGCGCGATACCTATATCGCCCGCATGCTGGCCCAGGTCGGCTGGCAGAGCTGGCCGGCGGTCGAGGGCGGCGAGACCGGTGCCGCGCGCTATCCGGTGCTGGTCGGCAACGAGCCCTGGCTGGGCCAGATCGACCGCGTGCTGCTGAGCTCCGAGCCCTATCGCTTCGACGAGACCCATCTGGCCCTGGCCCAGGCCCTGTGTCCGCAGGCCCAGGTGCAGCTGGTCGACGGCGAGCTGCTGAGCTGGTACGGCCCCCGGGCGGCCCAGGGTCTGGCCTATTTGCGCGGCCTGGCTCAGCGCTGACAATGCCGCGATGGATCTGTACAAACCCCTGATCGCACTGCTGGCCATCGTCAATCCGATTGGCGTCGTGCCCTTCTTCATCCATTTCACGCAGAGCTTCACGCGCCAGCAACGCCAGCGCACGATACGGGTCAGCGCCTTCACGGCCTTTCTGGTGATAGGCATCAGCGCGCTGGCCGGCCTGAAGATCATCGAGTTCTTCGGCATCTCGCTGGCCAGCTTCCAGGTCGGCGGCGGCACCCTGCTCCTGATCAGCTCGATCCAGATGCTGAACGCCCAGCCGGCCGAGACCCGCAAGGAGGATGTTGCCGAGGGCGCCAACAAGGCCGATGCCGGCGCCAGCATCGCGGTCGTGCCGCTGACCATCCCGCTGCTGACCGGCCCGGCGACGATCTCGACCATGGTCATCTATGCCGAGAAGACCCGCCACTGGTGGGAGCTGGGCGTGCTGGTCGGCTACGGCGTCGTGGTCGGCCTGGTGACCTTTGCGGTGTTCACCGCCTCGGGCCGCATCGCGCGGGTGCTGGGCCAGACCGGCATCAACATCATGACCCGGCTGATGGGCCTGATCCTGGCCGCGCTGGCGGTGGAGCTGCTGGCCGATGGCTTGACCAAGCTGTTCCCGATCCTGGCTTCGCATCTGGCGCGCTGATGCGGGGTCGGGCCGATGAGATCCTGCTGCTGGAGGACGATCCGGCGATCGCGCAGACGGTGGTGTTTGCGCTGCAGCGCGAGGGTTTTGCGCTCGCCCATTGCAGCTGGCTGCACGAGGCCCGTGCGCGGCTGGCGCAGCATGAGCCCGCGCTGGCGATCTTCGATGTGGGCCTGCCCGACGGCAATGGCCTGGACCTGTGCCGCGAGCTGCGCGCCGCCGGCAGCCGGCTGCCGCTCTTGATGCTCAGCGCCCGCAGCGAGGAGCTGGACCGGGTGCTGGGCCTGGAGCTCGGCGCCGACGACTATCTGGCCAAGCCCTTCAGCCCGCGCGAGCTGGTGGCGCGGGTGCGGGCGCTGCTGCGCCGCGCGCAGGCCCCGGTGGCGGCGCCGGCGCCGCAGGGTTTCGTGATCGAGGCGGGGGGCTCGCGCATCCGCTTTCGCGGCCAGCTGCTGGACCTGACGCGCCGCGAGCTGGGCCTGTTGAGCCGGCTGCTGGCCGCGCCGCAGCGCATCCACAGCCGCGAGACCCTGCTCGATGCCGTCTGGGGCCATGAGGCCGACAGCGGCGACCGCACGGTCGACACCCATATCAAGACCCTGCGCGCCAAGCTGCGCGCGGTGGCGCCCGAGCTGGACCCGATACGCACGCATCGCGGCCTCGGCTATTCCCTCGAATAGCTGGGCAGACATGCGCCTCGGCCTGCGTCTGCTCTTCGGCTTCTTCCTGATCGCCGGCCTGTCGGCCTTTGTCGTGCTGCGCCTCGTGCTGGCCGAGGTGAAGCCCAGCGTGCGCGAGGTGATGGAAGACATCATGGTGGACACGGCCAATCTGCTGGCCGAGCTGGCGCAGGACGATATCGTGGCCCTGCCGGCAGGCGCCGACCTGGCCGGCAGCCGCTTCGCGCAGCGCGTGCAGGACTATGCGCAGCGGCCGGTCGACGCCCATATCTGGGGCCTGCGCAAGCAGAGCCTGGACTTCCGCATCTATGTCACCGATGCCCAGGGTCGGGTCTTGCTCGACTCGGGCCCGCGTCCGGCCGTCGGCGAGGACTACTCGGGCTGGCGCGATGTGGCGCGCACGCTGCGCGGCGACTATGGTGCGCGCTCGACCCGGCTCACCGAGGGCGACGACCGCAGCTCGGTGATGTATGTGGCCGCGCCGGTGCGCCGCGAGGGCGCGGTCATCGGCGTGGTCACGGTGGCCAAGCCGCTGGCCACGGTGCAGCGCTTCATCGACCGGGCCGAGCGCCGCATCCTGATCGCCGGGCTGGCGCTGCTGGGCCTCTCGATGGCGCTGGGCGTGGCCGTGACCCTGTGGCTGGTCTGGCATGTGCGGCGGCTGCGCGACTATGCGCGCCAGGTGCAGGCCGGCCAGCCGCAGCAGCCGCCGCCGGCCGTGCCCGGCGAGCTGGGCGAGCTGGCGCGGGCGATGGCGGCGATGCGCGAGCGGCTCGACGGGCGCGAGCACATCGAGCACACGGTGCGTGCGCTGACCCATGAGCTGAAAAGCCCGCTGGCCGCGATGCGCGGTGCCGGCGAGCTGCTGCAGGACGAGCTGGCCCCGGCCGACCGCCAGCGCTTTGCCGGCCAGGTGGTGGCGCAGAGCGAGCGCATGGGCGAGCTGGTCGAGCGCCTGCTGGAGCTTTCCAAGCTGGAGATGCAGCAGGGCCCGGCGCATCCGCAGCGGCTGCGCGTCGACGCGCTGGTCGATGCCGTGCTGGCCCCGCTGCGGGATCGCCTTCAGCAGCAAGACCTGACCCTGCTGTGGCAGGAGCGCGCGACGCTGGAGGTGATGGCCGACCGCGAGCTGCTGGCGCTGGCGCTGAGCAATCTGTTCAGCAATGCGCTGGACTTCGCGCCGGCCGGCTCGCTGCTGGAACTGAGCCTGCGGGCCGTCGATGGCCGGGCCGTGTTCGCGCTGCGCGACCAGGGCCCCGGCGTGCCGCCGGCCGCCTGGCCTCAGCTGGGCCAGCGCTTCTTCTCGACCGCCCGGCCCGGCAGCCTGCGCAAGGGTTCGGGCCTGGGCCTGGCGATCGTGCGCCAGGTCGCGGCCCTGCACGGCGGCAGCCTCGAATTCGAGCCGGCCGAGCCCGGCCTGCGGGTGCGCCTAAGCCTGCCGCTGGCCTGACTTCACCGCCGCTTCACAAACTTCCTCATCGCCACACCGGCGTTCGCGAGACTGCCTGCATCACAACACAGAGGAGTCCGTATGGGATCGCGCGCCGTGGTTTGGAAACTGCTCATCCTGGCAGGCGTCAGCCTGCTGCTGAGCGTGGTGCTCTTGCGCATCGGCTGGCTGGTCGACGAGCGCCAGGCTCGGCAGCAGGAGGCGGTGGCCAGCGTCGAGCAGGCCCAGGCCGGTGCGCAGACCCTGCTGGGGCCTTTGCTGCTGCGCCAGTGCAGCGAGGAATGGGAGACCCTGGTGGTGGACGAGAACCAGGAGCGCCGCCGCAGCACCGCGAAGCGCGATTTCGTCATCAGTGCCGTGCCCGAGCGCCTGCAGGTCGGCGGCGCGCTGAACCAGGAGGCGCGCTACCGCGGCATCTTCAAGGTCAATGGCTACGCCGGCCGCCTGCAGTTCGATGCCCAATGGGCCTCGCTGCAGGCGCTGGAGCCGCCGCGTGCCCAGCAGCCCGGTGGTCGGGTGCAATGCGGACCGGTGCAGGCCATGCTGGCCAGCAGCGATGCGCGCGGCCTGCGTGCGGCCACGCTCAAGCTCGGCGAGCAGGCCCTGGCCGTCAAGCCCGGCACCGGCCACCCGGCCTATGTGCGGGGTCTGCATGCGCCGCTGCCCGAAACCCTGGCGCTGGACGCGCCGCTGAGCTTGCAGCTGAGCCTGGAGCTGGCCGGCACCCAGCGCTTTGCCCTGGTGCCCGCCGCCGCCGCGACCAGCCTGAATCTGCGCTCCGACTGGCCGCACCCCAGCTTCGGCGGGCGCTTCCTGCCCAGCTCGCGCGAGATCGGCGAGGCCGGTTTCAGCGCGCAGTGGCAGGTCTCCGAGCTGGCCAGCACGGCGCCGGCCGATGTGCTGCAGCACAAGGTCGTCGGCGGCCTGGGCGGCAGCGGCAATCAGGAGGTCGACACGCTGGAGTTCGCGATGGTCGATCCGGTCAATCCTTATGTGATGAGCGACCGGGCGATCAAGTACGGGCTGATGTTCATCCTCTTGACCTTTGTCTGCGTCGGCCTGGTCGAGCTGATGTCGGGCCGGCGGGTGCACCCGGTGCAGTACCTGTTGGTGGGCCTGGCACTGAGCTTGTTCTTCCTGCTGCTGCTGAGCCTGTCCGAGCACCTCGGCTTCGGGCTGTCCTATCTGCTGGCGGCCGGCGCGGCGGTGGGGCTGCTGGGCTATTACGGCGCGGCGATGCTGGGGACCTGGCAGCGCGGCCTGGGCTTCGGCGCCGGGGTCGCCGGGCTGTATGCGGCGCTCTATGTGCTGCTGAGCCTGGAACAGGCCTCGCTGATCGTCGGTGCGCTGCTGCTCTTTATCGTGCTGGCCGCTGTCATGGTGCTGACACGGCGCCTCGATTGGTATGCCTTGGGCGCGTCTGCAACGGCCGCGGCCTCGAGTCGGTAGGAACGCCATTGCCGCGCGCTGCCGACTGCGCCAGCATCGCGGCATGGCTCTGACTTTCGACTACATCATCATCGGCGCCGGCACGGCCGGCTGCCTGCTGGCCAACCGGCTCAGCGCCGATGCTTCCAAGCGCGTGCTGCTGCTGGAGGCCGGCGGCAAGGACGACTACCACTGGATCCACATCCCGGTCGGCTATCTCTACTGCATCGGCAATCCGCGCACCGACTGGCTGTACCAGACCGAGCCCGACGCCGGCCTGAACGGCCGCGCGCTGCGCTACCCGCGCGGCAAGGTGCTGGGCGGCTGCTCCAGCATCAACGGCATGATCTATATGCGCGGCCAGGCCCGCGACTACGACGGCTGGGCCCAGGCAACGTCCGACCCCGCCTGGCGCTGGGACCAGAGCATGCCCTTCTTCAAGCAGCATGAGAACCACTGGCGGCTCGACGGCGGCCAGGGCAGCGCAGCGTTCAAGGCCCTGCACGGCCATGGCGGCGAGTGGCGGGTCGAGCGTCAGCGGCTGCGCTGGGACATCCTCGATGCCTTTGCCCAGGCCGCGACCCAGGCCGGCATCCCGGCCACCGAGGATTTCAACAGCGGTAACAACGAGGGCGTCGGCTATTTCGAGGTCAACCAGCGCGCCGGCTGGCGCTGGAACACCGCCAAGGCCTTTCTGCGCCCGACCTGCTACGGCCGGCCCAACTTCGAGCTGTGGACCGGCTCGCAGGTGCAGCGGCTGACGCTGGACCGCGGCGTCGACGGCGCGCTGCAGTGCAGCGGCGCCGTGGTGATGACGCCGCAGGGGCTGGAGACCGTCGCGCTGGAGCCCGGCGGCGAGGTCTTGCTGGCGGCCGGCGCGATCGGCTCGCCACAGATCCTGCAGCTCTCCGGCATCGGCCCGGCGGCGCTCTTGCAACAGCACGGTATCGAGGTCCGGCAGGAGCTGCCCGGCGTTGGCGCCAATCTGCAGGACCATCTGCAGATCCGCGCGGTCTTCAAGGTGGCCGGCGCCAAGACCTTGAACACGCGGGCCGGGAGCCTGTTCGGCAAGGCGCTGATCGGCCTCGAATATGCGTTCAAGCGCAGCGGGCCGATGAGCATGGCGCCCTCGCAGCTGGGCGCCTTCGCCAGGAGCAGCCCGGACAAGCGCTGGCCCGATCTGCAGTACCACGTCCAGCCGCTGTCGCTGGATGCCTTCGGCGAGCCGCTGCACGGCTTCAATGCCTTCACCGCCAGCGTCTGCAATCTGAACCCGACGAGCCGGGGCACGGTGCAGATCCGCTCGGCCGATCCGCAGGCCGCACCGGCGATCGCGCCCAACTATCTGAGCACCGAGCAGGACCGCCGCATTGCCGCCGACAGCCTGCGGCTGACCCGCCGCATCGTCGCGCAGCCGGCGTTGGCGGCTTACAGGCCCGAGGAGTACAAGCCCGGCCCGCAGTACCAGAGCGACGAGGAGCTGGCCCGCCTGGCCGGCGATATCGCGACGACGATCTTCCACCCGGTCGGCACCTGCAAGATGGGGCGCGCCGATGATGGGCTGGCCGTGGTCGACAGCCGGCTGCGGGTGCGCGGGGTCGCGAGGCTGCGCGTCATCGATGCCAGCGTGATGCCCAGCATCACCAGCGGCAACACCAACTCGCCGACCTTGATGATTGCCGAGCGGGCGGCGGCGTGGATACGGGCCGGAGACTGAGCGCTAGAAGCCCAAGCCCATGCCCTTGGCCATCAACGAGGCGCACAGGCTCAGCGGCAGCAGCAGGCCCAGCTGCAGATTCAGGCTCAGCCGCACGCGCCGGTGCTGGGCCGCGCTGACCTGCGGTGCGCGGCCGGCCTTCAGCTCGGCGCCCCAGCGGATGAAGGCGAGGGTTGGAATGATGGACAGCAGGCCGATCGCGATGAAGAGGCCCAGCTTCAGATGGAAAAAGGGGTTGGCGCTGTAGAAGGCCCAACCCTTCTCGAAATGGTAGGCGCGGGCGAAGCCGGCCAGCAGCAGGGTCAAGGCGCTGAGGCCGTAGATCCGGTCGACCTGGGCCAGGCGGCGGGCCTGCTGCAGGCTGGGCGTCGGGCCGAAGCTCAGCCATTGATAGGCCAGCGCGGCGACGATGCCGAACACGGCCAGGAAATGCACAAAGGCGACGAGGGCGTTGATCAGCATGGCGGGCGGTGGCTGGGGCCGGATTGCGATGATGGCCGCGACTGTGCCGCAGCGCGGCGGCCCCGGCCAGCGGGCTGCGACGGGGCACCGCCTTTCCGGCGCCAAGCCGCAGGCTCGGGCCGTGAAGCGCGGCTGCCGCTCGGCAGTCCGGCGCATGTCGTGTTTTTCCTAGCGGTAGCGCTGGCGCCCCGGCACAGTGGGCAGCGTCGTTCCACTACGCCGTCCATCGATGTCAGACCTGTCCAAGCCCGTCGCCCCGTCCCCGATCTTTCGTGTCGGGATGAAGATCCTGGCCGTCTTCGGGCTGCTGCTGCCCTGGGCCTTCTACCTGCGTCACCTTGTTGAAGGCGGCAGCCTGGCGCCGGCCGGGTTCATGTCGGCGGCCTCGGCCAACTCGGTGACGAGTGCCATCACGGTGGATGTCTACCTGGCCGCCCTGGCTTTCGCCTGCTGGGTGCTGCATGAGCGGCGGGTGCGCAGGCCCTGGGCCTATGTCTTGCTGTGCTTCGGGGTCGGCTTGTCGTTCGCCTTGCCGCTCTATCTGGCGGTCCGCGCTCAAGCCCGGGCCAGCTGAGGGGCGAGCCTGAGCGACCAGTAGCTGTCCTGGGCTGCCGAAGAAGGGTTCAGCAGGCGGCGGATCGGCGCACCGGCCAGCCCTCGCATGTCTCGGGCCATATGCGACTGATCGTAGTAACCGTGGTTCAAGGCGAGCGCGGCACCGCTGCGGGCCTCGGGCTCGCAGAGCGCCTGCGACAGTGCGGCCTGCATTCTGAGCACGGCCTGTGCACGCTTGGGCGACATGCCCAGCAACTCGAGGCTGCGGCGTTCCAATTGACGGGCGCTGATCCTGAGGCCGCGCAGGGCTTCATCCAGACCCTGGCCGAGCAGGGCGCTGAGTTCGCCCGCCGCGAGCACCCGGGCTGCGGCGCGGCTCCGGCCGGCAATGAGTTGACGCAGCCAGCGGAACAGCAGCTCGCAACGTAGCCGGTCCGATGGGGCTTGCGCCAGCTCTTCGCTGAGGTCTGTCAGCGACCCGGGAGGCAGAAGATCCCGCAGCGGCAGGGCCTGGCCGCGCGTGTAGCGGTTGGGCATGGCGGAGATCAGCATCACCGCCTGCGGTTCCAGCAGCAGGCCGACGGCGGCCAGTCGACCCTGTTGCCTGAAGTGAGAGGCTTCGGCGCTGGGGCCGATCAAGGCGGCGGCCGGCAACAGCGTTTGCGCGTCCTGAAAAACCTGGCCATGCTGGCGCAGGACCAGCATGCCGCCGAGGCTGGCCGGAAAGCTGGAGCTGGCCAGCGCCTCGCTCAAATGGACGGCCACCGCCCCGCGGGTCCAGCCCCGCAGGTCCGGCGGCGCGGCGATGAAGCCGAGGTCGGCGGCCGCCCGACCGTCAAGCCGCGAAACGCTGCTCCAGATAGGCCAGCAGCGTGCGTATGGTCTGCGCCTCGCCGCCGATCGGCCGGCCGGCCCGGGCGACATCGTTCCAGGCGAACAGGTCGATATGCAGCCAGTCCTGGTTCTCGGGCACGAAGTACTCGAGGAACAGCGCGGCGGTGACCGCGCCGGCCAGCGGGGTCTTGCCGGTGTTGACGATGTCGCCGATCGTGCTCTCGATGCTGGCCTTGTAGGGCGCCCACAGCGGCATATGCCACAGCGGGTCGTCCAGCTTCAGGCCCAGGTCGACCAGGTCGCGGGCGGTGTCGAAATGCTTGCTGAACAGCGCCGGCAGCTGCGCGCCCAGCGCCACGCGGGCGGCGCCGGTCAGCGTCGCCAGGTCGATGATCAGCTCGGGCTTGTGCTCCGAGGCATAGGCCAGCGCGTCGCTGAGGATCACGCGGCCCTCGGCATCGGTATTGCCGACCTCGATCTGCAGGCCCTTGCGGGTCGGCACGATGTCGCCGGGGCGGTAGGCATTGCCCGAGATCGCGTTTTCGACCGCCGGGATCAGCACCTGCAGGCGCAGCGGCAGCTTCAAGGCCATGATCAAGCTGGCCAGGCCCAGCGCATTGGCGGCGCCGCCCATGTCCTTCTTCATCTGGCGCATGCCCTCGCCGCCCTTGATGTTCAGGCCGCCGGTGTCGAAGCAGACGCCCTTGCCGACGATGCTCAGCAGCGGCGCCTTGGGCGAACCCCAGTTCAGCTCGATCAGGCGCGGCGCCCGGTGGCTGGCGCGGCCGACCGCATGGATGGCCGGGAAGTTCTGCTTCAAGAGCGCGTCGCCGACGATCTGCTTGAAGCTGGCGCCGTGCTGCTTGGCCACCAGCTGGGCGGCCTTGGCCAGCTCCTCCGGGCCCATATGCTCGGCCGGGGTGTTGACCAGGTCGCGGGTCGCGGCCATCGTGGTGGCCAGCGCCAGGCCGCGCTGGGCCTCGGGGCTGTTGCTCAGCACCAGGGTCGCCGGCGGGCGGCGGCGTGGCTTGTAGAGGTCGAACTGATAGCCGCCCAGCTCCCAGGACAGCGCGGCCGCCTCGGCGTCCATCGCCAGGCCGTCCTCGGCCAGGGCGTAGACGCCTTCCGGCAGGGCTTGCGGCAGCGCGGACAGCGCGAACGGTGCATGGGCGTGGGCCACGCCGGCGAACACCCGGCCCAGCTTGCCGTCCGGCCCCGGCACCAGGGCCAGGCTGTCGGGCGCGCCGACAAAACCCAGCGTCGCCAGCCAGTGGCGGGTCGGCGCGGGGAGTTTCGGAGCAAGGGCCTGGAAGGCCGCGCGGTCGACCACGGTGATGGCGATGGCGCTGGCGGGGGCAGACTTTTTGAGTTGAACCGTCATGGCTGATGGGGTTGAGCAGGTCGCCCATTCTCCCGCATGCGGCTCAACAGCTTTGTTGCAGCCGGGACAGCAGGGCCTGGACGGCCGGGCTGGATGCGAGGGCCGGGCCGGGGCCCAGCGCCGCCAGCAGGCGCTGGGCGGTGGCCAGCTGGGGCGTCACCGGCCCGATGAAGCGCAGCTGCTGGCCCTGGCCGACCAGCAGGGTCGGGAAGGTCTCGACCTCCAGATCGCCGACCAGCTCGGCATCGTCCTCGATATCGACCCAGACGAAGCGGTAGCCCGGGTGCTGCTCGCGCAGCGCGGCAAAGACCGCGTGGTAGTCGTCGCAGACCCGGCACCAGCCGGCGCACAGGCAGGCGACCAGGGTGGTGGCCGGCAGGGGCGGCAGGGCGGCAGGGGCGTTGGTCGGCATGGCGCTGCACTGTAGCGAGAAAGCGGCAAAGATTTCTTGCAAGTCGCTGTCAACCGCCCCAGTTTGGACGGCGTTGTGCCCGTACCCGCAGGTAATTGCACCAAGTCGGGCTGGAGAAGAAGGCATCAGCCATGAAAAGTCAGCAGCACCAACAGCAACGCAACGAATCTCAAGTCCGCCCCCTGGCAATGGCGGAGCTGAATACCGACAAAGGCCGCAAGCACGAGGCTTTCGAGCCCGGCAGCCTGGGCAGCGATCGCCGCAGCCTGGCCCGCGCCCTGCGATTCGACCGCAAGCGCTGAACCGGAAATGCACCGTCAAGGTGCATTTTTCAAGCCAGCGGCGCCAGCAGCCGCTCTAGATCCTGCTCGGTGAACTTGGCCGCATCGGCCCCGTCACTGCCCAGCACGCCCTCGGCCAGCGCCAGTTTGCGGGCCTGCAGCTCCAGCATCCGCTCCTCGATGCTGCCTTCCACCACCAGTTTGTAGACAAACACCGGCTTGTCCTGGCCGATGCGGTGCGCCCGCGCGCTGGCCTGGGCCTCGACGGCCGGGTTCCACCAGGGGTCGACATGGATCACCGTGTCGGCCGCCGTCAGGTTCAGCCCCACGCCGCCGGCCTTCAGGCTGATCAGCATCAAGGGGCAGGCCTCGGCCTGGAAGCGCCGCACGATCTCGCCGCGCTGCGCCACCGGCGTCGCGCCGGTCAGCACCAGGAAGTCCAGTTCCTGCTGCCGCAGCTGCGCGGCGATCAGCCCCAGCATCTCGGCGAACTGCGAGAACACCAGCACCCGCCGCCCCTCGGCCAGCAGCTCCGGCAGCATCTCGGCCAGCAGCTCCAGCTTGGCGCGCTCGGTGTCCGGCTTCAACTCCACATCCTTCAGCAGCAGCGGGTCGCAGCAGACCTGGCGCAGCTTCAGCAAGGCGTCCAGCACGGTGATCTGTGACGCGCCGAAGCCGCGCCGCTGCAGCACGCGCCGCACCTGGGTATCGGCCGCCACCCGCACGCTCTCATACAGATCACGCTGCTGGCCGTAGAGCCGCACCCGCCGCGTCACCTCGGTCAGCGGCGGCAGCTCGGTGGCCACCTCCTCCTTGCGCCGGCGCAGGATGAAGGGCCGCACGCGCGCGCTCAGCAGCTGGGCCCGCAGGCTCTCGCCATTGACCTCGATGGGCTTGCGCCAGAGCCTGAAGAAGCTGCGCTCGTCGCCCAGAAAACCCGGCATCAAAAAGTCGAACTGCGCCCACAGCTCGCCCAGATGGTTTTCCAGCGGCGTGCCGGTCAGCGCCAGCCGGTGCCGCGCGCGCAGGCGCCGCACCGCCTTGGCCGCCCGGCTGCCGGCGTTCTTGACCGTCTGCGCCTCGTCGAGGATCAGCAGATGCCAGGGCTGCGCCGCCAGCGCCTCGATATCGCGCCACAAGAGCGGATAGGTCGACAGCACCAGGTCGTAATCGGCCAGGCGCGGGAAGTGCGCATGGCGCTCGGGCCCGTGCAGCAGCAGCACGCGCAGTTGGGGCGCGATGCGCCGCGCCTCGGCCAGCCAGTTGAACAGCAGCGAGGTCGGCAGCACGGCCAGCGCCGGCCGATCGGCCATGCGGCCGGCCTGTTTCTCGAGCAGCAGATGGGCCAGGGCCTGGGCCGTCTTGCCCAGGCCCATATCGTCGGCCAGGATGCCGGCCAGGCCTTGCTCGCGCAGGTACTGCAGCCAGGCCAGGCCGGCCAGCTGGTAGCCGCGCAGCGTCAGGCCCAGGCCCTCGGGCGGCGCCACCGGCCGCGGCGAGCCGGCCGCGCGCAGCTTGTTGGCCATCTGGCGCAGCCCGGCGTCGCCCTGGATCTGCCAGCCGGCGCGGCCCTGGTCCAGCAGCTCCAGCCGGCCGGCGTCCCAGTCGCTGAGCTGCAGCGGACCCTCGGCGCGCTTGGGGTCGGCCAGCAGGTCCACCATCGCGCCGAGGATGGGCTTCAGGATGGAGGCCGGTGCCTCGATGCGGCGCCCGCCCGGCGCGTGCAGCAGGATGATGGACAGGTCGTCGATGGCCGCGATCTGCTCGGCGTCGAACCAGCGCGCGTCGCGGCGCAAGAGGTCGGCAATCATCGGCGCCAGGTCCAGGCTCTCGCCCTCGATCTCGACGCCCAGGCTCAGCAGCCAGGCGCCCTCGCGGGCCGGCAGGCTGAGCGGGGCTATGCGGATGCGCCAGGCCTCGCCGGCCACCGCGCGGTGCGCGAAGCCGGGCCGTGCCTCGACCGCCCAGCCCAGCTTCTGCAGCTCGGGCACCCGCTCGGTCCAGAACTCGCCGAAGAACTCTTCCTGCAGCAGGGTCCAGAGGTTCTCATGCCCGGCTACGGCCGCCGGGTTGCGCCACTGCAGCGCGGCCGGGTCCAGCGGCAGCAGGCCCAGGGCCCAGAGCTGGTCGCGCGCCTCGGCCTCGGCGCCGAGATCGCGGGCCAGCGTCCGGCCATCGCCCACCTGCTGCGTCGCGCCCGGCCGGCTGTTCAGCAGCGAGCGCGGCGCCGGCGTGGTCCAGAGCAGGCCATCGGCCAGCCGGTAGGTCCAGTCGACCTGGGCGACCGTGACCACATTGCCGCGCGGGCCCAGTTTTCCGCCGCTGGGGCTCAGACCCAGCAGACCGTCGCCACGGCCCAGGGTCTTCAGGGTCAGGCGCGGGCGGAACCGGGCGGACTCACCGGCGGGTTCAGGCGCCTCGGCTTGCGGCAAGGGCGCGGGCGGCGGCGGCAATGCATCGCCCAGCAGCAGATCCATCAGCTTCGCCGCATCGGCCTCGGGCAGGCGCGGCAGCTGCTGCAGCTCGGCACGGCCGGCCTTGCGGCGCAGCGCCTCGACCCAGGTGTGCAAGAGCTGCGCGCGCAGCGGCGCATCGGCCTCGGTCTGCAGTTTCACCATCAGCGCCGCCGCATGCTCGCAAAAACGCGCCGTGCGGCAGCTGCACAGCGCGCTGTAGTGCGGCCGGCCATCGCGGCCGGCCACGCCCTGCAGCGCCAGCTCATAGACCTGGCCGCGCGGGCCGGGGAAGCGCGCGCTGGCGCCATGGGCGTCCTGCCGGATATCGCTCAGCTGGTGCGTCAGCTCGGCGCCGCGCTTGAGCCGCCCGCGCTCGAACAGGGTGCGGAGTGTGGCTTCGTCGGGGGGCCAGAGGCGGGGGGTGAGAGTGGATGGCGGGGGGGCGGAGGACATGGCGGCGGTGATTGTCTCCGGCCGGGTGGGATCACTATGGATGGGGCGGGATCGGGTGGGAGGCTGCCTGCAAGTGGCGGGGGCTGCTGCTGGGGGCGCTGACCGTGAACTTGCGCGGTGGCCATATGCAATCATTCAGGCTCTCTTGAGCTCGCGCCTCGCGCTTGAGCCCAATACAACGAAAAGAAACTGGACTTTGATCATGACAGGCAAACAACAGCGCGCCGAATTGCAGCGCCGCATCTGGCAAATCGCCAACGAGGTTCGCGGTGCCGTTGACGGCTGGGACTTCAAGCAATACGTGCTCGGTTCCCTGTTCTATCGCTTCATCAGCGAAAACTTTGCGGCCTATATCGAAGGCGGCGACGACAGCGTCCGCTATGCCGAGCTGTCCGACAGCGTGATCACCCCCGAGATCAAAGACGACGCCGTCAAAACCAAGGGCTACTTCATCTACCCCAGCCAGCTCTTCGCCAGGGTGACCGCCGGCGCCGCGAGTCGTGAAAGCCTGAACACCGACCTGGCCGCCATCTTTGCCGCGATTGAAGCCTCAGCCCACGGCTACCCGTCTGAGCGCGACATCAAAGGCCTGTTTGCCGACTTCGATACCACCAGCAACCGCCTGGGTAACACGGTCAGAGATAAAAACGCCCGCCTGGCCGCTGTGCTCAGAGGCGTGGCCGATCTCAACTTTGGCGACTTTGAAGGCAACCAGATCGACCTGTTCGGCGACGCCTACGAGTTCCTCATCTCCAACTACGCCGCCAACGCGGGCAAGTCGGGTGGCGAGTTCTTCACGCCGCAGCATGTCTCCAAGCTGATTGCCCAGGTTGCCATGCACGGGCAGACCCGGGTCAACAAGATCTACGACCCGGCCTGCGGTTCCGGCTCGCTGCTGCTGCAAGCCAAGAAGCATTTCGACGCCCACATCATTGAAGAGGGATTCTTCGGCCAGGAACTCAACCACACCACCTACAACCTGGCGCGGATGAATATGTTCCTGCACAACGTCAACTACGACAAATTCAATATCCAACTGGGCGACACCCTCATCGAGCCGCACTTTGCCAACGACCGGCCTTTTGACGCCATCGTCTCCAACCCGCCCTATTCGGTGAAGTGGATCGGCAGCGACGACCCCACGCTGATCAACGATGATCGCTTTGCCCCGGCCGGCGTGCTCGCGCCCAAATCGAAGGCCGACTTTGCCTTTGTGTTGCACGCGCTGAGTTATCTCTCCGCACGAGGCCGCGCGGCGATCGTCTGCTTTCCCGGCATTTTCTACCGGGGCGGCGCCGAGCAGAAGATTCGCCAATACCTAGTGGACAACAACTATGTGGAAACGGTGATTTCGCTGGCGCCCAACCTGTTCTACGGCACCACCATCGCCGTGACGATTCTGGTGCTGTCCAAGCACAAGACCGACACCACGATTCAGTTCATCGATGCCAGCGGACTGTTCAAGAAAGAAACCAACAACAACGTTCTCACGGACAACGATGACGAGAACAATCCCGGCCACATCCAGCAAATCATGCAGGTGTTCGGCAGCAAGGCGAACATCGACCACTTCGCCCAGTCCGTCCCTTTTGAGACGGTGGCCGCCAATGATTACAACCTGTCGGTCAGCAGCTATATAGAGGCCAAGGACACCCGCGAAGTAGTGGATATTGCCCAGCTCAATGCCGAACTGAAAACTACCGCGTCGCGGATCGACCAGTTGCGTAAGGAGATTGACGCCATCGTGGCGAAGATTGAAGGCGAGGAGTTGGAGGCATGAGCAGTCTGGGCTTTATGGAGAAGCTGCTCGATGGGGTGGATGTCGAGTGGAAGCCCTTAGGGCAAGTGGCCGAAATTTACGGCGGACTTAGTGGAAAAACGAAATCTGATTTTGAGAGCGGAACCTCAAAATTTATCACGTATAAAAATATATTTGCCAACATAGATGTTGACTTTGATGCTCTCGAGTGCGTCAAAATTTCATCCAATGAAAAGCAAAATGAAGTCAAATACGGTGATGTGTTGTTCACCGGATCATCCGAGATTGCCGACGAGGCAGGCATGTCCTCCGCCGTCACTAAGAAGTTCGCAGAGCCAATCTATTTGAATAGCTTCTCATTCGGATTGAGGTTCAATGAAGGAACCCCCTTGACACCTGAATTTTCAAAATACCTATTTCGCTCAAAAATCCTGCGCGCCGATATCGCAAGGGCTGCGAGTGGGGTAACCAGGTTCAATATATCGAAAGAACGATTTAAGAAGATAAGAATCCCCATCCTTTGTCCAGGAAATCCGAAAAAATCGCTTGAAATTCAGACCGAAATCGTTCGTGTACTGGATACCTTTACCGAGCTTACAGCCGAGCTTACAGCCGAGCTTACAGCTCGCAAAGAACAATACAAGCACTATCGCGACCAGTTGTTGGGTTTTGAAGACGGGAATGTGGAGTGGTGCGCGCTGGGCGAGATCGGGGAATTTATCCGCGGCAAGCGCTTCACCAAGGCCGACTATGTTGAAGACGGAATCAGCGTCATTCATTACGGCGAGATATATACCCGGTATGGCGCATTTGCCTCTCACGCACATTCCCAGGTCAGAAAGGACTTGGCCGAATCGCTACGCTATGCAGAGCCAGGTGACGTCGTCATTGCGGGTGTTGGCGAGACGGTTGAGGATGTTGGCAAGGCCGTTGCCTGGATTGGAAGTGAACGGGTTGCCATCCATGACGACAGCTATGCTTTTCGGCATTCAATGAATCCAAAGTTTGTTTCCTACGTGATGCAAACGGCGGCATTCATTGATGAGAAGGCGAAACATGTATCGCGAGGGAAGGTCAATAGATTGCTGATCAATGGATTGGAGAAAGTCAGGATTCCTGTCCCGTTTCCGGATGATCCTGAAAAATCTCTCGCTGAGCAGGTGCGCATC
This sequence comes from Roseateles cavernae, assembly GCF_040187885.1. Lineage (NCBI taxonomy): Bacteria > Pseudomonadati > Pseudomonadota > Betaproteobacteria > Burkholderiales > Sphaerotilaceae > Roseateles > Roseateles cavernae. The sequence goes on from NZ_JBDPLH010000001.1 coordinate 870,418, forward strand.
GTCGCCATCCTTGACAAATTCGATGCCCTGACCAACTCCATCAGCGAAGGCTTGCCGCGTGAAATTGCGTTGCGTCAAAAGCAATACGAGCATTACCGCGATTTGCTGTTGAGCTTCCCGAAGACCTCGCAGCTAGAGGCCTGACATGGGCAAGACGCTAACGGAAATTGCGCAGCAACTCAGCACGCCCAAGACAGTCAGGAAAACTGTTGCTGAGAAAACCAAAGAGGTTGACGAAGCCAAACCAGTTCCAAAGGTGCAGTTGATCTACGCTTTCAATGGCACGGGCAAGACACGCCTGTCGCGGGAGTTCAAGGAACTGATCTCGCCCAAGGGCGAGGGCGAAGACGCATCGACGTCAGACCTGGCCAGCAAGAGAATCCTCTACTACAGCGCCTTCACCGAAGACCTGTTTTATTGGGATAACGATCTGGGTCAGGATGCCGAACCCAAGCTGAGAATCCAGCCCAACGCCTTCACAAGATGGGTGTTTGAAGAACAGGGCCAGGATCAGAGCATCACTGCCACTTTCCAGCGCTACACCAGCGACAAGCTGACGCCGCATTTCAGCGCGGACTATTCGGCCGTGAGCTTTTCCTTCGAGCGCGGCAACAATCAGCCAGAGCCGAACATCAAGATCTCCAAAGGTGAGGAAAGCAATTTCATCTGGAGTGTGTTCAACGCGCTGCTGGAGCAACTGATTGCCGAGCTGAACATCCCGGAGGTGGCAGATCGCTCCACCCCAGCGTTCAATAACTTGGGCTATGTGTTCATTGATGACCCGGTCAGTTCACTCGATGAAAACCACCTGATCGAGTTGGCGGTCAATTTGGCGAGTTTGATCAAATCCAGCCAATCCGACCTGAAGTTCATCATCACGACGCACAGCCCGCTGTTCTACAACGTGCTGTTCAATGAGCTCAAGAACAAGGTGTGCTACCTGCTGGAGCGTTTTGACGACGGCAGCTTTGCCCTCACTGAAAAGCAGGGCGACTCCAACAAGAGCTTTTCTTATCACCTGCATTTGAAGCAAACCATCGAGCAGGCGATTGCCGAGAACCGGGTTGAGCGCTACCACTTCACCTTGCTGCGCAATCTCTACGAGAAGACGGCCAGTTTTCTGGGCCACCGGGGCTGGTCGGAGCTCTTGCCGGATGACCAGCAGCTCTACCTGAGCCGGGTCCTCAATTTCACCAGCCACAGCACGTTGTCGAATGAAGCGGTGGCACAGCCGACGCCCGCCGAGCAGGCGATGGTCAAGTTGCTGCTGACGCATCTGACAAGCAAGCATGGCTTTTGGCAGGGGGAAGTAAACAATGCCCAGTAAGAGTCTGAGTCTGCGTGATCAAACCACGGAGTTTTTGCTTTACACCGCACCAAATGGCGCCATCAAGGTTGAGGTGCTGCTCAGTGCCGAGACGATTTGGCTGACGCAAAAACGCATGGCCGAGCTGTTTGGCGTGGGTGTGCCGGCCATTTCCAAGCATCTGAAGAATATTTTCGAGAGTGGCGAACTGGCGGAAGAAGTGGTTATTTCCATTTTGGAAACAACCACGGATCACGGGGCGGTGGCCGGCTTGACACAAACGCAACAGGTCAAGTACTACAACCTGGATGCGGTGATTTCGGTCGGTTACCGGGTGAACTCGGCGCAGGCCACGCAGTTCCGCATCTGGGCCACCCAGTTGATCAAGGAATACATCATCAAGGGCTTTGCCATCGATGACGAGCGCTTGAAAAACGGCCGCTACTTTGGCAAGGATTACTTCCGTGAATTGCTGGAGCGGGTGCGCTCCATTCGTGCGAGTGAGCGGCGAATCTATCAGCAGATCACGGATATCTTTGCCGAGTGCAGCATTGACTACGACCCAAAATCAGAAGCCACTCGCCTATTCTACGCGCATGTGCAGGACAAGTTTCATTATGCGATCACCGGCCATACTTCGGCGGAAATAATTGCGCTGAACGCCGATGCCAGCAAGCCCCTGATGGGCATGAGCACCTACAAGAATGCGCCGGAGGGCCGTGTCTTGAAGTCGGATGCGGTGATTGCGAAGAATTACCTGAGCGAGATCGATATCAAAAAGCTTGAGCGGGCCGTGTCCGCATTCTTCGATTACATCGAGGGGATTATCGAGCGGCGCAATACCTTCACGATGGAGAGCTTTGCTCAAAGCGTGGACAAGTTTCTCTCCTTCAATGAGTATCAGATTCTTGAAGGTTATGGCAGTACTACGCGCCAGCAAGCCGAGCGCAAAGCCTTCGCTGAATATGAAAAATTCAATAAGCAGCAGCGGATCGAATCGGACTTTGATCGCGAAGTCAAACGACTGATGCAGAACAAGGGTTCAGCCGAATGATTGACAACTACAAGACAATTGCCGAGTCCAATAACTTCATCGTTCTGGACAAGTACAGCAAGGAATGGCAGGTCACCGAGGGCTATCAAAGCGAAAGCGATCTGGAGCGGGAGTTCATTCAGGATCTGGTCCATCAAGGCTATGAGGCGCCGCTGGGCCTGAATACGCCCGAGGCCTTGATGGCCAATGTGCGTGTGGCTCTGCAAGAGCTCAACAATGTGCTGTTTTCAGACGCCGAGTGGCTGCGCTTTGTGGAGACCTGGCTGCACAAGCCCAGCGATGGCATCGTTGAAAAAACCCGCAAGATCCACGACAACCATGTGCACGACTTCGTGTTTGACGATGGGCGCATCCAGAACATCTACCTGCTGGACAAGAAGAACCTCGCCCGCAACAAGGTGCAGGTGATCAAGCAGTTTGAGCAAACGGGTGGCCACGCCAACCGCTACGACGTGAGCATCCTGGTCAACGGCCTGCCCCTGGTGCAGGTGGAGCTGAAAAGGCGTGGGGTGGCTATTCGCGAGGCCTTCAACCAGGTGCACCGCTACAGCAAGGAGAGCTTCAACGGCGCGCATTCCTTGTTCAAGTTTCTGCAGCTGTTTGTGATCAGCAATGGCACCGACAGCCGCTACTTTGCCAACACCACCCAGCGCAACAAGAACAGCTTCGACTTCACCATGCACTGGGCGAAGGCCGACAACAGCCTGATCAAAGACCTGAAGGACTTCACGGCCACGTTCTTCCAGAAAGACACGCTGCTGAAGGTGCTGCTGCGCTACTCGGTGTTCGACACCAGCAACACGCTGCTGGTGATGCGCCCCTACCAGATCGCGGCCACCGAGCGCATTCTGTGGAAGATCAACAGCGCCTACCAGGCCAAGAGCTGGAGCACGCCAGAGGGCGGCGGCTTCATCTGGCACACCACCGGCTCCGGCAAGACGCTGACCAGCTTCAAGGCGGCTCGCCTGGCCACCGAGCTGGAGTTCATCGACAAGGTGTTCTTTGTGGTGGACCGCAAGGATCTGGACTACCAGACCATGAAGGAGTACCAGCGCTTTTCACCGGACAGTGTGAATGGCTCGGACAGCACCGCTGGCCTGAAGCGCAATCTGGACAAGGATGACAACAAGATCATCGTCACCACCATTCAGAAGCTCAACAACCTGATGAAGAGCGAGGGCGATCTGCCCGTCTACGGCAAGCAGGTGGTCTTCATTTTTGACGAGTGCCATCGCAGCCAGTTCGGTGAAGCCCAGAAGAACCTGAAGAAGAAGTTCAAGAAGTTCTATCAGTTTGGCTTTACTGGCACGCCAATAATTGCCGGCCATAACGCTTTGGGTGCAGAAGACACTGCAAGTGTTTTTGGCCGCGAGCTGCATTCGTATGTGATCACCGATGCAATTCGTGATGAGAAGGTGCTGAAGTTCAAGGTTGACTACAACGATGTGCGCCCGCGGTTCAAAGCCATCGAAACTGAGCAAGACGAGAGAAAGCTTAGCGCGGCGGAGAACAGGCAAGCCTTGTTGCACCCCGACCGCATCCGCGAGATCACGCAGTACATCCTGAGCAACTTCCGACAGAAAACCCATCGCCTGCAAGCGGGCAACAAGGGCTTCAATGCCATGTTCGCGGTCAGCAGCGTGGACGCTGCCAAGCTGTATTACGAGTGCTTCAGGGAGCAGCAAAAGAGTAGCGGCAAGCCTTTAAAGGTGGCGACCATCTTCTCGTTTGCTGCCAACGAAGAGCAGGAAGCGGTGGGCGACATTCAGGACGAGAGCTTCGATGTGTCGGCCATGAACAGCAGCGCCAAGGAGTTCTTGAGCGCGGCCATCGCGGACTACAACGCGCTGTTCAAAGCTAACTTCAGCGTGGACAGCAACGGCTTTCAAAACTACTACCGCGATCTGGCCAAACGCGTAAAGGGCGCAGACGATAGCGGCAAGAGACTTCCCAGCGAAGAACAAGTGGATCTGCTGATCGTGGTGGGCATGTTCCTGACCGGCTTTGACGCCCCCACGCTGAACACCTTGTTCGTGGACAAAAACCTGCGCTTCCACGGCTTGATGCAAGCCTATTCGCGCACCAACCGCATCTTTGACGCCACCAAGACCTTTGGCAACATCGTCACCTTCCGCGATCTGGAGCAGGCGACCATAGCTGCCATCACTTTGTTCGGCGACAAGAACACCAAGAACGTGGTGCTGGAGAAGAGCTACAAGGAATACATGGAGGGCTTCACCGATGTCGTGACCGGCGAAGCGCGGCGTGGCTTTGTGGAGGTGGTGAAGGAGCTGGAACAGCGTTTTCCGGCCCCTGCCGCCATCGAAAAAGAGGCCGACAAGAAAGCCTTCGCCAAGCTGTTTGGCGAGTACTTGCGCGTTGAGAACGTACTGCAAAACTACGATGAATTTGCCAGCCTTAAGGCTTTGCAGAGCGTCGACATGCATGACCCGACTGCGGTGGAGGCGTTCAAGGCAAAGCACTATCTGAATGCCGAGGATCTGAGCGCGCTGCAAGCCATCACTATCCCCGCTGAGCGAAAGATTCAGGATTACCGTTCCACCTACAACGACGTGCGCGACTGGCTGCGCCGGCAAAAGGCCGGGGCTGAGAAGGACCAGTCCACCATTGATTGGGACGATGTGATCTTCGAGGTGGACCTGCTCAAGTCGCAAGAAATCAATCTGGACTACATCCTGGAGTTGATCTTTGAGCACAACAAAAAGATCAGGAGCAAATCGGAGTTGGTGGATGAGGTGCGCCGCGTGATTCGCGCGAGCCTGGGCAACCGTGCCAAAGAGAGTCTGGTGGTGGACTTCATCAACCAGACCGATCTGGACCGGATGGGAGACAAGGCCGGTGTGATTGACGCCTTCTTCACCTTTGCCCAAGCGGAGCAGCAGCGTGAGGTGCAAGAGCTGATCAGCGCCGAGAACCTGAATGAGGAGGCCGCAAGGCGCTATATAACCGCCTCACTCAAACGGGAGTTCGCCAGTGAGACGGGCACTGAACTCAATGCGGTTCTTCCCAAGATGAGCCCGCTGAATCCGCAGTACCTGTCCAAAAAGCAGGGCGTGTTTCAGAAAATCGCCGCGTTCGTGGATAAGTTCAAGGGCGTGGGTGGGCAGGTGTAGGGCCGTGGCGGAGCGGGGAACGGGCAGCCCCCCTACCGCGCCCCCCGCGTCATCGGCCACAACACCACCGCCCCTACCCCCAGCACCGCGACCCCCACCAGCGCCCCCGCCTTCACATACACCAGGCTCGCATAGAGCAGATAGGCGCAGCAGCCCACAAAGAGCAACGGCAGCAGCGGGTACAGCGGCACCTTGAACGGGCGCGGCGCATCCGGCTCGCGGCGGCGCAGCACGATGACGGCGGCGCCGCTGAGGCATAGAAAGAACCAGTAGACCGGCGACAGGTAGTCGACCATGGTCGAGAAGCCGCCCCGCGTGGCCGCGCCGAAGGCCACCAGGGCCAGCGCCACGCCGCTGGTGGCCAGCACGGCCGCCGTCGGCGTGCCGCGCTTGGCGTTCCATTTGCCGAGGTGGAGTTCGCGCGCCAGGTCCCGCGCCGCCGCATAGGTGGTGCGCGGCCCGGCGATCAGGATCGCGTTCATCACCGACAGCGCGGTCAAGGTGACGATGCCCACGATCAACAGCTCGCCGCCGCGCCCGAAGGCCGCGCGCATCAGGTCGGCGGCCGGGGCGGCGCTGGCGGCCAGGCCGGCCAGACCCAGACCCTGCAGATAGGCCCAGTTGGCCAGCAGGTAGAGGCCCATCACCAGGGCCAGGCCGAGTAGCAGCGCCTTGACGATGCCGTGCTTCGCGTCGCGCATCTCGGCCGACAGGGTGGCCGCGTCGCTCCAGCCACCATAGGCCAGGAAGACGAAGATCATCGCCGTGCCCCAGTCGGGCGTGGCGCCGGCCGTGCTGAGCGGTGTCTGCGGCGGCACGCCCAGCGACAGTCCGGCCCCGCCCAGCAGCGCCAGCCCGCCCAGCACCACGCTCATCAGGCCCAGCTGGGTGCCCAGGCCGACCCGCACGCCGGCCAGGTTCAGCGCGGTCAGCAGCGCGATCAGGCCGGCCGCCAGCACCGCATTGGCATAGGGCCCGAGCCAGGGGCTGAGATCGATCGCCTGGGCCAGATAGTCGCCGAACACAAAGGCCAGCAAGGCCATCGAGCCGGTGTGTATCACCGCGAAGCGCGACCAGGCGAACAGAAAGCCCAGGCGCTGGCCATAGGCGCGGCGCAGAAAGTGATAGTCGCCGCCGGCATCGGGAAAGGCCGCCGCCATCTCGGCAAAGCACAGCGCGCCGACCAGGGACAGCAGGCCGCCGAAGGCCCAGGCCAGATAGAGCTGCGCATCGCTGGCCAGCGCGCCGGCCACCATCGGCGAGGTCTTGAAGATGCCGGCGCCTATCACCATGCCGACGCAGACGGACACGGCATGGCGCACATCGAGGCGGCGCTCGGGCAGGGCGATGGAGGGTTCGGACATGGGGCGCGATGCTACGCCGACCGCCCTGCCCATCGACACGCCATCTGATGCGTCGGCGCGACTGCATGAGCATATTCCCAATGCGTTGTTGGCGCCGCGCCGTCGGCGCCTTAGCCTCGCCGGGGTCACTTCTTGCCTTATCCCCTTGCCGTCATGAAAAGAACGAAGAGCATCGCCCTGGCCAGTCTGCTGGCCCTGCTCCCCCAGAGCCCGGCCCTGGCCCAGCACAGCCTCGACGGCGTGCTGGTCACCGGCACGCGCGCCAAGGACCGCACGCTGCTGAACTCCAGCCTGCCCATCGATGTGCTGAGCCAGCAGGAGCTGCGCCGCGCGGTGGCCGGCGACGGCAATCTGGCCGCCGCGCTGCAGGCCCTGCTGCCCTCGTTCAACTTCCCGCGCCAGTCCAACTCGGGCGGCGGCGACCATGTGCGCGCGGCCCAGCTGCGCGGGCTCTCACCCGACCAGGTGCTGGTGCTGATCAACGGCAAGCGCCGCCACAACAGCGCCATCGTCAATCTGGAATCCAAGACCGGCAAGGGCACCAATCCGGTGGACTTCAACTCGATCCCGCTGTCGGCGATCCAGCGCATCGAGGTGCTGCGCGACGGGGCCGGCGCGCAGTACGGCTCGGACGCGATCGCCGGCGTCATCAACATCATCCTCGACGACGCCCGCAGCGGCGCTGGCGAGATCGAGGGCACGCTCGGCGCCCATCACACCGACTTCAAGCCCACCGGCCAACGCCTCACCGACGGCCAGAGCCGCGAGCTGCGCGCCACGCTGGGCCACCGGCTCGGCGACGCCGGCTTCCTGCGCTGGGGCGCCGAGGCGGCGCACCGCAACGCGACGAACCGCGCCGGCCCCGACCAGCTGCCGCCCTGGGAAGAGCCGACGCCGGCCAATCTGGCGACCGTGGGCCAGCGCAACTACGCGCCCGGCGAGCCCGAGACCGACAAGCTCAGCCTCTGGCTCAACAGCGGCCTGAGTCTGGCCGGCGGCGACGAGGCCTATGCCTTCGCCACCTGGGACCAGCGCGAGACGCTCGGCGCGGCCTACTTCCGCTATCCGGACAGTGGGGCCAATGTCAAAGCCCTCTACCCGAAGGGCTTTCGCCCGCAGACCACCGGCAAGAACCGCGATCTGCAGGCCGTGGCCGGGCTGCGCGGCGCGCTGGGCCCGGTCTGGAGCTATGACGCCAGCCTGAACCTGGGCCAGAACGATTTCGACTACGGCCTGCGCAACACCCTGAACACCTCGCTGGGCGCGGCCAGCCCGACACGCTTTCATCTCGGCCAGTTCGGCAGCCGCCAGCTCAGCGCCAGCGCCGACTTCACGCGCGAGCTGCTGGTGCCAGGTCTTGCCAGGCCGGCCACCTTGGCGCTGGGCGGCGAAGCGCGGCACGAGCGCTTCGAAACCCGGCCCGGCGACCCGGCCTCCTATGCGGTGGGCCCTTTCGACGGCCCGGCCGGCGCCCAGGCCGCGCCGGGACTGCAGCCGCGCGATGCGCTCAGGCTGTCGCGCCGCGTCACCGGGCTCTATGCCGACCTCAGCGCCGACCTGACGCGCGAACTCTTCGCCGACGCCGCGCTGCGCTGGGACCATTACTCCGACTTCGGCGCCGCCACCACCGCCAAGCTCTCGGCCCGCTATGCCTTCACGCCCGCGGTGGCGCTGCGCGGCGCGCTGTCGAGCAATTTCCGCGCGCCCTCGCTGGCCCAGACCGGCTTCAGCTTCACCGTCACCGACCGCGGCGACGGCGGCGCGCTGAGCCAGGTGCGCACCCTGCCTTCCAACGGCGCGATTGCCCGCGCGCTGGGGGCGCAGGACCTGCGGGCCGAGAAGGCCCGCAACGCCAGCCTGGGCCTGACCCTGAGGCCCAGCGCCAGCAGCAGCCTCTCGGCGGACGCCTACACGGTGCGGGTCAAGAACCGCATCACGCTGTCCGAGCGCCTGTCCAGCGAAGCCTTGACCGGCTTGATCCAAAGCCAGTTCGGCGAAAGCGGGGTCGACAGCGTCAACTTCTTCACCAATGCGGTCGACACCCACACCCGGGGCCTGGACCTGGTCGGCCAGTGGCGCCATGCGGCGCTGGGCGGCGAGCTGCGCTGGAGCCTGGCCTCGTCCTATAACAAGACGACGCTACGCAACATCCAGAACACGCCGGCCGCGCTGGTGGCGCTGGGTGTTGACCGGCCCCTGGTCGGCACCGAGGAGCGCAACACCTTGAGCGGTGCCGCGCCGCGGCTGCGCCATGTGATCGGCGCCAACTGGCAGGGCGGGGCCTGGAACTGGCAGGCCCGCGCGACCCGCCATGGCAGCAGCACGCGGGTGTTCGACTTCGGCGGCGGCTTCACGCCGACCCAGACCTATGCGGCCCGCTGGCAGCTCGATCTGGAGGCCGAAGTCAAGCTGAGCCCGGCCTTCAGTCTCAGCGTCGGCGGCGTCAATATCGGCGACCGCTACCCCAGCCGCTCGATCGCCGACATCGGCTATTTCGGCAACTTCCCCTACGACGTGCTGTCGCCGATCGGCTTCAACGGCGCCTACTACTACGCGAAGGCGCGCTACAGCTTCTGAAGAAGACCGGCGCTCAGTGCTTGTGCTCGCTATGGCCCTCGTGCTTGGCGGCCGCCGCGCCCAGCGCCCGCACCTGGGCCTTGACCTCGACGGTCTCGCGCTTGCCGGCCTTGTCCTCGAACACCAGGGTCAGCGGCAGCGTGTCGCCGACCTTCACCTGCTGCTTCAGGTCCATCAGCATCAGGTGATAGCCGCCGGGCTTGAGCTCGACGCTCTTGCCGGCCGGCAGCTCCAGCGCCGGGATCTGGCGCATCTTCATCACATGGTTGTCCATCGCCATCTCATGCAGCTCGACGATGGGTACGGCGCTGGAGCTGACCGAGACCAGGCGGCTGTCCTTGGCGGCGCTCAGCTGCATGAAGGCGCCGGTGGCTCTCTGCTGCGGCACGGTGGCGCGCACCCAGGCGTCCTTGACGGTGACCTGGGCCGAGGCCGTGGCCATCAGGGCGGCGCCCAGACCGAGGGCAATCAGCGAGGAGGTGATCAAACGCATGGCAGGAGATTCCGGGTTGGCGAGAAGGCAGGCGGGCGTGCCGGGGCATTCTAGTGTTCGTCCGGAGGCCGGGCCGGACGCGCAAAGCTGGCAGACTGCGCGGCAATGACATTGTTTTTGCGCTGCTCTTTCTACTTCTTGGCCGCGCTGTCGCTGACGGCCTTGCTGGCCCTGGCGCTGGCCCTGCAGACCGCGCCGGCCGTGCCCCAGCCGCCGGCGATCTCGGCCGCCGATGTGGCCAAGGCCCGCAACTTCCTGCGCCGCAACGACCCGCGCCTCGGGCCGCCGGGCGAGCTGCGCTCGGTCCAGGTGTCGGAGGCCGAGCTGGCCCTGCTGCTGAACTATCTGTCCAGCCGCCACCCGCAGCTGGCGGCCCGGCTGAGCCTGCAGGACGGCCATGCGCTGGCCCGCGCCAGCCTGGCGCTGGGCGGACCGTTCTGGCTCAATGCCAGCGCGCGCCTGGTGCAGAACGGCGGCCTGCCGCGCATCGTGGACCTGCGCCTGGGCCGGCTGCCGCTGCCCGACTGGCTGACCGCGCTGCTGCGCGAGCGGGCGCTGGCGCGCGTCGCGGCCTTCGAGGAAGCGCGGCTGCTGCGCCAGATGATCAAGCATGTGGCGCTGGAGCACGGTCGGGTGCAGCTGGCCTATGAATGGCATGCCGACAGCTACCGCCGCATGCTGGACTCGCTGCTGCCGGCCGCCGATCAGGCGCGGCTGCGCGCCTATTCGGACCGGCTGGTGCAGCTGGCCGCCAAGCAGCCGGGCCCGGTGTCGGTGGTCGCGCTGCTGACGCCGCTGTTCCAGCTGGCCGCCGAGCGCACGGCCGCCGGCCAGGACGCGGCGGCCGAGAACCGCGCCGCGCTGCTGAGCCTGGCCGCCTATGCCAGCGGCCAGGGCCTGGGCCGGCTGGTGCCGGCCGCGCGCGGCTGGCCCCAGCCCCGGCCGCTGGAGGTGCAGCTCTATGGCCGGCCTGATTTCCCGCTGCATCTGCTGATCTCGGCGGTGCTGGCGGCCGAGGGCGGCGGGCCGCTGGCCGACGCCGTGGGCCTCTACAAGGAGCAGGCCGATGTCCGCGGCGGCAGTGGCTTCAGCTTCAACGACATCGCCGCCGACCGCGCCGGCAGCCGGCTGGGGCTGCTGGCCGTGCAGCGCCCGCAGGCGCTGCAGCAGCGTCTGGCCGCCGGCCTCAGCGAGGCCGAGCTGCTGCCCGATGTCTCCGATCTGCCCGAGTTCCTCAGCGCCGCCGAGTTCCGGCAGCAGTACGGCGGCCCCGAGGCGCCGGCCTACCGCGCGATGATGGCCAGGATAGAGGCGCTTTTGGATGACAAGCCCTTGTTGCCCTAGGCAAGTCCCGTCCCCGATACTGCCCGGCAAACCAGCATAGAACCCAGGCCTAGCGAATGTCGTCTGCCGCGCGTCCCGACCCCGCCCCCGAGGCGCCCCATCCGCTGGGCGACGAGCGCGCCAGCTATGCCGCGCTGATCGACCACATTCCGCAAAGCGTCTTCATCAAGGATGCGCAAGGCATCTACCAGGCCGTCAACAAGCATTACGCGATGCGCTTCGGCCGCACGCCGGCCGAGATCATCGGCCGCGACGACTACGCGCTGCATCCACGCGAATGGGCCGACAAATACCGTGCCGACGATGCCCGGGTGATGGCGCGCGGCGAGGTCGAGGCCTTCGACGAGCAGGATGTGCACGAAGGCATGGACAGCACGGTCCACACGATCAAGACGCCCATCTTCGACGCCCAGGGCCGGGCGGTCGGGGTCTGCGGCATCTTCTGGGAGGTCGGCGAGCAGCGCGAGCTGGAGCGCCGGCTCAAGGACAGCGAGGCCACGCTGCGCGCCATCTACGACAAGGCGCAGGAGGGCATTCTGGTGGCCCGGGTGGCCGATGGCCGGCTGCTGATGGCCAACCCGGCCTGCTGCCGCATGCTGGGCTATACCGAGGCCGAGATGCTGGCGCTGACGCCGCCCGAGCTGCATCCGCCCAATGCGATACCGCGGATGCGCCAGGTGATGGCGCGCATCGAGCGGGGCGACTTCAGCCTGGCCCAGGAGCTGGCGTTCCGGCGCAAGAGCGGCGAGGTCTTCTACGCCGATGTCAGCCCGATGCTGGTGACCTTGCAGGACCAGCAATGCCTGCTGGCGGTGCTGCGCGATGTCACCGAGAAGCGGCTGGCGCGCGATCAGCTGGCGCGCAGCGAGGCCTTGCTGGCCGAGGCCCAGACCATGGCCCATCTGGGCAACTGGAACTACGACGTCATCAGCGGCCAGTCGACCTGGTCGGACGAGGAGTTCCGCCTGTTCGGCTTCACGCCCGGCCTGGTGCGGCCCAGCCTGGACCTGGCGCTGCAGGTCGTGCATCCGGACGACCGCGAGCGCCTGCGCAGCACCGTCGAGCGGCCGCTGCTGCCGGGCCAGACGCCGTCCTACCGCATCGAGTTTCGCGTGCTGCGCCCCGACGGCGAACGGGTGCTGGAGGAGATAGGCCGGGTTCAGCATGACGCGGCCGGCCAGGCGCTGCGCCTGTTCGGCACGACCATGGACGTGACCGAGCGGCGCCGCGCCGCCCAGGCCCTGGCCGACAGCGAGCAGCGCTTCCGCCTGCAGATCGAGCTGGCGCCCGAGGCCATCATGATGTTCGACGCCGATGCCGGCTGCTACTGCGAGGTCAACGAGAACGCGGTGCGCCTGTTCGGCCTGGCGCGCGATCAGCTGATGGGCTGCAGCCCGGGCCAGCTGAGCCCGCCGACCCAGCCCGACGGCCGGCCCAGCCTGGCGGCGTCCCAGGGCTGGATGCGCCAGGCCCTGGATGGCGGCAGCCCGGTGTTCGAATGGACGCACAGACACAGCAGCGGCCGCGACGTGGCCTGCGAGGTGCGGCTGGTGCGCATGCCGGCGGCCGGCCAGCGCCTGGTGCGCGGCAGCATCACCGACATCACCGCGCGCAAGCAGGCCGAGCGGGCGCTGCAGCAGCTCAATGAGGAGCTGGAGCAGCGCGTGCTGGACCGCACCGCCGAGCTGCTGCAGGCCAAGCAGGAGGCCGAGCGGGCCAATGCCGCGAAGAGCGATTTCCTCTCGCGCATGAGCCATGAGCTGCGCACGCCGCTGAACGCGATCCTGGGCTTCGGCCAGCTGCTGGAGCTGCAGCTGCGCGAGCCCGGGCAGACCGACTATCTGCGCGAGATCCTGAAGGCCGGCGAGCATCTGCTGGACCTGATCAACGAGGTGCTGGACCTGGCGCGCATCGAGTCCGGCAAGTTCGCGGTTGCGCCCGAGTCGGTGGCGCTGGCGCCGCTGCTGGCCGACTGCCTGTCGCTGCTGCGCCCGCAGGCCCATGCGCGCGCCATCCGCATGCAGGCCGAGCCCGGCGCCGAGGCGCTGCTGGTCTGGGCCGATCCGGTGCGACTCAAGCAGGTGCTGCTGAACCTGCTGTCCAACGCGATCAAATACAACCGGCGCGAGGGCTGGGTCACGATAGGCAGCCGGACGCTGGGCGGGCGCTTGCGGCTGACGGTGGCCGACAGCGGCGTCGGCCTCAGCGCGGAGCAGCGCGCGCGGCTGTTCGTGCCCTTCGAGCGGCTGGCGGCCGACCAGGCCGCGATCGAGGGCACGGGTATCGGCCTGGCCATTGCCAAGCGCCTGGTCGAGCTGATGGAGGGCCGCATCGGGGTCGAGAGCCGGCCCGGTGTGGGCAGCGAGTTCTGGATCGAGCTGCCGCTGGCGCAAGGCTCGCAGGCACTGCCCCTGCCCGCATCGGCACCGGCGCCGGCACTGCCGCCCGACAGCGCGCCGAGCTGGCGGCTCCTCTGCATCGAAGACAACGCGGCCAATCTGCATCTGGTCGAGAGCATCGTCGCGATGCGGCCCGGCATCGAGCTGCTGAAGGCGCTGGGCGCGCACGGCGGCCTGGCGCTGGCGGCCGAGCAGCGGCCGGCGCTGATATTGCTGGACATCAATCTGCCCGAGCTCGACGGCTATGCGGTGCTGCAGCGCCTGCGCGCCGACCCGGCCACCCGCGGCATCCCGGTGGTCGCGGTCAGCGCCAATGCCAAGCCCGAGGATCTGGCGCGCGGCCGGGCGGCGGGCTTCGACCACTATCTGACCAAGCCGCTGGATGTGGCGCGTTTCCTGAGCCTGCTCGACAGCCTCGGACCGGCCTGAGCGCCACGGCGACCATGACCCGCGCCCGCTGCACGCGCTGCCTGCGCCCGCAAAGCCATTGCATCTGCGCGCTGGCCGCGCCGGTGGACAACGCGCTGGAACTGCTGATCCTGCAGCACCCGCTGGAGGAGCGCCAGGCCAAGGGCACGGCCCGGCTGCTGCATCTGTGCCTGGCACGCAGCCGGCTGCTGGTCGGCGAGGTCTTCGAGCCTGACGAGCTGGCGCCGCTGCTGGACGGCGCGGTGCTGCTCTATCCGGAAGATCCGGCGCGGCCCGGGCCGCCGCTGCCGGCCGCGCCGAGCCGGCTGATCGTGCTGGACGGCACCTGGCGCAAGAGCCGCAAGATGCTGGCGCTGAACCCGCTGCTGCAGACCCTGCCGCGGCTGAGCTGGGAGCAGCCGCCGGCCTCGCGCTACGCGGTCCGCAAGGCCCAGCGCACGCATCAGCTCTCGACCCTGGAGGCGGCCGCCCTGGCCCTGGAGCAGCTCCAGGGGCGCGAGCAAGCGCCGCTGTGGCGGGCTTTCCAGGGCCTGGTGGACAGCTTGGGCCCGGCCATCAAGCAGGGGTAAGACCGACCCTTGAGATGAGGGGTGCGCGTGGTTTTCAGCGACGCAATCCATCAGAATCGGGTCACGTCCATCCCTAGTTTGTCAGGGCTTCATGAAACACTCGCGGCGCATCGGTGCCTTCGCCTCCGGGCTGGCCCTCTACAGCACGGCGGTGATGCTGGGCGGCACGCTGGCCGGTCTGCGCCTGCCCTCGGTGCTGAGTTCCTTGTGGGGGCATACGGAGAGCCTGCCGCAGCTGCTGGCCGAGGCCGCCGTCTATGCCCTGCCCATCTTTGTGCTGGCCCTGAGCTGGAGCTATGTGACGCTGCGCCCCTACCGGCGCGGCCGCTGGCCCGCCACCGCCTGGTGTCTGGGCGGCCTGGGTCTGGCCTGGCTGGCCTGGCTGATGTACGGCGTGGTGTGCGCGGCCGACACCACGTCTCTGGTCGCGGTGCCGCTGATCACCTTGCTGCTGTCGCCCCAGGTGCCGCCGCTGTGGGGCCTGCTCAATGGGCTGGCGGTGCTGGCCGGTGTGCTGGTCGCGGCCGCGCTGGCCCGGCGCCACGCCCTGCTGCAAGGCCTGACGCGCAGCCGCTGAGCGGGGCGCCGACGTACCGACCTGCGTCGCTGCTCGGCGAACGCCGCCTGCTGTCGCCGCCGCAGGCCTGAGCCGCGCACCGCTCGCTAGCGCAGCACCCAGGTGCAGCCGGCGATGCGCTCGGCCACATGGTCGAGAAAGCAGGCGATGCGGGCCGCCAGCTGGGTGTTGCGGTAGTAGACCGCGTTGATCGGCTGCAGCACCTCGACCGTGTCCTTGACCAGCACCTGGACCAGATCGCCGCGCTCGCGATCGGCCTGGGTCATGAAGTCGGCCAGGCAGACCAGGCCCTGGCCGGCCAGCGCCAGCTGGCGCAGGGTCTCGCCGCTGGAGGCCTGCAGGCTGGGCGTGATGCGCAGCGCATCGCCCTGCGGGTGGCGCAGCGGCCAGTCGTTCAGGCTCTCCGGTTGCGCAAAGCCCAGCAGGCTCAGGCCGGCCAGGTCGGCCACCGTCCGGGGCCGGCCCACCGCCTTCAGATAGGCCGGGCTGGCCAGCACGCGCAGCCGGCTGCTGCCCAGCGGCCGCGCGTGCAGCGTGGAGTCGCGCAGCGCGCCGATCCGAAAAGCCACGTCGGTGCGCTGCTCCAGTAGGTCGATGTTCAGCTCATCGCTGTTGAGCTCCAGCTCCAGCTCGGGATAGCGCGCGCGCAGCTCGCCCAGCAGCGGCACCAGCACATGCAGCATGAAGGGCGAGGCGGCATTGACACGCAGCCGCCCGGCCGGCTTCTGGCGGCGCTGGGCCAGCTGGTCTTCGGCCTCCTCGACCGAGTCGAGAATCTTGCGCGCCCGGCTCAGCAAGACCTGACCCTCCTCGGTCAGCGCGAGCCGGCGCGTCGTGCGGCTCAAGAGGCTGGTGTCCAGCTTCTCCTCCAGCCGCGCCAGCGAGCGGCTGACGGCCGAGACGGTCTGGCCCAGGCGCTCGGCGGCAGCCGTGATCGAGCCGCCGTCGACCACGGCGACCAGGGTCTGCAATTCATCGAGCGTGGTCTTCATTCTTGAAGTTTATTCAAGAATCTATCGCGGGATCTGGGGTTTATCTGCAAAGGCGGCGCGGCCACACTGCGGCCACTTTCTTTCAAGCATCCCGGAGTTCCTCATCATGCCTCTTGCCCTCTGGGCGCTGACCCTCAGCGCCTTTGCCATCGGGACGACCGAGTTCGTCATCGTCGGCCTGATCCCGACCCTGGCCGCCGACCTCGGCGTCAGCGTGCCCTCGGCGGGCCTCTTGGTCAGCCTCTACGCGATGGGCGTGGCCATCGGCGCTCCGGTGCTGACCGCGCTGACCGGCCGCGTGCCGCGCAAGGCCTTGCTGCTGGGTCTGATGGTCTTGTTCACCGCCGGCAATCTGCTGGCCTGGCAGGCGCCCGGCTATGAGAGCCTGATCACCGCCCGCATCGTCACCGGCCTGGCGCACGGCGTGTTCTTCTCTATCGGCTCGACCATCGCCACCGGCCTGGTGCCCAAGCACAAGGCCGCCAGCGCGATCGCGACCATGTTCACCGGCCTGACCGTGGCCCTGGTGACCGGCGTGCCGCTGGGCACCTTCATCGGCCAGCACTTCGGCTGGCGCGCGACCTTTCTGGCGGTCGCCGCGCTGGGCCTGATCGCCTTTGTCGGCAGCCTGGTCTTCGTGCCCAGGAACATCGCGCACAGCAAGCCGGCCTCGCTGCTGCAACAGGCGGCCGTGCTGCGCGAGCCACGCCTGCTGCTGGTCTATGCGATGACGGCGGTCGGCTATGGCGGCTCGTTTGTGGCCTTCACCTATCTGGCGCCCATTCTGCAGGACGTCGCCGGCTTCGATGCCAGTGCGGTCGGCCTGGTGATGCTGGCCTACGGGGTGTCGGTCGCTGTGGGCAATATCTGGGGCGGCAAGCTGGCCGACCAGCGCGGGCCTATCGGCGCGCTGAAGATCATCTTCGCGCTGCTGGCCGCGGTCTTGCTGCTGCTGGCCTTCACCGCCGGCTCCAAGCCGCTGGTGGTGCTGACCGTGCTGCTGTGGGGCGCGGTGGCCTTCGGCAATGTGGCCGGGCTGCAGGTCTATGTGGTGCAGCAGGCCGAGACCCACGCGCCGCGCGCCATCGATGTGGCCTCGGGCCTGAACATCGCGGCCTTCAATCTGGGCATCGCCGGCGGTGCGCTGCTGGGTGGCGAGATTGTCGCGCGCTGGGGCCTGCTGAACACGCCCTGGATCGGCGCCCTGGTGGTGCTGGGCGCGCTGGGCCTGACGGCCTGGAGCGGCGCCTTGGACAGGCGCAGCGGCTTCAGCCCGTCACGCGGCGGGGCGGCAGCGGTCGGCCATTGATTCACTGATTGCAAGGTCAAACCATGAACGACACCATCCCCGCCTTCGGCCTCGGCACCTTCCGCCTGAAGGACCAGATCGTCATCGACTCGGTCACCACCGCGCTGGAACTCGGCTACCGGGCCATCGACACGGCCCAGATCTATGGCAACGAGGCCGAGGTCGGCCAGGCGATGGCCGCGAGCGGCGTGCCGCGCGAGCAGCTGTTCCTGACGACCAAGGTCTGGACCGATCAGCTGGCCGGCGACCGGCTGATCCCAAGTCTCAAGGACAGCCTGGCCAAGCTGCGCACCGACTACCTCGACCTGAGCCTGATCCACTGGCCCTCGCCGGGCGGCGCGGTGCCGCTGGCCGAGACCCTGGCGGCGCTGATGGAGGCCAAGGCGCAGGGCCTGACACGCCAGATCGGCGTCTCGAACTTCACGGTCGATCTGCTGAAGCAGGCGATTGCCGCGGTCGGCGCCGAACACATCGCGACCAATCAGATCGAGCTGCATCCCTACTTGCAGAACCGCAAGATCGTCGAGTTCGCGCGCAGCCAGGGCGTGCCGATCACGTCCTATATGACCCTGGCCTATGGCGCGGTGCTGAAGGACGAGCGGATCACCGGCATCGCGGCGGCGCACCGCGCCACGCCGGCCCAGGTCGTGCTGGCCTGGGCCTTGCAGCTGGGCCATGCGGTGATCCCGTCTTCGACGAAGCGCGAGAACCTGGCCAGCAATCTGCTGGCGCAGCAGCTGGTGCTGAGCCCGGCCGAGATGGCGCAGATTGCGAGCCTGGAACGCGGCGGGCGCCTGGTCAATCCAGAGGGCCTGGCGCCGAGCTGGGACTGATCAGAACGATTCCCACTCGTCGGTGGTCGGCGCCGGGCTGGCCTTGGGCGCGGGAGCCGGCGCAGGACGGGCGACCGGCTTCGGCGGTGCCGGCTTCCTCGCCGCCACCGGCGCGGGACGCGGCGCGCTCTTGGTGATCGGCTTCGGCGACGGCGCCGTGATGGCGGCCCTGGCCTGGAACTGCTGGTCCACCTTAAACACCGACACCACCTCGGCCAGCCGTGCCGACTGCTCGCGCAGCGACTGCGCGGCGGCGGCCGATTCCTCCACCAGCGCGGCGTTCTGCTGGGTCATGTGATCGAGGTTGGTGACGGCCACATTGACCTGCGCGATGCCGTCACGCTGCTCGGTGGCGGCCGAGGCGATCTCGCCGATCAGGTCGGTGACGCGCTTGACGCTGCTGACGATGTCCTGCATCGCGGTGCCGGTCTGCTCGACCAGCTGCGCGCCCGACTCGACCCGCTCGACCGAGGCGCCGATCAGGGTCTTGATCTCCTTGGCGGCCTCGGCCGAGCGCTGGGCCAGCGAGCGCACCTCGGAGGCCACGACCGCGAAGCCCCGGCCCTGCTCGCCGGCGCGCGCCGCCTCGACGGCCGCGTTCAGCGCCAGGATATTGGTCTGAAAGGCGATGCCGTCGATGGTGCCGATGATGTCGCCGATCTTGCGCGAGCTCTCGGTGATCTGGGCCATATTGCTGACCACCTGCTCGACGACATGGCCGCCACGCACCGCAGCCTCCGCGGCCGAGCCGGCCAGCTGGTTGGCCTGGCGGGCGGTGTCGGCCGAGTGGCCGACCGTGGCCGTCAGCTCTTCCATCGAGCTGGCGGTTTCTTGCAGGCTGGAGGCGGTCTGCTCGGTGCGGGCACTCAGGTCATGGTTGCCGGTGGCGATCTCGCTGGAGGCGGTGGACACCGATTCGATGCCCTGGCGCACCTCGCCGACCACGCGGCGCAGCTGAGCCACCATGCGCTCCATCGAGCCCAGCAGCAGGCCGAACTCGTCGCGGCGGTCGACATGCACCGAGGTGGTCAGGTCACCGCCGGCGATCTGGTCGGCCGCCTTCATGGCCTGGGCCAGCGGCTGCTGGATCGAGCGCACCAGCCAGACCGCGCCGGCGATCAGGCCGATCACGACCAGCGTGATCAGCAGGCCGGCGATGCGCACCGTGCTCTTGCGCTGCTCGGCCAGCGCCGCCAGGATCTCGGTCTTGGCGCGGACCTGCTCCTCGGCAAATTCATTCAAGGCCTTCAGATAGACATCGACCGCCGGATTGAAGCGCGCGCTCAGCTCCTGGGCTGCGGCCGCCGGGTCGGTGGCCTTGATGCCGCGGATCTTGGCCAGCGAGTCCAGCACGGTCTTGCGCTCGGCCGCGACCTTGTCCATCAAGGCCTTGTCCTTGTCGCTCAGCTCCATGCCCTCGATGGCTTTCTGGACCTTGCTGATCTCGCCGATGGTGGAGCCGATCACTTCCTTGAACAAGGCATCGACGGCCGGGTCGGTGCTGGCGGCCGAGGCCTGCACCCGCACGACATTGGTGGTGGTCAGCCCGGCCCAGCGCCTGGCGGCATCGACCTTGGCGTCCATCGCGGCGGCCACGGCGGTGGTCTGCTCCTGCACCTTGGCGCTGCGCACGGCAGCGAAAGTGATCACCGCGATCAGCGCGACGATGACCGCGATCACCGAAGCCCAAAGGCGAAAAGCCACGCTGTGGCGACCCAGCGAACTCGCTGGCGATGGGGTCATGTCTTGCATGAAGGCTTCTCCGAAACGGGGTGGCGTGCTGACAAGCGAGCTAGCCTAGGGCATCGCCGCCCGCGGCAGCCGTCGAAAAAGCCGGCTTTCCGACGCCTTCAGCGCTCGGCCATGCTGGCCAGGTACTCGCACATGCGCTCACCGGCCGCCGACAAGCCGCCGGGCCTGAAGCACACGGCGAAGCGCCGCCGCGCCCAGGCGTCGCTGAGCGTGATCAGGCGCACGCCCCGCCCGAGATAGGCGCCGCCGACCTGGCGCGGCACGACCGCGATACCCAGATTGGCCGCGACAACACGAAAGGCCGCGTCGAAATTGGACACGATGACGCGGTAATGCAGGCTGCCGCCGGCCTGGGCGGCGGCGCGCCTGAGCATCATGTGCACCGCGGTGGCCGGCTGCAGGCCCACATGCTCGTGCGCCAGCGTGTCGGCGAAGGCGAGCTTTTTGTGGCGCGCCAGCGGGTGCTCCGCATGCACGGCCAGCGCCAGTTCGTCGCGTCGGTACGGCCGGGTGGCCAGGCCTTCGAAGGCGATGCTGTCCCAGCAGACACCCAGCGCCGCGCTGCCGTCGCGCACCACGCGCACCAGGTCGCGGGAGTAGCGTTCCTCGATATCGACCTTGATGAGCCGGTTTTCCGGCGCGCGCATGAAGGCCGCGACATCGTCCAGCAGGCGCTCGGCGATCGCCGAGGCGCTGGCGACCAGGCGCACATGGCCTTGCGTGCCGGCGCTGAAGGCGGCCATGTCCTGCTCGACCTGCTCCATCGTGAACAGCATGCTGCGCGCATGCTCCAGCAGGGCCTGGCCGGCCGGCGTCGGCAGCACGCCGCGCCGACCCCGCAGCAGCAGCGGCGTGCCCAGATCGGTCTCCAGCGCGGCAATGCGCTTGCTGATCGCCGAGGGCTCGATGTGCTCCTGCAGCGCGGCCTGCTTGATGTTCTGGTGTTCGCAGACGGCCACCAGCAGGCGCAGGGTCTTGAGGTCGAGGTCGCGCATGTCTGGAATTCCGATTCGGCACTTCAGGGCTGACAACATACCACTTGTGAAGCTGGTGGGAATCTCTAGAGTCCGGGCATCAAGGAGACAAGACCGATGACAGCCCAGACGGTTCAGATCCGCGAGGTCGGCCTGCGCGACGGCCTGCAAAGCATCCAGCGCGTGCTGCCCACCGCGCAGAAGCTCGAGTGGCTGCGCGCCGAATACGCGGCCGGCGTGCGCGAGATCGAGGTGGGTTCCTTCGTGCCGGCACGGCTGCTGCCGCAGCTGGCCGACACCGGCGAGCTGCTGAGCCACGCCAAGCGCGAGCTGCCCGGCCTGTTCGTCTCGGTGCTGGTGCCCAATCTGCGCGGCGCCGAGGCGGCCATCGCCGGCGCTGCCGACCTGATGATCCTGCCCTTGTCGGCCAGCGCGCTGCACAGCCAGGCCAATCTGCGCAAGAGCCCGGACGAAGTGGTCGCCGAGCTGGGCCGCATCCGCGCCGCCCGCGACGCGGCCGGCAGCCGGACCCTGATCGAGGGCGGCGTCGGCACGGCCTTCGGCTGCACCTTGCAGGGCCGGGTCGAGCCGGCCGAGGTGCTGCGCCTGATGCAGGCCCTGCTGGACGCCGGCGCCGACCGTGTCAGCCTGGCCGACACGGTGGGATTTGCCGACCCGCGCGCGGTGCGCGAGCTCTGCGAGGCCGCGCGCAAGATCGCCGGCGAGCGCTTTTGCTGCGGCCATTTCCACGACACCCGCGGCCTCGCGCTGGCCAATGTCTGTGCGGCGCTGCAGGCCGGCGTGACCCGCTTCGACGCCTCGCTGGCCGGCATCGGCGGCTGCCCCCATGCGCCCGGCGCCAGCGGCAATGCCGCGACCGAGGACCTGGCCTTCATGCTGGCCAGCATGGGCTGCCAGACCGGCGTCGACCTGAATGCCTTGCTGGCCCTGCGCCGGCGCGTCGCCGGCTGGCTGGAGGGCGAGCCGCTGCACGGCAGCCTCTGGCGCGCCGACCTGCCCAAGACCATGGATGTGAGAAGCGCATGACCGAAGATCAAGGACCACTGCCGCTGGCCGGTATCCGCGTGCTCGAGTTCACCCATATGGTGATGGGCCCGACCTGCGGCATGATCCTGGCCGATCTCGGCGCCGAGGTCATCAAGATCGAACCGCCCGGCGGCGACAAGACGCGGCGCCTGCCGGGTCTGGGCATCGGCTTCTTTCGCAGCTTCAACCGCAACAAGAAAAGTGTCGTGCTGGACATCCAGAGCGAGGCCGGCCGCGCCACCGCGAAGGAACTGATCGCCGCCAGCGATGTGGTGCTGGAGAACTTCCGCCCCGGGCTGATGAGCGGCCTGGGCCTGGACTACGAGAGCCTGTCCACCACCCAACCGGGCCTGATCTATGTCTCGCACAAGGGCTTTCTGCCCGGGCCCTACGAGCACCGCACCGCGCTCGACGAGGTGGTGCAGATGATGGGCGGGCTGTCCTATATGACCGGTCCGAAGGGAAGGCCGCTGCGGGCCGGCACCTCGGTCAACGACATCATGGGCGGCATGTTCGGCGCCATCGGCGTGCTGGCTGCGCTGCGCGAGCGCGAGGCCACCGGCCGTGGGCAGGAGGTGCAGAGCGCGCTGTTCGAGAACTGCGTGTTCCTGTCGGCCCAGCATATGCAGCAGTTCTCGATGACCGGCGAGCCGCCGCCGCCCATGCCCTCGCGGGTCTCGGCCTGGAGCGTCTACGACGTCTTCGGCCTGAAGGACGGCGAGCAGCTCTTCATCGGCGCGGTCAGCGACAAGCAATACCTGACCCTGTGCCGTCTGCTGGACCGCCCCGACCTGGCCGCCGATCCGGCGCTGCAGACCAATGCGCAGCGCGTCGCGCTGCGGCCGCAGCTGCTGGAACAACTCGGCGAGAGCCTGAAGACGCGCGAGATCGGCGAGCTCAGCGCCGCGCTGGAGGCCGTGGGCCTGCCCTACGCCCCCATCATGCGGCCCGAGCAGCTGCTGGACGATCCGCATCTGCGCGCCAGCGGCGGGCTGGCGCCGATGCAGACGGAAGATGGCGGCTCCACCGATGTCGTGCTGCTGCCGCTGCTGATGGGCGGGCGCCGGCCGGGGGTGCGCATGCCGCTGCCCGGCATCGGCCAGCACACCGACGAGATTCTTGCCCGCCTGAAAGCACCGATCACCTGACGCTCGCCCGACACAACAACAACCGGAGACAAAAAACCATGAGCTTGCTCAACCGCCGCGCCCTGGTGGCGCTCGCTGCCCTCCTCGCTGTCGGCGGTGCCCATGCCGACAGCGCCACCGACAAACCGCTGCGCCTGATCCTGCCGGTCGGTGCCGGCTCGGGCGTGGACACCATCATCCGCGCCGTCACGCCGGCGCTGTCCAAGGCGCTGGGCGGCCAGGCGGTGGTGATCGAGAACCTGCCGGGGGCCGGCGGCATCACCGGCACGGCGACCCTGGTCAAGGCCGCGCCCGATGGCCTGACCCTGGGCGTGGTCTCGAACAACCATGTGGTCAATCCCAGCGTCTACAAGAAGATGCCCTTCGATGCGCTGAACGACATCACGCCCATCATGGTGGTGGGCGCGACGCCCTTTGTGCTCGTCGTCAATCCATCCAAGCTGCCGGCCACCAACGTCAAGGAACTGGTGGCCTTGCTGAAGGCCAAGCCCGATGTCTACAACTACGCCTCCTCGGGCAACGGCACCATCCTGCATCTGGGCGCCGAGATGTTTGTCGACGAGGCCGGTGTCGTGATGCGCCATATTCCCTACAAGGGCGTCGGCCCCATGGTGGCCGACCTGATCGGCGGCCAGGTCGACCTGGGCGTGCTGTCCCTGCCCTCGATCCAGGGTCATCTGAAGAGCGGGGCCTTGCGCGCCATCGGCGTCGGCAGCGCTGCGCGGGTGCCGGCCGCGCCCGAGATTGCCACCGTGGCCGAGCAGGGCCTGCCGAACTATGCGATCGAGGGCTGGTTCGCGGTGGTCGGCCCGGCCAAGCTGCCAGCGGCCCAGCTCAGGCGCTTCCACGCGGCGTTCACGGCGGCCTTGGCCGCGCCCGAGGTCCGCGAGGCGATGGCCAGGCAGGGCAATGTGATCAACCCGACGACGCCGGAAGCGGCCGCCAGCTTCTTCCGCAGCGAGCAGGAGCGCTACGCCAAGCTGGTCAAGAAGGCCGGCATCAGCCTGGACTGAGTCGCCGGGCGCCGGCTCAGCTGCTGCTCGCCAGCGTGCAGCGCTGCGCGCTGTCGGTGGGGCAGGGGCCGACCCAGCGCAGCCGGGTGGTGCCGGCCGGCGGCAGCGGGGCGCGCAGGGTCTGCATCTGGGCACGTTCCGGCGTCAGGCCGGCCAGCGCGATCCAGGCGCCGGCGCTGTCCTGGTATTCCAGCGCGTAGGCGCTGCCCGGGCGCAGCGCGCGGGTGCTGATCAGGTACTGGCCGCCGTCTATCGTGAACGAGGGCGTGTCGGCAAAGGGCCGGGCCAGCGGCTCGCCGACGAACAGGCCCTGGCCCGGCCATTGCACCGACTTCCAGTAGGCCTCGATCAGGCTGGCGCCACGGTAGTAATGGTCGATCAGCACCGAGGCGCGCGAGAACTTCTGCGTGAAATTGCAGGGCTCCTCGACCGTGCCGTAGCTGGCCGTCGCACCGGCATCGAGCCAGGCGGTGACGGGCATCTGGCCCAGGCCGTCGGGCAGGTGGCCGCCGAAGGAGGTCAGATGGTCCGCCACCGCGCCGGGGCGGAAGCTGTTGCCCGCCAGACCCGGCACCCGGCTCAGGCCGGTGAAGTAGAACAGCACGTTGCTGCGGCCGCTGAGGCTGTCGCTGCCGCTGCCGGCCGCGTTGTCGAGATGCTCCAGCCGAAGGCGGCCGGCCCAGGCGGCGGGCAGTGCCAGATAGTCGGGGTAGCGCACGCTGCGCGCCGCATCGCTGCTGCGCAGCAGATAGCCGTCGCCGCCGGGCTGGCTGGCGTCGGCGGCCACGCCGCGGGCGATCAGGGCCTGGGCGGCCTCCAGCGTGCGGGCGCCCAGCATCATGGCCGGCCGGATGCGGTGGTCGCTCCAGGGCCGGCGCGACTCCGAGTCGTACAGCGGCGAGGCGGCGGTGGCGCTGCAGCGGTTCGAGCAGTAACGCTCGTCGAAACCCAGGGCCAGCGCGCTGGTGATGCTCATCGAGCAGCTGGGGCCGGCCACCCGCGACGGCGCGGTCCAGGTCAGCAGGCTCGCTTGCGCGGTGCCGGGCAGCCTGGCGTCGATCTCGGCCTTCAGCAGCGCGAAGTCGGCCGCCGAGATGACATCGGACCGGCTCGGCAGCCGCAGCCGTATCAGCTGGCTCGCCGCCAGGCCGCGTGCCGTCTGGTAGTGGCTGGCGATGGCCTCGGACAAGGTATCGCCCTCGGCGACCAGCACCGCCAGCTCGGCCGCGCTCAGCGCGGTGCCGGGCAGGCTCAGCGTTGGCGCAGGCGTCACAGGAGGAGGGGCGGCATCGCCGCCGGAGCTGCCACCGCCGCAGCCGGCCAGCAGCAGGATCAGGGCCGTTATGGATGAAAAGCGCATGCAGCGATCTTTCCATGCGCCGCAGCCGGCCAAGCCCGGAAAAAACCCATTCCGGCGACCGCGCTTGTCGGCATCCACACCACGCCGGGCGCCGCAAATTTGCGCGATCCCCGCCGGGATCGTCGCGATGGGTGCGTGTCAGAAAAATGACATCTTCATGCTTGAAGGCATTGATCGGAACAGTGAGCGCCTGCTCACGCACCAAAAAAGAGCTTTGTCACAAGTGAAAACCCCAAGTGCGTGCATGGCTTTGAATCCCTACATTCCATCTCACTCGATGCAGTCGTTGTGCGAACAGCGGTTGCTAGGCGGGGCTGAGGAGACAAACAAAGCAAGCAATTCAAAGCAATTCGAACGATTTCAGTGACACTGTCACCATTCGCGGGCACCTTGATGGTGCCCGTTTTATTGTTGCCGTCCGGAATCACGTCGCATGCTTGAGCTTGTCACCGTCGCCCTGGCCTCCCTGCTGGCCGGTTTTGTCGATGCCGTGGTCGGCGGTGGTGGGCTGGTGCTGGTGCCGGCGCTGTTCAGCGTCTTTCCGAGTGCCGCGCCGGCCACGCTGTTCGGCACCAACAAGGGCGGCGCGATCTGGGGCACGGCCTGGGCCACGGCGCAATTCGCGCGCCGCGTCACCCTGCCCTGGCATGCCCTGCTGCCGGCCGCCGGCGCCGCGCTGCTGGGCAGCTTCGCCGGCGCCTGGTCGGTCACGCTGGTCGACCCCAGCGGCTTGCGCAAGGCGTTGCCGCTGATCCTGCTGGCGGTGCTGATCTACACCCTGGCCAAGAAGGACCTGGGCCGCGAACATGCGCCGCGCCACAGCGGCGCCAGCGAGGCCTGGCTGGCCAGCGCCATCGGCCTGGTGATCGGTTTCTACGACGGCTTCTTCGGCCCCGGCACCGGCAGCTTCTTCGTCTTCCTGTTCGTGCGCTTCCTGGGCTTCGACTTCCTGCACGCCTCGGCCAGCGCCAAGCTGCTGAACACGGCCACCAATGCCGCGGCCCTGCTGCTGTTCGCGATGAAGGGCCATGTCTGGTGGCATATCGCGGCGGTGATGGCCGTCACCAATGTGCTGGGCAGCCTGCTGGGCACGCGCATGGCCTTGAAACATGGCGCGGGCTTTGTGCGCGGGATGTTTGTCGTCGTGGTCAGTGCGCTGATATTGAAGACGGGCTGGGATGCCTTCCTGCGCTGAGGGTTTGCATGGCGGCCCACCAGGCGTGTTCGGGCGCCGGCTTGTAGAGCAGGGCGTCCGGCGCCGGCCGTGCGCTGCAGCAGATCAGCCGCATGCCGGGATGGCGCCGGCGCAGCGCCGCCAGGCTTTGCAGATCGCCCTGGGGCAGGCTGGCCGGCTCGACGATCAAGAGCGCGGGTTCGACGCCAAAGGTATCGAGCGCCATGGCCTCGGCCAGTGACGCGGCCTGCAGGCAGTCGTAGCCGCTCAGGCTCAGGCGCTCGCTGAGGGCCTGCCGGGCGCTGTCGCAGGCGTCGAGCACCAGGGCCAGGCCCTGGTCCAGCAGCGGTGCGGCGCTCAGGCCCCGCAGTGCCGGCCAGTCGACCTGGGCCTCCTCGGCGCTCGGCGCGGGCATGCTGAGCTCGAAGCGGCAGCCCTCGCCGGGCCGGCTGTGCAGCTGGAGGCTGCCGCCCATCGCAAGCACCGTCTGGCGGGCAATGCTCAGGCCCAGACCCAGGCCGGGGATGCCGTTGCTGGAGGCCGGGCGCACAAAGGGCTCGAACAGCTGGGCCTGGTCGGCGGAGGCGATGCCGGGCCCGGTGTCGGCGACCGTCAGGCACAGCCGGCCCTCGCGATAGTCGGCGCCCAGCGTGATCTGGCCATCGCGGGTGAACTTGGCGGCATTGGAGAGCAGATTGAACAGGGCCTGGCGCAGCCGCTTGGCGTCGAGCTCGAGCACGCTGGGCAGCGCCGGCGCCAGCCGCAGGCGCAGCCGGTTGCCATTGCTGCGCGCCAGACCCTGGGCCTGCTGATGCAGCTCCAGCAGCAGGCCGTGCAGATAGCAGGGCGCCGTCAGCACCTCGGGGGCGGCGCTGGCCGTCGGGGCCCGGGCAAAGCGCTGCAGCTCGTCGATCATCTCCAGCAGCAGCTGGCTGCCATGCTCGATGGCGCGCCGGTCCTGCTCGAAGCCGGCATCGGGTTGCAGCCGCCGGGCCAGCTGCACCACCGAGGCCAGCGGCGCGCGCAGGTCATGGCCCAGATAGCCCAGCAGCCGGCCCTTGGCGGCATCGCTGGCCTGCGCGCGGGCGCTGGCGGCCAGCAGCTCGCGGGTGCGCAGCTGCACGGCGGTCTCCAGCGCCACCTCATGCTGCAGGCGCTGGCGCCGCACGCGCTGCAGCATGGCCAGCAGCACCACCAGGCAACCCAGCAGGCCGACAAAAGGCGGGGCGTAGTCGACCAGGCTGGAATGGGGCTGCCAGCCCAGCAGGCTGAACACCCGTGGCAGCAGCCCGATCAGATGCAGGGCCACCGCCGCCCCCCAGGCCCAGGCCAGCGGGCGGCGCTGCCGCACCGCACGCACGCAGGCCACCGCCATCAGCAGGCCCAGGCCGGCATTGAGCAGGCTGGCCATGGTGGTGCCCAGGCGGTAGTCGCCCCAGAAGCACAGGCCCAGGGCCAGCACGTCCAGCAGGGCCAGCGCCTGCATGCCGCGATGCCAGCGCGGCTGGAACCGGGCCGTGTCGAGCAGCCGGGTCAGCGCGGCCAGCTCGAACAGATGGGCCAGCACCCCGAAGCTGCCCAGCGCCCGCACGGCCCAGTCGGTGGCCTGCGGCCAGAACAGCATGAAGGCGGTGCCGCGCATGCCGCTCTCGTAGAACACGAAGGCGCCCAGATAGAGCGCCACATAGGCGTAAGCCCGCTCGCGCTGGGCCAGGCCCATCAGCAGGGTGGCCACCATCAGCAGCAGCGCGAAGCCGATCACCATGCCGTCCAGCCACAGCCGGGTCTGCTCGTGGCGCAGCAAGGTCTCGCGCGGCCACAGGCTCAGGTCCAGCGCGATCGCGCTGCGGCTGGCCACGCGCAGCCACAGGGTCTGGCGCTCGCCCGGGGCCAGCGTCAGCACGAAGGCGCTTTCGCGCAGCGGCAGCTCGCGCGCGGCAAAGGGCTGGTCGGTGCCGGCCCGGCGCAGGAGCAGGCCGTCCGATGCGGGACCGGCCTGGTACAGGCTGACGCTCTCCAGCCGCGCCGGGCGCAGCAGCAGCCAGCGCAGCTGGGGCTGGCTGCCGGGGTTGTGCAGCTGCAGCCGCAACCAGTAGGCTTCGGCGCTGTAGCCGGGGGTCAGGCGGCGCTCATCGACCGCCATCCAGGCCGATTCGGGCAGGGCCTGGATGGCCGCCGGCCCCTGGCTGGCGTCACGGTCGACATGCAGGCGCAGCGCCGAGTTCAGGGCCTGCGGCCCCGCGCCGGACTCGGCCAGCGCCAGCCAGGGCGCGGCGAAGGCCTGGCTGCACAGCAGCAGCCACAGCAAGGCCGCGCCGCAGCGCCAAGCCTGGAGCTTTCCGCGCATCAGGCGATCAGGCTGGGTTTGCGCAGCGATTCCCGGTAGTTCTGCGGGCTGCAGCCATGCCGTTCACGGAAGGCGGTGGCGAAATTGCCCGGGTTGCTGTAGCCGACGCTGAAGGCGATGTCCTGCACGCTCATCAAGGTGTCGGCCAGCAGGCGCTGGCCGACGCGCACCCGCTCGTCGCTGATGAAGCCCGAAACGGTCTGCCCGAGGTGGTTGCGGAACAGGGCCAGCAGCCGTTTCTCGCTCATGCCCACCTGCTGGGCCACCAGGCTGACGCTCTGCAGCTCGGCCAGATGGTCGCGGATATAGCGGATGGCGGTCTGCAGCAGCGGCTGTTCGGGATGGCGCGGTGCGCTGGTGTCGGCGGCATCGCCGCGACCCTGGCGGATCTGCGCGGCGAGCTGCAGATGGACGCAGACCCGCGCCAGCACCTCCTCCGGGTGGAAGGGCTTGCAGATGTAGTCGACGGCGCCCAGCCTCAGGCACTGGGTGCGGAAGTCCGGGGCGCTGTGTGCGCTCAGGAACAGCACCGGGATGGCGGCGGTCAGCGGGTCGGCCTTCAGCAGGCGGCACAGGGCCAGCCCGTCCATATCGGGCAGCGTGATGTCCAGCAGTATCAGATCGGGCCGCAGCGCCTGGGCGCGCTGCAGGCCGGCCTGGGCGCTGGGCGCGAGCGCCAGGCGGTAGTCCGCACGCAGCAGCTGGGTCAGCCAGCGCAGCTCCTCGGGCACGTCATCGATCAGCAGCAGCAGGGGCGGCTCGGCGCTGGCAGTTGCGGCGTCAGATACAAATTGAGACATAGTTCACGATTGTCGTTGAGCCGGCGTGACCGGCCTCAGCCCCCCGAGTGAGTGGCTGTGCCGCCTATCGCACGGCCGAAGCGCCGATAAACCCGCCGCCCGCCCCGCTTATCTGTTTCAGCAAAGAAGGCGGTGTTTTTGGCAAACCCCGCTCCGTTGCCGCCGCCCGATAAAGCCGCCATGTGTAACAGCGGAGGCTTTGATGGCGTCCAAGAAAAAGAAGTTCGGTCTGGCCGGCATGGCCCTGATCCCGATGGCCCTGGCGGCGGCGCCCGATGCCGGCCAGCTGCTCAATGAACAGCAGCGCCTGAACAGCGGCCCGGGCCGTCCGGCCCTGCAGCGCCCCGCGGAGGCGCCGGCCACGGCGCTGGACCGGAACGCCGGTTTCAAGGCCTTGATCAGCCGGGTGCGCTTCAGCGGCGCCGAGGGCCTGGCCGATGCGGCCGAGCTGCAGGCCTGGGTGGCCGGCGCGCTGGGCCAGCACCTCAGCCATGCCGAGCTGCAGGCGCTGGCCGGCCGGGTGACGAGCCGGCTGCAGGCCAAGGGCTTCATGTTGGCGCGGGCCTATCTGCCGCGCCAGGACCTCAGCGAGGGCGAGCTGGAGATCGCGGTGCTGGCCGGGCGTCTGGAGTCCGGGCCGCAGCGGGTGCAGCTGGGCAATCGCAGCCCTGTGGCCGATGCCCAGCTCAATGCCATCGCCCAGGCGGCCCTGCCGGCCGGCCCGGTGCGGGGCGAGGACCTGGAGCGCGCCCTGCTGCTGATCAACGACCTGGCCGGCGTCAGCGCCCGCTCCACCCTGGAGCGCGGCAGCGAGCCCGGCAGCAGCCGGCTGCTGCTCAAGGCCGAGCCGACCGCGGCGCTGCGCGGCAACGTCAGCCTCGACAACTTCAGCAACCGCTACACCGGCGCGGCCCGCGCCAGCGCGCTGCTGAGCCTGGCCAATCCGCTGCAGCGCGGTGACAGCCTGGGCCTGTCGCTGAGCGCCAGCACCGGCAACAAGGCGGCCAGCGCCAGCTATGTGCTGCCGCTGACGCCCCAGGGCCTGCGCCTGAGCCTGGGCGCCTCGCTGCTGGCCTACAAGATCGGCGCCGAGCTGAAGACGCTGGACCTGCATGGCCAGGCGCGCAGCGTCGGCGCCGGGCTGAGCTACCCGCTGCAGCGCAGCCGGGCCGGCAATGTCTGGGCCCAGCTCGACATCGAGGCCAAGCAGCTCAGCGACGACAGCGCCAGCGGCAATCTGCGCGAGCGGCGCCTGCAGCGCCTGCAGTTCGCGCTGTTCGGCAACCGCTGGGACGAGCTGGGCGCCGGCGGCTCGACCGAGTGGTCGCTGGGCGGCAGCGCCGGCAAGCTCAATCTGGCCGGCAATGCGCTGGACCAGACCGTCGACGGCCTGACGGCGCGCACCCAGGGCGGCTACAGCAAGGCCTCGCTGCGGCTGGCCCGCACGCAGGCGCTGGATGCGGCCGGCGACTGGGCGGTCTATGGCTCGCTGAGCGCGCAGCTGGCCGGCGGCAATCTGGACTCCTCGGAGAAGTTCGGCCTGGGCGGCCCCGGCGGTGTGCGGGCCTATGCGGTTGGCGAGGGCAGCGGCGACGCCGGCTGGCTGGGCAGCGTCGAGCTGCGGCGCGAGTTCCGTGCCGGCGAGCGGCTGCGCGGCCAGGCCCTGGCCTTTGTCGACGGCGGCCGCGTCAGCCTGCATGCCTCGCCCTGGGCTGGGGCCCTGGCGGCGGGCAAACCCAATGGCTATCAGCTCGGCGGTGTCGGTCTGGGCCTGAATCTCTATGCCGAGCGCTGGCAGATGCGCGCCGCCTGGGCCCGTGCCGTGGGCGGCAATGCCGGCCGCCAGGCCAATGGCCTGGACGCCGATGGCCGCAGCGCGCGCTCGCGCCTGTGGCTGCAGGCCAGCCTGAACTACTGAGCGCAACCCCAACAACACCAGGAATTCCCATGAACTCATCGCTGAATCACACCTATCGACTGATCTGGAACGAGCGGACCCAGGCCTATGTGGCCGTGGCCGAGACCACCACCGGCCGCGGCAAGCGCGCCTCGGGCGCGCTGCTGCTGGCCAGCCTGCTGGCCTGCGGCGGCGCGGCCGCCCAGAGCCCGGCGGCCGGGGCCCTGCCCAGCGGCGGCAGCGTGGTTGCCGGCCAGGCCCAGCTGAGCCAGACCGGAAAGCAGCTGCAGATCGATCAGTCCAGCCACAAGCTGGTGATGAACTGGAGCAGCTTCGACATCGGCAGCCAGGCCGAGGTGAAGTTTGTCCAGCCGGGCAGCGACAGCGTGGCGCTGAACCGCGTCACCGGCGGGGCCGCCAGCGCCATCTTCGGCAAGCTGCAGGCCAATGGCCAGGTCTGGCTGGTCAATCCCAACGGGGTGGTGTTCGGGCGCGGCGCCAGCGTCGATGTGGGTGGCCTGGTGGCCAGCTCGCTGGCGATCAGCGATGCAGACTTCCTGGCCGGCCGCAGCCGCTTCGAGGCCGGCGCGGTGGCGGGCGCGGTGCGCAACGAGGGCGGGCTGCGCGCGGCCGAGGGCGGCGTGGTGGCCCTGATCGCGCCCCAGGTGGAGAACAGCGGCAGCATCCAGGCCCCGGGCGGCAGCGCCCTGCTGGGCGCGGGCGCCGCGGTGAGCCTGGACTTCGCCGGCGACGGTCTGCTCAGCCTGACGGTGGAGCGGGCCGCGCTGGACGCCCATGTGGGCAATAGCGGCAGGCTCAGCGCCGGTCTGGTGCAGCTCAGCGCGGCGGCGGCCGGTGC
The DNA here is from genome assembly GCF_040187885.1 of Roseateles cavernae. Taxonomy (NCBI): domain Bacteria; kingdom Pseudomonadati; phylum Pseudomonadota; class Betaproteobacteria; order Burkholderiales; family Sphaerotilaceae; genus Roseateles; species Roseateles cavernae. The sequence continues at coordinate 903,169 of NZ_JBDPLH010000001.1, forward strand.
GGTGCGAGCCAGCGTGGTGAACAACGAGGGGGTGATCGAGGCCCAGGGCCTGAGCCAGCAGGGCGGGCGCATCCTGCTCGACGGCGGCGCACAGGGCGAGGTCCATGTCGGCGGCCGGCTGGACGCCAGCGGTGGCGAGGGCGGCGGACGCATACGCGTGAGCGGCGAGCACATCCGGCTGGACGGCGGCGCAACGCTGGACGCCAGCGGCGCGGCCGGTGGAGGGCAGATCCATGTGGGCGGCGGCTGGCAGGGCAAGGATGCCAGCCAGCGCAATGCCACGACGGTGACGGCCGATGCCGGCGTGACGGCGCGTGCCAACGGAGGCCGGCAGGGCCAGGGCGGCGAGGTGGTGTTCTGGTCGGACGACGCGACCCGCTTCGCCGGCACGATAGAGGTGAAGGGCGGCAGCCAGGGCGGTGACGGCGGCCGCGCCGAGGTGTCGGGCAAGCAGACCCTGAACTACAGCGGCCGCACCGACGCCCGGGCCGCCAAGGGCCGCACCGGTGATTTGCTGCTGGATCCGGCCACCATCACGGTCAAGGGCGGTGGCAGCGGCTCGGGCGGCGTGGGCGGCAGCGAGGTGTTCGAGAAAGACCTGGAGGCGCAGTCGGCCAATGTGCTGCTGCAGGCCAGCGGCAACATCAATTTCGCTGACCTGAACCAGAACGGCGGCGACGGCAAGCTCAGCATGCAGAACAACGTCAGCCTGCGCGTCGAGACCGGCGGCGTGGGCGGCAACATTACATTCGCCAACAAGGACAACACGGTCGAGGTGTCCGGCAGCGGCAGCATCATGCTGGTGGCCGGCGGCAAGGACACCGGGCAGATCATCAACGCGCCCCAGATGATCGCCCATGGCAGCGGCAGCAATCCGGGCGGTCTGCCCGTCCACGATGTCACCCAGGTCGGCAGCGGCACGCCCGGCGCCGCCTCGATCACGCTGTTCGGCGCCGATGGCGTCACGGTGGGCGGTTCGCTGAGCACCAACGGCGGCTATGTGCGCATCTGGGCCGATTCCGATGCCATGACCGGTGGCAGTTTCACCCTCAATGCGCCCGTCAACACCCGGGGCGGCAATCTCTACATCGCCTCCGGCAACGAGGGCGTGGTGCTGAACTCCAGCATCACGCTGGGCGCCGGCCGGCTGTTCTTCGACAACGAGAACGCGGCCTATGGCGGCCATGGCCCGAACGGCCCCAAGACCCTGGCCGGCACCATCAGCGCCAGCGGCGACCTGGAGGTCAACACCGCCTTCACCTTCAAGGGCGGTGCCAACATCCACACCGATGGCCTGATCAGGTTCGGCAATGTGGGCGTGAACCTGGACACCGGCGCCGGCACGCTGACCCTGCGCGCCAGCGGCATCGACTGGGGCGGCGCCACGCTGAACAACCTCAGCACCGCCTCGCTGCGTCTGGAGCCCCATGACAAGGCCACCAATATGGTGCTGGGCGATGCCGGCGGCTTTGCCTCGGCGACGACGCTGGCCAAGCTGCCGGGCATCAAGAACCTGACCATAGGCCGTGAGGACGGCACCGGCACCATCAGCGTGGCCAGCGACTTCAGTTTCAATGCCAGCGGCCATTTCGAGATGGTCAACAAGACCGTGGACATCACGGCTGGCACCCTGACCAATACCGGCGGCGGTCTCACGCTGACCGGCGACACGGTCAATATCAGCAAGGCCGTGACGGCCAACGGCGGTGCCGGCAAGGTGACGATACGCCAGATGACGGCGGCCAACGAGCTGCACCTGGGCACCGGCCTGAACAATTCGGTGATCGGCCAGGTCAATGCCGCAACCTTGGCGATAGGCCGTGTCGACGGGGGCAATCTGGTGTTCGACAGCGACATCAGCACCACCGCCAGCTCGGTGCATCTGATGAGCGGCGCGCGGGTCGAGGGCATCAATGGCGGCGTGGCGGCCGCCAATCTGGCCATCACGGCCGGCGGCGGTGCCGAGATCAGCAACGCCAGCTTCGACTTCAACAAGCTGGCGCTCAAGGTCGGCGGCGACACCACGATTGCCCCGAACCGCATGGGCAGCTTCGGCCTGGGCACGGTGGACGGCCTGGCCGGCCTGGAGATCAAGGCCGGCAGCGCGCCGACCGTGAATCTGACGGCCCGGCAGACCATCGGCGTCAACGCACCGATCAAGTTCAACAACAGCGCCGCGACGCTGAACCTGCGCGGCGCTCAGCTGACCAGCGCCGACGCCAGCACCCAGCTGTCGGGCCATGGCGCGGCCACCATCACCTACGACACGCGTGATGGCAACGCGCTGATCTTCTTCGGCAACAGCTTCGGCGGCCTGGGCGAGACCTCGCTGGCCCGCTTCAATGGCGTCAAGAAGCTGGTGATCGGCAGTGACCGCAACACGCTGGAAGCGATGGGGGATCTGAACCTGGCCGTCGGTGAGCTGGAGATTCGCGGCCGCGAGCTGCGCACCGACCATGCCATCACCAACCAGGGCCATGTCCGTCTGCATGCCCAGAACAGCGCGCTGGCCTTGAACGGGGCCGTGACGGCCGCCGGCAGCACGCTGGCGTTGAGCACCGGCGGCGGCCAGGCCATCAGCGCGAGCGGCGTGCTGACGGCCGCCAAGCTGGCCCTGCGCACCAGCGGCGACGCCACGCTGAACACAAGCAGCCATCAGCTGGGCGAACTGGCCGCCGAGGCGGCCGATCTGAAGCTGACGAACGGCCGGGCGCTGACCGTCGGCACGGCGGACGGCCTGGCGGGCGTGACGGTGGCCAAGACCGTGGACATCCGCCTCAGCGGTGCCGGCGCCGATCTGGTGCTGGACCGGGCCGTCAGCGCCGGCAATGCCGGCAACGCGGCCAGGCCGCTGCTGCTGGCCGCCGGGGGTAATTTCCACAACCGTGTCGGCTCCGCCGCGCTGAGCGCCACCGGCGGTAGCTGGGAGGTCTACTCCAGCGACCCGACCCGCGACACCGTCGGTGGGCTGGCGCCGGCCTTCAAGCAGTACAAGGCCAGGGTCGGCGACACCGTGCTGGGCAGCGGCAATGGCCTGCTCTACAGCAGGACCGCCCAGGTGATCGTGGGTCTGTCCGGGGTCATCAGCAAGGTCTATGACGGCAACACCTCGCTGACGCTGCACGACAAGCAGATGACCGTCAGCGCCGGCATCGACGGCGACATCGTCAGCGTCAAGGACGGTACGGCCGCGTTCGCCGACAAGAACGTGGGCAACAAGGCGGTTCATGTGAAGACCGCCACGATCACTGCTCGCAATGGCGCGGTGCAGGTCTATGGCTACGAGATGGTCTCCGAGTCCTGGGCCGGCGACATCACCCGCAAGACCATCTCGGTCAGCGGTGGCGTGACGGCAGCGTCCAAGGTGTATGACGGCCAGCGCACGGCCAGCCTCAATGGCAGTGGCGTGCTGGCGGGCCTGGTCGATGGCGATGCTGTCGCCGCCAGCTTCAGTGGACAGTTCGCCGACAAGAACGTCGGCGTTGGCAAGACCGTGCTGGCCGATCTGGCGCTGACCGGGGCCGATGCCGGCAACTACCAGCTCGACACCCAGACGCTGAGCCTGAAGGCCGACATCACACCCCGGCAGATCATGGCCGGGGCCGTGACCGTGGCCGGCAAGGTCTATGACGGCAACCGCAGCGCGACGGTCAGCGGTGGAACCTTACAGGGCCTGCTGGCCGGCGACACCGTCAACGGCACGCTCAGCGGCGAGTTCGTCGACAAGAACGCCGGCTCGGCCAAGGATGTGGCCGTGACGCTGGCGCTGAGCGGCGCCGATGCCGGCAACTACCAGCTCGACAGCAGCAGCCAGATCGCCAAGGGCGACATCAGCCGCAAGAGCATCAGCGCCGGCGCGGTGACGGTGGCCGGCAAGGTCTATGACGGCAACACCGTCGCCAGCGTCGGCGGCGGCGCGCTCCAGGGCCTGATCGGGGGCGACGCGGTGGCGGCGGATCTGAGCGGCCAGTTCGCCGACAAGAACGTCGGGGTCGGCAAGGATGTGGCCGTGACCTTGGCGCTCAAGGGCGCCGATGCCGGCAACTACCAGCTCGACGCCGGCAGCCGCAGCGCCAAGGGCGACATCACGCAGCGCCTGCTCAGCGCCGAGCACATCGTCGTCGCCGGCAAGGTCTATGACGGCAATAGCGAGGCCGAGGTGCGCGAGATCCGCGTGGCCGGCGTTCTGCCCGGCGAGCAGGTGCTGGTGGCCGCACAGGGGCGCTTTGCCGACCCTTCCGCGGGCCGTGACAAGCCGGTTGCGATCAGCGCCGTGCAGCTCAGCGGTGCCGATGCCGCCAACTACCGCCTCGACAGCAAGGGACTCCACGCGCTGGCCAGCATCGATGCGCCGCCGGCCAGCGATGCCAGGACCTCGGTGCTGGTCAAGCCGCAGCATGGCAACGGTACCCAGGCCATATCAAGCGCCGGGATGGCTGTTACTGTTCTGAACGGCGCCGATATGGGCGTCGCGAGCGATCTCGTGAGCGGCGGCGCCAATGCCGGCTTCAACACCGAGCAGGCCCTGTACGGTGCGGGCCAGTACAGCATCGCCGTCGACGCTCCGGCGCTGGAGCAGCCGCTGCGTGCCGATGTGCCGGTGTTCTCGCAGCGCGCTGCGGCGCAGCCCGAGTCGCTGGGCCGCTATCTGCTGACCGACCTCGGCGACAGCCTGGCGGTGCTGCCGGGCTCGCAGGCGCCGACGCCGCTGCCGGAGCAGGCGGCCGGCCTGCGCTACAGCGGCGAGGCGATGCTGTTGCTGTCGGCCCGGCAGACCAGCGTGCTGCGCTTGAGCTTTGACGACGCCGGTGGTCTGCGGGTGGAGGTGCCGGCGGCGGTGGCGGCCCTGGGGCACGAGGTCCTGAGTGCCTACGCCCTCAGCGCGCTCAAGCGCGACGCCGGCATCGGGCTTGACCAGGTGCGCGCGGTGGTGCTGCACTACGGTTCGGTCTGAGGCCGCCCCGCCCCGTCCATCGCGAGCCGATGGACGGGGCCCACCCGATCAAGGCATGGTGTCCGTGGCGGCGCTGTGCCGCTAAGATGCGGACATACTTCTGGTGAAGCGAAAAAATGCCTGTCGATCCACAACTTCGTACCCTGGACATCGAGATCCCCACCCAGCCCGAGGTGTTGGTCAAGCTGTCGCTGCTGATGGCGGCGGAAGATGTGGACCTGCCGGCGATCTCGGGCCTGGTCGAGACCGATATGGCGCTGGCCGCCGCCGTGCTGAAGGCGGTCAATTCCTCGCTCTATGGCCTGCAGGGCCGGGTGCAGACCGTGCACCAGGCGCTGACCTATCTGGGCATGCGCGAGGTCGCGGCCATCACCTTCGAGATGGGGCTGCGCGCCGCGTTCCCGCCGGCCGCCGAGCTGGAGCCGGTCTGGACCCGTGCCTCGCAGCGCGGTCTGCTGATGGGCCGCATGGGCCAGATGCTGGGTGTGGACCCCTGGGCCTCGCATTCGGCGGGCCTGTTCGAGGAATGCGGCAAGGCGGTGCTCTACCGCCATGCCTCGGCCCATTACCCGGCCATGCTGCGCGCCGCGCAGACCGATGCCGAGCTGGTGCAGCTGGAGCACACGGCCTTCGGCGTCAGCCATGACGCGCTGGGCGCGGCCTTGTGCGAGAGCTGGGGTCTGGCGCCGGCGGCGGTCACCAGCGTGCGCCACCATGTGCAGATCCAGGACAACCTGCTGATCCCGGAGGCGGCCCAGCGCCGCAGCATCTGCGCGATCTCGGCGATCGCCTGGGTGCTGATGAACAAGCCGGCGGATCTGGAAGAGGTCGCCCACGCGATCGCGCCCCAGGCCCAGCTCGACGAGACCCTGGTGCTGCGCGCCGCACGCCGCGTCAGCGAGCAGCTCAACGAAGCGCAGTCCAGAGGACGGTAGACCCTCAAGCCGCGAGGCTGAGCCGGTCGCGGCCGGCGTGCTTGGCGATGTAGAGCGCCTCGTCGGCCGCCTGCAGCAGCGCCTGCGGGCTCAGATAGGGATGGCTGGTACTGTAGGCCGCCAGGCCGATGCTGACGGTCAGGATCTTGTCGGCCGCCGGGCTGGCCGGATGGGCCAGCGCCAGCGCACGCCAGTCCTCGCGCAGCTGCTCCATCAGGCCCTGGGCCATCTCCATATCGAAACCCGGCAGCAGCGCGACGAACTCCTCGCCGCCCAGGCGCGCGACCACATCGGTGTCGCGCTTGAAGCGCTCGCCCAGCAGCTTGGCAAAGGCCTGCAGCGCCGCGTCGCCGGCGGCCCGGCCCTGCTGCTCGTTGTAGGCCCGGAAGCTGTCGAGGTCCATCACCGCCAGCGCCAGCCGGCTGTGCTGGCGCTGGGCGCGCTTGAACTCGCGGCGCAAGGCGTCGTCGAACTCGCGGCGGTTGGCCAGGCCGGTCAAGGTGTCGGAGCGGCTCAGCGCCGCCAGCTCGCGCCGGGCGGCGTCCAGCGCCTGTTGCGTCTGCGCCAGCACGCGGCCGTGCTGCTCGACCTCGCTGCGCAGGCGCGCGGCCTCCGACTGTTCCTGCTGCAGCTGGGCCCCCAGGCTCTGATGCACCCGCTCGAAGGCCTTGTTGATCTGGTGCAGCTCGCGCGGCCCGCCCTGCGTGTCAGGCCATGACAGCGAGCTCGGCGGCAGGCTGGGATCGAAGCTGTGGGCGCGCTCGGCCAGGCGGCGCAACGGCCGCAGCAGCAGACGCTCCAGCATCAGCACGCTGGCCAGGCCCAGGGCCAGCACCAGCAACAGATCCTGCAGCGCCATGCCCAGCACATGCTCGGTGTCCAGCCTGGCCTCATGGCCGGCGCGCAGCCAGGCCGCCAGGGCCACGCCCAGCAGGCCGACCAGGGCCAGCACGGCCAGCGTGCGTGTCTTCACCGACCCGCTGCTGGCGGGGGCGAGGTGCTTGGCGGCGCTGAACGGGAGTTTCACGATGCCGGACTGCAAGGCAATGGCGGTGAGCCAAATTGTGCATGGGGGCGAGCCTCGTGCGGTGGCCGTAGCGCCCAGGGTATATCCCAGGCTTGATCGGGCTCAAGAGGTATAAATTAGTAATTGCTTATATATTGATGTGAAGCCATGAAACCCCAGACAGAGCCGCCGGCCGAGGCCGACCGGGTGTACGAGATCGCCGCCGAGCTCTTCGGCCTGATGGCCACGCCCTTGCGGCTGAAGATCATCAGCGCGCTGTGCAACGGCGAGAAAAGCGTGTCGGACCTGCTGCTCGAGATCGAGACCACGCAGCCGAATATGTCGCAGCACCTCGGCCATCTCTACCGCGCCGGCATCCTGGCGCGGCGTCGCGACGGGGTGCAGATGTTCTACCGCGTCAGCAACGAGCGCGCCGTCGCGCTGTGCCGCGCGGTCTGCACCCAGATCGCGATCGAGATGGACGACCCGCAGTCGGTCGAGCCCGCCGAGCGGCTGCTGATGGCCCGGGCCTGAAGGAGAGCAGACCATGAACGAGAAGACCGGCCGGCTGCGGCGGGCGCCCGAGGGATTCCTCAGCCGGCAAGACCTGGCCCTGATGCAGCAGCAGGCACCGGCCGAGCGGCGCAGTTTCCTGCGCGGCGCCTTCGCGGTGGCCAGTGCGGCGCTGGCCAGCGGCGCGGCGCGCGCGGTGCCGACCGAGGGCGGCGACCCCCAGATCCTGAACCTGCCGCCGCATGCGCTGAGCCTGGGCCAGCCGGTGGCGCTGGAGGGCTATGGCAAGCCGTCCAAGTACGAGAGCAATCTGCAGCGTCGCCAGAGCCCGGGCCTGACGCAGACCCGCCAGGCCTCGGTGTCCTTTGCGCCCTTGCAGGGCATGTTCGGCATCGTCACGCCCAGCGGCCTGCACTTCGAGCGCCATCACCAGGGCTGGTGGGACATCGACCCCAGCACGCACCGGCTGATGGTCAACGGCTCGGACGACAAGATGCTGAAGCGGGCGATGGTGTTCACGATGGACGAGCTGATGCGCCTGCCCAGCGTCTCGCGCTTTCATTTCATCGAATGCGGCGCCAATACCGGCATGGAGTGGGGCAATGTGGCCGTGCCCACCGTGCAGTACAGCCACGGCATGCTCAGCTGCAGCGAGTTCACCGGCGTGCGCCTGATCGATGTGCTGGAGATGTGCGGCGTCGACCTGAAGCGCGCCCGCTTCGTGCTGGCCGAGGGCGCCGACGGCTCGGCGATGACGCGCACCATCCCGATGGAGCTGGTCAGGAGCGGCCAGGTGCTGCTGGCCTATGGCCAGAACGGCGAGATGCTGCGGCCCGAGAACGGCTATCCGCTGCGCCTGGTGGTGCCCGGTGTGCAGGGCGTCAGCTGGGTCAAGTACCTGCGCCGCATCGAGGTCGGCGACCAGCCCTGGGCCAGCAAGGACGAGAACATCCACTACATCGACCTGATGCCCGACGGCCTGCACCGCCAGTACACCTCGATCCAGGAGGTCAAGAGCGTGATCACGACGCCCAGCGGAGGGCAGGTCTTGCTGGACAAGGGCTTCTACAACATCAGCGGCCTGGCCTGGTCGGGCCGCGGCAAGATCGCCAAGGTCGATGTCTCGGTCGACGGCGGCCGCAACTGGCGGCCGGCCCGGCTGGAGACCCCGGTGCTGGACCGCTGCCTGACGCGCTTCAACCTCGACTGGGTCTGGGCCGGCCAGGCGACCCTGGTGATGAGCCGGGCCACCGACGAGACCGGCCATGTGCAGCCCAACTACGCCCAGCTGCGTGCGGTGCGTGGCCGGCGCTCGATCTATCACAACAATGCGATCCAGACCTGGCTGGTGCAGGAGAGCGGGGAGGTCAAGAATGTCCAGCTCTCTTAAAGCGCTGAGCGTCGCGCTGGCGCTGGTGACAGGTCTTGCCTCGGTGCAGGCGTTCGAGGGCATAGGCCGCAGCGCCACCCAGCCCGAGATCAAGGCCTGGGACATCGATGTGCGGCCCGACTTCAAGGGTCTGCCGCCCGGGCGTGGCACGGTGGCCCAGGGCCAGGAGCTCTGGGAGGCCAAATGCGCCGGCTGCCACGGCGTGTTCGGCGAGTCCAACGAGGTGTTCAGCCCGCTGATCGGCGGCACCACCAAGGAGGACATCAAGAACGGCCGTGTCGCCAGCCTGCGCGACAACAGCTTCCCCGGCCGCACGACGATGATGAAGGTCTCCCAGCTCTCCAGCCTGTGGGACTACATCAACCGTGCGATGCCCTGGACCGCGCCCAAGTCCCTCAAGCCCGACGAGGTCTATGCGGTGACGGCCTATATGCTGTCGCTGGCCGATGTGCTGCCCGCAGACGGCGAGCTTTCGGACAAGAACATCGCCGAGGTACAGCAGCGCCTGCCCAACCGCAACGGCAAATCGACCCGCCATGCCTTGTGGCCCGGTGCCGAGTTCGCGGCCGGCGCCAAGCCCGATGTGCAGGGCTCGGCCTGTGTGAAGAACTGTGCGCCCGAGGCCAAGGTCGCGTCCTATCTGCCCGATTTCGCCCGCGACGCCCATGGCAATCTGGCCCAGCAGCAGCGCCTGGTCGGGCCGCAGCGCGGCGTCGACACCCAGCCCAAGGCGCCACCGGCACCGGCCGCCGCCGCCAAGCCGGTCAGCGCCTTGCTGCAGCAGCATGCCTGCATGGCCTGCCACCAGATCGACAGCAAGGTGGTCGGTCCCTCGTTCCGCGAGGTGGTGGCCAGGTACAAGGACCGCAGCGACGCGCGCGAGTACTACGCGGCCAAGCTCAAGAGCGGCAGCGCCGGCGTCTGGGGCGCGGTGCCGATGCCGCCGCAGGCCCTGCCGGAGGCCGATCTGGCGGCCATCGCCGCCTGGCTGGCGGCCGGCGCCAAGCCGTAGCTCGCACAAGCCTGCCCGGCAAACCCCCCGCCTACACCCGACAATACCGTCCACCCCCCGATAAGGAGACTCCATGCAAACCCGCCGAGACATGATGAAACACAGCGCCCTGGTGGCCGGCCTGCTGGCCGCCGCCCTGCCGCTGAGTGCGCAGGCGCAGGCCGCCGCCTTCAACCGCGCCGCCTTCGATGCCAAGTCCATGGACGAGATGCTCAAGGCTCTGGGCCTGGGCAAGCCGACCGAGAGCAAGGAGGTCACGCTGACCGGCCCCGATATCGCAGAGAACGGCGCCGTCGTGCCGCTGGGTGTGGCCAGCTCGGCCGCCGGCGTCAAGCGCCTGCTGCTGCTGGTCGAGAAGAATCCCAACATCCTGGCCGCCTCCTTCGACGTCAGCGATGCGGTCGAGGCCAGCATGAGCACGCGCGTCAAGATGGGCCAGACCTCCAATGTGTTCGCCGTGGCGATCACCGGCGACAACAAGGTGCTGTTCGCCCAGAAGGAAGTGAAAGTAACACTTGGCGGCTGCGGCGGCTGATCAGAATAGGAGACCAAGATGGCAGATCCGATGCGAATTCGCGCCCAGGCGCAAGGTGGCAACGCCGTGGTGCGTGTGCTGATGAGTCATGAGATGGAAACCGGCCAGCGCAAGGATGCCGCCGGCAAGACCATCCCGGCCTGGCACATCACCGAGGTGACGGCCGCGCTGAACGGCAAGACCGTGCTGACCGCGCAATGGGGCCCGGCGGTGTCGAAGAACCCGTTCCTGCAGTTCACCGTCAAGGGCGCCAAGGCCGGTGACAAGATCACCGTGAACTGGGTCGACAACAAGGGCGAGAAGCGCAGCGACGAAGCGACGGTGGCCTGATAGGCTGCGCCGGGTCCGAACAGCAAAAGGAGACAAGCATGATGACGATGCGCAAGTCGGCATGGGCCCTGGGCTGCGTGCTCGCGGCCAGCTGCGTCCAGGCCCAGACCTCGTCGGCCGACGCGATCGCGCAGTACCGCGCGATGCTGGCCGACGGCAACCCGGCCGAGTTGTTCGAGGCCAAGGGCGAGGAGCTCTGGAAACACAAGCGCGGCCCCAAGAATGCCTCGATGGAGCGCTGCGATCTGGGCAAGGGCCCGGGCGTCGTCAAGGGCGCTTTTGTCGAGCTGCCGCGCTATTTCGCCGACACCGGCCGGGTGCAGGATCTGGAGTCGCGGCTGCTCAGCTGTATGGAGTCGCTGCAGGGCCTGGATGCGAAGAAGATCGCCGCCACGCGTTTCGGCGCCGACGAGCAGAAGAATATCGAGGGCCTGGTGGCCTGGATCGCCGCCGAGTCGCGCGGCCTCAAGTTCAATCTGCCGGTGGCCCATGCGCAGGAGCAGAAGATGTACGAGGTCGGCAAGCGGCTGTTCTTCTTCCGCGGCGGCCCCTACGACTTTGCCTGCGCCTCCTGCCACAGCGAAACCGGCAAGCGCATCCGCCTGCAGGACCTGCCCGACCTGACCAAGAACCCCGGCGACGGCATCGGCTTCGCGGCCTGGCCGGCCTACCGCGTCTCCAGCGGCGAGCTGTGGGGCATGCAGCGGCGCCTGAACGACTGCTTCCGCCAGCAGCGCTTCCCCTTCCCCGGCTATGGCTCGGACGTGACGGTGGCGCTGGCCAGCTATATGGGCATCAACAGCAAGGGCGCGGTCTCGATCGCCCCGTCGATCAAGCGTTGAAGGAGCCGCTCATGATGAACAAGAAAAATGCAATTTTCTGGGGCGGCCTGGCCGCTGCGGGCCTGGTGCTGGTCGGCTGCGCCAGCCTGCCCAGCGCGGCCGAGCTGGACGCCGAGGCGCTGGCGATGGTGAAGAGCTCCTTCCGCGAGCAGGGCATCGCCAAGCTCGACCGCATCGAGCAAGACCTGGCACAGAAAGCCTGCTCCAGCGACAAGCAGCCCGACGAGGCGACGACCAAGCGCATCGAGGCCGAGGCGCTGGCCTCGATCAAGTGGCCGGCCAACGGCCAGTATCTGGGCGACTGGCGCGAGGGCGAGAAGCTGGCGCAGAACGGCCGCGGCATGACCTGGACCGATGCGGCCGGCGCGCCCAGCGGCGGCAACTGCTACAACTGCCACCAGATCAGCAAGGCCGAGATCTCGTTCGGCACCATAGGCCCCAGCCTCTACCAGTACGGCAAGCTGCGCGGCGTCAGCGACCCGGCGGCGCCGGAGACGGCCGCCATCGTGCAGTACACCTGGGGCAAGCTGTGGAACGCCAAGGCCTACAGCGCCTGCTCGGGCATGCCGCGCTTCGGCCATGCCGGCGTGCTGAACGAGGGCCAGATGCGCGACATCATGGCCCTGCTGCTTGATCCGAAGTCGCCGGTCAACACCCAGTAGGCCTTCTGAATCTACTCATCGGCCCTGCGGGGCCAGCGGAGCCGTGCCCATCATGAACCTCAGCAAACGCGATCTGCTCAATGTCCTGGGTGCGGCCTCGGTGGCCGGCTTCGGCTTCGCGCGCCAGGCCCAGGCGGCCACGCCCTACGATGCGCCGGCGCCCTTCAAAGGCCCCGGTGTGGTCTCGCTGCTGCACATGACCGACTGCCATGCCCAGCTGCTGCCCATCCATTTCCGCGAGCCCAGTGTCAACCTCGGCTTCGGGGCCTTGAAGGGGCGGCTGCCGCATCTGGTCGGCGAACACCTGCTGAAGGCCGCCGGCCTGCGGCCCGGCACGCGCGAGGCCCATGCCTTCAGCTATCTGGACTTCGAGCGCGCCGCGCGCCGCTATGGCAAGGTCGGCGGCTTCGCCCATCTGTCCACCCTGGTCAAGCGCCTGCGCGCCGGCCGGCCCGGCGCCCTGCTGCTGGACGGCGGCGACACCTGGCAGGGCTCGGCGACCTCGTTGTGGACCAATGCACAGGACATGGTCGACGCCTGCAAGCTCTTGGGCGTCGACGTGATGACCGGCCACTGGGAGTTCACCTATGGCCAGCAGCGCGTGCAGGAGATCGTCGAGAAGGACTTCAAGGGCAAGATCGACTTCGTCGCCCAGAACGTCAAGACCCAGGACTTCGGCGACGATGTGTTCGCACCCTACACCTTGAAGGAAATCAACGGCGTGCCGGTGGCCATCATCGGCCAGGCCTTTCCCTACACGCCGATCGCCAACCCGCGCTATATGGTGGCGGACTGGAGCTTCGGCATCCGCGACGAGGAGCTGCAGAAGCTCGTCGACACGGTGCGCGCCAAGGGCGCCCAGGTGGTCGTGCTCCTGAGCCACAACGGCATGGACGTGGACCTGAAGCTGGCCTCGCGCGTCAGCGGCCTGGACGCCATCCTCGGCGGCCACACCCACGACGGTGTGCCGGTACCGGTGGCGGTGAAGAACCGCGGCGGCCAGACCCTGGTGACCAATGCCGGCAGCAATGGCAAGTTCCTCGGCGTGCTGGACATCCGCGTCAAGGACGGCCGCGCCGCCGAGCTCAAGTACCAGCTGCTGCCGGTGTTTGCGAATCTGCTGCCGGCCGATGCCGAGATGGCGGCGCTGATCAAGAAGGTGCGCGCGCCCTTCGAGGCCCGCCTGGCCGAACCCTTGGCCATCACCGACGGCCTGCTGTACCGACGCGGCAATTTCAACGGCAGCTGGGACCAGCTGCTGTGCGATGCGCTGATGGAGGTGCAGGGGGCCGAGATCGCCTTCTCGCCGGGCTTCCGCTGGGGCACCAGCCTGCTGCCGGGCCAGACCATCACGCGCGAGTTCCTGATGGACCAGACCGCCATCACCTATCCGCACACCACGCTGACCGAGATGAGCGGCGCGATGATCAAGACGGTGCTGGAGGACGTGGCCGACAACCTCTTCAACCCCGACCCCTACTACCAGCAGGGCGGCGATATGGTGCGGGTCGGCGGCCTGAGCTACAGCTGCACGCCCGAGGCCGGCATGGGTGCACGCATCAGCGAGATGCGCCTGGGCGGCAAGGCGATAGAGGCCGACAAGACCTACAAGGTGGCCGGCTGGGCGCCGGTCGGCGAGGAGGCCGCCAAGGCCGGCAGCAAGCCGGTCTGGGATCTGGTCGAGCAGTGGTTCAGGAGCCAGGCCAAGGGCAGCGGTCCGGCCCATATCGCGGCGCGCAAGCTCAACAGCCCGACCCTGGTCGGCGCAGCCGGCAATCCCGGCATGGCCTGAGCGGGCGCCCGGTACGCAGGCGGCAGAATGCCGCATGGTCAAACCGAAGAATCCCGGCGCCGCGCCCGTCTTCACCACGCTGGGCGGCCGACCCGCGCTGAGCAAGGCCCAGATGCTGGACCAGGCGCGCGAGCTCAAGCGCAGCCTGACGCAGGGGCGCACGGCGCCGGCCGAGCCGCAGCCCCTGACGCCGGAGCAGCGCAGCCGCCTGGCCGAGGCCGAGCTGCAGGCGCTGGCGCTGGAGCGGGTGGACGAGCTGCTGGCCGGCGAAGCGATGCCGCCGCAGTTCGAGGCCGCCCGGCTGGCGCTGCGCGGCGCATGGCCGGCCGCCGCCGAGGCCTATGAACAGGCGCTGAAGACCCTGCGCCAGACCAGCGGGCTGCGCCGTGGCCTGCTCGATCCCGAGCAGGGCCGGCTTTATGTGCTGAGCCTGCTGGCCCAGGACCAGCCGCAGGCCTGGGAGACGGCGCGCAAGTTCTGCATCGCCGAGTCGGGCACGCGCAAGCCTAGCGCCCACGAGTGGTGGGGGCTGTGGGTCCATGTGATCGGTGCGCGCCTGGGCGATGACAGCCTGGACGAGAGCGCGCTGGCCTATCTGCCGGGGCTGGAGGCGCGCGAGCATGCGCTGGGGCTGGCGGCCAACCGCCTGCTGCTGGCCGCCTGGCTGGGCCGGCCGGCGCCGGGCTGGACGGCGGCCGCCGCCCAGGCCCTGTTGCAGCGGCTGCAGGCCTCGCGCCAGCTCTGGCTGGCGGCCCTGGTGGCCGACGCGCTGCGACGCCTGGAGCTGGGCGAACCCCAGCTCGATCTGACCGGCCTGCCGCAGCCGGCCAGCTTTCTGAGCGCGCCGCGCGAGCCCTGGCGCGATGCGCTGGCGGCCATCGTCGCACTGGACCGTAGCGCGGCGCTCCAGCCGGCGCCCGCACCGACCGAGCTGGCCTGGCAGCTGACGCTGGACGGCCTGGGCCGGGTGCAGAGCGTGCAGGCGCTGGAGCGCAGCCAGGGCGCGCGCGGCCAGCTCAAGCTCAAGGCCGTGGGCTGGGCCAAGCTGAAGAAGTCGGGCGGCCACGATGCCCGCGACAACGCGGTGCTGCGCCATCTGGAGCGGCCGGCTTACGGCAGCACGCACACCTACCAGATCGATGTCACGCAGGCGGCGATCGCGCTGGTCGGCCATCCGGCCGTGATGTTCGCCGACGCGCCGGGCCAATGGGTCGAGCTGGTCGAGGCCCAGCCCGAGCTGGAGGTGCTGCGCCGGCCCGCGCCCGGGGGCGGCGAGCAGTTCGAGTTCCGCATCCATCCGCCGCTGAGCGCCGCCGAGCCGCCACAGCTGATAGCCTGGCAGGGCACGACCCATGAGACCGAGATCGAGAAACGCAACAGCCTGCGCGTGCTGCGCGACGGCCCGCAGCGTGCGCGGCTGATACGCATAGGCGCGCCGCAGCGCCGTGTCGCCGAGCTGGTGGCCCAGGGCTGGAAGGTGCCGGCCAGCGCCGGCGCCGAGCTGGGCGCGGCCTTGCAGGTGCTCAGCGGGCATTTCCAGCTGCACAGCGATGCGGCGGCCGGCCAGCTGGTCGCCGGCGACAGCCGGCTGCGGGCCCAGCTGATGCCGCTGGGCGAGGGCTTGCAGCTGCAGCTGGTGGCCCAGCCTTTCGGCGCCTTCGGCCCGGCCGTGACGCCGGGCCTGGGCCGCTCGCGACTGATGTGCATGCATGAGGGCGTCAGCCTGGCCACCGAGCGCGATCTGGCGGCGGAAAGCGCGCACCGCGCTGCGGTGCTGGAGGCCCTGCCCTTTCTGGACGCCGAGCTGGGCCCCGAGTCGCCCTGGCTGCTCGATGATGCCGAGCTGGCGCTGCGCGCGGTCGAGCTGCTGCCGGGCCTGCCCGGCGTGGCCGCGCTGGACTGGCCCAAGGGCAAGCCGCTGCGCGTCAAACCGCTGGACAGCGCGGGCCTCGCCGTGCAGGTCAGCAGCGGGCGCGACTGGCTGGGCCTGGTCGGCGAGGCGCGGGTCGATGAGCAGCGCGTGCTGAGCCTGCAGCAGCTGATGGCGCTGACGCGGGCCTCGCGCAGCCGCTTCGTCAGCCTCGGCGAGGGGCAATACCTGGCCCTCAGCGAGCAACTGCGCCAGCAGCTGCGTGATCTCGATGCGCTGGCGCTCGTGAAGAAAGACCAGCTGCAGCTGCCCCGGGCCGGCGCCAGCTGGCTGGACGAAACGCTGGAGGGCATGGCGGTCGAGGGCGACAGGCCCTGGCGCGAGCGCATGGATGCGCTGGCCGAGGCCGCCGCGCTGCAGCCGGCCGCACCGCCGGGCCTGCGCGCCGAGCTGCGCGGCTATCAGCTGGAAGGCTATGCCTGGATGACGCGGCTGGCCCATGCGGGCCTGGGCGCCTGCCTGGCCGACGATATGGGCCTGGGCAAGACGGTGCAGACCCTGGCTCTGCTGATCGCCCGCGCCGAGCGAGGTCCGGCCCTGGTGCTGGCGCCGACCTCGGTCTGCGCCAACTGGCTGGCCGAGGCGGCCGTATTCGCGCCGGGTCTGCGCTCTAGGCTGTATGGCGAGGACGGCGAGCGCGCCGCCCAGATCGAGCAGGCCGGGCCGGGCGATATCGTGATCGCCTCCTACGCGCTGGCCCAGATCGATGCCGAGCGCTTTGCCGACAAGACCTGGGCCACGCTGGTGATGGACGAGGCCCAGGCGCTGAAGAATGCCGCGACCAAGCGGGCCAAATCGGTGGCCGAGTTCAAGGCCGGTTTCCGGTTGGCGCTGTCGGGCACGCCGGTCGAGAACCGGCTGGCCGATCTCTGGTCCATCATGAATCTGATCAACCCCGGACTCTTGGGGTCGGCGCCGCAGTTCCAGGATCGCTTTGCCGGGGCTATCGAGCGCCAGCAGGACGCCGCGGTGCGCGCCCGGTTGCGCCGCCTGGTCTCGCCCTTTCTGCTGCGCCGGACCAAGGCCCAGGTGCTGCAAGACCTGCCCCCGCGTACCGAGATCGTCCATCTGGTGCAGCCCGGCAGCGAGGAGCGCAGCTTTCTGGAGGCGCTGCGCCGCCAGGCTGAAGCGCAGGTCGAGCAGGGCGGCCAGCAGCCCATGCAGGTGCTCGCCGAGCTGATGCGGCTGCGCCGCGCCGCCTGCGACCCGCGCCTGGTGGCGCCCGAGACCGGCCTGGTCGGCGCCAAGATGGCCGAGTTCGAGCACATCGTGCAGGAGCTGGTGGCCGGCGGCCACAAGGCCCTGGTGTTCAGTCAGTTCACCGACTTCCTGAAGCTGCTGGCCGAGCGCCTGGACGGCATGGGCCTGGCCTACCAGTACCTGGACGGCAGCACGCCCGCCGCCGAGCGGGCCAGGCGCGTCGCGGCCTTCCAGAAGGGCGAGGGCGAGCTCTTTCTGATCAGCCTGAAGGCCGGCGGCTTCGGCCTGAACCTGACGATGGCCGACTATGTCTTGATCGTCGATCCCTGGTGGAATCCGGCCGCCGAGGATCAGGCCATGGGCCGCGCCCACCGCATGGGCCAGCAGCGCCCGGTGACGGTCTACCGCCTGGTGACGGCCGGCTCGGTGGAGGAGCGCATCATCGAGCTGCACCGCGACAAGCGCGGCCTGGCCGACGGCATCCTCGAAGGCCAGGACGAGGCGACGGTGCTGGACGCGAAGGCGCTGGCGGCGCTGCTCAGAGGCTGAGCGTGCGCGCGCTGCAAAAGGCGCGTGCCTGGCCGGTGATCGGGTCGACGAAAGCGATCTCGCGCGCCAGCAGCTGCAGCGGCTGCGTGTAGTCCGGCTCTGCCTGCTCGGGCAGCAGCCGCGGATAGATGCGATCACCGACGATGGGCAGGCCCAGTGCGCTCATCTGCGCGCGCAGCTGGTGCTTCTGACCGGTGCTGGGCCGCAGCTCGTAGCGCGCCAGCCCCTCGCCCAGGCGCTCCAGCAGCGCGATATGGGTCTCGGCATTGGGCTCACCGGCGACCTCCGCCATCTGCATGAAGGCATCGGCGCGTTCCTGCAGTCGGCTGCGGTAGCTCAGCGGCAGCGCCAAGTCTTGCCTGTAGCCAGCGATGGCCTCGTAGACCTTGTCGACCGCGCGCTCGCGGAACAGGCGCTGGTAGGCATCGCGGTCCTCGGGTCGCACGGCGAACAGGCACAGGCCGGCGGTCTCGCGGTCGATGCGGTGGATAGGCGTCAGGCTCGCGATGCCGCAGCGCTTCTTCAGCCGCGTCAGCAGGGTCTGCTGCACATAGCGGCCCTTGGGCGTGACCGGCAGGAAATGCGGCTTGTCGGCCACCAGCAGCTGCTCGTCCTGGAACAGCAGGGTCTCGGCAAAGGGAATGTCCGGCTCGGCCGCCAGCTGGCGGTAGTAGAAGACACGGCGCCCGGCGCGATAAGGCGTCGCGGGCGGCAAGGCCTGGCCCTGCTCGTCCAGCACCTGGCCGGCGGCCATGCGCGCGTGCCAGTCCTCACGCGATACCAGCGGCAGACGCTCGGCCAGGCAGTCCAGCAGCGAGGCCCAGGGGCCGGGCCCCAGGGCCAGCGCGCTGGCGCTGACGCCGTCGAGCAGAGGCAGCTCGGGCTTGGGCGGGCGACTCATTACTCGATCTGCGGGCCGGCGCCGGCACGCTCGTCCAGATAGCGCAGCAGGCGCCGGCGCTCGGCCTCGTCCAGCGCCGCGCCGCGCCACTCGCGCAGCCAGCGTTCGCGCTGCGGGTCCTCGGCCAGCGTGCGCACGGCCCGGTCTATCGCTTCGATCTGCTGCCGGCCCTCGGGCGTGCGGCTGCAGGCGGCGGTGGCCAGGGTGGTGCTGCGGCCCTCGGCCAGCGGCAGCTTGAGTAGCTCGGGCGGGCCGCCCAGGCCCTGCATGAACTCGTCGACCGCGGCCGGGTACTCCAGCGTGTAGTCCATGCGCTTGGCGCGCAGCATCGCCAGCAGCTGCATGCCGCGGCCGGTGGCGACGGTCTTGGGCGCGTTCGTGCCTTGGGCCTGCAGCAGCGCGTCGATGCGCGGGCCGTAGCTGCGGTCGCGCGGCAGCAGGCCGACCAGCTCGCGGCGCTGCAGCAGCTCGGCCAGCTGCAGGGTCTGGCCGCCCTGCTCGAAGCGGGCCTTGCTGTCGCGATGCACGATCACATGGATCTCGCGCGAGGCCAGGGCCGGATGCAGATGGGTGAAGTACAGCCAGTCCAGCCGCTCGGGCCGGCGCACATGCAGCACGCTGCACAGCGTTTCGCCCTGGCGCGCCAGGCTTTCAAAGCGCGCCGTGCCGGCCTCGACGAACTCATGGCGGTACTCGGGCAGGCGCGGAATCAGCAGGCGCAAGAAACCGTCGACCTCGCCGCGCCCCAGATCCTCGACGGTCTGCGGCACGCGGCCGCTGGCATAGCTGAAATGCGGCGGCATGTGCTGCACCACCCAGCGCAGCGTGGTCGGTGTCTGCGCCTGGACGCCGGCCGCCGCGCAGGCCAGTGCGGCAAGGCCGCGCGCGAGGAGGCGTCGCATGCGGTGCTGGTGGCCGGCCCGGCCTCAGTCGCCGTCCACCCATTCGATGCGGGCACCCAGGCGGCCGATGTTCTCGGCGAAATGCGGGTGGGCGCGGCGGATCGGCGTGGCGTTGCGGATGGTGGACTTGCCGGGGATGCTGGCCGCCACCATCAGCAGCGCGATCGCGACGCGGATGATGTAGGGGCTCTCGACCTCGGCGGCGGCCAGCGGCTTGCCGCCGAAGGTGACCATGCGGTGCGGGTCGGACAGGAAGGCGTGGGCGCCGAACTTGCTGAGCTCCGAGGTCCAGCCCATCGCGCCGTCATAGACCTTGTTCCAGAACATCACGCTGCCCTCGGCCTTGACACCCAGCGCGACGAAGATAGGCAGCAGGTCGACCGGCAGATAGGGCCAGGGCGCGGCCTCGACCTTCTGCAGGATGTTGCGGGTGAAGGGTTCCTTGACCTTGAGCTTGCCGTCCGGCGACAGCAACTGCGCGCGCGACCAGCCGCCCTCGTGGATGATCTGCACGCCGAACTTGGCAAACGTGCGGTCGATCAGCGGGAACTGCTCCGGCGTCGAGTTCTTGACCTGCACATCGCCGCCGGTGATCGCACCCAGGGCCAGGAAGGTGACGATCTCGTGGAAGTCCTCGGCGAAGGTGAACTCGCCGCCCTGCAGCGCGTCGACGCCGGTGATCGTCAGCTTGGAGGTGCCCAGGCCTTCGATCTTCGCGCCCAGCATCAGCATGAACTCGCAGAACTCCTGCACATGGGGCTCGGAGGCGGCGTTCATCAGGGTCGAACGGCCATCGGCCAGCGCGGCGCAGAGCACGAAGTTCTCGGTGGTGGTGACCGAGGCGTAGTCGGTCCAGTGATTGTTGGCGCGCAGCTTGCTCGTACCACTGTCGCCCGGATGCCCCACCTGCACCAGCAGGCCGTCGCTGTGGCGCTCGACCGCGGCGCCGAAGCGCTCGAACACCTCGACATGCGGGTCGATCTCGCGCGCGCCCAGCGTGCAGCCCTTGACATCGTCCTCGATGCGGGCGGCGCCGAAGCGCGCCATCAGGCCCGGCACCAGCATGATGGAGCTGCGCATCTCCTCGGGCAGGCGATCGACGGCCGGGTCGAAATGCGTGTCGCGGTGGTGCACATCGAGCACGCCGGTCGCGAAGTCCACCGCCACCGTGCTGCCCAGGCTGCGGAACACCTCGAGAATCTTCTTGACGTCGGTGATCTCGGGCACGCCCTTGAGCCGGATCGGCTGCTGGCTCAGCAGCGTGGCGCACAGAATCGGCAGCACCGCGTTCTTGTTGGCCGAGGGGGTGATGCGGCCCTTCAAGGGGGTGCCGCCGTGGACGATCAGATTGGACATGGGGCGCGGGGGCTTTCGACTGCGGGCAAGAGGGACGGAAACTGGTGTCGATTATCAACCGTCCGGGTCCAGGCGCTTGGCGCGCGCCAGCCGCCACGGCGGCTCCTCGGCATAGACCTGCTCGGCGCTGGTCGCGGTTTCCTGCAGCCGGGTGTCGAGCGCGATGCGCTTGTCGAACACAAAGCATTCGCCCTGCCAATCGGCTTCGGGCTCGGGCATCGATTGGAAGTAGTTCAGGATGCCGCCGTCGAGCTGATAGACCTGCAGGCCCTGGTCCTGCATCCAGGCGGCGGTCTTCTCGCAGCGGATGCCGCCGGTGCAATACATCGCGATGGTCTTGCCCTCGCGCTTCCAGTCGTCGGCATGCTCGTTCACATAGGCCGGGAAATCGCGGAAATGCGTGACCGCCGGATCGATGGCACCAGCGAAGCGGCCGAGCTTGAACTCAAAGCTGTTGCGGTTGTCGAGCACCAGCACATCGGGCCGAGCCAGCAGCTCGCGCCAGCGCGCCGGCGCCACATGGGTGTCGGGCCGCTCGGGCGCTGGCAGGCCGCTGACGCCCGGCACACCGAAGGCGACGATCTCCGGCTTCACATGCACCTTGATCAGCGTGAACGGCCGGGTCGCGCAGGCGCTGTGCTTGAACACCAGGCCGGCGAAGGCCCCCCCGAACAGTGGGTCGCTCTGCAGCGCCGCCTCGAAGGCTTGGAGCACGTCCGGCTCGCCGGCCACCGCGCCGCTGATGCCTTCGGCCGCGACCAGGATATTGCCGCCCAGCCCCACGGCCACCAGCTCACGCAGCCGCGCCGCCACGCCCTCCGGGTCGCTCAGCGCGACAAAGCGGTAGAAGGAACTGTGGATTTCGGTGCAGGGCATGGACGGGGTACAAGCAGGACGGAGGAAGCGCGTTGCCAATGGTAGCGGGACCGGCGCCATGCAGCGGCGCTGCCGGCGCGGCGCCTGAAGGCGCACGCCCCCCTACAATCCCGCACCTTCCGAACTGAGCTGGGGTATTTCCCGTGTCCGACCGTCTGGCCGTATTGCCGCAGTACCTGATGCCCAAGCAGGCGCTGACCCGTCTGGCGGGCCTGTTTGCCTCGGCGCGCCTGGGTGCGCTGACGACGGCCGTGATCCGGCGCTTTGTCGCACGCTACCGGGTCGATATGGCCGAGGCGGCCGATCCCGATATCGCCAGCTATGCCAGCTTCAACGACTTCTTCACTCGCGCGCTCAAGCCGGGTGCGCGGCCGCTGGCCGATGGCCCGCTGATCTGCCCGGT
Organism: Roseateles cavernae; assembly: GCF_040187885.1. NCBI lineage: Bacteria > Pseudomonadati > Pseudomonadota > Betaproteobacteria > Burkholderiales > Sphaerotilaceae > Roseateles > Roseateles cavernae. The sequence continues at coordinate 925,257 of NZ_JBDPLH010000001.1, forward strand.
GGACGGCGGCATCAGCCAGTTCGGTGCGATCGCCGGCGACCAGGTCTTCCAGGCCAAGGGCCACAGCTTCTCGACCACCGCCCTGGTCGGCGGCGACGCGGCGCTGGCCGCGCAGTTCCGCGATGGCTTCTTCGCCAATCTCTACCTGAGCCCGCGCGACTACCACCGCATCCACATGCCTTGCGACGGCCGCCTGACGCGCATGATCCATGTGCCCGGCGCGCTGTTCTCGGTCAACCCGACCACGGCGCGTGGCGTGCCGGGCCTGTTTGCCCGCAACGAGCGGGTGGTCTGCGTCTTCGAGGGCGAGGCCGGACCTTTTGTGATGGTGCTGGTCGGCGCCACCATCGTCGGCTCGATGGCCACGGTCTGGCATGGCCAGGTCAATCCGCCGCGCCCCGGCCAGCTGCGCGAGTGGGCCTATCCCGAGGGTCAGGTCGTGCTCAAGCAAGGCGAGGAGATGGGCCGCTTCCTGCTTGGTTCCACCGTCGTGATGCTGTTCCCGCAGCGCCAGGGCCTGGACTTCAATCCCGGCTGGCAGCCGGGCGGCGCGATCCGGCTCGGCGAGCTGATGGCCCGCACTAGGAATTGAGCGGCGGATGGAGGTCGACAAAGCGCCGCAGCAGTTCGGTGGCGCGCTCGGCCGATAGCGGCCGGCTCAGGTAGTAGCCCTGCAGCTGGGTGCAGCCCAGCGCCTCGACGGCCATGGCCTGCTCCTCGGTCTCGACGCCCTCGGCGATGATCTCCAGCCCCAGCGAATGGCCCAGCGCGCAGGTCGCCTGCACCACCGCGCTGGCGTCCTGGCGCGGCAGCGGCTCGATCATGCTGCGGTCCAGCTTCATCGCATGGATGGGCAGCTGGCGCAGCATGGTCAGCGAGGACTGGCCGGTGCCGAAATCGTCCAGCGCGCACAGCACGCCGGCCGTGCGCAGCCGCTCCAGCTGCGGCAGCACCCGCTCGACATGGCCGATCGCCGCGCTCTCGGTGATCTCGATCTGCAGCGCCGCCGCCGGCAGGCGCTGGCGCTCCAGCGCGGCCAGCAGCTGCGGCACGAACTCCGGATCCTCGAACTGCAGCGGCGAGACATTGATGGCCACCGGCAGCAGCCGGCCGAAGCGGTCCAGCCACTGGCGCAGCTGGGCGGTTGCGATCGCGATGATCAACGTGCCCAGCGCGCGGATCTGGCCGGTGCGCTCGGCCGCTGGGATGAACTCGGCCGGGCTGACCGGGCCTATGCCCGGCCGCTGCCAGCGCACCAGCGCCTCGAAGCCGCAGAGCTCGCGCGAGACCGCCAGCATCTTGGGCTGGTAGTCGAGCCGGAACTGGCCCTCCTCCAGCGCCCGCGACAGCGCCTGCTCGGCCTCCATACGGGCCTGGGCGGCGCGGTTCATCGCCGCGTCGAAGAAGGCGTAGGTGGCGCCGGCGCGCGCTTTGGCACGGTGCATCGCCGAGTCGGCGGCGCGCAGCAGGCCGGGGCCGTCGGCCGCGTCCTGCGGAAACAGCGCCACACCCACCGACATATGGACGAACAGCTCGGCCCCGTCGACCGCGAAGGGCCGCTCCATCAGCGCCAGCAGCCGCTCGGCGAAGGCCAGCGCCTCGGCCCGCCCCGGCGCCCCCTCGACCAGCATCACGAACTGGTCCTCGCCCAGCCGCGCCACCGTCGCGTTGTGGGGCAGCTCGGCACACAGGCGCTGCGCGATGCCCTGCAGCAAGGCATCGCCGATCGCATGGCCCAACGACTCGTTGATCAGCTGGAAGCGGTCCATATCCGCCGACACCAGCGCGAACGGCGGCGCGCCCAGCCGCGTCAGCTGCTGCAGGCGCTCGACCGCGAAATTGCGGTTCGGCAGCGCGGTCAGCTCGTCGTGCAGGGCCTGGCGGCGCAAGGCTTCGAGAGCGGCCTGGCGCTCGCTGTCGTCGATCATCACCAGCAGCTCGGCCGGCTGGCCGTCCCAGTCCAGATGGCTGGACAGGCCGCGCACATGGAGCAGCCGGCCGTCGAAACCCAGCCGCGGCCCCTCCCATTCGATGCGAGCTTGCGGGTCGGCCAGCACTGCGCGATGGCGCTGCCGCGCGGCCTCACGCAGATCGGGCGAGACCAGCTCGGCCAGCACGGTCTCGCCGGGCCTGTCGCGCTCGGGGTCGTGGCCGAACATGCGGCGTGCCGCCGGGTTGGCGTAGACGACCCGGTAGTCCTGCAGCACCACCAGGCCCTGCAGCGAATGTTCGGCCAACCGGGTGAAGCGCTCGGCCTGGCGTCGCGCCTGGCCATGGGCACGGCTCACCGACAGCAGCATCAGGCCCAGGCCCAGCGCGGTCTGCACGATCAGGCCCAGGCTGTAGGTGATGACCGAGCGGCCCTGCGGGTCCAGCAGCGGGCCGGTCGCGTGCACCAGGGCCACCGCGACGAAGCCGGCGCTGACCCAGCGCTCCAGCCCCTGGCTGGCACGCCACAGAATCGCCGCGCTGGCCAGCGCGCCCAGGCCCAGCACCAGCGCGCCCATCAGCACCGCCTGGCTCATCTCGCGCGAGCCCAGCGCCGCCAGCACGCACATCAGCAGCACGAAGCCCGGCAGCCATTGCATCGGCCGCAGCCGCCGGCCGCGGTAATCCAGCGCGCCGGCCAGCTGCAGCAGCTGCGAGCCCATCACCGCCGCCGAGGCCGCGAAAGCCTGCAGATTGCGCGCCGCCCCCGGCGCGAACAGGTCCTGCAGCAGCGGGCCGCCGCCCAGGCCCAGGGCCAGCAGAATCCAGCTCCAGCCCCATTGCCGCACATAGCGCAGGCTGCGCTCCTGCCGCCACAGGAGCAGCAGCGCGCCGCCCAGCATGGCGAGCAGTGCGGCGCTGACCAGCAACAGAGGTGTCATCGAGGTGGATGGGTGTTTTGGCGAATCCTAAGCCGAGCGCGGCGCGCTTGCTGGGAGAATAGGCGGCAATCCGAGCGACTTTGTCTAATCCGGCCCACACCCGACCCCCGATCACCACCATGACCCTGCGCGTTCTGACCGGCATCACCACCACCGGTACCCTGCATCTCGGCAACTATGTCGGCGCGGTGCGCCGCGCCATCGCCGCCAGCCGCGAGGCCGGCGCCGAGAGCTTTTTCTTCATGGCGGACTACCACGCGCTGATCAAGTGCGACGAGCCCGGCCGCATCGAAGCCTCGCGCCTGCAGATCGCCGCCACCTGGCTGGCTGCGGGCCTGGACACCGAGCGCGTGACCTTCTACCGCCAGAGCGATATCCCCGAGATCCCCGAGCTGACCTGGCTGCTGACCTGCGTCACCTCCAAGGGCCAGATGAACCGTGCCCATGCCTACAAGGGCGCGGTGGATGCCAATCTGGCGGCCGGCGAGGACGCTGACGCCGGCATCACGATGGGCTTGTACAGCTACCCCATCCTGATGGCGGCCGACATCCTGATGTTCAACGCCCACCGCGTGCCGGTCGGCAAAGACCAGGCCCAGCACATCGAGATGGCCCGGGATGTGGCCCAGCGCTTCAACCATCTGTTCGGCGGCGGCCAGGACTTCTTTGTGCTGCCCGAGGCCAGCATCGACGAGGAGATGGAGCTGCTGCCGGGCCTGGACGGCCGCAAGATGAGCAAGAGCTACGACAACGTGATCCCGCTGTTCGAGGGCGGGGCCAAGGGTCTGCGCGAGGCCATCGCCCGCATCGTCACCGACTCGCGCCTGCCCGGCGAGCCCAAGGAGCCCGAGGGTTCGCACCTGGTGCAGATCTACGACGCTTTCGCGAGCCCCGCGCAGCGCCAGGCCTTCCGCGAGGCGCTGCGCGCCGGCCTGGCCTGGGGCGAGGCCAAGCAGCAGCTGTTCGAGCTGATCGACGCCGAGATCGGCCCGATGCGCACGCGCTACGAGGCCTTGATGGCCCACCCCGAGCAGATCGAGGCGGTGCTGATGGCCGGCGCCGCCAAGGCCCGTGCCCAGGCCGCGCCGCTGCTGCAGCGCCTGCGCGAGGCGGTGGGCCTGCGCCGCTTCCGGCCGCTGGCCGCGCCGGTGCAGGTGGCAGCCAAGGCGAAGTCGGCCCTGCCGGTGTTCAAGCAGTACCGCGAGGACGACGGCCAGTTCTACTTCAAGCTCAATGCCGCCGATGGCGAGCTGCTGCTGCAAAGCCGCGGCTTTGCCCAGGGGCGCGAGGCCGGCCAGTGGGTGGCGCGGCTCAAGCGCGAGGGCACGGCCGCGCTGGCCGAGGCGCCGGTGGAGCGCGCTGCCGGGCTCGCGGCCGGCGCGCTGGAACAGGCCCTGGATGCGCTGGCCGCTGCGGCCGCCGCCGAATAAGCAAGGCCTAGCCTGCGATGAGCCAGGGCGCGATCACCCAGCTGCTGGTGGATTGCTCGGGCGGTGATGCCCAGGCGCTGCAGCGGCTTTATGCAACGCTCTATCCCGAGATCAAGCGGGTGGCGCGGCAGCGGCTGGCGCAGTCGGGCCGGGTCGTCGGGCTCAACACCACGGCCCTGGTGCATGAGGGCTTTCTGCGCATTGCCGAGCAGGAGGGCCTGCAAGGCGCCTCGCGCGGCCAGTTCTTCGCCTATGTCGGCCGGGTGCTGCGCTCGGTGGTGATCGACCATGTGCGTGCCGAGGGGCGCGACAAGCGCGGCGGCGATGCGGTGATGCTGACCTTGTCGGCGGCCGAGCAGGTGGCGGCGGTCAGCAGCGAGATGGTGGACCTGATCGCGCTGGACCGCGCGCTGGCGCGCATGCAGGCGCTGGACCAGGGTCTGTATGAGCTGATCGAGATGCTCAGCTTTGCCGGCCTGACGATTGCCGAGGTGGCGCTGCTGCGCGGCACGTCCAGCCGCACCGTCAATCGCGAGCTGATCAAGGCGCGCGCCCTGCTGCAGGAGCTGCTGGGCGACGGCGCCCCCCCTGGCTGAGGCCGATGCTGGCGCGCGATCAATGGCGGCGCCTGTCGGCCGGCTTTGACGAGCTGGTCGAGCTGGGCGCGGCCGAGCGCGCTACCCGGCTCGCCGCGCTGCGGGCGCAGGAGCCGGAGCTGGCCGAGCGCCTGGCGCGCATGCTGGACTCGGCCGACCAGGCCGCTGAGAGCGCCGACCCATCCGAAGCAGCCGTACCGGCCCAGGGCTTTCAGCAGCGCCTGGCCAGGGCGCTGGCGGCCGAGCCCGGCAGCGGCGGCGCCGCGGCCGGCGAGCGGCTGGGTCCCTGGCGCCTGGTGTCCAAGCTGGGCGAGGGCGGCATGGGCGAGGTCTGGCTGGCCGAGCGCGCCGACGGGCTCTACCAGGCCCAGGTCGCGATCAAGCTGCTGCGCGACGATGTCTCGGCGCCGGGCCTGGCCGAGCGTTTCGCACGCGAGCGTGCGGTGCTGGCGCGGCTGACTCACCCGGGCATTGCGCGCTTGCTGGACGCCGGCGTCCAGGCCCAGCCCGGCGGCGGCCGCGCCTACCTGGTGCTGGAGCATGTGGCCGGCTTGACGCTCAGCGAGCATGTGCGCCAGGCGCGGCTGCCGGTGGCCGAGCGGGTGCGCCTGCTGCTGGGGGTGGCGCGGGCGGTCGAGCATGCCCATGCGCAGCTGATCGTGCACCGCGACCTCAAGCCCAGCAATGTGATGGTGACGGCCGAGGGCGCGCCGAAGCTGCTGGACTTCGGCATCGCCGGCCTGCTTGACGACGACGGCGCCAGCACCGACAGCCAGCTGACCCGCCAGGCCGGCCGCCGCCTGACGCCGGCCTATGCCGCGCCCGAGCAGATCACCGGCGCGGCCATCGGCGTCGCGGCCGATGTCTACTCGCTGGGCGTGATGCTGTACGAGCTGCTCAGCGGCGTGCTGCCCTTCGGCCAGGCGGGTGGTTCGCGCACCGCGCTCGAACATGCGGTGCTGCACACCGAGCCGGCGCGGCTGTCGAGCAGCATGCTGCCGCCCGAGGGCCAACGGCCGGGGCCGGGCCGACCGCCCGATTTCGAGCGCAGCCGGGGCGATCTGGAGGCGGTGGCGGCCAAGGCCATGCGCAAGCAGCCGAGCCAGCGCTATGGCAGCGTTGGCGCGCTGATCGATGATCTGCAGCGCTGGCTGGAGCACCGCCCGGTCAGCGCCCGCCGGGACGACTGGCGCCATCGCAGCCGGCTCTGGCTGCGCCGCCACGCCACGCTGGCCATCGCCGCGCTGCTGCTGGGTGCCAGCCTCAGCGCCGGCCTGGCGATCAGCCTGTGGCAGTGGCAGCGCGCCGAGGCCGCAGCGCGCCAGTCCGAGCAGGTGACCCGTTATCTGAGCGAGCTGCTGGCCTCGGCCAACCCCGACCGCCATGGCGGCCGCCCGCCGACGGTGCTGGAGCTGCTGGAGAAGAGCCGTGCCGAGCTGGGCGACAAGTTTGCCGACGACCCGGCGACGCGGGCGCGGCTGCTGGAGGTGCTGGTCGGCACCTACCGCGACCTGAACCGCTACGACATCGCGATCCCGCTGGCTCAGCAGCTGATCGAGCACGCGCAGCAGCACTTCGGTGTCGCCGACGAACGCACGCTGACCGCCCGCCTCGGGCTGGCACGCATCTATTCCTCGCAGGGATCGCCGACCAAGGTGCTGGCCTTGGTCGAGCCGCTGCGGCCCGATCTGGTGCGCCATCACGGCGAGGTCTCGCACCCGCACGCCACCTCGCTTTACCTGCTGGGCGTGGCCTATGCGCGCGTCGGCCGGCTCGATGAGGCCGAGCAGGTGCTGGCGCGGGCCCGGCCCATCGTCGACAAGCTCTACAAGCCCAGCGAGTTCGAGCACATGTTCTTCGACAACTATGTGCAGAATCTGCGCGTCGCCCAGGGCCGGCTGGCCGAGGCCGAGGCCCTGCTGCGCGCCACCGAGCCGCGCTGGGCCACGGCGCCGTCGCGCTATGCCCGCTTCGTGCTCGTGTTGCGGCGCAATCTGCTGGCCGTGCAGATCCGCCAGGCCAGGTATGCCGGCATCGAGGCGCGCGCGGGCGCGCTGCTGGCCGAGATGGAGGCGCTGCTGGGGCCGGGCAACGATATGGCCGCCGGCATGCGGGCCGAGCTGGCGCGCTACCACGCCGACCGTGGCGAGCATGGCCGTGCCTTGCAGCTGCAGGAGCAGGTCCAGGCCAGCCTGAGCGCCGCCGCCGTCGAGCACCCGACCCTGCGCCTGCCGCAGCAGGCCGCGCTGCTGCAGGCCCGGGCCATGGCCGGCCCGGTGGACGCGGCGCTGCGCACGCAGGCGGGCGCGCTGCTGGACGAGATCGGCGCGACCCCGGCCGTCAGCGGGCCGGCGCGGGTCGAGGCCGGCCTGGCCCTGCTGCGGGTCGGCCTGCTGGGGCAAGACCTGGCCCTGGCGACGCGCGCGCTGTCCCTGGTGCAGGCCGACCCGGTGCTGCAGACCAGCGCCGCGCTGCGCAGCCGTAGCGAGCAGCTGCGCGGCCAGCTGCTGCGCGCGCGCGGCGATCTGGCCGGCAGCCGGGTCGCGCTGGAGCGCCGCGTCGCCTATCTCGACGCCCTGCCCGAGCCCCAGCAGGTGCCGGCCTGGACCGCCCAGCTGGACCTGGCCGCCACCCTGGTGCTGCTGCGCGAGCCGGGCGCGGCGGCCGCGCTGGCGCGCGCCGACGCGCTGCGCCCCGCCGGCCTGCCCGAGGTCCATGAGCTGGATGCGCTGCGCCGCGCGCTGGGCGAGGGCCGGCTGGCGCCCGGCTTTCTAGAGCGGCGACTCTGAATCCAGCCCGAGCCCCGCGATAACCCGGTAGGCAGGGTGGCGCCCAGCCTATAGCCTCAGCGCCAAACCCCAAGAGGAGACATGCACATGCCTACCACCATTCCCGCCGACAGCCTGGCCCTGCAGCGCCTGTACCACTGGGAGCGCACCCGCCCGTCCAGCGTCACCTTGACCCAGCCGATGGGCAATGGCCAGGTGCAGGACTTCACCTGGGCCCAGGTCGCCGATGGCGCGCGCCGCATGGCCGCCCATCTGAAGAGCCAGGGCTGGGAGCCGGGGTCCAAGGTGGCCATCCTGTCGAAGAACTGCGCCTGGTGGCTGATGAGCGATCTGGCGATCTGGATGGCCGGCTATGTCTCGGTGCCGCTGTACCCGACCTTGGCGCCCGAGACCATCAAGCAGATCCTCAACCACAGCGAGGCCAAGGCCTGCTTCGTCGGCAAGCTCGACGGCTGGGCCGGCATGAAGCCGGGCCTGCCCGCAGGGCTGCCCTGCATCAGCTATCCGCTCTCGCCCGACGATGCGAAAGCCGCTTACGAGGGCTGGGACGCGATCTGCGCCCGCAACCAGCCGCTGCAGGGCGAGCCGCTGCGCCCGGCCGACGAGCTGGCCACCCTGATCTACACCTCGGGCACGACCGGCAACCCCAAGGGCGTGATGCACACTTTTGGCGCCTTCGCCTGGGCTTTGCAGGCCGGCCTGGGCCGCATCCCGCTGAATGCCGAGGACCGCATGCTGTCCTATCTGCCGCTGGCCCATGTGGTCGAGCGGGTGCTGGTCGAGCATGGCTGGCTGCGCACCGGCATGCGGCTGTTCTTCGCCGAGAGCCTGGACACCTTCACCGCCGATCTGCAGCGCGCCCGGCCGACCGTGTTCTTCTCGGTGCCGCGGTTGTGGGTCAAGTTCCAGCAGGGCATCCAGGCCAAGATGCCGCCGGCCAAGCTGGCCCGCCTGCTGTCGATTCCCCTGATCGGCGGCCTGGTGCGGCGCAAGATCCTGAAGGCCCTGGGCCTGGACCAGTGCCGCATCGCCGCCGGCGGCGCCGCGCCGATGCCGCTGGCCCTGCTGCAGTGGTACAGCAAGCTGGGTCTCAATATCAACGAGGGCTATGGCATGACGGAGAACCTGGCGGTCTCCCACATCACCGTGCCCGGCACCTTGCAGCAGGGCACGGTAGGCCCGGCCTATGACGGGGTCGACACCCGGCTCGACCCGAAGACCGGCGAGCTGCAGATGCGCAGCCCGGCGCTGATGCTGGGCTATTACAAGGAGCCCGAGCTGAGCCGCGAGGCCTTCACCGAGGACGGCTGGCTGCGCACCGGCGACAAGGCCCAACAGGACGCGAACGGCTGCCTGCGCATCACCGGCCGGGTCAAGGATTTGTTCAAGACCAGCAAGGGCAAGTATGTCGCGCCCTCGCCGATCGAGGACCGGCTCGGCGCCCATCCGGCGGTCGAGGCCTGTGTGGTCACCGGCGCCAATCTGGGCCAGCCGCTGGGCATCGTGATGCTGTCGCCCGACGCCGCCGAGCGCAGCGGCACCGAGGCCGATCGCCAGCAGCTGATGACCCAGCTCAACCAGCACCTGGACGATGTCAATGCCCGGCTCGACCCCCATGAGCAGCTCGACTGCCTGGTGGTCGTCAAGACGCCCTGGACCGTCGACAACGGCTTCATCACGCCGACCTTCAAGGTCAAGCGCAACCGCGTCGAGGAGGTCTACGGCCCGCACTTCGAGGAGTGGGTCGAGAAGCGCAAGAAGATCGTGTTCGGGGACTGATGGCAAGGCGCCGCGGGCTGCTCAAGCGCTGGGCCTGGGCGCTGAAGTCCCAGGTCCTGGCGGTGTATTTCGCGGCCCGCGATCCGGCCGCGCCTGCGGGCTTGCGCCTGCTGGCCCTGGTCGTTGCCGCCTATGCGCTGAGCCCGATCGATCTGATCCCGGACTTCATCCCGCTGCTCGGCTATCTCGACGACCTGCTGATCGTGCCGCTGGGGCTGTGGCTGGTGGTCCGCTACATGCCCGGGCCGGTGATGGCGCGGGCCCGGCTGCGGGCCGAGGCCTTGCTGAAGAAACCCCGGAGCTGGGCCGCCGCGGCCGTGGTCATCGCCCTCTGGCTGCTGCTGGCCGGGCTGCTGACGCTGTGGCTGGTGAGGACTTTTCCGCCCTGAATCTGGACCGGCTCACTGAGCGCGGCGCAGCCGCTCCAGCTCGGCCGCCATCATGCGCTCGCGCAGGCCGCCGCCGCTGATCAGCGCCAGCAGGGTCACCAGACCATGGACGGCCAGGCCCAGGCCCCAGCCCCACAGCGGGAACACATGCCAGCGCGGGCCGCCGGTCAGGCTGTTGAGCACAATGAGGCCCAGATTGACCGCGACGAAAACGGTCAGATGAACCAGAAAGCCCATCTTCATGTCGACGCGCTTCTTGGCTTGGTCCCGCAGTTCCTGCTCGGTGGGGGTGCTGATGGTCATGGTGCTGGCTTGGTTTGTGTTGATGGGTCTCATCTTCGGCACCGGCGCTTGGCCCCGCCAGCGGCGGGCGACGAATGGCGAGCCGGTGCCGTGAATCGACGTCGCGACGGCGCGAAGCGGAGCGCGAGCCCGGCTATGCTGGGCGCCGCTGCGAGACAGACCCCTGGGGAGGAAAACAATGCTGGCTTCGTTCCGAGTTCCTGCGTGCCGGCTCTTGCTGGCAACCCTGATAACCCTGCTGCCGGGCCTGGCCGGCGCCCAGTCCGAGGCGCCGGCTTTCACGCCCGCCGAGCTGCAGGCCGCCCAGGCCCTGCGCGCGGCGGCGGCCGATCATGGCCTGGCCTATGAGCTGGTCGATTCGCTGGTCACCGAGGTTGGCGCCCGACCGGCCGGCTCGCTGGCCGATGCCCGGGCGGTCGAGTGGGCGCTGGCGCGGCTGAAGGCGCTGGGCTTCTCGAATGTGCGGGCCGAGCCGGTGCCGCTGCGCGCCTGGAAGCGCGGCGAGGCCCACGCCCATATCACCGCGCCTTATCCACACCCGCTGGTGATGACGGCGCTGGGCAATAGCGTGGCCACGGCCAAGGAGGGCCTGCATGCCGAGATCGCCTACTACCCCGATCTGGAGGCGCTGAAGGCCGACGCCAGCGAGCGCGCCAAGGGCCGCATCGTCTTCATCGACCAGAAGACCGAACGAACGCGCGATGCGCGCGGCTACGGCCGGGCGGTGGCGGCGCGGGCCCAGGGCACGGTCGAGGCCGCCAAGCGCGGCGCGCTGGCCGTGGCGATACGCTCGATAGGCACCGATCGCGACCGCCTGGCCCATACCGGCGCGACCCGCTATGCCGAGGGCATCAGCAAGATCCCGGCGTTGGCCGTCTCGGTGCCCGATGCCGACCTGATCGCCCGGCTGCAGCGCTACGGCCAGCCGGTCAAGATGCATTTGGTGCTGCGGGCCGAGGCCGGCATCGCGGCGACCTCGCACAACGTCATCGCCGAGATTCCCGGCACCGAGCTGCCCGAGGAGGTGGTGCTGCTGGGCGCCCATCTGGACAGCTGGGACCTGGGCCCCGGCGCGCTCGACGACGGCGCCGGTGTCGGCATCGTCACTGCGGCGGCCAAGCTGATGCTGGAGCAGGGGCTGAAGCCGCGCCGCACCGTGCGCGTGGTGCTGTTCGCCAACGAGGAGAACGGTTTCGACGGCGCGCTGGCCTATGCCGAGCAGTACAAGGCCCAGGTGCACCAGTTCGTCGGCGAGAGCGATCTGGGGGCAGGTCTTGTCTACCGGCTGCAAAGCCGGGTGCGGCCCGAGGCCCTGGGCATCGTGGCCCAGATCGGCCAGCAGCTCGCGCCGCTGGGCATCGCCCTGGGCAGCAACGAGGCCACGCCCGGGCCCGATGCCGCGCTGCTGATGCGGCGCCTGAACTGGCCGGCGCTGGAGCTGAGCCAGGACGGCAGCGACTATTTCGACTGGCACCACACGCCCAACGACACGCTGGACAAGATCGACCCGGCCAAGCTGCGCCAGAACGTCGCCGCCTGGGCCGTGATGGCTTGGCTGGCGGCGCAGAGCCCCGTGCCCTTCGGGCCGATGCCGGCGGCGCCGGCGCCTGCCTCTAGGCCCTGAGGCGCGATGGCCAGTTTGCCCGAACTGCCGCTGGGTTTCAGCTGGCTGCTGCATGACAAGACTGGCGAGCTGCAGGTCCGCCGCGATGGCCGTGTCGTCACCCTGATGCGCGGCGACCAGGCGCGGCGCCTGCAGGTCGCGCTGGCGCGCTGCGGCACCGAAGCCGATGCCCAGCGGCTGCTGGCGCGGGCGACGGGGAATTACAAGCGGGGGAATGAGAGGCGATGACAAGCACCGATCCAATGACCGCCGCCACCGATCTGGCTCAGCGCGCCCAAGTGCGCGCCGAGCTGCTATCGATCCAGCCCTGGGACGCGCTGGAGCGGGAGCAGCTGGCGCAGATGCTGGACTGGGTGGACAGCGGCGCGCCGCTGTGCCGCATCGCCAAGCCGGCCACGCCGCCCCGCCATCTGGTGTCCTACTTCGCGCTGGTGGACGAGGGGCACATCCTGCTGGTCGACCACCGCAACGCCCGCCTGTGGCTGCCCAGCGGCGGCCATGTTGAACCGCTGGAGCCGCCGCGCCGCACGGTGGCGCGTGAGCTGGCCGAGGAGCTGGGCCTGGTGCTGGACGAGTCCGAGGTCGGTCCGCCGCGCTTCCTCACCTGCACCACCACGGTCGGCCTGACCGCCGGCCATGAGGACGTGTCGCTCTGGTACGTACTGCATGGCGACCGCCATGCGCCGCTGCCGCGTTTCGATGCGGGCGAGTTCGAGGCGGTGCGCTGGTTTGCGTTTGACGAGGTGCCGCTGCAGCGCAGTGATCCGCACATGGGGCGGTTTCTGGGCAAGCTGCGGAGCGGGAGGCAGCTCGCCCATTCCTGATGCGCCGCAGCTGGCTGTCACAGCGAGTTGAGGAAGGCCAGCAAGGCCTCGCGATCTGTCTTGGACAGGGCCTCGAAGCGCTGTCGGCTCGCCGTTGCCTCGCCGCCGTGCCAGAGGATGGCTTCGGTCAGCGTGCGGGCCCGGCCGTCATGCAGATAGCCTACCTTGCCGGCATTGCCGGCGACCCGCTCGGTGTAGCCGATACCCCAGAGCGCGGGCGTGCGCCACATGCTGCCGCTCGCCTGCCCTTCGACCAGGTTGTCGGCCAGATCTGCCCCCATATCGTGCAGCAGCAGGTCGGTGTAGGGCTTGATGATCTGGTTGCGCAGCTCGGAGAACTCGGAACCGTTGCCCGTCTTCATCTCGCTGACATGGCAGGCGGTGCAACGGTTGTTCTGGAAGATCTTGGCGCCTGCGGCCACCTGGGTCGGATTGACGTCCAGGTGGGGCAAAGGGGCCACGCCCTTCGGGAAGCCGCTGGCCACGCTGCGCTGTGCCGGCACGGCGAGCAGGCCCAGGTAGCGGGTGATCAAGGTCAACTCGTCTTCGGAGAGGCCTTTTTCCACTTTGGACGGCGTGCACTTGCCAGCCTGGCAATCGCGGTTCGGATACACCGGGCTGGTGACCGACATGTCGAGCAGGGCCGCGTTGGCGGCCTGATGACGCAGGCTGACCTTGGAGGCCTTCCAGCCAAAACGACCCAGCTTCACCACGCCGGTCTCCGGGTCGTAGGCGTAGTTGGCCTGGCCTTTGACGCCATCGGCGTCAGGCGTGCTGCGCACGCGCGAGAGGATCTCAGCGTCGGAGACGGCCTCCAGCAGGCCCATGCCGATCATCGGCTGGGCGCTGCGCAGCGAGAACACGCTTGGCGTCGGTCCGTCGAATGCGACCCTGGGCTTGCTCAGCGTCACCGCGGTGCCATCGGGCAGCGTCACGGTCTTCAGGTCGAAGCCCGCCACACGCACGCCGGTGCCCCAGTCCTGCGCGGCGCCGGTGGCCAGCGAGCGCGCATTCATCTGGACGGCCATGCCGTAGATCGGATGCGGCACCTGCTGCCCGCTGGCGTCGGTCGTCGCGGCGCGCACCGCCATCGTATCGAGCCGCTGGTTGATCGCGCTCGGCGCCAGGCTGCGGCCGTTGCCGATGTGGCAGGCGAAGCAGGTTGCCTGGTTGAAGCGTGGGCCTTGCAGACCCACGCCCGCCTGGTTCCGGTCGTTGCCGCTTTCGTTGTGATCGCCGGTCCACATATGGGTGTGGATCCAGCGGCGCCCTTCCATGAAGCGCTGCATGTTCTGCATACCGATCTGGTTGTTCGGCTGCTGGAAAATGAAGCTGGAGTTGTCGGCATAGTCGTAGGACACCGAGCCCAGGCCGCCCTGCAGGGTGTCCTCCGGCAGCGGCGCGTTCATCAGGCGCGGCTGCACGCCGTACCAGGGGCGCAGGCCGCTGCCCACCACATAGGTCACCTCGTTGGTGTAGTAGCGGAAGGCGCCGCTGTCGCCGATCGCGTCCATCGCCGCGCGGGTCGAGAAGAACGAGCCGGTGAACTCGATCGCGTCGCCCACCTTCAGCGCACGCGAGGCCACGCTGGCGCCGTTCGGCGCCATCACGCCGTTGGCGTTGGCGGCCAGCGCCCGGTGGCCGGGATAGTTGTCGAGCACGACGCTGCAGCCGTCGTTGGCGCCCTTGACGCCCTTGTAGCCGCCGTTCGGATTGAGCAGCGCGCCCTGCGGCGGCTTTGCGACGATGGCGCAGGCGGCCACATCGTTGAAGCCTGCCGTGTAGGTCGAGCGGTCCAGCAATTCTCCGGGTGACATCCAGCCATAGCCCGTCACACCGGGTTCGTCGAAGCGCCGGAAGAAAGAGTGGCCACCGCCCCGCTGTGCCTGCTGGTAATACTGGTTGACGACGATGGTCGGCTTGGTGACGCCGGCCACCCGGCTGTTGTCGATGAACTCCACGCCCCAGGTGCGGTTCTTGAAGTAGTTCGCGATGAAGTTCAGGTGGGCGCCCGGACCCTTGTCCTGCGGCTTGCCCGCTGCATCGACCGTCTCGTTGACGCCGTAGCCGATCTCGTTCCAGTCCTCGCCGCGCTCGCGCGCGTGGCGGGAACGACCCACCATGCCGAAGCGGGTGACCAGGGTGCCATCGGGCAGCGAGAACTGCACCGTCTCCAGCGGCGCCTGCACCGCTGGCGAGGGCGCGAGGGCCGCCCCATTGGCCGGGAACGGCAGGGCTGTGGTGGTGAGCACGGGCAGGGAGTTGTCGCTGCCCGGCGATTTGAAGGTCACCTCGAACAGCGAATAGCCATACTGTGTGGCCCGTGCGACGCCTTGCAGTCTCACGTAGCGCACATGGGCGTTGAGGTTGAAGAACTCCTCGGTACCGCCTTTGCTGCCCACCACGTAGCGGATCTGGTACCAGGTCTGCCCGTCGTCGGAGCCTTGCAGCGCATATTCCTTTCCGTGCGCGTTTTCCCAGGACAGCTGCAGATAGCCCAATTGGGTCTTGGCGCCAAAGTCGAACTGGATCCACGCGGCATCGTTCGCGGCGCTGGACCAGCGCGTGCTCATGCTGCCATCGACGGCCAGGGCTGCCATGTGGGCGCCCTCGATGGCCGACGAGGTCGCCGCAGCCACCTTCACCGCCACGCCCGGCTTGCTGAGGTCGATGCTGCCGACCGGCAATTGCTGCGCGGGCGGGAGTGTCGGCGTTGCCTCGGGCGTGGGCGTGGGCAAGACCACCGGCGTGGCCACCGGTGCAGGCTCCAGAACGGGCTCGGCCATGGGCGACGAGGCCGGTATGGCCGGGGGCACGGGCGCGGGCGACCCACCGACGGGCGGCGCGTCTGCGGGCGGCGAGGCCTCGCCGCCACCGCCACCGCCACATGCCGCAAGCGCGGTGGCAAGCGCGACGAGCAGGGCTGATGTGACCCACGGATGGCGAGGCGCGTGCCGTTGCGGGCCGGCGGCCACGGCGCTATTGGTCTTGCTGTTCATGTTCAATTCCCGCGGAGGTGCTGACAACGAGGGAAAGGCGACCGAAAGCCATCCCGCCGTTAGTTGTCGCTTTGTTTATTTCTTCTTTGTCGTCCGCCAGGCGACGACGGCCGGCCGACTGCGCGAGATGGTGTCAGTGCCCGTGTCTGGGCTGATGTCGACTTGTAAGTGGATATGAATGGCGAGGAACGCACAGTCTTCTGACTCGTGACATAGCACCGCATTCGGTGCTGTGCGGGTGTGCCGCCTGAGGCAAATGCCGGCTGCTCTGCCTGGCCCTTAAGTGTTGCCGGCAGTGGCGTTAGCGGGCTTTCCCCCTGCCCGATCAGCCCCCACCGGTCAGCCGCCATGTCCATCGGAGTTGTTGACGATCAGTTGCAGACGGTTGCAGTTCTGCCAAGCGTCGGGGCTTCTTGTCGCGGCGCTGCGACTTCCCGCATGCACAGGGTCGGGTGGTCATCAAGCCGACTTGGCAGCACTCGTTGCTCGGCGGCGGCCGCGCTGGCCGTCGGGGCAGCGAGGGAATAGGGTTGGTACAGATAGTTCGGGCAGGGCGTGCTCGGCTGCAGATTGCTCAAGGTGGCACATTGCTGCACCCGCTCGCAGGGATGGGGCTGGTTTTCGAGGGCGTGGATCGGCCGGAGACGGAAGTGCCCGGTGCAATCCGACGCCGAGGAATCACCCCTTGGGGCGAAGGCGCCCTCCGAGGCGGATGTCGTCCTACCCGTCCTGCCAGCAAGACGATCCTGGGCGGGGTCAGGTCTCGCCAACGGCAGCGCCGGGTACGGCTAGCTAGCGCAGATGGCGCGAGATATCCAGCGCATCGGCCTGAAACCAGCGCGCCGTCTTGCTGCGCCCGCACTGCAACACCAGGTGTTCGACGCGCTGGGCCGGCGCCAGCTGCGGCAGCACCTGTTGCCAGCGCAGGATGCGGGTGCGATAGCCGTCGGTGTCGCCCTCGATGTACTCATGCACCTGGGCGGGTGGGCCGTACAGGGTCTTGAGCCTGGCGCTGAGCCGGTCGCAACGCGGGTGGCGCGCCGGGCTCAGGACCTTGCCATCGGCGGACTGCACGGCCGGGCGCTCGAAACCCAGCCGCAGCCGCCCCTGGCCCGAGCCATCGGGACTGGCGATCTGGATGCTGTAGATGTGATCGTGCGAGCGCTCGGGCGGCAGCGTCATGTAGCTGCTGCCCGTCGCATCCTGCGGGTAGCGCTGGCGCAGCTGTGCCGCCGTGGTGTCCAGACTCAGCCCGGCAAAGCCATAGGGTGTTGGCGTCGGCTCGGCCCGCAGGCCGCTGCTTGCCAGCACCAAGACCGCTACGGTCCCGAGCCAGTCGCCCATGGTGCCGCGACTCATTGGGGGCCCAGCACCAGCGCCATCCTCCGCCGCACCCGCTCGGCCCCGGCCGCATCCCCCGCCGCCTCCGCCTGCCTGAGCTGCTGATGCAGCCAGGCCAGCAGCGGCCTGCGCCAGCCCTGCGCCGAGGCGGTGTCCACCGCCAGCGCCGCATCGACCGTTTCGCCGCGCCGCAGCCGCACGCCCATGGACACCAGCCGCGCCAGTGGGTCGGCGATGGCCGCCGGCTGGGCCTGGCGCTGCGCCTCGGGCAGCAGGGCCAGGTCTTGTTGTTCGTCGCTGCGGCCGGCCAGATAGGCGGCATAGGCGCGCTCGGCCGGGCCGGCATCGACGGCCAGCGGGGCGAAGCCGGGGCAGTCGTCGTCGAACTCCAGGCTGGCCACGCGCGCGGCGCATTCGGTCAGCAGGGCGCGGGCCAGCAAGTCGGCGCGGCCGGTGCGGGCCAGCTCGGCGCGGGCGCGCTCGAAGTCCAGCGCGGCGACCCGGCTGTTGCCGGCCAGATAGGCTGCGGTGGCGCGCTCCAGCGCGCTCTTGGCATTCATCTGCCAGTCGGGCGGCGGTGGGCCGCTGGCGCAGCCGGCCAGCGACGCGATCAGGCAAACCAGGCCGAGACGCTTCATGGCAGCTTGATCTCGGTGTCGCGCTTGAAGGGCCAGCGCCGGTTGACCTCGTTGAGCAGCTGCTCGACCTTGCGCAGGCTGGCCTCGACCTCGGCGCGCAGCTGGCCCAGGTCTTCGGTGGCGGCGCGGGTGTTGCCAGTGATGCCTTGCACGTCCTGCAGAATGACCTCGACCTTCCTCAGGCTGGCGCGGGCCTCGCCCAGCAGGCTATTGAGCTGGGCCACGGTGGCGCGGCTGTCGCGCAGCAGGCCCTGCTCGCCGAAGACCTGGCTGTCGGCCTTGGCGACCAGGCCGTCCAGGCGCGCCAGCAGCGTGTTGGTCCGGTCCAGGGTCTGGATGATCTTCTTCGCGTCCTGCTCACCGCCCATCAGCGCGCCGAGCGCGCCGCCCGGGCCGTTCAGGCGCGCGGTGGTGGTCTGGACATTGCGCAGCGTCTGGTTCAGCGGCGCATCGTCGGCGGTGATGGCGCTGAGATTGGCCAGCAGGTCGCGCACGCCGGCCATCAGGCGCGGGATCTCGGCGGCGGCGTCGCCGATCAGCACCTCGCGCTCGGCGCCGTCGGGCAGCGGCGGGTCGGCCAGGATGCCGCTGTAGGCGCGGATGCGCGGCGCGCCGACCAGGCCGCTCTCCATCGTGAACACGCTGCTGCTGCGCAGCCAGCGCGCGTCCTTGAGCGGCACGTCGATGACGATGCGGGCCTTGCCGGCGTCGGACAGCTCGATGCGCCGCACCCGGCCGATCGCGAAGCCGGCGAAGCTCAGGTCCATGCCGACGACCACGCCCTCGGCGTGGTCGGCCACCAGCACCAGGGTCTGGGCGCGCTCGAAGGCGCCGCGCGCATACAGCACATAGGCCACCGCCGCCGCCAGCAGCAAGGCCACGGCCAGCAGCAGCAGCCGGGCCTTCAGGTCCAGGTTGGCGACCGGTGGCGGGGCGTCGCTGGGGGGCAGGTCTTGCGAGTCCGTCATGGCTCAATAGTAGTTGCCCACCAGGGACAGCAGCTCGATCAGCAGCACCACGGCCAGCAGCCGCGCCAGCCGGGCGATGTCGGCGCGGCCGGCCAGGCTTTCCTCGCGGGCCAGCGGCACCATCGGGATGATGGCCACGGCCAGGCTCAGCAGCAGGGTCTTGAGGCCGAAGATCAGCACGATCACCGGACTGAACACCTGGCCGACGGTGCGGGTGAAGCCCTCGACACCCCAGCTGCTGAAGCCGTAGACGGCCAGATAGCTGAGCACCAGCGTGATGAAGCTGCTCAAGAGGGTCAGCGTGATCGCGGCGAACACGCCGGCCAGCGCGCGCGGCAGCACCTCGTCGCGCAGCGGGTCGAGGCCGCGCGCCAGCGCCGCCTTGTGCAGGCCCTGCAGGCGCTGGCGGCGCACCTGCTCGGCGGCCGGCAGCGTGTAGCGCACGGCGGTGAACAGCGCGGCCGACAGCGGGATCAGCTCCAGCACCAGGGTGCGCACCAGCACGTCCAGCGCATAGCGGCTCAGCCCATAGCTCAGCGCGGTGGCCAGCACGATGCGGATGACGATCTGCGCGGCGACCGCCGAGGCGATCGCAAAGCCCGGCAGCAGCGGCGCGGTGGCCAGGTACAGGCTGCGCAGTATCAGCCGGCGCTGCGAGCGGCGGTAGCTGGACGGCGCCAGCGCCAGCACCAGCAGGCGCGCGCCGAAATGCAGCAGCCGGCCCCAGCTGGCGAGCCAGGCCCAGAGGGTTTGCAGCGGCGCGATGCGTGCGGTGTCGAGCATGGTGTCCAGTCTATTGTGCGTGCTGGCCAGACCGGGCTGGGGTAAGCTGGCTCGCCATGAGCCGTATCACCTTGCGCCAGCTGGACAGTGCCATCGAGGGCCACCTCTTGCTGGGCCTGTTGCGGCAGCAGGGGCTGGAGGCCTGGCTGCTGGGCGAGCATCTGCTGGGCGGGGTCGGCGAGCTGCCGGCCTGCGGCCTGCTGCGCCTGGTGGTGGACGAGGCCGACCGGGCCGGCGCCGAGGCCGTGCTGCAGGACTGGGATGCAGCGACGCCGCTGCCCGACGAGTCGCAGCCCGATGTCAGCCATGGCCAGGGACTGCGGCCCGCATGAGCTTCGAGATACTGCCTCTGTACCAGCGCCCCGGGCTGATCGAGCCGGTGGCGCGGCTGATCTATGAGGAGTTCTGGCGCGAGGTCGAGGGGGGCTACAGCGTGGCCGATCTGGTTGCCCATCTGCGCGGCGCCACCAATCCCGACCGCATCCCGCTGAGCCTGATCGCCATCGAGGACGGCCAGTTGCTGGGCACCATCAATCTGATCGAGAACGACGACGCGAAGCGCGCCCATCTGCGGCCCTGGCTGGCGGCCATGGTGGTCAGCCAGGGCCGGCGCGGCGAGGGCATAGGCAGCGCGCTGGTGCGCGCCCTGCTTGCCGAGGCGCAGCGCCTGGGCCTGCCCCGGCTCTATTTCGGCACCGACGGGCCGGGCTTTTACGCCCGGCTGGGTGCGCAGCTGCACGAGCAGGTGCGGGACGACTTCTGCATCATGCGTTTCGAGCTGGGCGAGCGGCCATGACCATCGTCCGGCCTTGCCGCAGGGCTTACAGTCGCTCATCATGCTCGGCACCCAAGACCTGACCCTGTTCATCATTTCCGGCCTGCTGCTGAATATCGCACCCGGCCCGGACTCCATCCTGATCATGACGCGCAGCGCCACCCAGGGCTGGCGCGCCGGCTCGGCGGCGGCGCTGGGCATAGGCGCCGGCACCTGTGTCCATGTGCTGGCGGCGGCGCTGGGCCTGTCGGCGCTGCTGGCGGCGTCGAGCTGGGCCTTCACCGTGATCAAGTGGGTGGGTGCGGCCTATCTGGTCTGGATCGGGCTGCAGATGCTGCTGAGCCGCCAGCAGGCCGGCCCGGCCGCGCCAGCGCTCACCCCGCCTCTGCCCTATCGCAAGATCTTCGCCCAGGGATTCCTGACCAATGTGCTGAACCCCAAGGTGGCGCTGTTCTTCCTGGCCTTTGTGCCGCAGTTCATCGCACCGGAGGCGCCGCACAAGGCCCTGGCCTTCATCCTGCTGGGCGCGATCTTCAATCTCAACGGCATGCTGTGGTGCCACTTCCTGGCGGTCTCGACCGCGCTGGCCAGCCGGCGCCTGCGCCTCGGCGCCGGGCCGGCGCGCTGGCTGAACCGCGGCATTGGTGCGCTGTTCCTGTCTTTTGGCATCAAGCTGGCCCTGTCGGAAAGGTAGGTGGTTCGCGATGACGCTCGATGAAGAAATCGCCCGCAAGCTGCGCGAGGCCGCCGCCTCCGGCGAGCTGGCCGCGGCCGAGGGCTATGGCCGGCCGTTCGACGAGGATGAGGGCTGGCACGCGACGCCCGAGGCGCTGCGCATGCCCTTCAAGATCCTGAAGAACGCCGGTTATGCACCGCCCGAGGTCGAGCTCTTCCATGAGCGGGCGCGGCTGCGCGCCGCCGTCGAGCTGGCGACCGATGCGGACGAGCGTCAGCGTCTGCAGCAGGCACTCAGCGCGCTGGAGCAGTCGCTGGCGCTGCGGCTGGAATCGTTGCGCGTCAACGCCAGCCTGTGATGCGGCGCCGGCACCAGCTGAGCCTTGCGGCCGCCCTGCTGGCCGGCCTGTGCTTCTACGCCACGCCTTATCTGGCCCTGCACCAGATCCGCAGCGCGGCGGCGACGCAGGATGCCGCCAAGCTGGCCGGCTATGTCGATTTCCCGGCGCTGCGCCAGAGCCTGAAGACCGGCATGCAGGCACGCCTGATCGGCGCCGAGCGCAATGAGCGGGGTGAACCGACCCCGGCCAATGTGATGGGCGCGGCGGTGGCCGGCGCGCTGCTGGGCCCGATGGTGGACAGCCTGATCACGCCCGAAAGCCTGGCCCGTGTGCTGCAAGGCCAGCAGCCGGCGGCCGCCGTCACCGGCATCGGGTCCGAGCCGGCGCCGGCCGATGCGCTGCAGACCCGCATGGGCTACGAGAGCGCCGACCGCTTTGTCTTCAGCGTCAAGAAACAGGGCGAAAACGAGGATCCGGTCGACCTGGTGCTCCGGCGTGACGGCCTGCTGCGCTGGAAGCTGGCCGAGCTGCGCCTGCCTTGATGCCCGATTCACTGATGGAGAGACCGCGATGAACACCCGAAGAACCGCCCTGCTGGCCGGCCTGGCGCTGGCCATGTCCCTGCCTGTCATCGCCCAGACCGCCGCTGCGGGCGACAAGGTCGTCTATCACATCGACAACGCGGCCCTCCAGGCCACCAAGGGCCTGCGCAATATCCGCAACCATCTGGACGTGGCACCCGACACCCGCATCGTCGTCGTGACCCATGCCGAGGGCGTCGACTTCCTGCTGGAAGGCGCCAAGGACAAGAACAACCCGAATATCGACTACGCGCCCCTGGTCTCGGCCCTGGTGGCGCGCGGCGTCAAGTTCGAGGTCTGCGAGATCACCTTGAAGAACCGCAACCTCGACAAGAAGGCCTTCGTGATGGACGCCGAGTTCACGCCTTCCGGCGTGGTACGAGCGGCGCGGCTGCAGACGCGCGAGGGCTATGCCTATCTGAAGCCCTGAGAGATCGCCCGCCTGCGGGCCTTCAGACGAACAGGCTTTGCGGCGCCAGATAGCGCTGGCGATAGCTCTCGAAGTCCATCACGTCGGCGGCCTCGATGCGGCGCTGCTCGGCCACCGAGGCCTCGGCCATCGCGGCGAAGCGCTGCTGCAGCTCGGGGCCGAAGGGCAGGGCCAGCAGGGCCTGGCGGGTCTGCTCGGACTGGGCGCGGATGAAGGCCACATGGCTGTCGCCGAAGTCCTGCGCCATCGCGGCCAGCACCCGGGCCGAGGGGCTGCGCTCGGGCTGGGCCAGGGTCAGGCGGGCATCGGCCAGCGCGGCCTGGTAGGCCCCTCCGCCATGGGCTGCATCGAGGGCCGCCGCAAGCGGCGCGCAGCCGTCCAGCAGCTCGGCGCCCCAGTCGGCCAGCGTGATCTCGGCGCCGCCGCGGGCCAGGCGCAGGCCCGGCTCGCGGCCGCGGGCGGCGGTCAGGTGCTGGTTGTTGGCCAGCGCGGCGATCTCGTCGGGGCTGTCCGGCGGGCTGTCGGTCTGCAGGCAGTGCAGGAGGAAGATGTCGAGGAAACGCATGGTCTGGGCATTGATGCCCAGCGGCTCGAAGGGGTCGAGGTCCATGCAGCGCACCTCGACGTACTCGACGCCGCGCTCGCGCAGCGCGTGCAGCGGGCGTTCGCCGGAGCGGATCACGCGCTTGGGGCGTATCGTGCCGTAGAACTCGTTCTCGATCTGCAGCAGCGTGGGGCTGAGCTGGTTGTAGTCGCCGCCGACGCCGCGCACCCCCAGCTTTTCATAGGCTGGATAGGGGCGGGTCAGCGCCTCCTGCAGCGAAGCCGCATAGCTCTCCAGGCTGTTGTAGCTGACCGAGAGCGAGGCCTGAGCATCGCTCTGGTAGCCCAGCCGGCCCATGCGCAGCGAGGTGCCGTGGGGCATGTGATAGGTGTGCGTGCCGAGCGGATGCAGCTCGTGCGCGCGGCCTTCGACAAAGCTCGAACACAGGGCCGGCGAGGCGCCGAACAGATAGAGCAGCAGGAAGGAGTGGCGGCGGAAATTGCGGATCAGGCCGAAATACTGCTCGGTCGTGACGCCCGGCAGCGACCAGTTGTAGTGGATGCCCGAGATGGTCTGCATGCGCCGGCCGTAGCGCTGGCCCAGGCCCATGCGGTAGACGCTCTTGGCGCGGCCGACATTGGAATGGCCGTAGCGACCCAGCGGGATGGTCTCATCGGTCGGCAGGCCGCAGGGCATGGAGCCGACCCACAGCCGCTCCTGGCCCTCGGCCTGCAGCACCTGGTAGACCGACTGGTGGACCTCGCGCAGCTCGGTCAGCGCGGCCTCGACATCGGCATGCACGCCGGTGATGAGTTCCAGCTGCGATTCGCTGAAATCGGTGGTGATGTGGGGGTGGGTCAGGGCCGAACCCAGCGCCAGCGGGTGCGGGGTCAGGGCCAGGCGGCCATCGGGCAGCGCGCGCAGGCTTTCCTTTTCGATACCGCGTCGAATGCCTTGTAGTTGTGCGGCCGCAGGTGGCTGCGGCCTGTTTTTGGTCTCGCTCATGCGACGGTCCCCTTGTTCTAGCGAGCGCGGAAGTTAACAGAAGCGCGTGACCGGCGCTTTAGTCCTTCTCCTGCTCCATCAGCAGATAGGTGTTATAGGCGTTCATGCGGTTGGCCAGCTTGAACAGCGGCAAGGCCTCGTAGCGCGACCAGTCGGTGGCAGCATAGACCTCATCGAAAGGCGTCATCTCGCGCGCCGCCCGGCCCATGGTGGCGCGCAGATAGGCCAGGTAGTCGCGGGTCAGCAGCAGGTCCTGCAAGGCCTCGCCCGACTGGGTGGAGGCCGGGCCGTGGCCCGGCACGATGACGGCGGCCGGGCGGGTCAGCAGGCGATCCAGCGAGGCCACCCAGCGCCGGCTGTCGGCCTGGCCGACAAAGGGGATGCGGCCGCGGAACACCAGGTCACCGGCGAACAGCAGCTTGTCGGCCGGCAGCCAGACGCTCAGGTCTTCCGGCGTGTGGGCCGGTCCGACCGGGATCAGCTGGATCTCCAGCCCGCCCAGGCTCAGCCGGGTTTCGCGGTCCACCCACTGGTCGGCCGCCACCAGCGTGGTGCCGGGCTCGACCAGGCCCTCGGCGATGCTGGCCTGCAGGCGCTGGGCGGCGGTCTCGCTGTTCAGGTATTCGCGTGCTGCCTGGTGGGCGATGATGCGCGCCCCGGCCTTCTTGAACTCCTGCAGGCCGTAGATGTGGTCGGCGTGGTAGTGGGTCAGGATCACATGGCTCAGCGGCTTGGGGCTGAGCGTCTTGATGACCTGCAGCAGCTCGCGCGCCAGCGCCGGCGAGCCCAGCGCGTCGACCAGCACCAGGCTGTCGGCGGTCTCGATCAGGCCGGCGTTGGAGATGTTGTTGCGGTTCTCGCGGCTGCCGGCGGCCGACAGGCCCTCGAACATCCAGACATGGGGCGAGAGGCGCTGCGGCGGCGCGGCCTGGGCTGGCGCGGCGCCGATCAGCAGGGCCAGGGCCAGCAGCGGGGCAGCAAAAGAGTGCGGTGACATGGGCCTGGAGCGTAGCAGGCCCGGCCTCGCTACACTCGGACGCAGCACAATCGACGGCCCATGATGGAAGCGTTCTGGCGTCAGGCAAGACAAGCGGCGCTGCGCGTCTGGCGACAGGATGCGGCGGCGCTGCGCTGCGAGCCCAATGCGGCGGCGCTGCAATGGGCCCGGGGCCTGGACGCGTCCGACCCGGCCTGGCTGGCGCTGGCGCAGGCGGTGCTGCAAGCCCCCGACGACGCTGTGCGGCCCTGGCGGCTCGGCAGCGCGGACTTCGAGGGTCAGGCCTTGCTGGTCGAGGACGGCGCGCTGCTGTGGTGGCAGGCGGCGGCCCTCGATCCGGGACTGGCGCAGGCCGTGCAGCTGGCCGGGCTGTCGATCTGGCGGCTCGACCCGCAGACCCAGCGCATCAGCTACGACCCCTATGGCGCCGGCCCCACCGGCATGCCCTCGCCGCAGGAAGGTGTCGCGCTGGACCTGGTGCGCGAGCGCATCCATCCCGATGACCGGGAGGCGGTGCGGCGCGCGGCGGTGGCCGCGCTGGAGGGCCAGGCGCGCGTCGATACGCTGGCCCGCTACCGCCAGGATGATGGCCGCTGGTGCCCGGTGCTGACCCGCCGGGTCGCCCAGCGCGACGCCGCCGGCCGGGTGCTGGGCCTGCTGGGCGTCTCGCTCGATCTCAGCGTGCTGGTCGCGGAGCGCGAACGCATGGTCTCGGCGGCTGAGGCGGCGGGTCTGGGGCTGTGGAGCCTGCATGGCAATGACGGCCGGCCCGAGTGGAATCTGCCGATGTACCTCATCCACCACTGTGATCCGACGAAACCGCCGCCCAGCCAGGCCTTCTGGTGGGCCCACCATGTGCACCCGCTGGACCGCGAGCGCCTGAAGCGCGAGTATCGCGAGGCCGAGATCCAGGGCCAGATCAGCCATCAGAGCGAGTTCCGCGTGCTGACGCCCGAGGGCCGGGTGCGCTGGGTCCACAGCTGGACCCGGCACGAGCTGCGCGATGGCCGGCACACCGCCTATGGCCTGCATCTGGATGTGACCGACCGGCGCGGCGTCGAGTTCGAGCTGCAGCAGGAGCGCGAGCGCACGCTGTTCGCGCTCGGCGCGGCCGGCGTTGGCGTCTGGCACCGCGTCGACGCGCAGCACAGCTACTGGAGCGAGACCATGTACCGGCTGCGCGGCCTCGATCCCGCCGACCCGCGCCCTATCGATCAGCTGGCCGAGCTGTGCCTGCATCCGGAGGACCGCGCCGCCTGGGCCGAGATCTCGGGCCGCTACAAGCGCGGTGACAGCGAGGCGGTGCTGGAATGGGAGTTCCGCGTGGTCTGGCCCGATGGCTCGGTGCACTGGCTGGTCAGCCGTGGCCGTACCGTGCGCGATGAGCAGGGCCGGCCGAGCTACCGCACCGGCATCAATGTCGATGTGACCGGGCGGCACCAGGCCCAGGCCCTGCTGCTGGAGAGCCAGCGCCTGGAACAGCTCAAGCGCACCCAGTCCGAGTTCCTGGCCCGGGTCAGCCATGAGCTGCGCACGCCGCTGAACGCGGTGCTCGGCTTCGCCCAGCTGCTGGCCTATGACGCCAGCGAGCCGCTGAGCGAGCGTCAGAGCGAGCGCCTGGCCCGCATCGATGCGGCCGGCCGCCATCTGCTGGCCCTGATCGACGATGTGCTGGACCTGGCCCGCATCGATGTCGAGCAGCAGCCGCTGGCCGACGAGCCGGTGTCGCTGCAGGCGCTGGTCCAGCAGGCGCTGGAATGGGTGGCCGCGCCGGCCCAGGCCGCCGGCATCGCGCTGCGCCTGGCCGAGCCGCAGCTGCCCGGCCGGGTGCGGGCCGATCGCCGCCGGCTCGGCCAGGTGGCGATCAATCTGCTGACCAATGCGATCAAGTACAACCGCGCCCAGGGTTGGGTCGAGGTCGGCACGCTGGCGCGCGGCCGGTCCGAAGGCGGCGACGGGCCAGCGCAATGGGCGCTGGTGGTGCGCGACAGTGGGCGCGGCCTGGCACCGGACGTGCGCCAGCGCATCTTCGAGCCCTTCAACCGGCTGGGTGCCGAACTCGAGGGCATCGCCGGCACCGGCATCGGCCTGACCATCGTGCGCCAGCTGACCGAGCGCATGGGCGGCCAGATCGAGCTGCTCAGCGAGCCCGGGGTCGGCAGCGAGTTCCGCATCTGGCTGCCGGCCGACCAGGAGGGCACGCGCCCGGCGCCGCTGGACGAGCTGCCGCCGCTGATGGCGCCGCCGCCGACGCATGCCGTGGCGGGCGCACGCCTGAAGCTGCTGTGCATCGAGGACAACCCGACCAATCTGCAGCTGGTGCGCGAGCTGCTGGCGCTGCGTCCGGCGGTGGCGCTGAGCACGGCCGACACCGGCCGTGCCGGCATCGCGCTGGCCTTGCAGCTGCGCCCCGATGTGATCTTGCTGGACATGCAGCTGCCCGATCTGCACGGCAGCGAGGTCTTGCGCGCGCTGCGTCGCTCGCCGGCCCTGAGCGCCTGCCGGGTGATCGCGCTGTCGGCCAATGCGATGCCGGCCGATATCGAGGCCGCGCGCGCCCAGGGCTTCGACGACTACTGGACCAAGCCGATCGAGCTGGCGCGCTTTCTGCGCGGCATCGATGCCCTACTGGCCTGAGCCGAACAGCGCGTCATAGCGGCGCTGCATCTCCTGAGGCGTGACGTCCTCCAGATGATGGCCGATATTCCACAAATGGCCGAAGGGGTCGCGCACGGTGCCCGAGCGCTCGCCATAGAACTCGTCCTGGGCCGGCCTGATCAGCGTGGCGCCGGCCTCGATGGCGCGCGCGATCAGCGCATCGCAGTCGTCGACATGCAGATGGATCGAGAACGAGGTGCCACCTATCGTCTCGGGGCCGACACAGCCGATCTCCGGGTACTCGTCCGAGAACATGATCACATGGCCGCCGAAGTCCAGCTCCACATGGCCGACGCGGCCGCCGGGCTCGGTCAGGCGAAACAGCTCGGTGGCGCCGAAGGCGCGGCGGTAGAACGCGATGGCCTGCGCGGCATTGCGCACGCGCAGCTGGGCAAAGACTTCCTTGACGCTCATGAACTCGCTCCTCGGTTGATCTGAGGCGCCACCTTAACGCGCCGCTTCGTCGCCGGCTTGAAGGAATTTGACCTCAGGTCCGCAGGCTCGCCGGCGGCATCGGCACATGATTGATCTGCACCGGCGCGATGCGGCGGTAGGCGCTCGGCGTCAGTCCGGCAATGCCGCTGAATTCCCGGCTCATATGGGCCTGGTCGCTGTAGCCGGCGTCCAGCGCCAGCTCGGCCAGCGGCCGCGCGGGACCGGCCGCCATCGCCGTCAGCAGGGTCTGGAAGCGCTGCACCCGGCAGAAGGCCTTGGGCGTCAGCCCGACGGCGGCGCCGAACAGCGCATTGAAATGGCGGTGGCTGAAGCCGCTGGCCTGCACCACCGCGTCGACGCGCTGCCCTCGGGCAAAGGCCGCCAATGCAAAAGCGAGCGCAGCCGGCAGTGCCGGTCGCGGCGTCGCCAGCCGCGCCAGCAGCGCCGCCTCGAACAGATCCAACGCCCGCAGCGGCGCGGCCTCGGCCGCCAGCCGCTGGCGCAATGCCTCGGCCGTGCTGCCCCACAGCTGGTCCAGCGGCGTGTGGCGATGGGCCAGCGCCAGCGCCGGCACGCCCAAGAGCCACTGGCTGGCGCCCGGCCGCAGCTGGGCACCGACCGAGCGGCCGGGCGCGGCGCCGGCGCGCACATAAAGGCGCTCCCGGGCGCCACCGACGATGCACAAACCCAGCTCCTGGGCGGCGCTGTCGAACAGCCGCAGCGGCGGGCCGGACAGGCGCAGCACCAGGCTCATCGCGCCGGTGGGCAGGGTGTGCTCGCGCGCCACCGCCGGCGCGGCGCCGCCGTCGCTGACCCAGAGCTTCTCGACGACGGCGCGCAGCGGCGGCGTGATCGACAAGCCTTCACGAAGAATCATCGACATGGCGGATAGCCTCGGCTGTCCTTGCATTGAAGCCCCGATTCTCGGGGAGTTCGGCTATCGAGGCGAACCGACCGCATCCCCAGCCAACATCCCCTGATGATGGCTCAGGAACACCTGGCCGGCGAACCAGTCCTGCCAGCCGCTGCGGCGCAGCCGGTCGAGCACCGGGCCCTTGACCTCGCTGAGGTCGAGACGGATGCCCTGGCGGCGCAGGGCCTCGTGCAGCTCGCGCAGGGCTTCCAGGCCGCTGAAGTCGATGCCGTTGACCGGTGACATCTGCAGCACGACGCGGCCGGTCGGCTCGCCCTGCTGGGCCAGATAGCTCTGCACCACCTCGGTCAGGCTGCGCGCGTTGGTGAACAGCAGGCTTTCGTCGATGCGCAGGCCCAGCACACCGGGCAGGCATTCGACCGCATGGCGGTCGACATTGCGGTAGTGCTCGGTGCCGGGAACCCGGCCGATCAGGGCCACATGGGGGCGCGCGGTGCGCTGCAGTAGCAGCGCGATCGAGCCCAGCACGCCGATGCCCAGCGCCGCCGCGACGCTCCACAGCAGCACCAGCGCGCTGACGCTCAGCATCAGCAGCGCCTCGGGCCAGGCATAGCGCCAGGCCTCGCGGTAGGGCGAGAGCTTGAGCCCGGACAGCACCGCGACGATGATGGTCGCGGCCAGCACCGCCTTGGGCAGCTGGGCCAGCGGCTCGGCCAGCAGCAGCATGGCCAGCCCCATCACGCCGGCGATGAAGACCCCGGTCATGCGGCTGCGGCTGCCGGCGTCATACATCAGCACGCTGCGCGAGAAGCTGGCCGCCACCGGCATGCCGCCGCTCAGCGCGGCGGCGATGTTGGCGCCGGCCAGGCCGCGCAGCTCGCGCCGCGCATCGATGCGCTGGCCGGCGCGCCGGCCCAGCGACTCGGCCACCACCAGGCTGGACACATAGCCGACCAGGGCCACCAGCAAGGCGCCCGGCAGCATGGCCAGCCAGAGCGCGCCGTCCAGGCGCGGCAGGCTGAAGTGCAGGCGCAGCGGCGGCAGCTGGCCGACCAGCGGCACGCCGCGCGACAGCGCATCCGAGCCATGGGCCAGGGCCATCGCGGCCAGCAGTATCAGCAGCGGCGCGAGCCGGCCCGGCAGACCCTTGAGCCAGCGCCGCGCTGCCAGCAGCAGGGCCAGCGCGAGCAGGCCGTAGAGCGCGCTGAGGCCATGCCAGGCGAAGCCGCTGCGCCAGGCGCTCTGCAGCAGGGCCGGCAGTTCGAAACCCTTGGCCGGGCTGCCCAGCAGCACCGGCAGCTGGCTGGCCGCAATCGACAAGGTGGCGCCGGTCTCGAAGCCGTGCAACACCGGCACGCTCAGCAGCGCGGCCAGCGCATCGAGGCGCAGCGCGGCGGCCAGCGCCAGGATCAGCCCGACCTCGGCGGCCAGCACCAGGGCCGCCTCGCTGGGGCTGACGCCGGCCGGCGCCTGGCCCAGGGTCTGGGCAATCATCAGCGCCAGCACCGCCACCGGGCCGAGGCCCAGATGGGCGCTGGAGCCGAAGGCCGCATAGAGCAGCAGCGGCAGCAGGCTGGCATACAGCCCGACCTGGGGCGGCAGGCCGGCCAGCATCGCGTAGGCGATGCTTTGCGGGATCAGCAACACGCTGACGACCAGGGCCGCCAGCAGATCGTCGCGCAGGAGTTGCCGGCGGTAGTCCTGCCAGCGCTGCCACAGATGCATCAGTCGACCTTGGCGCCCGAGACCTTGACCACCTGGGCCCACTTCTTGGTCTCGCTCTGGATCAGCGCGGCGAACTCGCTGCTGGGCATGCCGCTGGCGATCGCGCCCTGGCTGGCCAGGCGCTCCTTGATGGCCGGGGAGGCCAGGGCCTTGGCGGTCTCGCGCTGCAGCAGCTGCACCTGGGCGGCGGGCATGCTGCTGGGCGCCAGCAGGCCGAACCAGGAGCTGGCCTCATAGCCCTTCAGCGCCGGGCCGCCGGCCTCCTCGATGGTGGGCAGCTCGGGCAGGGCCTCGCTGCGCTTGGCACTGGTGACGGCAATCGCCTTGAGCTTGCCGGCCTTGATCTGCGGCAGCGACGAGGGCAGGTTGTCGAACATCAGGTCGGTGTTGCCGCCCATCAGGTCCATCAGCGCCGGGCCCGAGCCGCGGTAGGGGAAGTGCAGCATGAAGCTGCCGGTCATGCTCTTGAACAGCTCGCCGGCCAGATGGATGGAGGTGCCGTTGCCGCTGGAGGCCATGTTCAGTTTGCCGGGATTGGCCTTGGCGACCTTGATCAGGTCCTGCACCGAGTTGATGCCCAGCGCCTGGGCCTTGGCCGGGTTCAGCACCAGCACATTGGGCACGGCCGCGACCAGGGTGATGGGCGCGAAGTCCTTCACCGGGTCATAAGGCAGCTTGGGATAGAGCGACTGGTTGATGCCGTGGGTGCCCACCGTGCCCATCAGGATGGTGTGGCCGTCGGTGGCGCGGGCCACTTCGGCCGCGCCGGTGTTGCCGCCGGCACCGGGCTTGTTTTCGATCAAGACCGGCTGACCCAGGGCCTTCTGCAGCTCGGGCGCCAGCGCGCGGGCCAGGATGTCGGTGGTGCCGCCAGCCGCGAAGGGCACGACGATGCGCAGCGGCTTGCTGGGCCAGGTGCCTTGGGTCGGGGCCTGGGCCTGGGACAGGGCGGGCAGCAGCAGGGCGACGGCCGCGACGAGCAGCGTGCGACGGGTCAGGTCTTGCGTCATGGGGTGTCTCCGTTGTTGTTCGAGGTCGGGGCCAAGTATGCGGCAAGCCCGCCGGGCCGCGAGCGATCAGCGCCCGGCCGGGCCGGTGGTGTGGCGCAGGCTGACCTTTTGCGCCGAGCAGGCGGCATCGAAGTCGGCCTCGATCTGCTGCAGCGCGCTCACGTCGGCGGCCTCGACGCCGGCGATGCCGACCGCGCGGTTGCGGCCCTGGGCCTTGGCGGTGTAGAGCGCCATATCGGCCCAGTTGACCGCCTGCTCCCAGTCCAGCGCCAGCCGGCCGGGCGGCAGCGGGAAGCGCGCATGGCCGATCGAGACCGTGACGCGCAGCGGCCCGGCCTCGGTGGCGACCGGCTCGGTGCCGACGCTGAACAGGATGCGCTCGGCCAGCAGCTGTAACTGGTCCTGCGCGACCTCGGGCGCATAGACCAGAAACTCCTCGCCGCCCCAGCGCACCACCAGGTCCTCGTGGCGCACCGCCTGCGAGATGCGCCGCGCGACCTCGCAGATCACGATGTCGCCGGCCGCATGGCCGTGGCGGTCATTGACATGCTTGAAGTGGTCGATATCGACCATCAGCAGCGCACCCTCGAACTGGTGCTGGGCGCGCTGCGCCATCACGGCCAGGAAATGGCGCCGGTTGGCCAGATCGGTCAGCGGGTCGCGCTCGCTTTGCGCGCGCAGCAGCAGCTGGTTGGCCTTGAGCCGCTTGTTGGCGGCCTGCACACGCTTGAGCATCACGCCGGCCAGCAGCAGCGACAGGGCCAGCAGCGTGCCAACCGCGAGGCCGACCCGCTGGGCCAGATCGCGGTTGGCGAGCTGCTGGTCCTTCAGGGTCTTGTCGCGCGTCAGCAGATCAAGATCGCGCTGGGCGCGGTCGCTGTCGTACTTGAGCCTGAGCTCCTGCAGCTGGGCCTCGCGGTTGCGGGCCTGGATCATCGCGCTGAGCGCACGCTCGGTGTGGAAGGCCGCGATGGCCTCGCGCGGCTGGCCGGCCGTTGCCCAGGCCTCGCCGATCTCGCGCAGCTGGGTGGCGCGGCGTGCCGGCTCGGTCTGGCCGTCGGTCAGGGCCTGGGCGCGCGCCAGCTCGCGCCGTGCCGCGTCGAACTGGCGCAGCAGAATCATCGACACCGCCATGTTGTGGCGCAAGGTGCGCTCGATGCGCAGGTCCTTGTGGCGCAGCAGCACCGGCAGGGCCTGGCGGGCCAGCGCCAGCGCCACCGCCGGCCGGCCGTTGTGCATGTGCAGATCGGTCAGATTGGTCTGGACCTGGGCCACCAGCCGCGGCGACTCGGCCTGCTGGGCGAAGGCCAGCGCCTCCTCGTAGGCGCGCAGCTGGCCGGGCTTGTCACCGCGCCGCACCGCGATGCGGGCCTCGGTGATCTTGGTGCGTGCCATCGCCAGCGCATCGTCGCCGGCGCGCTCCAGTGCCGCAGCCAGCCAGCGGCGGGCCTCGTCGCCCTGCTCCAGCTCCTGGCTCAGCAGCGCCAGCGCGCCCATGCTGATGGCGCTCAGATAGCTGTCGCCGCCGGCCTCGGCCAGCGCCAGCGCATAGCGCAAGGTGCCGGCGGCCTGGGCCAGCGCGCCTTGGGCCGCCTGGTCGCGTTCGATGATGCGCAGCGCCGCCCAGGCACTGCGGAAGTCGCAGCCGCGCGCGATGCTGGCGGCCTCGGCGCCGCGCTCGCAGCGCCGCTCCAGCCCGCGCAGAGCCTGCTGCGCCGTCTCGGTGGCCAGGCTGTTGAGGCCATCGCGCGCGGCCAGCTGGGCGCTCAGCACGGCGGCACGATCACGCGTCTTCTCCGCCGCGGCCAGGCGCTCGACGAGCTTGCGGGCGGCACCGGTGTCGCCGCCCTGCACCAGGATCTGGCCCTCGGCCATCGCCAGCTGGTCCTGGGCCAGCGCCTGATGCGGAGCCAGTTCGCGCAGCGAGCGCAGCGCGGCCTCGGGCCGGTCATAGGCCATCAGCACCAGACGGGCCAGCTGGGCATCGAGCGTGCGGTCGATCTCGGCCAGCGCCGGGGCCATGACCAGGCTCAGCAAGAAGGCAAGGGCGAGCCGTCTCATGAGACGCCCTGGCCCGACGGGCCCTGCAGCGCGACCAGGCCGACCCGGCCCTCCTGCCAGGCGGCTTCCATGCGGGTGGACAGCCGGCCCAGCTCGACCTCGTCCTGCGCGTCGATATGCAGCACGCCATAGGCCTTGTTGCGGCCATGGGCCTTGGCCAGATACATCACGGTGTCGACCAGATCGATGGCGCGTTCCCAGCTCAGCGCCAGGCCATGCGGCGCGACTGGGAAGCTGGCAAAGCCGATCGAGGCGCTGATGCCGATCTGCCGCTCGCCATGGGTCACCGGCGGCGCGCCGATCAGGTCCAGCAGGCGCTGGGCCAGCACCTGGGCGTCGACCGCGTCGCGCGGCGGCACGACGATCAGAAACTCCTCGCCGCCCCAGCGCACCACCAGATCATCTTCGCGCAGCGCAGCGCGCAGGCGCTGCGCGACCTCGATCAGCACGCTGTCGCCGGCGGCATGGCCCCATTGGTCGTTGATGCGCTTGAAGTGGTCGATGTCGATCAGATAGACGGTGCCGGCCAGCTTGCCGCTGTCGGCCAGGCGCTTGATGGCCGATTGGAAATGGCGCCGATTGGCCAGCCCGGTCAGCGGGTCGCGCTCGCTCTGGATCTTCAGATGCTCGTTGCTGCTGGCCAGCGCCAGATTGGTGCGGCGGATGCGCTGGTAGGCCAGGCCCAGCAGGGTGGCCGACAGCACCACGCAGCCGGCCAGCGCGGCCCACAGCTTGAGCTCCAGATCGCGGGCGCGGATCTGCTCGGCCTTCAGGCTGTTGTCACGGTTCAGCAGCTCGATGTCGCGGGCGCGCCGCTCGGCATCGAAGCGCTCTTGCTCCTCCAGCACGGTCTTGCGGGTGTCGTCGCGCAGCACCTGGTCGATGATGCGGCGGTACTGATGGTGGGCCTCGATGGCACCGGTCCAATCGGCCGCCTGTTCCAGATACTGGCCCAGCTCCTTCCAGCCGTCGGCGGCATAGGCCAGCGCGCCCTGCTGTTCGTCCAGCGTGATGGCCTGGCGCACATGGATCTGCCCCTCGGCGACCCGCTTCAGGCCGATCTTGGCGATGCCCAGATTGTGCAGCGCGACGATCTCGGCATTCAGGTTCTGCGCCCGCCGCGCCAGCGGCAGCGCCTGCTCGGCCAGCTCCAGCGCACGCGCGTAGTCGCCCAGGCGCAGATAGTGGTCGGCATAGTTGGCCAGACCCAGCGCCTGCATGCCCTCGGCCTTGGCCTCGCGTGCGTAGTTCAGCGCCTCGGTCCAGGCCTGGCGGGTCACGCTGCCATCGCGGTCTTCGGCATGCAGGATGCCCTTGACCGTCATCACGCTGCTCATCAGCACCGGGTCGGGGTCGAGCTGGGCCGCGCGCACGGCCTCGGCATGGATCTGCTTGGCGCGATCGACCTGCTGGGCGCGGTGGTAGGTGCGGGCCAGCTCGTTCAGGCCGGCCGCACGGCGCCAGTGAGCCCCCAGGCCTTCGGCCTGGCGCACCGCAGCCAGCGCAGCGGCCAGCGCCTCTTCCATCTGGCCGCGGTCGCTCTGCACCGTGGCCAGGGTCGCATAGGCGCGCAGCAGCACGCGCGGTGAGCGCGGTGCCTGGCCTTGCTGCTCCAGCGGGGCCAGGGCCTTCAGCGCCTCGCGCAGATCGCCCTTGTTCTGATGAAACTGGGCCAGCATCGCGGCCGCCGCCAGCTCGGCCGAGGGGCGGTCGGCCTCGACCGGCCAATGGCGCAGCTGGCTCAGCAGCTCATCGACGCGCGCGCGGTCGCGCATCTGGCCGGCCGTCAGCCCGCGCAGGCTGAGTACCTCCAGGCGCTCGGCGCTGCCCGGCGCGGTGCGGGCCTGCAGGGTCTGCAGGATTTGCTCCTGCTGCTGGGGCCGGCCCCGGCTGAGGCGTTCGCTCTGCTCGATCTCCTGCCACAGCGCCTCGTCACGCTGGCCGGTCGGCGCGCTGCGGCCCTCCTGCCCGCCCGGCTGGCAGCCAAGCAGCGGCGCGGCCAAGGCCAGGCACAGGGCCAGGACGCGGCCGCGCGGCATCCAGGACGCGGGGCAAACCATGCTCATTACCAGGCCTATCGGCGCATTCGCGGGCAGCTTGAGAACGGGCAGGACTCAGGCGGTCGCGCGGCCGCGTGCCTGGGGACGCGACCCGGCACGGCGGGTGCCACAAGGCCGGGCCTGAATCTGGTGCGGGCTCATCATGGTGGCGCGGAAGCTCTCTCTTGCTGCTTGTGGCGCCAGTGTAGGGATGCGGCCGGCCCGCCAGACCTGGGGCCGGCCCTAGGCCCGGGCGGAGTTGCGCAGTTTGCACGCTTAGCCCAGATGGGTACAGACCGCCGCCAGCGTCGCCGCGTCGGCCAGCAGGCGGCGGTGCCCCAGGCCGCTGCTGACCTGCAGCCGGGCCTGGGGCAGGGCCGCCGCCAGTGCCTGGGCTGCGGCCAGCGGTGCGGCGCGGTCCTCGCTGTCGTGCAGCAGCAAGGTCGGCTGTGTCAGCCGCGCGCCCAGCCAGGCCGGCTCGAAAATCTCCAGGCCCTGCCCGCCCGACAGCGCTTCCAGCCGTTGCCGCATCAGCGCCTGCACGGCGCGGCCCAGGCCGAAGCTGCCGCCGAACCAGCCCAGCACCTGGCGTGGTGGCGCCGAGGCCGCCAGCAGCACCAGGCGCTCGGCCGCCAGCCCGCCGGCCAGCGCCTGGCTGGCGGCCAGGGCACCCAGCGAATGGGCGACCACGCCGCGCAACGGGCCGAAGTGCTGGCCGGCCGCCCGCAGCGCACGCACAAACTCCGGCAGATGGCTTTGCCGACCGCTGCTGCGACCATGGGCCGGCAGGTCCAGCAGCAGCGGGTCCAGGCCGGCGCGCCATAGCGCCTCGCCCAGCGGCCGCATCTGCTGGGCATCGCCGGCCCAGCCGTGGACCAGCAGCACGCGCGGCCGCGCACTGCCCGGTGCCGCAGCGTCCCGGCGCTGCCAGGCGACCAGGCGCCGGTCCTCGAAAAGCCAGGGCAGCGGCTGCCATTCGGGCGGTACCGGCCGCCGCCGTGCCGCCTGCTTGGTGGGCATCGGCGTGATGAAGAACTGGTAGGCCAGGCCGGCCGCCAGGCGCGGGCTGAGCCGCTGCAGCAGCTCCAGTGCGCCGCGCAGCAGGCGCTGGCCGCCACCGGCGGCATAGAACAGCGCGGCCGGGTTGGGGGGCAGGGTCTTGTCGCTCATCGTGCTTACTCCGGAAAAATGAAGTCGCGGTTGTCGTTCGGTACGGCGCGCCAGAGCCGGCGCAGGCCCAGCCAGGCACGCCAGGCCAGCAGCGCCACCGGAATCAGCAAAAGCAGCTCAATCATCAAAGCCTCCTGGCGGGTGAATGCGCCGATGTTTTTCGCACGATCGTGCGAAATTGGCGCGTGGGGTGAAGCAGGACCATGGTCTGCAGGGCGGACTCAGGGCTTGTAGTGCTGGATCAGGCGCTGGTAGCTGGCCCAGCCGCGCTGGGCCGTCAGCGGCTCGCGCAGGAAGCGGGCCTCGCGCATCAGTGCGGTGAACAGGCCGTCGAGTTCGAACACCAGCTGCTCGGCGTCCAGGTCGGCGCGCAGATGGCCCATCTCGACGGCCTGCAGCACGCTGCGCTTGAGCGCGCCGCGCCAGCGCCGCACGCCGGCCAGCAGCAGCTCGCGCAGCGGGCCGTCGCGGTCGTCGAACTCGAAGCTGCCGGCCACATAGAGACAGCTGCCGCGCGGACCGGCCAGCGTGGTGCGCTGCAGCCAGGCCGCCATGATGGCGTCCAGCCGCGGCAGGCCGCGCGGCTCGCGCAGCGCCGGCACCAGGATGTCTTGCTGGAAGCGCCGGTCGAACTCCTCCAGCACCGCGCGCTGCAGGCCCTCGCGCGAGCCGATGCGGGAGAACACCCCGCTCTTGGACAGGTTCAGCCGCTTGGCCACCTCGCCGATGCTGAGGCTCTCCAGGCCGTCGAGCGCGGCCATTTCCAGCGCGACATCGACGATGGCACTCTGGGTCAGCTCGCTGCGCTCGGTCTTGGCTTCCATGAGTCTGAATTTAGCACGATCGTGCGAATATTTGTCAAGCTATCGACAAGACCCGCCGGCCGGTACTGACAAGCTTTGTCAGCAGGCCGGCCCGATCAGGCCGCGCGAATCCGGGTCCTCGGCCTATGATGGCGGGTTCTCCGTCAGCCACCTCGTCCCCCAGCTTCCATGTCCGACGACCATTCCAGCGCCCGCCGCCCTCCCGTCGCCGAAGCCGCGATGATCCGCGTGCGTGGCGCGCGCACCCACAATCTGAAGAACATCGATGTGGACCTGCCGCGCAACCAGCTGGTGGTGATCACGGGCCTGTCCGGCTCGGGCAAGTCCAGCCTGGCCTTCGACACGCTGTATGCCGAGGGCCAGCGCCGCTATGTCGAGAGCCTGTCGGCCTATGCCCGGCAGTTCCTGCAGCTGATGGACAAGCCCGATGTCGATGTGATCGAAGGCCTGTCGCCGGCGATCTCGATCGAGCAGAAGGCCACCAGCCACAACCCGCGCTCGACCGTCGGCACGGTCACCGAGATTCACGACTATCTGCGCCTGCTCTACGCCCGCGCCGGCACGCCCTTCTGCCCCGACCACCACCTGCCGCTGGAGGCGCAAAGCGTCAGCCAGATGGTCGACGCGGTGCTGTCCATGCCCGAGGAGAGCAAGCTGCTGCTGCTGGCGCCGGTGGCGCGCGACCGCAAGGGTGAGTTTCTCGATCTGTTCGAGGCCATGCAGGCCCAGGGCTATGTGCGCTTTCGCGTCGACGGCGCGACGGTCGAGGCCACCGAGCTGCCGGCGCTGAAAAAGGCCGAGAAACACGATATCGATGTGGTGGTCGACCGCGTCAAGCTGAAGGCCGACGGGGCCGACAGCCTGCGCCAGCGCCTGGCCGAGAGCTTCGAGGCCGCGCTGCGTCTGGCCGAGGGTCGGGCCCTGGTGCTGAATATGGACACCGGGGTCGAGACCATCTTCTCCAGCAAGTTCGCCTGCCCGATCTGCAGCTATTCGCTGCCCGAGCTGGAGCCGCGGCTGTTCTCGTTCAACTCGCCGGTCGGCGCCTGCCCCAGCTGCGAAGGCCTGGGCCAGGTCACCGCCTTTGACCCGGATCGCGTCGTCGCCTTCCCGACGCTGAGCCTGGCCAGCGGCGCGGTCAAGGGCTGGGACCGCCGCAATGCCTACACCTTCTCGATGCTGGAGAGCGTGGCCAAGCACTATGGCTTCGACATCGAGCTGCCCTTCGAGGAACTGCCCGAGACGGCGCGCCAGGTGCTGCTGCGTGGCTCCGGCACGGACGAGATCAGCTTCGTCTACGAGGCCGAGAGCGCCAATGGCAAGAAGCGTTCGGTCAAGCGCGCGCATGCCTTCGAGGGCATCCTGCCGAATCTGGAGCGGCGCTTCAAGGAGACCGACTCCAGCGCCGTGCGCGAGGACCTGGCCCGCTATATGGCGGCCAAGCCCTGCCCGCATTGCGAAGGCTCGCGCCTGCGGCGCGAGGCCCGGCATGTGGTGCTGCAGCCGGCCGATGCGCCCGAGGGCTTCAAGGGCAAGCCGATCTACGAGGTCGAGCATGCGACCTTGCGCGACTGCCTGCACTACTTCGAGGGCCTGAAGCTCAAGGGCGCCAAGGCCGATATCGGCGACAAGGTGGTGCGCGAGATCAGCTCGCGGCTGCGCTTTCTGAACGATGTGGGCCTGAACTATCTGAGCCTGGATCGCAGCGCCGATACCTTGTCCGGCGGCGAGGCCCAGCGCATCCGGCTGGCCTCGCAGATCGGCTCGGGTCTGACCGGCGTGATGTATGTGCTGGACGAGCCCAGCATCGGCCTGCACCAGCGCGACAACGATCGCCTGATCGCCACCTTGCGCCATCTGCGCGATCTCGGCAACTCGGTGCTGGTGGTCGAGCATGACGAGGACGCGATCCGCGCGGCCGACTATGTGCTGGACCTCGGCCCTGGCGCCGGCGTGCACGGCGGCCGCGTGATGGCTCAGGGCACGCCCGCCGAGGTGGCGGCGAACCCGGACTCGCTGACCGGCCGCTATCTGAGCGGGGCCGAGCGCATCGCGGTGCCGGCCAAGCGCCACACGCTGGCCGATCAGGCCGAGCCGCGTTCGCTGAAGATCGTCAACGCGCGCGGCAACAATCTGCAGGGCGTGACGGTGGAGATCCCGGTCGGTCTGCTGACCTGCGTGACCGGCGTCTCGGGCTCGGGCAAGTCAACCCTGGTCAATGACACGCTGTACGCGGCCGTGGCCAAGAAGCTCTACCAGAGCCATCAGGACCCGGCCCCGCACGACGAGATCGAGGGCCTGGATGCCTTCGACAAGGTCATCAATGTGGACCAATCACCGATCGGTCGCACGCCGCGCAGCAATCCGGCCACCTACACCGGCCTGTTCACGCCGATCCGCGAGCTGTTCGCCGAGATGAATACCGCTCGCGAGCGCGGCTACGGCCCCGGGCGTTTCAGCTTCAACGTGGCCGGCGGCCGCTGCGAGGCCTGCCAGGGCGACGGTGTGCTGAAGGTCGAGATGCACTTCCTGCCGGACGTTTACGTGCCCTGCGATGTCTGCCATGGCAAGCGCTACAATCGCGAGACGCTGGAGGTGCTCTACAAGGGCAAGAACATCACCCAGGTGCTGGGCATGACGATCGAGGACGCGCACCAGTTCTTCAGCGCGGTGCCGACGCTGGCGCGCAAGCTGCAGACCCTGCTGGATGTGGGCCTGGGCTATGTCAAGCTGGGCCAGAGCGCGACCACCTTGTCGGGCGGCGAGGCGCAGCGGGTCAAGCTGGCGCTGGAGCTCTCGAAGCGCGACACCGGGCGCACGCTTTACATCCTCGACGAGCCGACCACCGGCCTGCATTTCGCCGATATCGCGCTGCTGCTGAAGGTGCTGCACCAGTTGCGCGACGCCGGCAACACCATCGTCGTGATCGAGCACAACCTCGATGTGATCAAGACCGCCGACTGGCTGATCGATATGGGGCCCGAGGGCGGCTCGGGTGGGGGTCAGCTCTTGCTGGCCGGGACGCCGGAAGAGCTGGCCGCCCATCAGGGCAGCCATACCGGCCGCTATCTGAAGGCGCTGCTTCCCAAGAAGCGCTGAGCCGGAAGGCTCAGGCGCGGCGGCGGCGGGCCACCCAGCCGACCGTCGCCAGGCCGGCCAGCATCAGGGCCCAGGTCTCGGGCTCGGGCACTGGCGTGGTGACGCCGGGCGGCAGCGGCGGGATGCCGCCCAGACCGCCGCCGGGCGGCGGTGTCAGGCCGCCACCGGTGAAGCTCCCGGGCAGACTGGGGCCGGCGGCCACCGGCTGGCCGCTGGGCAAGGCGGCGACTTGAGAGAAGCTCGGTTCGCTGCCGGCCACGGTCGCAGGCGCGCCGCTGCCCGGCACACCGGCGCCGGTAGGTTCCATCTCCAGCAGGGCCTGCGGGTCTTCGCCTTCGCGGGTCGAGGACGCCACATTGGTGGCGGCGGCCGGCGCGGCTGCCTGCTTGGTGCGCTTGATGCGGCTGACATTGCGGCAGACCGTGGGCACCAGGATGCACTCGCCGTCCTCGCAATAGACCAGGCCGCGCTCCTGCATCTGGTCGGTCCAGCGGGCGCGTGTCACGCTGCCGCAGACGCTGCCCTGGCCGAAGTGCATCGCACTGATCTGCGGGCTGTACTCGGCCTGGCCGTTGATCGATTCGCGCGTGATCGTGACCATCTCGTCGTAGCTGCGCTTTTGCATGCGCGCCTTCAGCTTGGCGCGGGTGGCCGCCGGGATGTCCTGGTAGCGATCCACGGCCGCGACCACATCGCCCATGAAGGGGTTCACTCCCGGCCTATCCCAGGAGCATTGGGGCAAAGTTGCGCCCGACGCTGCAAGCGCCATGGTGACGAGTATGGACATGGACCTATTCCCTTATCAGCCCGTGGGGGCGGGCATCTTGTTGGCTTGGTCTGCCAGCGCGTCCGCTGGTCGCCAAGCGTTTGACGATGTAGGAATTTTAAGTGGGGGCTTGGGGTGCCCCTGCCGATGAGCCCCCCTCAGCCGGGGGAGCATGCCTGCGGCATAAGTCACGCTTCGCACAGCCCCATGCCCTGCACTAGACTGCGCGCAGCCCAGGAGATGCCATGCCCCGCACGATCGACTACTACTTCGCCCCGCAATCCCCGTGGACCTATCTGGGCCATGCGCGTTTCTGTGAGTTGCTGGCGCGCACCGGTGCCGAGGCGCGCGTGCTGCCGGTCGATCTGGGCGGGGTGTTTCCGGTCTCGGGCGGTCTGCCGCTGGCCAAGCGGGCGCCGCAGCGGCAGGCCTATCGCCTGGTCGAGCTGCAGCGCTTCAGCAACTGGCTGGGTCTGCCGCTGCATCTGCAGCCGCGCTTCTTTCCGGTTTCCGGCGATGCGGCCGCGCGCCTGATCATTGCGGTGGACCGGCATGATGGCAGCGCGGCGGCGCTGCGCCTGGCCGGTGCGGTGATGAGCGCCGTCTGGGCCCAGCAGCGCGATATCGCCGACACGGCCG
This sequence comes from Roseateles cavernae, assembly GCF_040187885.1. Classification (NCBI taxonomy): domain Bacteria; kingdom Pseudomonadati; phylum Pseudomonadota; class Betaproteobacteria; order Burkholderiales; family Sphaerotilaceae; genus Roseateles; species Roseateles cavernae. Next base: position 967,238 of record NZ_JBDPLH010000001.1, read on the forward strand.
TGCTGGCCGAACTGCTGGCCGAGCAAGGCCTGGCCGCCGAGCGTCTGGTGGAGGCCGGCGACGCTGCCGTGCAGGCCTGCTATGCCGCCCATACCCAGCAGGCCATAGCTGCCGGTGTGTTCGGCGCACCCAGCTATGTGCTCGATGGCGAGATTTTCTGGGGCCAGGACCGGCTCGATTTTCTGGAGCGCCGCCTCCAGACGCCGGCCTGACACGCCGATTCGCTGCTACCCTGCGCCGTCCCCGATCCGCCCGCGTCCCCATGCCAGAAACCGCGCTCACGCGCCATGTGCTCTACGTCGAAGACGACCGCATCAACATCGTGTTGATGGAAGAGGTGTTCCGGCGCCTGTCGGGCTGGAGCCTGGACTGTGTCGAGGACGGCGCCCAGGCCTTGCAGGCGTTGCGCGAGTGCAGGCCGGATCTGCTGCTCATCGACATGAATCTGCCCGATATGAACGGGCTGGAGCTGCTGGCGCGGCTGCGCGCCGAGACGCCGCATGCGGAGCTACCCTGCGTGGCGCTGTCGGCCGACGCCTTGCCGGAGCAGATCGCGGGCGCACTGGAGGCCGGCTTCATGGCCTACTGGCTCAAGCCCATCGATGTGATGCAGCTGGCCCAGGCCCTGCACGAGCTCGGCACGACCGGGCAGTAAAAAGGCCCGGGGATACCGGGCCTGATGCATGAGACGACGCCGCGAGGCGCCGAGGGCTCACTTCAGATGGCTGTTGATCAGCTTGGTCATCTCGAACATATCGGCCTTGGCCTTGCCGAAGATTTCCTTCAGCTTGGCATCGGCGACGATGATGCGTTTCTGCACAGCGTCCTGCAGATTGTTCTTCTTGATGTACTCCCAGACCTTCTTGGTCACATCGGTGCGCGGCAGCGGTGCTGCGCCGACGATGGCCGCCAGCGCAGCGCTGGGGGTCAGTGCCTTCATGAAGGCGGCGTTGGGAGTGCGCTTCTTTGCCGGCGCTGCAGCCTTCTTAACAGGAGCTGCTTTCTTTGCCGGGGCGGCGGCCTTCTTTGCTGGCGCCGCCGCCTTCTTGGCTGCCGGAGCAGCCTTCTTGGCCGGAGCCGCCTTTTTGGCGGGTGCCTTAGCGGGCGCGGCCTTCTTCGCAGTTGCCATTTCGATTCTCTCCATCAAGGGTTGGGTTGATGTGCCGGGTCAGGGTGAAGACCGCGTGAGCCTTCAATTCTCTCTAGCACCGAGCGAGGGCAATGGTACTGCGCCCCCAGAGCGTTGAGAAGGCTTTCATAGGGCAGGAATGCCCCAAGTCGCAAGGAATAGCGCGATGTTTGTCGCGGCCTCGCATCAGATGCCGCTCACGGACGTGTTTGCCAGAGCAAATGCGGCCCCGCCTCGCTGAGCTGCTTGCAGCCGCACAAGGCCATCGCGATCTCCAGCTCATCGCGCAGCAGGCGCAGCGCATGGGCCACGCCGAGCGCGCCGGCGGTGGCCAGCGCATGCACATACGGCCGGCCCAGCAGCACCGCGTCGGCCCCCAGCGCGATCGCCTTCAGCACGTCGGTGCCGCGGCGGATGCCGCCGTCGACCAGCAGCGGAAAGTCGTCGCCCATCGTGGCGCGCAGCATGGGCAGCAGCTCGGCCGTGGTCGGCAGCGCGTCCAAGGTGCGGCCGCCGTGGTTGGAGACGATCAGGCCGGCGACACCGCGACGCTGCGCCTCCAGCGCATCTTCTGGGTGGGCCACGCCCTTGAGCAGCAGCGGCAGACGGCTGTGCTGGCGCAGCCAGTCGATCTCGGCCCACTTCGCGGCGCGCGGCATCAGGCCATCGAACATCGCGCTCTGCCCCGGCGCCAGATCCAGCGGTTTCTTGAGCCCGCCGAGGTTGACCGCGCGGATATCGTCCGGCAGCTTGAAGCCGGCGCGTCGCTCGCGGTCGCGCGCGCCATGCACCGGCGCATCGACGGTCAGCACCAGGGCCTCGAAGCCGGCCGTCTCGATGCGCTGCAGCAAGTCCTGCATGAAGTCGCGGTCGTCGCGCCAGTAGAGCTGGAACCACAGCGGGCCGCGACCCGCCTCGCTCAGCATGGCTTGGGCCACACCCTGCATCGGCATGCTGGCCTGGGCGCTGAGTATCAAGCCGGCGCCCTGCGCGGCGGCGGCATAGGCGCTGGCCAGTTCGCCATCGGGGTGGGCAAGCCGCTGGTAGGCGATCGGCGCCAGCGCCACCGGCTGCGGCCATTCGCGGCCGAGCAGCGTGATGCGGGTGTGTCCGCCGCCGAGATCGCGCAGCACGCGCGGCCACAGCTTGATGGCGTCCCATGCCGTGCGATTGGCGCGCAGCACCTGCTCGTCGGCCGCAGCGCCATTCAGATAAGCGAAGGCCTGCTCGCTCATGCAGGCCCGCGCATGGGCCTCGAAGTCGGCCAGGTTGGCGACGTCGGCCGGGATCTGCTGCAGTGCACTGAGGCTCATGTGTCGGCCCACATGCGCAGCAGGTTGTGATACGTGCCGGTCAGTTGCACCGTGGCCTCGGACTCGCCATGCTCGCTGCGCAGCCGCATCAGGCTCATGTCCATCTCGTAGAGCAGGCGTCGCTGCTCGTCGCTGCGCACCATGCTCTCGATCCAGAAGAAGCTGGCCAGGCGCTGGCCACGCGTGACCGGCGCGACGTGGTGCACGCTGGTGCCGGGGTAGAGGATCATGTCGCCGGCGGCCAGCTTGACGTGCTGCTCGCCAAAGGTGTCCTGGATCACCAGCTCGCCGCCGTCGTAGTCCTCCGGGTCGGCGAGGAACAGCGTGCAGGAAATGTCGGTGCGCACGCGCTGCGAGCCACCGGGCAGATAGCGCACGGCCTGGTCGACGTGGGGGCCATAGCTATTGGCCGCACCACCATAGCGATTGAACAGCGGGGGCAGCACGCGCTTGGGCAGCGCGGCGGAGAAGAAGATCGGGTGCCGCTCCAGCGCCTGCAGCACCAATTGCTGCAAGGCCGCTGCTTCGCGGCTGGAGGCGCCCAGCTGCTCATTGTTCTTGACCTGTGCCGCCTGCGGTCCGGCGGTGCTGCGCCCATCCTCCCACCTGGCCTCGCGCAACAGCGCGCGCGCATGGGCCAGCACATCGGGGGTCAGAACCTGCTCGATCTTCAGCAACATGGCGAACGCGTTCCTATGAAAAAAGGCCCGGGGCAAGCCCGGGCCAACAAAGGCCTCTTTGAAGAGAAGTTTAGCGAGCCGGCCGGAGCCGGCTCTTGCGGAGCATCAGAACTTGTAGCTACCGGTCAGCGATGCAATACGGCCCGCGCCGGGCACGTAGTGACCCGGATACAGAGAGTCGGCATACAGCTTGTTGCTGATATTGCTGACGTTGAGCTTGAAGATCAGCTTGTCCTGGATCGCCTGGTACTCGGCCATCACGTCGCCGATGACGAACTTGGGCACGGCGAAGCCGGGGTTGCGCAGCGGTGTCTGCGAGCTGCGGGCGGTCAGGCCGCCACCGATGCGGATGCGCGGCGTCAGCTGATAGGTGGTCCACAAGGTGCCGGTATGTTTCGGGGTCAGCGAGGGGCGGCTGCCCTGGACCTCGCCGCCGGTGGCGCTGCTGATGTCGATGTTGGCGACCGGCATCCACATATAGCTGGCGAACACCTCCCACTGCGGGGTGATGCGGCCGTTGACATCCAGCTCGATGCCGGCCACATGACGCTTGCCGGACAGGGTCACGACATCGGTCAGCAGCGGATCGGTATTGCGCTCATGCAGCTTGGTCGAGCGGAACACCGCGACGCGGGTGCTCAGCCGGCCGTCGGCCGAGTCAATCTTGGCGCCGAGCTCGACGTTGATGGCCTGCTCGGGATCGATGTTGACATTGCTGGGGCTGAGCGAATAGGCATCGCCCGAGGTGTTGAACGAGGTCGCCGCCGAGGCATGGAAGGACATGCGCTCATTCGGCTGGAACAGCAGGCCCAGGCGCTTGCTCCACTCCGAGACCTTCATGCGGTAGCTGGACTTGGTGACCGGGCCGGGCGCAGCGTTGGGAATCGCGAAAGCGTCGTAGTCCCCGGTCAGTCGGTCGTAACGCAGGCCGGCCAGCAGCTTCCACTGCGGCGCCAATTCGATCGTGTCCTGCAGGTAGAGGCCCGTACCGCGCGCGGTGTATTCGTTGGCCGTGCGCATCACGCGGCTGTCTTCATTGACTGAGGCGCCGTCATCGGGGCGGCCGACCGTGGTGGTCGGCTTGGTGATGTTGACGCCGCCTTGGGCAGCGCTGCGGGCCGCGAAGACCTGCTTCTTTTCCTGTGCAAAGTCCACGCCCGCCAGCAGATCGTGCTTCATGCCAAGCGCTGCGAACTTGCCGCTGAAATCGCTCTGTCCGTACACGGTCTGCATGTCCTGGGTCTTGTTGTGGGTGCCGCGGGTGATCACGGTGTTCGGACCGAAGGTGGCCAGGCTCACCGCAACGCCACCGGGTTGCATCGCCGCACCAGCAAATCGCACGGTGCCGGAGCGCTGGTCGCGCGCATAGTCGGATACACGCAGACGGGTCACGAGTTCCATGTTCTGACCGAAACGATGCACATGGGTGCCGGTCAGGCTGCTGGCTTGACCTTCGTTCTTGTCGCTGGCCATGCCGTAATAGGCCTTGGGATCCAGCGGCAACAACGTCGTGCTTCCAACGGGGGCGGTCAAGGTCGGCCGGATGTACGGCATGCCGTAGTTGATGCCGTTGTTGTTGTCCAGGTGGTAGACACCCACCGAGAACTCGTCGCGTTCACCGATACCCCAGCGATAGACGCCGGCCAGGCCGATCTTGTCGGTGCGAGCACCGGTGCCGTCGTTGTCGGCGTTATCGAACATGGTACCGACGCGCAGTGCCGAGGACTCGCTCATCTTGGCATTGAAGTCGCCAACCACGCGCACGCCGTTGTGGCTGGACACCGTGGCATCGATCTGGTGCTCGTTGAGCAGGCGAGGTTGTTTGGTGACCTGGTTGACCGCGCCGCCGGTGGAGCCGCGACCGAAGGTCAGCGCGGCCGAGCCGCGCAGCACCTCGAGTCGGTCATAGAAGAAGGTGTCGCGCTCGTAGAAGGCCGGGTCACGCATGCCATCAATGAACACATCGCCAGAAGCTTGCAAGGGGAAGCCGCGCAGGCGGATGTCTTCCTCGCCACCCTCGGCTGCCAGGAAGGTAATGCCCGAGGTGTTCTTCAGCACTTCCCGCAGTGTGTCCAGATTGCGGTCATCGATCAGCTTCTCGGTCACCACCGTCACCGACTGCGGAATGTCGCGCAGCTCCTGCTTGCCCTTGCCGATGCGGGTCTCGGTGGCCTGGTAGTCGTCCTTGCCGGCGCGCTCGGCGCTGGCCTTGGCGCGCACCACGGGCAGGGCGCTCTCGGTCTTGACCGGATCGACCGGCGCAGTTTGTGCGATGGCGGCGGAGGCCAGGCCGAAGCCGGCGGCCAGTGCACCCAAGGGGAGCAAGGTGGCCTTGTGTTTGATGCGGGACATGAGGACTCTCCAGTTTGATGAGGGGTGGGCAAGGCGCTGCCCGTGGCGGCCTGGCGATGGCTTGGCCGCCTTGTTCTTGAAATCGGGACGGGGTGCTAGGGCCGCTCGGGCTCGCTGACGAAGCCGACCTTGCTCAGGCCGGCCTTGGACGCGTCGGCCAGGGTTTCGGCGACCAGGCGGTAGGCGACGTTCTGATCGGCGCGCAGATGCACTTCGGGCTGGACCGGCTTGGTGCCCTCGGCAGCGAAGCGCTGGGCCGCGTCCTCGCGCGAAACCGGTTCGCCGTTCCAGAAGCGCTGGCCGGCGGCGTCGATCGCGAACTCGATCTTGTCGGGCTGCAGCTCGTTGGCCGCCGAGCTGACCTTGGGCAGGTCGAGCTTGACCGCATGGGTCAGCAGCGGCGCGGTGACGATGAAGATCACCAGCAGCACCAGCATCACATCGATCAGCGGCACCATATTGATCTCGGCCATAGGCCCGCCGCCGCGCTTGTTGTCAAAGGAAGCGAATGCCATCGTGGGCTCCTCAGGACGCGGTGGCGGGCTTCAGCGGGCGCACATTGGCGGCCTGGCCTTGGGCGGCGGCGCCGGGCGCCTCACCCAGCGTCAGGAAGCTGTGCAGCTCGTAGGCGAAGGCATCCAGCCGGGCCGACAGCACGCGGTTGCTGCGGCTGAAGGCGTTGTAGGCCATCACCGCAGGGATCGCGACGGCCAGGCCGATGCCGGTCATGATCAGCGCCTCGCCGACCGGGCCGGCCACCTTGTCCAGCGTGCCCGAGCCGCTCATGCCGATCGCCAGCAGCGCGTGGTAGACGCCCCAGACCGTGCCGAACAGGCCGACGAAGGGGGCGGTCGCGCCGATCGTGGCCAGCGTGGTCAGGCCCGATTCCAGCCGCGTGGTCTCCTCGTCCAGCACCTTCTTGATGGTGCGGGTGATGAAGTCATTGGCCGTGCCGGCCTCGGCCAGCCGGGCCGAGCCGTGGCGGGCATGGTGGGCCTGGGCGTGCAGTGCATGGGCGCTGAGGTGCGAGAAGGGATCGCGTGCGCCGTGGGTGTTCAGCTCGGCCTGCACCGCGTCCAGCGAGCGGGCGTTCCAGAAGAAGTCCAGGAAGCCGGTGCTGCGCTTGTTGCGCAGATACTGGGTCAGGCCCTTGGCGATGATCAGCGCCCAGGAGGCGACCGACATCAGCACCAGCACCCCGAAGAGGAATTTGCCGACGAAATCGGCCTGGGTGATGAAGTGACCGAAGCCCATGGCCTGGGCGGAGTTGACGGTGGTGGCGGCGGTGGTGACGTCCATGATGGTCAGGGTTCTTGGTGTTCTGGTTCAGCGGTCCAGCTCGTAGGACAGCAGGGCGGTGGTTTCCCATTCGACCGGCTGGCCGTTGTCGAGATAGGGTGCGAAGCGGGCGGTGCGGATGTCTTGCAAGGCCTGCTGATCGATGCGGGCAAAGCCCGAGGACTTCTTCAGCGAGGCCTCCTTCAGCTGGCCGCGTGCGTCGACGACGATGCGCAGGTGCACCAGGCCCTGCTCGCCCAGGCGGCGCGACAGCAGCGGCACGGTCAGGCGCGGCTCGACCACATAGCGCACCGCGCTGGGCGGGATCTGCCGGGGCACGGCGGGCGCCACCTGGGCCGGCGGTGCCGGAGGGGCCGGTGGTGCCGGCGCGACCGCCACCACCGGGGCCGGTGCCGGCTCGGGGGCGGGCACGACGAAGGCGGGCGGTGCCGGGGCCGGGCTGGGCGCTGCCGCGATCACCGGCGCGGGAGCCGGTCGGGGTTTCTGGATCTGGGGCTTGGGCGGCGGCGGTGGCGCGGGCTTCGGCGGCTCGGGCGCATCGATCAGGCTGACCATGATGGGTGCGGCCTCGATTACCGCCTGCCGCACCGCATCGACCTGCAGCAAGGCCCAACCGCCCAGCACATGGGCGGCCAGCACGCCGCCGGTCAGCACACGGCGCGCGGTGGGGCCCAGCTCATCGACCGGTGCCGGCGCGGCGATCTGCGGCTTCGGCGGCGTCGGCAAAGCCGCCGCCGCGCGCGGTGCTTCCGGGACGCCGCCGGGTCGGGCGGCAAGAGTGGCTTGAGTCACAGCAAAGGCGCGAACGCAAGGATTGAGATCGGCCGGAATCGTAACATTAATGCGAACTATTCCTATTACTTATGGGCATTTCTACCAAGATCCTGGCCCGACCGTACCCAGAATGCGACAGCCCCCGGGGCGAACCGCCGGGGGCTGTGGGGTAGGGACGGCGCTCCTCGCCGTCGGGGGGGCGCCAGGCTCAGCGCTCGCCGGCCTGCTCAGTGCTCGTGATCTTCGGTGCGGTGCGCAGGCTCAGCACCATGGTCACGGCCAGGATCGCGATCACCACGCCCAGCGAGGCCAGCACCGGGATCTTGATCAGGTCGATCAGCATCATCTTCGTGCCGATGAAGGCCAGCACCACGGCCAGGCCATAGCTCAGCAGATGGAACTTGGCGGCCATCGCGGCGAGCAGGAAGTACATCGCCCGCAGACCCAGGATGGCGAAGATATTGGAGGTCAGCACGATGAAGGGATCGTTGGTGATCGCGAAGATCGCCGGGATCGAGTCGACCGCGAAGATCACATCGGTGATGCCCACCAGAGCGATCACCAGCAGCAGCGGCGTGGCCAGGCGCTTGCCGTTCTCCCTCGTGAAGAAACGCTCGCCGTCGAAGTGCTGGCTGACCGGCATCAGGCGGCGCAGCAGCTTGAGCGCCGGATTACTCTCCAGATCAGGCTCCTGGCCGGCTGCCCACCACATCTTGATGCCGGTGATCAGCAGGAAGGCGCCGAACAGATAGAGCACCCAGTGGAACTGCGCGATCAGCCAGCTGCCGACCAGAATCATCACGGTGCGCAGCACGATGGCGCCGATGATGCCGTACATCAGCACCCGCTTCTGGTAGGCCGGCGGCACCGAGAAGTAGGTGAAGATCATCAGGAAGACAAAGATGTTGTCCACCGCCAGCGACTTCTCGATCAGATAGCCGGTCAGGAATTCCAGCGATTTGGTCGTGGCCAGATCGGCGTCGCCGGTGCTGTCCTTGACGGCCCACCAGAACAGGCCGTTGAAGGCCAGGCTCAGGGCCACCCAGACCAGCGACCAGTTGATCGCCTCCTTAACGCTGACCTCGTGCGCGCCCTGCTTGCGCAGCACGACGAAGTCGACGAACAAGGCCACCAGCACCGAGCCGGCAAAGAAAATCCACAGCCACAGAGGCGCAATCGAGCTCATGCAGAGGCTCCCGCAAGATAGAGGTTGATGAAGGCAACAGGCCGAAAGGTCTTGCGGGGCAGGACGCGGATGTGGGGGACACATCCACCAGCTGCGGGGTCCGGATGCCAGCGGGCGCTGGCAACGTAATGACGGACGGCCGCCACGACAAGGCGTCGTGTAGCTACTCCCCTTTCGGTTGGCCGCGAGTATGCCAGGGTTTGCGCCAGATCAATCGGCAAGCCCCCAGGGGAAAGACCCGATTCGTGAAGTCCTGCCGCGTCATCGCCCGCTTGTATGCTAGATGGCATGAAAACCTTGACGCGATGGTTCTTGCTCGCGGGCGCCCTGCTGCTGGTGGCCGCCCTCTACCCCGGTGTGGTCGTCACCAGCTATGGCGCCGCGCTGATCGCGGCCCTGGTGCTGGGTCTGCTGAACACCTTGCTGCGGCCCATCCTGGTGCTGCTGACCCTGCCGGTCACGGTCATCACCTTGGGGCTGTTCCTCTTCATCATCAATGCGCTGATGTTCTGGGCCGCCGCCTCGGTGCTCGACGGCCTGAGAGTCACCGGCTTCTGGGCCGCGCTGATCGGCTCGCTGATCTACAGCCTGTGCGGCATGCTGATCGATGTGCTGATCGAGCGCCTGTTCCCGGGGCGCGACTGACCCCCCCAGAATCGATGGCGCCGGCCGCGGCGTAAAAACGTCTGATCCGAGGAGAAGGACGCAATGTCTGCGTTCGACCCGGAGATCGGCATGTTGCGCAAGTACCTGCTGGGCCTAGGCGCCCTCACCCTGAGCCTGGCGGCCGACGCCGCCGCCCTGGACTACCAGGGCCTATTCACCACCGACGACCAGCTCTTCGTCACCCAGTTCACGCTGGCTGCCGATGAGCCGGTGCAGGCCTTCAGCAGCTCCTGGCTGCAAGGCGGTTTCGCGCCGGTGCTGTCGCTGTTCGATCTGGCCAGCGGCGAGCTGCTGGCGCTGGCCAGCGGCAGCCAGAACAGCTGCGGCCCCGGCGAGGCCGGCGATCCGGTCAGCGGCTTTTGCTGGGACGCCCGCTTCGCGATCAGCCTGGCGGCCGGCAGCTACCGGCTGGTGCTGTCGCAGGACGGCAATACCCCGCTGGGCTCCAGCTGGGACGAGGGCTATCTGATGAGCGGCCAGCCCGACTACACCGGGCTGAGCTATCTGGGCAGCGAGCAACGCTTCATCAATGTCGACGGCAGCCCGCGCAGCGGCGCCTGGGCCTTCAGCTTGCACGCCAATGTCGTGCCCGAGCCCGGCACCTGGGCGCTGATGCTGGGCGGCCTGGGCTTGCTGGCCTGGCGCCGCCGCCTGGCCGGCGCCGCCTTGCTGGGTCTGGCCCTGCCGGCGGCCGCGCTGGACGCGCCGCTGGTGGCCGACACGCACATCAATGCCGGCCTGCCGGCGCAGAACTTCGGCGCCCTGCCGACGCTGAACGTCGGCGGCGGCGCCAGCGCCTTGCTGCGCTTCGATCTGGGCGGCCTGCCCGGTGGCATCACGGCGGCCAAGCTGGTCAAGGCCAATCTGCTGCTCTACGTCAACCGCGTCGGCACGCCCGGCACGCTGGAGCTGCTGAGTGTCTACGCGCCCTGGGACGAGGTCGGTGTCAGCCATGCGGCCGCCCCGGTCAATGGCGGTGCCGGCAGCGGCCAGAGCTTTGCGGTCGGCAAGGCCCAGCAGTTCATCAGCCTCGACATCAGCAAGATCGTCAAGGGCTGGATCAGCAACCCCGCCAGCAACCATGGCCTGCAGCTGCAGCCCGCGCTGAACAGCCCGGGCACCGTGGCCTTCTTCGACAGCAAGGAGAACACCGGCACCGCCCATGTGGCCCGGCTGGACCTGACCCTGGCCGATCAGGGGCCGCAAGGTCCGCAAGGGGCCCAGGGCATCCAGGGCCTGCAAGGGCCGCGCGGTTTCACCGGTCTGACCGGACCGGCCGGCCCGCAGGGGCCGCAAGGCAATCAGGGGCCGGCCGGACCGGTGCATCTGCACTACGTCAGCCACACCCACACGCTGGCCGGCAACACCTGGTCCGGCTACTCGGCGGTCTGCCCGGGCAATACCCGCCTGGTCGGCGGCGGCTGCGGCCACCGCGACAACAACAGCGCCCAGGACGAGATCAATGTGAACTATGCCGGCCCGCGGCCCGACTACTCGACCCAGGTCTACCAGTGCAATCTGCGCAACCATGGCGGCGACAACCGCGCGATCCGCATCTGGGCCATCTGCGCCGAAGCCAGCGGCGTGACCCAGCACTGAGTCCTCTGCGTCAGGGAGTTGCCAGCCGGGGCGTCAGCGGCCGTGCCTGCAGATTGGGCAGCTCGGCGCCCGGCGGCACATTGCCGCGGTACATCTCGCTGAGCAGCTGGCGGCGCTCGTAGAGCAGCTGGCGCAAGCGCGCATCGATGACGGCCGCCTCGATCTGGTCGGCGCTGCGGCTCCTCGACTGATTCAGGCCCGAGCGCAGCCGGTCGATCGCGCCATTGAGGTCGCCGGCCGCCGCGCGTGTCTCGCCCAGTGCGCGCACCGCACGCAGCGGCTGGTCGAGGCGCTGCCAGAGCTGGGCCAGCAGCGCCCAGGCCTGGGCATCATTGGGGTTCAGGCTGACATGGGTCTGCAAGGTGTCGGCCGCCTCGCGCGCTGATGCCAGGCGCGTGTCCACCAGGGCCAGCTGCGCGCGCTGGATCAGCAGCACGCGCGAACGGTCCTGCGCCAGCGGCGCCAGCGCGGCAAAGCCGGCCTCGCCCTGCTCGCGCGCCTGCGCCAGCTCGGCGCGCGCCAGGGTCAGCACACGGGCCGAGCGCGGGTCGCTGCCCATCATCTGCAGCAGCAGCTCGGCGCTGCGCAGCGCGCTGTCGGCGCGGCCGTAGTTGCGCATCTTGATCGAGGCCAGCGCGCTGGCATAGCGTGCCCCCAGCTGCTCGAAGCCATTGCCGGCCGTGCCCCCACGGCTGTCGCGCACGCCGGCGTCGAGCTCCTGCAGCTTGGCCCAGGTCTCGGCGCGCGGGTCCATCAGCACCCGCGAGCGTGCCGCCATCAGCGCATGCAGGGCCAGGCCATGCGGCCGCTCCATCGTGCCGGTGCCCAGGCGCGCGCGCGCCTCGCCGATACGTTCGCTGGTCAGCGGGTGGGAGCGCAGATAGGGGTAGTTGCCGGCGTCCATCAGATGGTAGGCCTGCTCCATGCGCTCGAACATGCTGGCCATGCCCGAGGGCGCATAGCCGGCCTGGGTCATGAAGTTGAAGCCGACGCGGTCGGCCTCGCGCTCCATATCGCGCGAGAAGCTCAGCGAGGCGGCGGCGGCGGCGGCCTGGCTGCCGACGATGGCGGCCTGGGCCGCATCGGGGCTGCCCGAGCGCGCGGCCACCAGCAGGCCGGCGATCAGGCCGGCAGTGGCCAGGAGGCTGTTGCGCGAGTCGCCGGCGATGCGGCGCGCGATATGGCGCTGGGTGATGTGGGCCAGCTCATGGCCCAGCACCGAGGCCAGCTCGTCGGGCGCGCTGGTGATCGCGATCAGGCCCAGATGGGTGCCGACGAAACCGCCCGGCAGCGCGAAGGCGTTGACGCTGCGGTCACGCACCAGAAAGATGTCCCAGGCGAAGCGCTGCTGCGTGTCGTCGCCGATCTGGCCCAGCTGCTTGGCCGAGTTCACCAAGGGGGTCCACAGCGACTGCACATATTCAAGCAGCAGCGGGTCGTCGAGATAGTCGGGGTCGATGCGGATCTGCCGCATGATCTGGTCGCCGATGCGGCGCTCGTCATTGACGTCCAGGTCCTGCGACACCGAGTCGCCCAGGGCCGGCAGATTGACCTGGGCCCTTGCGGGCAGGCCCGGCAGCAGCATCAGGGCGGCCGACAAGGCCACGGCCAGGCGGCGCGGGCGGGTCATCAAACTAGGCATTCGCGGCATTCTCCAGGCAGGTCAGGCGCCTATGATGGCAGATCGCAGGTTTCCAGATTGTTGCCGCTGCCATGACTTCCGCACTCACCCACTTCGACGCCCAGGGCCAGGCCCATATGGTCGATGTGTCGGCCAAGGCCGAAACCCATCGCATCGCCCGCGCCGCCGGCCGCATCCGCATGCTGCCGGCCACGCTGGCCCTGATCACCAGTGGCACGGCCAAGAAGGGCGACGTGCTGGGCATCGCCCGCATCGCCGCGATCCAGGCGGCCAAGCGCACCGCCGAGCTGATCCCGCTGTGCCATCCGCTGCCCATCACCCGCGTGGCGGTCGAGTTCGAGATCGATGAGGCTGGCGCCAGCGTGCAGTGCACGGCCCAGGTCGAGACGCTGGGCCGCACCGGTGTCGAGATGGAGGCCTTGACGGCGGTGCAGATCGGGCTGCTGACGATTTACGATATGTGCAAGGCCGCCGATCGCGGCATGGTGATGGGCGAGATCCGCGTGCTGGAGAAGCAGGGCGGCAAGAGCGGCGACTGGTCGGCCGCGCCGCTGCTCAGCGCATCTCCCTGAAATCGTAGTCGCGCGACGGCCCTTCGCACTGGAAGGGCGGCGGCTTCAGCGCCCTGACCTCGGGCTCCTCGCATTCGGCCAGCCAGTCCTCGGCCTGCTTGTTGCGGAACTCGCGCAGGCGTTGCACAACGTAGCGGGCGCGGTCGGTGTCGCCGCTGGCGTGCAGGGACTTGGCCCAGGCCATCATCAAGCGCGTGTCGATCAGCTGGTGGGCGGTGCGGCGGGTCGCCTCCAGCGCGGCCTCGCCGGCGGGCAGGCTGGTGGCGGCCGCGTAGTCGGCCTGCGCGCCGAAGAACAGGCTGTGCTGCCCGCGCGCGATGCGCTGCTCCAGCGGCGCGGCCTGCGCCGGCGGCATATAGATCTCGACCACGCGCAGATAGTCCCACAGCGCGAAGGCACTGCCGGCGATCATCAGCACACCGGCCGCGCGCAGCGCGCCGGCCGGCAGGGTCAGGCCTTGCCCGGCTTTGGTCGGCGCGGCGGCACCCAGGCACAGCCCCAGCGCGAACACCGCCGGCACCAGGAAGTAGACGTACCACAGCGGGTACTCCAGCAGGCTGTGCAGGCCGATCATCAGCACCATCATGAAGGCGCAGCGCAGCAGCGGCGCCTCGCCATCCGGCGCCCGCAGGCCCGAGAGGAAGGCGCGCCAGACCGAGTACAGCAGCAGCGCGATCACCAGCAGGCCCAGCGGCCAGCCCAGCTCCACCAGCAGCTGCATCGGCAGATTGTGGGTGTGGTCGAAGAAGGCCGTGGGCCGACCCGGGAAGGGCGTCATGGTCCAGGCCAGATTGAACTCGCCCCAGCCCACGCCGGTCAGCGGGTACTGCTGCAGCAGGCGCCAGGCATTGGCCAGGATGGCCAGGCGCGAGGGCGAACCCGCCCCCTCGGCCAGCCGCGACTCGGCGCCGAAGGCCTGGCCCGAGCTAGCGGCCCAGGCCGACATCAGCAGCCAGCTCAGGCCCAGCATCAGCGGCGTGGCCACCAGGGCCCAGCGCGAGAGCCGGGTCAGCTTGCGGTCCAGCAGACCCCACAGCGCCAGCAGGCCGATACCGACCATGCCGGTGCGCGAGGCGCTCAGCACCACGGCGAACACCAAGGCGAACAGCAGCGCCGGCAGCGCGGCCGCCCAAGCGCGGCCCCGGCGCGAGTTGGCCAGCCAGACCGCCGCGACACAGGCCCACATCAGCAGGCTGGCCAGATGATTGGGCTGGCGCATATTGCCGACCGCCCGGCCGACCACGCCGGAGCGCGCGATCACGCTGCCATCGGCCCAGCTCGGCGCGAACACCTGGACCAGGGCCACCGCCACGCTCAGCAGCCCGGCCACCAGCAGGGCCAGGCAGAACAGGTCCATCACCGGCTCGCGCGCCCGCGCGTCGCCACCGGCGCGCAGGCCGGCCAGCAGCACCAGCAGCGCTGCGGCCAGCGCGGCGGCGCTCGACAAGCCATTGGGTGCGACCAGCGCCGCCAGCAGCAGCAGGCCCAGCGCCAGCAGTGCGGCATTCGGGCGCAGACCCTGCCCTGTCCCTATCGGCGCCAGCAGGTACAGGCACAGGCCCCAGCCGGCCAGCGCGGCGAGCTGGTTGAACAGTGTCGCCATCGGCGTCAGGTTGTAGGCGATCAGCGGCGGCAGTGCACAGGCCGCCAGCAGGGCGGCCAGCAGCGCGGGTGAGGCATGAAGGGGGTGCGTCGGGCGATCCATGGGGCGGCATCATGGCACGGCGGCCGCCCCTTGGCCTCAGCGCAGTGCCATCGCCACGGTCAGGCGCAGGCCGCGCGGCTCGACCGGGTGGAAATGCCGGTCGGCCACCGGCGCCGCTTCGCCGGCCAGGCGCGACGCGTAGAAGTAGTCGATGTCGCTGGCGCGCCGGTCGAACAGATTGAAGACATCCAGGCTTACGGTGACGCGCGGTGTCGCGCGCCAGCTGGCCCGTGCATAGGCCAGGCTGGTGGCGCGCGAGCGCTGCGAACCGTCCTCGACCAGATCGCGCGGGCCGAAATGGCGCAGCTGCAGCTGGCCCGACCAGGGGGCGCCCGGCTCGGCCCAGCTCAGGCCCAGCGAGGCCACCTTGTCGACCGCGCCGGGCACGCGCCGGCCCTCGGGGGCCGGGTCGCGGTAGCGGGCGCGGGAGGCGGCCCAGTCCAGGTCCAGCTGCCAGTCGCGGCCGAGCCGCCAGTGGCTGTTCAGCTCCAGACCCTGGCGCCGGCTGGCCCGCGAGGCCTCGGTATCGCCAGCGTCGCCGACAAAGACCAGCTCCGAGTCCAGCGCCAGCCGCCACAGCGCCAGGCTGGTCTGCCAGCCCGGCAGCCACTCGCCGCGCAGGCCCAGCTCGGCGCCACGGCTGGCGGCAAGACCCGGCACGGCGTCGACCGTCGTGCCCTGCTTGGGCGAGAGCCGTGCCGTCGTGCCGCGCGCGTCATTGCTGTGGAAGCCGCGGCCGTAGTTGATGAAGAACTCGGTGCCGGCCCAGGGGCCGAGCACCAGGGCCAGCTTGGGGCTGAGCTGGCGGTCGCTGGCACGGCCGCTGTTGACCGCGATCGAGCTGTCGACGCGAAAGCGCGCCGTATCGGCACGCAGGCCGACGACGCTGCGCAGCCAGGGCGTCCAGCCGCTGGCCAGTTCGGCGTAGACGCCCAGGCTGCTCTCGCGCACCCGGCTTTCCTGCGTGGTGCTCAGGCGCCGGCGCTGCGCGCTGGCATACAGACCCACCGGGCTCAACCGGTCGTGGCGGGCCTGAGTGCCGAGGCTGATCTGCTGCTCGGCCCCGGCCCACTGGAACTGCCAGCGCCGGCTCAGCTCGCCACCGAGCACGCGGCGCGACTCGGCCTGCTCGAACTGGTCGCCGTTGACCGGGTCGTCCTGGAAAAAGCTGAAGTTGGAGAACAGGTTCAGACGCGAGTGGATCAGGTAGGCACTGGCCTGCCAGTCGCCGTCGACCATGTCGCGGCTGATCTGGCCGGAGAGCGAGTAGCGGGCGCTGCGTCCGCCGTCGCTGGCGTCCAGGCTGCCGAAGCGGCCGAGGTGGCCCTGATCGACCGCGCGCTGCGGGATCTGGTCGGTGGCGGTCCAGCGGTTGCGGTAGGCCATCAGGCTCAGCGAGGCCGAGCCCTCGGCCCTGCGTTCGCTGTAGCGCAGGAGGCCGTTGAACTTGCGCGCGCGCTGCGGTGTTTCCCATGGCCCGTCGTTGCCCTGCAGTTCCAGCGCACCCAGCCAGCGCCCGGCACCGGCGGCGCCACCGTCGGCCAGCAGCGCGCGGGCATGGCCGTGCCCGCCCAGCGTCAGGCTGGCAAGACCCGGCCCCATCTCGTCGCGCAGCCGCAGCCGCGCGCTGCCGGCCGAGGCGAAATCGCCGTCGCTGGCGAAGTAAGGGCCTTTGCGGTAGTCGATGCGCTGGACCAGCTCGGGGATCAGGAAGTTCAGATCGCTATAGCCCTGGCCATGGGCATGGCTGACCATATTCACCGGCATGCCGTCGACAAAGGTCGCGAAGTCGGTGCCGTGGTCGAGATTGAAGCCGCGCAGAAAATACTGGTTGGCCTTGCCGTCGCCGCTGTGCTGGGTGACGATCATGCCGGGCACGAACTCCAGCAGCTCCGCCGGCCGCAACACCGGCCGCGCCTCGATCAGGCTGGCCCGCACCGAGCCCTCGCTGGCGGCGCTGGCCTGGCCCAGACCCAGCTGGTAATGGCCCAGCAGTTCGACCTTGTCGAGTGTCTCGACCTGGGCCAGCGCGCCCCAGGGCGCCAGCAGGGCCAGCGCGGCAAACCGGTGTTTCATGACAACTCCAGCAGTTTGAGAGCTAGGGCCCGCTCCAGCAGCCAGACCAGGGCCAGCACCGCCGCCAGCAGCGAGCCGCCGCCCAGCAGCCAGCGGGCATAGAAGCGCTGTGTTCGCAGCAACCAGGCCAGTGGCACGAAGACCGCGACGATGAGCAGCTGCCCGGCCTCGACGCCGAGGTTGAACATCAGCAGCGGCCCGGCCAGCGCGCCCTGCCCCAGGCCCAGGTCCCTCAGCGCGCCGGCAAAGCCGAAGCCGTGGATCAGACCGAAGGCAAAGCTGAGCTTCCAGCGCGAGCGCTTGACCACCGGCCAGAGGTTGTTCAGCGCCGCCAGCAGCACGCTGGCCGCGATCAGCGACTCGACCCAGCGCGACGGCGGGTCCAGCACCCCGAGAACGGCCAGGCCCAGCGTGATCGAGTGAGCGACGGTGAAGGCGGTCACGACGCCGACCACCTCGACCAGGGCCGGTCGCAGCACCGGCGCCGGTGCCCAGCTGACCGACAGCCGCAGCAGCACCGCCGGCAACAGCAGCACCAGCAGGAACAACACGTGGTCGAGGCCGATCCAGATGTGGTGCACGCCTTCGAGGAAGAAGCCGCCGAGTCCCAGAGCGGCGGCGGCGTCGCCCAGCTGGAGCTGCTGTGGCCGGCCATCGGGTGCCAGCACTAGCAGCCGGGCCTCGTGCGTACCTTGCTCCAGCCGGGCGATGCCGCGGTGGGTCGGGTCGCTGGCGGCAAACAGCCGGTAGTTCAGGGTCAGGTCTTGCGGTGGGGCTTCGCAGTGCCAGCTGCGGCTCAGCACCGCATAGCGGCCATCGCTGTGCGCGGCGATCTGCAGCGCCCGGTAGACGCCGGGCCGGCAGGCCTGGCCTTTCGCATCGCGCAGATCGATGGCGAGGCCTTGCTCGGCCAGGGCCTGGATCGCCGGGGCGCGGCCGCGCAGCTCGCCCCAGATCAGCGCGCCATCGGCGTCGGCGTCCAGATCGAGCTCGCGGTCCAGATCGCGCAGCGCGATGTCGAGGCGCTGCTCCAGCGTCGCGCCCTGCAGGCTCAGGCGCAGATAGGCATCGCTGGGCTTGTGGGCCAGGGCTGGCAGCGCGAGCAGACACAGCAGGCCAGACAACAGGCATGTCAGCGCTCTCATCGTGCGGCCTGCCTCGCGCGGGCCAGCAGCAGCGCATCGGCCGGCTCGCGCTGCTGCGCCCAGTTGGCCTCGGCATGGGCCAGCGCGGCCTTGGCATCACCTTGCAGGTCCAGCGCGAAGCGGGCCAGCTCGCGCTCATGGCCGCCGTCGCCGCGCAGCCGCGCGGCCTCGAAGCGGGCCTGCAACTCGGCCATGGCCGGTTTGGCGCGGGCCGCATCGCCGCTGCGCTGCCAGGCAATCGCCAGGCGCAAGAGCAGCGCGTCGGCCGACTCTCCGCCCTGCAGCAGCCCGATGACCTCGGGCCAGCGCTGCCGCTCCAGCAGCCAGTCGGCATAGGCGGCGCGGGTGTAGACATCGTCGTTCAGCTCCAGTGCGCGGCGGTACAGCGTCTCGGCCGCCGGCTCGCCGCGTCGGTGTGCGAGCTCGGCGCGCAG
Source organism: Roseateles cavernae (assembly GCF_040187885.1). Taxonomy (NCBI): domain Bacteria; kingdom Pseudomonadati; phylum Pseudomonadota; class Betaproteobacteria; order Burkholderiales; family Sphaerotilaceae; genus Roseateles; species Roseateles cavernae. Next base: position 985,810 of record NZ_JBDPLH010000001.1, read on the forward strand.
CAGCGCGATCCAGCCGGCGGGTGCGCCGGGCTGGCGGGCCAGCCGCGCCAGCTCGCGCGATGCGGCATCGCCCCTGCCCTGCAAGCTGGCCAGCTCGGCCAGGCAGACCTGGCCATGCAGCGCGCCATGGCCATGTGAATCGGCCAGGCGCTGGCAGCCGGCCTGGGCCTCGGGCAGGCGGCCGCGCAGCTGCAGCAGGGCCGCGCGGCTCAGCTCGGCCTGGGCCTGGATGGCCGCTGGCGTGCCGGGCGCGGCCAGCAGCGTATCGAGATCGGCCAACGCGGCGTCGAAGCGGTGCTGGCTTTGCGCAATCGTCGCGCGCAGCAGCCGTACCGGGGCCGGCGGTGCCGGCTGGCTCCACCAGGGCGCCAGCGCGGCCTGGGCCAGGCCCAGCTCGCGAGGGTCGCCCTGCGCGCGCGCTCGGGCTATCGCCTCGCGTGCCAGCTGCAGCGCCAGCGGCAAGGTGGTGGGCGCCGCGACGAGCTGGGCCCGCAAACGGCGCTGCTCGGCACCGAGCCGGGTGGGCAGGCGCTCCACCAGCTCGGCCTCGCTGGCCGGGGTGTAGGGCTGGTCGGCAGCGGCCGGCAGGGCCAGGCAGCACAGCAAGAACAGTGTGATACGCATGACCCCGCTCCCGTACTCAGCCGAGCGAGACCGGCTCGTCGGTCTCGCTGCTGGGCGGTACCGACACCTTGTCGGCGCCCAGCGGCTCGGCGCTGTCGCTGCCGGTCTGGCTCTGCTCGATCGCGAACTGCGTGAAGCTGGCCGACGAGGCCAGCGCGCTGTCCGGCACCTCGGCCGGGCCGGCCGGCGGGCTCGCGACGACCGTGTCGTCATGATCGCTGCCACCGCAGGCGCTCAGCAGCGCGCCGGCGAGCAGGCCGAGCAGAAGCGTCTTGTTGAGGGTTCTCATGGCCTGCTCCTTACTTGGTGCCGCCGACCGGCGTGAACAGATAGGGGAAGCCGGCCAGCAGCGGCGCCGTGGCCTGGTCGACCGCGTCGTGCAGCTTCAGTGCGGTGGCGCCCAGCGGCACATTCGAGGGCTTGCAGTCGGTGCCGAAGCCCAGCGTGTTGCCATCGCCATTGGCCATGCACAGGCCGCCCATCACCGCGATCAGCGAGACATCGACGACATCGTCCTTGGGGCGGCGTCCGTTCGGGAAGCCGGCCATATCGTTGCCGCCGGCCAGGATGTTGCCGACCACGCCGAGCCGGTTCTGCTGCGCAAACGGCACCGGCGCAATCGCGGTGTTGAGCCGCAGCATCTCCGAGGCCACCGCATTGGCCGGCTGGTTGACGCCCTTGATGCCGGTCAGAAAAGTCGTGACCAGATCGGTGCGCGGCAGGTTCTTCGGCGCGGTGCCGGGCAGGGCCAGCGCGATCTCCAGCAGGGCCGGCAGGCTGGGGTGGGTCACATAACTGGCGAACTGGCCGTCGTCCTTGGGCTTGGCGCTGTTGAAGCGGTCCTTGTCCGGCAGGCCGATGACGACCTCGTTGACCAGGGGCATGCCCAGGCGCGATACCTGCACCCAGGCGCCACCGGCCTTCTCTGTGCTCTGGTGGCCGGGCTTGGGGCTCGGGTCGAGCACGCGGGCCTGGCGCAGGCTGGCCGTGGTCCAGCCTCCGATCACCGTCTCGGTGCCGGCGGTCAGGCAGCTCTTGTGCAGCTCCAGCGCCAGGGTCGTGACGTTCTTGTCGTCGATCGTGTTCTTGACCGCGCCGATCAGCGTCGGGTCGGTGATCACGCCGACCGGCGCATTGACCAGGTCGAAGATAGTCCCGAGATTGACCGCGAACGGGTCCTTGCGCTGGCCGACGAAGACCTTGCCCGGCATCGCGCAGCCGGGGATGTTGATGCTGTGCACATGCTTGCCGGCATAGGCAGCGTAGTCGGGGATGGTCTTGACGCCGATATTGTCGACCGGCTTGTCGAAGCTGGTGCCGCCGCTGGCATTGCTGACGGCCTGGCGGCCGCCGCTGCGGCGGTCGCCGCGCACGATGTCTATCGTGTAGCTCTCGTTCAGATTGAGCGTGGCGGCGCGCGGCTCGCTGACCGCACCTGCCTGTATCAGCGGGATCGCGATGCTCTTGTCGCCGATCGGCAGGCTCACGCTATTGAGCTTGTTCTTGAAGCGGAACTGGAAGCTGAGGTCTTCCCTGGCGTCGCCGTTGTTGTCGATATGGATCTCGTAGAGCGCGTTCGGATCGAGCGAGAAGTAGTTCGGTCCGCCATAGGCATCCTGCAAGGGCAGGTAGTTGGCGATCACGGTCACATAGTCGTTGCGGCCGGCCTCGTAGCTGGCGAACATATAGAAGTCGCTGGCATCGACCTTGGGCACGGTCGTGATGAAGGGCGCTTCGCGATGGCTGGAGGCGTGGGCGCCGCCGGCCAGCAGCAGGCCGGCGGCCAGCGCGATCAGGGTGGCGCGTGGGCGCACCTGGGAAGGGGTGTTGGATTGCATGAGGCGTCTCCGGATGGCGGTTGGCCCCGTGCCAACCTGCTGTCCTTACGCCCTGCATCCCGGATCGGATGCAGCCCCGCTCCGATTTGTTAGGGGTCAGCGTCGCTCGACCACCACCGGCTGCAGTGCCAGCGCCTGGCGCACGCGCTCGGCCGCCTGGCGCGCGTCCTCGCGCGTCGGGTAGGGGCCGGCCTGCAGGCGGTGCAGTGCGCGGTCCTTGAAGACGGCCAGCAGCGGCGCCATCCAGTCGGCTTCCTTCAGCAGCTGCTGCCGGAACGACTCGGCCCCGGCCAGCTGCGAGAACGCGCCGAGCTGCACCCAGAAGCCGGGCGCGGCCACCGTGCGTATCTGCGGCAGCGGAGCCTCGTTGGCCAACAGCAGGGCGGGGTCGGTGGCGGGCGCAGCGGACGTGGCTGCGGGCACGGCGGCCGTCGGCACTGCCGCGACGCTGGCCGTGGTGCTCAGCGCCGGCGCGCCGCTGGCCTCGCTGGCCACATAGACGGGCGGCGGCTCGACCGGGGCTGGCGCGGCCGGCTCGCTGCCGCGCATCCAGGCGCCGGTGCGGATGTCCTCATAGGTCAGCCGCTCCAGCTCGACCGCGCCGACCCCGCGCAGCAGATCCAGCTTCAGCGCGGCGGTGTAGCTGAGGTCGATGATGCGGCCGCGATGGAAGGGGCCGCGGTCATTGACCCTGACGATGATCTCGCGGCCGTTCTTAGGATTGCGCACCCGCGCATAGCTGGGGATGGGCATGGTCGGATGCGCGGCCGTCATCGCATACATGTTGTAGATCTCGCCGCTGGCGGTAGGCCGGCCGTGGAATTTCTTGCCATACCAGGAGGCCAGGCCGCGCTCGACCAGCGGCTCGTCGCCGGCCATCGGCTCGTAGCGCTGGCCCAGCACCTCGTAGGGCTTGTTGGGCCCGCCCTTGCGGATGTTCTCCAGCTTGGGCGCCGCATCGGGCACCTTGTGCAGATCCGGCGGGATCACCGCATCGGGGCCGTCCCGGGCCGGCCAGCCGCCGGGCGGCGGCGTTGGCCGCGAGGCCGGCACGCCCGGCGACGGCGCGCGAGTGGCGCAGCCGGCCAGCAGGGCCAGCAGCAGCAGGGCGGATAAGGGCTTCAACATCGGCATTGGGCGCGATGGTAGCCCGGATGCGCCACCGAGCGCCGGGGACGGCATGCCTGCGCATGCCGTCCCCGGTTCACAGCGCGATGGTCGAGATCGCCGGCACCGCCGCAATTACCGCGACGCCGACCAGCAGGGCCAGCAGATAGGGCCAGATGGCGCTCAGCACATCGTCGGGCTTGGCGCCGCCGATGCGGCAGGCGACGTAGAAGCCGAAACCGATCGGCGGCATCATCAGGCCCACATTCATTGCGCAGACGATGACCATCGCGTAATGCACCTCGTGGATGCCCAGCTTGCGCGCGATCGGGAACATGATGGGGGCCAGCAGCAGCACGGCCGGCAGGCCCTCCAGCAGGCAGCCCAGCACCAGGAAAACCAGCACGGTGACGGCCATGAAGGTGACCCAGCCGCCCGGCAGCGCGGTCATGAACTGCGACAGCTGCTGCACCACGCCGCTTTGCGTGATGGTCCAGGCCATCGCCGAGGCGGCGCCGAGGATCAGCAGGATGGCACCGCTCAGCGCGGCGGTCTCGACCAGCATCGCGTAGAGCTTGCCGCGCGTGATGCCGCCATACAGCACCTGGCCGATGACCAGGGCATAGAGCACGGCGATCGTCGAGACCTCGGTGGCCGTGGCGATACCGCCGCCGACCGCGCTGCGTATCAGGAAGGGCAGCAGCAGGGCCGGGCTGGCGATCAGCATGAAGCGGCCGATGACCTTCAGCGGTGGGCGGCGCACGTCCTCGACCACCTCGTGGCGCGCCTTCCAGCGCGCCAGGATCAGCAGCATGGCCAGCAGCACCATCGCCACGACGAAGCCGGCCTGGAACAGCCCGGCGATCGAGACGCCGGCCACCGAGCCCAGCACGATCAGCACGATGCTGGGCGGCACCGTGTCGGCCATCGCCGCGCCGGTGGCCAGCAGGGCCACCATGTCCTTGCGTTTGTTGCCGCGCCGTGACATCTCGGGAAACAGGGCCGGGGCCACGGTCGCCATGTCCGAGACCTTGGAGCCCGAGATGCCGGAGACGATGAAGAGCGAGCCCAGCAGCACATAGGACATGCCGGCCTTCACATGGCCCAGCAGCGAGGCCAGGAAGTCGACGATCGCCTTGCCCATGCCGGTAGCGTCGAGCACGCAGCCCAGCAGTACGAAGATCGGCACCGACACCAGGATCAGGCTGGACATGCCCTCGTCCATGCGGCCGACGACGATCAGCAGCGGCACCTGGGTCGTGAAGCTCAGATAGCTCAGCGCGCCCAGCCCGAAGCAGAAGGCGATCGGCACGCCGGCCGCCAGGCAGGCGCCCACCAGCATCACCAGAAAGATCAGGATGTTCAGATGGCCCAGATCGGCCAGCGCCGGCATCTGCCACCAAGCCAGTCCGCTGAGCCCGGCCACCAGCACGGCGGCCAGGCCCAGCACGCGCGGCCTGACCGTCTTGCAGGCGAAGGCCAGCACCACCACCAGCATGGCCAGCAGGCCGAAGGCGATCGCGGCGACGCGAAAGCTGTTCGGGATGTTCAGCGCCGGCGTCGTGATGGCCCATTCCTCCTGGGCGTAGATCGCGGCCGGCTGCAGCATCGCCAGCAGAAAGGCCATCACCGCCACCAGCGCCAGCGCGTTGACGAACTCGCGTGCGCCCGGGGCCAGGCGCTCCACCAGCAGGGTCAGGCGCAGATGCTCGTTGCGGTACATCGCGATCGCGCTGCCTATCATCGTCAGCCAGATGAAGGCGATCGACACCACCTCGTCCACCCAGATGATGGACTTGGTGAAGACATAGCGTGACAGCACGGCGCTCAGCAGCAGGCCGATGATCAGGGTCAGCAACGCGGCGGCCGTCACTTCGAGAGGCCGCATCACGCGTGCCATGACACCGCGGATGGCGACCGCGGCCGGCCCGTTGTCCACATGGTGGGGATCGCCAAAAGCGGGCGGCGTGGTGGTGGCGCTCATGGGGCTCCTCGTCGGATCGGGGCGGTCGGGGCTCAGCTCAGCTTGCCGCAGTAGCGCTCGAGAATCGCCCAGGCCTCGTCACCGAACTTGCCCTTCCATTCGCTGTAGAAGCCGGCCTGGCGCAGCTTGTTGCGAAAGCTCTCGGTCTTGGTGGTGTTGAAGACCATGCCCTTCTCGGTCAGGGTCTTCTGCAGGCTGCTGTTGAGGGCGGCCACATCGGCACGCTGCTTCATGCCGGCGGCATTGATATGGCGCGCGACGATGGCGCGCAGGTCCTCGGGCAGGCGCTCGAACGAGCGCTTGTTGGCCAGGAACCAGAAGCCGTCCCACATATGGTTGGTGACCGACACGTACTTCTGCACCTCGTAGAGCTTGGCGGTGTCGAGAATGGCCAGCGGGTTCTCCTGCCCGTCCACCACCTTGGTCTGCAGCGCCGAATAGACCTCGGCGAAGTTGATCGAGGCCGGCGCCGAATCGAAGGCCTTGAACATCGAGGTCCACATCGGCGAGACCGGCACGCGGATCTTGAAACCCTTGAGGTCCTCGGCCGAGTTGATCGGATGGGTAGAGGAGGTGATCTGGCGGAAGCCGTTGTCCCAGATGCGCTCCATCGCGATCAGATTGGCCTTGGCAATCTGCGCGCGCACATGGGCGCCGAGGTCGCCGTCCAGGGCCTTCCAGACGGTGTCGTAGTCGGCGAACGCGAAGCCCACGCCGGTGACGGCCGCACCCGGCACCAGGGTCGAGAGGATCAGGCCCGAGAGCGTGAAGAAGTCGATGCCGCCGGCGCGCAGCTGGCTCAGCATGTCGGTGTCCGAACCGAGCTGGCCCGAAGGGAAGACCTGCAGGTCGACGCGGCCCTTGGTCTCGGCCAGGATGGCCGCGGCCATCTCCTTGGCGCGCAAGTTCATCGGATGCGCGGCCGGCAGGTTGTTGGCGTACTTGAGCGTGAACTCGGCCTTCTGGGCCAGGGCCTGGCCCAGCGGCAGGCTCAGGGCCGAGGCGGCAGCGGCCGAGCGAAGCAGGGTGCGACGGGTGGTGTTCATCGTTGTCTCCGTTTTTTCTAGGGGTGGCGAAAGCGAGGGGCGAGCCGGACTAGTCTGCAGGAGCCATCTGCAGCTCGCCTCGATGGTAGAGCTGCTCGCGCACCTCTTTCTTCGTGATCTTCCCGTAGCCGGACTTGGGCAGGGCGTCCCAGAAGAAGAAGTGCCGGGGCCAGCGGTAGCGGGCGCAGCGGCCCTCGAGATGGGCCAGCAGGGTCTCGGCCGACAGCCCCGGGCGGCTGGCCACGATGACGGCCACGCCGACCTCGCCCCATTTGGGGTCGGGTACGCCCAGCACCGCCACCTCGGCCACGTCCGGATGCAGCAGCAGCACCTCCTCGACCTCGCGCGGGTAGACGTTGGAGCCGCCCGAGATATACATATCGGACTCGCGGCCGGTGATGTAGAGCAGGCCGCGCGCGTCCAGGCGGCCGAGATCGCCGGTGTGGAACCAGCCGCCGCGCAAGGCCTTGGCCGTGGCCTCGGGGTTGTCGAAATAGCCGGCGAACACCGCCGGGCCGCGGCAGCAGATCTCGCCGACCTCACCCACCGGCAGCGGCCGCAGCTGGGCATCGAGGATGGCCACTTCCATGCCGGTGCGCGGGCGGCCGCAGCTGCCGATGTTGGCGTTCGGATCGGCATCGTCGAGTCCATGCATGGACGCTGGCAGCACGGTGATGCAGCCCGTCACCTCGCCCAGGCCGAAATACTGCACCAGCACCGGGCCCAGCTTCTGCAGGGCCCGCCGCTGGTCGGCACGGTACATCGGCGCGCCGGCATAGATCAGATAGCGCAGGCTGCTGTGGTCGTAGCGGTCCACCGACGCGTCCTCCACCAGCATCTTGACGATGGTGGGCACGGTGAAGAGATTGCTGACCCGGTGCCGCTCGACCAGCCGCCAGACCTGCTCGGGCTCCAGCCGCTCCGAGGCCAGCAGCACGGTGGCGGCGCCGCGCGCGACATTGAGCAGCGCATGGATGCCCGCGCCGTGCGACAGCGGTGCCACGGCGATCGAGCAGTCGCTCTCGTCGGTGCCGGGGATCAGGTCGGCCAGATGGTTGGTCACGACGAAAGCCATCTGGCCATGGGTCAGCATCGCGGCCTTGGGCCGCCCGGTGGTGCCCGACGTATAGAAGTACCACAGCGGCGTGTCGGCCCGCACCTCGGCCATCTGGGTCGGCGCGCCCTGATGCGCGGCCAGCAGGGCTTCGTAGCCGATCTCGCCCGGGCGCGGCCGGCCTATCGTGATCAGGTGGCGCAGCCGCGGTGCTTCCGCCCTGACCGCATCGACATGGGCCGCGAAGTCCTCTTCCGCCAGCATGGCCACGGCCTGGCTGGAGCTGCCCAGATAGGCCAGCTCCGGCGGCGTCAGCCGGAAGTTGGTCGGCACCCAGACCAGGCCCATGCGGAAAGCCGCCCAGCAGCTCTCGAACAGGGCCACATTGTTGCGCGACTGCACCAGCAGCTTGTCGCCGGCCTGCAGGCCCAGCGCGCGCAAGCCCGCAACCAGGGCATCGACCCGCCCGTTCAGCTCGCGCCAGCTCCACTGCTGTTCGCCCTGGATCAGGCCGGTCCGGTCCGGGAACTGGGCGGCGGTCTGGGCCAGCAGCACGGAGAGATTGGCGGCCTGAGCCTCGTGGGTGACCGGCAGGCTCATGCGGCCTCCAGCACGCTCAGATAGTTGGCCACGGCGGCCCCGCCCATATTGAAGACGGCGCCCAGCCGCGGCTGGCCGACCTGCATCGCGCCGGCCGTGCCGCTGAGCTGCAGCGCGGCCATCACATGCTGGGACACGCCGGTGGCACCGATCGGGTGGCCGCGCGACTTCAGGCCGCCGGACAGATTGACCGGCAGCCGGCCGTCACGCCGGCTCGTGCCATCCAGGATCACGCGCGCGCCCTGGCCCTGCGGCGCCAGTCCCATGGCCTCGTACTCGAGCAGCTCGGCGATCGTGAAGCAGTCGTGGGTCTCGACAAAGCCCAGGTCGTCCAGCCCGGCCCCGGCGGCGGCCAGCCCGCGCTGCCAGGCCAGCGCCGCACCCTCGAAGCGGGTCGGGTCGCGGCGCGACAGCGGCAGGAAGTCATTGACCTGGGTGCGCGAGCGCCAGCGCACCGGGCTCACCGTCGCGTTGCCGCTGGGTGCGGCCGAGATGACGAGGGCGGCCGCGCCGTCCGACACCAGCGAGCAGTCCGAGCGCTTGAGCGGCCCGGCCACGATGGGGTTCTTGTCGGAGGGCTGGCGGCAGAAATCGAAACCCAGGTCGCGGCGCAGATGGGCATCGGGGTTGTGCAGGCCGTTGGCGTGGTTCTTGGCGGCGATATGGGCCAGCGCATCGCTCTGGTCGCCGAAGCGCTCGAAGTAGCGGCCGGCGATCTGGCCGAACACGCCGGCAAAGCCGCCCGGCGTGTCGCCCTCCTCCTTCACATAGGAGCAGCGCAGCAGGGTCTCGCCGACCTTGGCGGCGGGCACCGCATTCATGATCTCGAAGCCGACCACCAGGGCATGGCGCACGCGCCCAGCCTGCACCGCGTCCAGCGCGGCCCAGATCGCGGCCGAGCCGGTGGCGCAGGCGTTCTCGCAGCGCACCGCGGGTACATGGCGCAGCGCCGGCATGGCCACGCCCAGCAGCGCGGCGCTGAAGTCCTGCGGCATGAAGCCGCCGTTGAAGTGGCCGACGAAGATGCCGTCGATGGCCTCGGCCTCCAGCCCTGCGGTCTGCAGCGCCGGGGCCACCGCATCGCGCAGCAGCTGCTCGGGGTCGAGGGCGTCGAACTTGCCGAAGGGCGTGTGGCCCCAGCCGATGATGTAGGGGAGGGTCATGGGGGCTCCTGGTGAATGGGCTCAGGCCTGGGAGGCGGCGCTACCGTTCGCTTCGGCCGCGCGGCGGCGCAGTGTCGGCAGGCCGACGCCGGCGGCGTCGAAGCCGCCGTCGACCGCCAGCACCTGGCCGTTGATAAAGCTGGCCGCGTCGCTGCACAGAAAACCCACCGCCTCGGCCATCTCGCCGGTCGTGCCGTAGCGGCCCAGCGGGATGGTGTCGTAGTAGTCGCTGCGGATGGCCACGCTGTGCACCAGCTTGGCCATCTCGGTCTCGACCGGCCCGGGGCAGATCACATTGACCCGCACGCCGGCATTGCCCAGCTCGACCGCGTACTGCTTGGTCAGATGGATCAGCGCGGCCTTGCTGGTGCCATAGGCCACGCGCAGCGTGCTGGCACGCAGCCCGGAGATCGAGGCCACGTTGACAATGGCGCCGCGGCCCTGCGCTGCCATCAAGCCGCCAAAGGCCTGGCTGCACAGAAAGGCGCCGTCCAGATTGGTGGCCAGCACCTGGCGCCATTCGGCGAACGAGGTCTGCAGCACCGGCTTGAACACGGCCACGCCGGCGTTGTTGACCAGCGCGTCGACCCGGCCGAAGCGCGCCGTCACCTGGGCGGCCGCCCGCTCGACCTGGGCCGGGTCCGATACATCGCAGTGCAGGCCGAGCACGGCATCGGGCCGGGCCAGTGCGGTGACGGTGGCATCCAGCGTGCTGCCGTCGATGTCCAGCAGGGCGATGCGATGGCCGCGGGCCAGGAACCATTCGCCGATCACACGGCCGATGCCGCGCGCGCCTCCGGTGATGACGGCGACGGGGTGGGTGTTGTTGCTCATGATGTGGGGCAGTCCGTGGAGTTCAGGGTTCAGGATTCGACGGCGGCGGGCAGCCACTCCTCGAGCGTCAGTTCAAAGGTCACGCAGACCGGATTGGCGCCGGCCACGAAAGGGCCGCCATAGACCTGGCCCTCGGTGTCGACGACGACGCCGCTGAGCGCCGCCCGCAGCGAGCCGTCCGGCTGCGCGCGCACCTCGCCGGCCAGGCTGACGACTTCCACCGCCGGGCCGCGTATCAGCTGGCAACCGCCCTGCGGCCGGGCCAGGCAGGCGTCGACCAGGCTGCCCAGCGCGCCGCGTACAAAGGCATGGCGGAAGCCCTCGGCCAGGCAGAGTTTTTCGACGCTCTGCACCAGGTCTTCGTTGGGGGCGATGCGACCATAGGCGACGCGCCCCATGCGGCCGTGTTCAACCAGTCGGATCTCAGGCATCGGATACCTCGGTGTGGGGGCGCAGGAATGACATGCGGGTCTCGGTGTCGTAGCCGATGCGCAGCTCGATGCCGTCCAGTGACGTGGCCAGCGCGCTGATGCCGCCGGCACCGATGCGTGTCTGCTCGGTCAGCACATGGCCGCCGCGCACGCTGCCGTCGGCCAGGCGGAAGGCCGCATGGCAATGCAGCACCGGCAGGCCCGCCGCCGAGCGGCCCAGCGTGGCGTTGCCAAAGATCAGGCGGGCCGCCGTGGTCTCGCGCAGCTCGCCATAGGTGGCCACGACCCGGCCGCTGTGGTCGGGCTGGGCCAGGCAGTAGCTGAGCGTCTGCAGCTCGCCGCCCAGCAAGGTCATCGAGGCGTTGCGCACCGCGACGCCGGCCAGTGCGCCGACCAGGGCCTCATGCAGCGACAGCCCCGGCGGCAGGGCCAGGCGGAAGTGCCGGCCGATGGCCGCATGCCGGTGCTCGATGCGCAGATCGCTCACCGGCCCCGGGTGTCTGAGGGTTCGGGGCCTGGGCAGGCCCGGCAAATGTTCCGGCATGCGTGTTGTCTCCTGCAGCCCTGTTTTTTGTCTCGCCCTCCGGACCGGCCGGTCGCGGGCTGGGGTCGGGGGCATGAGAGGCAGTCTAGGATCGGGCTTCGATTTGTGGAAATTTGCAATACAGATCGATCTATTCAAGAAAGCTAACGATGGACATGCGTCATCTGCGTTGCCTGGTGGCCGTGGCCGAGGAACTGCACTTCGGCCGGGCGGCCAAACGCCTGCACCTGACCCAGCCGCCCGTGAGCCTGGCGATCAAGGAGCTGGAGGACGAGCTGGGCGTGACCCTGCTGGAGCGCACCTCGCGCCGCATCGCCATCACCCGCGCCGGCGAGGATGCGTTGCGCGATGCGCGCGCGGTGCTCGCCGCCGCCGATACCATGCGCCGCCGCGCGCAGGAGACCGCGCAGGGCCTGATGGGCACGCTGTCGATCGGCTTCATCAGCCTGCCCATCTACTCCTTCCTGCCGACCCTGGTGCGGCAGTTCAGCGCGGCGCACCAGCGCGTCAAGATCTCGCTGCACGAGGGCACGACCGACCACATCATCCACGACGTCGAGAGCGGCAGCCTGGACCTGGGCCTGGTGTTCCAGACCGCCGACCCGCCGGCGGCGCTGAGCGTCAAGCTGGTGCAGAAGGAGCCGCTGGTGCTGGCGCTGCCGGCCGGCCATGCCCTGGCCGGCAGCGCCCGGATCGCGCTGGGCCAGCTCGCGCAGGAGCGCTTTCTGGGCTTCGAGCGGCACCAGGGGCCGCTGATGTTCGACGCCATCGTCGCCACCTGCATGCGCCACGGCTTCAGCCCGAATCTCTTTGTGGCGCGCCAGATGCAGACCATCGTCAGCCTGGTCAGCGGCGGCATCGGCGTGGCCCTGGTGCCCGCCAGCGTGCAGGCGCTGGGGCGCGAGGGCGTGGTCTATCGCGAGCTCAAGGACAAGGCCACCGAGGTCGAGACCGTCGCCGTCTGGCGCGCGGCCGACCACTCGCCGCTGGTCCAGGCGGTGCTGGACTACCTGCCCAAGGTCTGCCACCGGATCGGCTAGCGCGGCGACCCTGCGGTCTGCCCTTATGCTTGGCGCCGCATCGCCCACTCCCGTTCAAGGTCTCGTCATGACTGACTCCTATGTCTTCCCGCCCGAGGTACAAGCCAGTGTCGCCGTGCGCGGCAGCCGCCAGCGCTATGCCGTCGCCCGCATCTTCTGCGTCGGCCGCAACTACGCCGCCCATGCCCGCGAGATGGGCAGCGATCCGGATCGCGAACCGCCCTTCTATTTCAGCAAGCCGGCCAATGCGCTGGTGCCCTCCGGCGCCAGCATCGCCTACCCGCCCGGCACCAGCAATTTCCACTATGAGATGGAGCTGGTGATCGCGCTCGGCGCGCCGGTCTTCAAGGTGGCGCCCGAGGCCGCCGAAGCGGCCATCTGGGGCTATGCCGCCGGCCTGGACATGACGCGCCGCGATCTGCAGAACGCGGCCAAGGCCAACGGCCGGCCCTGGGACATCGGCAAGGGCTTCGAGAACTCGGCCGTGATCACCGAGCTGGTGCCGGCCAGCGAGATCGGCCACCCGAAGGCCGGCGCGATCACCCTGGCGGTCAACGGTGTCGAGAAGCAGCGCGGCGATCTGGCCGACATGATCTGGAGCGTGCCCGAGATCGTTGCCAATCTGTCGCAGTACTACCACCTGGGCCCGGGCGATCTGATCTATACCGGCACGCCGGAAGGCGTCGGCGCGGTCAAGCCCGGCGATGTGATCACCGGGGTGATCGAGGGCCTGGATAATCTGAGCCTCACGATCAAAGACCCCGACTGAGCGATGTTCGATCACAACGAGAGCCTGGACCAAGCCCGCGAGCGCAATATCCGCGAGGCGCTGATGGAAGACATCGGGGTCTGCGACTGGACCGCCCGGCTGGTGCCGGCCGGTCGCCGCGTCAAGGCCCAGCTGCGGGTGCGCGAGGCCGCCGTGCTGTGCGGGCGCCCCTGGTTCGACGGGGTGTTTGCCGCGCTCGATGCGACGGCCCGCATCGAGTGGCTTTATGAGGAAGGTGCGCGTATGAGCGCCGACACCGTGGTCTGCGAGATCGAGGCCGACGGCCGGGCCCTGCTGTCGGCCGAGCGGCCGGCGATGAACTTCCTGCAGCTGCTGTCCGGCACGGCCACCCTGACCCGCGCCCATGTCGACGCGATCGCGGGCGCCAGCACCAATCCGCGCGGCTGCGCGGTGCTGGACACGCGCAAGACCCTGCCGGGCTTGCGTCTGGCGCAGAAGTACGCGGTGCGCATCGGCGGCGGCGCGAACCAGCGCCTGGCCCTCTATGCCGGCATCCTGATCAAGGAAAACCATATCGCGGCGGCCGGCGGCGTCGCAGCGGCGCTGCGTGCGGCCCAGGCGCTGAACGCGGGCGTGGACATCCAGGTCGAGGTCGAAAGCATCGCCGAGCTGCAGGAGGCGCTGGGCGCCGGTGCGGTCAGCGTGCTGCTGGACAATTTCAGCGAGGCGATGATGCGCGAGGCGGTGGCCGTGACGGCCGGCCGGGCCTTGCTGGAAGTCTCGGGCGGGGTCGAGCTCGCACAGCTGCGCTGGATCGCCGCCACCGGCGTCGACCGCATTTCCATCGGTCGGCTGACCAAGGATGTGAAGGCGGTCGACTACTCGATGCGGGTGCTGGGGCCGGTCTGAAACACGGCTGAAACACGGCTGAATCGGCGCTGAAACCCTTAGTGTTTTTTTAGCGCAGCGCTAGCAAAGCTTTAGCGGCGCCGGCGCGCACCGATTCCTAGACTGCCCTGCGTGTCCACTCGAAAGCGAGCGGGCCTCAACTCAGGAGCAGTTCGATCATGTCTTTGCAATCCCCGGCCGCCGGCATCACCGCTCAAGGCCCGCGTTTCGATATGTATGGCCCCATCCACAAGGCCTTGCGTCATTTCTTCTGTGACTGCCTGGTCCGCATGGGCCGGCTTGACTGGCAGGACCCGGCCGAGCTGGCCGAGGTGAGCTCGCAGCTCGACGGCCTGCTGACCCTGCTGCGCCAGCATCTGCAGCACGAGAACGACTTCATCCACACTTTTATGCAGTCGCGCCAGCCCGGCAGTGCCGCGCGGGCCGGCGGCGAGCACCACGACCATCTGGAAGCGCTGGCCGCGCTGGCCTTGGAAGTGAAGCTGCTGCGCAAGCTGCCCAGCGCCGCCCAGGCGGCCGGCGTCTATCGCCAACTGTCCTTGCTGATGGCCGAGAACCTGGTGCATATGGACATGGAAGAGAGCGAGCACCACCTGTGCCTGTGGCAGCAGGCGAGCGATGAGGAGCTGATGGGCCTGCATGACCGCCTGCTGGCCAGCATCCCGCCGGCCGAGATGTTCGAGATCCTGGCCTGGATGCTGCCGGCGCTGTCGCCGCAGCAGCGCGCAGGCATGTTGATGGGCATGCGCGAGGACGCGCCGCCGCCGGTGTTCCAGGCCGTACTGGCGCTGGCGCAAGAGAAGCTCGATGCGCGCGGCTGGGCCAAGCTGCAGGCCGCGCTGCACCAGCCGCTGGCCGCCTGACAGCTAGTCGAGCTGCTCCAGACGCAGCGGCCGCGCCAGGCTCAGACGCCAGCGTCCGCGGCCGCTTTTCTCGATGCGCAGCGGCGTCGCGCGCTCGGCCAGGCGGCGCTGCAGCAGCAGCAGCCTGGCCTCCAGGTTGTCCACCACATCGGGCAGCCTCAGGCGCGGGTCCAGGCGCAGCTCGCGGTTGCTGAACTCGGCCCGACCGTCCGCCAGCCAGTCCTGCACGAGCAGGGCCAGGATGGCACCGGCCACGCCCTTGATCAGATAGTCGCTGCCGAGGAAGACGCTGTCGTCGTGGGCGTAATGGCGCAGCAGCACAGGCTCGCCTTCGGGGGCAGCGGCCGGCGCCGCGC
Source organism: Roseateles cavernae (assembly GCF_040187885.1). Lineage (NCBI taxonomy): Bacteria > Pseudomonadati > Pseudomonadota > Betaproteobacteria > Burkholderiales > Sphaerotilaceae > Roseateles > Roseateles cavernae. The sequence continues at coordinate 1,000,933 of NZ_JBDPLH010000001.1, forward strand.
GTGGCGCGGCCGGCGCCTCCGCGGCGCTGCTCTGCAGCAGGCTCATGGCCAGGGCCAGCTGGTTGGCGATGACGCTCAGCGCGTCCTCGTCGTCATAGCTGAAGTGCTGGTCCTGCTCGCTCTCCAGCAGCAGCACGCCCAGCACCTGGCCCTGCAGCTTCAGCGGCACGGCCATCTGGCTGCGCGGCTCGGCCAGGCCAGGCATCGGAATCTCCTCGGCACCGCTGTCCAGACCCTGGTCCTCGGCACGCTGGCGGATCGCACGGGCATAGGTCTGCCACAGGGTCAGGTGGCCCACCCGCAGCGCCACGCCTTCGCGCGCCGCAATGCCGGCCACGCCCTGGCCCACGGCCATCTCCGCACCCAGACCCGAGTCGGCGTAGCCGTGGCTGGCCACCGCATACAGGCGCTGGCTGCGCTGGTCCAGCAGCAACAGCATCGCATGCTCGATCAGCAACTCCTGCTGCAGGCCGACCATGGCCTCGTCCAGCAACTGGTCCATCTCGCCACAGACGGCCAGGCGATCGCTCAGGCGGCGGGTGGCGGCGGGCAGATCGCAGCGCGGCTTGGGGGCAGCCAGCTCGCGCCGCCCGCCCAGGCGCTGCACGTCCAGCACGCGGTACACATCGGAGCCTCGAAGGTGGTAGACCTTGTCCATGCCGGAGTGCGAGGCGATGCCGGCGAGCTTGGCCTTCATGCGCTCGAACAGCGGGCCTTCGCTCTCGGTGCGCAGATACTCCAGTTGCAGGCGCACGCCGCCGGCGGTGTAGGGGTCGTCGACGGTGATGGCGGCGCGCCGCGTGGCCAGGATGTTCTGGCGGCTGCGGTTGAAGAACTGGAACGACAAGGCCACATGCTGCTCGTCCACATACTCGGCCTGCGACAGATAGCACAGATGCGGCACACCCTCGGCCGAGGCGCTGCACAGCACGGCCGGAATCACGCCCTCGAACATGCGGCGGATCTCGCCCAGGCGCACCTGGCTGTCGCTGGCGCGGCGACCGTGCGGGGCGTCGCTCATGCAAACAGTTCCATCGGCGCCCCGGCGCCGGGCCCGGGCGTCTGGTTCCAGGCCCCGGTGGGCAGGAAGCTGACGACCTGCAGGTCCTCGCCATGACCGTCGAACCAGGCGTCGGCAAACTCGGGGCCGAATCCGAACAGGCCGATCTCGCTCGTGAAGTCCTTGTGGTTGGCCGCCAGCTCCGGCCAGTCGGCCGTCCGCGCCGGCTCCACCCGCGCATCGCGTCCCTTGATCTGGATCGCCACATGGGTGCTGGGCTGGCAGAACACGCAAGCCACCTGGGCCGTCTGCGCCACCGCCGCGATCAAGGGCTGGCCGGGCAGGGCCGGGAGCAGCAGGGCCAGGCGCGCGTCCTGGCGCTGCTGCACGGCCAGCGCGCGGCTCAGCGTCGGCAGCCCGGCGGCGTCACAGGCGCCGACGTGGATGGACAGCCCCTGGCGCAGGAAATCGCGGAGTTGTGCATGCAGCTGGTACACGGGCCTTCTCACCTCCCGCGCAGATTCTAGAGGCCACCGGCTCGGCCTTGGCGTCGCTGGCTTTGATCAACGGGCCGGTGCCGTTGACCGCGGCGTCGGCGAATGAGCGGCTGGCCGAGTTGCCGAGATGTAAACGTCGGCAACAGTACGACAGCCTAGGGATTGCCCGGGTATTCTGCGAAGCCCGCCATTTCGGCATGGAGTTTGCAGCGAGGGCTTTGTGGACAGCAAAACGGCGCTTGACGGTGATACCGGCTTTACGCTGGACGCGAGCCTGCTCGCCCGGCGCAAGGCCGCGCGTGCGCGCCGGCTCTACACCCAGCAGGTGCCGGCGCTGCGCCTGCTGGGCTTCGCGATCCTGAGCGTGATCGCGCTGCTCAATGTGCCCGGCGGCTTGTCGTCCCGCCCCGAATTGATGCTGCTGCTGTTCTTCAACATGGCATATGCGCTGCTGGGCTGGCTGGCGCTGCGCCTGGGCTGGGGGCGCAGCGGGCGGGTCGATCTGAGCCTGGTCTTCTTCAATCTTGATGTGCTGGCCTGGCTGCCGACGCTCTATCTGCTGGAGCAGGGTCAGCTGTTCTTTGCCTACTTCATGCTGGTGCGGGTGGTCGACCAGATCGGCTTCGGCTTCAGGCGCGCCTTCTATTTCGTCCATGTGATCACGCTGGCCTATCTGGCCTACGGGCTGGGCATCGCCGCGCTGGATCCGGCCCGGGCCCTGTGGAACGAGCGCCTGGGCATTGCCGCCTCGATGTATCTGCTGGGCGTCTACCTGGCCGCCACCGGCCTGGTGATGGAGCGGCTGCGCCGGCGCGCCCGCGAGGCGGTGCGCACCGCTCATCAGCTGGTCGAACAGCTGGAACAGAAGGCCTATGCGCTGAAGCTGCAGACCGTCGAGCTGGACGCGGCGCGGCGCCAGGCCGAGCAGGCCAACCAGGCCAAGTCGCAGTTTCTGGCGGCCACCAGCCATGAGATCCGCACGCCGATGAACGGCATCCTCGGCGCGGCCGAGCTGCTGATGGGCACAACCCTGACCCCGATCCAGCAACGCTATGTGCAGACCGCCCACCACTCGGCCACCGCCTTGCTGGGCCTGATCGACGATGTGCTGGACCTGTCGCGCATCGAGGCCGGCAAGCTGGAGCTGCGGCCGGTGGTGCTGGACCTGCGGGCCCTGGTGGGTGAGGCACTGGAGATGGTGATGACGACGACGCGCGACAAGCCGGTCACGCTCAGCGCTCATGCCTCGGTCAAGCTGCCGCCCCGGGTGCTGGCCGACGCGACGCGCTTGCGCCAGCTGCTGGTGAATCTGCTGCACAACGCGGTCAAGTTCACCGACCGGGGCAGCGTGCGCCTGGAGGTGCTGGTGCTGGAGGCGCAGCCGCTGCGCGTGCGCTTCTCGGTGCGCGATACCGGCATCGGCATCCCGGCCTCGCAGCTGGAGACCATCTTCGACACCTTCACCCAGGTCGACAGCTCCAGCACCCGGCGCCACGGCGGCGGCGGCCTGGGGCTGGCCATCGTCAAGGAGCTGACCGAGCTGATGGGCGGCCAGGTCAATGTCGACAGCGATGTCGGCCAGGGCTCGCACTTCTGGATCGATCTGCCGCTGCAGATCGCCGGCGAGGAGGCCGTCACCGTGGCCGCGCCGCTGGCGGTGGCGGGCGATGCGGTGGCGGTCAATGTGCTGGTGGCCGAGGACGACCCGGTCAACCAGATGGTGGTCGAGGGCATGCTGAAGATGCTGGGTTGCCACGTCGATGTGGTCAACGACGGCCAGGCCGCGCAGGCGGTGGCCCGCAAGGGGCAGTACGACATCATCTTCATGGACTGCCATATGCCGCAGATGGACGGCTACGAGGCCACCCAGCGCATCCGCGCCACCGAGCAGGACGGCAGCCGGCGTACTCCCATCGTCGCGCTGACCGCCGACGCGCTGGCCAGCGACCGCGAGCGCTGCCTGCAGGCCGGCATGAACGACTTCATGACCAAGCCGGTCAACCGCGCCCAGCTGGCCGCGATGATCAAGCGCTGGACCGGGCTGGCCACCCTGCCGACCACGCAGTGGTGAGCCAGGGGCCGGCTTGAGGTCCAATATCGCCATGGACAAAGCCCAAGACACCGAGCAACGCCTGACCGATCTGGAGATCAAGGCCAGCTTCACCGAAGACCTGGTCGACCACCTGAACCAGACCGTGATCCGCCAGCAGCAGCAGATCGATGCGCTGCTGCACGAACTGGCCGCGCTGCGCGAGCGCGCCACGGCGCCGGCCGAGAGCGTGGGCTTTCGCAGCCTGCGCGACGAGCTGCCGCCGCACTACTGAATCACGGAATCATTGGGCCAGCGGCGTCAGCGTCACCTGCACCTGGGCCTGCATCGCCTCCCCGCCGCCGCCCAGGCGCATGCCGCGCACCGGGCAGGCGTCCAGATAGTCGGCGCCGATGGCCAGCTTCACATAGCGGCCGTCGGCCAGGCACTGGTTGCTGACGTCGAAGCCCAGCCAGCCCTCGGTCAGCCGCGCCTCGGCCCAGGCATGGCTGGCGACATGGTGCTCATCGGTGGCCAGATAGCCGGAGACATAGCGCACCGGCACGCCCAGCAGCCGTGCGCAGGTGGCAAACACCTGGGCATGGTCCTGGCAGACGCCCAGCCGGCGTTCGAAGGCCTCGGCCGCCGGCGTCGCGGCATCGGTGAAGCCGGGGGTGTAGGGCATCTGCACGCCCAGCGCCTGCATCAGCGCCAGCAGGCCGTCGCGGGTGTCGGCGGCGACGCCGCCCGCATGGGTCTGGGCAAAGCTGCGCAGCGCCGTGTCGGCGCGGGTCAGGGCCGAGTCGCGCAGGAACAGCTCGGGCGGGAAGGCGTCATGCGGGTCGGGTCGGGGCGGGCCATCGACGGTGTCGACCAGGCCCTCGGCGCGCAGCCGGATCTCGCTGTGCGGCCGGTCCATGCTCAGCACATGCATCACATTGCCATAGGCGTCCTTGCCGCGGCTGGCCCGGCCCGGCAGGCTCAGCACCCAGCGCAGCACACGCTGGCCGGCACCGTCGGTGGGGGTCAGGCGCAGATACTGGGTGCTGCGCTTGACCGGGTGGTCGTAGCGGTAGACCGTCTCATGGCTGATCGCGAGCCGCATCAGTTGGCTTCCAGATAGGCTTCGCGGATCGCGTTGGCGAGCTGGGCCGACTCTTCGAGGAACTGGGTCAGCCAGCGGTGCACGCCGGCGTCCAGGATCTCGTCGACCGCGCCGTACTCCAGCCGCAGCGCCAGCTGGCCGGCTAGGCGCTTGACCTCGCGGCCAGCATCCTGCGCGCCCGGTTTCGCCTCGATATGCGGCAGGATCGCGACGATCTCGTCGCAGCAGGCCCGCAGCGAGCGCGGGATGTCGGGCCGCAGTATCAGCAGCTCGGTGACGCGGCGGCCGTCCAGGCTTTCGCGGTAGACCGCGTGATAGGCCTCGAAGGCCGACAGCGAGCGCAGCAGCGCGCTCCAGGCATAGAAGTCGGGTGCACTCTCGACCGGCACGTCCACCGGCACCAGGCTCTCGACCGCCGGCTCGATCAGCTGCGACTTCACATCGAGCAGGCGGGCGGTGTTGTCGGCCCGCTCGATGAAGGTGCCCAGGCGGATGAAGTTGTAGGCATCGTTGCGCTGCAGGGTGCCGTAGGTGGCGCCGCGGAACAGGTGCGAGCGCTCCTTGACCCAGTCGAAGAAGCTCGAGACGCTGGGGATGCCGCGCTTGGGGAAGCTGCGCGCCTCCAGCCAGGTGCTGTTGATGGCCTCCCACATCTCGGCGGTGATCTGGCCGCGCACCGCATGGGCATTTTCGCGCGCGCCCTTCAGGCAGCTCAGCACCGAGGCCGGGTTGCTCAGGTCCAGGGCCATGAAGTTGAACAGATGCTCGGGGTCCAGCGAGGACTGGCTTTGCGTGAAGGACTCCAGCGTGCCGGTGACGGCCAGCGGCGCGGCCAGCTCGGTCATCGCGCCACGGCTTTGCGGCAGCAGCGACAGCGAGTGCGTCACATCGAGCATGCGCACCAGGTTCTCGGCGCGCTCCAGATAGCGGCTCATCCAGAAGAGTTGGGCGGCGGTACGGCTCAGCATCTCAGTTCTCCAGGATCCAGGTGTCTTTGGTGCCGCCACCTTGGGACGAATTCACCACCAGCGAGCCTTGCTTCAGGGCCACGCGCGTCAGCCCGCCGGCGACCATGCTGATCTCGCGGCCGCTCAGCACAAAAGGCCGCAGATCGATATGGCGCGGTGCGATGCCGGCCTCGACAAAGGTCGGGCAGCTCGACAGGCACAGCGTGGGCTGGGCGATGTAGTTGCTCGGGTTGGCCTTGACCCGCGCGCGGAAATCGTCGACCTCGGCGGCCGTCGAGGCCGGGCCCACCAGCATGCCGTAGCCGCCGGCACCATGCACTTCCTTGACCACCAGCTCGGCCATGTGCTTGAGCACATGGTCCAGATCGGCTGGCTTGCGGCATTGCCAGGTCGGCACGTTGTGCAGGATGGGCTCCTCCTTCAGATAGAAGCGGATCATGTCGGGCACATAGGGGTAGATGGACTTGTCGTCGGCCACGCCGGTGCCTATCGCATTGGCCAGGATCAGATGACCCTGCTTGTAGACCGAGAGCAGGCCCGGCACGCCCAGCATCGAGTCGGCGCGGAAGGCCAGCGGGTCGAGGAAGGCGTCGTCGATGCGGCGGTAGATCACGTCGACCCGCTTCGGGCCTACGGTGGTGCGCATATAGAGGTAGTCGTCCTTGACGAACAAGTCCTGACCCTCGACCAGTTCCACCCCCATCTGCTGGGCCAGGAAGGCGTGCTCGAAGTAGGCGCTGTTGAAGGGGCCGGGGGTCAGCACGACCACATTCGGGTTCTCGACCTCGGCCGCATGGCGCAGCGTGTCGAGCAGCAGGGTCGGGTAGTGCGCGACGGGGGCCACCGGGTAGCGGGAGAACAGCTCGGGGAACAGCCGCATCATCATCTTGCGGTTTTCCAGCATATAGCTGACGCCCGAGGGCACGCGCAGATTGTCTTCCAGCACGTAGTAGCCGCCGTCCGAGTGGCGTATCAGGTCGACCCCGGTGATGTGGGCGTAGATGCCGTGTGGCAGATCCAGCCCCTGCATTGCCGGCTGGTACTGGGCATTGGCGAAGACCTGCTCGGCCGGAATCAGGCCGGCCTTGATGATCTCGTGATCGTGGTAGATGTCCCACAGGAACTTGTTCAGCGCGGTGACGCGCTGGCGCAGCCCGGCCTCCAGCATCTGCCACTCGCTGGCCGGCACAATGCGCGGCACGGTGTCGAAAGGGATCAGGCGCTCGGCGCCGGCTTCGTCGCCATAGACGGCGAAGGTGATGCCCACCTTGTGGAACAGCAGGTCGGCCTCGGCCCGCTTCTTGGCCAGGGTCTCGGGCGTCTGGGCCTGCAGCCACTGGTCAAAGGCCTGGTAATGGGGGCGCGTGGCCCCGTCGGCGAGCAGCATCTCGTCATAGTGGCCCGGGGCGGGCAGGGTGAGCGCATGCATGGTGAGAAGGACTCCGTCGGCTTGAATCGCGATAGACGCAAGGGCTGTGCCCAGGCCTGCTTTGCTTGCCTGCAGTGCAGCTTGCCCGAGTTTGGTGCGTTCGGCCAGCGACCGATGAATCGGCCATGCGCTGACTTGGTGCGCGATGCCCGTCTCCCGACTTGCGGCGTGTCGACGACCGGGCTACAAAGCGGCCCATGACTGCCGCGACGCAAGACCTGACCCACCCCCGCAAGGACCGTCTGTCACTCGGCAGCTGGCTGACCGCTGCCGTGCTGACGGCGGTGCTGCTGGCCGTGCTGAGCTGTGCCTGGCTGATTGAGAATTTTGCGCGCGCCCATGCCGAGCGGCGCGCCACCGAGTCGCTGCGCCAGATCGCGCTGGACTTCCGTGACGCGCTGGACCGTGGCATGGCCCAGCAGTTCCAGGAGGTCAAGGTGCTGTCGCAGCTGGAGCTGTTTCAGCGCCACGACGATGTGCCGGCGATGCGCCGGGCGCTGGAGCAGATCCGGCTGGGCTTTGGTCATTTCGCCTGGCTGGGCGTGACCGATGCCGAGGGCCAGGTGCTGGCCGCCGGCGGCGGTCTGCTCGAAGGGGTCAATGTCGCTAAGCGGCCCTGGTGGCAGGGCGGCAAGGCCGGCCCCTTCGTCGGCGATGTGCATGCGGCGGTGCTGCTGGAGAAGCTGCTGCCCAAGCAGAGCGAGCCCTGGCGCTTTGTCGACTTTGCGCTGCCGCTGCGCGATGAGCGCGGCCGCTATCTGGGCGTGTTCGGCGTGCATCTGAGCTGGGCCTGGGCGCGCCAGATCAAGAACGAGCTGATCGACGCGGCGATGGAGTCGCATGCAGCCGAGGCCCTGGTGATAGGTCAGGACGGCACCGTGCTGCTGGGCCCCCCGGCTTTGGAAGGACGCAAGCTGGCGCTCGATACCGGAACGATAGGCACGGCTCGGCGCTACAGCGATGCCGGCGTCGACTATTTCGCGGTGACGGCCGCGACGCGCGGCCAGGGCAGCTACCCGGGCCTGGGCTGGACCATCCTGATGCGAACGCCGACCAGCGTGGCGCTGGCCGACTACCAGAAGCTGCGCGGCCAGATCGTGATGGTGGCGCTGGCGCTGGTGGCCCTGGCCGTGCCGCTGGCCTGGCTGCTGGCGCGCCGCCTGTCGGCGCCGCTGGAGCGGCTGGCCGCCGTGATCTCGGCCCGGCGCCATCTGGGCGAAGAGCCGCTGCCCCGGGTCGGGGGCTATCGCGAGGTGGCCCTGCTGTCAGGCGCGCTGGCCGATCTGTCGGCCCGCCAGGCCGGCCAGGACGCGACGCTGGCCGAGCTCAATGCCTCGCTGGAGCAGCGCGTCGAGCAGCGCACCGCCGAGCTGCAGCAGGCGCTGCGCCAGCTGCAGGCGGGCGAGCGGCGGCTGCGCACCATTGCCGACAACCTGCCGGTGCTGATCTCCTATATCGACCGCGAGCAGCGCCTGCAGTTCCTGAACGCGACCTTCAAGCCCTGGATGGATATCGACCCGACGCGGGCCCTGGGCCAGCGTCTGCCCGAGTTGATCGGCCCCGAGGCCTACGAGCCGCGCCGTCACGCGCTGCAGCAGGCCCTGGAAGGCGAGCGGGCCAGCTTCGAGACCGAGGCCGAGGCGGGCGGCGTGAAGCGCCTGCTGCGCGCCGACTACATCCCCGATCTGCTGGAGGACGGCTCGGTGGCTGGCGTCTACACGCTGGCCACCGACATCACGGCGGCCAAGCTGGTCGAGCAGCATCTGGATCGCCTGTCCCGCGTCGACGAACTGACCGGCCTGCCGAACCGACGCCAGTTCGACGAGCGACTGGACGAGGCGCTGGCCCGCAGCCGGCGCAACGCCCAGGGCCTGGCGCTGATCTTCCTGGACATCGACAAGTTCAAGCAGATCAACGACGGACTCGGCCACGCGGCCGGCGATCAGGTGCTGCAGGAGTTCGCCCGGCGCCTGAGCCGCTGCGTGCGCAGCACCGACATGGTCGCGCGGCTGGGCGGCGACGAGTTCGTGCTGATCCTGGAGGGCCTGCACCAGCCCGACGAGGCCGAACTGGTGGCCGGCAAGATCCAGCAGGCGATGCAGGCGCCGGTGCAACTGCCCACCGGCCCGCTACAGCTGGCGACCAGCATGGGGATTGCGGCGTATGGCGGCGGGCCAGACGACTTGCCGGCTGGGGCCGAGTTGCTGGCCCGTGCGGATGAGGCGCTGTATCGGGCCAAGGGAGCGGGGAGGGGGTGTTTCAGGTGGGCGGGGCGGAGCTAGCTATTGCGAAATAGCGCCGCTATTTGGACGCAATTCGGTTCCTCGCGGACGGCAACAAGGTTGATCGCGAAAACAGGCCCCTGTCTTATGGCGCGACGAGCGACAGAAGTCCATTGCGCATGGCTCCTGCTCGACTCACTCAGGAACAAGAAAACAAAGAAAGCGCCCGAAGGCGCTTTCTTTGGAGAGGGTTTCAGTTCAGACAGCAGTAAAAGCTGGCTGTATTTTGCCCTATGGTCACGTATGGAGTCGGCGACCCTTACACGTTGCCCTTGATCAAGTAATTCTTCACTGCATCAGTGGTGACGTTGGTAGCATTTACCGTCCAGACGATATTCGAATTGGTATCGTTGGCTGCAAAGTTCGGGCTGACGGTGAACGTCACGGCGCCGGTGGCACCGATACCGGCGGCCAACGTTGCGGTGATAACGCCATCCGCGACGGTTGCTTCAGTAATTTCCTTGCTGGGGGTATAGCCCGGAATGCCGGGTTGACCGGTGTCGCAATTGGTCAGTGCGCCTTGCTCTTGCGCACACAAACCGATCGCCGTCTTCAGGGAGTTCAAGCTGCCCAGCGCAGCGGCAGCCTTGGACTTGGCGGTGTAATCCTTGTACTGCGGAATCGCCACAGCAGCCAAGATACCAATAATCGCCACGACGATCATCAGTTCGATCAGGGTGAAACCTTGTTGGACGCGCTTCATGCTCATGATGGGGACTCCTGGGAAGAAAAGAAATGCATTGAGGGGTAGAGACACTCCCCCTGAATGCAGGGGCCGTGCCAGGCTTTTGATCGCCTTTGTTGTGACGGATCTCACGAAATTTCGGGGGATTGCGGGCTTGGAACGACCATTTTGGTCACCCGGGGCCGCGCGTTTTGTCCTGGCTTCGGGGATCTGACCATTTTTGTCAGTCGGCCCGGCGGCCGGCGGGGTTCAGAGGCTCAGGATGTCGCCGGCCCTCAGCGCGCTGATGCGATGCGGGCTGCTCAGAGCACCGATCTCGCTCATCACCGCGTCGATCTCGCCGGGCTTGATATGGGTGATATGAACCGCGACGCTGCCGCCCAGCTGGGCCAGCTCGCGGCCCAGTGCGGTGGGGCAGAGATGGCGGCTGATGCGGGCGAGTTGGCGCTCGTCGTCACCAAAAGCGGTTTCGATCACCAGATGGGCGACCTTGATCTCGGAGAGGCGCTGCCACAGCGCCGGGTTGGGGCCGGTGTCGCCGGTGTAGACCCAGTGGCCGGCGGCTGAGTCGACTGCGAAGCCGACCGCCGGCACCGTGTGCTCGGCATTCAGCACCTCGATTTCGCGGCCGCCCAGCTTCAGTCGCTGGCCGATCTCGAAGGCATGCAGGCTCAGCACCGGATGCTCGGCGCTGGGCAGGCGGGTGAAGTCGGGCCAGATCACACCGTTGAAGATGTGCTGGCGCAACGCGTCCAGCGTGGCCGCCAGCGCGTGGACCTGGATAGGCGGGCGCCCGGCCTGGGCACGCAGGCGCAGCACGGCGTCGGCCAGCAGGCCGATGGCCAGGATGTGGTCCAGATGCGAGTGGCTGACCAGGATGTGGTCGATGCGGGCCAGCGCGTCCAGGCCGAGGTCACCGACGCCGGTGCCGGCGTCGATCAGGATGTCGTCGTCGAGCAGGAAGGCGCTGGTCTTGTAGCCTGCAGCAATGGCGCCGGAGCAGCCCAGGACATGTATGTTCATGCGTCGGAGTCGGAGATGGCGCACGAGATTGTGGGCGCCGTCTCAATTTACGCGCCCCGGGCAGCCCTGCCTAGCTGCGTAGTTCGCGTTTCTCAGCCGATCAGGGGACGGCCGTGGCGATGTCGGGCGGTGGCGTGATTTGCTGCACGGCGGGCCCGGCCTGGGCTGCCGGTTTCAGCCGTCGGGTTCAGAGGCCGGCTTGGACGAACTGCATCTGGGTGCCGGCCAGCTCGATCACATCGCCGCTCTTCAGCGCGACCGATTCACCGACCAGGGGGATGCCGTTGACGCTGGGGCGGGCGCCGCCCTCGACATGGGCGAACACATAGCCGCTGGGGCGCTTGGTGATGGAGGCGACCTGCACGCCGGGCTTGCCGACCGTGGTGACCACCTTGGTCAGGCTGACCTCGCGGCCGGCGGCCGCGCCGGTCAGCACCTTGATGGTGGCCGGCAGCGCGGTGCTGGCGGGCGAACCCAGGGCGCCGAAGGACGAGGGCAGACCGAAACCGCTGGGCACGGCCGAGCCGGGCTTCAGGATCATGGTCTTCTCGTAGTCCACGCTGTCTTCCAGCAGGAACTTGATCTTGTACTTGCCGATCTCGACGACGTCGCTGTTGCTGAGCAACTGCTTCTTGATCGCCTTGCCGTTGATATAGGTGCCGTTGGTGGAGTTCAGGTCTTCGATGAAGACATCGGTGCCCACCATCTGCAGCACGGCATGCTCACCGCTGACCGCCAGGTTGTCGATCACGATGTCGTTGTAAGGCCGCCGCCCCAGGGTGGTCTTGTCCTTGGTGATCTGCACCTCCTTGATCACCACCCCATCGAGCGAAACCACCAGCTTGCCCATGCTTGACCTCAAGTCCTGTTGTCTGTTTTGCGTGCCGGCCGGCTGCTCCAAGCCGCCGATTCGGCCCCGACCTTATTTACGACCGAAGGGCCACCATGCCCGGCCAGCCGCCCGGGCGGGACCCTCGGCGCGGGCCAACACAATCGCAATATTATCCTTGCCGCCCATGTCATTGGCCGCATCAATCAAGGCTTGAGCCGCTTCCGACAGCGAAGGGTGGCTTAAGAGCAACTGAGCCAGGGCGTCGTCGTCCAGCATATCGGAGAGTCCGTCCGAGCACAGCAGGAACAGATCGCCTGGCTGAACCTCGTGCTGATGCAGCTCCAGCATCACCGTGTCCTCGACACCAACCGCGCGGGTCACCAGATTGCGGTTGCTGGAATAGGCGGCTTCTTCGGGGGTCAGCAGGCCGGCATCGAGCTGCTCCTGCAGCAGCGAATGGTCGCGGGTCAGCTGGCTCAGCTGGCCGGCGCGCAAACGGTAGGCGCGCGAATCGCCGACATGGCCCAGCAGCAGGCCCTCGTCGCGGAACACCGCCAGCACCAGGGTCGTGCCCATGCCGGCATAGCGCGGATTGGTGTTGGCCGCATTGAAGATGGCGCGGTTGGCGTTGTCGACACAGATGTCCATCGCCCGCTTCACGTCGGCGGCGGTGGCCTTGTTGCTGGTTTCCTTCAGCCAGCGGCCCAGCTCGGCCGTGATGAAGGAGGTCAGCATCTGGCTGGCGACCTCGCCGGCGTTATAGCCCCCCATGCCATCGGCCAGCACGGCCAGGCTCACGGCCGGGTCCAGCGCCACCGAGTCTTCGTTGTTGTCGCGGGCGCGGCCGACATCGGTAGCGCTGAAGATCTCCACGGTCATGGGCGGGCTGGGCTGTGTCGCTTGGGTCAAGGATTTTGCCCCGGTTCCTGGGGGTTCAGACGCAATGTTTGCGCGAACGGGTCGGCGGCCGTGAAATCCTCGCGGCCCGGCGGGCCTGCCAGATCGGCCGCCGGCAGCTGGGCCAGCACCGTCTCCAGGTCCTGAGCGAACAGCTCGCCGCTACGGTAGCGCAGCTCGGGGCGCTTCTCCAGCGCCAGCGCCAGCACCAGTGCCAGTGCTTCGGGCAGCTCGGGCCGGTGGTGGCGCACATCGGGCGGCGCCTGGTTGGCGATCTGGTACATCAGCTGGGCCATCGAGTCCGACTGATGCGGCAACTGGCCGGTCAGCAGCTGATAGAGCAGCGCGCCCAGCGAATAGAGGTCGCTGCGCCCGTCGACCTGCAGCCCCGCGAGCTGCTCGGGCGACATGAAGGAGGGGGTGCCCAGCACCAGGCCGGTGCGGGTGCGGCTGCCGTCAGCAATGCGGGCAATGCCGAAATCCATGATCTTCAGCGTGCCGCTGCTGCGGTCCAGCATCACATTGGAGGGCTTGATGTCGCGGTGCACCACGCCCTGGCTGTGTGCGAAGGCCAGCGCGCGGGCCAGCCGTATGGCCAGCGCCAGCACCTCGCGCACCGGCAGCAGCGCACCCGCACGGGTGAAATGGCTCAGATCCTGGCCCTGCACATACTCCATCGCAATCCAGGCGTCATGGCCGGTCGGGCCGGCGTCAAGCACCTGCAGGATGTCGGGGTGGGCCAGATGGCCGGCGGCGCGGGCTTCGCGCATGAAGCGCTGGCGCACATCGATCAGGTCCTCGGCCGCGAACTCCCGTTGCAACGCCAGCCGCTTGATGGCCACCTGACGGCCGCTGGCCCGCTCGGTGGCCAGATGCACGACGGCCATCGCACCGCGGCCCAGCTCGGGCCCGATCTCATAGCTGTCGAGGCTGGCGCCGCTGTCGGTCTGGAAATGCTGGGGTTGGGTGCTGGGCAGCGTGCTGGGCCCGCTGACGCTGTCACCCGGGCTGCCCGGCTCGGCCTTGCGGCCCAGCATGCGTTTCCAGAAGCCGGGTGCGGCCATCTCGTGCCCGTGCCTCAGGCGGCCTTGCTGCGCATGGCCATGGCCTTGCCGAACAGCAGGACCAGCAGCGCACCGGCTACGCCGCAGCCGTAGTACAGCGCCGGCAGCACCTCGGTCGAGCCGGGCTTGTCGCCGGCCTGGGTCGGCACCCAGCTGGCCAGCGCCGGATCGCCCACCATCATCGTGCCGGCAATCCAGCCCAGCAGCATCGCGCCCAAGGTGATGACCATCGGGAAGCGGTCCATCAGCTTGATCACCAGCTGGCTGCCCCAGACGATGATGGGGATCGAGACCAGCAGGCCGAAGATCACCAGCGGCATCTGATGGTCGCCACCCGCGCCTTCGGCAGCGCCGGCGATCGCGATCACATTGTCCAGGCTCATCACGAAGTCGGCCACGATGACGGTCTTGACCGCCGCCCACAGCTTGTCGCTCGCCTGGATATTGGCATGCTCATCATCATGCTCGGGCATCAGCAGCTTCATGCCGATCCACAGCAGCAGGATGCCGCCGACCAGCTTCAGGAAAGGCAGCTTCAACAGCGTCAGCGCGAAGAAGATCAGCACGACGCGCAGCACGATGGCGCCGGCCGTGCCCCACAGAATGCCTTTGCGACGCTGGGCGTCAGGCAGCTTGCGGCAGGCCAGCGCGATCACCACCGCGTTGTCGCCGCCAAGCAGGATGTCGATCATGATGATCTGGCCGACGGCGAGCCAGAACTCGGGACTGGAGAGCATGTCCATGGGTATTTGCTTTGTTGGGTGTTCTGCGGCCTGCACAGAAACAGTGAACGACTATAACGAGGCCGGCCGGATCGCAGCCGAAAAACGAAAAAGGGGCTGTCGCCCCTTTTTCTCAGTCCGGCCGCTCGGGCTGCTGACGAATTGTGCGATGCCACGCCCCCCTGGCTCGATGCGTGAAATTACGCATTTGCGAGGGCGGCCGTGGTGTCGACCTTACAGCAGGGCCTTCAGCAGCTTGGCCATTTCCGACGGGTTGCGCGTGATGGTGAAGCCCGACTCTTCCATGATGGCGAGCTTGGCATCGGCCGTGTCGGCGCCGCCGGAGATCAGCGCACCGGCGTGGCCCATGCGCTTGCCCGGAGGGGCGGTGACACCGGCGATGAAGCCGACGATGGGCTTCTTCATGTTCAGCTTGCACCAACGGGCGGCTTCCGCCTCGTCCGGGCCGCCGATCTCGCCGATCATGATGACGGCGTCAGTGTCCGGATCGTCGTTGAAGGCCTTCATCACGTCGATGTGCTTCAGGCCGTTGATCGGGTCGCCACCGATGCCGACGGCCGAGGATTGGCCCAGGCCGATCTCGGTCAGCTGTGCCACGGCTTCATAGGTCAGCGTGCCCGAGCGCGACACGACGCCGATGCGGCCCTTGCGGTGGATGTGACCGGGCATGATGCCGATCTTGATTTCTTCGGGCGTGATCAGGCCGGGGCAGTTGGGGCCCAGCAGCAGGGTGCGCTTGCCACCGGCGGCTTCCTTGGCCTTCATCTTGTTGCGCACTTCCAGCATGTCCTTGACGGGGATGCCTTCGGTGATGCAGATCGCCAGGTCCAGGTCGGCTTCGACGGCTTCCCAGATCGCGGCAGCGGCGCCGGCGGGCGGCACATAGATCACCGACACGGTGGCGCCGGTCTGGCCGGCGGCTTCCTTGACGGTGGCGTAGATTGGGATGTCCGAGAACTTCTCGCCGGCCTTCTTCGGGTTCACACCGGCGACGAAGGCGTTCTTGCCGTTGGCATAGGCTTGGCAGCCCAGGGTGTGGAACTGACCGGTCTTGCCCGTGATGCCCTGGGTGATGACCTTGGTGTCTTTGTTGATGTAGATCGACATGATTTCTTTCCTAAAGGGCTTTAAGCGACGGCGGCGACGATCTTCGTCGCGGCTTCGGCCATCGAATCGGCGGCGATGATGGGCAGGCCGGATTCGGCCAGCATCTTCTTGCCCAGCTCTTCATTGGTGCCCTTCATGCGCACGACCAGCGGCACGGACAGGTTCACGGCCTTGCAGGCGGTGATCACGCCTTCGGCGATGGTGTCGCACTTCATGATGCCGCCGAAGATGTTCACGAGGATGCCCTTCACCTCGGGGTTCTTCAGCATGATCTTGAAGGCTTCGGTGACCTTCTCGGCCGTGGCGCCACCGCCGACGTCGAGGAAGTTGGCCGGCTCGCCGCCGAACAGCTTGATGGTGTCCATCGTGGCCATGGCCAGGCCGGCGCCGTTCACCAGGCAGCCGATATTGCCGTCCAGCGAGATATAGGCCAGGTCGAACTTCGAGGCTTCGACTTCGGCCGGATCCTCTTCATCCAGATCGCGGTAGGCGACGATCTCGGGGTGGCGGAACAGCGCGTTGGCGTCGAAGTTGAACTTGGCGTCCAGCGCGATCAGATTGCCCTTGGAGTCGCAGTTCAGCGGGTTGATTTCAACCAGCGACGCGTCGGTGTCCATATAGCACTTGTAGAGCTTGGCGAAGATGTCGACGGCTTGGTCGATCGACGCACCGCTCAGGCCGATGGCGGCGGCGATCTTGCGCGACTGGGCTTCGGTCAGGCCGGTCAGCGGATCGATCATCTCGGTGATGATCTTCTCGGGCGTGGAGTGGGCCACTTCCTCGATGTCCATGCCGCCTTCGCTGGAGGCGATGAAGGCGACCTTCTGCGTGCCGCGGTCGGTGACCAGCGAGACATACAGCTCATTCTTGATGTCGGCGCCGTCTTCGATGTAGAGGCGGCGGACCTTCTGGCCTTCCGGGCCGGTCTGGTGCGTGATCAGCTGCATGCCGAGGATCTGCTCGGCCAGGCTCTTCACATCGTCCAGCGAGCGGCCCAGCTTGACGCCACCGCCCTTGCCACGGCCACCGGCGTGGATCTGCGCCTTCACGACCCAGACCGGGCCGCCCAGCTTCTGCGCGGCTTCCACCGCTTCTTGCACCGTGAAGGCCGGGATGCCACGCGGCACCGGCACACCGAACTGGCGCAGGATTTCCTTGCCCTGGTACTCGTGAATCTTCATAGGGGTCTCGCTTCTTGGAAAAGTCAGGATGAGGAAGCCGCAGGCAGCGTGGCGGCGCCGGCAGCAGAGGCTGCCTGGCCGTCGCGATACCAGCGAGGGTAATGGGTGCGCACGACCGCGCCGTCGCGGCGCAAGGCATGGCATTTGTCGAGCTGGAATGGCGGCTGACCCGAGCCATCGCCCTCGCGGGTGTCGATCACGAGGCCTGCAAAGGCCTGGATCACCGCGGTCGGCAGGATCTGGCACAGCTCGGTCAGATGGGTACAGCCCCGGGTGCCGGCCAGGCGTTCCTTGACGCCGAGCCGGAATCCTTTCAGCAGATTCAGGCCGACCAGCCGCGCATAGGCATCGTCATGCTGGTCGCAGGCGCCGGGATAGGGCATCCAGCGCGTCCGCGAGCCGGCCTCGTGGATCGTCAACTCGGTGTCGACGACCAGCTGCAGCAACATGTCGTGGATGGGTTCGCCGGCATGGCGGGTGCCGCCGGCCATGGGGATATCGCGTGTCTTGGTGTCGCTCAGCGTGGCCTCGACCTCGTAAAGCCCGTCGTCGCGCGCATAGACCTGCACATCGAGAGCTCGACGGTGCAGCAGACGGCGCGCAGTGGAGGGGTTGAGCAAGGACATGGGGCGCTGGACAAACACGGACGCACAAAAACGGGCCCGCAGGCCTCGATTGTGGCTGCGAGCAGGCTTTGCACAGTCCGGCAATGTAGCATGCTGCGCTGCCGCAAGCCTGTCGCGAAGCTGTCAGCCGGTCTGTGACGCACGCAAAACCCGCCGCACGACATCGGCCGAAAAGCCCCGCGCCAGCAGAAAACGGGTCTGCTTGGCACGGCCGTTGGCGTCCTCGGCCGGGCTGCCGAACTTGCGCTGCCAGATCGCCTGCGCGCGCTCGAACTCGCTGTCCTTGAGTCGTGCCTGGCTGTCGGCGCTCAGGCTCAGCCCATGCTGGGCCAGCTCCTGCTGGATGCGCAGATGGCCATAGCGCCGGGCGCGGGCATGGATGCGTGACTCGACGAAGCGTTCCTCGCTGAGATAGCCCTGGGCCTGCAGCCAGACCAGCAATTCATCGACCTCGGCCTCGATCTCTGCGGCCTCGACCGCCTCGGCGCCGGCTGCGTCGCGCTGCGCCCGCGCGATGCGCAGCAGCTTGCGGCGCAACTCGCTGCGGCTGTGCTCACGCTGCGCCAGCAGCGTGATGGCGCGCATCTTCAGGGACAAGGGCTTCATGGCAAGCCGGCGTCAGGCACCCGACCCGGCGCAGCCTGACAAGGCATCAGGCGGCCGGACCGTCCACCGTCAGCAGCGGCACGCCCAGCGACTCGCGCACCTTGTTCTCGATCTCGCGGCCGATATCGGGGTTCTCGCGCAGGAATTCGCGCGCATTGTCCTTGCCCTGGCCGATCTTCTCGCCGTTGTAGGCATACCAGGCGCCGGCCTTGTCGACCACCTTGGCGACCACGCCCATATCGATGATCTCGCCTTCGCGGCTGATACCCTCGCCATAGAGGATGTCGAACTCGGCGGTCTTGAACGGCGGTGCCACCTTGTTCTTGACGACCTTGACCTTGGTCTCGGAGCCGATCACTTCCTCACCCTTCTTGATCGAGCCGATGCGGCGGATGTCCAGGCGCACCGAGGCGTAGAACTTCAGCGCATTGCCGCCGGTGGTGGTCTCGGGGCTGCCGAACATCACGCCGATCTTCATGCGGATCTGGTTGATGAAGATGACCATGCAGTTGGTCTTCTTGATGGTCGCGGTCAGCTTGCGCAGCGCCTGACTCATCAGCCGGGCTTGCAGGCCGGGCAGCGAATCGCCCATCTCGCCCTCCAGCTCGGCCTTGGGCGTCAGCGCGGCGACCGAGTCGACCACGATCAGGTCCACCGAACCGGAGCGCACCAGCGCATCGACGATTTCCAGCGCCTGCTCGCCGGTGTCCGGCTGGCTGATCAGCAGTTCCTGCAGATTGACGCCCAGCTTCTGTGCGTACTGGATGTCCAGCGCGTGCTCGGCGTCGATGAAGGCGCAGACGCCGCTCAGCTTTTGCATCTCGGCGATGACCTGCAGGGTCAGCGTCGTCTTGCCCGAGGATTCCGGGCCGTAGATCTCGACCACCCGGCCGCGCGGCAGGCCGCCGACGCCCAGTGCGATGTCCAGGCCCAGCGAACCGGTCGACACCACCTGGATGTCCTCGATCACCTCGCCCTCGCCCAGGCGCATGATGGAGCCCTTGCCGAACTGCTTCTCGATCTGGGACAGGGCGGCTTGCAGGGCCTTGGCTTTTTCGGTGTTGATGGCTTTGACGGGGGCGTCCATGTTTTTCTCCTGTTGAGGCTGCGCGCATTATGGCGCAATCTGTATATTCGTACAGTAGTTTAGGGGCTACCTGCTGACATGCAATGTCAGCAGGCCGGGCGTCCCTAGAATGCTCGTAAAGACTGGGGACAAAGCATGCGCATCCTGATTGCGGAAGACGACCAAGTGCTGGCCGATGGTTTGCTGCGCTCCCTGCGCGCCTCGGGCTATGCGGTGGACCAGGTCGGTTCGGGCACCGAGGCCGATGCGGCGCTGGCTTCGCATGAGTTCGATCTGGTGATTCTGGATCTGGGCCTGCCCAAGCTGCACGGGCTGGAGGTGCTGCGCAAGCTGCGCGGACGCGGCGCGTCGATGCCGGTATTGATACTGACGGCGGCCGACAGCGTCGAGCAGCGCGTCAAGGGGCTGGACCTGGGCGCCGACGATTACATGGCCAAGCCCTTCTCCTTGCAGGAGCTGGAAGCCCGCGTGCGTGCGCTGACGCGGCGCGGCCTGGGCACCGCCTCCAGCGTGATCAAGCATGGCCCGCTGAGCTTCGATGCCACCGGCCGCGTGGCCTATATCAATGACCAGATGATCGAACTGTCGGCGCGCGAGCTGAGTCTGCTGGAGGTGCTGCTGCAGCGCGCCGGCCGTCTGGTCAGCAAGGATCAGCTGGTCGAGCGCCTGTGCGAATGGGGCGAAGAGGTCAGCAATAACGCGATCGAGGTCTATATCCACCGCCTGCGCAAGAAGATCGAGCAGGGGCCGATCCGCATCGCCACGGTGCGCGGCCTGGGCTACTGCCTGGAAAAAATCCCTGGCTGAAGCCAGGCACTTGAATGGCCGGAGATACCGAACAACGCTCGCTGTTCGGCGAGATCCTCGACTGGATGCTCGCCCCGCTGCTGGTGATCTGGCCCATCAGCGTGGCGCTGACCTGGTTGGTGGCGCAGGGCATTGCCAACCGGCCCTACGACCGCGAGCTCGGCGAGATGGCCCGCAATCTCGGCCTGCAGGTGGCCTCGGAGACGCCGCGCGCCGGCAGCAGCGCGCGCTCCCGCTATGCCTTGTCTCCCGAGGCTGCCGCGCTGCTGCGGGCCGACGAGGCCGACACGGTCTACTACCAGGTGCTGGGTCTGCGCGGCGAGTTCCTCAGCGGTGACCGCCAGCTGCCGGTGCCGCCGGCCGACGATCCCATCGTGCCCTGGGAGCTGCATTTCCGCGATGACGAGGTCGGCAGCGACTCGGTGCGGGTCGCCTATCTGTGGGTGGCGCCCGAGGGGCAGGCCGGCTCGACCCAGACCATGCTGGTCCAGGTGGCCGAGACCCCGGGCAAGCGTGCGCGCCTGACCAACGAGATCATCAAGGGCGTGATACTGCCGCAGTTCGTGATACTGCCGCTGGCGGTGCTGCTGGTGTGGCTGGCGCTGGCGCGTGGCATCGCGCCGCTGAACGATCTGCAGCGCCGCATCCGCTCGCGCGAGAGCTCGGACCTGAGCCCGATCGACGAGCGCCGCATCCCCGACGAGGTCGCACCGCTGGTGCGCGCGATCAATGATTTGCTGGGCCGGCTCGACCAGTCGATCGGCGCGCAGAAGCACTTCCTGGCCGATGCCGCCCATCAGCTGAAGACGCCGCTGGCCGGCCTGCGCACCCAGGCCGAGTTCGCGCAGCGCGAGATCGACGAGGGCCGCAGCGAGCCGGCCGAGCTGCGCCGCTCGCTGCAGCAGATTGCCCTGTCCAGCCAGCGCGCCGCCCATATGGTCAACCAGCTGCTCGCGATGGCCCGCGCCGAGGACAAGGAGCATGCGGCGCGACGCAGCGAGGTCAATCTGTCCGAGCTGGCGATGGAGACGGTGCGCGACTTCGTGCCGCGCGCGATGGACAAGCGCATCGACCTCGGCTTCGAGGGGCCGGACGACGAGCACAGCGCGCTGCGCATCAACGGCCATCCGTTGCTGATTCGCGAGCTGATCCGCAATCTGGTCGACAACGCCCTGCTCTACACGCCGCCGCATGGCACGGTGACGGTGCGCGTCGTCGAAGACCCGTTCGGCCAGGTCACGGTGCTGCAGGTCGAGGACTCGGGGCCGGGCATTCCGGCGTCGGAGCGCGAGCAGGTGTTCCAGCCCTTCTACCGGGCGCTGGGCACCAATGTCGACGGCTCGGGCCTGGGCCTGGCCATCGTGCGTGAGATCGTCCAGCAGCATGAGGCCGAGATCACGCTGGACGAGACCCGCGAGCTGCGGTCCGGCCAGGCGCAGGAGGATGGCCAGGGGCCTGGCGCACGCTTCACCGTGCGTTTCGCGGCCCATCCGGGCCGCGACGCGCTCAGCGCGACATGAAGCGCCGGCTCTTCGCGATCGACATCAGGATGCCCAGGCTCAGGCCCAGCATCACCATCGCCGTGCCGCCATAGCTGATGAAGGGCAGGGGCACGCCGACCACCGGCAGGATGCCGCTGACCATGCCCATATTGACGAACACATAGGTGAAGAAGCTCAGCGTGATGGCGCCGGCCAGCAGCCGGCCGAACGGGTTGGCCGCCTCGGCCGCGATCATCAGCCCGCGCACGATCAGCGCGGCAAATCCCAGCAGCAGGCCCAGGGCGCCGACCAGACCGAACTCCTCGCCGTAGGCGGCGAAGATGAAGTCGGTGGTGCGCTCCGGGATGAACTCCAGATGGGTTTGCGTGCCCTTCATGAAGCCTTTGCCGGTCAGCCCGCCCGAGCCGATCGCGATCTCACCCTGGATGATGTGGAAGCCCTTGCCGAGCGGGTCCTTGTGCGGATCGAGCAGGGTGCAGACGCGGTGCTTCTGATACTCGCGCAGCACCGGCCACTCGACATCGGGCTGGCAGATCTGGTCCTCGCTGAGCACCAGGGTCGTGATCGCGATCGCGCCGGCGGCGACGGCCGGCAGGATGATGCGCCAGCTGAAGCCGGCGAAGAACAGCACATAAAAACCCGCCGCGAACACCAGGATCGAGGTGCCCAGATCGGGCTGGCGCGCCACCAGGCCCACCGGCACGGCCAGCATCAGCAGCGCGATGACGAAGTCGGCCGTGCGCAGCTGGCCCTCGCGCCGCTGGAACCACCAGGCCAGCATCAGCGGCGTGGCGATCTTCAGCAGCTCCGAGGGCTGGATCACGATGCCGATATTGAGCCAGCGCGTCGCGCCCTTCTTGCTGATGCCGAACAGCGCCGTCGCCACCAGCAGCGCAATGCCCACCGTGTACAGCGGGATCGCCAGCGCCATCAGCCGCTGCGGCGGCACCTGGGCGACGACAAACATGATGGCCGCCGCCAGTGCCATATTGCGGGCGTGGTCGACGAAGCGCGTGCCATGGTCGAAGCCGGCCGAGTACATGCACATCAGGCCCAGGCCCGCCAGCCAGGCCAGGATCAGCAGCAGCGGTCCGTCAAAGCCGCTGACCCAGGGCCGCAGGCGGCTGAGCAGCGAGGGCTTGCTGAAGACATGACTCATCGGCGGACTCCCGAGGCGGCTGATGTGGCCGCTGATACGGCCGGCGCAGGTGCCGACGCGGCCGCCTGACCCGGCAGCGGCACGGCCGTGATGGGGCGCGGCGCACCGACCGGCGCCTTGGTCAGGCCTTGCTGTGTCAGTGCAATGTCTTCCTCGCTGGGGTAGACGCCTTGCAGCAGGAAGTCGAAGACGCGGCGCGCAATCGGCGCGGCGGCGGTCGAACCCCAGCCGGCGTTCTCGACAATCAGCGCCAGCGCGACGGTCGGGGCCTCGACCGGCGCGAAGGCGACATAGAGCGAATGGTCGCGCTTGCGCTCATCGGCCTTGATGCTGCTGTATTTTTCGCCGGCGCGCAGGCCCACGGCCTGGGCCGTGCCGGTCTTGCCGCCGCTGGTGTAGGGCGCTCCCATGAAGACGGCGCGCGAGGTGCCTTCCATCGTCACGCCATGCATCGCATTGCGTATCACCTCGGCATCGGCGGGCTTGAGCGGCAGCGGCTCCAGCGCGGCGCTGGCGACGCGGCGCTGCTCGTGCTTGACCACGTCCTCGATCTCGCGCACCAGGCGCGGCTTGTAGCGCTGGCCGCTGGTGGCCACGGTGGCATAGGCGGTGGCCAGCTGCAGTATCGTGAAGCTGTTGTAGCCCTGGCCGATGCCCAGCGAGATGGTTTCGCCGGGGAACCACTTCTGGTTGGCCGGGCTGCGGGCGAAATAGCGCTTCTTCCAGGCCTGCGAAGGCAGCACGCCCGTCACCTCGCCCTGCAGATCGATCTCGGTCTTGCGCCCCAGGCCGAAGGGTTCGAGCTCGTCGTGGATCAGGTCCACGCCCATCTCGTTGGCCAGGCTGTAGAAGTAGACATTGCTGGAGCCGACGATGGCCAGCCGCATGTCCTTGGGGCCGGGCCGGTCCGCCTCCGGGCTGCCGAAGGTGCGGCCGCCGAAGCTGTAGACCAGGTTGTCCATCACGATGGTGCCGGGCGCGCGCTTGCCGCTGGTCAGCGCCGCCATCGCCATCAGCGGCTTGAAGGTCGAGCCCGGCGGATAGGTGCCGCGCAGCGCACGGTTCAGCAGCGGCTTGTCGATGTTGTCGTTGAGCTCGCGCCAACTGTCGGCATCGATGCCGTCGACGAACAGATTCGGGTCGAAGGTCGGTTTGGACACGAAGGCCAGCACCTCGCCGTTGCGCGGGTCTATCGCCACCAGCGCGCCGCGCCTGTCCTTGTAGAGCTCCTCGACCAGGGCTTGCAGGCGGATGTCGATCGACAGCATCAGCGTGTTGCCCGGCGTCGGCGGCTTGTGGGCCAGGCGCCGCACCGCGCGGCCGCCGGCGCTGGTCTCGAGCTGCTCGAAGCCGGTGATGCCATGCAGCTCGCGTTCGTAGGCCTGCTCCAGGCCCAGCTTGCCGATGTACTCGGTGCCGCGGTAGTTGGCGATGTCTTCCTCGTCCCAGTCGTCCATGGCCTTTTTCTCGGCCTGGTTGATGCGGCCGATATAGCCGATCAGATGGCTGCCGACCTCGCCCATCGGATAGCTGCGGAACAGCCGGGCCTTGATCTCGACGCCCGGGAAACGGAAGCGCTGGGCGGTGAAGCGGGCGACCTCCTCATCGCTGAGCTTGGTGCGTATCGGCAGCGAGTCGAAGTGCTTGCTCTCCTCCAGCAAGCGCTTGAAGCGGCGGCGGTCGCGCGTCTGGATCTCGATCACCTCGGACAGGGCATCGATGGTCTTGTCCAGATCGCCGGCCTTGGACGGCATGATCTCCAGCGTGTAGGCCGAGTAGTTGCTGGCCAGCACGATGCCGTTGCGGTCCTTGATCAGGCCGCGGTTCGGCACGATGGGCACGATGGCGGTGCGGTTGCTCTCGGCCTGCTCGGCCAGCTCGTCATGCTGCAGCACCTGCAGCCAGACCAGGCGCGCCACCAGCAGGCCGAAGCAGAACAGCACGAAGGCCACCGCCGCCAGCACGCGCAGCCGGAACTGCGACTGCTCCTGCTCGGAATTCTTCAGCAGCATCATCACAGGGGCCGGTTGGCGTCTCGATCCGGGGCGCGGCGTTGCGGCGCCAGCAGCAGCACCGTGGCGATGGGCCACAGCAAGGCCTCGAACAGCGGCGCCAGCAGCAGCGGCCAGCCCGGCCACATGCCGCCGACCATCAGCCGCACCGCCAGCGACACCGCATGGGCTAGTACGAACAGCGGCAGGATGTGCAGCGCCTGCACGGGCAGGCTGAACCACAGCAGGCGCCGGTGCAGCGCGATCGCGCCAAAGCTCAGCACGCTATAGGACAGCGCATGCTGGCCCAGCAGCGCGCCGTGCTGGACATCGACCAGCAGACCGAACACAAAGGCCCAGCCGACGCCGACCCGGCGCGGCTGGTGCACATTCCAGAACACCAGCACCAGGGCCAGCACATCGGGCATCGCGCTCTGGCGCCCGACCGGCACCATGTCCACCACCAGGGCCAGCAGCAGGCTCAGCGCGATGAAGAGGGGGTTGGCCGGCAGCAGCAGCTGGCCGGAGCCGCGCGGCATGATCATGGGCGACCTCCGCTGGCCTTGCTGCCGGCGCGTGCCGGGGCCGACGCGGCGGCGGCCGAGGCCGCGACGGCCTCGCTGCGGGCATGCTCGAGTTCGGCCAGCGCGCCCAGCACCAGCACATGGCGGACATTGTCGAGCTGTGCCACCGGGCGCAGGCTGACGCGGGCAAAGCTGCTGTCGCCACGCCGCTCGATGGCGCTGATGCGGGCCACCGGCAGGCCGGGCGGATAGACGCCGTCCAGGCCCGAGGTGGTCAGCAGATCGTCCTGCTTGAGGTCGGCGTTGGTGGCCATGAAGCGCAGCTCCATGCCCAGGCCGTCGGTGCCGCCAAAGGCCGCGCCGCGCTGCTGGCTGCGGGTGTTGAGCACGGGGATGGCGGCGTCCTTGTCATTGAGCAGCGTGACCTCGGCCGACAGCAGATAGACCCGCGTCACCTGGCCCAGCACGCCGGCATCGTTGATGACCGGCGCGCCGGCGCGCACGCCCTGCTGGCTGCCGCGGTCGATCACCAGCTTGCGCGAATAGGGGTCGGCCGCCTCGTACAGGACCTCGGCGGCGATGGTCGGCACCTGCAGCGCCGGGCGCAGGGCCAGCAGCGCGCGCAGGCTCTGGTTCTCGGCCTGCAGCTGCTCGGCGCGTGACAGGCGCTCGGCCTGCTGCACCAACTGGCGCCGCGCCTGGTCCTCGGCGGCCATCGCGCGCTCGGTGCCGCGCAGATAGTCGCCCAGCTGTTCCCAGGCATCGACCGGCGCCAGCAGCGCCCGCTGCACCGGGTGCAGCACCAGGGCCAGTGCGGCGCGCGCCGGCGTCGCGAGCTTGAAGCGGGCATCGGCCACCATCAGGAAGATGGCCAGCGCCGCGCACAGCAGCAGCTTGGTCAGGGCCGAGGGGCCCTGGCGGAAAAACGGGGGTGGCGTGCGATCCAGGGTGCCCAGTGGCATGGCTCAGGCGGGGGGCGAGATGTGCAAAAGCCGGCCCCGCGTGAAGCGTGCCGGCTCGGAGCGCTTCATGGAGGCGCTTACTCCGAAGTGAAGATCGAGCCCAGGCGCTCCATGCGCTCCAGCGCCATGCCGCAACCGCGCACCACGCAGGTCAGCGGATCCTCGGCCACCAGCACAGGCAGGCCGGTCTCCTCGGCCAGCAATCGGTCCAGGTCGCGCAGCAGCGCGCCGCCGCCGGTCAGCATCATGCCGCGCTCGGCGATGTCGGCGCCCAGCTCGGGCGGGGTCTGCTCCAGCGCGTTCTTCACCGCGCTGACGATCTGATTCAACGGGTCGGTCAGCGCCTCCAGGATCTCGTTGGACGAGATCGTGAAGCTGCGCGGCACGCCCTCGCTGAGGTTGCGGCCCTTGACTTCCATCTCCTTGACCTCGGAGCCAGGGAAGGCCGAGCCGATGTTCTTCTTGATGGCCTCGGCAGTGGGCTCGCCGATCAGCATGCCGTAGTTGCGGCGGATGTAGTTGATGATGGCCTCGTCGAACTTGTCACCGCCGACGCGGACCGAGCCCTTGTAGACCATGCCGCCCAGCGAGATCACGCCGACCTCGGTGGTGCCGCCACCGATGTCGACCACCATCGAGCCAGAGGCTTCGGAGACCGGCAGGCCGGCACCGATAGCCGCGGCCATCGGCTCCTCGATCAAATAGACCTCGGAGGCGCCGGCGCCCAGCGCGGACTCACGGATGGCGCGGCGCTCGACCTGGGTCGAGCCGCAGGGCACGCAGATGATGATCCTCGGGCTCGGCTTGAGCATCTTCGAGTCGTGCACCATCTTGATGAACTGCTTGAGCATCTGCTCGGTGACGGTGAAGTCGGCGATCACGCCGTCCTTCATCGGGCGGATCGCCTCGATATTGCCGGGCACCTTGCCCAGCATGGCCTTGGCCTCGCGGCCGACGGCCTGGATGGTCTTCTTGCCGTTCGGGCCGCCTTCGTGGCGGATGGCCACCACCGAGGGCTCATCCAGCACGATGCCCTTGCCGCGCACGTAGATGAGGGTGTTGGCGGTGCCGAGGTCGATGGCGAGGTCGGTGGAGAAGTAGCGACGCAGGGAAGCGAACATGGTGTGTATGGAGCGCCAGTCAGGGCATCTGAGCCTGTGGGTGAGATCGACCTGGAGCTGGCTTGGGGCTGAGCGGTTCTGAAAACGGTGCAGCCGGATTGAGGGCTGCGCGGATTTGTTCGCACCATATGCAACGAGGCCGCTTGAACCTTGCGGCCATGCAGCCCCGTAACCATGGAGATAAGCGGAGATAATACCTGATCACCTCTGGGTTTCCTGCCCTGGCAGACCCGAGGAGACCTTAGTTTCTGACACTTACGGACCTGGTTTTTCCCGGCCCCAAACCGTTTACCCCATGGCCCTGACCCCACAAGACGTGAGCCGTATCGCCCATCTGGCGCGGCTGGAGCTGCAAGGCGGCGAAGCCGAGGCGCTGCTGAGCCAGCTCAATGGTTTCTTCTCCATCGTCGAGCAGATGAGCGCGGTCGACACCAGCGGCGTTGAGCCGCTGTACACGCCGCTGTCCGCCGTGCAGGAGGTCGCTTTGCGCCTGCGCGAGGACGCGGTCACCGAGAGCAATCAGCGCGAGCTCAATCAGCGCAGCGCACCAGCGGTCGAAGACGGTCTGTTCCTGGTTCCCAAGGTCATCGAATGAATATGCTGCACACCCTGGGCGTGGCCGAACTCGGCCGTGCCCTCGCCGACAAGACGGTTT
The DNA here is from genome assembly GCF_040187885.1 of Roseateles cavernae. Lineage (NCBI taxonomy): Bacteria > Pseudomonadati > Pseudomonadota > Betaproteobacteria > Burkholderiales > Sphaerotilaceae > Roseateles > Roseateles cavernae. The sequence goes on from NZ_JBDPLH010000001.1 coordinate 1,028,815, forward strand.
CCAGCCTCGAAATCACGCAACACCTTCTTGCACGTGTTACCTCCGCCGAGGCGCTGGGCGCGTTTCTGCATGTCGATGCGGAAGTCGCGCTGAACAGCGCTCGCGCCGCCGATGCGCGCCGCGCCGCTGGCGAGGCCGGGTCTCTGCTGGGCGTGCCGCTGGCGCACAAGGACATCTTCGTCACCCGGGACATGCCCACGACCGCCGGCTCCAAGATGCTGGTCGGCTACCGCAGCCCTTTTGACGCCACCGTCGTCGCCAAGCTGAACGCGGCCGGCACGGTCTCGCTGGGCAAGCTCAACTGCGACGAGTTCGCGATGGGCTCGGCCAACGAGAACTCGGCCTTCAAGCCGGTGGCCAACCCCTGGGACGCGAGCCGGGTGCCGGGCGGCTCCTCGGGCGGCTCGGCCGCCGCGGTGGCGGCCCGCCTGGTGCCGGCCACCACCGGCACCGACACCGGCGGATCGATCCGCCAGCCTGCCAGCTTCACCGGCATCACCGGCATCAAGCCGACCTATGGCGTGTGCTCGCGCTACGGCATGATCGCCTTCGCCTCCAGTCTGGACCAGGCCGGCCCGATGGCGCGCTCGGCCGAAGACTGCGCCCTGCTGCTGTCGGCGATGAGCGGCTTCGACGCGCGCGATGCCACCAGCATCGAGCAGCCACCGCAGGACTTCCATGCGCAGATGCTGGCGGCCCGCGAGGGCGCCACGGCGGCCCAGCCGCTGAAGGGCCTGCGCATCGGCCTGCCGCGCGAGTTCTTCCCGGCCGCGCTGAGCGGCGATGTCGAGCGCGCGGTGCGCGCCGGCCTGGCCGAGCTGGAAAAGCTCGGCGCCACGCTGGTCGACGTCAGCCTGCCACGCACCGAGCTGGCGATCCCGGTCTACTACATCATCGCGCCGGCCGAGGCCAGCTCGAACCTCTCCCGCTTCGATGGCGTCAAGTTCGGCCACCGCGCCGCCAAGTACGACGATCTGCTGGACATGTACAAGAAGACCCGTGCCGAAGGCTTCGGCGCCGAGGTCAAGCGCCGCATCATGATCGGCTCCTATGTGCTGAGCCATGGCTATTACGACGCCTACTATCTGCAGGCGCAGAAGCTGCGTCGCATGATCGCCGACGACTTCCAGCGCTGCTTCACGCAGTGCGATCTGATCGCCGGCCCGGTGGCGCCGACCGTCGCCTGGAAGCATGGCGAAGGCTCGGACGATCCGGTCAAGGCCTATCTGGCCGACATCTTCACCCTGCCCGGCTCGCTGGCCGGTCTGCCCGGCATGAGCGTGCCGGTGGGCCTGGGCGAGGGCGGCATGCCGGTGGGCCTGCAGCTGCTGGGCAACTACTTCAAGGAGGGGCAGCTCTTGCATGCGGCCCATGCCTTGCAGCAGGCGACCGACTGGCACCAACAAGCCCCGGCAGGAATCTGACATGACGAGCAAACTCATCCGCGGCTACGAAGTCGTGATCGGGCTGGAGAACCACGTCCAGCTGTCCACCCAATCGAAGATCTTCAGCGGCTCCTCGACCGCCTTCGGCGCCGAGCCCAATACCCAGGCCTCGCCGGTGGACCTGGCCTTGCCCGGCACCCTGCCGGTCTTGAACCGCGGCGCGGTCGAGCGGGCGATCCGCCTGGGCCTGGCCGTGGGCGCGAAGATCGCGCCGCTGTCGATCTTTGCGCGCAAGAACTACTTCTACCCCGACCTGCCCAAGGGCTACCAGATCAGCCAGTACGAGATCCCGGTCGTGCAGGGCGGCAAGCTGGAATTCTTCGTCGGCGAGCAGAAGAAGGTCGTCAACCTGACCCGCGCCCACCTCGAAGAGGACGCGGGCAAGAGCCTGCACGAGGACTATCACGGCCAATCGGGCATAGACCTGAACCGCGCCGGCACGCCGCTGCTGGAGATCGTCTCCGAGCCCGATATGCGCTCCGGCGCCGAGGCCTGCGAGTACGCCAAGACCCTGCATGCGCTGGTGATGTGGCTGGGCATCTGCGACGGCAATATGCAGGAGGGCTCGTTCCGCTGCGACGTCAATGTCTCGGTGCGCAAGCCCGGCGAGCCCTATGGCACGCGCCGCGAGATCAAGAACCTGAACAGCTTCCGCAATCTGCTGCAGGCGGTCGACTATGAGGTCAACTGGCAGATCGACGAGATCGAGGACGGCCGCGAGATCCAGCAGGCGACCGTGCTGTTCAACCCCGACACCGGCGAGACCCGGGCGATGCGCAGCAAGGAAGACGCGGCCGACTACCGCTACTTCCCCGATCCCGACCTGCCGCCGCTGGTGATCGCGCCGGAATGGGTGGAGCGGGTGCGCGGCGAGCTGCCCGAGCTGCCGGCCGTGATGGCGGCGCGCTTTCAGGAGACCGATGGCCTGCCCCCTTATGACGCCAGCCTGATGACGGCCAGTCTCGCGACTGCGCGCTTCTACGAGGCCGCCCGCGACATCTGCAAGGCGCCCAAGCTGGTGGCCAACTGGCTGCAGGGCGAGATCGCGCGCCGCCTCAATGCCGAGGAGCGCGAGATCGACAGCAGCCCGGTGAGCGCCACGACCCTGGGTGCGCTGATCCTGCGCATCCAGGACGGCACGATCTCGAACAACTCGGCCAAGCAGGTGTTCGAGGAGCTGTGGTCCAGGGGTGGCGAGGTCGACGCCATCATCGCAGCCAAGGACCTCAAGCAGTCCAATGACACCGGCGAGCTGGAGCGCATCCTCGACGAGGTGCTGGCCGCCAATGCGAAGTCCGTGGAGGAGTTCCGCGCCGGCAAGGACAAGGCCTTCAACGCCCTGGTCGGCCAGGCCATGAAGGCCACCAAGGGCAAGGCCAATCCGACGGCGGTCAACGAGCTGCTGAAAAAGAAGCTGAGCTAGGACCGAGGCCGGTCCCTGCGGACCGGGCGACGCCTAGCGAAGGCCAAGGCATGTCCCGCATGCCTTGGCTCGGGGGCTGATCAGTCCAGGCTGCCGGGGGGCGCTCCGGCCCACAGCTTCTTCAGCCGTGCCAGCTCGGTGTCGAAGTTCTTGTTGATGCGCACCAGCTCGGCCTTCTGGTTCTCGATCAGCACGCGCTGCGCCTCGGCCGAGGCGTCGTTGGCATCGAGCTGCTGCTTGAGCTTGGCCGGCAGGGGCCGGCCCTTGTAGAACTCGGCCTCGTCCTGCAGCGGCTTGCGCTCGGTGGCCAGGTCCTTGATGCGGTTCTCGGACAGGCGCATGCCCTTGATGACATCGTCCAGCGCGGCCTCGCGCGCATGCTGGTGGGCCTCGGCGCTGCGGTAGCGCGTCATCAGGTTGCGGTCGCGCCGCACCGCGTCGGTCTGGGCCGCGCGTTCGGCCGCCAGCCGGCGTTCGCGCGCCTCATAGGCGGCCCGCTCCTCGGGCGACATCGCCGGCGGCACGATGGCGCGCAGCGAGCCGTCGGTGTTCAGGATGCGCTGCTCGCGATTGTTGCAGTCGGCGATCAGCCGGTCCGAGGTCAGGCGCCGGCCATCGGCCGTGGTGCAGCTGTAGATGGCCCCGATCGATGCCGGTTTAGTCTGCGCCCAGACCACACCGGCCTCGGCCAGCAGCAGAGACAGCAGCAGGGCGGCAGGGGCGGGGCTAGCAGCTCGCATCAGACTCCGTATCGGTCTCGGTAAGCCTGCACCGCCGCCGAGTGGCCGGCGGCCACCGCGTCGCTGGTGCTGCGCAGATACTGCAGCAAGTCCGCCAGCCCGGCAATCGAGATCACCGGCAGTTGCAATTGCTGCGACACATACTGGACGGCCGACCAGCTCATGTCGACGCCGTTCTCGGCGGCTTTCTCCTGGCGGTCCAGCGCGATCGTCACGCCGCAAGGCGTGGCGCCGGCGGCCTGTATCATCGAAATCGACTCGCGCACCGAGGTGCCGGCGGAGATCACGTCGTCGATGATCAAGACCCGACCCCGCACCGGCGCGCCCACCAGGGTGCCGCCCTCGCCATGGTCCTTGGCTTCCTTGCGGTTGTAGGCAAAAGGCTTGTTGTGGCCCAGCCGCGCCAGCTCCATCGACACGGCGGCCGCCAGGGTGATGCCCTTGTAGGCCGGGCCGAAGATCATGTCGAAGGCCAGGCCCGAGGCGACCAGGCGCTGGGCATAGAAGCCCGCCAGCCGGCCCAGCTTGGCGCCGTCGTCGAACAGGCCGGCGTTGAAGAAATAGGGGCTCAGTCGCCCGGCCTTGGTCTTGAACTCGCCGAAACGCAGCACGCCGGCCTCGACGGCAAAGGCAACGAAATCCTGGGCCAGGGCATCGGTGGGGGCGGCAGCGGTGGTCATGGTCGGGCTCTTGAAGAATTCGCCCGCATTGTAGGGGCGTAAAAAAGCCCGGCCGCCTTGCGGCGACCGGGCTCGATCAAGCAGCCCCTAGGCCTTAGAACAGGGCCTTGAACTGCACGCCGTAGGTGCGTGGGTCGTTGATGAAGCCGGTCAGGTTGTTGAAGTCGATGGCGCCGTTGACCACCACCTTGTCGGTGATGTTGCGCACAAAACCGGCCACCTCGTACTTGCCGTTGTCCCAGATGTAGCCGACACGCAGGCCGCCCTCGGTCAGCGGCTTGCCGGTGAACTCGACCGACTTGTAGAGGAAGAAGTTGACCTTGGAACGGTAGGCCCAGTCGGTGTAGACGTAGAACTCATTGCCGGCCGCGGTCGGCATGCTGTAGCGGGCAGTCAGGTTGGCGATCCACTTGGGTGCATTCGGCAGCGGGTTGTTATAGATGCTGTAGTTGCCGTTGGCATCCGGCGTGCCGATCATGGTCGCGCCGCTGCCGGCCTGGGGCATGGTCAGGCTGCGGTCCTTGATCTTGGTGTCGTTGTAGCTGGTGCTCAGCGTCAGCAACAGGTTGTCGGTGGGCAGCAACTCCAGGTTCAGCTCGAAGCCGCGACCTTCGCCCTTGCTGGCATTCAGCAGGGTGTTGGTGTTGTTGGTGCCGCCGACCGCGGTCAGCTGCTGGTCTTTGACCTCGTAGCTGAACAGCGTGGCCGACAGGCGGGCGTGGCGCTGCCAGAACTCGCTCTTGGCGCCCAGCTCGTACGAGGTCACGGTCTCCGGACGTGCCTTGCTCTGCGGGCCGAAACCGCTGGCCGGATAGATCGACGCGGCGCGGAAGCCGGTGGCGACGCGCGCATAGACATTGGTCTCGGGCGTCAGCGTGTAGGTGCCGGACAGATCCCAGTTGACCTTGCTGTCGTTGGTGCTGGCGCTGGTGCCGGCCGAGGCGTTGACCGTGCCGGTGGTGGCCAGGGTCTTCTTGTCCTTGGTGTAGCGCAGGCCGCCGCGCAGGTTCAGATCGGGGCTGACGCGGTAGTTGATCGAGCCGAACAAGGCCCAGGCCTTGTTGGTCTGGCGGGTGCTGACCAGCGCGTCGGCCGGCGCTGCCAGATAGTCGATGCTCTCCATCGTGTAGCGCTCGTCGAACAGATAGACACCGCCCTGCCAGCGCAGCGGGCCGCTGCCATTGGACTCGAGACGGAACTCCTGGCTCAGCTGGCGGTGGTCCTTCAGTGCGTCCGAGGTTTCCGAGCTCCAGAACACATTGCCCTCACCGTTGAACGGAGGCGGCTGGACGAAGTTGTTGATGTAGCCGGCGTCGACGTCGGCGCGGCTGAAGGGCTGGACCGCCTCGATACCTGTGATCGAGTGCAGCGTGAAACCATCCAGGGCCCACTTGATGCGGGCGCTGCCGCCGGTGGCGTGCAGGCGCTGCTCGTTCTTGCCGTCGAAATAGGCCTTGGCCGGATCGAAGCCGTCGGCCAGGTCGTTGGTGCCGGGCTTGATGACGCTGGAGCGGAACAGGCGCGGACTGCCGTCGAGCTCGCGGTTGTGCACATTGAACAAGGCGCTGAAACCCTGGTTGGGTTCGTACAGGGCCTGCAGGCGAACCGCGCGGTCGTCGTAGCCCTCGGTCTTCTTGGTGGCACCGGTGGCAACCTGGTTGCTCACCCAGTCGTCGCGGCGCTGCACCTGGGCCGACACCCGGGCCGACCAGTCGCCGCCCAGCTGCACATTGGCGGCGCCCTCGACGGTCGCGCTGCCATGGGTGCCGTAGGAGGCGCTGAAATAGCCGTCCTGTTTCTTGGACGGGCGCACCGAGTCGAACTTGACCACGCCGGCCGGCGTGTTGCGGCCGAACAGCGTGCCCTGCGGGCCGGCGATCACTTCGACCGCCTTCATGTCGAAGACCGGGAAGCCCTTCAGGATCGGGTTCTCCTGCACCACGTCGTCATAGATCAGCGAGACCGGCTGCGAGGCATTGAGACGGAAGTCGGTATTGCCATAGCCGCGCAGGTAAAAGCGCGGGAAGGCGCGGCCGAACGACGACTCGATGTTCAGGCTGGGCACGCGGCCCGACAGGAAGCGCACGTCCTGGCCGCCCGAGGCCAGCACATCGAGCTTCTCGCCGCTGACGCTGGAGACGGCGGTCGGCACGTCCTTGATGTTCTCGACCCGGCGCTCGGCCGTGATCGTGACGGTTTCGAGCTGGGTTTTTTCCTGGGCCAGGGCCTGGCTGGCGGGCCAGGCGGCCAGGGCCAGCGCGACCGCGAGGGCGGTCGGCGCGGGGCGGGCTTGTGCGGGATGGTGGGACATGGGGACAACTCCAAGGGGGAAAGGAATGCTGGCTGCAGGCGGCTGGCGCCCGGAGGGACCGAGCCGGGGAATCTAGCAAGTTGGATGCCAGGATTTACTGGAAAACCCTAGGCTGTGACGGTTTTGTTGCCAAAACACCGCAGAAAGCGCCTGCGCTACAGTGGCCGTCCCTTCCTCCTACCGACCACCATCCATGCGCCTGATCACCGCCAATCTCAACGGCATCCGCTCCGCCGCCACCAAGGGATTTTTCGACTGGTTGCCGCAGCAGAACGCCGATCTGCTGGGCGTGCAGGAGGTCAAGGCCCAGCACGAGCATGTGGATCAGGTCTTCTGCAGCTCGGGGGGGCTGAAGGGCCAGTTCCACTACGCGCAGAAGAAGGGCTATTCGGGCGTCGGCCTGTACAGCCGCATCGAGCCCAGCGACATCATCAAGGGCTTTGGCGTGCCGGAGTTCGATGACGAGGGCCGCTGGGTCGAGATGCGCTTCGACAAGCCCGGCCGCAAGCTCAGCATCATCAGCTGCTACTTCCCCAGCGGTTCCAGCGGCCCGGAGCGCCAGGAGGCGAAGTACCGCTTCCTCGCGGCGATGTACCCCTACCTGATGGCCTTGAAGGCCGAGCGCGAGTTCATCCTGGTGGCCGATGTGAACATCGCCCACAAGCCCGCCGATCTGAAGAACTGGAAGGGCAATCTGAAGAACAGCGGTTTCCTGCCCGAGGAGCGCGCCTGGCTGGACCAGCTCTTCGGCAGCGGGCCGGACCAGGGCGGCCTGATCGATGTCTATCGCCAGCTGCATCCCGACACTACCGACGAGTGCTACACATGGTGGAGCAACCGCGGCCAGGCCTATGCCAAGAATGTGGGCTGGCGCCTGGACTACCACTTCGCGACCCCGAAGCTGGCCGCGCTGGCAAGGCAGGCGGCCATCTACAAGGCCCAGAAGTTCAGCGACCATGCGCCGCTGACGATCGACTACGACTTCAGTCTCTGAATCAGTGGCCGCCGATCAGGCTGGCAATGCGCTCGTCGGACAAGCGCATCGGCATCGCCTGGGCTGACAGCAGGGCGACGACCGAATGCTCGTCGCGGGCGCTGTCGCGCGTGACCGGGCTCAGGCGCGGTTCGCCGGAGGCATTGGTCAGCGCGGCCACCATCGGGCGGTAGGCCTTGTCGCCGTTGCGCACGACGATGCCGATCTCGCCCGAGGCCAGCTTGACGACGCTGCCCGGCGGGAAGATGCCGAAGGCCTTGATCAGCGCGGCGGCAAGCGGGCTCTGGGCCGCCATCTGATGCAGCTCGCGGCCGGCCTGCTGGGCGCTCATCGCCGGCCGGTTGGCGCGGCTGGACAGGCGGGCCGTGTAGACATCGGCAAAGCGCAGCATCTCGGCCAGCTCGCTGATGTCGGTCGCGCCGTTCGGATAGCCGGAGCCGTCGGCCAGCTCATGGTGCTTGAGCACGGCCTCGATCCAGTCGGTGTCGGTGATGCCGGCCTCGCGGAGCATCTCGGCGCTGCGGGTCGGGTGCTCGTTGATGGCCTCGCGCTGCTTGGCCGTCAGCGGCGAGACCTGGGTCGACAGCCGGGCCTGCAGCTCGATCATCGCCACATTCATCGTCAGCGCGGCCTGGAAGGCGCGGCGCTGCTCGGCCACGGTCCAGCCCAGATAGCGTGCGGCCGCCTGGCAGGCGGTGGCGGCATGGATCGAGTGGCTGACGCCGTAGTGGCCGGCGCCGGCCTCGGGCTGGCGCACCACCTGGGACAGGGCCACATCGGGCGAGCATTCGATCAGCGACAGCAGCAGATCGGTGGTGCTGTGGATGGCGCCCGCCAGCTGTGCGATTGGCGCACCGAGCGCCTGCCGGACATCGCGGCTGCCGCGGTCCCAGTCGGTCGGCAGCCGCGCCAGCCGCTGCGCCGGGGTCTCGCGGCGCAGCGGCTGCACCGCCTCGGCCAGCTCCTGGACCTCGACCAGCGCGCCGCGCTCGAACAGCTCCTGCAGCTGCGCCTCGTTGCCTATCACCTGCCCGCGTGCCAGCAGCAGCATGCGGCTGGCATCGCGCACGCTGAACGGCAGCGGCTGGCCGAGCACGATGCGGTTCTTGACGGAAGAGAGCGAGCAGACGCGCATGGGGTGTGGACAAAGCAAGGCCCGCCGGGATGCGGGCCTGAATTGCTGGGTCACACTCTACATCGGCTCGGCCCCTCCAGAACTTGAGCACCGGGCGCTACAGCCTTACACCGCTCAATGCCAGCCAGTAGTCCGAAACCCAGTGGCTGTGCTCGGGCTTTGCAACGGGTGCACTCGCGGCCTGCTGACGCAGGGCTTGCAGCAGCCCTGCCTTGCTCAAACATCCTCTGTCGGCGAGCAGCCCGGCCAGCCGTCGCGCCACCACAGGCGCTGCCAGCGAGGTGCCACGGCGGGTCGGTGCGCCGGCCTCCGGGTCGGGCGCCATCGGGCGCGGTGAGAAGAAGCCGACCCGGCCCACACTCCGCTCGTTCGAGCCACGCTTGAACAAGGCGGGCCCGCAGAGATCGGGGCCGCGCCGCTGCCCGGCGCTGGCATCCGGTCGGCCAGCGGCGCTGTCTTCACATAGGCTGTAAATCCCGCTCTCCAAATCGTAGGCGTAGCCGCCCACCACCACCGCATGACGACTCCAGGCCAGGCTGCTCAAGGTCCGGTCCCGGCTGATCAGACCCGCCGATGTCTTTTCTGCGCGAAACGACAGGTGGCGACGCTGCTGGGTATTGCCGGTACCCACTCCATCATCGCGCGCGACCCAGGCGTCCACCGCGATCGGAACCGGTGCCTGGCTGATCACCGCGATGCGCCAGCGCCCGTAGGGATTGGCCGGCCAGCCATCGCCGGGGCCGGCCAGGCCCTGCGCCAGCCCGACCCAGGCCTGGATACCGCTGAGGCCATTGGGCCCGCCTCCGGGGGGCGAGACATAGAGCATCGCGATTGGCGCATTGGCGGGCTCGCGGCGCATCACGCGCACGGCGGTGCCGGCCAAGGATGCGGCCACGGACACAGAGTTTCCATTCACTGGACCAAGCTCGAAGCTCAGCAGCTCGGCATGGATGGAGTCGAACTGGGCCCAAAGCTCGACGAAGTTGGAGCTTTCGTCGGCCCGCTCCACATCGATGAACAACTCCTCCCGGCTCTGCCCGCCCGCAGGCGCCGCCGGCAGCACAAAGCTCGCGTGGGCGCCGACCTCTCGGCTATTGCCCGCTGCGACGACCACGGTCAGGCGTCCGGCCTCACGCTCGATCAGGTCGTCAATGGCCCGGTCCAGCATGGCACTGCTGTCGTGCGGACCGCTGTGGCCGCCAAGACTGACGGTGACAATGACCGGCGCTTGCGCAGGGGCCTCGTCGAGGATGTAGTGCAGCGCATCCAGCACATAGACGTTCAGCCAGTTGCCATGGGTGTTGTCGAAGGCGCTGCGCGGCACCTGGACAGCCACGATGGGGAACTCGCTGGCGGCATCCGGCGCCTGGGTCAGCGGGTCGAGACGGCCGGCCATCAGCGCCAGCACATGGGTGCCATGGGTCCAGTCCTCCCACGGCTGGTCCAGGGATTTGTAGACGCGCGCCTCGTTGCCATCGCGGGCCAGGTCCAGCAGGCAGCGGTCGATCGCGCTCTGGCTCAGGCGGCGCCCATAGCCCATGCGTGCGGGCCGTTCCCAATCGCCCACCGGCAATGTGTCAGATTGGTCCCAGAGGCTTTGGATGCGGCTGTAGCCCTGCGCATCACGAAACTGCTGATGCAGGAAACCGATACGGTCATCGATGATGGCCAGCACCGGCTGGCCGGTCTTGTCGCTGCTGTTCTTGCTCATTGCTAGAGCACCTCCAGCCCGCCGACCGTGCGTCCCGGCAGCCGCAGATTGCCCTGGGCCGCACCCGCAAGCCGTCGGGCCGTGAAGAAGACGGCTTCGCCCGCATAGACCTGCGGTACCTGCCAGGCCGCTGCCTCGGCCACAGCCGGCGTCAGCGTCGACCCCGCTTCACACAGCAGTTGCAAGGGGCTGGCAAGCGCCGGCTGCTGCAAGCGCCACAGCACCCAGGGATCCTCGCTCAGGCACTTCAGCGCCACCGGCATTTCCACCCATTCGTAGTTAGGCATCGCGCGCTCCCGGGCTCAATAGCCCCACTCGGCACGCGCGGCCTTCCACAGCCATTGCAACTGCAGGTTGACCGGAGGGCTCAGAGCTTCTCCCAAGGCGTGATAAAGCCCGGTCTGCGCACTGGCCGGCCCGGCGACTTCCATTACGGTGTTGTCGATGTCGCCCTGGCCATCAAAAGCACAGGGCTGCACACTCAGGGCTCCGGTACACAGCGCCACCATATGCGCGCCCAGCGTCTCGCCGAGAATCTGCCCGGCAATGCTGTCGATACGGTAGTGCACACCCGCGACCACTCGATTCGCCGCCACGCGCTGCGCCAGCATGCGCAGCGCGTGGCCGTAGTCGGTGGATTCATGGCCCGGCGTGTCCGACAGCAGATGGGCCAGCAGGGTCGACACCGTCGAACTCTCGGTCGCATGGCCGCTGGGCAGGCTGCCATGGGCGGGGGTCAGGATGGTCGGGTGGCAGAGGCTGTTCAACTCGTAGGGGCGCGGGCAGGCCAGCGCGTGCTTGACGCGCAGTACCACATTGCTGCCCAGTTCCAGCGCCAGCTGCACCAGTTCGAGGGTCTTGGGCGTGCGGTCCGGATGCAGCGGGATGATGGCGCTCCAGAACGAGAAGGCGGGGGTGATCTGGCTGAGCACCTCGTTGAGTCGCATCTTCACCGCATCGGTTTTGATCAGTTTTTCCCGCTCCTCAATCGTGCTTAGAGCCTGTTTTCGAAACTCGTCCAGCGAGGGCCGCACGATGCGCACCAGCGGCTGACCCTGCCAGCGCAGCTCGAAATATGGCCGACCGCTGGTCTCCCCGGCGGCAAAGCTCAGATCGCCGGTCACCTCCCAGCCCAGCACCTTATGGCGGATCTCCGGCTGCCAGCGTGCCAGTGAGGCAGGCTCATCCAGTGTGGCCGGCAGCAGCGGCCTGCCCGGGCCATAGGCGCCGATGGCCAACTCCTTCAGGCTGGTCTTGATGGCATCCCGGCTCAGATCCAGGCCGCAGCCCAGCACCGTATTCGCCAGCGTCCCGGCATAGCCCGGATAGCCGTTGACGACCGCCGGGATGGTGCCTGTTGTGCCCGTTGTCCCGGTGGTGCCGGTGGTTCCCGTCGTGCCCGTGGTTCCGGTCAGTGCGCTCATGTTTGCTCCCTTGAATTCAGAAAGGCTGCCTCGGTCAATGCGGAACACCCGCCATCGCCAGGGCCTCGGCCAGACGATCCACCTGCGCCTGCCGCTGGCCCGGATAACGGGCGCGGAAGGCGGTGATCGTCAGGCCCGGCTCGATGCGCAACAACTCCAGCGCATTGGCTCGCGCGGCCTCGACTTGTCCGTCCAGCGCCTGCGCCATCACCAGCGCGCGCAGGGTCGAGGCATGCTGGCGATTGCCGCGCAGCGAGCGCAAGCCATAGTCGATGGCCCCGGCATAGTCGCCGGCCAGCAGCTTGGTCAGCGAAATGAAGTGATCGAAGTAGTAGCGCATCGGATCGAGCGGCGACAGGCGCTGCGCATGCAGGGCCGACTCCACCGCCAGATCATGCTGTTCCCGGTAGCCCAGCATCGCCGAGCGATAAAGCCAGGCCAGGCTTTCATTCGGGTTGGCCTGCAGAGCCTGCTCGTAGCGCCGCTCGGCCGTCGCGAAGTCCTTGCGCACATAGCCGGTCACGAAGCCGTCGAGGGCCAGACTGGGGGCATGATCGGGCGCAAGGTCCAGCGCACTGGAGGTTTGCCAAAGCGCGCGCTGACCGTCCTCCTTGGGATCCGGTGACCAGCCCTGCCCGAGCCGCATCACATGCCATTTGCCCAACCAGGCTTTCGGCACCGGCGAGCGGGGGTGGCGCTCGCAGAGATGGTCGAGCATCTCGCGCGCACGATTGAAGTCATCCAGCGAGAGGCGATGCAGCAGACCGATCGCACCGAACAGCAGTGCGTAGCTTTCCAGCGTCGGGAGCACCGCAGTGCAGGCTCGCTCCGCCTCACGACCGACCAGCGCCCTGGAGATTTGCGCCGACAGCTTAGCAAAGACCGCCGCCTGCCCGCTGAGCACCGCCGCGATGTCGACGCTGGCGGACTCGGCCCAGACGATCCGCTGCGACGGCGCGTCCATTAGTTCGACATGCAGGCGGACCAGATCGCCACTGCGTGCGCAGCTGCCCTGCACCAAGAACCTGGCACCCAGCAGCTTGGCCAGCGACTGAATCGTCTGATTGCTGCGGCGACCCAGGCCCATGGTCGACAGCTTGGAAATCACGGACAGGTAGGGGACTTTCGAGAGGCAGGTCAGCAACTCTTCGGCCACCAATTCGCCGAGCAGCGCGTCGGTCCCGCCGGGGGCCAGGGATTTGAATGGCAGGACGGCGACACCCACCTCCAGGCCTTGAGTCGTTGTCGACGCCGGCGCGCTCGGTGTGATGGTGTTCGAGAGACGCCAGGTTCGGATCGGCTCGGGCAGGTTCTTTACCCAGCACTCGCCGATATCCTCCAGGTCGGCATCCAGTCCGTCACGCAGATGCTCTCTGACCGCCATGGATATGGCCGTGCCGCCGGGCTTGGCCAGCGAAGTCAGCCGGGCTGCAAGGTTGACTCCGCTGCCATAGATGTCGTCATGATCCCTGACCACCTCGCACAGATTCACCCCGATGCGCAGCTGCAGGCAGTCGGTCGCCACGCGGTCCAGGTTGAAGCCCTGCATCGAGCGATGCATGTCCTGGGCGGCGGCAACTCCGGCGAGCACCTCATCGAACTCCAGCAACATCCCGTCGCCAAGACTCTTCACCATGCGCCCCTGGTGGGCGGGCAAGACCTGACTCCGGACCTCATGCACGAACCGCCGCCAGCGGTCGATGACATCGGCCTCGTTGGCCTGCATCAAGCGCACTGATTCGACGACATCCACCACCACAATGGTTTTGGTGGCTCGAACCAGTTCGGGCCAACCCTCTCCCTGTGAGTCGGTGGTGCTCATCGTGACCGCACAATCTGTTACCTTCATCCCCATTCTGGGGGACGGGTGTTCGGGTCGGGCAGGGGTTTGCGAGAACCTAGTTCTAGGGAAGGGTCAGGTCTTCCCGGGGCCATGGCAGGCACAGGCCTCGCCATGGGCGGCCGCCACCAGCTCTTCCAGGATGCCGCAGCCATGGGCGTCGTGATCGGCGTCGCAGCGCGCCTTCAGCGCCACCAGCTGCTTCTCCAGCGCCTGCATGCTGGCCAGGCGCGCCCGCACCTTGGCCAGTTGCGCCTCGACCAGGCCGTCGACGCTGGCGAGCTGGGCCGGGTCCTGGCTGTGCACACTGGCCAGCAGCAGGGTCACATCGGCCAGCGACATGTCCAGCGCCCGGCAGTGGCGGATGAAGGCCAGGCGCTCCAGATGCGGCTGCGCATAGTCGCGATAGCCGTTGGCGCTGCGCGCCGGGCCGGGCAGCAGGCCGCTCTTCTCGTAGAAGCGGATGGTCTCGATATCGACCCCGGTGGCCTGGCTGAGTGCTCCGATGCGCATGGCGGCTGGTCCTTTCGCAGCCAGCATAGCGTGACTGTGGAGCCGCTACAGGCTTGCCGGCCAGTCCTTTTGGGGCCGGGTCGATAAAGACGGGGACAGGATTGGCGGAACAACGGGTGCCGGGTCGCGCCATCCGCCTCTAAACTCGGCCGCTGCATCGAGGGTCCGAGCATGAGTCTGTGCAACCGACATCGAACCGCGGCAACCGCCACACCACACACCCGGCCGGGCCGCAAGGCTCTGGGCTCATGAGCGGCCCTGCGGCCGGGCCGCCCCAGTCACTGCAGGCGCTGCAGGCGGCCATCGCGACGCTGGAGTCGCAGCGCGCCTTGCTGGGCGATGCCGTCGTTGATGTCGCGGTGGCCGGCCTGCAGGTTCAAGCACAGGCCTTGCAGGCTGCCGGCTCCGAGCCGACGCAGAGCCAGGCGCTGCGCCTGGTCAGCATCCTGTTCCTGGATGTGGTGGGCTCCACCGCGCTGGGCCAGCGACTCGACCCGGAAGAGATCCATGCGGTGATGGATGGTGCGATGGCACGCTTCACCGCCGTGGTGCAGGCCCATGGCGGCCGGGTCCTGCAGTACGCGGGCGACAACCTGCTGGCCGGCTTCGGCGCCGACGAGGTGCGGGAAGACGATGCCGAGCGTGCCCTGCGCTGCGGCCTGGCGCTGCTGACCGCCGGCCGCGGCGTGGCGCAGCAGGTGCTGGACGCGCACGGCCACCACGGCTTTGACGTGCGGGTCGGCATTCATTCCGGCCAGGTGCTGCTGGGCGGAGGCGTCGATGCCGAGGGCACGATACGCGGCAGCGCGGTCAATATTGCCGCGCGCATGGAGCAGTGCGCGCCGCCCGGGGGCCTGCTGATCAGTCTGGACACCTACCGGCTGGTGCAGGACCGCTTCGATGTGCAGCAGGGCCAGGCCTTGCACATCAAGGGTGTCGACGCGCCGATGCTCACCTTTCGGGTCGAGCGCGAGCGCCCGCGCAGCGCGCAGCAGCTGCGGCATGGCCTGGATGCCGTCAACGCCGGCCTGGTGGGGCGCGACGCCGATCTGGCAGAGATGCGGGCCGCGCTGGCCGCCGTGCAGACCGGGCGGACCCAGCGGCAAATCACCGTCATCGGCGATGCCGGTCTGGGCAAGACGCGCCTGCTGGCCGAGTTCGAGGCGGGCCTTTCGACCCAGGGCGGCCCCTTGCACGCCAGCGCCCATCCGCAGGGGCTGCATCAGCCCTACGGCGTGATCCGGGATCTGCTGTTCCGCTGTTTCGATGTGCAGGACAGCGACCCCTTGGCGCTGGCCCAGGCCAAGCTGGCTGACGGCCTGGCGCCGCTGTTCGGCGAGCGGGCCGATGAACAGACCGCGCTGCTGGGCCAGCTGATCGGGCTGGACTACCAGGCCAGCCCCTTCATCGCCGGCATCCTGCAGGACGGTCGGCAGCTGCGGGCGCGCGCCCTGCATGCCTGGATCGAGTTCCTGCGCCTGTCCTGCGCGCGGCTGCCGCCGCCTGCCGTGCTGGTGCTGATGCTGGACGATCTGCACTGGGCCGATGAGGGCTCGCTCGATGCCATCGAGCAGCTGTGCGCCGTCGGTGGCGAGCTGCCGCTGCTGCTGCTGTGCGCCGCACGGCCCGAGCTGCTGGAGCGGCGGCCCGACTGGGCTGAGACCTGGCCGGCGTGCACCCGCCTGGCGCTGGCACCGCTGGATCTGACGGACCGCCAGACGCTGGCGCGCTCCCTGCTGCGCCAACTGGGTGAGCCGGCGGGCGCCGCCGCACAGCAGCTGCAAACGCTGCTGATCGAGCGCACCGACGGCAACCCCTTCCATATGGAGGCGCTGCTGCAGATGCTGGTGGACCAGGGCGAGCTGGACATCTCCGCCACGCCTTGGCGGCTCGCCGCCGGAGGCCTGCAGCGCCTGCAGGTGCCCACCACGTTGGTGGGCGTGCTGCAGGCCCGGCTGGATGCGCTGCTGATGCCGCAGCGGCGCGCGTTGCAGCAGGCCAGCGTGATCGGCGCCGTGTTCTGGGACGAGGCCCTGGCCGCGCTCGACGGCCATGCACCGGCAGCGCTGGGCGCGCTGAGCCAGCGCGGGCTGGTGCTGCCTCAGGACGGTGGCGCCTTCGCCGATGCGATGGAGTTTGCCTTCCGGCACCATCTGCTGCATGACGTCACCTACGGCACCGTGCTCAAGCATGACCGGCGCGAGCAACACCGCTGCGCCGCGCTGTGGCTCGAGGCGCGCAGCGCGGGGCGCGGGGCGGAGTTCGCCGGCCTGATCGCCGAGCATTTCGAGCGCGCCGGCCTCCCTGACCGTGCCGCCGAACACTGGGCCCGGGCGGCCCAGCAAGCGGTGGCCCGCCATGCCGACAGCGCGGCGTTGGCTCATGCCTGCCGCGCGCTGGCGCTGGATGCCGGCGCTGACCCGCAGCGGCGCTTCGCGATGCTGCGCGTGTGCACCCATGCGTGGTCGCGCCGCGGCGATGAGGCCGAGTATGAGCAGGCCGTCGCGGCGCTGGAAGCCGAGGCGGACGCGCAGGATGACGCGGTGCTGCGCCTGATTGCCGCGCAGCATCGCATGCACCGCCTGTGCCAGAACGGCGACTACGAGCCGGCCCATGCCCTGGGCCTGAGCCGCCTGGCTGCGGCCGGTGAGCGGGCTCCGGCCGAGGCGGCCAAGGTGCACAGCACCTTGATCATGGCGCTGGGCCGCCAAGGTCGCCATCAGGAGGCGCGCCTGCATGCGCAGGCCGCGTTGACCCTCGCGCGTGCCTGCGAAGACAGCTATACCGAGGCGTCCGTGCTGAACAATCTGAGCGTCGGCTATGCGGCCGAACGCCTTTTTCAGCAGGCTTTCGCCAGTGGCGAGCAGGCGCTGGCCAAATACCGGAGCATCGGCAGCCGCTACGGCGAGGCCATCGCCTTGCTGAATCTGGCCTTCGCCGCTCAGCAGTGCGGCCTGGTGGAACAGTCCCGCGAGCAGCTTTGCCAGCTGCTGCAGCTCTGCGATGCCATTGATCACCGGCAGATCGGTGCGCAGGCGCGCTGCAATCTGGCCGGCGTGCTGGTCGAACTGGGGCAGGCGCCACAAGCGCTGGACCATGCGCTCGACGGCGTCCGCATGGCAGAGGGAATCGGCGACCGCTATATCCAATGCACCGGCCATGACGCCGCTTTTCAGGCTTGCTATCTGCTGGGTCGCTGGCGCGAGGCCGTCGAGCATGGCCGGCTGGCGCAGGCCGGCCTGGCGGCCAGTGGTGAGCCGGCGCAAGCGCTGGCCTGCGAAGCCGGCGTCGCCTGCGCCTTGCAGAAGGCCGGTGACGACAGCGGCGCACGGGCCGGCGTCGAGGCCGTGCTGGCCACTGTGGCCGGCCGCGGCGGCTGGCAGGACGACGAGGCGGACGCCGCCATCTGGTGCGCCCGCGTACTGGCGCTGCAGCAGGACCCGCGAGCCGCGGTGACCTTGGCTGCCGCCCGACGCGGGCTGATCGCGCAGGCGGCGATCTTCGAGGATCCGATCGAACGTGCGCAGTTCCTGCAAGCGACGGCCCTGCGCCGCGAGCTGCAGCTGACCTGACACGGCCGTTCACGCCACGATGCCGAGAGTAAGCCCGGCATAGGCCGGACTCTTTTCTGTGGCATCGTCCCGGCCTATGAGCGAGATCCGTGCCCTGCTGCTGACCGATGTGGTGGACAGCACCCACCTGTCCACCCTGCTGGGTGACCATGACATGGCCCAGCTGTGGGCCGCACACGACCGCGTGGCGCGCGATCTGCTGCCGCTGCATGGCGGCCGTGAGATCGACAAGACCGACGGCATGCTGCTGCTGTTCGAGCAGGCCGGCCAGGCGCTGGCCTATGCCCGCGCCTATCACGCGGCGCTGGCCGGCCTGCACATCCCGCTGAAGGCGCGTGCCGGCCTGCATGTGGGGCCGGTGATCCTGCGCGAGAACGCTCACGACGATGTGGCGCGCGGTGCCAAGCCGCTGGAGGTCGAGGGCCTGGCCAAGCCGACCGCAGCGCGCGTGATGGCGCTGGCCCAGGGCGGCCAGACCCTGCTGAGCGCCGAGGCGCGGCAGGCGCTGGGCGAGATCGTCGCCGGCCGCGTGCAGTCGCATGGCCACTGGCTGATGAAGGGCGTGGCCGAGCCGCTGGAGCTGTTCGAGGTCGCGGTGGCGGACGGGGCGCCGTTTGCCGCGCTGCCCGATGGCGACAAGAGCTACCGCGTTGCCCGGGTCGGTGAGCGCTGGCTGCCGATCCGGCAGATCCCGAACAACCTGCCGGAGCAGCTGAACTCCTTCATCGGCCGTGAGCGCGAGCTGGGCGAGATCAAGCAGCGCCTGCAGCAGACCCGCTTGCTGACCTTGCTGGGCATGGGCGGTCTGGGCAAGACGCGGCTGTCGCTGCAGGTCGCCGACGAGCTGCGCGCCGAGTTCCCCGATGGCGTCTGGTTCCTCGACTTGGCGCCGCTGCGCGATGGCGCCCTGGTGCTGGCCGAGGCGGCCCAGGTGCTGGGTGTGCGCGAGGAGCCGGGCCGGCCGCTGCTGCAGACGCTGAGCGCGCACCTGAAGACGCGCCGCGCGCTGATCGTGATGGACAACTGCGAGCACCTGCTGCCGGCCTGCGCCAGCCTGGCCCATGCGCTGCTGAAGACCGCGCCCGATGTGCGCCTGCTGGCCTCCAGCCGCGAGGCGCTGCATGTGCCGGGCGAGCAGGCTTATCCGGTCCAGCCCCTGCCGCTGCCGGGGCGTGCTGCCGGTATCGCGGAGCTGGCGGCCTCGACGGCGGTGCGCCTGTTCGTCGCGCGGGCCCAGGCCCACAAGTTCGGCTTCGAGCTGACGCCCGATCAGGCGCCGGCGATCGCCGAGCTGGTGACGCGGCTGGAGGGCATCCCGCTGGCGCTGGAGTTGGCGGCGGCGCGCGTGCGCCTGCTGAGCGTGGCCGACATCAACAAGCGCCTGGGCGACCGCTACAAGCTGCTGACCGGCGGCGACCGCGTGCTGCAGCAGCGCCAGCAGACGCTGCGCGCGCTGGTCGACTGGTCGCACGAGCTGCTGGGCGAGCCGGAGCAGCAGCTGTTCCGCCGCCTGGGCGTGTTTGCCGGCGGCTTCGACCTGGCCGCCGCCGAGCAGGTCTGCGCGCAGGCGCCGCTGGACAGCCTGGACGTGCTGGATCTGCTGGGTTCGCTGGTCGAGAAGTCGCTGGTGCTGATGGACACGGCGCCCGACGGCGCGCGCTATCGGCTGCTGGAGACTCTGCGCGAGTACGCGCGCGAGAAGCTGGTGCAGGCCGGCGAGGAGGCGCTGCTTGGCGCCGCGCATTGCCAGCACTTCTTCGGCGTGGCCAAGCAGATCCGCAACGGCATGCAGGGGCCGGAGCAGGGGCGCTGGGCTGGCTGCGGCGACAACGAACTGGACAACCTGCGTGCCGCTTTCCAGTTCGCACTGAACGCATCCGACGACACGGTATTTGTGGCGGTGAAGATCGCTGTCGCCTTGCAGAACTTCTGGATACTGCGCGGCCATGTCGGTGAGGCGAGGGCGCAACTGCATGTACTGCTGGCGGTGCCGGCGGTGCGAGACGCGGCCTTGTTCCATTCGCATGCGCTCTACGTTGCGGCCTGCCTGGCCGACGCGCAGAGCGACCATGATGAGGCGCTGCGGCTGCTCGCCATCAGTCTGGAACTGCGCCGTCAGCTCGGCAACCCGGTCGACATTGCCGCAACCTTGTCCACGATGGCGGTATCGCGGCTGCGATCCGGGGACGCGGTGAGCGCGCTGGATGCGGGCCTGGAAGCGCTGGCACTGTTTGCCACGAACGGCCACCGCATCGGCGAAGGCATCGCCTTGCTACAGCTGGGCCAGATCGAGGCTTTTCGCGGTGAGGAAGAGCAGGCGCGTCGGCATTTGCAGGCGGCCTTGGCCCTGGCTCGCGAGCTGGCGCACCCCGAGACCGAAGCCGATGTCGAGGCCTTGCTGGGCCAGCTGGCACTGGCTGCCAGTGGCACGGAGGTGGCGGGCCGGCATTTCGAGCGCGCGCTGCAGATCTGCCGGGCGGCCGCAGACTTGCGTGGCCAGGCCAATGCTCTGGGCTGGCAGGGCCGGCTGGATTTGCTGGGCGAACAGACCGGGTCGGCCGCTGCCAAGCTGGGTGAGGCCCTGGCCGCCTTTGCCGCCTTCGAGATGCGCGAGCATCTGCTGGCCTGCCTGGAGGACCATGTCGAGCTGGCCCGGCAGCTGGGATGCGGGGATGGGGCGTTGCGGCTGGCGGCGGCGGCTGAACAGCTGCGCGCCAATGCTCAGCTGAAACGCTCGGCCGTTGTCCAGCAGCGCTGGACGGCGTTGCTGCAGGATCTGCGCGGCAACGCAGGCCCGGCCTTCGACGCGCTGTGGCAGCAGGGTCAAACCTGGAGTACCGAGCAGGCCCTGCGCCAGGCGCAGGCGCTGACGGCCGCTCCCAACTGCCGATAGCCGAGGGCTCAGCGCCGGCTGCGGCGGCGCTGCCGCGAGGCCAACGCTGCGGCACCCAGGGCGAGGCCACTGAGCAGCAGCGTTGCCGGCTCGGGTACCTGGTTATTGGCATCGGTGCGCGTCAGGACGATCCCGCCGTTCTCGCGTGTGATGCGGTAGCCCACATCGCGGCCGCTGGCATCGACGCCGAGCTTGCTCTGGCCCAGGTCGTCGCTGTGGAAGACCGTGATCTCAATGCCCTCGGTGCCGGCAAAGCCCAGCAGATTGACACAGGGGGCACCGCAGCTCTCGCCCACGGCAATCGTGGGCATGTAGTAGTTGCCAATGCTCATCAGATCGAAATACTTGCCCGGCGCGACGGCGCCGCCGACGAAGTCGTTGAAATAGCCGGTACCGACGGTGTTCAGGCCGATGACGAAGCCATCCAGCACCCACAGGAAGTTGCTGCTCAAGGCCAGATTGACGGTCTCGAGATTGGCTGGGTTGGCGGTTTCGTAGATATTGAAGTCGAAGTTCACCGCCACCGGGCCGCCGCAACTCGCCACCGCGTTCACCAGCACCAGCCCCGCAGCATTGCCGGCACAGCTGTCGGCGACATTGAAGCTGAAGGCGCCGCTGTAGGACACGCCAGGCAGCACGGCGCCGAAGGCGGGATCGAGATTGCCGGTCACGTAGCCCGCTTGTGCGGCGCCGAGCGCGCCCAGCCCCAGGCCCAATGCCAAGGCTGCGCGTGCCAATCCCTTGCTGATCTTGTTTGTTCTCATGCTTCTTTCCCCTGGTGGCACGCGATGCAAGCGGCCGGATGCCGGTTGGCCCGGTGCCTGTGCCGAAATGGCAGCATGTCGGGCTGCTGTGCGTGGGGATACGTGCACGCAAGAGCAATGCCTGACCCCACGAGTACGCGCCGGAGGCCGGTGCGGCAGGGGTTTTGCTGCCAGAGGGTCAAGTCTTGCGTGACTGCGATGTCAACAAATCCGACATCGGGATTTCCCGCGGCCGACCGCGCTCAGAACAGCGCCGTCACCCTGACCGTGCCATCCATGTGCTCGGCCTTGACCTGGCTGGCGCCCTGCCTGGCCAGGCGGATCATGTGCTCGTTGCTCGGCAGGATTTCGGCGACGAAGCCCAGCACGCCGGCGGCCCGGGCATGGGCGGCCAGATGGTGCTGCAGCTGGGCGCCCAGGCCCGTGCCCTGCCAGTCGGGGTGGACGATGAAGGCGGTCTCGGCCAGATTGGTGCTTGGGTCCAGCACATAGAGCGCATGGGCGACGACCTGCGGGTCCTCGCGGGGGCCGGTGACGGCCACCAGGGCCACCTCGGTCTCCCAGTTCACATTGCACAGGCGCTGCACATCGGCGATCGACAGGCCGCGGATCCGGCGGAAGAAGCGGGTGTAGACATCGCGCTCGGGCATGCGGTGGAACAGCGCGCGCACCGCGTCGCCGTCGGCCGCACCGGCCGGGCGCAGCAAGACCTGGCGCCGGTCCTTCAGCGTGATCTGAGCCTCCTCCTCGACCGCATAGGCGCGCAGAT
Source organism: Roseateles cavernae (assembly GCF_040187885.1). Classification (NCBI taxonomy): domain Bacteria; kingdom Pseudomonadati; phylum Pseudomonadota; class Betaproteobacteria; order Burkholderiales; family Sphaerotilaceae; genus Roseateles; species Roseateles cavernae. The sequence goes on from NZ_JBDPLH010000001.1 coordinate 1,051,029, forward strand.
TGCGCAGCTGCTGCTCGGCCGGCAGATAGCCCAGGGCCTTGGCCTGCTCCAGCAGCGCCGCGCGGTGCTCGGGATGGGCGATCTGTATCAGCGCCACGGCACGCTCGCGGATGCTCTTGCCGAACAGATAGGCGATGCCGTACTCGGTGATCACGTAGTGCACATCGCTGCGCGCGATCGCGACGCCCTCGCCGGCCTGCAGCATGCCGCGGATCCGGGACGTCTTGCCGTCCTCGTCGGTCGAGGCCAGGCAGATGATGGCCTTGCCGCCGACCGAGCGCGAGGCGCCCTGCAGGAACTCGGCCTGGGCCGCCAGGCCGCCGTAGAAATCACCGCCGAACTGGTCGGCGCAGACCTGGCCCGTCAGGTCCACCGCGAAGGCCTGGGTCACCGACACCATCTTGTGCTGCCTTGCGATGGTCCAGGCGTCGCAGACCGCATCGATCGGCTGGAAGCTGAACAGCGGGTTGCGGTCGATCAGCTCGTACAGGCGCTCAGAGCCCATCGCGAAGCTGCAGACGATCTTGCCGACCTGGTGGCTCTTCTTCTTGCCGGTCAGGATGCCGCGCTCCAGCAGCGGGATGATGGCGTCGGTGATGACGTCGGAGTGGATGCCCAGGTCCTGGCGATCGCTGAGGTACTTCAAGGCCTCGTTGCTGAAGCGGCCCAGGCCGATCTGCAGGGTCGAGCCGTCATCGATGATGCTGCCGATGTAGCGGGCGATGCTCTCGACCACGGCGCCCGGCTGGGCCGGATGCCGGTACTCGATCACCGGCGTGTCGACCGGCACCAGATGGTCGATCTCACCGATGTGCAGCATCGAGTCGCCCAGCGTGCGCGGCATCTGCGGATTGAGCTCGGCGATCACCAGGCGGGCGCGCGCCACGGCCGCCGGGATCACATCGACCGACAGGCCCAGGCTGACATAGCCGAACTCGTCGGGCAGCGAGACCTGGATCAGCGCCACATCGACCGGGATGCGGCCGATCGCCATCAGCTGGGGCACACGGGCCAGCGAGATCGGCACATAGTCGGCCAGGCCCTGGCGTACCGCGGCGCGCATGTCCTGGCCGACGAAGAAGCTGCGGTGCCGAAAGCGCGTCTGCGGCTGGCCGGCCGCATCGTGGGCGAGCGCATGGTCGGTCAGGAAGTGCAGCAGCTCGACATCGGCCGGCGTCGGCCGGTGCGCCTCCAGCGCCGCCACCAGGCTGCGCGGTGTCGCGCAGGCGGTGCCGACGAAGACGTGCTCGCCAGCGCGAATATGGGCCACCGCCTCGGCGGCGCTGCAGATCTTGTCGGCGCAGGCCTGCAGGCGTGGATCCAGCGCGGCGGGCGCGTCGGCGCCGGCCGGGCGGCGCTCGCTCCAGCGGGCGACCAGACGTTGCAGCAGGGTGCGTGCTTGGTTCATGGCGATCCTTGGGGTCAGGCCTTGCCGGCCGGCACGGGGGCGGTCCCATCGAGCACCTCGCAGGCATGGGCATAGCCCTGCGCGACGATGTGCTCGAAGCGTTTCCATTGCAGCATGCCGACCCGGTCCAGCGGCGGGTTCATATAGACATCGGTCAGCTTGCGGGCCTGGCGCTGGCGCGAGACGCTGTAGAGCACGGTGACGTTCATCAGAAAGGCCGCCAGCGAGGGCAGGCGGTAGCGGCGCTGGGCGCGCGGGCGCAGCCGGTCGCGCAGCAGCGCCCAGGTGCCCGGCACCTCCTCATGGGTGAGGCGGCGCGGCTTGCGGAAGCTCAGGTCCACGCCGATCACGCGGCCGACGCCGCGCATGCCGCGCATCACGTCGACGGGGAAGTTGTTGAAAGTGCCGCCGTCGCACATCAGATCGCCGTCGATGATCAGCGGCGGCAAGGCGCCGGGGATGGCGATGCTGGCAAGGATGGCGTTGCGCATCGGGCCGCGGCGCACGATGTGCTCGCTGGCCTTCGAGTAGTTGGTGGCGACGCAGAAGTACGTCTTCCAGACATCCTCGACCCTGACATGGTCCTGGCCCGTCAGCTCGCGCAGCGCGGTCTCGACCAGGCCGCTCAGGCGCCGGCCCTTGATCAGCGAGAGCAGGGGGATCAGGTTGAAGTCGCTGGTGGGCTTGGCCGAGAAGACCTTGCGTGCGTTGGCCAGCACCGTCTCGAAACCGCGGTCGGTGGCCACATAGCCGGCCATCACCGAGCCGATGCTGGTGCCGCCCACCACATCGATCTCGATGCCGCGCTCCTGCAGCGCCTGGTAGACGCCGAGGTGGGCGATGCCGCGCGCGCCGCCGCCGGCCAGCACCAGGCCCACCGCGGTGCGGCTGATCAGGCGCGCCAGCCGGGCCATATCGCGCGTCAGCGCGGGGCGGATGTGCAGATGATCGGTCAGCGGCCGGCGCTCCAGCCAGGCGGCGGTGCCGCTGGGCGAGCGCCGCTCGGCCGGGTGCAGCAGCACCAGGATCTCGGCCGCGTCGGTGCGTGGCGGGCGCCGCACCAGGCATTCCGCCTCGATCGGGTGGATCACCGGCGGCGCATCGGCGTCGGCCAGCAGATAGAGCTCGTCGCAATGGCGGCTGCAGCGATAGGTCCAGGAGGTCGGCGTGGCGTCGCCGAGCAGCAGCACGAAGTCGTGCTCGGCCTCGATCTCGTCGAGCCGCACCGCGATGCTGCGGTCGGCCTCGACATCGCCCTGCTCGCGGTGGGTGAGACCGGGCAGGCCCAGGTCGGCGTCCAGAAGATCGGCATCGACCACGGCCACCCGGCCGATGCTGCGCAACTGCTCGGCCAGCGCGCTCGCAAACGCGCCGAGATCGACCCCGGCGCTGACCGGCAGCAGGCCGATGGTCACCGGCCGGTCCATCGCGGAGCGCGCGCCCTCGGTCTGCAGCCGCTTGATGATCTGCCGGGTCAGCGCGATCGAGACCTGGCCGCTGAGCGCCAGCAACTGCCTGAACTCGGCCTTGCCCAGGCGCACCAGCACGGTGTCGCGGATCGCCACCAGGGTGGCCGAGCGGGGCTCGTCGGTGTAGAGGCTCATCTCGCCGACCATCTGGCCGCGGGTGATCTCGCGCACCATGCGCTGGCGGCCGTCTTCGTCGCTGATATAGGTGCGCAGCCGGCCGCTGACGGTCAGGTACATCGCGTCGCCGGGTTCGCCCTGGCTCATCAGGGTCTGGCCGCCGGCCAGTTCCACCCATTGCAGATGCTGCAGCAGCAAGGCCATTGCATCCGGCTCGATGTCGCCGAGAAAGCTGCGCAGATGGCGCATCAGCAGGTCGTCGAGGTACTGCGCGCGAACAAAAGCCTTGTTCATGGTGCCTAACGATTTTTCTATTGTTGATGCGGCTCAGCGTTGCAATGTAACCGAGGGTTGGCGGCCTCGCCGCCGCAGTTCTGCAGAATGGCGGCTTTGCACTTCGGTTCGAGCCCGCGCCTTCCATGAGCCTGCAATACCTGACCCTGCCCGTGACCGCCTTCCAGCAGAACTGCTCCCTCGTCTGGTGCGATGCCAGCCGTGAGGCGGCGGTGATCGATCCCGGCGGCGAGCTGCCGCGCCTGCTGGCGGCGGTGCGCGAGCATGACCTGACCCTGAAGGCGATCTGGTTGACCCATGCCCATATCGACCATGCCGGCGGCACCGGCGAGCTGGCGCGCAGCCAGGGCCTGCCCATCATCGGCCCGCACCCGGGCGACCAGTTCTGGATTGACGGCCTGCCGCAGCAGAGCCAGATGTTCGGCTTCCCGCCGGCCGAGTCCTTCACGCCGACGCGCTGGCTAGCCGATGGCGACACGGTCAGCATCGGCCAGGAGACCCTGCAGGTGCGGCATTGCCCGGGCCACACGCCGGGCCATGTGGTGTTTCACTCGGCGGCGGCCAAGCGCTGCTTTGTCGGCGATGTGCTGTTCGCCGGCAGCATCGGTCGCACCGATTTCCCCGGCGGCGACCACGCCACGCTGATTGCCTCGATCACGGGGCGGCTCTGGCCCATGGGCGATGACACCGTCTTCATCCCCGGCCACGGCCCGGAGAGCAGCTTCGGCCGCGAGCGCCGCAGCAACCCTTATGTTAGGGATGACAGGTGAATACTTCACAAACGCGGGCGCCAAGATTCACCGCCGCCGCACAAGACCTGGCCCTAAGCTTCTGATCACGCTGTCATCACTCGGTAGCGCTTCAGGGAGCTCAGCAATGAATGCAATCGACTTGGCCACCGTTTCCGCCGTTTCCGCCGTTTCCACCGTTTCCCGCGGCACGGCCGTCCCCGAGCGCCGCCGCGCCGCCTCGCTGAGCAGCCACTGGCTCGGCCTGGTGTTGGAGGAGCTGGACTACGGCGTACTGCTGCTGAACCAGCGCGGCGAGCTGCTGCACAGCAACCGCGCGGCCCGCCTGGCGATGGATGCGCAACATCCGCTGCAGCTGCTGGGCGGCCAGCTGCGGGCGCGCTGCGCCAAGGATGTCAAACCGCTGTTCGAGGCGCTGGCCCATGCCGAGCGCGAGGGCCGGCGCTGCCTGCTGCGCCTGGGCGAGGGGGCCGAGCAGGCCAATGTGGTGGTGGTGCCGCTGAACCGCGATGTCGAGCAGGCGGCGGTGTTGCTGGTGCTGGAGCGGCGCGAGCTCTGCGGTGCACTGGCGACGCAGTGGTTCGCGCTGCGTTACGGCCTGACCCCGGCCGAGACCGAGGTGCTGAAGGCGCTCAGCGATGGCGCCGAGCCCAGCAGCGTGGCCCAGGCGCAGGGCGTGGCGATCTCGACCGTGCGCACCCAGATCCAGAGCATCCGGGCCAAATCCGGTGCGCCCAGCATCCGCGAGCTCTTGCGCCAGCTGGCGGTGCTGCCGCCGCTGATGTCGGCGCTGTACAACTGACGCCCGGGCCTACATCCCGTAACATCTGGCGCAGGAGGCGTGGCTTGTTGCCACGTAAGCCGCGCCGCATGGATAGCAGCACCGTTCTCGCGCAGATCTTCGAGCCCGCGCTGGCCGATCTGCCGCCCGCGCTGGCGGCACTGGCCGCGCGCGGCGTGGTGCGCAGCTACCGTCGCGGCACCGTGCTGATCGAGGAAGGCACGCAGGGCGACAGCCTCTACCTGGTGCTGTCGGGCCGATTGCGGGCCTATGGCTGCGATGCCCGTGGCCGCGAGATCACCTACAGCGTCTACGGCGTCGGCGACTATGTCGGCGAGATGAGCCTGGACGGCGGGCCGCGCGCGGCCAGCGTCATCACCGAGGAGACCAGCCGCTGCGTGCTGCTGACGCGCGAGAGCATCCTGGCCCATATCGCCGCGCATCCCGAGTTCGCGCTGGAACTGCTGAGCAAGGTGATACGCCTGGCCCGCGCCGCGACGCTGTCGGCCAAGCAGATGGCGCTGCACGATGTCTATGGCCGGCTCAAGGCCCTGCTGGAGAGCGGGCCCCAGGAGCGGCTGACCCACCAGGCGATGGCGCAGCGCCTGGGCTGCTCGCGCGAGATGGTCTCCAAGCTGATGAAGGACCTGGAGCTGGGCGGCTACCTGGTGCGCAGCTCGGCCGGGCGCTACGAGCTGCGCAAGGCGCTGCCGGCGCGCTGGTGAGGCGCCGGCCGCGCGCTTCAGGAGCGCTTGCGCAGCGGCGGTGCCACCTCGAACTGCTTGGCCGGCTTCTCCGCCCGCGCATACAGGCCCTCGACCTTGGGAATATTGGCCTCGATATCGCGGATGCGGGTCGGCCCGGCCGGGTGGGTGGACAGCCATTGCGGCGGCGCGCCTTCGCTGGCCTTGCCCATCTTCTGCCACAGGCTGACGCCGGCCTCGGGCCGGTAGCCGGCGCGCGCGCCGAGCTCCAGGCCCACCAGATCGGCCTCGGTCTCGTCCTCGCGGCTGAATTTCAGGGTCAGCAGCTGGCCGCCCATATTCAGCAAGGTGTCGCCGACATTGCCCAGGCCCAGCAGGCTGGACAGCAGGCCGGCGCCGACCCGGGTGGCCGTGGTCTTGGCCATGCGCTCGCGCGCATGCTCGCGCAGCGCGTGGGCGATCTCATGGCCCATGATGGCCGCGACCTCGTCGTCATCGAGCTTGAGCTTTTCGAGGATGCCGTAATAGAAGGCGATCTTGCCGCCCGGCATGCAGAAGGCGTTGAGCTGCTCGCTGCCGAGCAGATTGACCTCCCAGCGCCACTGCCGCGCGCGCGGGTTCCAGCCATAGGACTGCGGCACGATGCGCTCGGCGATCGCGCGCAGGCGCAGCAGCTGCGGATGGTTGGCCGGCGCCAGCACGCCCTTTTGCTTGGCCTCGGCCATCATCTGCTGGTACTGCTGGGCGCCGGCGTTCTCGACCTGCTCGGCCGGCACCAGGCTGGTCAGCTTGCTCTGCTTGCCGACATTGACGCCCTCCTGGGCCCAGGCGGGCAGGCCGGCCAGCGTGGCGCCGCCGGCCAGCAGGCCGGTGAACAGCCGGCGCTTCGGCAGGGCCGGCGCCGCGTCCCCGCAGGCGCGGCAGTCGCAGCGGCCGAAGCCATAGCGCGGCGCGCTGGGCAGATGAGGATTCTCAAGAACCTGAAAGTGGGTGTGTTCAGCCATGGGGGCTATTTTGGGACAGATTCCGATTTGTCCAGCGCCGAGCCCGGTGATGCCTGCTGAAGGACAATCGCGCCATGTCCAGCACCCCCCCTTCCGTCGCCGGTTTCGACAGCCAGCAATTCCGCTCGGCCTTGGGCATGTTCGCCACCGGCGTCACCATCGTCACCGCGCGCGCCGATGACGGCAGCCTGGTGGGGCTGACCGCCAACTCCTTCAACTCGGTGTCGCTGGCGCCGCCGCTGGTGCTGTGGAGCCTGGCGATGAAGGCCGGCTCGATGCCGGTGTTCAGCCGCGGCTCGCATTACGCGATCAACATCCTGGCGGCCGACCAGAAGGCCCTGGCCCAGCGCTTCGCGACCCGCGACATCGACCGCTTTGCCGGCGTTCCCTGGCGCGAGGGCGCCGGTGGCGCCCCGGTGCTGGAGGGTGTCGCGGCGGTGTTCGAATGCGCCAACCGCAGCCAGTACCAGGAGGGCGACCATGTGATCTTCGTCGGCGAGGTCGAGAGCTGCCACTGGGCGCCGAATGCCCAGCCGCTGATCTTCCACGGCGGGCGCTACTACACCGAGCTGCCGATCTAGCAAGGCTTGGCGCCATCGATGAGATAATGCGAATCGTTCGCATTATCAAATCAGCCGATGAGCGCCCCGTCCACCCTCCTCGATCCCCTGGCCCAGCTCTACCGCCAGCACCATGGCTGGCTGCTGGGCTGGCTGCGCCGCCGGCTGGGCAGCCCGGAGACGGCGGCCGAGCTGGCGCAGGACACCTTCGAGCGCCTGCTGCGCCAGCCCGCGCTGCTGAGCCAGCTGCAGGCGCCGCGCGCCTTTCTCAGCACCGTGGCCCATGGCCTGCTGGTCAACCACTGCCAGCGCCGCGACCTGGAGCGGGCCTATCTCGAGGCCCTGGCCCTGCTGGCGCCGGACAGCCATCCCTCGCCCGAGCAGCAGGCCCAGACCCTGGAGCTGCTGTTGGCCGTGCAGCGCCTGCTGGCGGGCCTGGCCGAGCGGCCGCGCCGCGCCTTTCTGCTGGCCCGGCTGGAGGGCCTGGGCTATGCCGAGATCGCCGCCCGGCTGGGCGTGTCCGAGCGCATGGTCAAGAACTATATGGCCCAGGTGATGCTGCATTGCCTGCGGCTGCGCCAGCAGGGCGGTGGATTGTGAGCCCCCGCCCGGCCGCTCCGAAGGGGGCTTGCACCGCAGTGCGCAGCACGGAGGTTTCCCAATGAGCGGGCCCGACAGCCGGGTGCTGGCGCAGGCGGCCGACTGGTTCGCCCGCCTGCAGGACCCGGCCCTGAGCGAGCCGGAGCGCCGGCGCTGGCAGGCCTGGTGGCAGGCCTCGCCCCAGCACGCGGCGGCCTGGCGCGAGGTCGAAGCGGTCTGGGGAAGCCTGAGCCCCTTGCAGGGCCTGCCGCTGGCCCAGGAAACACTGGCGCGCGCCGGGCTGCAGCGCCGCCGTCTGCTCAAGCGCAGCGGCGCCGCGCTGCTGGGCCTGGGCGGTGTGGCCACGTTGGGCTGGCAGATCCAGGCCCAGCATCCGCTGGCCGATCTGCGCACGGCGGTCGGCCAGAGCGGCCACTGGACCCTGGCCGATGGCGCCGAGCTCTGGCTCAACAGCGCCAGCGCCGCCGATCTGCGCGAGGACGGCAGCCGACGCCGCGTGCAGCTGCGCCACGGCGAGCTGCTGCTGGACAGCCGCAGCGACCGCCCGGCCCTGCCCCGGGTGCTGCAGCTGGACACGCCGCTGGGCCAGCTGCGCCCGCTGGGCGTGCTGGGCGCGCGGATGGCGATGCTGCTGGAAGAGGGCGGCCGGCAGGGTCTCTTGAGCGTGTACAGCGGCGTGGTCGAGCTGCGGCACCGGCGCGGCCAGACCCGCCGCATCGAGGCCGGCCAGAGCCTGCGCCTGAGCGCTCAGTCGGCCGCCGCGCCGCTGCGGCCGGCGAGGGCGCTGCGCGAGGCCTGGACGCGCGGCCTGCTGGTGGCCGAGCAGCTGCGGCTGGACGAATTCCTGCGCGAGCTCGCGCGGCATCGCCACGGCCGGCTCGACTGCGCCGAGGCGCTGGCGGCGCGGCGCCTGGTCGGTGCCTACCCGCTGCGCGATACCGAGGCCAGCCTGGCCGCGGCGGTGGCCAGCCTGGGTCTGCGCACGCGCACCGTGCTGCCGGGCTGGACCCGCGTGGTCAGCGCCTGAAACTTTTTCCGGTGGCGACTTCCCTTTCGGAGCGCTCGTCTGGCATGGGATTCGAAAGCCTCCCAATTCCAGGCAGCCACGCACTCCTTTTGATGAGCTCCGATCCGATGACCCACTTTTCTTTCGTCCAAGCGCGGCTGCGCCCCAGCCTGCTGTCGCTGGCGCTGCAATCGGCCGCGCTGGCCACGCTGGGCCTGGGGGCTGCCGCCCAGGCCCAGCAGTCGACAACAGCCACCCAGCGCTACGAGCTGGCGGCCGGCCCGCTGGCCGAGCTGCTGCCGCGTTTTGCCAGCCAGTCCGGCCTGCTGATCTCGGCCGATGCGGGCCTGACCCAGGGGCGGCAGAGCCCCGGCCTGCGCGGCGACTACAGCCCGCGCGAAGGCCTGGCCGCGCTGCTGGCCGGCACCGGCCTGCTGGCCCAGCCCGGCGCCAAGGGCATCCTGACCCTGCAGCCGGCGCCCGCCGGCGCGCTGCAGCTGGGCAGCCTGCGCGTGCAGGGCGAGCAGGCGGCCCAGGCCGCCGGCCTGTCCCTGCACGCCTCCAGCGCCGAGGCCCAGGCCGCACCCTATCGCCAGGCCGGCTCCTCGGCCCACATCACGCGCGAAACGCTGGAACGTTTTCGCGGCACCTCGCCGGCCGAGATGCTGAAAGGCCAGGCCGGCGTGCAGATGGGCGACATCCGCAACGGCCACGCGCTGGACGTGAATATCCGCGGCATCCAGGGCCAGGGCCGGGTGCCGGTGGTGATCGACGGCAGCCAGCAGTCGCTGGAGGTCTATCGCGGCTATGCCGGCCAGCAGCAGCGCAGCTATCTGGACCCCGACCTGATCGGCAGCGTGACCATAGAGAAAGGCCCGAACCTGAGCCTGGACGGGGCCGGCGCGATCGGCGGCGTGGTCAGCATGCAGACCCTGGGTGCGCTCGACATCCTGGATGCCGAGCAGAGCCAGGGCTGGCGGCTGCGCGGCGGCGTGGCTGACAACAGCGTGAGCCCGCAGACCGGCTTCCAGGTGCTCAACCGCAGCGGGCGCGGCGAGCTGCTGTCGCCGAAAAGCCATGTCGCTTCGGCCGCCTGGGCCAGCCGCAGCGAGGGCCTGGACCTGGTGGCCGCCTATGTGCACCGCTCCCAGGGCAATTACTTCGCCGGCACCAAGGGCATCGAGCGCTACCGAGGCAACACCCGCAGTGGCGGTGGCACCGGCATGAACCCCGATCCGGTGTCCGAGTACTACCGGGCCGGCGAGGAGGTGCTGAACACCCACAGCGTCAACGACTCCCTGCTGCTCAAGAGCACCTGGCGCCCCAACCCCGACCAGGCGCTGGAGCTGGGCCTGCGCCATCTGAAGGCCGAGTACGGCGAGGTCATGCCCTCGGCCATCTCGCGCACGCCGGCCTCCAACGAATGGGTCAAGTACGCCGACCCCGAGAACACCATGCAGCAGTTCGAGCCCGGCCGCATGAAGCTGAGCGCGCTGACCGCCCAGCACCGCTGGCAGCCGGCCGGCCAGTCGCTGATCGACCTGAAGAGCCGGCTCTGGCTGACCCGCAGCGACAGCACGATGTTCAATGCGGTGATGGGTTCGGCCCCGGTCGGGCGCGACCTGCCCAGCAACCAGATGGGCGACCCGCAGGGCGCGAGCTATGCCCATGCGCTGCGCTCCAATGTGCGCGGCCAGCGCTGGGGCGGCCAGGTCGGCAACAGCTCGATCGTCTTCATCGGCGAGCAGCAGTCGCTGGAGGCGAAGTACGGCCTGTCCTACACCCATGAGAAGACCGGCCCCGGCAGCGCCACCCCGGTGGTCGAGGCCGATCTGCGCAACAACCGCTATGTGCGCTCGGCGGTGCGCAAGGAGGCCAGCCTCGTCGGCTCGCTGGAGTGGAAGCCCGTCGAGGCGCTGAGCCTGCTGGCCGGCGGCCGGCTGATCCAGTACGAGGTGCGCGACCTGAACCGCCGTGCCCACGTGACCGAGAAGATCAAGGTGCCGCGCCGCGCCGTCCATGTCTACAAGAACGGCAAGGCGCTGGAATACGTGACCTGGTACCCGGACGCCCAGGGCCGGTTCACCGAGGCCTCGCTGCGCGCCAGCCCGCACCGCCTGGGCACCCTGGCCGATCTGGGCTTCGACAGCTGGAAGGCCTTCGCGCCGAACAACGGCGCCTATATGGACCAGATCGCCAGCGCCTGGCGCTATGACGAGCCGCTGCGCCGCAAGGGCAGCAGGTTCGCGCCCAGCTTCAGCGCCAGCTACCGACCGGGCGAGGACAGCCTCATCTACGCCCGCTATGCCGAGGGCTTCAAGATGCCCAGCGTGTTCGAGGCCACGGTGGGCAACCACTTCATCACCCCCAACCCCGACCTGCGCCCCGAGCGCAACCGCAGCTGGGAGCTGGGCGCCAGCGCCAGCCTGCGCGGCGTCTGGGCCGCCCAGGACCGGCTGTCGCTGAAGCTGGCACGCTTTGACAACCGCATCCGCGACTACATCACCCGCAGCTACGACCCCAGCAGCTACAGCTTCACGATGAGCAATATGGCGCGCTTCGAGACCGCCGGCTGGGAGCTGCAGAGCGCCTACGACCGCGGCAGCTTCTTCGCCGATGTCTCGGCCAGCTATTACGACCGCGCCCGCACCTGCGACCCGGCCACCGGCGCCGCGCTGCGCAATGCCAGGTACGGCGTCAAGAACGCGCCCGACTGCGCCGACGGCGGCTTCGGCGGCAGCTATGCCAACACCCAGAACCCGCCCAAGTTCAGCCTCAACACCACGCTGGGTGCGCGCCTGCTGCAGCAAGACCTGACCCTCGGTACCCGCATCGTGCGCAATAGCGCGCCGCTGCACCGGCTCGATCAGCCCTGGAACACCAACGCCTACACCACCCTGCAGCAGTACTACCCCGCGACCCTGATCGTCGACCTGTTCGCCAGCTACCGGCTGCGCAAGAACACCCAGCTCAACGTCGCGGTCGACAACCTCGGCGACCGCTACTACCTGGACCCGCTGGCGCTGTCGCCGATGCCGGCGCCGGGCCGCAGCCTGCGCGTCGACCTGAGCCTGAAATTCTGAACGGAGGCCCCCGATGAGCGACACCCCGCCCACCCGCAGCCAGCGCCTGAAGGCCGCCAGCCATGACAGCCATGAACGCCTGGATGCGCGCATCATGCGCAGCCAGCCCTTTGCCAGCGTCGACCACTTCCGCCGTTTCGTGCAGGTGCAGCTGCGTTTTCACCACGATGTCGCGCCGCTGTACCGGCGCGCCGACCTGACCGCGCTGCTGCCCGATCTGGCCGAGCGCCAGCGCCTGGACCAGATCCGCCAGGACCTGATCGACCTGCAGGCCCCGGCCCGTGACGAAAGCGGTTTCGGCGCGCCGGCCCTGCCGATGGAGGCCGACCTGGCCACCGCGCTGGGCTGGTGCTATGTGGTCGAGGGCTCGAACCTGGGCGGGGCCGTGCTGTTCAAGCTGGCCGCCAAACTGGGCCTGGACGAGCACCATGGTGCCCGCCATCTGGCCGGCCATCCGGACGGCCGGCTGCGCCACTGGCGCGGCTTCACCGGCATGCTGGACGCGCTGAGCCTGGACGAGGCCGCCGAGCAGGGCCTGGTGGCCGGGGCCCGCGCCGCCTTCGAGCGCGTGCATGCCCATGTGGCGCGCGAGCTGGGCTGATCCGCCGATGCCGGCCCATCCGGCCTGTCGCCGGGCCTCTCGTCATGCCTATCTGCTGCTGGGCTGGCTGGCGCTGGCCTGCGCCCTCATCGGCGCACTGCTGCCGCTCTTGCCCACCACGGTCTTCCTGATCATCGCGGCGGCCTGTTTCGGCCGCGCCTCGCCGCGCCTGCAGGCTCGGCTGCTGGCCCATCCCCGCTTCGGCCCGCTGCTGCAGGACTGGCAGCGCGAGGCGGCGATCGGCGCGCGCGCCAAGCTGATGGCCGGCGCCGGCATGGCCCTGGGCCTGGGGCTGTTCTGCTGGCAGGCCCGGCCCGGGCCGTGGCTGGCCACCGGGGTCACGCTGGGGATGCTGACCTCGGCCGGCTATGTGCTGAGCCGGCCACGGCCGCTGGCCGAGCGGGGGCGGCCCACCGCCGGCGCGCAAACCTGGGGGCTGCTGGCGAGCCTGGTCCTGCATCTGCTGGCGCCGCTGGCGCTGTGGCTGGCCGGCTGGCTGCCCGAGGGCAGCGCGGCGCCGCTGCCCTCGGCGCCGGTGATCACGGCCAGCCTGCTGAGCCCGGCCGCGCCACCCCGGCCGCTGGAGCCGCGCCTCGCGCCCGAGGCCAGCCAGGCTCAGCCGCGCCGGCCGGCCGCACCGCCCCGCGCCACCCCGCTGCTCGCGGTGGCCGCGCCCGTCAGCGAGTCCGCCATGCCTGTGGTCGACAGCGCAGCGGCGGCCCAGCCAGCCCCGCCTGCCGAGGCCGCCGCGCCGCCGGCCCCGGCCCTGCCGCCGGCTGAGCGCATCAGCCTGGCCGGGCTGCAGAGCAACTGGCAGGGCCGGGTGCTGGAGCGGCTGGCCGAGTTCCGTCGCTACCCGGCCGGAGCCCGCTCGCGCCGCGAGCAGGGCGTCAGCCATGTGCGGCTGCGCGTCAACCGCGCCGGCCAGTTGCTGGCGCTGCGGCTGGAACGCGGCAGCGGCCATGCCGAGCTGGACCGCGAGGCGCTGGCCACGGTGCGGCGCGCGCTGCCGCTGCCGGCGATACCGCCCGAGCTGCCCGACGAGCTGGAGCTGCTGCTGCCAGTGGAGTTCTTCATCTCCTAGACATGCAGCAGCCGGCCACCGCCGAATGACCAGTTCTCCCAGCTGGTCTCGACAAAGCCGACCATCACCTGCTCGGTGTCGATGCCGGCCTCGGCCAGATCGGCCATCAGCTGCTGCAGCAGCTTTCTCTTGACCTTGACGCTGCGCCCGACCGACCAGAGGATTTCGATCAGCACGAAGTCGGCACCGCGATCGGCCTGCAGATCGGGGTAGCGCGGGTCGATGCGCAGGTTCTCGGCCGGCAGCTCCAGCACGCGCTGGAAGCGGTCGGTGGCCGGCACGCCGGAGGCGACCAGGGCCGCATGGACCGCGTCGAGCACGGTGTTCTTGAAGCTCGCCGGCTTGGGCTGGCGGACGGTGACGGTGACCAGAGGCATGGCGTGAACTTTCAGTAGTAGCGGGACAGGGCATGGCCGGATCGGACCCAGCGCGCCTCGGCCTTTTCGGCCCAGGCCAGGAACCAGCGGTCCAGCAGCGGACGGGCCGGGCCCGCTGGCAACGGGGGCCGGGTCGGGGGCGTGGTGCGTGGCCGCAGCGGCAAGATCATGCTCATCGGGTCCTCCTGGGACGGTCCCACACGGTTTGCGTGGAATGGTCTGGATGCTATGTTTGCGTTCGTGCACTAACAATGGCTGAATGTGCAGAGTGGACTTGCAAATTTGCACATGACAACCCCGTCGACCGAACATCCCGCCGAATCCCTGAACTGGGACGATCTGCGCTATGCGCTGGCGATTGCCGAGGCCGGCTCGCTGGCCGGCGCGGCCCGCGCCCTGGGCGTGCAACACACTACGGTGCTGCGCCGCCTCGATGCGCTGGAGCAGCGCCTCGGTGCCCGCCTGTTCGAGCGCCACCGCCAGGGCTACCGCCCCACCGAGGCCGGCGAGCTGATGGCGGCCCAGGCGCGCGAGATGGCGCCCGGCGTGGTCGAGCTGCAGCGCCGCATCCTCGGCCGCGACACCGCGCTGCAGGGCCAGCTGCGCCTGACGACCGCCTTCGTCGCGATGCTCTATCTGCTGCCGGGGCCGCTGGCGTCGTTCGCTCGTGCCCATCCGGGCATCGCGGTCGAGATCAGCGAGAGCTCGGCCCTGGTCGATCTGTCGCGCCGCGATGCCGATGTCGCGCTGCGCATCAGCGCCCAGGTGCCCGAGCACCTGGTCGGGCGCCGGCTTGGCGAGATGCGCATGCGCATCTATGCGGCGCGCGGCGCGACCGACCTGCCGCAGGTCGAGACGCCGGTGGCGCGGCTGTGCCAGGACTATCGGTGGATAGGCTACGAGCGCGACCGCAGCTCGCGTTTCTACGACCGCTGGCTGCGCCGCCATGTGGCGGACGAGCGCATCGTGATGCGGGCCGACCTGATGCAGTCGGCCGCCGCGATGGCACGCACCGGTCTGGGCCTGGCCCTGCTGCCGACGCTGGCCGAGGCTCATGAGCCCCAGCTGCTGCCGGTCTCCGAGGTGCTGCCCGATATGAGCATCCCGGTCTGGCTGCTGACCCATCCGGACCTGCGCGACACCGCCCGGGTGCGCGCCTTCATGCGGCAGCTGGGCGGGGATCTGGCCGAGCGGCTGGCGGCCGCGCCCTGAAGCCGGCGGCTCTCTTTACTGCAGCGCGGCCAGCTGCTGGCGCAGCGCGGCGTTCTCGGCCTCCAGCTCGGCAACCCGGGCCTGCAGACGTTCCAGCTCGCTGGCCGGTGCTGCCTCGACGGCCACGGTCTCTTCCGGCGCCGGTTTGGCTTTGCTGGGCTTGCTGGCCTCGCGCACCCGCTTGGCGGCCTGCTTCAGCTCGTCCTTGCCGCCGGCGGCGGCGGCCACCTGTTCCTCGACCGGCAGGCTGGCCACCGCGGCGGCCGCATTGATCGAGATCTCGCCGGCCTTGACCGCGGCGACCAGCTCCGGCGCGGCCTGCTTCTGGATCTTCTCGATCTGCACCACCTGGCTGCTGCTGATGCGGGCCGCCCGGGCGATCGCCTCGCGGCTGTTCAGCGCCTCGACCGGTGGCAGCGCCGTGCTGTCGGCGGGGGCCGGCACCGGCTCGCTGGCCAGGATCTGGGCGCGGCGCTGTGCCACCAGCTCTTTCTTGCGCAGCGCCAGCACGCCGCGCTGGAAGTCCGACACGCTGCGCCGACCCAGATGCTGGTCGATCATCCACAGATGCACGTCCTCGATGGACTTGAAGCGTGAATTCTGCACGGTCTGGAAGGGCAGGCCGTGCTTCTGGCAGATGCCGTAGCGGTTGTGGCCGTCCACCAGCACCTCGCCCCACAGCACCAGCGCGTCGCGGCAGCCCTCGGCCAGGATGCTGCGCTCCAGCGCCGCGTGCTCCTCGGGAGTCAGCGGGTCGATATAGGCGCGCAGGTCTTCGTTGACGGTGATGTTCATGGGCTGGTGTCGGTTCGCTGGGGGGCGGATTTTAGAGGCTGAGTGCGACGCAGGCTGTTACGCCTTGGGTCTTCTTGAAACCCCTGGCGCGGCCGCCGGCCTTCAAAATTCGGCCATGCCGCCGTTCGAGCGGGCGCTCCCCCAGTTTTCCGAGGTCCTCCACCATGCTGATCACCTGCTCCCATTGCCTGAGCAAGAACCGCGTTTACGAAGCGGGTGCCCGGTACAACCCGGCCTGTGACCACTGCACCCGGCCGCTGCTGGACGGTGGCTCGGTGGAGCTCGGCGAGGCGAACTTCGACGCCGTGGTCAGCGGCACCGAGCTGCCCATCGTGCTGGAGCTGACCGCCGCCTGGTGCGTGCCCAGCCGCATGATGGCGCCGCAGCTGGCGCTGGCGGCGCGCCAGCTGAAGGGCCAGCTGGTGTTTGCCCGGCTCGACACCGACAAGCACCCGCGCCTGGCCCAGCGCCTGGGCCTGCGCGGCCTGCCCGCGCTGCTGCTGCTGCGCGACGGCCAGGAGCGCCAGCGCATCAACGGCGCGCTGCAGGCGCCGCAGATCATCGAGTGGCTGGAGCGGGACTGGGTGGTGTAAGCCGCCCGCCTTGGGCGGCGCGTCGGCACGCGGGCTTGGTGCCCGCCACTCACCGTCAGCCGTAGTTGCTGACCCATTCAATGCCTTGGGCATGGGCCGCCGCTATCGCGATCTCGGCCGTCGGGTGGGCGCCGCGCGGGACCGCGATCGTGCGGGGGCGACTCGGCCATGCCTGCCTGGAGACGATCAGCACCGGCTCGAAGCGCCCGCTGTCATTGATACTGGCACTGCAGACCAGCGCATAGTCTTTGTGTTTGAAGGTTTGCGACGCCGCCATCATCATCTCCAAGGCAAGCCTGGAGTATGCGCGCCAACGGTGGTCCCTGCAGCGCGGCCATGCTGGGTGAGCCTCGGAAGAAGTGCCCATGCAGTTCGAAGACGGCAGCGATGGCCCGCACCGGATCTACGCCGGCACGCGAGCCCCGCCGCTACCGCACCAGCGCGACCGACTTGACCTGGGCCCAGACCGGCAGGCCGGGCCGTAGCTGCAGCTCGTCGGCGGCCTTGCGGGTGATGCGTGCCAGCAGCACCGCCGGCCCGCAGCGCAGCCGCAGCAGCAGCTGCGAGGGATGGGCGTGCTCGGCCATGTGCTCGATCAGGCAGGGCAGCTGATTCTGGATGCTGCTGTGGCGCGGCTGTTCGGTGGCGACGCTGACATCGCGCGCCAGCACGCGCAGCCGCGTCGGCTCGCCCAGGGCCAGGCCGCTGTCGCTGAGCCACAGGCTGCCGCCGTCGAAGGCGACCCGGCACAGATGCCAGCGCGGGTCGCGCTCGGCAATGCTGCCGTTCAGCAGCGCGCCCGCCTCATCGCCCAGGCGCAGCGGGTTGTCGATCGCGGCCAGCAGCTCGGCCACCGGGCCGGCGGCGCGGACCCGGCCCTGGTCCAGCAGCACCAGATGGTCGGCCAGCCGGGCCAGCTCGTCGACCGCGTGGGTGACGTAGAGCATCGGGATGTTGAGCTCGTCGCGCAGCCGCTCCAGCCAGGGCAGGATCTCCTGCTTGCGGGCCAGGTCGAGCGCGGCCAGCGGCTCGTCCAGCAGCAGCAGGCGCGGGCCGGTGGCCAGGGCGCGGGCGATCGCGACGCGCTGGCGCTCGCCGCCCGAGAGCTGCGTGGTCGAGCGCTTGAGCAGGCCGCCTATGCCCAGCAGCGCGATGGCCTGCTGCAGCGCCTGCGCGCCCTGCATCCCGCCTGCACGCTTCAGACCGTAGTGCAGATTGCCCTGCACATCGAGGTGCTCGAACAGGCTGACCTCCTGGAACACATAGCCCAGCGGACGCCGCCAGGTGGGCAGGCGCAGCCCGGCCGCATCGTCCTGCCAGCGCTCGCCGCCGATCTCCACCAGGCCGCGGGCGCCGCGCTCCAGTCCGGCCACGCTGCGCAGCAGGCTGGTCTTGCCGCAGCCGGAGGGGCCGAAGAGGGCGGTGATGCCGCGCGCCGGCAGCTCGATATCGACGGCCAGCTCGAAGGTCGCGCGCGGCAGGCGCAGGTGGATCTGGTGGGCCAGGTTCATAGCAGCGCGCGACGATTCTTCATCAGCGCCAGCACCAGCAGCACCGCAAAAGAGAACAGCAGCATGCCGCCGGCCAGCCAATGGGCCTGGGCATACTCCAGCGCCTCGACATGGCCGTAGATCAGGGTCGAGACCACACGCGTCTGGCCTGGGATATTGCCGCCCATCATCAGCACCACGCCGAACTCGCCGACCGTGTGGGCAAAGCTCAGGATGGCCGCCGTGATCAGGCCGGGCCGGGCCTGCGGCAGAGCCACCGTGAGGAAGGCATCGAGCGGCCGGGCGCGCAAGGTGGCGGCCACCTCCATCGCGCGCGGCCCCGTGGCCTCGAAAGCATGCTGGATAGGCTGTACCGCGAAGGGCAGCGAGAACAGGATGGAGCCGATCAGCAGGCCGCTGAAGGTGAAGGGCAGCGTGCCCCAGCCCAGTGCCAGCGTCAGCTGGCCCAGCGGGCCGCCCGGCCCCATCAGCACCAGCAGGTAGAAGCCCAGCACCGTCGGTGGCAGCACCAGGGGCAGGGTCACCAGCGCGGCGACCGGGGCGCGCCAGCGCGAGCGGGTCTGCGCCAGCCACCAGGCCAGCGGCGTGGCCAGCAATAGCAGCAGTACGGTGGTCAGGCCGGCCAGTTTCAGGGTCAGCACGATCGCCTGCCAGGCGGCGGGGTCCAGCGGCATCAGCAGGCTCCGGTCACAGCTCGTAGCCGTAGGCGCGGATGATGGCGCGGGCCTTGTCGCCGCGCAGGTACTGCAGCAGCGCCACAGCGGCCGGATTGCCGAGCCCGGCCTTGAGCAGCAGCGCGTCCTGGCGGATCGGCTCATGCAGCTCTGCCGGCACGAGCCAGGCCGAGCCCTGGGCGATGCGTCCGTCCACCTGCACCTGGCTCAGCGCGACAAAGCCCAGCACCGCGTTCTCGGTGGCGATGAACTGATAGGTCTGGGCGATGCTCTCGCCCTGCACGAATTTGGGCGTCAGCGCCTCCAGCAGGCCCAGCTTGCCCAGCGCCTGGACGGCGGCGGCACCATAGGGCGCCAGCTTGGGATCGGCCAGCGCGATGCGCTCGAAGCCGCCGGCGTTCCTCAGCACCGCGCCCTGGGCGTCCACCAGGCCGGGCTGCCTGCTCCACAGCACCAGCCGGCCGGTCGCGTAGCTGAAGCGGCTGTCGGCCAGCCCCAGGCCCTCGGCCACCAGCCGGGCCGGCGTCGTGTCGTCGGCGGCCAGCAGCAGCTGGAAGGGCGCGCCGTTCCGGATCTGGGCGTAGAACTTGCCGGTCGAGCCGAACGCCAGCCTGGCCTGGTGGCCGGTGTCCTGCTCGAAGGCTTGGGCGATCTTCTGCATCGGCGCGCTGAAGTTGGCGGCCACGGCCACCTGCACCTCGGCCGCATGAGTCCTGCCGAGCAGCACGATGAGCAGCAGCAAGACGGAGAAACGCAGCACGGCAACCTCGCTATTCCAAACAAGAATAGCGCCAGTATAGGCCGCTGGTTAGGATGCGCGCATGAAGAACGCCCACTCCGATCTGAGCGAGGTCCTGCGGCATCAGGCCGGCGACAAGCGCATCGCCATCCTGCGCCGCGTCGGCGCGGTCGGCTCGATCTCGCAGGCGGCCCGCGAGGCCGGCGTCAGCTACAAGGCGGCCTGGCAGGCCATCGAGACCCTGAGCAATCTGGCCGGCATGCCCCTGGTCGAGAAGCTGGTCGGCGGCGCCGGCGGCGGCGGCGCGCGGCTGACCGCCGAGGGTGAGCGGGTGCTGGCGGCCGAGGCAGCGCTGAGCCGTTCGCGCGCCGAGGTGCTGGCCCGGCTGGCCCCGGGCGGCACGGTGGCAACGACGGGCGTGCGCACCAGCATGCGCAACCAGTTCCCCTGCACGGTCGCGGCGCTGCGCGCGCAGCAAGGCTTGCAGAGGGTGGAGCTGGCCCTGCCCCAAGGCGGGCGGCTGTTCTCGCGCATCACGCGCGAAAGCGCCCAGTTGCTGGGCCTGGCGCGCGGCCTGCCGGTGCTGGCCTTGTGCAAGGCCACGGCGGTGCAGGTGGCGGCGCAGATCGAGGCCGGCCCGGCGCGCAATCTGCTGCCGGGCACGGTGCTGCGCCGCTCGCGCGCGGCCGGCGAGGTCGTGCTGCAGCTGGCCGGCGGCATCAGCCTGGTCGGCTTTGCGGCGGCCGGCCACGGGCTGGAGCCGGGCCGCGCCGCGCAGGCGGCGGTCGAGGAGTCCGGCGTCGTGATCGCGCTGCCCGGCTGAGGCCGGCGCTCAGGACCTGAGTCTTTCGAGAACTCGAGGAGAAGCCATGTTCGTGGTTTGCGGCGAAGCGCTTTTTGATGTGTTCGCGGCCGGCGAGACGCCCACCGGTCTGCTGCTGGATGCGCGTGTCGGCGGCTCGCCCTTCAATGTGGCGGTGGGGCTGGCACGGCTGGCCCAGCCGGTCTGCTTCTTGACCCAGGTCTCGCAGGGCTTTCTCGGCGAGCGCCTGATGCGCGCGCTGCAGGCCGAGGGTGTCGACACCCGCGCGGTGCAGCGCAGCAGCGCGCCGACCACGCTGAGCCTGGTCGGCGTCGACGCCCGGGGCGCGCCCTGCTACACCTTCTACGGCCAGGGCGGCGCCGACCGGCTGCTGAGCCCCGCCGCGCTGGACGCGCTGCCGGCCGCTGGCGTGCGCGCGATCCAGCTCGGCTCCTATGCCAGTGTCGTGGGCCCAGCCGCTGCGACGCTGCGCACCCTGGTCGAGCGTGCGCAGGGCCGCAGCCTGATCGCCTACGACCCGAATATCCGCCTGGCTGTCGAGCCGGACCTGGCGGTCTGGCGCGCGCAGATCGAGTGGATGCTGCCGCGTACCGACTTGCTCAAGCTCAGCGAGGAAGACCTGGCCCTGGTCTACCCGGGGCGGACGTCGGCCGACTTCGCGGCCGCTGCGCTGGCCTGCGGCGTGGGCTGCGTGGTGTTGACGCGGGGCGCGCTGGGTGCCGTGGCCTGGAGCGGGGCCGGCCAGGTCGAGGCCGCGCCGGTGGAGGCTGCGGTGATAGACACCGTGGGCGCCGGCGACACCTTCCAGGCCGCGCTGCTGACCTGGCTGGCCGAGCATCAGGCGCTGTCGGCCACCGCGCTGGCGGCGCTGCCACGGCCGGCGCTGGGCGAGGCCCTGGCCTTCGCTGCGCAGGCGGCCGCCATCACCTGCTCGCGCCGCGGCGCCGATCTGCCGCGCCGCGCCGAGCTGCCGGCCTAGCCGGCGCTCAGGCGCGCGCTCGCCGGAAGGTGTTGCGCCCGGCCGCCTTGGCCTCGTAGAGCGCGGCATCGGCGCGCGCCAGCAGCTCGGCCGGCGTGATGGCCTCGCCCTGGTGCTGGGCCAGGCCGATGCTGGTGGAGACCTGCAGGCGCTGGCCCTGCAGCTCGAAGGGCGGACCCATCGCCGCGACGATCTTGGCGGCGACGGTGGCCGGCTCGGCCTCGCTGCCCAGGCCCTCCAGGATGATGACGAACTCGTCGCCGGCCAGCCGCGCCACCGTGTCGGTGATGCGCACGCTGCGCTGCAGGCGCCGTGCAAACTCCTGCAGCACCGCGTCGCCCATCGCGTGGCCCAGGCCGTCGTTGATGGACTTGAACTTGTCGATGTCCAGAAACAGCAGCGCCAGCGCGCTGCCGCTGCGCTGGGCGCGGCGCAGCGCCTGGCCCAGCAGCTCGTCGAAGTGATGGCGATTCGGCAGGCCGGTCAGGCTGTCGTGCCGGGCCAGCAGCTGCAGCTCGCGCTGCACCGATTTGAGCGCCGAGACGTCCTGGCTCAGCGTGTAGAGGCCTTGCACGACGCCGGACGGAGCGATGTCCGGCAGGTACTCGTTCTTCAGCGAGCGGCTCACCCCCTGCGTGTCCGACTGCAGCTCGAAGCTGACCGCCTCGCCGGCCAGCGCGCGCTGCAGCCAGGGCGCGCGCTGCGCATACAGCGTCTCGCCGATCACCTCGCGCAGCGGCCGCCCCAGCGCCGCGCTGGGCGCTATGCCCAGCCAGTCCTTGAAGGTGGCGTTGACGAAGAGCAGGCGCTCCTGCGCGTCGAGATAGCCGATCAGTACCGGCAGGTGGTCGGTGATGTCGTGCAGGCGCTTCTCGGCCGCGCTCAAGGCCTCCTGCGTATCCAGCATGGCCTGCTCACGGCGGCGTTCGGCCGTCACGTCGCGGCTGGTGATGGCCACGCCGTCGCCGACCGGCACCACTTGGTGCTGCAGCACCAGGCCTGCGGCCGGCGGCGTCTCGATGACGAACTCGGCGCGCAGCGGCTGGCCGCTCTCCAGCACCTGGGCATACATCTCGAAAAAGCGCGGGTCGCGAGCGGTCTTGAAGACCTCGGCGCGGGTGCGCCAGAGGATTTGCTGCTTGGGCCGGCGCAGCAGCTCGGCGCCGCGGTCATTGCAGTGGGTGAAGCGGAAGTCGAGCAGGCGGCCGTCGGCCGCTCGCTCGGCGCGCAGGATCCAGAAGGCGTCCAGGCTGGCGTTCGAGGCCGCCTCGAACTGCGCCCGTGCCCGCTCGCGCGAGGCCTGGCTGCGCCGCAGCGTGACGGCCGCGAAGCTCAGGCCGCCGAAGGCCAGCAGCAGGGTCAGGCTGGCCATGCCGGTGGCGCGCAGCGCGGCGGCGCGGCGCGCCTGATAGGGCGCCAGCGCCTCGGGCAGGCTCAGGCCGGTGAAGACCACCATCTGGTAGTCCTCCAGCGTCTGGTAGGCCATGCGGCGGTGCACGCCGTCGAGCCGGCTGGTGGCCAGATAGGTGCCTTGCGGCCAGCGCGCCAGCTGATGGATCAGCGTGCGGGTGCCGGAAACCTCGCCGAACCAGACCCGCTCGCCCGAGCGCCGCGCCCGCAGCACCCAGTCCTGGCCCAGCAGGCCGACGACGCCCTGGTCGCCGAACTGGCTGGCACGGTAGAAGTCGGTGAAGTAGTAAGGGTCCATCACCACGCCGACGATGCCGGCGAAGCCGCCGTCCGCACGCTGCAGCCGCCGGGTCAGATGCAGGCGCCACGAGGGATCGCCGGCGATCTGCTCGGGCGTGCCGATATGCAGGCCGCGCCGCTGGCTCTCGCGGTGCACCAGGAAGTGCGGCTTGGCGGCGATCTCGCCCGGTTCGGCCGGCCGCGAGCTGCTCAGCGGCCGGCCCTGGGCATCGGCGATATAGAGCGATTTGACGCCCGGCAACGCATCCAGGCCCAGCCTCAGCAGCCGCGCCAGGCCGGCTTCGGCTGCGGCGCGCTCGCTGCTGCGGCCGCTCTCCAGATCGCTGGCGACAAAGGCGGTGATCTGGTCGATCTGCTGCAGGCTGCGCCGCGTGTGCTCCGAGAAGGCCTGGTTCAGCCCGCTGCCGCGCTGCTCGATCTCGCGTTCGACCAGCGCGCGCTCGCTGTCCAGCGTCTGCAGCACCATCCACCAGAGCGCTGCCATGATGGCCAGGCCCAGGGCCGGCAAGGCCCAGATCAGCAGGTCGAGCTTGCTGACGGACCGGGCCGGGGATGGCAAGCGCATGAGCGCTCCTGCTGCTGGCGTTGCATCCCTGGCGATGAAGGCTTGTCGAAAAGTACGAAAGCCTGGTTTTGTGCGCTCAGCATACGCCGGCGCCTGGGCGCCGGGAAGCTCGGGCCACAGCCTAGATGGGGGGGCGCCGCGCGGCGAAGTCGCAGAACCAGTCGACGCAGCCGGCATTGGCCATCGCATCGCGCTTGAAGACCGTCTCGGGCGCCGCGCCCAGCAGCAGCTTCTTGACCGGCAGCTCCATCTTCTTGCCCGACAGCGTGCGCGGGATCGCCGCCACCTGCAGGATCTCGCTGGGCAGATGGCGGGCCGACAGCGCAGTCCTGATGGCCTCGCGCAAGCGTCGCGTCAAAGCCTCGTCGAGGGTCAGGCCCTCGCGCAGCACCAGGAATAGCGGCATATAGCTGTCGCGCCCCAGGTATTCGAGGTCCACCACCAGGCTGTCCAGCACCTCGGGGAACTGCTCCACCGCGCGGTAGAGCTCGGCCGTGCCCATGCGGATGCCGTGGCGGTTGATGGTCGCGTCCGAGCGGCCGTAGATGATGGCGCCGCCCTCGGGCGTGATGCGCAGCCAGTCGCCATGGCGCCAGATGCCCTCGCCATGCGGGCCGCGGTACATCTCGAAATAGCTGTCCCGGTAGCGGCTGCCGTCGGCGTCGCCCCAGAAGCGCAGCGGCATCGACGGGATAGGACGGGTACAGACCAGCTCGCCGACCGCATCGCTCAAGGCCTGACCCCGGCCCATCGCATCGGGCTCGCCATAGGCATAGACCGCCGCGCCCAGGCAGCGGCACTGCATCTGGCCGCGCCGCAGCGGCAGTGTCGGCAGGCCGGCCAGGAAGGCACCGGCGAAGTCGGTGCCGCCGGAGATGCAGGCGATCCAGATCGGCCGCCCGCCGACCTCGGGCAGGCGCTGCCAGATCCAGTCATAGCTCTCGTCGGCCAGCGGGCTGCCGGTGGCGCCGACCGCGCGCAGCGCCGCCAGATCGCCGACCTGCTGCGGCCGCACATCGGCCTTCAGGCAGCTGGCGTAGAAGGCCGCGCCGGCGCCGAACCAGCTGACCCGGGCCAGCCCCGCGAAGCGCCACAGCGTGCCCCAGTCCGGCCGCTCCCGCGGGCCGCCGGGGCTGCCGTCGAACAGGCAGATGGTCGTGCCGCCCAGCAGCGCATTGACCTGGCAGTTCCACATGATCCAGCCGGTCGAGCTGTACCAGTGGAAGCGGTCCTCGGGCCGCAGATCGTTGTGCAGCACCCCGCCCTTCAGCGCCTCCAGCACGATGCCGCCATGGCCGTGCACGATGGGCTTGGGCAGGCCGGTGGTGCCGCTGGAGTAGACGATCCACAGCGGGTGGTCGAAGGGCAGCGGCTCGGGCGCCACCGGGGCCAGGTCCTCGCGCGCCAGCAGCGCGTTGAAGTCCAGCGCGCCCAGCGCCGCAGCGTCGGCCTGCGGGTCCAGCCAGGGCAGCAGCACCAGATGCTGCAGGCTGGGCAGCTGGTCGCGCAGCTCGCCCAGCAGCGGCCGGCGGTCCACCGCCTGGCCGCCGTAAACATAGCCGTCCACCGCGATCAGCACCCTCGGCTCGATCTGGCGGAAGCGGTCCAGCACCGCCATCGCGCCCATGTCCGGCGAGCAGACCGACCAGACCGCGCCGAGGCTGGCTGCGGCCAGGAAGGCGATGGCGGTCTGCGGGATATTGGGCATATAAGCGACCACCCGGTCGCCGCGTTGCACGCCCAGCGCGCGCAGCGCCGCCGCGAAGGCGCCGACCTGGCCGCGCAGCTCGGGCCAGCCGAGCTCGGCCAGTTCGCCGCGTGCCAGCATGGCCTCGGTGCTCCAGACGATGGCCGGCCGCGCGGTGCCGGTCTCGGCATGGCGCAGGGCCTGGGCCGCCAGGTTCAGCGTCGCCCCCTCGAACCAGCGCGCGCCGGGCATGCGGTCGTCGACCAGGGCGCGCTCGAACGGCGTCGCCGAGCGCAGCTCGAAGAACTCCCACAAGCTCAGCCAGAAGGCATCGAGCTCGGTGATCGACCATTGCCACAGGTCCTCGTAGCGCTCGAAGCTCAGGCCGCGCGTCTCGCGCAGAAAGCGCTCGTAGCGACGGATCTGGGGCTCGGGGCTGTCGGGCGTCTGCATAGTCCGATGATGCCTCGTGATTCGCGCTGCTGCTGTCATGCAGGTGCCAAGCCCTGCACGAAGCGCTGCGGCTGTCACGATGCCGTCACGCCGCCGCCACAAAGCCTCTCCAGCATGCAGCTCTCGCTGACCGCCCACCCATGTCCTCGTCCACCGCCGCAGTTCTCCGCAAGACCGATGCCGCCCGGCGCCTGCTGGCCGGGCCGCGCCAGGCCCTGCCGGCGGGCCTGCGCATGCTGCTGATCATGGTGGACGGGCGCCGCAGCCTGGCCGAGCTGCAGGCCCTGGCCCAGAGCCTGGGCCTGGCGCCGCAGCAGGCCGTCGAGCGGCTGCTGGCCGAGGGCCTGGTCAGCGGGCCGGTGTCGGAGCGGGCGCCGGCCGGCGACGAGGCCGCAGCCGCCCGGCTGATGCGCGCCAAGTTCTTCGCGCTGGACCTGGCCGCGCGCATGCTGGCCGGCCGCGACGCGGCGCTGCGCGAGGCGGCCCGCACGGTGGACTCCGAATCGCGCTTCGCCGCCTGGATGGACCACTGCGCCACCGAGATCGCCCGCGCCGCCGACGCCGAGCGCGCCGCGCTGTTCAGGGAGAGGGTGGGGGCGGTGGGGTGAGGGCTTTCCTCTTGTTGTCGTAGCCGTTCAAGGAGTAGGAGAGGCGGTACGCAGCTGTGGCATCCTTGTGTCTGGACAGCAAACTGGAGGCATGATGGCCACGCCCACCCACGATCTGGCAGCGGAAGTCCTTGAGCTCCCGGCCGAGGAGCGCGCACGAATTCTTGAGCTGCTGATCGCCAGCTTCGAGCCGAAGTCCCAGGCGCAGAAGGCTTGGATGAGCCTTGCCCAACGCCGGCGAGACGAAGTCCGAAGCGGCAAAGTCGCGATGGTTCCTGGTGATGAAGCGCTGACTCGCGTCAAGGCCAGGATTGCGTGAGCTACTTGATTCACCCCGCGGCTGAAGCTGAACTCGGCGACGCGGCTGTGTACTACGCAACGCACGCAAGTCCAATGATCGCTTTGGCGTTTCTCGCGGAGTACGAGCGTGTGCTGGATCTCCTCGTCGAGAACCAGAAGCGCGGGCCGTACGGTGACGAGGGTCTGCGCGTCTACCACTTTGATCGCTTCCCCTACTCTGTGGTGTACGAAGAGGATCAAGTCAACGGCCCGCAAATTTTCGCCATAGCGCACCAGAGTCGCGAGCCCGGATACTGGGGTGATCGAATCTGAATCGATCAATACAGCGCTAGGCGCATATGAACAATCTGGCTGCATTTGTCCGCCAAGTTCGCAGTCGATCGCGCGAGCATGCCCAAGCCATGGCACTGCTTAGCAATGCGGGCCTTGCGGGGCAGATGATTTCTGTCCTACGGCAGGAGATTGATTCCATGGTCAGGGTCGTCTATCTGCTCGCACAAAGCACTCATCGCCGTGATGAATTGATTGCAGCCGCAGTGTCCGGGACGAAGTGGTCGCAACCGGGTTCTCGCGCAGCAGTCACGGACCGGGAGATGGTTGAACTTGCGCAGAGTCTTCAGGGCTGGACTCAATCCGTCTACAAGTTCGGCTGCGCGTTCATTCATCTTTCCAATCTGCATGACTACAACGACAGGGATCCGCTAGAGCTGCTTCCTCACCAGGAGCGAATGGACATACTTGGCCATTGCCGTCATTACCACGGTGGCCCAGACTCAAGGGATGCAACTTTTGTCGACCTGATGCCGTACCTTCCTCGTGTGCTTGAGAAGATTGCTGCCAACCTTTCGTGCTACCTGGTAGATCTCGAAGGTCTGGTGGAACAAGATGGGAAACGTGTCTAGTGGACTGCTTTTCCACCCGGAGTGCCCGGGTTCAGCTCTACAGGTCCTGTGTCTGCAAGCGAGAGCATCGTTGGGTCTGCCTGCCCAGCGTCACGAAACCCTCCACCCAGACTACCCCCTATGAAACGGATCGCAATCCTCGCTGCTGTTTTCGCTGCCGGCGTTCTCGCCGGCGGGATCACGTTTTCGCGGAGCATTCCGCGATCGCTGCTTGCGGTCGCCTCATGCGATGGCAACTGCTTCAAACCATCCGACGCGGCCGGCCTGTTGATGTCGGTCGGGGTGAATCTTCCTGTCGGCCTGGTGCCTCATGCTGTGGCGGAATCGGAGAAGTGCATCGGCATTCAGCACTGGAAGCCTGAAGGGCGCTATCACGTCGCGTTCTTTCCGAAGCGGGACGTGCGAAACATCATGGAGCTTCAGCAAGAAGACATGCCCTACCTGCTCGATTGCCTGGCGCTTGCTCGCGAGCATGTCGGGGCTGCCGGGTTCAAGAACTATCGCTTCATCAGCAACGGGCCGGCATTGCAGCACCTCACATACTTCCACTTCCATGTGGTCGCCAAGTAGGGCCTGGCCATCCTTCGATTTCAAGCCTCGATGGCCGCCCGCGCTCAGCCCGCAAACCCCAGCCCCAGGTAGTGCCTGCCCAGCTCCGTCAGCTCCCCGCCCGCGCCCAGCAGGCTGGTGTGGTGCGGGTCGGGCTCCAGCGGCCGGTGAACCAGGCATAGCGGTGCACATCGGCGCGCTGCTCGCAGACGGTGACCATCTCGCTCATCTGCGCCTTCTGCTTGGCGACCGTATCGATCTGCGCGCCGTCGCTCTGCCCATGCCAGTTGGCGAACTCGGTGACCCAGAAGGGCTTGCCGTACTTGAGCAGGCGGTCGAGCTGGCCGGCCAGGCCGTAGTCGTACCAGTGGAAGGCCAGCGCATCGAGCTGCGGCTCGCGGCCGCTGTGGGCGGCGCGGTAGGCGGCCAGGAAGGCGTCCATCCAGGTGATCGGATCCTCGTAGCCGGCCAGCGTGCCCCAGGTGATTGCCGGGCCGACGAGCTGGACGCCGGTCTTGCGCGCGATGGCCTCGTAGCGCGGCCATAGCGCGGCGGCCTGGGCGGGCGTGAGATGGGCCTGGTCGCGCAGATTCGGCTCGTTCAGCACCAGCAGATGCCTGATGGCCGGGCTGGCCAGCAGGCGGGCCTCGACGGCCGCTGCGTCGAACTGCTCGTTCCACAGCATAGGCACGAAGTCCAGGCCGGGAGCAGCGGGCGCGGTCGCGGCCGGCCGATCGCTCCAGTTGTACCACCAGCTGACGCCCGGTCGCAGCGCGGCGAAGTCGCGCGCATCGGTGAGGTCGTAGGCGATGCCGCGCTTGGCGCTGCGCGTCGGGCCGGGTGCAGGCGTGGCGGGTGCAGGGCCGGGCGCCGGCGCGTCGCCATCGCTGCCTCCGCCGCCGCAAGCGGCCAGCAGCGGCGCCGTCACCAGGCTGGCCAGGCCCTGGCAGAGCAGCCGCCTTTTTCTACTCGTCATCATCACAGCGACCTCAGGAAATCGATCACCGCATCGCGCTCGGACTTGCTCAGCGCCTCGAAGCGGCCGCGGCTGTCGGTGGCCTCGCCGCCGTGCCTCAGGATGGCTTCCTGCAGCATGCGGGCGCGGCCGTCAGGCAGATCCCTGCCACCACCCACCCATGTCCAACTGCTACGCATGCTGCGCCCCTTGTATCGCCGATTCGGCTTGTCTTTGTAAGGGCGACAGGATTGCACCGGACTTGCATCCGGGATGTAACTTTTCGCGTCGCACGGCCGCGGTGCATGGCCGTGGGCACCGGGCCCCGGCCACCCGATGCCAGGTCTTGCCTCTCACCGATCGATACAGATGACGGCTATGTGACGGCGGCTCAGGCGATGTCCACGAAGCGCCACCAATCCCGCGCAAACGGATGCCGCCAGAACCCATGCACGCCGGGCTGGCTGACGTCGGTGCGCAGCGCATGCCAGTGCGGCAGATAGGGCACATAGGCCAGCAGCAGCCGGTTGGCCTCGCGCATCAGGGCCAGGCGCTCGGGGCCGTCGGGCAGCGCGCGCTGGGCCTCGTAGAGGCGGTCGTAGGCGGCCAGCTTGAAGCGCGCGTCATTGCTCTGGTCGGCATTGGGGCCGTAGGCCATGCCGAGAAAGAAGTCGGCGTCGGGGAAGGAAATGTTCCAGGAGAAGCCCCAGATCTGCAGCTGGCCGGCCAGCGACTTCTTGATCAGCTCGCCGAAGGTGCCGGTCTCGAACACCATGCGCAGGCCGACGGCGTCCATGCGCTTCTTCCACAGCTCGTCGAGCGCACGCTGGCGCGAGGTGTTGACGCCGGCCATGCGCAGCAGCAGCTTGGAGCCGTCGGGGTTCTCCAGATAGCCGTCGCCGTCGACATCCTTGTAGCCCCAGACATCGAGCAGCGCGCGGGCGCGCGGCAGATCGGGCGTGCTCATCTCGCTCTTCAGCTGCGGGTCGTGGCCATAGACGGCCGCCGGCAGCAGCGACTGGGCCGGCACGCCCTGGCCCTTGTAGACCTGCTGCAGCTCGACCTGGCTGTCATAGGCCAGCGCGATGGCGCGGCGCAGCGCCACCTTCTCCGGTGTGTAGCCACCGACCTGCGCATCGTTGAAGTTGAAGAAGGAAAAGCGCACATCGGCGCCCAGCGTGCTGCGCGCCGTCACGCCCTTGCGCTGCAGCGCCGGCGCCAGCCGGCCGCCCGGCAGGGCCAGCGGCGCGACGCCGGGCGGCATCTCGACGACGTCGAGCTCACCGCCCTCGAAGGCCAGCCAGCGCGGCTGCTCCTCCTCGATGATGCTGATCTGCACCTGGTCGACCAGCGGCAGGCGCTTGCCCTGCAGCCGGGCCGCCAGCGCCTGTGCGGCCGGGTCGTCGGCCGGCGCCTGGCTGTCGAAGAACTGCTCGCGGAACTGCGGGTTGCGCGCCAGCAGCACTTGCGAGCCGCGCCGCCAGTTCGCCAGCCGGAACGGGCCGGTGCCGACCGGGTGGGCCATGATGTCGGCGCCATAGGCCTCGACCACCTCGCGGGCGACGGCCGCGCTCAGCCCGGCATTGGCGAACACATAGATGAAGCGCGGATCGCTCTGCGCCAGCTTCACCTCTAAGCGGTAGCGGTCCAGCGCGCGCAGGCCCGCCACCGGCGTGTCGTAGTCCAGCCCGGTCTTGTTCTTGATGGCGCGCTGGCGCAGCTCGCTCAGGCCCAGGATCCTGGCGCCCTCGAACTGGTAGAGGTGCTCGGTCTTGATGCGGGGGTCGTAATAGCGCTTGATGCTGTAGACATAGTCCTCGGCCACCAGCTCGCGCGGCTTGCCCTTGAAGGCCGGGTCCTCGCTGAAGAAGAGGCCGGGCTTGAGCGTGAAGACGAAGCGGCGGTAGTCCTCGCTGATCTCGGGCAGCGCGACAGCCGTCTGCGGCCGCAGCTGCGCCGGCCGGGCCAGGCAGTCGAAGGTCAGCGGCGACTCGAAGATGTGCGCGTTGATGATGACCGAGGTCTGGTCCGAGACCTGCGGCGGGTCGAAGCCGACCTCGGCCGCGTTGAAGGCGGTGCGCAGGACTTTCTTCCTGCTCGCCGGCTGGGCCTGCAGCAGGGCCGGCGCGGCACCCAGCGCGGCGGCCGCGCCCAGCAGATCGCGGCGCTTCATGGTTTTGTGCGCGGCAACACGTCGATCAGATGCCAGAACTCGTTGCGGAACAAGGGCCGCCGGTAGCCGATCAGCCAGGGCTGGGCGATGTCGTTGACGATGCGGTGCACATGGGTCTTGGTGGGCATATAGGCGGTCTGCAGGCGTTTGGCCTGCAGAAACAAGGCCTCGCGCTCGGGGCCATCGGGCAGGGCCTGCATGCGCTCGTACAGCGCATCGAACTCGGCATTCTTGAAGCGCGACAGGTTCTGGTTGCCGGCCTGCGGGCCGTAGAAGCGCTGCAGGGCCTGCAGACCGTCGGGCGCGGTGGCGGTGGTGCCCATCATCCACAGCTGCAGCTTGCCGGCGCGCGCGGCCTTCAGCTGCTCGGGCCATTTGCCGGCGAAGAACTTGGTGCGGATGCCGACGCGCTTGAAGTTGATCGTCCACAGCTCGTCATACTGGCGCGACAGCGCATCGGGTTGGGTCGCGACCTCCAGCGCCAGCGGGCCGCCATCGGGGCGGTCGCGCCAGCCGTCGCCGTCCTGGTCGACATAGCCATACATATCGAGCAGGGCGTTGGCGCGGGCCGGGTCGAAGTCGCCGTTCTCGCTCTTGAACTCGGGGTCGTAGCCGCTGGTGTGGGGCAGCAGCGGCGACTGCGCGGGAATCGCCTGGCCGCGCCGCACCAGGCGGATCTCGCGCTCCACATCCAGCGCCAGCGACAGTGCGCGGCGCAGCGCCACCCGCTCGGGCGTGTAGCCGCCGATCAGCGGGTCTTCCATATTGAAGTAGGTGAAGGCGCTGTCGGCATTGACCAGGCGGCTCAGCTGCATGCCCTGCTTGGCGAGATTGGGCGCCAGCTTGCCGTGTGGCAGCGCCACCGCGACGAACTCGGGCGGCACGCGGTCGATCAGATCATGTTCGCCGCCCAGATAGGACAACCAGCGCGGCTGCGACTCCTCGATGATGCTGACCTCGACGCGGTCCACCATCGGGAGGCGCCGGCCCTTCAGCCGGGCCAGGATGGCCTGGCCCTCGGCGTCGTCGGCGCGTGGCTGGGCCTCGTAGACGCGCTCGCGGTAGCCGGGGTTGCGCTCCAGCACGATCAGCGAGCTGCGCCGCCAGTCCTTCAGCACAAAGGGGCCGGTGCCGACCGGGTGGGCGCTGATCTGCTCGCCATAGTGCTGCACCACCTCGCGGGCCACGGCGCCGAACAGGTCGTTGGTGGCCAATGCCTGCAGAAAGCGCGGACGCGGCGCCTTGAGCCGTATCTGCAGCGTGTGGCGATCCAACACGTGCAGGCCCTCGATGGGGTTGTCGTAGTCGAAGCCGCTCTTGTTCGTCAGCGTGGCCCGGCGCCGCTCGGCCAGGCCCAGGATGCCGTATTCCTCGACCGCGGCCCACATGGGGCTCTTGACCGCCGGGTCGGCAAAGCGCATCAGGCTGTAGACATAGTCCTGGGCCACCAGCTCGCGTCTCTTGCCTTTGAAGGCCGGATCGTCGGCGAAGAAGATGCCGGGCTTGAGCTTGATGGTCCAGCGGGTGAATTCGGCATTGACCTCGGGCAGGGCCGCCGCCGTCAGCGGCACGATCTTGACCGGCAGGGCCAGCGGGTCGTAGCCGTAGAGCGCCTCGAAGATATGGGGCGTGACGGTGCGCGAGTAGATATCGCTGACCTGGGCCGGATCGAAGCCGGTCTCGGCGATCGGGAAGGCGTAGCGGAAGGTCTTGGGTTCGGCGCCGGCCGCCACCTGGCACAGGGTGGCCAGCATGGCCAGGACGATGCGCTTGATCATGGGCGTTGGCTGGGGTCGATGTCCACCCACTGCCAGAACTGCTGGCTGAAGGGCGGCCGCTTGTAGCCGATCAGCCAGGGCTGGCTGAGGTCGCTGATGACGCGGTGCACCAGGAACTTGATCGGCATATAGGCCGTCGTCAGCTTCTGCGCCTCGCGCAGCAGGGCCAGGCGCTCGGGGCCGTCGGGCAGGGCCTGCAGCTGCTCGTAGATTGCATCGAAACGCGCCAGCTTGAAGCGGCTGAAGTTCTGGCCGCCGGCCGAGGGGCTGTAGAGCAGCTCCAGGCCGGGCTGCACATCGGGCGAGTTGGAACTGAAGCCCAGCTGCCACAGCATCAGCTGGCCGGCGCGTGCGGCCTTCAGCTGCTCGGGCCATTTGGCCACCTTGACCTCCAGGCGTATGCCCAGCGCGTCGAGGTCGCGCTTCCACATCTCCTCGAAGGAGCGTGAGCGTGCATCGGGCGAGCTGGCATAGCGGATCAGCAGCGGCTTGCCGTCCGGCAGATCGCGCCAGCCGTCGCCGTCGCGGTCGGTATAGCCGAACAGGTCCAGCAAGGCCTTGGCCCGGACGGGGTCGTGGTCGCTATTGGGGCTTTTGTAGTCGGCGTCGAAGCCGAAGGTGTAGGGCGCGACCACGCTCTGCGCCGGCACGGCCTGGCCGCGCCAGACATTGCTGACCTGGCGGCCCACATCGGTGCCCAGGCCGATGGCGCGGCGCAGCGCCACCTTGTCGGGCGTGTAGCCGCCGACCACCGGGTCCTTCATGTCCCAGTAGTACATGAAGCGGTCGGAGGCCAGCACCCGCTCCAGCTGCATGCCCCGGCGCGCCAGATTGGGCGCCAGCTTGCCGTGCGGGATGGCCTGGTTGGCGAA
This sequence comes from Roseateles cavernae, assembly GCF_040187885.1. Taxonomy (NCBI): domain Bacteria; kingdom Pseudomonadati; phylum Pseudomonadota; class Betaproteobacteria; order Burkholderiales; family Sphaerotilaceae; genus Roseateles; species Roseateles cavernae. Next base: position 1,084,744 of record NZ_JBDPLH010000001.1, read on the forward strand.
GGGTGCGGGCAGCACCCAGGAGAGCTCGAACTCGCCGTTCAGAAAGGACAGCCAGCGCGGCTGGTCTTCCTCGATGATGGCCACCTCGACCCGGTCCACCATGGGCAGGCGCCGGCCCTTGAAGCGGGCCAGCAGGGCCTGGCCGGCCGCATCGTCGGCGCTGGGTTCGGCATCGTAGAAGCGCTCGCGGTAGGCGGGGTTGCGCTCGAACACCATCAGCGAGCTGCGCCGCCACTGCTTCAGCAGGAAGGGGCCGGTGCCGACCGGATGGGCGCTGATCTTGTCGCCGTAGAACTCGACCACCTCGCGCGCCACCGCGCCGAACAGATCACCGCTGGCCAGCGTGAACAGCAGGCGCGGGCGCGGTGCGGCGAGCCTGAACTGCAGCGTGTAGCGGTCCAGCGCGCGCAGGCCCTCGACCGGGCGGTCGTAGTCAAAGGGTTTCTTGGTCTTCAGCACGTCCTGGCGCAGCTCGTCCACGCCCAGCATGCCGACGTCCTTGAGCGTCGAGTAGATCGGGCTCTTGCTCGCGGGGTCGAAGAAGCGCTTGAGGCTGTAGACGAAGTCCTCGGCCACCAGCTCGCGTCTGGCACCCTTGAAGGCCGGGTCGTCGGCAAAGAAGATGCCGGGGCGGATCTTGATGGTCCAGGTCCGGAAGTCGGCCGAATGCTCGGGCATGCCCTCGGCGACATTGGGGCGTATCTTGTAGGGCCGGGCCAGATAGTCGTACTCGTACAGCCCATCGAAGATGTGGCTGGTCATGATGCGCGAGTACAGGTCGTTGAGCTGGGCCGGGTCGAAGCCGGTCTCGGCCGCGTTCAACGCGTAGCGCAGCACCTTGGGCTCGGCGGCCTGCTGCGACTGCGCGGGCTGGGCCGCCATCAGCAGCAGGGCCAGGCCGGCCAGCAGCTGGCGGGCGATCATGGCTTGCTGGCCGGCTCGATGTCCACATAGCTCCACCAGTCCTGCTTGAACGGGTGGCGGCGATAGCCGATCAGCTGCGGTTGCGCCAGATCGGTGATGAAGCGGTGGGCCTTGTGCTTGTAAGGCATATAGGCCGTCATCAGGCGCTCGCTCTCGCGGAACAGGGCCGCGCGCTCGGGGCCGTCGGGCATGGGCGCGGTCCGCTCGAACAGGCGGTCGGCCGCCGGCAGGCGGATGCGTGCGAAGTTCTGGCTGCCGATATAGAGGGAGGAGAGACTGCTCAGGAAGTCTTGCGGATCGGGCATCGAGGCCGAGGTGGCCAGGCTCCAGATCTGGAACTTGCCGGCGCGCAGGGCCTTGTAGTTCTCGGGCCATTTGCCCGGCTTGAACGTGACCCGCAGGCCCACCTTGGCCAGCGATTTCTGCCACAGCTCATCGATCTGGCGCTGCGAGCCGTCCGGCGTGGTCAGGCTGTCGAGCAGCAACGGCTTGCCATCGGGCTGGTCGCGCCATCCATCCCCGTCGCGGTCGACATAGCCATACATATCGAGCAAGGCCTTGGCGCGGGCGGGGTCGTAGTCGCTCATCTCGCTCTTGAAAGCGGGGTCGTAGGCGCTGGTGCCGGGCGGATAGATAGACTGCGCGACGACGGCCTGGTTGCGCCGGGCCACGCGGATCTCCTGCTCCATATCGGAAGCCAGCGAGATCGCGCGGCGCAGCGCGATGCGCTCGGGCGTATAGCCGCCGATCACCGGGTCTTCCAGATTGAAGACCCAGAAACCCACATCCGGGCTCAGCACGCGGTAGCCGCGCATGGCTTTCTTGGCCAGATTCGGCGCCAGCTTGCCGTTGGGCATGGCCTGGCTGATGAATTCGTTGGGCACCCGCTCCAGCAGGTCGAACTCGCCGCCCAGGAAGGCCAGCCAGCGCGGTTGCCCCTCCTCGATGATGGAGACCTCGATCCGGTCGATCATCGGGATGCGCCGGCCCTTGAAGCGGGCCAGCAAGGCCTGACCCTCGGCATCGTCGGCGCCGGGCTCGGCCTCGTAGAAGCGCTCGCGGTAGCCGGGGTTCTTCTCCAGCACGATGCGTGAACTGCGGCGCCAGTCCTTCAGCACAAAGGGGCCGGTGCCGACCGGGTGTTCCATGGTCTTGCCCGGATAGGCCTCGACCACCTCGCGCGCCATCGCGCCATAGAGATCGGTCTGGGCCAGGGTCTGGGGCAGGCGCGGGCGCGGCTTGTCCAGGCGCAGCTGCAGGGTGTAGCGGTCCAGCGCGCGCAGGCCTGCGATGGGCCGGTCGTAGTCGAAGGACTTGCCGCCGGCACCACCCTGGCGGAGTTCGGCGCGGTACTCGGCCAGGCCGCTGATGCCCAGCGCCTCGACCTCGCTCCAGTGGCTGGAGGCCACCTCAGGGTCGGCCACCCGCTTGATCGCGTAGAGGTAATCCTCGGCCACCAGTTCACGCTTCTTGCCCTTGAAGGCGGGATCGTCGGCGAAGAAGATGCCGGGCTTGACTTTGAAGGTCCAGCTGCGGAAGTCCTCGCTGTGCTGCGGCATGCCGTCCGCCGTCAGCGGGATCAGCCGGGCCGGCCGCGCCAGATGGTCGTAGCTGTACAGGCCTTCGAAGATGTGGGCCGTGATGATGCGCGAATAGATATCACCGATCTTGGCCGGGTCGAAGCCGGTCTCGGCGACCTGGAAGGCGTAGCGCAGCACCTTGGGCTCGGCGGCGAGCGCCGGACCCGTCATCAACAAGGCGGCCAGGGCTGCCGTCCCCCATTGCTTCAGCTTCATGATGCGATCTTCTTCCTTGGGCTCATGTCGACGTCGACGTACTGCCAGAACACATTGCCGAAGATCGGCCGCTTGAAGCCGATCAGCCAGGGCTGGGTCAGGTCATTGATGATGCGGTGCACGACGTACTTCTGCGGCATATAGGCCAGGTTGATCTTCTGGGCTTCGCGCAGCAGGGCCAGGCGCTCGGGGCCGTTGGGCAGATCGCGCATCTGGCGGTAGATCTCGTCGAAGCGCTCATTCTTGAAGCGGCTGAGGTTCTGGCCGCCAGCCGAGGGACCATAGAGCAGGTCCAGGCCCGGCTGCACATCGGGCGCGGCATCGGAGAAGCCCAGCATCCAGATCGGCAGCTGGCCGGCCCGCGCGGCCTTCAGCTGCTCGGGCCACTGGGCCGCGCGAACCTCAATGCGCACGCCCAGCGCATCCATATTCTTCTTCCACATCTCGTCGAAGCTGCGCGACAGATCGTCGGGCTGGCTGGCATAGCCGATCAGCAGCGGCTTGCCGTCCGGGAAGTCGCGCCAGCCGTCGCCATCGGCGTCCTTGTAGCCGTAGATGTCCAGCAAGGCCTTGGCGCGCGGCAGGTCGAAGTCGCTGTTCTCGGTCTTCAGCTCGGGGTCATAGCCCCAGGTGCCGGGTGCCACAAAGGTCTGGGCCGGCACGGCCTGGCCGCGCCGCAAGGTGCGGATCTCGCGACCCACATCGGTGGCCAGCGAGATCGCGCGGCGCAGCGCCACCTTCTCCGGCGTGTAGCCGCCCACCACCGGATCTTCCATATTGAAATAGAACAGCGTGCGGTCGGTGTTGACGATGCGCTGCAGCTGGATGCCCTGCTTGGCCAGATTGGGCGCCAGCTCGCCCTGCGGCAAGGCGACCGCAGAGAACTCCAGCGGCACCGAGATCAGGTCGAACTCGCGGTTCAGAAAAGCCAGCCAGCGCGGCTGGCTGGTCTCGATGATGGAGATCTCGACGCGGTCGACCATGGGCAGGCGCCGACCCTTGAAGCGGGCCAGCAAGGCCTGACCTGCGGCATCCTCGGTATTGGGCTCGGCGTCGTAGAAGGCCTCGCGGTAGTTCGGGTTGCGCTCCAGCACCAGCTGCGAGCTGCGCCGCCAGCTTTTCAGCATGAAGGGGCCGGTGCCCACCGGGTGCTCCATGGTCTTGTCGCCGTAGTGCTCGATGACCTCGCGGGCCACGGCGCCGTACTGGTCGCCGCCGGTGATCCCTTCGATGAAGCGCGGGCGCGGCTCCTTGAGCTTGAACTGCAGCGTGTAGCGGTCCAGGGCCTTGAGCCCCTCGACCGGTGCGTTGTAGTCGAAGGGCTTCTTGTGCTTCAGCGCGTCCTGGCGCAGCTCGTTCAGGCCCAGGATGCCCTGGTCGTTGAAGCTGGAATAGGCCGGGCTCTTGGTGGCCGGGTCGAAGAAGCGCTTCAGCGAATAGACGTAGTCCTCGGCCACCAGCTCGCGCTTGCGGCCCTTGAACGCCGGGTCGTCGGAGAAGAACAGGCCCGGCTTGATGCGTATCGTGAAGCTACGAAAATTGTCCGCCACCTCCGGCAGCGCGGCCGCAGCATTGGGCTTGATCTTGTAGGGCCGGGCCAGGTAGTCGTATTTGTAGAGCCCGTCGAAGATATGACCGGTGACGATGCGCGAGTACAGATCGCTGATCTGTGCCGGGTCGAAGCCGGTCTCGCCGGCGACGAAGGCATAGCGCAGCACCTTCGGCTGGGGCGAGGGTGTCTGGGCCTGGGTCAGCCCAAGCTGCAGGACCATCAGGCCGGCCAGGCCGGCACGCGCGAGAGTGTTGATCATTGTTGCGGGCGTTTGCTGTTGTCGATGTCCACGAATTGCCACCAGTCCTGCCAGAACAGCGGGCGGCGGTAGCCGATCAGCCAGGGCTGGGCCAGGTCGGTCAGTAGGCGGTGGGCGTGGTTCTTGTAAGGCATATAGGCCACCGCGATGCGCTTGGCCTGCACGAACAAGGCCAGGCGTTCGGGGCCGTCTGGCATGGCCTGCATGCGCTCATAGAGGGCGTTGAACTCGGGGTCGTTGAAGCGTGACAGGTTCTGTCCGCCAGTGGCCGGGCCGTACAGGCGCTGCAACGCGTTCTGCCCGTCGGGCCGCGAGGCCGAGGAACCGACGCCCCAGATCATGAAGTTGCCGCCGCGCGCGCTCTTCAGGTTCTCCGGCCACTTGGCGGTCTTGAACTCGACCCTGAGACCGACGGCAGCCATATTCTTCTGCCACAGCTCATCGAGCTGGCGTGACTGGTTGTCGGGCTGGGTATTGCGCACCAGGGTCAGCGGCTGGCCGTCGGGCAACTCACGCCAGCCGTCACCATCGCGGTCCCGATAGCCATACATGTCCAGCAGCGCCATGGCGCGCGCCGGATCGTAGTCGCCCATCTCGGTCTTGAAATCGGCGCTGTAGCCGGTGGTGTGGGGCACGACGGGCGATTGGGCCGGGATCGCCTGACCGCGCCGTGCCAGCCGGATTTCGCGGTCTACATCGATAGCCAGCGAAATCGCGCGGCGCAGCGCCACCTTCTCGGGCGCCATGCCGCCGACGATGGGGTGGTCCATATTGAAGGTGGTCAGCGTCGCGTCGGAACCAACGACCCGCAGGCCTTGGATGCCGCGTTTGGCCAGGTTTGGTGCGACCCGGCCGTTGGGCAGGGCGCTGGCGATGAACTCGGGCGGCACGCGCTCCAGAAAGTCCTTCTCGGCATTGACGAAGCTCAGCCAGCGCGGCTGCACCTCCTCGATGATGGCAATCTCGACGCGATCGACCATCGGCAGGCGCCGGCCCTTGAGGCGCACCAGCAAGGCCTGACCCTCGGCGTCATCGGCGGCCGGCTCGGCCTCGTAGAAGCGCTCGCGGTAGTCCGGGTTCTTCTCCAGCACGATCTGCGAGCTGCGTCGCCAGCTCTTCAGCTGGAAGGGGCCGGTTCCGACCGGGTGGGCCATCAGCTTGTCGCCGTAGTGCTCGACCACCTCGCGCGCCAGGGCGCCGTAGAGGTCTGAGCCGGCCAGCACGGTCTCTAGCAGGCGCGGGCGGGGCTGCTCGGTGCGCAGCTGCAGCGTGTAGCGGTCCACCGCGCGCAGGCCTTCGAGCGGGGCGTCGTAGTCGAAGGGCTTCTTGCTTGCCAGTGCCCTGTCGCGCAGCGCCTTCAGGCCGATGAATCCGACGTCCTCGAAGGTGGCCCAGCCCGGGGCCTTCAGCGCCGGGTCGGCAAAGCGCTTGAAGCTGTAGACGAAGTCCTCGGCCACCAGCTCACGCCGGGCGCCCTTGAACGCGGCGTCGTCGGCGAAGTGGATGCCGGGCCGGATACGTATCGTGAAGGTCCGGAAGTCGGGCGAGACCTCGGGCAGGGCCACCGCGACCAGGGGCTTGAGCTTGACCGGGCGGGCCAGATGGTCATAGGCGTAGAGCGCCTCGAAGATGTGCGCGGTGACGGTGCGCGAGTAGATGTCGGAGAGCTGCGAGGGGTCGAAGCCGGTCTCGGCCACCAGGAAGGCGTACTTCAGGACCTTGGGCGGCAGGCCGGCGGCTGGCTGCGCCTGGGCCGCCACCGCCACAAGAGCCAGGCAGGCCCCAATCAAGTAGCGCCGCATCGGGGCCTCTTGCTTCAGGAACCCTGGCGCTGCTTGGCCAGGGCTTCGGTATCGATGTCCACGTAGCGCCAGAAATCACGCACGAAGACATTGCGGTCGAAGCCGATCACCCAGGGCTGGGCCAGATCGGTGAACAGGCGGTGCACATGCATCTTGTAGGGCATGTAGGCGATCATCAGCTTGGCGGCCTCCTGCATCACGGCCTGGCGCTCGGGGCCGTCGGGCAGCATCTTCTGCTTCTGGTACAGCGCGTTATAGGCCGGCAGGTCGAAGCGCGATTTGTTGGCCGAGCCTTTGGCGCGGCCATCGCCCAGCGCCAGGAAGGTGTCGCCGTCCGGCGCGGTGGCGACCCAGCTGACCGACCACATCTGCAGCTTGGCCGCATTGGCGCTCTTCAGGTTCTCGGGCCATTTGGCGGTCTTGAACTCGATGCGCAGCTTCAGCGCATCCATATTCTTCTGCCATTGCTCGATCAGCTGGCGGCTCTGGCTGTCGGGCTGGGTGGCGAGCTCCAGCAGCAGCGGCTTGCCGTCCGGCAGATCGCGCCAGCCATCGCCATCGCGGTCCACATAGCCATACAGATCCAGCAGTGCCTTGGCCTTGGGCAGGCTGAACTCGCTCATCTCGGACTTGAAGCCCGGCTGGTAGCCGAAGGTGCCGGGGCCGAAGGGGCTCTGGGCCGGCATGGCCTGGCCACGGCGCGCCAGCAGGATCTCCTTGTCCAGATCGACCGCCAGGCTGATCGCGCGGCGCAGCGCGACCTTCTCGGGCGTGTAGCCGCCCACCAGCGCGTCCTCCATATTGAAGTAGGTGAAGGCGATCTCGGGGTAGGGGAAACGCACCGCGCGCATGCCGCGCTTGGCCAGATTGGGGGCCAGCTTGCCATTGGGCGTGGCGATGCTGACGTACTCGGACGGCACCTCCTCCAGCACATCGGCCTCGCCGTTCATGAAGGACAGCCAGCGCGGCTGGTTCTCTTCGATGATGGCGATCTCGACCCGCTCGGTCAGCGGCAGGCGCCGGCCCTGCAGCTTGGCGGCCTGGGCCTTGAGCACCGGGTCGGCATCGGCAGGCGGCTGCTCGTCATAGAGCTCCTCGCGGTAGTTCGGATTCTTGCCGAGCACGATGCGCGAGCTGCGGCGCCATTCGGCCAGCCGGTAGGGGCCGGTGCCGACCGGGTGTTCCATGATCTTGTCGCCATAGAACTCGACCACCTCGCGCGCCACCGCGCCGAGGAAGGCCGAGTCGGCGAACTGGTTGATGAAGCGCGGATCGCCGACGCCCAGCTTGACGCGGAAGCTGTAGCGGTCCAGCAGCTGCAGGCCCTCGACCTCGCGGTCGTAGTCGAAGGGCTTCTTGGCCGCCATCAGCTCCTTGCGCAGCTCCGACAGCCCGAGGATCTGCACGTTCTCGAGCAGATAGAGATTGCGGCTGTTGAGCTTGGGGTCGTAGTGACGCTTGATCGAGTAGATGTAGTCGGCCGCCGTCAGCTCGCGCTTCTTGCCCTTGAAGGCCGGATCGTCGGAAAAGAAGATGCCCGGCTTGATCCGGAAAGTCAGGCTCTTGAAGTCGGGCGAGACCTCGGGCATGGCCGCTGCGGTCGAGGGCCGCAGCTGGTAGGGCCGGGCCAGAAAGGCAAAGTCCAGCGGGGCCTCGAAGATGCCGGCGGTGACGGCCTTGGAATAGCGATCGCTGATCTGGGCCGGGTCGAAGCCGGTCTCGGCCACGCGGAAGGAGTAGCGGATCACCTTGGCCTCGCCGGCCGCAGCGCCGGTCTGGGCCGGGCTGGCCAGGGAAACACAGGAGAACACGGCGGCGAGGGCCAGTCGTGCGAAGCCAGAACGCATCACGATCACAATCCTTGCAATGACAACGCGCCGCAGGCCTTGTGGGTGCGGCGCGTCAATGGCCCAGGCCGCCACCGGTTCCGGCGCGCTGGGCGAGGTGCGGAGTCTAGGGCCGTTGCCCCCGACAGGCCGCGCATTTTGGCCCAGAAAGGCCGCAAACCCCGTTGAATACGGGGGCTTCCTAGGGCAAACCCGAATCAGTCAAGGGCAAATGCCGGTGATTCCGGGCGCCGTCTCCATTAGACTCGCGCCTGCTTTCAATATGGAGACCCCCCTCACCACAAGTGGGCGGGGTTTCGCTTTTGTCTACTCAAGACGCTTGGCATGGAGATCCGACAGCGATGGCGGCATACCTGATAAGGCGCTTGTGGCAAATGATTCCCACCCTGTTGGGCGTCGTGCTGCTGGTGTTCTTCCTCTTCAAATACTTCGGCGGCGACCCTGCCGAAATCCTCGGCGGCCTGAACGCCAGCCCCGAACAGATCGACGCCATCCGCGAACAGCTGGGCCTGAACAAGCCGGTCTGGGAACAGCTGTGGATCTTCATCCAGCAGATCGTCACCTTCGACTGGGGCCGCAGCTGGGCCACCAACGAGTCGGTGGCCAGCCTGTTCACCACCCGCATGCCGGCGACGCTGACGGTGATGGTGCCCATCCTGGTGCTGGAAGTGCTGCTGGCGATTCCGTTCGCGATGGCGGTGGCCTATGTGCGCGGCAGCCTGACCGACCGCACGGTGATGATCGTGACGACGGTGGCGGTGTCGATCTCGCTGCTGGTCTATGTGATCGTGTTCCAGTATGTGTTCGCCTTCCGCCTGGGCTGGTTCCCGGTGCAGGGCTGGACCGACAGTTTCTGGACCAATCTGACCACCTATGCGCCGCTGCCCATCATCGTGGTGGTGGCGGTGGCGCTGGCGCCCTACACACGGCTGTACCGCACCTTCTTCCTGGACGAGATCGGCCATGACTATGTGCGCACCGCGCGCGCCAAGGGCATGACCGAGAAGACCATCCTGCTCAAGCATGTCTTGCGCAACGCGATGATCCCGATCCTGACGAATATCGCGGTGGCGCTGCCGGGCGTGTTCACCGGCGCCTTCCTGATCGAGGTGTTCTTCTCGATCCCGGGTCTGGGCCGCGAGATCCTGCTGGCGGTCAACCGCAGCGACTACCCGGTCATCCAGGCCTTCGCGATCTATATCGCGTTCCTGACCATGGTGATCAATCTTGTTACCGACCTGCTCTACAAGCTGGTCGACCCACGGGTGGTGCTGAAATGAGCGCGGTTCTGTCGAATACTCCGGCGGCCAAGGCCGGCGCCCAGCGCTCCGAAGGCGTCTGGGCCGCCTCCTGGCGCCGCATGCGTGCCGACAAGGTCGGCATGGTCTGCATGGCCATCGTGGCCGTGTTCCTGGTGCTGGTGGCCCTGTCGGGCGCCGGCGTGATCGCCTCGGGCTGGCAGAAGGAAGTGGGCGTGCCGAACGCGCCGCCGACCTTCCTGGGCCCGCGCGCGGCCGAGGCCACCGGCGCCATCGCGCAGCCCAAGGGTCCGAATGTCGACCTCAGCGACATCGATCCGCTGGCGCCGCGCTATGCCGAATGGGAAGAGCGCGCCAAGCAGTTCAAGACGGTGGACACGGTCAAGGCCGAGACCCTGACCTTCGGCGCCGACCGGCTGGGCCGCGACGTGCTGACCAAGGCCATCAAGGGCGCCGAGGTCTCCATCATGGTGGGCGTGCTGGCCGCCGTGCTGGCGACGCTGATCGGCACCGTGCTGGGCGCGCTGTCGGGCTTCTTCGGCGGCAAGATCGGCGACTTCCTGGAGTGGCTCTACAACGTCTTCACCGCCATCCCCGGCATCCTCCTGATCTTCGCGTTCGCGGTGATCTTCGGGCGCGGCGTGATGTCGGTGGCGCTGATCCTGGGCCTGGCCGGCTGGCCCGGCATCTACCGGCTTATACGCGCCGAGTTCATGAAGCATTCGGTGCGCGAGTATGTGCGCTCGGCCGAGGCCATCGGCGCCAGCAAGATGAGCCGCATGTTCAAGCACATCCTGCCCAATGTCTCGCACGTGGCGCTGGTGCAGCTGTCGCTGCATGTGGTGAGTTTCATCAAGAGCGAGGTCATCCTGTCCTATCTGGGCCTGGGTGTCGGCGTGGACCAGGTCTCCTGGGGCACCATGCTGGCCGAGAGCCAGAGCGAGCTGATCCTGGGCTACTGGTGGCAGCTGGTCGGCGTGACGGTGGTGATGGCCGTCTTCGTGACCGCGTTCGCGCTGTTCACCGACGCCTTGCGCGATGCGCTGGATCCGAAATTGAGAGGCCTGGAGTAAAGCCATGCTGTTGAGTATTCAAGACCTGAAGGTCGCCTTCCGCATGGGCAAGCAGGGCGGCCAGATGCAGCGCGCGCTGGCCGTCAAGGGCGTCAGCTTCGATGTGCCGGAGAACTCGACCGTGGCCCTGGTGGGCGAGTCGGGCTCGGGCAAGAGCGTCACCGCGATGTCCATCCTGAACCTGCTGCCGGACAACGCCGAGCGCGAGGGCAAGATCGAATTCCAGGGCCGCGACCTGCTGGGCTGCACCCTGCCCCAGCTGCAAGCCATCCGCGGCAAGGAAATCGCCTGCGTGTTCCAGGACCCGATGACTTCGCTGAACCCGGTGTTCACCGTGGCCGAGCAGATCATGGAGCCGCTGATCAAGCACATGGGCATGAGCCGCCGCCAGGCCCTGGTGCGCGCCGAGGAGCTGCTCAACGAGGTCGGCATCCCCGAGCCGAAGCGCCGCCTGAAGGCCTATCCGCACGAGATGTCGGGCGGCCAGCAGCAGCGCGTGATGATCGCGGTCGCGCTGGCTTGCAGCCCCAAGCTGCTGATCGCCGACGAGCCGACCACGGCGCTGGACGTGACCATCCAGCGCCAGGTGATGGAGCTGATGGCCAAGCTCAAGGACACGCACAAGATGAGCATGCTGTTCATCTCGCATGACCTGGGCGTGGTGGGGGAGATCTCCGACCATGTGGTGGTGATGCGCCATGGCCAGATCCGCGAGAAGGCCCCGGTGGCCGAGATCTTCAAGAATCCGCAGGACGGCTATACCAAGGCCTTGCTGGCCTGCCGCCCCAGCCTGACCGAGAACCCGGCGCGGCTGATGGTGATCGACGATCACATCGCCGGTCGCGAAGCGCAAGGCCTGGGCAAGGCCAAGGACCCGGACGCACCGGTGATCCTGGAGGCGCGCGGCCTGAAGAAGAGCTTCTTCTTCAAGGACGGGCTGTTCGGCAAGAAGGAGTTCAAGGCCGTCAAGGAAGTCAACTTCCAGCTGCGCAAGGGCTATACCCTGGGCGTGGTCGGCGAGTCCGGCTCCGGCAAGACGACCATGGGCCTGACTCTCCTGCGCCTGCACGAGCCCAGCGGCGGCGAGGTGCTGTTCGAGGGCAAGGACCTGCTGAAGATGAGCGGCAACGACTGGCAGAAGATGCGCCGCCGCATCCAGGTCGTGTTCCAGAACCCCTATGCCTCGCTGAACCCGCGCTTCACGATCGGCCAGACGCTCTTGGAGCCGATGGAGATCCACGGCATCGGCACCAGCACGGCCGACCGCCAGGCGCGCGCCAGCGCGCTGCTGCAGAAGGTCGGCCTGGATGATTCGGCGCTGAACAAGTACCCGCACGAGTTCTCCGGCGGCCAGCGCCAGCGCATCGCGATCGCGCGCTGCCTGACACTGAACCCCGAGGTGCTGGTGCTGGACGAAGCCGTCTCGGCGCTGGACGTGTCGGTGCAGGCCCAGGTGCTGAACCTGCTGAAGGATCTGCAGGACGAGTTCGGCCTCAGCTACATCTTCATCAGCCACGACCTCGCGGTCGTCAAGTTCATCTCCGACGAGGTGCTGGTGATGCAGAACGGCGATGTGGTCGAGCAAAGCGAGACCCAGGCCCTGCTGGCCGCCCCGAAGCAGGAGTACACCCGCCGCCTGCTCGGCGCGGTGCCGCGCGGCTATCAGGAAACGGCGGCTGTGGCTGCCTGAAGCGGCGGAGCGTCTGTCGACCAAGCGGTCTGCGGGCCGCTTTTTTGATGGGCGTCGCTGTGGCGGTCGCGTGCCGCCGCAGTCTGTGCCGGTCTTCCGTCGGTCCGTCACCGCAGCGCGGCGGGGGAGGGCTCTGCCGACTACAGTCCGCAGCATCCCCAACTGACTTGCAAAGGACGCTTCCGATGACCCGCCTCACTACCTTCGCCCTGGCCCTGGCCGCCGCACTCACGTCCACCGCCTGCGTGCTGGCGCCCGGTTCGTCGCGCAGCAGCGATCCTTCCGATGTGGCCCGCATGGGCGAGCAGGCCATCAAGACCTGCGGGGAGGGCCAGGTGAAGGAGGTCAACACGCGCAGCTTCAGCTGCAAGTGAGCGGGGAGCGTTAGCGCCGCAGCAGGGCCCAGATCGCCGGCAGCACCAGCCAGAAGCCGGATGCCGGCATCAGCAGCAGGCTCAGCAGGGTCAGGGCCAGCAGGCCCCAGCCGAGCCGGCGCAGCGCCTGGGTCTGGCCATCGCGCTCCAGCGCCGTGATGCTGATGGCCAGCAGGGCCAGCACCGCACCGAACAGCGTGAACCAGGTCACCGCGCCGCGCAGCGGATCGGCACCGACGCTGCCCAGCAATCCGCCCCGCGTCATCTGCAGCAGCACCGGCGCGAACGTCGCGCCCGCAAACACCGTGTGCAGGGCGGCCACGCCCGTCAGCCAATGGCCGATCCAGGGGCGCTGGCGGGGTGTCGGGGATGTCGTGGTGTTCATTGTCAGATCCAGTCTTGGTGGGTGGTGACCTGGGCCCGCAGCCGGCTCAGCAGATGGATGAGGCCCAGCAGGCTGCGGTCGAAGAAGGGCTGCTCGGCGGGCATGCTCTTGAGGTAGCGCATCGCGAGGCGATGCTGGGCGGCCGGCATGCGCGGCATGGCCGGGTGCTGGCCGAAGTCGTAGCGCGGTGTGCGCCAGGGCAGCAGCAGCCAGTCCAGCAAGGGCGCCAGCGCCGGCAGCAGCTGGCTGCGGAACTCGGCCAGGCCCAGCTCCGGCGCGACCAGGCCCAGGGCTATGTAAGCGTCGAGCAGGCCGGCATCGTCGCCGCGCAGCCGGGCGCGCCAGGTCCGGCGCAGGCTCTCGGCAAAGTCGGGGGCCAGCGTCCGCGTGCAGCCGAAATCCAGCAGCCCCAGGCGGCCGTCCGGCATGAACAGGTAGTTGCCCGGCTGCGGGTCGGCCTGCAGGCGCCGCAGCTCGAAGGCGCCGGCCATGAACAGGTTCAGCAAGACCTGACCCTGGCGGTCGCGCTCGGCCTGGCTCGGGCCGCCGGCCAGCCAGTCGGACAGATGCAGACCGTCGAGCCGCTCCATCGTCAGCACCCGCGCGCTGCTGAGCGCGGGCAGCGCTCGCGGCAGCACGAAGTCCTGCTCGGGCAGGCGAGCGGCAAACCAGGCCAGCTGCTCGGCCTCCAGCCGGTAGTCCAGTTCCTGGAGCAGGGCCTGCTCGATCTGGGCCAGCATGCGCGCCAGCAGCTCGGGATCGGGCAGTCCGCCCAGGCCGCCGAGCAGCGCCCGCAGCAGCACCATATCGCTGCGCACCGTCGCGGCCATGCCCGGGTACTGCAGCTTGACGGCCAGGCGGAGGCCGTCGGCGCCCAGTGCGCCATGCACCTGGCCCAGGCTGGCGGCGGCAAAGGCCTCGGGCTCGAAGGCGGCGAACAGCGTTTCCGGCCCCTGGCCGAACTCCTCGCGCAGCAGCTTGCGGACCAGGGCGCGGTTCAGCGGCGTGGCGCGGTACTGGGCCTGGGCCAGCTGCTCGCGCACGCCTTCCGGGAGCAGGCCGGCCTCCATGCTGAGCAGCTGCGCGGCCTTCAGGCCCACGCCCTTGAGCTGGTTCAGCGCGCCGAACAGGATGCGGCCCAGCCGGGCTTCCTGTTCGTTCTGGGCCTGCGGGCCGGCCAGACCCAGGCCTTGCGCGGCCTTGTGGCCCAGCTGGCTGAGCCCGGCCCGGGCCAGTGCGGCACCGGCCACCGCGCCGCGCGCGAGCCGCCCGGTCGGTGGGGCCGTGCTCACAGCCGGCTCCAGACCTGGGCCAGGCCCAGCGCATGGATGACACCGTAGCCGGCGCAGATCAGCGTGCTCCAGATCCAGAAGGGCTGGCGCAGCTCGGGCTGCACCAGCATGGCCAGCCAGGGCGCCAGGCCGCGCAGCAGATAGACCGCCGTGATGCCCAGCAGCACCCAGCGCAGCCCCGGCAGGCCGCGCAGCGCCGCGCTCCAGCCGCCGGCGCCCAGCGCATAGGCGGCGGCCACCAGCAGCACGGTGGCGATGCCCAAGGTCACGAGGGCCGGCCACCAATGGCCGGCCTGGGCCAGCCTGGCCATGCCCTCACCGGCACCGAAGCCGCGATACCAGGGGGCGCCGCCGACGATGATGGCCAGATGCAGCGCGGCGGCCAGCGCGCTCAAGAGCGCGCCGAGCAGCAGGGCGGGGTTGGCGGCGCCGCTCATCGTGCCCGCCCACCGAGGCCGCTCAAGCCACCCTTGGCTAGCTTGAGCAGATCCAGCAGGCCGCCGCCGTCCTGCAGCAAGCGCATCAGCTGGCTGCGCAGCACAAAGCCGCCCAGCTCCATCAGCTTGCCGATCACGCCGCTGGCCAGGCTCAGCACCAGCAGCGACAGACTCAGCTCCAGCAGCTGCGTGGTGTTGCCGAAGTCCTCGCTATCGTCCTTGAGCCAGTAGCTGATCACGCCATAGCTGTAGTCGGCCATCAGCGCGGACAGGCCGGTCCTGAGCAGGGGGCCGCAGGGAGCGATCTCGCCGCGGGCCTGGGCCTCGTCCAGCAGCTCCAGCAGGGCCTGTTGCAGCAGGTCGCGGCCGGGCAGCCCGCCGCCCAGCATCAGCAGCGGGGCCCGCTCGACCAGCTCGCGGGCCAGGGCCACGAACTCGCGGTCGGGCAGCAGGCGCTCCAGCAGGCAGTCCATCAGCAGCTGCAGCCGCTCCTGCAGGCTCCATTCGGCTTGGCCGGGCGCGGCGCGCCACTGGGCCAGCGCGTCCTCGAAGGCCTGCTCGAAGTAGGCCAGCACCAGCTTTTCCTTGCTGGGAAAGTATTTGTAGATGGTCGCGTCGCCAAGCCCGGCGGCCCGGGCGATCTGCTTCATCGTCGTCGCGTCGAAACCCTGCTGTGTCATCAGGTCCACCGCCGTCTGCAGGATCAGGCGCTTGTTGCTGGCCTGCTGGGTCTTGGAAATGCGCATATGTGTACTCACTTGCTTTTAATAATTGTTATTCTTAATTTATTGAATAGCAAGACTTCTTTTAACGAAGGATGAAGGCCGAGCCGATATCGCCCTTCTTGGGGCTTGCGCCCGGGCCGTGCTGACGGATACTTCCGGCCCATGAAACCCCGCCTTGTGATCCTGCTTCTCGGCCTGGCCTTGCTGGGCACGCTGTGGCTGGGTTCGGCCGGTTTTGACGCCGAGCCCATGGCTCAGACCGAGTCCCACGGCCCCAGCGGCCTGTCGGCCCTGGCCCGCATCATGCTGGGCAACGCCTCCTGAGCCGCGTCCGAACGTCCCCTCTTTGAGCTTTGCAGCCGGCCCGGCCCCGGGCAACAATGGCCCGACACAGGCGCCGGCCGGACCCGCTCCGGGGACCAGGCTCTCGCCACAGGGAGCGACGCAATGGACAGCTTGCGCAACAAGCGCCTGGAGCAGGCCCTGCATGCGGCCGAGGCTAATTTCCGTTACCTGGCCGAGAACCTGCCCGGTGTGATGTTTCAGTACGCGCTCTGGCCCGACGGGCAGGACGCAATCTATGAAATGAGCCCGCGCTGCCTGGAGCTGCTGGAGCTGGAGCCGCAGCTGTTGGAGCGCGATGTGGGCCTGCTGTGGCGTCTGGTCGAGCCGGCCGATCTGCCCAGCCTGCGCGAGTCGATCCGGCGCTCGGCCCGCGAGCTGTCGCCCTGGCATGCCGAGTTCCGCATCGCCACCCCCTCGGGCCGGCACCGCTGGCTGCAGGGCGCCGGCCGGCCGCAGCGCCGCCTGGACGGCACCGTGCTGTGGCATGCGCTGCTGCTCGACATCAGCGCGGCGCGCCAGGCCGAGCAGGCGCTGGCCGGCAGCGAGAGCCGTTTTCGCGCCTTGCTGGAGGGGGTCGAGAAGATCTCGGTGCAGGGCTATGACGCCGAGCGCCGGGTGATCTTCTGGAACGCCGCCAGCGAGCAGCTCTATGGCTACAGCCGCGAGGAAGCGCTGGGCCGGCCGCTGGAGGAGCTGATCATCCCGCCGCCGATGCGGCCGCTGGTGATCGAGGCCACGCGGCAGTGGCTGGCGGCCGGCGTGGTCTCGACGCCGGCCGAGGAGCTGGTGCTGCAGCACAAGAACGGCAGCCCGGTCCATGTGTTCTCCAGCCACACGATGCAGCGCAACAGCCGTGGCGAGGCCGAGCTCTACTGCGTCGACATCGACCTCAGCGAGCGGGTGCGGGCCGAAGCGCGCCGCAGCGAGCTGGAGGCCCAGCTGCGCGAGGCCCAGAAGCTCGAGGCCATGGGTACGCTGGCCGGCGGCATCGCGCACGACTTCAACAACATCCTCGGCGCCATCCTCGGCAATGTGGCGCTGGCGCTGGAACAGCTGCCCGCCGAGCATCCGGCCACCGCCCATCTGGGCCTGATACGCATCGGCGGCCAGCGGGCGCGCAGCCTGGTGCAGCAGATCCTGGCCTTCAGCCGGCGCCAGCCGCAGGAGCTGCGCGTCGTGCAGCTGCAGGCCCTGGTGCAGGAAAGCCTGGCCCTGCTGCGCACCGCGCTGCCGCCCGGCGTGCAGCTGGCGCTGAGCCTGGCGGAGCAGCCCCTGCATGTGCGCGCCGATGCCACGCAGATCCAGCAGGTGCTGATCAATCTGTGCACCAATGCCTGGCATGCGCTGGCCGGCGGCGTCGGGCGGGTCGAGGTGGGGCTGAGTGCCGAGCACCATGCCGGCAGCCCGGCGCGCGCCCATCTGTGGGTGCGCGACGAGGGCAGCGGCATCGACGCCGCCACGCGCAGCCGCCTGTTCGAGCCCTTCTTCACGACCAAGCCGCAGGGCCAGGGCACCGGCCTCGGCCTGGCGGTGGCCCATGGCATCGTGCTGGCCCATCAGGGCGAGATCCAGGTTGACAGCCAGCCGGGCGTCGGCAGCTGCTTCCACCTCTACCTGCCGCTGCTGCAGGGCGGCGAACTGCCGGCCGAGCCGGCGCCGGAGCCGGGCGTGAGGGCGGTCGGGCAGGGGCAGCACATCGTCTATGTGGACGACGACGATGTCATGCGCCTGACCGTGCAAAGCCTGCTGCAGCGCCAGGGCTGGCGCGTCAGCCTGTGCGCCGAGCCCGACCAGGCGCTGGGCCTGGCCCAGGCCGGCGGCGTCGACCTGCTGGTGAGCGACTACAACATGCCGGCCTGCACCGGCCTCGAGCTGGTCCGCCGCCTCGCCCTGATCGCGCCGGCGCTGCCGGTGCTGATCAGCTCGGGCCATGTCACCGAAGCCTTGCTGGCCGAGGCGCGCAGCCTCGGTGTGCGCGGCCTGATCCACAAGGAGCAGACCCTGGAGGAGCTGGCGCCGCTGGTGCGGCAGGTGCTGAGCGGCGGCACCATCTCCTGAGGCCTGCTGGCACATCCGTCGGCGCCTGCGACGCCCCATCCGGCGTGGCTTGCAGTTCATCACAAGGCGCTGGAGAGCGCCGGGATCGGCTCCGATACTGACTCCATCGACACAGCATGTCGACCAAACAGTCAAACCCAAGGAGCACATCATGCAAGTCCGTCTGATCCAAGTTGCCGCCGCCCTCGTTCTCGCTGCCATCGGCAGCGCCCAGGCCGCCCCGCAGAAGATTGAGCAGCTGCCGCGTGTCGTCATCACCGGCAAGTCGGTCCAGGCCAGCCAGCAGATCGTGCAGCTGCCGCGCGTGGTCATCGAAGGCCGCAGCCTGGCTTCCCAGCCCGCCGTGCAGCTGGCCGCCACCAAGCCGGCACGCCGCAGCTGATGCGAGCCCGCCATTGAACGGAGCAGAGCCACGGCCGCATCGCGCGTGCTGCGGTGACTCTGCTCCGACAAGCGCTCCGGCTCATCGCCGCTGCCGGCATTTCACGCAGCCCGCGCCGCCATTCGTCGCCAAGCGCTGGCGACGCCGGCCGGCCTTGCCGACACTGCAAGCCTCCACCCACGCCTCCATCGCCCCGCCGGAGCCCGTCATGCACAGCAGCGCCAAGACCCTTCTGACCGCCCTCATCGCCGTCGCCGGCGCGGCCACGATGGCGCTGGTGCTGGCCGAGCAAAGTGCGCCGCAGAACCTGCACACCGTGGCGCAGCCGGCCGCGCCGCAGGCCGCGGCTTCGGCCGTGCGCCTCAGCCAGCTCGATTGCGCCAGCCTGTCGAGCTGCTGATCGTTCCGCCCGGTCGCTCCTAGGGTCGGTTCAGACAGCGTTTTTGCCAGCCTGTCGCCTCGGCCTCGCCAGCCGGGCGGACGCCGCCGACACTGCATTCACCGGCCCACAGCAGGCGGGTGCATCAAGGAGTTCAGCATGATGTTCGAGCACAGCCTCACCGAGAAGTCCGTCGCCAGCCTGGTGGCCCTCGGCGTCACGAGCGCGCTGCTGGCGCTGATCGATGTCGGCACCACGGCCGAGCAGCCGCTGATGCGGCTGGAGCGGGTGCTGATCATCGGCCAGAGTTCGGAACAGACCCAGCTGCTGACGCAACGAGTCGAGCGCTTGCCGCGTGTGCTGGTGCTGGGTCAGCGTGCGGACGGCGGCGACCAGCGCCTGGCCCAGCTGTCCTGCGCGCCAGAGGCGCTGTGCTGAGAGCGTGGCCAGACCTCGGAGCAGGTGCCTGGCCTCAGTCCTCGCCGCCCAGCACCCGCAAGATCTCGCGCCCATAGGCTTCCAGCTTCTTCGCGCCGACGCCGCTGATGCCGGCCAGCTCGTCCTGGCTTTGCGGGTGCAGCCGGGCCATCTCGGCCAGCGTGACGTTCTGGAAGATCACATAGGCCGGCAGGCCGTGCTCCTTGGCCACCTCGGCACGCCAGGCCTTCAGGGCCTCGAAGCGCTGCTGGGCCTCGAAGTCCAGATCGATGGGCGCGGCCTTGCCGCCACTGCTCTTGCCCGGCGCGCCGCGCGTGGCCTTGCCGCGCTTGGGCGCGACGCTGGGCACGCGCAGCAGCAGCTGGA
The DNA here is from genome assembly GCF_040187885.1 of Roseateles cavernae. Classification (NCBI taxonomy): domain Bacteria; kingdom Pseudomonadati; phylum Pseudomonadota; class Betaproteobacteria; order Burkholderiales; family Sphaerotilaceae; genus Roseateles; species Roseateles cavernae. The sequence continues at coordinate 1,104,127 of NZ_JBDPLH010000001.1, forward strand.
CCTCGCCCTTGAGCACCGCGCGGGCGCTGTCGGCCAGCGCCAGCGTGTGGTATTCGCCTTCGCTGACGACATGGCCCAGCGCGATCAGCTGGCGCAGCACGGCGCGCCATTGCTGCTCGGGCAGGCTGGCGCCGACGCCCCAGGTCGACAGGCTCTGGTGCCCGTACTGTGTGACCTTGTCGGTGACCTTGCCGCGCAAGACATCGATCAGATGGCCGGCGCCGAAGCGCTGGCCGCCGTTCTGGTGGAAGCGGTAGATGCAGCTGAGCAGCTTGCGTGCGGCCTCGGTGCCGTCCCAGGTGGCCGGTGGGCTCAGGCAGTTGTCGCAGTTGCCGCAGGCGCTGCTGGCCTCGCCGAAATAGCCCAGCAGGCGCACGCGCCGGCAGTCGGTGGCCTCGGCCAGGGCCAGCAGCGCGTCCAGCTTGCCGCGCTGGCCCTGCTTGAATTCTTCCTCGGCCGGACTCTCGTCGATCATGCGGCGCTGGTTGACCACATCGGCCAGGCCGTAAGCCATCCAGGCATTGGCCGGCGCACCGTCGCGGCCGGCACGGCCGGTCTCCTGGTAGTAGCTCTCGATGTTCTTGGGCAGGTCCAGGTGGGCGACGAAGCGCACATCGGGTTTGTCTATGCCCATGCCGAAGGCGATGGTGGCCACCATCACGATGCCGTCCTCGCGTAGAAAGCGGTCCTGGTGCCTCTGGCGCACGGCGGCGTCCAGGCCGGCGTGATAGGGCAGGGCCTTCATGCCCTCGGCCTCCAGCCAGGCGGCGGTCTCCTCGACCTTTTTGCGGCTCTGGCAGTAGACGACCCCGGCCTCGTCCTCGTGCTCGTCGCGGATGAAGCGCAGCAACTGTTCGCGCGGCTTGTCCTTCTCGACGATGGCGTAGCGGATATTGGGCCGGTCGAAGCTGCTGATGAAGACACGCGAGTCCTCCAGCTTGAGGCGTTCGATGATGTCGGCCCGGGTCAGGTCGTCGGCGGTGGCGGTCAGCGCGATGCGCGGCACGTCCGGATAGCGCTCGTGCAGCAGACTCAGGCTCAGGTACTCGCTGCGGAAGTCATGGCCCCACTGGCTGACGCAGTGCGCCTCGTCGATCGCGAACAGGCTCAGCAGGCCGCGCTCGTTGAGCGAGTCGAGCTGGGCCAGAAAGCGCGGGTTGGTGATGCGCTCGGGGGCCGCATACAGCATCACCAGGCGCCCGCTCATCATTTCGCGCTCGACATGGGTGGCCTGCTCCGAGCTTAGCGTCGAGTTCAGGAAGGCGGCGTGCACGCCGGCTTCTTCGAGCGCGCCGACCTGGTCGTGCATCAGCGCGATCAGCGGGCTGACCACCACCGCCACGCCCCGGCCCTGGCGGTGCCGCGCGATCGCCGGCACCTGGTAGCACAGGCTTTTGCCGCCGCCGGTGGGCATCAGCACCAGCGCGTCGCCGCCGCTCACCATATGGTCGACGATATCGGCCTGCGCGCCTCGGAAGGCGCCGTAGCCGAAGACTTCTTGCAGGATCTGGAGGGGGGCGTGATGGGGCATGGAGCCCGCTATTGTCCAGGAGAAGCCCGGTGACAGCCGCAGCCCTGTGCCGCCGGCCGTGCTCGGGCAGTGTTGAGCGCGCTGGCTACGGGGCCGGCGAGCCCGGGGCCGAAGGCGGTTTCTCGCCCCGGTAGCTGACGGAAGCCATGCCCGAGCTGCGTTGCCGGGCCTCGGCCGGGCCCCAGTAGTCCACCGAGCCGATGCCGGAAACACTGATGCTGGCCGCCTCGGTGGCCCAGAAGCTGGCATGGCCGACGCCGCTGATCGCGACCGAGGCCGTGCCGGCGCGCAGGCGCTCCGCCTGCAGCGCGCCCTTGCCCGAGATCGCGGCCTGCAGCGATGTGACCTGGCCCGCCAGGTGCCCCTCGCCGGCACCGGAGATCACGAAGCGCAGGCTGTCGGCCGCCAGCGCGTCGAAGCGGGCCTGGCCGGCGCCGGCGATGGTGACGTCCAGCTGACTCGTCTTCAGCGGCCCGGGCGCATGCAGGTCGCTGGCGCCGGAGAGCACCAGCTGGCGCACATCGCGCATCAGCACCTCGATCTGCAGCCGCGAGCCATCCCAGAACTTCCAGCTGCCGGTCGGCCGTATCACCAGCCGGTCGCCGCGCAAGTCCAGCTGCACGTTTTTCTGTGTCTGCGCATTGCCGACGATGAAGACCTGGTCGCGCTCGCCCTGGGCCAGACGCACCTGGGCCGAGCCGCTGACCTCCAGGCGCTCGAAGGCGCCCGGTGTGTAGAGCTGGCCGGTCTGGGCCGAGGCCGGCTGCGCACCGGCCGCCAGCAGCAGCGCGAGCAGGGCTCTCATATCGACTGCTCCCGCAGCTTCTTCGAGACCTCGCGGCTGGCGGTGAAGCGCGTGCCGTCGCGCATCTGCACCACCAGCTGCGAGCTCTCGTCGGGCGTCATCGCCTCCACGCAATCGAGGTTGACGATGCAGCTGCGCTGCAGCTTCAGAAAGCGCTGCGGGTCCAGGCGCTGCTCGAAGCTGCTGATCGGCAGGCGCACCAGGAACTGGCGACCGCGGCTGGCGATGGCGGTGTACTTGGCGTCGGAGCGCAGGTATTCGATCGCGTCGACATGCAGCGGGAAGATCTTGCCCTGGTCGCGCACCAGGATGCGGGTCAGCGGCGCCTCGGGGGCTTGTTCCAGCGCCTCCAGTGCCGGGTTGAGTGTCGGGTTTGACGCCACGTCATCGACCCGCTCCAGCCCTTGCAGCGCATGCTCGACCGCCTCGACAAAGCGATCGTGCGAGAAGGGCTTGAGCAGGTAGTCCACCGCATGCAGCTCGAAGGCGGTCAGCGCATGCTCGTCATAGGCGGTCGTGAAGATCACCGCCGGGCCGCTGGTGTTGGGCTGCTGCGCCAGCGCACGCAGCACCTGCAGGCCGGTCATGCCCGGCATCTGGATGTCCATCAGCACCAGGGCCGGCTGCAGCGCGCGGATCTGGGCCAGCGCACTGGCGCCATCGTGGCAGACCGCCACCAGCTCCAGCTGCGGCAGCTGCCCCACCCACTCGGCCAGGCTCTCGGCGGCCAGCGGCTCGTCCTCGGCGATCAGGGTGCGTATGCGGGGGCTGTGGTCGTGGTTCATGGTCATCGTCATGCTTGCGGTATCCAGAGGTCGACGCGGAAGCCCGCGCCGGGGGCGGTGTGGATCTTGAAGCGGGCACGGCCCTCGAAGTCCAGCGCGAAGCGCCGGCGCAGCGCCGACAGGCCGATGCCGCGCCGTGCGCCGCCGTCAGCCTCGGCGCCGGCTTCGAGCCGCGCCGGGTCGCAGCCGGGGCCATCGTCCTGTACGGTCAGGGCCAGGCCGGCGTTGAGCGCATCGCGGCGTGCGCTGATGCTGATGCAGCCGCCCCCGGTGCGCGGCGCGATGCCGTGCAGGATGCTGTTCTCGACCAGGGGCTGCAAGGTCAGGGCCGGCAGCTCGTCGTCCAGCGTGGCCGGGTCCAGCTGCCAGGCAATGTGCAGGCGCGGGCCCAGGCGCAGCGACTCCAGTGCCAGATAGTCGCGCACGAAATCGACCTCGTCCTGCAGGCTGACGCGGTCGCTGGCGCTGCGTTTGCTGTCCAGCACATAGCGCAGCATGCCGGCAAAGCGCAGCAGCGCGTCCTCGGCGGCCTTGGGGTCCTTGCGGGTCAGCGCGATCAGGGTGTTGAGCGTGTTGAACAGGAAATGCGGATTCAGCTTGCCGCTGATCGCGGCCAGCTCGGCGCGCGCCAGCGCCGACTCGGCCTGGGCCGCCGCCACCGCGCTGGCGCGGGCGCGGCGCGCGTTCAGCACGGCCGCGAAGCCGGCCACCAGCGCGATATAGACGAACACGCCCCAGATCGCCCGCCACAGCACCAGCTGCTGCAAGGTGGCCTCGGCATGGTCGGCGCCGAACAGCCACCAGGCGGTCAGGAACTCCAGCCCCTGCCACAGCGCGGCGAACAGCAGGGCCGCCAGCGCATGCAGGCTCAGGCTGGCCGGCGTGCCCAGGCCGCTGCGCTGCAGCCAGCCCACCCAGGGCAGCACGGCCACACCCAGCAGCATCGGTGGCCACAGGCTCAGCGTGGCCTGGTAGACCGCGCCCCAGAGCTGCCAGATGCCGCGCTGCAGCTCGGTGCCGGCCATCGCATAAAGCATCCAGCTCAGCAGGCACAGGCCGGCATAGGCAAGCCAGAGCTTGTGATTGCTGTCGGCGGGGCGTGGGCTCGATCGGGGCATGGCGTCATCTTAGGATGCCCCCGCCCGATGGCGGCGGCGGCGGGGATCAAGTGCCGGATCGCGGGCACGAGGCGCCAGTTGGGGGGCGGCGGGCGACAGCGGCATAATCCAGCCCTTACTCACGAACAAACGCCAGCGGAGCGCATCATGGCCTCGGTCAACAAAGTCATTCTCATCGGCAACCTCGGTCGCGACCCCGAGCTGCGCTACAACCCCAGCGGCGTGGCCTTCTGCACCATCAGCCTGGCGACCACCCGCAACTGGAAGAACCGCGAGTCCGGCGAGAAGCAGGAAGAGACCGAATGGCACCGTGTCGTGTTCAACGACAAGCTGGCCGAGATCGTCGGCCAGTACTGCAAGAAGGGCCGCCCGCTCTATGTCGAAGGCCGCCTGCGCACCCGCAAATGGCAGGACAAGGAAGGCCGCGATACCTACACCACCGAAATCATCGCCGACCAGATGCAGCTGCTGGGCGGCCGTGACGGCGGTGACGAGGGCGGCGGTGGTGGCAGCAGCTACGGCGGCGGCCGCAGCGCGGGCGGCCGTGGCGCCGACCGTGGCGATGATTTCGATGCCCCGGCGCCGGCCCCCCGTGCCGCCGCACCGCGCCCTCCGGCCCCACGCCCGGCACCGGCCCCGAAGTCCTCGACCGGCTTCGATGATATGGATGACGATATTCCGTTCTGAGATCGACCGACTCAGACCCTGAACAGAAGGCCCGTGGCGCTTTGCGCGACGGGCCTTCTTGCTTATGGGGGGGTTGTTGCGCAGGGCACCTCAGTGCTCGGCCGCCTCCTCCCGCAGCCACCGGCAGAAGGCCTCGACGGCCGGCTTGCTGCGGCCTTGCAGCCCGGTGACGATCCAGAAGGCGTAGGCGTTGGGCAGCTCCGGGCCGAAGGGCTTGATCAGGCGACCACGCTGCAGGTCTTGCGCGACCAGCGGCGCCAGGCCCAGTGCGACGCCGTGGCCGGCGACCGCTGCCTCCTGGGCCAGGTAGATGCTGGAAAAGACCGGGCCCCGGCTCGCATCCACGTCGGGGACGCCAGCGGCTTGCAGCCAGGCCGACCAATCGGGCACGCCGGGACGGCCGGCTGCGCTGTCGTCATGCAGCAGGGTGTGCTGCGCCAGGTCCGCGGGCCCGAGCAGCGGCCGGCAGGCCTGGCCCAGCAGTGCGGGCGCGCAGACCGGGAACACCGGAGCCTCCATCAGCCGCTCGGCCCGCACGCCGGCGTAGCCGCCGGGGCCGTAGCGGATCGCGACATCGACCCCGCTGCGGGCGAAATCGGCCGGCTCGTCGCCAGTCACGAGGCGGACCTTGAGATCGGGGTGCTCGCGGTGGAAGTGATGCAGCCGAGGCGCCAGCCATTTCGCGGCGAAGGATTCCATCGTGCTGACGCAGAGCTGCGCTGCCGAGGGGGCGGTGGCGCGGTCCAGCGCCAGTTCAAGCTGACCGAACAGCTCGCTCAGCGAGGCGGCCAGCGCCTGGCCTTCGGCGCTCAGTGTGATCGAGCGATGGCCGCGATGAAACAGCGGCAGGCCCAGATAGGCCTCCAGATGCTTGACCTGGTGGCTGACCGCCGCCGGCGTGACGAAGAGCTGCGCCGCTGCGGCCTGGAAACTGAGGCAGCGCGCGACCGCCTCGAAGGCGCGCAAGGCATTCAGCGGGACGGGATGGCGGGGCTTCACGCGGGCCTCGGGCTGGCAGGGGTCGCGCATCCTATCAATTGCCTTAGTTTTTCTCAGGCGAAGGGGAAAACATCTCGTTTGTCGCCGGTACCGGTGTTTGCCAGGATGACGCGATCACAACGATTGGAGATGGTCTTGATACAGCTGAGTTGCCATGGCCAGCGGCGCCGGGGTTTTCTTTCGTCCGCCGCCGCCCTGCTGCTGGCGGGCCGACCCATGTTGGCGGCCGGCGGTGCGGACGGCCTGCGCATTCAGCGCCTGGCCTGGGCGGGCATACGTCTGCAGCTGCCGCAGGCCAGCCTGTTCATCGACCCGCTGGTCAGCCCGGCCGTCTGGGGGGCCGCGCTGAAGGACGCGCTGATCCCGGTCAGCGACGCCATCGGCGACAGCCAGGTGCTGATCACCCACACCCACGCCGACCACTTCGACGCGCGCGCCGTGGCCGAGGCGCTGGGGCGGGGCGGCGTGCTGATCCATCCGGCCGGCACCAACCCGCTGCCGGTGCCGCCGGGCGCACGGGCCCGGCCGGCCCCGCTGTGGGAGCCGCAACTGCTCGGCGACTTCACCGCCACCCCCGTGCCCGCCTCGGACGGCTTCGGCGACCCGCAGGTCTCCTGGGTGGTGTCGGCCGGCGGGCGGCGCATCTTTCATGGCGGCGACACGCTCTGGCATGGCCATTGGTGGCGGATCGGCCGCCAGCTCGGGCCCTTCGATGCCGCCTTCCTGCCTATCAATGGCGCACGCTTCGGCTGGCGCCAGCCGGTCAGTGGCCAACCCGGCGTGCTGACGCCCGAGCAGGCGGTGGCCGCCGCGACCGTCCTGGGCGCGCGCTGCCTGATTCCCATCCACTACGGCGTCTCGGGCATGGCCGAGTACGTCGAGATCGAGGACCCGCTGGCCCGCCTGCGTGCGGCGGCTCGCGAAAAGCCCGTTGCCGTCCAGGTGCTGCAACCCGGTGACTGGGTCGACTGGCAGGCGTGAAGCGCCTGCGCCTCACAGCCCCGCCAGCGCATGCCGCAGCAGCAAGGCCGACAGCACCCACATCGTCAGGCCGATCAGGCTGTCCAGCACCTGCCAGGCCCGTGGCCGCGCGAACCAGGGTGCCAGCCAGCGGGCGCCGAAGCCCAGCAGCCCGAACCAGACGGCGCTGGCGAGCGCGGCGCCGGCGATGAAGAAGGCGCGCAGCTCGGCCGGCTGCTGGGCGCCTATGCTGCCCACCAGCAGCACGGTGTCCAGATAGACATGGGGGTTCAGCAGCGTGAAGGCCGCTGCCTGGGCCAGCGCCGCCGTGCGGCCCAGGCCTTCGCCGCCGGCCGCCGCCCGCAGCTGCCCCGACTGCCGGGCGCGGCGCAGCGCCAGCGCGCCGTAGACCGCCAGGAACAGCGCGCCGGCCAGGGCCAGCGCGCGCGCCAGGCCGGGGCGCTCGCCCAGCGCCTGGGCCATGCCCAGCACACCGGCCATGATCAGCAGCGCATCGGCGGCGGCGCAGAACAGCACCACCGGGCCGACATGCTCGCGGCGCAGGCCCTGGCGCAGCACGAAGGCGTTCTGGGCGCCGATGGCGACGATCAGGCCCAGGCTCAGCGCCAGGCCCTGCAGCAGTGCGGCCGGTGCTGCGGCCAGGTTTGAAATCATCATGGGCTCAGCTTGCCAGTCCTTGGCAATGAAGCCAAACTAACTAATCTAAATCGAGTTTAGGAAAACTAATCAGATGCTGGACTACGCCGCGCTCTATGCCCTGGCCGCCGTGATGCGGGAGGGAAGTTTTGAGCGCGCGGCGCGCGCGCTCCATGTGACTCCCTCGGCGATTTCCCAGCGCATCCGCCTGCTGGAGGAGCGGGTCGGCTGCGCGCTGGTGATACGCGAGCAGCCCTGCCGCGCAACCGAGACGGGGCGCCGGCTGTGCCAGCATGTGGATCAGGTGCGTCTGCTGGAGCAGGACCTGCATACCGCGCTGCCGGCCCTGTCGGCGGACGCGCCGGCGCGCGTCCCGCTGCCGATCGCCGTCAATGCCGACAGCCTCGCGACCTGGGCGGCCCCCGCGCTCGCCAGCTTCGCGGCGGACAGCCCGGTGCTGCTGGAAGTGCTGGTGGACGACCAGGACCACACCAGTGAGCGCCTGCGCAGCGGCGCGGTGCTCGCCGCCGTGACGGCCGCCGCGCGGCCCGCCGCCGGCTGCAACAGCCGGCCGCTGGGCGCGATGCGCTACCGCGCCGCTGCGAGCCCCGCCTTCATGCGTCGCTACTTCGCCGACGGCGTCGGCGCCGGCACGCTGGCCCGGGCGCCCAGCCTGGTCTTCAACACCAAGGACGAGCTGCAGGCCAGCTGGGCACGGCGCCTGTGCCACCGGCATGTGGAGCTACCACGGCATACCCTGCCGTCCTCCCATGCCTTTGTGAGCGCCGCAGCGGCGGGCATGGGCTGGGGCCTGCATCCGGAATCGATGATCGCCCGCCAGCTGAGCGAGGGCAGCCTGGTCGAGCTGGTGCCCGACACGCCGCTGGATGTGGCCCTCTACTGGCAGCACGCCCGCGCGGCCTCCGGGCTGCTGGACCGCCTGACCGGCGCCGTGCTGTCAGCGGCCCGCGAGGCCTTGCTGGCGCCCTGAAAGACGGGGCTTGGCTCAGGCGCCCAGCACGCGGCGGATATGGCCGGCGATGGCGTCGTCCTGGCAATTCGTGAAGAACAGCTCCTGGAACTTCTCGCCGGACACGGTGGCCTTCAGCAGGTCCTGGTCGACCGTCTTCAGCACGCTCAGCATGTCCTTGCACGAGGCGGCCTTCAGGTCCTTCAGGATGCCGCGGTTCTTGGCCATGATGGCGGCGCGCTCCTTCGGGTAGCCGACGCCGCGCTCGTGCTCGAACAGCTTGCGGTAGCAGTCCTGCAGATTCAGCTCGGCCGCCCAGCCGAAGCCCTTGGCGTAAGGCATGGACAGGCAGTTGCCGTCATTGATCTGGCCGAACAGAAAGGCATCGGTCGGGTCGATCACCAGGCCGCAGAACACGCCGGGCATGGCATTGCAGGCCAGCATCGAGCCCATGCCGGTGCCGCAGCCGGTGACGACGAAGTCGGCCGCCTTGGAGTTCAGCAGGATGCCGGCCAGCAGGCCGTTCATCACATAGGTCAGCGAGGCCTTGTCCTCGGGGGTGTACATGCCGTAGTGGTGCACGGCATGTCCGAGCGGCTCGGTGACGGTCTTCAGCGCATTGAAGACGGTGTCGGACTTGGCGGCCTGGCTGTTTTCGATGATGAGCGCGATTTTCATGAGAGGTGACTTTCTGAGTCGAACGAAGGGGAGCAGGCGAGCATCGCCTGGTGCATGGGCCGCTACGCCACAGGCCAGAGGGCCTGGGCGCGGGCCGTCATGCCAGGTGCAATCCCAGGGAAGGGCAAGACTGCATGGTCAGAAAGTTCCACCTGGCTAACCGCGCACCTCGGCCAAAGGCGAGGCGCTGGCGCTGGGGGCCATTGTGCCGTTCTTGTGACGCTCTTGCTGCGGCCGGTGCTCGGGCCATTTGTCATTTTTGGTCGTTACATTGCGGAGTCTCACCGCGAACACGGGGAGCGCAAGCCCTGATTGCGAGCCTCCGCTTGGCGTGGAATAGTCGCCGGCTCAGTTTTCAATTTGTCATGTCACGATCCCCTGTCTTCAATTTGTCACACAGCCCTGCAAGCCGGGCCGCTGGCTTCACGCTGCTGGAACTGCTGGTGGTGATGGTCATCATCGGCCTGCTGGCCGGCTATGTGGGCCCGAAGTTCTTTGGCCAGATCGGCAAGTCCGAGGTCAAGGCGGCGCGTGCGCAGATCGATGGCCTGTCCAAGGCGCTGGACCAGTACCGCATCGAGGTCGGCCGCTACCCGAGCACCGAGCAGGGCCTGGCCGCCCTGGTCAGCAAACCCGGCGAGGAGCCGCGCTGGGGCGGGCCTTATCTGAGCAAGGCCGTGCCCAAGGACCCCTGGCGCAATGATTACCAGTACCGCTCGCCGGGTGAGCATGGCGACTACGATCTGTTCTCGCTGGGCCGCGACGGTCGCCCCGGCGGCGAAGGCGAGGATGCCGATCTGACCAATTGGTGAGATCGCTCGCGCCCTCCATGCCGCAGTACCAGATCCGTATCTTCCATCCCCAGCTGGGGGTGCAGTCGCGGCGCATCGAGGCGCCGGACCGGCAGTCGCTGGCCGGCCTGGCCGGCGTCGCGCCCCAGCATCTGCTGGAGGTGGAGGAGCTGTCAGGGGGCGCCGAGCGCCCCAAGCGCGGCGGCCGCGGCAAGCGCTTTCCGCTGCAGCTCTTCAGCCAGGAGCTGGCCGTGCTGCTGGATGCCGGCATCGCGCTGCTGGAGGCGCTGACCACGCTGCGCGAGAAGGAGGCCAACCCGGCCGTGCGCTCGGCGCTGGACGGTGTGATCGAGGCGGTCCAGCAGGGCCGGCCCTTGTCGGCCGCGATGCAGGCCCAGCCCCAGGCCTTCGATGAGCTGGTCTGCGCCATCGTCGCGGCCAATGAGCGCACCGGCCAGCTCAGCGCCGCGCTGGCCCAGCACGCCCGCTACCTGGCCTGGGTCGAGAGCCTGCGTTCGCGCCTGATCGCGGCCTGTGTCTATCCGGCGATGCTGCTGCTGGTCGGCGGCGCGGTGATCCTGTTCCTGCTGCTCTTTGTGCTGCCGCGCTTTGCCGGCATCCTGGACGGTCTGGGCAATGAGCTGCCCTGGGCCTCGCGCGCGCTGATCAGCTTCGGCCAGACGGCCGGCAGCCAGCCGCTGCTGGTGCTGGGTGGCCTCGCGCTGATCCTGGGGTCGGGTCTTGCGCTGTGGCGCCATGCCGGCCTGAGGCAGCGCCTGCAGGCCTCGCTGTGGACCCTGCCGGGTCTCGGCCCGAGATTGCGCGTGCTGGCGCTGGCGCGGCTGTACCGCAGCATGGGCATGCTGCTGGGCTCGGGCGTGCCGGTGCTGGCGGCGCTGCGCATCGTCGAGGGCGTCGTGGCCCTGCCCTGGCGCGCGGCGGTGGCCGCAGCGGCCGAGCAGGTGGCCCAGGGCGGACGTTTTTCGGATGCGCTGGAGGACCAGGGCCTGGCGACGCCGGTGGCGCGCCGCATGGTGCGGGTCGGCGAGCGCAGCGGCGAGCTGCCGGCGATGCTGGAGCGCGCGGCGGCCTTTCATGACGAGGAGGCGGTGCGCCTGACCGAGCTGCTGACCCGCGCCATCAACCCGGCGCTGATGCTGGTGATGGGCGTGCTGATCGGCGGGATCATCGTGCTGATGTATCTGCCGATCTTTCAATTGGTGGAGCAAGTCCAGTGAGTGCCGTCGTTCATTCCCTTTCGGACTTCTTGCCCGCCGAGCATGGCCCCTGGCATCTGGACTTCGAGCGCTGGCCGCAGGCCCAGGCGCAGCGCTGGCGTGCGGTGCTGGCGGTCGGTGCGGGCGGCCGCGCGATGCTGCTGGCCGAGCGCGACCCCGATGCGCTGCTGCTGCAAAGCATAGAGACGAGGTTGCAGCAGCCGGTGCGCTGGCTGCGCTGCGAGGCGGCCGCGGTCGAGCATTGGCTGGGCGCGGGCGAAGCGGACTTCCGCGCACTCTCCGATGTCGAGGAGGCGGTGGCCACCGGCGAGGCCGGCGCCGGCACCGAGGAGCTGTCGGCGCTGCGCATGTCCGAGCAGGCCTCGCCCGTTGTGCGCCTGCTCAACGCCACCCTGTACGACGCGCTGCAGGACGGCGCCAGCGATGTGCATATCGAGTGCACGGTGCGCGGCGCGGTGATACGTTTCCGTGTCGACGGCGTGATGGCCATGGTGCGCACCGTCGAGGGCGCGGCGGTGGCCGAGCAGCTGGTGTCGCGGCTGAAGGTGATGTCCGAACTCGACATCGGCGAGCGCCGCCTGCCGCAGGACGGCCGCTTCAAGCTCAAGGTGCAGGGCCGCGAGGTCGACTTCCGCCTCTCCATCATGCCCAGCGTGTTCGGCGAGGATGCGGTCGTGCGGGTGCTGGACCGCGCCCGCATCGAGCAGGCCGGCGGCCAGCTGACACTGGACGCGCTGGGCTTCGATGCCGACGAACGCGCCGCGATCCGCGCCCAGGCGCGCCAGCCGCACGGCATGCTGCTGGTGACCGGCCCGACCGGCAGTGGCAAGACCACCACCTTGTATGCCACGCTGGCCGAGATCCACACCGGCACCGACAAGATCATCACGATCGAGGACCCGGTCGAGTACCAGCTGGCCGGTGTCGTGCAGATCCCGGTCAACGAGAAGAAGGGTCTGACTTTCTCGCGCGGCCTGCGCTCCATCCTGCGCCACGACCCCGACCGCGTGATGGTGGGCGAGATCCGCGATGCCGAGACCGCCCAGATCGCGGTGCAGGCGGCGCTGACCGGCCACCTGGTGTTCTCGACGGTCCATGCCAACAACGCCTTCGATGTGATCGGCCGCTTCATGCATATGGGGCTGGACCTCTACAACGTGGTCTCGGCACTCAACGCGGTGCTGGCCCAGCGTCTGGTGCGGCTGAATTGCAGCCATTGCGCCCGGCCCTACGAACCGGAGGCCGCGACCCTGGCCCGTCATGGCCTCAAGTTCGACGCCGGCCATCGCTTCATGCGCGGCGAGGGCTGCGGCCATTGCCGCGGCAGCGGCTATCGCGGCCGGCGTGCGGTGGCCGAGCTGCTGAAGCTCGACGACGGCCTGCGCGACCTGATCGCGGCGCGCGCGCCGATGTCGCAGATCAAGGAAGCCGCGCGTGCGCGCGGCATGAAGCCGCTGCGCGCGATGGCGCTCGAGGCGGTCTGCCGCGGCGTCACCACTTTCGAGGAACTCGAGCGTGTCACCCTCGATGAATAGCGCCCCGGGGATCAAGGCTCACGGGCTCAAGGGTCAGGTCTTGCGCTGGCGCCGGGGTCTGGGTGCCCGCGTCGCCAAGCCCGGCCTGTTGTGGCTGACGGCCGAAGGCCTGGACCCTGCCGCCCATGCGGGCCGGGCGCTGGAGCTGGTGGCCTCCGAGCATCTGCTCCAGCATCTGATCTGCGAGCCGGGTCTGCCGCTGGCCGACGAGGCCGCGCTGCAGGCCTATGCGCGCCAGCTTTTCGGCCATTACTTCGGCGCGGCCGCGCAGCGCTGGGCGCTGGCCGGTTGGCGGATGGAGGGCGCGGCGGGCGTCAGCGCCCTGCACGGGCTGGATCTCCAGGCCCTGCGCCAGGGCCTGGACGCGCACCAGGTCAGCCTGCGCGGCCTGCGCCCGGCCTGGGCGGCGGTGCTGCAGACCGTGTCGGCCGAGCAGCCCGACTGGCTGCGCGCGCCGCAGGCGGCGCTGGCCTGGGTCGAGGGCGGCCTGCTGAGCTGGCTGGCGCTGCGTGCCGGCGTGGTCCATGAGCTGCGCCACCAGCGCCTGGCCGCGCCCACCGTGCTGGCCCTGCATGAGGCGCTGGCCGAGATCAAGGGCGAGGCCAGCAACGCGGCGACGCAGGTGCTGCTGCAGGGCTACGGGCTCGATGCCGCCCAGATGCCGGCGCTGCCGGGTGTGCGCCAGCTCGCGCCGCTGGATGCGGCCGCGCCCAAGCCGGCCTGGTTCGAGCCGCCGGCACAGCCGCGTGCCGCGCTGCCGCGCCCCGACTTCGCCGCCGACGGCGCGCCGCGCTCGCGGCTGGGCTGGCCGCTGGCGCTGTGCGGCGCGCTGGTGCTGGCCACCGCCTTGTGGAGCGCCTGGGACAGCCGCGAGCAGCTGGGCGCCGCGCAGCAGCGGGTGGCCGCGCTGTCGGCCCAGCTGCAGCGCCAGCCGGCCCCGCCGCGACTCGATCCGGCCGCACAGCGCGGTGCCGCGCGGGCCCAGGCCACGCTGGACCAGGAGCGGCTGCGCGCTGCCACCGAGGTGCAGGCGCTGCTGCAAACGCCCTGGGGGCCGCTGCTGAGCCATGTGGAGCAGGCCGGCATGGGCGAGCCGCCGGAGCAGGGCATCAGCTGGCTGGGTCTGGACTACACGGCGCTGCGCCGCGAGCTGCGCCTGGACGGGCTGGCCGGCGATCGGGCCCTGGCCTTGCAGCTGGTCGAGCGCCTGAGCGCCGCGCCGGGCTGGACCGATGTGGTGCTGAGCCGCTTCCAGACCGCCGGCGAGGGCCTGGTGGGCCAGCGCTTCGATCTGGGCGCCAAGCTGCGGCCCGAGCTGCTGCGCGACGATCTGCCGCGCGTCTCGCGCTCCAAACCGGTGGCCCAGCCATGAAGATGATGACCATCGCCTCGATGCAGCAATCGCTGCGTGCGCTGCGCTGGCCCGGCCTGCTGGGGCTGGCCGCGCTGGCGCTGGCGGCGCTGCTGGAGCTGGGTCTGACCCAGCGCTGGCAGGCCCAGAGCGAGGAGCTGCAGGCCGCGGCCGAGCGCCTGCAGCGCCAGCTGCGCCTGCAGCGCGCCAGCGGTGCCGGCCCCGAAGCCACGCTGCAGAGCTGGCAGCTGGCCCTGCCCGATGCCGACCAGCGCCAGCAGCGCCTGGCCGATCTGCTGGAGCAGGGCCTGCGTGCCGGCCTGCTCAGCAGCCGCACCGAACACCGGCTCAGCATCGATGCGACGGCCGGGCTGGAGCGGCTGCGCGTCAGCATGCCGGTGCAGGGCGGCTATGCCCAGCTGCGCGGCTTTATCGAAGCGGCGCTGCGCCAGGACCCGGCGCTGAGCCTGGACAGCCTGAAGCTGCGCCGCGCCAGCCCGGCCGCCGCGCAGATCGATGCCGAGCTGGTGTGGTCGCTGCATGCGCGGCATCACGGTGTGGACGGGAGCAAACCATGAGTGGCCCCAGCCAATCGGTGACACCGCGCCAGGTGCTGCTGGCGGCCGCGCTGGCGGCGGCCCTGGCCGCGACCATGTGGGCGGCCCAGATCGAAGAGTCGGCCGACGAGCCGGTGGCACTGGCGCGCCCGAAAGCGCCGGCAGCAGCGCCCGCCAGCGCGGCGCCGGCGCCGGCGCCGTCCCGTGCACCTTGGGCCCAGGTCGAGCGCGCGCCCTGGCCCGAGGTCCCGCAGGCCCAGCTGGCCGCCTGGGGCCCGCCACCGCCGCCGCCCGCGCCGCCGCCGGCCCCGGCGCCGCCCCCGGAGGCTGCGCCCGCACCGGTGGCCCCGGCTTTTCCTTACCAGCTGATCGGTCGACTGGAGGAGGGCGGCGTCAGCCAGGCCCTGCTGTCGGCCGGCAACCGCAGCCTCAATGCCAAGGCCGGCGATGTGATCGACGGCCAGTGGCGGGTCGAGCGCGTCGGCCCCAACGGACTCGGTCTGCTCTGGCTGCCCGGCCAGCAGCCTCAAACCATCACCTTCCGCCCCTCATGATGTCCACCCTGCGATCCCACCGACTTGCCTGGCTGCTGATCATGGCCCTGGCCGGCTGTGCCAACCCGGTGCTGCGCGAGGCCGAGGAGCTGACCCGTACCAACCAGCTGCCCCAGGCCCATGCGGTGCTGGAGAAAGCCCTGAGTAAGACGCCCACCGACGCCGCGCTGCGCGCCGCCGAGATGCGCACCCGCGAGCAGCTCAATGCGCGGCTGCTGATGCAGATCGAGGGCCTGCGGGCTTCCGGCCGCTGGGACGAGGCCCGCGAGGCGGTGCAGCGCCTGCGCGAGCTCGACCCGCGCCATCCGCGCCTGACCTGGTTCGAGGCCGAGATCGCCCGTGGTCAGAGCCAGGAAGGCAAGCTGGCCGAGGCCCGCCGGCACTTGCGCGAGAACCGGCTGACGCGCGCCGAGGCGCTGGCCCATGAGATCGTGGCGGAGACGCCCAGCCATCCGGGCGCCCGCCTGCTGCTGGCGCAGATCGCCCAGGCACGGCCGCTGGAGACGCTGACCGGCGAGCTCGGCGCGGCCTTCCAGAAGCCGGTGACGCTGGAGTTCCGCGAGGCGCCGCTGCGCCAGGTCTTCGAGGCGCTGGCGCGCAGCAGCAATGTCAACTTCGTGTTCGACAAGGATGTGCGCGCCGATGCGAAGGTGACGGTGTTTCTGCGCAATGTCTCGATGGACGAGGCGATGCGCGTGATCCTGTCGACCCAGCAGCTGGACCGCAAGCTGCTCAACGACAGCTCGGTGCTGATCTTCCCCAACACCCAGGGCAAGCAGCGCGAGCACCAGGAGCTGATCACCCGCACGCTGTACCTGACCAATGCCGACGTCAAGCAGGTGCAGGCCATGGTGCGCACGATTGCCAAGGTGCGCGACATCCATATCGACGAGCGCCTGAACCTGATGGTGGTGCGCGACACGCCCGAGGTGATGCGCCTGGTCGAGAAGCTGATCGCCTCGGTGGACCTGCCCGAGCCCGAGGTGATGCTGGAGGTGGAGGTGCTGGAACTGGCGACCGACCGTGTCGACGCGCTGGGCCTGCAATGGCCCAGCGAGGTGCAGTACGGCCTGCCCGGCGTGACCGGCCAGGTGGCGCTGGGTCAACGCGACAACTTCCGCGCCAGCGTCGCCAACCCGGCCCTGGTCGCCACCGTTCGCGGCACCTCGGGCAATGTCAATCTGCTCGCCAACCCGAAGCTGCGGGTGCGCAACCGCGAGAAGGCCAAGGTCCATATCGGCGAGAAGCTGCCGGTGTTCACGACCACCTCGGCGGTCAATGTCGGCGTCTCGGCCTCGGTGACCTATCTGGACGTGGGCCTGAAGCTCGATGTCGAGCCGACGATACAGCTGGACAACGAGGTCATCATCAAGGTCGGCCTGGAGGTCAGCAATCTGATCCGCCAGGTGTCCGGCCCGGCCGGCTCGGTGGCCTACCAGATCGGCACCCGGCTGACCTCGACCTCGCTGCGCCTGAACGATGGCGAGACCCAGATCCTGGCCGGCCTGATCAATGACGAGGACCGCCGCACCGCCAACGGTGTGCCGGGCCTGTCGACGCTGCCGGTGCTGGGTCGCCTGTTCGGCGTGCAGACCGACACGCGCAACAAGACCGAGGTGGTGATGCTGATCACGCCGCGCATCGTGCGCAATCTGGCCCTGCCCGACTCCGGCCTGACCCGCCTGCCCGGCGGCACCGATGCGATGCCCGGCGCCTACAGCAGCCGCATGCGCAACGAGGCGCGCGCCGGTGTCGGCCTGTCGGGCGGCGCCCAGGCAAGAGCTGGCAGCGTCAGCACGGCACCAAGTGCCACGCCGGTGGCCCCGGCAGCGGCCGAGGCCGAGGTGGCGCTGAAACTGGACGTGACGCCGCAGGTGGCGGCCGGCGGCGTTGTCAGCGTGACGCTCAAGCATGACAGCGCCTTCTCGGTGAAGGGCGAGATCGAGTTCGACCCGAGCAAGCTGCAGCCAGCCCAGGCCAGCGCCGGCGCGGCCACCACCGGTCGCCTGCCCTTCGAGCTGACGCCGCGCGGCGAGCGGGTGCTGGTGCTGCGCGTGCTGCCGGCGGCAGCCGGCCAGGTCGTCAATGTCGGCGTCGGCGCGCTCAGCGCTGCCGGCCTGAATGGCGAAACACCACCGGTGCGCTTGGATGGCACGGGCATGGTCGCGGTCGAAGCTGCGCGCTGATACCGCCATGCGCGTTCGCGGCTTCACGCTCATCGAGATGCTGGTGGTGCTGGCCATGCTGGCCGTGCTGGCCGGTGCGGCGCGGCCGCTCTTGCAGGTCTCGGTGCAGCGCAGCCAGGAGTTCCAGCTGCGCGAGGCGCTGCGCCAGATCCGCGGCGGGCTCGATGCCTACAAGCGCGCGGCCGAGGCCGGGCAGATCCAGCAGAGCCCCGAGGACAGCGGCTACCCGCACGAGCTGATGGACCTGGTGCGCGGCGTGCCCGATGCGAAATCGCCCGAGGGCCGCAAGCTCTATTTCCTGCGCCGCCTGCCGCGCGACCCCTTTGCCGAGGCGACGCTGGAGCCGGCGCAGACCTGGGGCCTGCGCGCCGCCGACAGCCCGCCCGACGAACCGCGCCCGGGGCGCGATGTCTTCGATGTCTATTCGCAGTCCGAGCGCCGCGGGCTCGACGGCAGCCGCTACAGGGATTGGTGAGGCGATGAAGCGCAACCGTGGGTTTACGCTGATCGAGCTGATTGTCGTGATGGCCATCGTCGCCTTGCTGGCCTCGATCGCCGCGCCGCGCTATTTCCTGAGCCTGGAGAAGTCCAAGGAGACGGCGCTGCGCAGCTCGCTGACGGTGATGCGCGACGCGATCGATCAGTTCGCCGCCGACAAGGGGCGCTACCCTGACACGCTGGAGGAGCTGGCCAGCGCGCGCTATCTGCGCGAGATTCCCGAGGACCCGGTGGCCGGTGCGCGCGATGCCTGGGTCGAGCTGGGGCCGCCACCCGACGCACAGATCAAGGGCCAGCTCTACGATGTGCGCAGCGGCGCGGCCGGCCGCGCCAGCGATGGGCGGCTCTATGCGGACTGGTAGCCGGCGGCCGCAGGGCTTTACCTATCTGGGCATGCTGTTCTTCGTGGCGATCACGGCCGCCGCGATGGCGGCGCTGGGCCAGAGCTGGAGCACCGCGGCGCAGCGCGAGCGCGAGCGCGAGCTGGAATTCCGCGGCCAGGAGATCGCGCGCGCGATCGCCAGCTATCTGAAAGCGGGTGGGCCGGCGGCGCCCGGCCAGGATGCCGCAGCGGGCGCGGCGGCCGGCGCGGTCGGCAGCCATCCGCGCAGCTTCGAGGACCTGCTGGTCGACCGGCGTGGCGTCAAGCCGCGCCACCATCTGCGCCGCGCCTATGTCGATCCGATGACCGGCAAGCCGGACTGGGTGCTGGTGCCGGCGCCGACCGATCCTCAGGGTTTCCACGCGGTTCACAGTCGCGCCGAACAGACACTGCTGCGTCGCATCAACCCCGATGGCGAGCAAGCCTCGCGCGCCAGCGACTGGCTGTTCAGCGCCGCTGCGGCCGAGGGCGCGGCAAAACCTGACCCCGCCGCCTCGGCCGCCAGCGCACCGCTATAACCGATCCGTCCCGCCCGGGACTTGATGACGGCCCCGTGAAAACCCGCCTCCCCCTAGCCTACGGGGGTGGGCAAGTGGGGATTTCAAGTGAATTTGTCACGGCCAGAATCCATCGCTCAACACGGAGCGGGGTGGATTGCCGCACTCGGTGTTGAACGGCAAAGCGATCACGATCGACCGCGCGAGCCCTGGTACCGCCGGGGCCTCGCCGCATGCCACACCGCGGTGCGAAACAACACCATCATCATTGGTCACAGGAGTGAGGTTTTCGATGCAGAAGAAATTTGTCAGCAAGGCGCTGGTCTCGGCGGTGTTCGCCGCCTGCGCCGCCATGTCGTCCGCGCAGGCTGCGGTGATCGACTTCGACGGCCCGGAGATCGACAACCTGGTCTCGTCCATCTTTGCAGGTGACGAGTCCTTCAGCCACCATGGCTTCACGCTGACGGCGCTGGATCCTTTCGACCTGAAGGGTTCAGCTGGCGCGATCGGACTTCCCGACAGCTGCATGGTCGTGGACTGCCCGGTGGGCGCCGCCGGCAACTACTACCTCGGCCTCAATGATGGCGCGCTGGCCATCAGCCATGGCGCCGGCCTGGCCTTCAAGCTGAGCAGCTTTGATGCCTCCTTCGTCGCGCCCGTGGTGGCTGCCACCGGTGACGTCGAGTTCGCCCGCATCGTGCTGAGCGGTGTGTCCGGCGGCCAGACCTATCAGACCAGCTTTGCGCTGCCCGGCCAGGGCGAGGACAACCGCTATCACTTCTCGAGCTTCGCCTCGCTGGGTGCCTTCGCGACGCTGAACTTCACCGAGCTGCGCATCTCGACCTGCTTGATGGATGTCGGCGGTGATTGCGTCGCCGACGGCAGCCGCCAGGCCCAGTTCGCGCTGGACAACCTGAACGTCACGGCGGTGCCCGAGCCCGCCACCTGGGGCCTGATGGCTCTCGGCCTCGTGGGCATCGGCGCGATCCGCCGTCGCCAGGCCGCCCGCTGAACAAACCCTGGTCGCTATCCGCGTCACCAAGAAGGAACACCATCCCATGAAGATTCGCTCGAACCCGCGGCTGACCCGCCTGGCCGCTGCCGTGCTGCTGACCGGCCTGACCGCTGCCGCCGTCGCTCAAGAGGCACGCCGCCCCTATATCGTGCAACTGGCCGCCGCACCGGCCGCGTCCTATACCGGCGGCGTCACCGGTCTGGCCGCGACCAAGCCGGCTCAGGGCACGCGCCTGGATGCTTCGGCCGCCAACGTGCAGGCCTATATCAGCTATCTGGACCAGCAGCAGAACAAGGTCACGGCCACGCTGCCGGCCATGCAAAAGCTGTATGACTACAAGCTGGCTTTCAACGGCTTTGCCGCGATGCTGACCGACGCCGAGGCGCGCCAGTTGCTGAGCAATGCCGCCGTCTCCGCGGTCACGCTGGACGAGATGCGCCAGCTCGACACCAACTACACGCCCGGCTTCATCGGCCTGAGCCAGCCCGGCGGCCTGTGGTCGCAGCTCGGCGGCCCCTCCGGCACCGTGAGCCAGGCCGGTGCCGGCGAGAACATCATCGTTGGCGTGATCGACGGCGGCATCTGGCCGGAAAGTCCGTCCT
Organism: Roseateles cavernae; assembly: GCF_040187885.1. Taxonomy (NCBI): domain Bacteria; kingdom Pseudomonadati; phylum Pseudomonadota; class Betaproteobacteria; order Burkholderiales; family Sphaerotilaceae; genus Roseateles; species Roseateles cavernae. Next base: position 1,124,523 of record NZ_JBDPLH010000001.1, read on the forward strand.
TCTCCGACCGTGTCGATGCCAACGGCATCCCCACTCTCGACGCGGCCGGTACCCAGGTCTATGGCCCGCCGCCGGCGCATTGGCAGGGCGTTTGCGAGACCGGCGAAGGCTTTGGCCCCGCCAACTGCAATAACAAGCTGATCGGCGCGCGTGCCTTCCGTGCCTCGGTCAGCGATGCGAACGGCAACCCGACCTTCCCGGTGCATCCGGCCGAGTTCCTGTCGCCGCGCGACAACGGCGGCCACGGCACCCATGTGGCCAGCACTGCGGCCGGCAACGCCAATGTGCGGGGCTATCTGGACGGCGGCTTCGCGGCCGGCACCGGCATGGTCGACGGCATCTCGGGCATTGCCCCGCGCGCCCGCGTCGCCAGCTACAAGGTCTGCTGGACCCGTGTCGATCCCGCCACCGACCGGCCCGATCCGCGCTGGCCCGACTACCGCAACGGCTGCTCCGGCATCGACTCGATCGCCGCGATCAACCGCGCGATCGCCGACGGCGTGCATGTGCTGAACTACTCGATCAGCGGCTCGGCCACCAATATCGCCGACCCGGTCGACGTGGCCTTCAAGGGCGCGACCGATGCGGGCATCTTTGTCGCCGCCTCGGCCGGCAACAGCGGCCCGGCCAACCAGGTCAATCACCTGGGCCCGTGGATCACCACGGTGGGCAACTCCACCCATGACCGGCTGTTCGCCGGCACCGTCACGCTGGGCAATGGCGCCAGCTATGTCGGCGCCTCGAGCAACCCGGCCACGCCCAGCAGCGATCTGATCCTGGCCGAGAACGCCGGCATCGACGGCCTGTCGGTCAGCGACCAGGCGCGCCTGAAGGAATGCTTCGGCATGTCCGATGCCAGCGCCACCGTGGGCGGCGCCCCCTGGGTCAAGAAGAGCCTGCTGGACCCGGCCAAGGTGGCCGGCAAGCTGCTGGTCTGCAACCGCGGCAACAATGTGCTGGTCAACAAGAGCGCCAGCGGCAAGGACGCCGGCGCGGCCGGCGTGATCATCGCCAACGTGGCCGGTGGCAACAACACCATCATCAACCAGGGCCACCCGATCTCCACCGTCCATGTGACCCGGGTCGATGGCGATGCGATCAAGGCCTATATGGCGGCCAATGTCGGCGCGGCCACCGGCGGCCTGGGCAATCTGCAGGCCATCAAGGACCTCAGCGTGGCCGCCCCGGCGATGGCCGATGGCTCCTCGCGCGGCCCCAACCAGGGCAATCTGAATGTGCTGAAGCCCGATGTCGCGGCGCCCGGCACCTCCATCCTGGCCGCCTACACGCCGGCCTACTCGATCGCCGACCGTGACGGCATCGAGGCCGGCACGACCCAGGGCATCCCCGACTGGTCGCTGCTGTCGGGCACCTCGATGGCCAGCCCGCACATTGCCGGCATGGCCGCGCTGCTCAAGCACAAGCACCCGAGCTGGTCGCCGGCGGCCATCCGCTCGGCCCTGATGACCACCGGCGTCGATGTGGTCAACACGCTGACCGGCCTGCAGCAGGGCCGCCTGCCCTGGGGCCAGGGCGCAGGTTTTGCCCAGCCCACCAAGGCGGCCGATCCCGGCCTGGTCTATGACATCGCACCGGCGGACTACAACAAGTTCCTGTGCGGCGTCGGCGTCACGCCGCCGGGCGGCGTGGCTTGCGGCACCATCGGCAGCATCCAGCCCTACAACCTGAACCTGCCCTCGCTGACTGCGGCCAATGTGTTCGGCGGCGTCACGCTGACCCGCACGGTGACCAATGTCTCGGGCCAGGCCTCGACTTACAACGCCAGCATCGCGGTGCCGGGCTTCGACGCCGTGGTCACGCCCTCGACCCTGAGCCTGGCCGCCGGCGAGAGCAAGAGCTTCACGGTCAAGCTGACCCGCACGACCGCAGCGCAGAACGCCTGGAACTACGGCACGCTGACCTGGAGCGACGGCGTTCACAGCGTGCGCAGCCCGGTGACGGCGCGTGCCCAGCTGATCGTGGCCCCGGCCACGGTCTCGGCCAAGACCGTCAGCGGCAACCGCGTGATGACCATAGGCACGGGCTTCTCCGGCGCCTCGACCACGGTCAAGGGCGGCCTGAAGCCGGCCACCCGCAGCCCGCAGTCGGTGGCTGGCACCAACACGGGCAACGCGGCAGCGGTGGCGGCGGTCTGCGCGGCCGGCGGTGGCGACGGCGTCAAGGTGCATGATGTGGTCATCCCGGCCGGCACCATGGCGGCGCGCTTCTCGCTGTACAACCAGGACACCTCCGGCTTCCAAGCCGGCGGCCTGGACGATCTGGACATGGTGGTCGTCAATGCGGCCGGCACCCAGGTCGGCTACAGCGGCAATGGCGGCTCCAACGAGGTGGTCACCCTGACCGCACCGGCCGCCGGCAGCTACAAGGCCTGCGTGGTCAGCTATGAGCCCGCCAACGGGGCGGCCAGCGTCGACTACACGCTGTCGTCCTGGGTGGTCGGCAGCAGCGACACCGGTGGCAATTTCCGCGTGCTGATGCCCAGCAACGCGGTGCTCGGCGGCACGGCCTCGGCGACGATGAGCTGGTCCGGCCTGGCCACGGGTACGCGCCATCTGGGCGCCGTGTACTACGTGATCGGCGGCAGTGCGGTGGCCTCCACCCTGGTGTCGGTCGACACCGACGCGCCGGCTCCGGCCAGCGCCGAGCTGAGCCCGAACAAGGGCAATGGCGGCAACCAGCACTGACAGGCAGCCGGCTTACCCGCCCGCAGGGGCAGGTCTTGCCAAGGCCGCGAGTCGAAAGGCTCGCGGCCTTTTTCTTTGCTTACTTGGCGCTGCTGCCGCCGCCGCTGCCCGTGCCCAGCACGCAGCGCCCGGCGCGGCAGACCGCGCCCGGGTCGGTGACCATGCGGCAGTCCGAGATCATGCCGTCGCGCTGGCTCTCGGCCTGGCTGGCCGCCGCCTGGCGCTGCACCAGATCCTTCAGCTGGGCCTCGTCGACATTCTTGGTCGACCAGGCCAGATAGCCGCCCGGCCCGCCGCAGGCCTTGAAGCCGACCGCGATCGTGCGGCACTGCGAGGCGTCGTCGCAGGGCGCGTCGCCGATCAGGGTCTTGATCTCGGCGTACAGCTGGGCGCTGGTCTGGGCGGGCTGGTTCATGGGCTTGCTCATGGCTTTGGGCGGCGGTTCGGTGGCGCAGGCCAGCAGGCTGCTCAGGCCCAGCAGCAGGGCGGTGCTCCAGCCACGGGTCGGGTGGGCGATGGTTTTCATGGCCCGATACTGGCCGATGCGCCAGCGCCGCGCAAGCCGCGGACTTCGAGCCAGACACGGGTCGCCCTGGCCGGTACAGGGATGCGGTGCTTTCGAGCTATTCTTGCCAGGACCCGGCGCGCCAACGAGCAGGCCTGCAATGCACCTTGAACCGGAACTTCGATGGCAAATTGGCATGGACAAACGCTGGCAGGCTGGGTGCTCTGCCTGCTGGCCTGCGACATGACGGCCGCTCAGTCCCTGCCGGCGGACCGCGCCGAGAACGCCATCCCCTTGGGCATCCGTGCCGGACGGGTGAAGCCTGGGCCGGACGGGGGTGTCATGCGGGCGGCTGTCGAGGCCGCCGTTCGCGCCGACGCGGCGCTCGCCTGGCAGCTTGACGCCCTCGACGTATTGGCAGTCGGCATCGAGGATGTCAACTGGGCCGATGGCTCGCTGGGTTGCGCGCTGCCCGGCAGCGCCTACACGCAGGCGCTGGTGCCGGGGTGGCGTCTGGTCGTGCGCTACCGGCACCGCGAGGCCGTGTACCACGCCAGTCGGCGCGGTCAATGGTTGTTATGCCCGGGCGTCCCGGCCCCGCTGCCGCCGGCGCGCGAGGCGACACGCTAGGGCCTCAGCAGGGACCCGGGCCGGTGCCGAGCGGGCAAGCAAAAGGCCGCATCTTGCGGCCTTTGTCTGTTCGTGCGCGATGCGGCGCAGCTTTCAGGAATTCCGGCGGCGCGTGGTCAGGCCCACGCCCAGCAGGGCCAGGGCGGCCAGACCAAACGTGGCGGGCTCCGGGACAAAGTTGACCGTCAAGCTGCCTCGATCCCAGCCTCCATCGGCACCTGCGGCATCGTCGAAGGTCTCGAAGAATTCGAAGTTCAGCCGTCCGCTTGCGCCGAGGAAGAAGTCGACACCCAGTCCGATCAGGTCGGCCGTTCCGCTGAAGCTGGCTGAGCCCGGGGAGCTCTCGCCAAATCCGGGCGTCAGCGAGAATCCGGCGCCAGCGCCGTCGCTCAGGTCGACGCCGATTTCGGACAGCCAGCTCGTTCCCACGGTAGTCAGATAGACATTCCACGAGATGCTGGTGATACGGACGCCCGCCAAGATGTCGATGAAGCGCGTCTCGTTCGATGCATTGCCGAGATCGGCATTGCTCGAGATGCCGGTCACATCGAGCGTGACCACGCCCGCGTGGGCCGCCGATCCGCCCATCATGGCTGCTGCAAGCAATGCCGCGCTGATCGCGCCGCGCTTGAATTGATTCATTTGCATTCGTTCTCCAGACTCGTTGAATCCCGGCCGGCCAGTTCCGGGCGTGAACACGAAGAGGCGCAAATTTGCCATCCCATGCTCTTGGCGACAAGTGACAAGCCGTGATCGGCCAGCTGCTTCCCCCGTGATTCAGCGGCAGGACTTACCCGCACTCGTCCGTACCGGCGCGCGGCGGCAATCGCAAGGCGCTGGCGAGCGCGGCGGGGCACACCCTCATTCGCGGGGTTGGTGAACGCTGCTGTTCATGGGGGAGGCATTGCTTGTCCTGCACGGCCATCGGGAAAGCACCGATCCAAACGCCGCCGTAAGTGGTGAGCATCCACACTTTCGCAAATCGGAGAGCCGCATGCCTAACTGGAATCTAAGCCGCAAACCCATTGCGTTGGCCATTGCCGCGCTTTCGACCGCCACGATGGCGATGGCGCAATCGGTACCGGCATCGGCCGCCGAGGGCTCACGCCTATGGTTCGTCGAGTTTGCCGGCAAGCCGGTGGCCGATGGCGCCAACCCGGCCGATGTGCAAGCCGAGCAGGCCGCGTTCCGTGCCGCCGCGGCCACTGCCAAGGTCAGCTATCACGAGCGTCGCTCCTTCAACTCGCTGTTCAATGGCCTGGCGGTTTCCGTTGGTGCCACCGAGCGTGCCAAGCTGGCCCGCATCAAGGGCGTGAAGGCACTCCACCCGATCGAGATCATCCAGGCCCCGACGCCCGAGCAGGCCGCCGGCTCGGCGATCGAACTCAGCCGGGCGCTCGCGCTGTCCCGTGCCGACATTGCACAGAACTCGCTGGGCCTGACCGGTGCGGGCGTCAAGGTCGGTGTCATCGACACCGGCGTCGACATCGACCACCCGGCCTTTGGCGGTTCGGGAGTCAACGGCACGACGCCGTTCCCGAATGCCCGGGTGATCGCGGGTTGGGACTTTGTCGGCGATGCCTACAACGCGGACTCGAGCAGCGCGTCATACAACCCGGTCCCGTCGCCCGACAGCAACCCGGATGACTGCGGCGGCCATGGCTCGCATGTGGCCGGCATCGTCGGCGGCAATGGTGGTGGCTTCAAGGGCGTGGCCCCGGGCGTCAGCCTCGGCGCCTATCGCGTGTTTGGTTGCAACGGCAGCACCGAGGCGGACATCATGCTCGCGGCGATGGAGCGCGCGCTGGCCGACGGCATGCAGGTGATCAACCAGAGCATCGGCTCCGGTCGCCAATGGCCGCAGTATCCGACCGCGCAGGCGGCCTCGCGACTGGCGAAGAAGGGCGTCGTGATGGTGGCGTCTATCGGCAACAACGGGCCGGGCGGCAGTTCACCGGATGCGCTGTATGCGGCCGGCGCACCTGGCGTGGGCGAGAGCGTGATCGGCGTCGCGTCGTTTGACAACGCGCAGACCTCGTTCACGGTCAATGGCACGCCCTACGGCTACAACCCGGCCACCGGTGCTCCGCTGCCGCCGACCACCGGAAGTCTGCTGATGTCCAAGACGGGAGTGGCCGGCCAGCCGACGCTGCCGACGACGACGCCGGACGCCTGTTCTCCGCTGCCGGCCGGTAGCCTCGCCGGCACGGCGGCGCTGATTCGGCGTGGCTCCTGCTCCTTCTACATCAAGGCGGCGAATGCCCAAGCGGCAGGCGCCGCTGCGGCGGTTCTCTACAACAATGCCGCAGGCGCTCTTGGGGCCACGGTGGCCCCCACCGGCAGCGACCCGGCCATCACGATTCCGGTCGTGGGCATCACGGCGGCGCAGGGCGCCACGCTGGATGCCGCCATCGTTGCAGGCCCGACAACCCTGAACTGGACCGCCAACGGCGTCGGTTTCCCGTTCGGCACCGGCGGTTTGATCTCGGGCTTCAGCTCCTTCGGCTTGGCCGCCGACCTGAGCTTCAAGCCCGATCTTGGCGCACCCGGCGGCGGCATCTTCTCGGCCTACCCGCTGGAGTTGGGCGGGGGCGCGACGCTGAGCGGCACCTCGATGTCGGCGCCGCACGTGGCCGGCGCAGCCGCGCTGATCCTGCAGGCCCTGCCCAATGCGGCGCTGGGCCGCGAGAGCGCGATCGTCGGCCGCAACGCGCCGCCGATGATCAATATGCTGACGCGTCTGCAGAACACCGCCAAGCCGAAGGCGTGGTCGGGCAATGCGACGCTCGGCGTGCTGGATCATGCCTTCCGCCAGGGGGCCGGCATGGTCGACGTCGTTGCCGCGGTGCAGGTCCAGCAGTTTGTGGTGCCCAGCAAGATCTCCACGGGTGAAAGCGCTGCCGGGTCGACGGTGCAGAAGCTGACCATCCGCAATGACGCGCAGGTACCGGTGACCTATGCGCTCGGCCATAGCGCAGGTGTGGCGGCCGGCCCGAATACGCAAGCCGGTGCCAGCTACAACATCACGGGGGTCTTTGATGCCCCGGCCACGGTCACCTTCAGCAGCCCAAGCGTTCTGGTGCCGGCGAAGGGCGTGGCTACGGTGAACGTGACCATCACGGCCAATGCAGCCTTGCCGAACCGCTCGCTCTATGGCGGCTACATCACCTTCACGCCGCAGGGCAACGGTGCGCCGATCCAGACGGCCTACGCCGGTTTCAAGGGCGACTACCAGTCGACCCAGGTGCTGACTCCGACGGCCAACGGCTTCCCGTGGCTGGCCAAGCTCAACGGCGCGAGCTATAGCAATCAGCCGGCCGGCGCCAGCTTCACGATGGTGGGCAACGACATTCCGTTCGTGTTGCTGCACCTCGACCATCAGTCGCGTACCCTGAAGCGAGAGGTGCTTGACGCTGCCACCCTTGCGCCTCGTGGCGTCATCAGCGAGGAGCATTACGTCGGACGCAGCTCGACGCCGGCCGGCTTCTTCGCCAACGGATGGGATGGCAGCACCACCATGGGCGTCTTGCCGAACGGCAGCTACATCATCAAGGTGTCGGCACTGAAGGCCCTGGGCGATGCCGCCAACCCGGCTCACTGGGAAACCTGGAGTTCGTCGACGGTAACGATCGCGCGCCCCTGACGTGCCACTGGCATTCGCAAGAATGCCGGCACAAGCAGGCCCCGTGGGGCCTGCTTGTGCCGACTGGAGCCATTGCCGGCCAGCGCCTCAGCGCAGCCCCAGTGCCTTCGCCACCTCGCGCCAGCCCAGCAGCTTGAAGTTCTGCGTCCCCTGCGGCAGGCGCTTGCGGCCGTCCTGCACGACCAGCAGGCCCCCGGCGTAAGCACCACCGCCCAGATTGGCAGCGCTGACATCCAGGCCATCGGTCTCGGACACGCCGTCGATGGCCCGATCGGTGTTGATGCCGATGCGGAAGGCGCCGCGCGGCGCATGCGGCGCGTCGGCGTCGAACACCGCATAGCTGTCATTGCCCTGCGAGGACACGATCAGATAGCGCCGACCGGGCCCGCCCTGGTAGATGGCCAGGCCCTCGACATCGGCCTGCAGCGTGGCACCTACCGATATCACCAGCTCGGGCTGGCTGTCGGCGCGGTCCAGCGCCAGACGCCAGACGCCGCGTTTCTCCTCGCCGACAAACAGCTGCTGCGTCGCCTCGTCGACCACGCAGCCCTCGGGCTGGCTGGCCAGCCGGATCTCGCGCACGAGCTGACCCCGCCAGGCGTCCCTGCCCTGATGCCGCTCACGCTGCAGGCGGATCTGCTGCACACGGCCATCCTTGTCGTTGGCGAACACGTCGAGGCCGCCGCTGGCGTTGCGGCCGCTGCAGACGCCGTAGATGTCGGACAGGCCGGTCGGCAGCCGCGCCAGCTCGCGCACCCGGCCGCCGCTGCCGATCTCGAACAGCACCAGGCCGGCCTCGTCGCGCTGGGTCGCGACGGCCAGGTCCAGCGGCTTGCCCGGGCCATAGCGCAGGCCCTGGCGCAGATCGACATTGTTGATGCGGCCGACCGGCAGGAACTGGATCTCGCGGCCCTGCAGATCGTAGACCGCGAGGCCACGCTTCTTGTCGGTGGCCAGGATGCGGCTGTCGGCGGGGCGGCGCGCATGCACCCAGATGGCCGGGTCGTCGGCCGCGTCGCCGGGGCTGGCCACAGGCGTGGTCTGGGCCTGGGCGCGGACGATGGGCAGGGCAGCGCGCGGCTGCTCGGCATGGGTGGCCAGCCAGTCGCTCAAGGCACGAGTTGCCTGGTCCTCGTCGGCCTCGGGCAGGTGTTGCAGCAGTTGCCGGCCCTCGCTCTCGGCATCGGCACCGTAGGCCCACAGGCCGACACCGGGCTCGGCGATGTAGAGACGGGCCTCGGCATCGCGCACCCGGCAGGCGGCCGGCTCCAGCGGCGTGGCCAGGCGGCGCAGCGGCAGGGCCCGGCCCTCGTGCAGCAGCCATTGCTCGCTCAGGCCGCGCTCGCCGAGCAGAAAGACCTGCAGCAGGCCCTGCTGCGCATCGCGGTACAGGCACAGCTGCTCGACCGCGAAGCCCGGCCCGGGCCAGCGGGCCTCGACCGTCAGCCGGCCCTGGCGCGCGCGCACCAGCAGCAGCTCGGCGCTGTCGGCGTCCTGCAGCAGGGCCAGGCGGCCGCCGTCGGGCAGGGCGCGCTGATCCCAGCGCTTGGCGCGCAGGCTCAGGTCTTGCAGGGGCCGGCCCTGGGCGTCCAGCAGCCGCAGGCCCTTGCTGTCGAGCTGCAGGCTCTGGGCCGGGCTGAGTGTGGCGGTGGCGATCAGGGCCAGCGCCAGCAAGGTTCTTTTCATCGTCATCGGTGTCATCAGTCCAGCGCCAGTTTCACACCCAGCTTGATGCTGCGGCCATATTGTTCGTACTGCGCGTTGCGGGCCTTGTTGTCGGCCTGGTAGACGTAGTAGCGCTCGTTCGTCAGGTTCAGGGCTTCGAGGCTGAGCTGCCAGCGGCGGGCTATCTGGTAGCGCAGCGAGAAGTCGAGCTGGTTCTGGCGATTCACCTTCAGGTCCTTGCCGGCATCGAACACATCGCCGACTTCGAGCAGATAGGGGCTCTTGTGATTCAGCGCCAGCCGGGTGGACCAGCCCTGGCCTTCCCAGCCCAGGCTCAGGTTCAGCGTGCGGTCGCTCTGGCTGGGCAGCTTGATCTGGCGCTGCTGCCACTGCCCGTCCTTGAACCCGCCAATCGCGGCCTTCGAGTCGACGAAGGTCGCGTTGACGCCGACCACCAGGCCGTTCCACGGCGCCGGCAGCTGGCGTAGCGCCTGGCTGTAGGCCAGTTCGACGCCGCGCACGCTGGCCTTGCCGCCGTTGGCGTAGCTGATCACCTCGTCGAAATCCTCCCAGCCGGGGCTGCCGGCCAGATCGGTCTGGAACACGAAGTCGCGGATGCTCTTGTGGAAGACATAGGCCGACAGCGCGCCGTCGCGGCCCAGCGCGCGTTCGATGCCCAGATCCAGATTGCGCGAGCGCAGCGGCTTCAGCAGCGGGTTGCCGAGCTCGGCCTCGTCGTCGGCTATCACCAGGCCCGGCGAGAGCTGGCCGAAGCTCGGGCGCAGCACCGAGTTCGTCAGGGCCGCGCGCAGCTGCAGCTCCTTGGACAGGCCCTGCTTCAGCAGCAGCGAGGGCAGCCAGTGGCGGCTGCGCGTGCGGGCCTGGCTGGCGCGCAGCGCCTCGTCCACCGAGGCCGTGCCATCGGCGCGGAAGGCGAGGCGCTCGTGGCGCAGGCCGCCCAGCAGCTCGGTCGCGCCCTGCTTGTAGCCCAGCTGCAGATAGCCGGCGTTCACGTCCTCGTGCATCTCGAAGTCGTTGACGCTGGAATCAATCTCGTCGCGATAGTCGCTGCGGTCCAGGCCCACCAGCAGCCGGCGCAGCTTGGGGTCCGAGATGCCCTGGCCGAAGCTGCCCCAGGCATAGGGCAGGTCGCGGCCGGTCGTCAGCGCGGCCAGCGTGGGATCGCCCAGATCTCCGCCGCCGAATTTGTAGGTCTCCTGGGCGCCGCTCTTGTGGCGGCGCGTGGCCTTCAGACCGCCCTTGATCGTCAGCTCGGCACCGCCGGCCAGATCGAATTCGCGCTGCAGGTCCAGCTTGGCATGGCGCACGCGGTCGCGCGCGCTGCTGTGCTCCAGCTCGATCTCGTCGAGCTCGTAGGCCTGGCTGCTCTGGCGAACTGCGGCCGGGCCTTGCAAGGCCGGGAGCTTGCCGCCGACGAAGCCGACCCCGTCGAACTCGGCAGCGAAACCGGCGCCGGCGATCGCGTCGGGGGTCTGCTCGCTGGCACGGCCCAGGCCCGTCTCGGCCCAGAGGCGCCAGGCCTCGTTCAGCTGCAGCTCGGTGCCCAGGCTCAGCGCCAGGGTCTTGGCGGTCTCGGTGCGCGACTTCAGGCTGCGCACGGCCTCGGCCGCACCGCTGGCGCCGCTGGCCTGGGCGTCCTCGAACGCGATGCCCAGCGACTCGCGCTGCTCCCGGTCGCTGAAGCGGCTGGCGAAGCCGCGCAGGTAGAACTGCTGGCCGGCCGCGGGACGGTAGTCCAGATTCAGCGCCGCGCCGACGCGCTCGCGCGTGATCTCGTAGCGACGCAGCTCGAATTCCTCCAGCTTGTCGCCGTCCCAGGCGCCGCCGGTCTCGACGTTGTCGCTGGCGAAACGGCGCTGGTCGGCCGACAGCGCCAGCGCCACGCCCAGGCGCTGGCCGGCGAAGCGGTCGGCGAAGGTCAGCGAGCCGCGGGGCCGGGTCTTGCCGGCGTTGGCATCATGGTTGGCGCCCAGCTCGACGCTGAACAGCCGACCGGCCAGGTCGAAGGCCGACAGCGTGTTGACCGAGACGCTGCCGCCGATCGAGTTGGCGTCCTGCTCGGGCGTCAGGGTCTTGCTGACCTCGAGCGAGCGGATCAGCCCGGCCGGCACCACGTCCAGACCCGGCGCGCGGCGGTCGGCCTCGGACGCGGGCATGGTGGCGCCGTTGATCGTGACGGCGTTGTAGTCCGGTCCCAGGCCGCGCACCCGGACGAAGCGGCCCTCGCCCTGGTCGCGCTCGACCGAGACGCCGGGCAGGCGCGCCAGCGCCTCGGCGGCATTGTTGTCGGGCAGCTGGCCGATCGCGTCGGCATGGACGATGTTGACGATGCCTTGCGCGGCCTGCTGCTTGGCCAGCGCGCTGCGCAGATTGGCGGCCTGGCCTGTGACGAGCACGCGGTCCAGGGTTTCGGCCGGTTTGCTGTCCTGGGCCTGGACGGGGCTGAAGGCGCCGAGCAGGCACAGGGCCAGCAGGCTGAGTCGGGGTGTCGTTTTCATGAGGAGGGTGCGGCTGCAAAGGGATGGGGCGCACCTTAGGCAGGCCGCATGGCAGTCCCGTGACAAGCGCCCGGCCGGCCGGGACGCCGGCTCAAGCAGCGCAGATCGGGGCCGGCGCCGAGCTGAAATGACTCCTCCCGGCCACAGATGACGGTCTGTCACAAAGCCTCACTAGCATCGCGAGGCCATGTCGATTGCTTCTTCCCTCGCCTCGCTGCTGCCGCGCCGGCTGCGTTCGCTGCCCCAGGCCCCGGTGCTGGGCCTGCACGCCTTCGGCCACAGCCTGCTGCTGCTGATGGCGGCGCTGCTCTGGCTCTATGCGCAGCAGGGCCAGGCGCGACCCTTGGCGCAATGGGTCTGGCTGGACATTGTCGGCGAGGGCGGCATGGCGCTGATGGTGGGCGTCTGGCTGGTCTATGTGCGCGCCAGCCGGCCGGCCGGCCCGGTCACCAGCCTCTTGTGCCTGGGCCTGGCGGGCATGCTGCTGGGCGGCTTTGTCGACACGCTGGACGAGTTCTGGGTGCTGCCGAAATCGGTGTTGTGGGACAACGCGCTGGAATCGACGCTGACCCCGCTGGGCATGGTCTTGCTGACCTGCGGCCTGCACCAGTGGCGCCGCGAGCAGCTGGTGCTGAACGCCCAGCTGCACCAGCGCGAGCGCCTGTTCCGCGACCATCGCCGCGTCGATGGCCTGACCCAGCTGGGTGATGCCGGCTATATGGCGCAGCAGCTGCTGCTGGAGCGCGCCGAGGGCCGCGAGGGCAGCCTGCTGATGCTGGGCTGGCAGGGCTTCGAGGCGGTGGCGCGCCGCCACGGCCTGGCCGAGGCCGACCGGCTCTTGCAGGCCGCCGCCCAGCTGCTGCTGCTGCACTTGCGTGGCGATGCGCTGCTGTGCCGCTATGCCGGCGACCGCTTCATCGTGCTCTTGCCGGGTCTGGCGCAGAGCCATGGCGATAGCGAGGGCCAGGTCTTGCGCGAGGCGCTGGCCGGCTTTGCCTACCCCTTGCCCGGCGGCGAGCGGCTGCGGCTGCCGGTGCTGATGGCCCGCGTCGGCACGTCCGGCCCGACCGATCCGCAAGAGCTGCTGGCCCAGCTGGCCGGCCGGCTGGCTTGATGACGATGCTGGCCCAGCAGATTGCCGCGCTGCGGCCCTTGGGCTTGGTGGCCGAGCCCGGCCCGCCGTCGACAGTGCCCTATCAGCTCGACAGCGCCTGCATCGCCTGGGCCGACCACGGTGCCTTGCTGGCCGAGCTGGCGCGCAGCCGCGGGCTGGACCTGCCGGCCTGGCTGGCGACGGCCCAGGTGAAGCAGGGTCAGGCCTTGCTGAGCCCGCGCCAGCTGCTGGCCCTGCTGGCGCCCTTGCAGACCTGTGGTGCCGACAGCGCCTTCGTGATCGGCCGGCTGAGCCTGCCGGGCCATTACGGCCTGGCCAGCCAGGCGCTGCAGCAATCGGCCTGCCTGCTCGATGCGCTGCGGCTGCTGGTGCGCCATGCCGGCCGGCTGAGCCCGCTGCTGACGCCGCGCCTGTTGTGCAGCGGCTCCGAGCTGTTGCTCTACTGGACCGAGGCCTGCGGTGCCCCGCCGGCCCAGCGCGCTTTCCTGGTGGACCAGCAGATGAGCGCGGTCAGCGCAATGTGCGAGCAGCTGGCCGGACAGCGCCTGCCCTGGCGCTACAGCTTCAACCGTACGCGGCCGCGCGACCCGGCCCAGCATGTGGTCTATCTGGGCGGCGCGCTGCGCTTTGACTGCCAGGTCGACGCGATGCGCATCGATCTCGCGCTGGCGCAGCAACCCTGGCCCACGATGAACGGCAGTTCGCTGGCCGGCAGCGCCCTGGCCGCCGGTGCGCTGGCCCAGGGTGCCGACCCGGCCAGCGCGCGGCGCGGCCTGCTGGCGGCGCTGTACGACCAGTTATTGAGCGATCTGACCCGCTCGCCCAGCCTGGACACGGCGGCCGCCGCCTTCGGCATCAGCGCCGCCACCTTGAAGCGCCATCTGGCCCAGCATGGCACCCATTTCCAGGCCGAGCTCGATCAGGTGCGCAGCCATGTGGCCCTGTATCTGCTGGGCCTGCAAGGCCAGGCCAGCGAGGCCGTGGCCCAGCAGCTGGGCTTTTACGATGCCGCCAATTTCCGCCGCGCCTTCAGGCGCTGGACCGGCATCAATCCCGGTGCGCTTGCGCTGGCCTGAGCTTTGATCAGGACGGTGGGGCACTCTGCGCCGTTCATGTCCCCCGGCCTTCGGCCTCCTCCTTTACTTCACCGCGCAGAGCGCCCCACCATCCTGATCAAGCCTCGCGCAGGCAGTCGACGATCTTCAGCCTGGCGGCCCGCCAGGCCGGGATGAAGCCGCCGACAACACCCATCAGCAGCGCGAACAGCAGGGTCTGCCAGACGATAGTGGTGGTCATCTTGAACTGGAAGGCCAGCTCGGCAAAGGTCTGGAAATTGGTGGTCGAGACATCGACGGCCTGCATCAGCGCCGCCGCGCCCAGGCCGATCACACCGCCCACCAGGGCCAGCAGCATCGCTTCGCCGAGAAAGGCGACCAGCACCGCGCCGCGCCGAAAGCCCAGCGCGCGCAAGGTACCGATCTCGCCGGTGCGCTGGGCCACGGCGGCGAACATCGTGATCATCGCGCCGACGATGGCGCCGATCGAGAAGATGATGGACAGCGCCGTGCCGAGGATGGAGATGAAGGTGGCCAGGGCCTCGCTCTGCTCGGCATAGAACTGGATCTCGCGCTTGGCCTCCAGCTGCAGCCGCGGGTCGGCCTCAATGGCGCTCTTCAGCGCGTCGAACTGGGCGCTGTCCTGCAGGCGCAGCACCAGGCTGGAAAAGCCGGCGCGCCGGAAGGCCTGCAGCATCTGCTCGGCGTCGCCCCAGATCTCCGAGTCGAAGCCGCTGCGGCCGGCATCGAACACGCCGACCACCCGCCAGTCGCGGCCGGCAAAGCGCAGCGTCTCGCCCAGGCCGGCACCCTGGAAGCCGCCGGCCACCGCGCGGCCGGTGATGATCTCCGAGCTGCCCGGCCGGAACATGCGGCCCTCGACCAGCTGCACCTTGGGCCGCAGCTGCAGGGCCAGCGCCGAGGTGCCTCGCACCGTGACATTGCTGGGCTTGCCGCTGCCGCGCTTGGGCAGATTGTTCAGCACTACCGGCTCCTTGCTCAGCAGCAGGCCGCCGCCGGCCGCGCTGGCGATGCCCGGCAGGCTCTCGACGATGGCGGCCTGGCCGCGGCTGATGCCGCTATTGATCTCGGCGCCGGCGCCCTTGCGCAGCACGATCACGTTATCGGCCTGGCCGGTGGCCACCAGGGTGCTGCGTATGCCCTCGCTCATCATCAGCACGGTGGCGAACACATAGATCACCAGCGCCATGCCCCCGGCGGTCAGCAGGGTCGTGACGCGCCGAACCCAGAGGTTGCGCGCGATATAGGACAAGGGAATGGCTTTCATGCCACGTGCCTGAGCCCGTTGACGATATCGATCCGGCTCATCTTCCAGGCCGGCCAGGCGGCCGCGACGCAGCCGATCACCAGCGCGGCCAGCAGCTGCAGCGCCATCGTCAGCGCCGAGACCCGGAAGATCGGGAACAGGGTGCCGGCGGCGCTGGCAAAGGCGGCCGCCAGCGGCAGGGTCACAGCCAGGCCCAGCAGGCCGCCCAGCAGCGCCAGCAGCAGGCTCTCGCCGAACAGCAGCCGGGCGACAAAGGCGGGCGCGAAGCCCAGTGCCTTCAGCGTCGCGTACTCGGCCAGGCGCTCGCGGGCCGTCATCGTCATCGTGTTGGCCATCACCGCCATGATGATGACGACGATGATCAGGCTGACCGCCTGCACCGCCACCAGGATGGCCTCGCTCATCGAGACAAAGCTGAGCTGGAAGGCCGATTCCGTCTCGGTCAGGGTCTCGGCCAGCGAGTTGCGGAACTGCTCGTCGATGCGCTGCGAGATCAGCGCGGCGTTCTGCGGCTCGCTGATGCCGACGATGTAGACGCCCACCGCATCGGCCCGATTGCCCAGCTGCTTGCGCAGGCTCTCGTTGATCAGGCCCCAGTGGAACAGCATCTGGCTCTCGTCGGTCTTGGCCTCGGCGCCGTCCCAGATGCCGCGCAGGGTGAAGGTCCAGGTGCCGGGATAGATGGTGCCGCGCAGCGGGATCTGGTCGCCGAGCTTCCAGCCGAATTTGTCGGCCAGCTTGCGGCCCACCACCGCACCCTGGCGGTCGCGGATGAAGGCCAGGCGCTGCTCGTCGCTGAGCCGGTACTCGGGATAGAGGGCCAGATAGCTGGCCGGCTCGACCGCGAACTGCGGGAAGAAATTGCGCTCGGTGATGTAGATGCCGCCGAACCAGTTGGCCCAGGACACGCTGGCCACGCCGTCCACGCTCTTGAGCCGCTGCGCATAGCTCAGCGGCAGCGGGAAGGTCAGCGAGATCGCGCTGCGCGAGACCAGCCGCGTGCTGCTGCTGGCCTCGACGCCGGCATACCAGGCGTCGACGATGGTGCGCAGCAGGCCGAAGGCCGAGATCGCCACCACCAGGCCCACCAGGGTCAGCGCGCTGCGCAGCTTGTGGCGCAGGAACACGTTCCGCAGCAGCAGCTTCAGGATGAACATGGCCGCGCGTTCAGGCCGTGGCCGCCTCGTCCGGCACCAGCACGCCTTTTTCCAGATGGATCAGGCGGCGCGCCCGCGCGGCGGCCTTGGGGTCGTGGGTCACCATCACGATGGTCTTGCCGAGCTCGCGGTTGAGCTGCTCCAGCAGGTCCAGCACCTCGGCGCCGGTCGTGCGGTCCAGATCGCCGGTGGGCTCGTCGGCGACGATCAGGCTGGGGTCGCTGACCAGGGCCCGCGCGATCGCGACGCGCTGCTGCTGGCCGCCCGACAGCTCGTTGGGGTAGTGGTCCAGGCGGTCCTGCAGCCTGACCATCGCCAGCGCCGCCTCGGCATGGGCGCGACGCTGGCGCGCCGACAGCCCGGTCAGCAGCAGCGGCAGCTCGACGTTCTCCAGCGCCGTCAGCACCGGCATCAGGTTGTAGAACTGGAAGATGAAGCCCACATGGGCGGCCCGCCAGTCGGCCAGCTGGCCCTCGCTGAGCGTCGCGATGTCGACGCCGCCGATGACGATGCGCCCGCTCGTGGGTTGGTCGATGCCGGCGATCAGGTTCAGCAAGGTGCTCTTGCCCGAGCCGCTGGGGCCCATCAACGCGACGAAGTCGCCGGCCTGCACCTGCAGCGCGATGTCCAGCAGCACCGGGATCTGCTGGGCACCGCGCCGATAGGCCTTGGACAGGCCCTCGATGCTGATCAGTATCTGCGCGTCGCTCATGGCTTGGCGGCGAGCGTGACGGCGCCGCCGCTCTCCAGCTTGGCCGGCGGCTCCAGCACCAGGCGATCGCCGGACTTCAGGCTGCTGCCGCCCACTTCGACCAGGTCCCCCAGCGTGCGCCCGCGCCGAACCTCAATAGCCTCGACGACCTCCTTGTCGCCCTCGCGCTTGACCCTGAAGAGCCAGGTCTTGCCATCGCGCTCGCTCAGCGTCTTCGGATTGACCGCCAGCACCGGCTGCAACTCGGCGGCCGTGGGCTTTTGCGACAGGAACACCACCTTGGCGCTCATCTCCGGCAGGATGCGCGCGTCCAGCTGCTCGAAGCGCACCTTGCTCATCACGGTGGCCTTGGCCCGGTCGACCGTCGGCACGATGCCGGCCACCTGGCCCGCGAAGCGCTGGCCGGGCAGGGCGTCCAGCGTGATCTCGACCGGCTGGCCGGCGCTGACCTTGGCCAGGCTGGCTTCGGACACATCGGCCTCCACCTCCAGCGTGCTCAGATCGGCCATGGTCACGACCGCGCCCTGCGAGCCGGCGGCGTTGGAGAATGGCGTGATGATGTCGCCGACATTGGCGTTCTTGACCAGCACCACGCCGTCGAAGGGCGCGCGGATCTCGGTGAAGTCGCGGTTGACCTGCTGCAGATGGAGCTGGGCCTGGGCCTGCTGCACACCGGCCTGGGCCGAGCCCGCACCCGCCTGGGCCGAGGCCAGGCCGGCACGGGCAGCGTCGAGCCGGCGCTTGAGGGCCTCCAGCGCCTGGGTCGAGACAAAGCCCTGGGCCTGCAGATCCTGGCTGCGCCGGTACTCGGCCTCGGCATTGGCCTGCTCGACCCGGGCCTGCTGCACCGCGCTCTCGGCCTGGCGCGCGCCGGCCTCGGCCAGGCGCACGCCGGCGGCCGCCGCCGCGATCGAGGCCTGCACATCGCTGGCGTCGATGCGCGCGATCAGCTCGCCTTTCTTCAGCAGGCTGCCCTCGCGCACCGTCAGCTCGATCAGCCGGCCGCTGGCCTTGGAAGCGACCGCAGCGCGGCGCTGCGCGACCACATAGCCCGAGGCGGTCAGCTGCGCATATTGCTGCGATGGCGTGGTCTGCTGCACCGAGGCCAGCTGCACCTCGGGAGGCCGGGGCGCCAGCAGCGCCGCGCCGACCGCCAGCAGCAGCAGGCCGGCGATGAGCCAGCGCCAGGGCAGGCGGCGCCGGCGACCGGTGGCCATGGCGCCTGGGCGTTCGATCCTGAGGCTGGCGAGCGGGGCGTTCGAGTGTTCGGCCATGGGCTTTGTCGTCGATGTGAGGGAAGCCTGCGGCATTGTGCGCAGATTTCCGCGCCCGGCCACGTCGGCGGGGTCAATAATCTCGCTCCGCATGAAGAGGTCTTAATGCCGAGCTTGAGGATGCCTGCGCTGCTGCTGCCGGCGCTGCTGTTGATGGGCTCCGCCTGGGGTCAGGACTTGCCCTGCCCGGATGATCTGGAGGTAGCCTCGGTGCTGGCCCGGCTCAACGCGCTGCGCGAGCAGCCGCGCGCCTGCGGTGCGGCGCCGATGTCGGCCGCGCCGGCGCTGCGCTGGCAGGCCCTGCTGGCCGCCTCGGCCGACGAGCATGCCCGCGAACTGGCGCAGCGCGATACCCTCAGCCACCAGGGCCTGAAGACCCGCAGCCTGCGCGAGCGCCTGCACCGCGTCGGCTACCGGATGAGGCTGAGCGGCGAAAACCTGGCGGCCGGCCCGGCCAGCCTGGAGGAGGCGCTGGCGCTGTGGCTGGCCAGCCCCGGGCATTGCGAGAACCTGATGCTGGCCGAGTTCCGCGATGCCGGCCTGGCCTGCGCCGCCGCACCGGGGCGGCACGAGCGCTTCTGGGTCTTGCATCTGGGGCGTGGGGCGGCGGAGTGAGGTGGCGCGCGCCTCAGATCCAACCCAGATCGATCGCCCTGAGCACCGCCTGCGTGCGGTCGCGCACGCCCATCTTCGAGAACACCGCCGAGCAGTGGTTCTTGATCACACCCTCGCTATTGCCCAGCAGCGCGGCGATCTCGGTGTTGCTGCGGCCGCTGGCGACCAGGCGCAGCACCTGCAGCTCCTTGGGCGAGAGCGGGTCGGGCTCGGGCGTGGCCTCGAAGCCGCGCTCCAGCTTGGCCGCGACCCGGCCCATGCGCTCGGTCAGGCCCGGGCGCAGCGCGGTGCCGCCGGCCGCGACATCGCGCAGCGCCTGCACCAGGGTCTCGGGGCTGATGGCTTTCAGCAGAAAGCCGCGCGCGCCGGCGCGCACCGCCTCGTCGAAGGCGGCCGCGTCGTCGAAGGTGGTCAGCAGCAGCACCGGGATGTTCAGCGCCCGCGCCGCCAGTGCGCGTATCAGGCCCAGGCCGTCCAGTCGCGGCATGCGCATGTCCGACAGCAGGACATCGGGCAGCTGCGCCTGGGGCTGCGAGAGCAGCTCCAGCGCCTCGGCGCCATCGGCAGCCTCGCCGACGAGCTGGATCTCCGGGCTGAGCGCCAGCAGGCCTTTCAGGCCTTCGCGCACCAGCTGCTGGTCCTCGACCAGCAGCACCTTGATCGGGTTGTTCATCATCAGGCCTCTCTCGGGCAATGCAGTTCAATCATGAAGCCGGGGCTTTGGCGCCGCACCGCCATCCGTCCGCCCAGCTCCTTCATCCGCTCGGCCATGCCTGTCAGGCCGTTGCCGGCCACCAGACGCGCCGCGCCGCCGCCATCGTCATCGACCGTCACCGTCACCGACTCGCTGTCGGCGCTCAGCACCACCCGCACCCGGCTGGCGCCGGCATGGCGCACGCTGTTGGTGACGGCCTCCTGCACGCAGCGCAGCAGCGCATGGGCCAGGCGCGGACTCAGGTCGCGCGCGGCCTCGGCAATATCGAGCTCGATCCGGGTGCTGGCAATCCCCTGGGCCAGGGTCAGCAAGGCCTCGCTGAGGTCGATGCGCTGCGAGGCGCGTTCGGCCGTGACGGCCTCGCGCACATCGGCCAGCAGCCGCTCGGCGCTGCCGCGCGCCTTCTCGACGGCCAGCGCCGCACCCTCGGCATCGGCGCGCTGCAGCAGCGCGCCGCCCAGCTGCAGCTGCAGATTCAGCGCGGTCAGATGGTGGCCCACGACATCGTGCAGCTCGCGGGCCATCAGCGCGCGCTCGGCATAGCGCAGCTGCTCGGCCTGCAGCCGCTCGGCGCTGAGCTTCTCGGCCAGCATGGCCTGCAGCCAGCGGCGCTTCTCGGCCTCGGCGGCGGCCATGCGGCCCAGGCCGAAGGCCATGCCATGCAGGGCCACCATGGCCATCAGCTGGCTCAGGCCGTCCAGCCACAGCGACTGATTCGAGCGCAGCTGTTCGAGCTGCTGGCTCTCGCTGGGCAGCAGCAGATAGAGCGCCAGGTTGACGACCACCTGGGCCAGCGCGAAGCCGAAGGCCGGCCGCAGCCGCAACATCACGGCGGCCAGCGCGGTGACCAGAAAGGGCAGGCCCGGCGTGACGGCCAGCGCCAGCAGGTCCAGCACGAGGATGGCGGCCAGCGCCCGCGGCGGCGTGCGGTCGAGGCTGGCCTGACGCGCCAGCCACCAGAAGCCGGCGGCAAACAGCAGCACCAGCGCGAAACTGGCCAGCATCAGGCCGGTGTCGCCGGTCTGGCCGCCGCGCAGCAGGTGCAGCGAAGCCAGCGCGCCGTCATAAGGGTCGGTCTGGGGCCGCCCGCGCAGCGCTGCGACGATGGACCACAGCTCCAGCACGCAGACCGCCAGCGCCGCGACGCGCAGCACGAAGCCGGGCTGGGCAATGCGGGCGAGCAGGCGGTCCAGGGCGTTGTTCAAGAGGAAACCGGCAAAGCCGCGAGGCTGCCACAGCCTGCGGGTCTGCAGGCAGTGACTAAGGTCATGCCATCGCCTCGGCGATCACGCCGCCGCCCAGGCAGACCTCGCCGTCGTAGAGCACCGCGCTCTGGCCCGGCGTCACCGCCCACTGCGCCTGGGCGAAGTCCAGCCGGATGCCGCCCGGCTGCGGCGTCAGCGCGCAGGCCGCATCGGCCTGGCGGTAGCGGGTCTTGGCGCCGTAGCCGCCCGGCATGGTCGATTCAGCGGGCATGCTGTCGGCGGTCCAGCTCAGATCGTCGGCCAGCAGCGAGCGGCTTTGCAGCAGCGGGTGCTGATGGCCTTGCACGACCACCAGGGTGTTGCTGTCCAGGTCCTTGCGGGCAACGAACCAGGGTTCGTGCTCGCCACCGCCGCGCGGCGCGCCCTTCTCCTTCACGCCGCCTATGCCCAGGCCCTGGCGCTGACCCAAGGTGTAGAAGGACAGGCCGACATGCTCGCCGAGCTTGCGGCCACGCTCGTCCTTGATAGGCCCAGGCTGCTGCGACAGATAGCGGTTCAGGAACTCGCGGAAGGGGCGCTCGCCGATGAAGCAGATGCCGGTCGAGTCCTTCTTCTTCGCGTTTGGCAGGCCGATGGCTTCGGCGATGCGGCGCACCTCGGTCTTGGCCAGCTCGCCGACCGGGAACAGGGTCTTGGCCAGCTGGGCCTGGTTCAGCCGGTGCAGGAAATAGCTCTGGTCTTTCAGCGGGTCCAGACCCTTGAGCAACTGGAAGGCGCCACCGACCTCCCTGACGCGCGCGTAGTGGCCGGTCGCGATCTTGTCGGCGCCCAGACGCATCGCATGGTCCAGAAAGGCCTTGAACTTGATCTCGGCATTGCACAGCACATCGGGGTTGGGCGTGCGGCCGGCCTGGTACTCGCGCAGGAACTCGGCGAACACCCGGTCCTTGTAGTCGGCCGCGAAATTGACATGCTCGATCTCGATGCCGATCACATCGGCCACCGCGGCCGCGTCGACGAAGTCGATGTTCGACGAGCAGAACTCGCTGTCGTCATCGTCTTCCCAGTTCTTCATGAAGATGCCCACCACCTCATGGCCGGCTTGTTTCAGCAGGTGGGCGGTGACGGCGGAATCGACGCCGCCGGACAGGCCGACGACGATGCGGTGCTTGATGGGACTCATGGGCAGGATTGTCCCGCAGGCGCAGTCCGCGCTATCGGCGTGCGGACTTCCCGACCGAAGCTTGCGTTCAACAAGGCTTTATTGGTACGTAAATTGGCACAAGTTATGGAAGAGGAAAACAGGCGAACAGCTTGGGATTTCTTACTTCATGGGGTTTGTTGGTATGGGCTGCCGTCACGAGTCGTGAATAAATTGGTACTTTAAAGGTATAGATTTATCGCGACCAAGCCGGGCTTGGTCGAACGCCAGCCCAACCAAGGAGACAAGCCGGTATGAAGAAGCTGTTGATCGTCGCGGCCGCGCTGTGCGCGCTGGCCGCAAGCCATGCCCAGACGGCGCCAAAGCGGGAGATGCGTGGCGTCTGGATCAGCACGCACCTGAGCCTGGACTGGCCCAACCGCACCCAGACCCCGGCCCAGCAACGCACCGCCCTGACGACTCTGCTCGATCACAACAAGGCCACCGGCGTGAACTCGGTGTTCTTCCAGGTGCGCAGCCAGGGCGACGCGATGTACCAGAGCAGTGTCGAGCCCTGGTCCTACTACCTGACCGGCACCCAGGGCAGGGCGCCCGACCCGCTGTGGGACCCACTGCAGTTCGCGATCGATGAGTCGCGCAAGCGCGGCCTGGAGGCCCATGCCTGGATCAACCCCTACCGGGCGGTGTCCGATGCCTCGGCCGCCAGCGACACGCTCAAGTACGCCGCCAACCATGTGTCCAGGCTGCACCCCGAATGGCTGCTGACCCTAGGCAACGTCAAAATCCTCAATCCGGGGCTGCCCGAGGTGCGCGACTATGTGCACGGCGTGGTGATGGATGTCGTGCAGCGCTACGACATCGACGGCCTGCATTTCGACGACTACTTCTATCAGAGTGGCGTCATCGCCGACGACGCGGCCTATGCCGCCGACCCGCGCGGTTTCCCCAGCACCCCGGCCGGCCGGGCCGACTGGCGCCGGGACAATGTCGCCTTGCTGATCGAGCGCATCGGCAGCAGCATCCGGGCCGCCAAGCCCTGGGTGAAATTCGGTATCTCGCCCTCCGGCATCTACCGCAGCGACCCGAACTACCCGGGCGGCACGCCCGATCCCTCGCTCGGATCCTGGACCAGCGCGGGCGCCTTCCAGCACTACGCCAGCAGCTTCGCGGACACCCGCCTGTGGCTGCAGTCGGGCTGGATCGACTACCTGGCGCCGCAGGTCTATTGGTTCATCGGCCAGACCGGCTCCGACTATCAGATGTTGCTGCCCTGGTGGAGCCAGAACACGCAGGGCCGGCATGTCTACATCGGCCTGGCCGACTACAAGCTCAACACCAGCGGTTGGACCGCGCCCAGCCCGGACAACCAGATCGCCCGGCAGATCGCACTGAACCGGGGCACCCCCCATATCGGCGGCCAGATCCACTTCCGTCAGGCCTTTCTGGTGTCCAACCTGCTCGGCTACCGCACCGAGCTGATGAACAAGAGCTACAAGAAGCCCGCGCTGCTGCCGACCATGCCCTGGAAGCGCAGCGGGGTGCCGAGCATGCCGCTGTCGCTGAGCGCGACACGCAACGCGAACGACTCCGTGAGCCTGGCTTGGTCACGCCCGATCGATGTCAGCGACGAGTTCGAGAAAGTGCGTCGCTACGCGGTGTATCGCTCCGAGCAGGTGCCGATCGACCTGGAGGACCCGGCCCATCTGCTGGGCCTGACCAACGCCGACGAGACGGTCTTCACCGACGCCAGCGCAGCCGCCGGGGCTTACTACCACTACGTCGTGACCGGCCTCAACCGCCTGCACGATGAGAGCCCGGCGAGTGCTTCGGCCAGCAACGACACGACGCCGCCCGAGGTCAGGACGCAGGCCCTCACGCGCACCCTGGCCGGTGGTGAGGTCGAGATCAGCGCCGCCGATGTGGATGCGGGCAGCACCGACAACTGGGGCATTGCCTCGCTGAGCCTGAGCAAGCAGGTCTTCAGCTGCGCCGATGCCGGTGTCAACCAGGTTCTGCTGCAAGCCACCGACAAGGCGGGGCTGACAAGCGCCGCCACCGCCCAGGTGACGGTGCTGGGCGGCGCTTCCCCGCCGGCCATCGCGATCAGCCACAGCAGCCCGGTCGTCACGGGTTTCCCGGCCAACACGGTCACGCTGGGTGTGGGCACGCAAACCCTGACCCTGACGGCGACCGACCCGGCGCCCGGCGCGGCCAGCCGCTTTGCCTGGACGCCGGCGCCCGGTCTGACCGGCATCAACGGCGCCAGCGCGCAGTTCGCACCGACCGCGGCAGGCCGCTACACCTACCAGGTTCGCGCGACCAGCCCGCAGGGCTGCAGTGCCGACGCGACGGTGACCGTCGTGGCGGTCGACAAGCGGCGCGGTCGCTGAACCGCACGGCACTCTCTGCTTCCCTGACACCATTGACCCTGGAGTTCTTCAGTCATGACTGCTTGCATCGCGATTGCCCGTTCCCTTCAATCCCTGCTGGTCGGCAGTGCCCTGCTGCTGGGCGCCGCGTCGGCGCAGGCCGGACTGGTCACCAACGGTGGCTTCGAGATCGGCCAGGGCGAAGGCTGGACCCTGTCCGGCAATACCGCCTTCTCGTTCTTTGACGAGGTGGCACCCCACTCTGGCGTGATCGGGGCGGCCTTTGGCGCTCCGCCGGCCGACCCGGCCCTGCTGTCGCAGACGCTGGCGACCCAGGCCGGCGGCCTCTACCGCGTCAGCTTCTGGCTGCAGAACAGCGCGGCCGCCACGGCCGAGCAGCCCAACTCGTTCTCCTTGAACTGGGACGGCGGCGCGCCCGAGGTCACGCAGCTCAATGCCGACGCCTTCCAGTACACCCAGTTCAGCTACACCTTCCAGGCAGTGTCGTCCGCGACCGATCTGACCTTCAGCTTCGGCAATTTCGCCGGCTACTGGGAATTCGACGACGTCTCGGTCAGCGCAGTCCCCGAGCCCTCCAGCGCTGCGCTGCTGGCCCTCGGCCTGCTGGTCTGCGGCCTTGTGACGAACCGCCGGCACCGCTGAGCCTCATCAGAGTCCTCGGGCGGGGGGGCGCGCTGGCCTGTCGTTGCCTCCCGCAAGGGAGCGTTTGGCTGGCCGCCCGGGGTCTTCAGTCGCTACTCATCTCCTCTTCATGCGCGGCCGCGGCCGGGCCGATAGATTTCGCCTGCGGTGCAGTCGGGCCGCGGCAGTCGGGCCAACAGTCCCGCTGCCTGGGTGCATGGAGGGAGATAAGCAATGACGGAAACAAGCAGCGCGCTGCGCGAGATCCTGGCCGAGGCCATGGGCATCAATACCAGCGGATTCGAGGGTCACACGCTCCTGCTGGGGGCCGTGCCCGAGCTGGACTCGATGTCGGTGATGGAGGTGGTGATGGCGCTGGAGCAGCGCTTCGAGATCGATCTGGCCGACGATGAACTCGACGCCTCGGTGTTTGCCAGCTTCGGCAGCCTGGAGCGGCATCTGCGGCGCCGGCTGGCGATGGGCAGCACGGCAGCGCTGGCCTGAGATGGGCGCCGGCCTGATCAATCGCGCCATCGCGCTGCTGATGGGGCTGCTGGGCCGGCTGTCGGCGCGCCAGCGCCAGCGCTTCGCCGGCATCGTGGCGCCGCTGATACTGCGCTGCGCCAGGCGCACCGATGCCAGGCTGGCGGCCAATCTGGCGCTCGCGCTGCCCCAGCTCGACGCGGCGCAGCGCCGCACGCTGGCGCTGCGCTCCTACCGCAATATCTGCCTGGGCGTGCTCGACACCTTCTGGCTCGACAAGCTGCAGCTGGACATCGAGTTCAACGACAGTACCTCGCGCCGCATCATCGAGGGTGGCGGCGGGGCCAGCATCGTGACCCTGCATATGGGCTGCTACGAGGTGGTGGCGCTGGCGGTACAGCGGCTGACGGGGCGCTCCAGCACCATGTCCAACATCCCGCCGCATCTGCAGTGCGTGAGCCGGCTCTATCAGGCGGCCGGCATAGCCTGCATCCACAAGAGCAAACCCGGTGGCTTCTTCGATCTGATACGCGCGGCCAAGCGCGGCGGCTATGTCACGCTGCATGGCGATCACTACGGCAGCGATATGCCGGTCAGCTTCTTCGGCCAGGCCACCCAGGCGCCGGGCGGCGCGGTGATGCTGGCCGCGCTGGCCAGCAAGCCGCTGCTGCTGGGCTATGCGGTGCTCAGCGAGGCCGGCCGCTACCGCGTGGTCTTCGAGACCCTGGTCGAGCACCCGCTGCCGCGCCAGCCGGCCGAGCTGGCATGGGCGATGGGGCGGGTCTACCGGCGCTTCGAGCAGGTGATACGCCAGCACCCCGAGCACTGGTACTGGTCCTACAAGCGCTGGCGCACGCCCGCTACTTGATCTCCGGCCTGAACAGGCTGTCGTCGGCCTGTATCAGGTCCAGCGGCAGGCGCCGCCCGGCCCGGTGGTCCTGCAGGCATTGCCAGACCAGCGGGCTGCGCAAGCGGCCGGCCGCGCGCGCGGCCGCGATCTCGTCCGGGCTCAGCCACAGCCAGCGCACGATGCCCTCGTCCAGCGCCAGCCCGGGCACCGGGCCCTCGCCCTCGATGCCGCCGCAGTAGGCGATGCGCAGATAGGTCACATCCTCGGCCGTGTGGGGACGCTGGAAGCGCGACATATACAGGCCCAGCAAGGCCTCGGGCCGGAAGCGGTGGGCCGTTTCCTCCAGTGCCTCGCGCAGCACGCCCTGCAGCGGCGTCTCACCCTGCTCCAGATGGCCGGCCGGGTTGTTGAGCTTGAGCCCCTCGGGCGTGTGCTCCTCGACCAGCAGATACAGGCCCTCGCGCTCGATGATGGCGGCGACGGTGACCGAGGGTTTGAAGCGCTGCACGACTGGCATCGCGCCATTGTGCCGTGTGGCCGCTAGGTAAAACCCTGTCGCAGCGGCAACACGGATCGCCAAAAACCCCATGTAAGCTCGGCGCAAGCTAGTCCGTCGGTAACAAGCCCCGTTCGGGGCCGCAGCCGGCAACAGGAGGAACTCCCGATGCTGATAGGTGTTCCGCGCGAGAGCGCGGCCGGAGAAACCCGTGTGGCCCTGACCCCGGAGACGGCCAAGAAGCTGAAGGCGCAGGGTCATGTCTTGCGTGTCGAGACGGGGGCGGGTCTTGCCGCCAGCGTCACCGACGAGGCTTATGCCGCCGCCGGCGCCGAGATCGTCGATCGCGCCGCCGCCTTCGCCGCCGAGCTGCTGCTGAAGGTGCGCAGCCCCAGCGCCGAGGAGCTCGGCCTGATCAAGCCGGGCACGGTGCTGGTGGGCATGCTCAACCCCTTTGACCGCGCCGGGCTGGAGGCGCTGGCCGCGGCCGGGCTGACCGGCTTCGCGCTGGAGGCCGCGCCGCGCACGACGCGGGCGCAGAGCATGGATGTGCTGAGCTCGCAGGCCAATATCGCCGGCTACAAGGCGGTGATGATCGCGGCCGACCGCTACCAGCGCTTCTTCCCGATGCTGATGACGGCGGCCGGCACGGTGAAGGCGGCGCGGGTCGTGGTGCTGGGCGTCGGCGTCGCGGGCCTGCAGGCGATCGCGACGGCCAAGCGCCTGGGCGCGGTGATCGAGGCCTCGGATGTGCGGCCGGCGGTCAAGGAGCAGGTCGAGAGCCTGGGCGCCAAGTTCATCGATGTGGCCTACGAGACCGATGAGGAGAAGGAAGCGGCGGTCGGTGTCGGCGGCTATGCGCGGCCGATGCCGCAGAGCTGGTTGGACCGGCAGAAGGCCGAGGTCGCCAAGCGCGTGGCCCAGGCCGATGTCGTGATCACCACCGCGCTGATCCCCGGCCGCGCCGCGCCGGTGCTGGTCAGCGAGGCGATGGTCAAGAGCATGAAGCCGGGCTCGGTGATCGTCGATATCGCGGCCGGCAAGGGCCCTGACGGGGTGGGCGGCAACTGCCCGCTGACCGAGGCGGGCCGCACCGTGCTCAAGCACGGCGTGACCCTGGTCGGCGAGACCAACTTGGCCGCGCTGGTGGCGGCCGATGCCTCGGCCCTGTATGCGCGCAATGTGCTGGACTTCCTCAAGCTCGTGTTCACGAAGGAGGGGGCGTTCCAGCTGGCTATGGACGACGACATCGTGGCGGCCTGCCTGGTGAGTCGCGACGGTCAAGTCACACGGAGCTGAATCCCATGGATATCGTCAACCCCACCATCACCAATCTGATCATCTTCGTGCTGGCCATCTATGTCGGCTACCACGTGGTCTGGACCGTCACCCCGGCCCTGCACACGCCGCTGATGGCCGTCACCAACGCGATCTCGGCCATCGTCATCGTCGGCGCCATGTTGGCCGCCGCGCTGACCGAGACCAACGCCGGCAAGGTCATGGGCACGCTGGCCGTCGCGCTGGCCGCAGTCAACGTGTTCGGCGGCTTTCTGGTGACGCGCCGGATGCTGGAGATGTTTAAAAAGAAGGACAAACCCGCGGCCAAGAAGGAGGGCAAGTGATGAGCCTCGATGTCGTCACCCTGCTCTATCTGGTCGCCAGCGTCTGCTTCATCCAGGCGCTGAAGGGCCTGTCGCACCCGACCACCTCGATCCGCGGCAATCTCTTCGGCATGGTGGGCATGACCATCGCCGTGCTGACCACGGCGGCGCTGATCGTCAAGCTGGCCGATGGCCGCGCCCTGGGCATGAGCTATGTGCTGGCCGGCCTGGTGATCGGCGGCGGCATCGGTGCCTATATGGCCAACAAGGTCGAGATGACCAAGATGCCCGAGCTGGTGGCTTTCATGCACAGCATGATCGGCCTGGCGGCGGTCTTCATCGCGGCCACCGCCGTGGTCGAGCCCTGGGCCTTCGGCATCACGGCCAAGGGAGGCGCGATCCCCGGCGGCAACCGCATCGAGCTGGCCTTGGGTGCCTTCATCGGCGCCATCACCTTCAGCGGCTCGGTGATCGCCTTCGGCAAGCTGTCGGGCAAGTACAAGTTCAGACTGTTCCAGGGCGCGCCGGTCAGCTTTGCCGGCCAGCACAAGCTCAATCTGGCCCTGGGCCTGGCGGCGGCTTTCTTCTGCTTCGGCTACTGGCACTCCGAGAGCTGGATGGACTTCGGCATCATCATCGCGCTGGGCCTGGTGCTGGGCGTGCTCTTGATCATCCCGATCGGCGGCGCCGACATGCCGGTGGTGGTGTCGATGCTGAACAGCTATTCGGGCTGGGCGGCCGCTGGCATCGGCTTCTCGCTGAACAACAGCATGCTGATCATTGCCGGCTCGCTGGTGGGTTCCTCGGGTGCGATCCTGAGCTACATCATGTGCAAGGCGATGAACCGCTCCTTCTTCAACGTGATTCTGGGCGGCTTCGGTGGCGACGCCACCACGGCGGCGGCCGGCGGCGGCGCGCAGCGCAGCGTCAAGAGCGGCAGCGCCGACGATGCTGCCTTCATCATGGGCAATGCCGAGAGCGTCATCATCGTGCCGGGCTATGGCCTGGCCGTGGCGCGCGCCCAGCACGCGGTCAAGGAACTGGCCGCCAAGCTCACCGAAAAGGGCGTGACGGTCAAGTACGCGATCCATCCGGTGGCCGGCCGCATGCCGGGCCATATGAACGTCTTGCTGGCCGAGGCCGAGGTGCCCTACGACCAGGTGTTCGAGATGGAGGACATCAATGCCGAGTTCGGCCAGGCCGATGTGGCCATCATCCTGGGCGCCAACGATGTCGTGAACCCCGCCGCCCACACCAAGGGCAGCGCGATCTACGGCATGCCCATCCTCGAGGCCTACAAGGCCAAGACCATCATCGTCAACAAGCGCTCGATGGCGGCCGGCTATGCGGGCCTGGACAACGAGCTCTTCTACATGGACAAGACCATGATGGTGTTCGGCGACGCGAAAAAGGTCGTCGAGGACATGCTCAAGGCGGTCGAGTAAACAAGCAGCGGGCGCAAGCCCCATAACAGTGCCCGACGACACCAGATCGGGCACCCCGCGCACCGCTATCGAATCCCCTGATGCTGGCGCCAGCCGGCATCGGAGAGAATCGCGGGCGCGACATGGAGACATTGATGGAGAAGATTTGGCTCAAGAACTACCCGGCCGGCGTGCCGGCGGACATCAATGCGGACCTGTATCCGTCCTTGGTGGACCTGATGGAGGGGGCGTTCAAGAAGTACCCGCAACAGCCGGCCTACAAGATGCTGGGCCGCGCCATCAGCTTTGGCGAGATCGATGAAGCCTCGCGCGCGCTGGCTGCCTACTTCCAGAGCCTGGGCCTGGAGAAGGGCGATCGCGTCGCGCTGATGATGCCCAATGTGATGCAGTACCCGGTGGCCGTGGCCGCCGTGCTGCGCGCCGGCCTGGTGGTGGTCAACGTCAACCCGCTGTACACGCCGCGCGAGCTCGAGCATCAGCTGAAGGACTCCGGCGCCAAGGCCATCGTGATCCTGGAGAACTTTGCCGCCACCCTGCAGCAATGCCTCAATGCCGTGCCGACCAAGCACATCCTGCTGGCCTCGATGGGCGAGATGCTGGGCTTCCCCAAGGGGCTGATCGTCAACTACGTCGTGCGCAAGGTGAAGAAGCTGGTGCCGCCCTATGAGCTGCCCGGCGCGGTGCGCTTCAACGACGCGGTGGCCAAGGGGCGCGGCCTGAGCTACAAGGCGCCCAAGGTGGCCGGTGGCGATATCGCGGTGCTGCAGTACACCGGCGGCACGACCGGCGTGTCCAAGGGCGCGGTGCTGCTGCATCGCAATCTGGTGGCCAATACCTTGCAGGCCGAGGCCTGGTATCTGCCGGCACTGGGGAAGATCCCGCAGGGCGAGCAGCTGGTGAGCGTCTGCGCGCTGCCGCTGTATCACATCTTCGGCTTCACGACGAACATGATGCTGTCCATGCATGTGGGCGGCTGCAACATCCTGATCCCGAATCCGCGCGATCTGCCGGCTGTGTTCAAGGAGCTGTCCAAGCACCGCTTCCACAGCCTGCCGGCGGTCAACACCCTGTTCCTGGCGATGGCCAACCATGCCGAGTTCAACACGGTGGACTGGAGCGGCCTGGTGATCTCGGTCGGCGGCGGCATGGCCGTGCAGCAGGCCACGGCCAAGCTGTGGCTGGAGAAGACCGGCTGCCCCATCGTCGAGGGCTATGGCCTGTCCGAGACCTCGCCGGTGGCCAGCTGCAACCCGACCGACAGCACCACCTACACCGGCTCGATCGGCCTGCCCCTGCCCAGCACCGAGCTGTGCCTGCTCGACGACGAGGGCAAGGAGGTCGCACCGGGCGCCAGCGGCGAGATCGCGATCCGCGGCCCGCAGGTGATGGCTGGCTACTGGCAGCGCCCGGACGAGACCGCCAAGGTGATGACGCCCGATGGCTTCTTCCGCACCGGCGATATCGGCACGGTGGACGAGCGCGGCTTCTTCCGCATCGTCGATCGCAAGAAGGACATGATTCTGGTCAGCGGCTTCAATGTCTATCCGAACGAGATCGAGGACGTGATCACGCAGATGGACGGGGTGCTGGAGGCGGCGGCGGTCGGCGTGCCCGATGCGAAAGCCGGCGAGGCGGTCAAGGTGGTCATCGTCAAGAAGAACCCGGCGCTCAGCGAGGCCGATGTGCGCGCCTATTGCGAGGCCAATCTGACCGGCTACAAGCGGCCCAAGGTGGTGGAGTTCCGCACCGAGCTGCCCAAGACGCCGGTCGGCAAGATACTCCGGCGTGAATTACGCGACAAGAAGTGAGTCCGCGCGCAGGCCGCCCCTGGCCCGGGCGGCCGTCGCCGCGCTAAGGTCGCGGCGGAGGTAGACACCGATGCTGGACCAGAGCTATATCAAGACCGAGGCGGGCCGTGCCGAGATCAAGGCGCGCGCGCTGCCGCTGTCGCGCAGCACCCGCAATCTCTTGCTGGTGCTCGATGGCAGCCGCAACGCTAGGCAATGGTTAAGCATGGTCCAGGGCGTCGGCGAGGCCGACATCGCCTACCTGATCGAGCAGGGGCTGATTGCCCCGGGAGCAGCCGCTGCTGCCAAGCCGGTCGCCGCGCCGCAGCCCGCGCCGACGCCGACGCCGACGCCGACGCCGACGCCGACGCCGACGCCGACGCCGACGCCGACGCCGACGCCGACGCCGACGAGTGTCGAAGTTCGGCTCGACTATCAGCAGCTCTACGCCTACCTCAGCAGCCAGGCCACCAAGCAGCTGGGCCTGATGAAGGGCTATGTGTTCGCGCTCGAGGTCGAGCAGTGCCAGGACCTGGCCGAGCTGCAGAAGCTGGCGCAAAGCCTGGTCGAGCGGGTGCAGCAGAGCAAGGGCGAGGCCGCCGCCGCCGAGTTGCGCCAGACGCTGGGCCTGCCGGCCTGACGGAGGCCCGATGAAGGCGTGACTGCTGGCACACTGGCGGCCCAGGAGTTGTTGCCATGCCCCCGCGTTTCTTTGTCGATCAAGCGCTCGCCACCCCCGGTGAGCTGAATCTTCCCCCGGCCTGCGCCCGCCACGTGCAGGTGCTGCGCCTGCAGCCCGGTGCGCTCATCACGCTGTTCGATGGCAGTGGTGACGAATGGCAGGCCGAGGTGCTGGCGATGGGCCGCAGCGAGGTGCGGGTGCAGCTGCTGAGCCGCCAGCCGGCGCAGCGCGAGCTCGCGCAAGACGTGACCCTGGCCGTCGTGATGCCGGCCAATGACCGCATGGACGGCCTGGTCGAGAAGGCCACCGAGCTGGGCGTGGCAGGCATACAGCCGCTGATGAGCGAGCGCTCGGTGCTGCGCCTGAATGCCGAGCGGGCCGAGAAAAAGGTCGCGCACTGGAGCGGCGTGGCGATTGCCGCCTGCGAGCAGAGCGGCCGCAGCCGGCCGCCGCGCATCGCGCCGGTGCGCACGCTGGCGGCCTGGCTGCAAGACCTGAGCCCGGCCGATCCGCTGCAGGAACGCCGCTGGCTGCTGAGCCCCGGCTCGGCGCAGCCGCTGGCCGCGCAGGCCGCCGCCCCGCGTACCCTGGTGCTGAGCGGGCCGGAAGGCGGCCTCAGCGCGGCCGAGGAGGACGCGGCGCGCGCGCGCGGTTTCGTCGCGATGAATCTGGGCCCGCGCATCCTGCGGGCCGACACCGCGCCGCTGGCGGTGCTGGCCTGGCTGGCGCTTCAGTCGGCCTGAGCGCCGGCGTCTGTCGGTTTGCCCTTGCGCGCCGAGCCGGCCACCAGCTCGAACTTGAACATCCGGCATTCGATCGGGCCGTTCCACATCGGGATCTTGCGCGACTCCTTCAGCCGCATCTTGCTGGGCAGCTTCATATCGGGGCACAGCAGCCAGGCGGTCCAGCCGGCCGGGTTCTGCGTGTAGGCGCGCTTCCAGTGCGCGGCCAGGCGCGGGAAGAAGTCGTCACCCGCGTCGCGGGCCTCGGAGCCGCCGGCATCGCGGCTCATCTGGAAATTGCCGGCCTTGCCGCGCACCTCGATGCGTTCGCCATAGGGCGGGTTCAGCATCACGGTGCCGGGCATGCCCTCGGGCAACTCGGGCGCGGGACGCTCCAACGCGTCACCGCCGTTGAACTGGATGTACTGGGCAACGCCGGCGCGCTCGGCATTGCGGCGTGCGAAGTCGACCATGCGGAAGGCCACATCGCTGCAGAAGATCGGCACGGCCGGCGCGTGCTCGCGGTCCTTGGCGGCCTGCTTGATGGCCTGGAAGCGGCCGCGCAGCGGCACAAAGGGCAGCTGGCGCTCGAAGGCGAAGCGGCGCTGCATGCCGGCGGCCATGCTGCAGGCGATCTGCGCGGCCTCGACGGCGATGGTGCCCGAGCCGCAGCAGGGGTCCAGCAGCGCGCCACCGGTCTCGGGCGTGCCCTTCCAGCCGGCGGCTGCCAGCATCGCGGCGGCCAGGGTTTCCTTCAGCGGCGCATCGCCCTTGTCCTCGCGCCAGCCGCGCTTGAACAGCGGCTCCCCCGAGCTGTCCACATAGATCGTCGCGAACTCCGGGCCGACGTGCATGATGATGGGCAGGTCGGGGTGGCGGGTGTCGACGCTGGGGCGCTCGCCGGTGGCCTCGCGCATCACATCGCAGATCGCGTCCTTGATGCGCAGGGTGGTGAAGTTCAGGCTTTGCAGCGGCGAGCGCTGCGCAACGATGTCGACCCGTATCGTGTGGGCCGGCGTGATCCACTGGGTCCAGTCGATCTTGCGCGCCAGCGTGTAGAGATCGTCCTCATGGCGGTAGGGGCCGTCGATCAGCTCGATCAGCACGCGCTGCGCCAGCCGGCTCTCCAGATTGAGCTTCATCACCCCCTCGGCATTGCTCTTGACCGCGACGCCGCCGCGCAAGGCCTCGGTATGGGTCTTGGGCAGGATGGCGCGCACCTCCTGTTCCAGCCAGGACTCGACGCCGCTGGCGCAGGACAGGAAGAGATGCAGGGTTTCGTTCTGGGACATGGCTCAAGATGCGAGGAAGCAGGGCCGTATTGTCCGCTTTCTGTCTAGGCGGCCTCGCCCACCGCGTTCCAGCCCCCGGCCAGCGCCTCGAACGCGGCCGCCGGCAGCGGCCGGCTGAACAGATAGCCCTGGAAGGCATGGCAGCCCAGCTCGGCCAGCAGCGCGCGCTGGGCCTCGGTCTCGACCCCCTCGGCGATCACCTGCAGGCCCAGGCTGTCGCCCAGCTGGATCACGGTGCGGGCGATCGCGCGGGCGTTCGGCTCGTCGATCAGGTCGCGCACAAAGCTCTGGTCTATCTTCAGCTGGTTCAGGGGCAAGCGCTTCAGATAGGCCAGCGAGGAATAGCCGGTGCCGAAATCGTCCAGCGAGACCGCCAGGCCGAGCCGGCGCAGCTCGTTCATCAGCACGATCACGGCCTCGACATCGTTGACCAGGGCGCTCTCGGTCAGCTCGATCTTGAGCCGCTCGGTCGGCGCGCCGCTGCGCGCCAGCAGCTGCTGCATCAGGCCCAGAAAGCCTTTCTGGCGGAACTGGTGGGCGCTGACATTGACGGCCAGGCTGAGCCCGGCCAGGGCCGGCTGCGCGGCCCAGGCGGCGAGCCGGGCGCAGGCCTGCTGCATCACCCACTCGCCCAGCGGGCCGATCAGGCCGGTCTGCTCGGCCAGCGGGATGAAGACGGCCGGCGAGACATGGCCACGCACCGGATGGCGCCAGCGCAGCAGGGTCTCGGCGCCCAGCAGAGCGCCGTCGCGGCCGACCTGGGCCTGGTAGTGCAGCTCCAGCTGTTCCAGCGGCAAGGCCTCGCGCAGATCGGCCTCCAGCGCGGCGCGCTCGGCCAGCGCCGCCTGGGTCAGCGGGTCGAAGAAGCACAGCTGGTTGCGCCCGGCCGCCTTGGCCTGGTACATCGCATGGTCGGCATGCTTGAGCAGGTCCTCGCTGCTGGCGTCGCCGGCGCCCCAGATCACGATGCCTATGCTGGGCGTGCTGTGGTGCAGATGCTCGTCCAGCTGGTAGGGCTGGCCCAGCACGCGCAGCAGCTTCTCGGCGGCCGCCTCGGCATGCAGGGCGGCGATGCCGGCGTCCGCGCCGAGGTCCTGCAGCAGCACGACGAACTCGTCGCCGCCCCAGCGTGCCACCGAATCCTGCGCGCGCAGCGCGGCCTGCAGGCGCTGGGCGATGCTTGTCAGCAGGCGGTCGCCCATGCCGTGGCCCAGGGTGTCGTTGAGCGACTTGAAGTTGTCGATGTCGATGAAGAGCACTGCGCCATGCCGGCCGCTGCGCTGGCTGGCGGCCAGGCTCTGCGCCAGCCGGTCCAGCAGCAGGCGGCGATTCGGCAGGGCGGTCAGCGGGTCGTAGAAGGCCAGCCGTTCGATCGCGGCCTCGGCGCGCCTGCGCTCGGAGATGTCGCGGGCCAGGCCGATGAACAGGGTCTGGCCGCGACGCTCGATGCGCGAGACGGCCAGGCTCATCGGGAACACCTCGCCGCTCTTGCGGCGGCCATCGACATCGCGGCCCTGGCCGATCACGCGCGCCGGACCGCCGGCCAGATAGCGCTGCAGATAGTCGTCGTGCCGGCCGCTGTCGGGCGCGGGCATCAGCAGGCTGATATTGCGGCCAATGGCCTCCGCCGCCGGATAGCCGAAGATGCGCTCCGCCGCCGGGTTGAAGGAGGCGATCTGCCCGGCGCTGTCTATCGTGATCACCGCGTCCACCATATGGTCGAGGATGGCCTGGGTGTGCTGGGCCTGCTCCTGCAGCTTGAAGGCGGCCTGCTGAGCCGTCGCGAAGATCAGGCGCTGGCGGCGCTGCCACAGCAGCAGCGCCGCCGCCATGCCCAGCGACAGCAGGCCGCCGATCAGCAGCACCGCATGGAGCTGGCGCCGCCAGGGCGCCTCGATGCCTTGCAGAGCCCGCCCGACGGCCACCAGCAGGCCGGCATCGGTGCGCAAGCCGGCCGGGCTGACATGGCGGGCGGCGGCCAGGCGCTCGTCCTGGCTGATCTGGGCGCGCATGCGGTGCAGGCTGGCGTTCTGGCCGCTGGCCAGATGGCGGGCCAGGATGGAGTCCGGCATGGCCAGCAGATTGCGGCCGATCCAGCGCTCATCGGGCGGTGTCATGCTGAACAGCAGGCCGCCGGTATGGGCCAGCGCGCTCCAGGTGTCGGGCGAGGGCTGGGCGGTCTCCAGCACCAGGCGGAAGTAGTCCGGGTCCAGGCTGGCGGTGACCACGCCCTCGAAGCGGCCCTGGGCATCGAACAGGGCCCGCGCCAGGGTCAGCGTGTGCACGCCCATGACGCTGCGAAACGGCGGCGAGACATAGAGCAGCCCGGGGTCGGGCCGCTGTTGCGGCACGCTGAAGTAGTCGCGCGAGCGCACATCCAGGCCCAGCAGCTGCGGCACCGAGCTGGCTCGCACCCGGCCCTGGGCATCGACCAGCATCAGCACGCGCACGCCGGGCATGGCGCGTGCCAGGGTCTGCAGCAGCGCGGCGCTGTCCTGCGGCAGCCGCTCGGCGCGCCAGCCCCGGCGCTGCACGGCCACGGTGTCCAGCGCCGCCTTGATCGCCAGCATCTGCTGCGAGACGATGCCGTCCAGCGTCTGCACCAGCACCTGCAGCTTCTCGCCCTCATGCCGGTGCAGGGCGCTGCGCTCGGCCTGCAGCCACCAGGCTGCCGCGATCCAGGCCAGGCTGGCGGCGGCGAGCAGGGCCAGCCATTGGCGCAGGAAATGTCTCTCCGGGCGATGGGGGCTGAGATGGGCGTTGTGCATGAGCTGGAGGGCAGGAACGGCACGATAGCCGCTGACCCTCTTGGCGCTCTTGATATGTATCAACAGGCGCAGCGCCTGTGTCGCCTCACATGGCCTTGCGCAGATTCGCCGGCGCGATCTTCAGGGCTTCGCGGTACTTGGCGACGGTGCGGCGGGCGACCTGGATGCCTTGCTCTTCGAGCATGTTCGACAGCGCGCTGTCGGACAGCGGCTTGGCCGCGTCCTCGGCCGCGACGAACTGCTTGATCAGCGCGCGCACCGCCGTGCTGGAGGCATTGCCGCCGGCCTCGGTGTTCAGGCCGGAGCCGAAGAAGTACTTGAGCTCGAAGGTGCCGAAGCGGGTCGCCATGTACTTGGCATTCGTCACCCGGGAGATGGTCGACTCGTGCAGGCCCAGCTCGTCGGCTATTTCTCGGAGCACCAGCGGCTTCATCGCCAGCTCGCCATGGGTGAAGAAACCCTTCTGCCGCTCGACGATGGCTTGCGAGACGCGAAGGATGGTGTCGAAGCGCTGCTGGATGTTCTTGATGAACCAGCGCGCTTCCTGCAGTTGGGCGCCCAGCGGCGAGTTGCTGACGCCGCCGCGGGTGGCACGCAGCGCCTGGGCATAGAGCTCGTTGATGCGCAGCTTGGGTGCGACCTCGGGGTTCAGCATCACGCGGAACTCGCGGCCGACCTTGTGAACGATCACGTCCGGGATCACTGCCTGGGCCTGGCCGCGCGCGAACTGGCGGCCCGGCTTGGGCTCGAGGCTGGTGATCAGGGCCTGGGCTTCACGCAGCAAGGCCTCGTCGGCGCCGGTCAGCGCCATCAGCTTCTTCAGATCGCGCCTGGCCAGCAGCTCCAGATGCTGCTTGCACACCAGGATGGCCACCACCTGGGCCTCGCTGCGCGGCCGTGCGCGCAGCTGCAGGATCAGGCATTCGGGCAGGTCGCGGGCACCGACGCCCAGCGGCTCGAGGCTTTGCAACCACTTGAGCGCGCAGCGCAGCCGGTCCAGCAACTCGTCGCGCGCCTCGGCATCCGAATCGCCGGCGAGGGATTCGACCAGCTCTTCGAGGCTGTCCTCCAGATAGCCGTCCTCGTTGAGCGACTCGATCAGCACATAGAGCGCGGCGCGGTCCTCGGGGCTCAGCATCATGCCCGCGAGCTGCTGGTTCAGGTGCTCCTGCAGGCTCAGGCCCGGCGAGTCCTGCTCGGGGCGCTCGCCGTCTTCGTCGCCGCTGCCGGAGCCGCTGTTGCTCGGCAGCTCGCGGATGCCGTCGAAGTCATCGCGCTCGGTGCCGTTCTCCCAGTCCTCGCGCTCGGTGGCGCCGAAGTCCTCGGCCTGGATCTCGGGCGTGGTCTCGGGCTCGCCGGCGCCGCTGTCGGCACCGATCTCGTCCTGGGCCTTGCGGATTTCGGGCAGCTCGGCCGCGGCCGGTGCGTCGGGGGATTCCTCTTCGGTTTCGAGCAGCGGATTCTGGGCCAGCATCTGCTCGACTTCCTGGTTCAGCTCCAGCGTCGACAGCTGCAGCAGGCGGATCGATTGCTGCAGCTGGGGGGTGAGCGCCAGATGCTGGCTGAGGCGGACCTGTAAGCTTTGCTTCATGGGCTTACATTCGGAAATGTTCGCCCAGATAGACCTTGCGCACGTCGGCGTTGTCGACGATCTCGTGCGGTGTGCCCTCGGCCAGCACCGTGCCCTCGCTGATGATGTAGGCGCGATCGCAGATGCCCAGGGTCTCGCGCACATTGTGGTCGGTGATCAGCACACCGATGCCGCGGCTCTTCAGGAAGCGGATGATGCGCTGGATCTCCAGCACCGCGATCGGGTCGACGCCGGCGAAGGGTTCGTCCAGCAGGATGAAGCGCGGCTGGGTGGCCAGCGCACGGGCGATCTCGACACGGCGGCGCTCGCCGCCGGAGAGCGCCGGCGCCGGGCTGTCGCGCAGCTTCTCGATGCTCAGCTCGTCCAGCAACTTTTCGAGCGCCTCGTTGATGCGGGCGCTCGACCAGGCGCGGCCGTTCTCGTCCTGCTGCAACTCCAGCACCGCGCGGATGTTTTCCTCGACCGTCAGCTTGCGGAAGATCGAGGCTTCCTGCGGCAGATAGGACAGGCCCAGGCGCGAGCGCTGGTGGATGGGCAGGCGCTGCACGGCCTGGCCGTCGATGCGGATCTCGCCGGCATCGGCGCGCACCAGGCCGACGATCATGTAGAAGCTGGTGGTCTTGCCGGCGCCGTTGGGGCCCAGCAGGCCAACCACCTCGCCGCTGTGCACATCGAGATGGACGTTCTTGACCACCTTGCGCACGCCATAGCTTTTCTGCAGGCCCTCGGCCTCCAGGCGGCTGACGGCGGCGCTGGGTTCCGGGGCGGCGGCCGTCATGAAGGCTTGCGCGGCTGTTGCAAGCCCGGGCTGGTCTGCAGCGGCAGGGCCGGCTCGGAAGCGGCCGGCTCGGAAGCCGCCGCGCGCGGCATCAGCACCATGCGACCACGGCCGGCCGGGTGGGGCGAGGCCTGGCCGCCCTCGATGCTGAAGACCTCGGAACGGTTGTCGTAATGGATCACCGCGCCGACCACCTCGTCGGCCACGGTGGCGCCGCGCATGCGCCGCACCACGGCATTGCCGACGAAGCGCACGGTGTCGGAGCGGCTGTCGTACTCGACCTGGTCGGCCGAGCCCTCGACTGCCTCGCCCGGCACATCGCGGGCCTGGCGGAAGGTCACCGGCTTGCCGGTCTCGCCGCTGGCATAGGCCTGCTGGTAGCCGTCGCTGGTCTCGCGTACATCCATGCGGGCCGCGCGCATCACCATGCTGCCCTTGCTGAGCACGACATTGCCGCTGAACTCGGTGCGCTGCTTGACGAAGTCGACCCCGCCGCGGTCGTAGTCGATATTGATCGGCTTGTTGCGGTCGGCCTTTTCGGCCTGCGCGGAGCCCGCCCAGCCGCCGGCGGCCAGCGCCAGGGCAAGCAGCATCGATCGGAGGGGGGCAGGTCTGTTGTTCATGGCGGCACAGTTCTTGCAGACCATTCTAGCCCCGGATTGGGGCCCGGGCGGGGTCAGGCCTTGCCGCTGCGCAGACGCTGGACCAGGAAGTCGACCGTGGCCAGCGCGCGCTGGCCCGATTCGATCTCGCTGACACGCTGGCCGGCAGAGGCCAGCGCCGGCGAGGTCCAGAAGCGGCCGCCGACGCCCAGGGCCGGCACGCCGTCGATGCGGTAGGCCTCGCTGAGCTTCTCGGCCTGGGTGCATTTGGTTTGCACGCCGAAGGAGTTGTAGGCCTGGGTGAACTTGTCCGCCTCGATGCCCAGCGGCGTCAGGAACTCGGTCATGGCCTTGACGCTGTCAAGGGCCTTGCCCTCGCGGTGCATCGCGGCAAAGACGCGGGCGCGCACGTCTTTTTCCTTGCCCAGCGCTTCGAGTGCATAGAACAGGCGCTGGTGCAGCTTCACATTGGCACGGAAAGCCACATGCACATGGCGGAAGCTGACGTCGGCGGGCAGTTGCTTGACCCAGTCGGCCACCACCGGCTCGAAGGCATTGCAGTGCGGGCAGCCGTACCAGAAGAATTCCACCACCTCGATCTTGCCCGGCGTGCCCGGCAGCGGCTGCGCCAGGCGCTGGTAATGCTTGCCCTCTTGCGGGCCGCCCTGGGCCAGACTCAGGCCCGGCACAGCCAGGGCCAGACCGGACAAGCCCAGCTGGGCAGAAAAATCACGACGCTTCATCCTGAAATCCTTTGCGAGGCAGCAGTAACAGATAACGCCTGCATCCTAAGCGAGTTGACTGCTCAGCGCTGGACGCGCACCAGATTCGCCTCGATGCCGGCGGCCTCGACCTTGCGCTGCAGGCCCTCGGCCTCGTCGCGGCCGTCCATCGGTCCGATGCGCACGCGGAACACCACGCGGCCCGACTGCTCGCGCTCATAGACCTTGGCGCTGAAGCCCTGCATCGCCAGCTTGGCGCGCTGCTGCTCGGCATCGTCGGAGCGCGTGTAGGCCCCGGCCTGGACGAAGTAGAGATAGGCATCGGCAGCGGCGGCACTCGCCGCCTTGGCGGGCGCCGTGGCTGGAGTGGTGGCCGGCGCGGTCGCGACGGGCTTGGTGCTGGCGGCCGGCGCGGCGGCCGCGACCGGCGCGGGGCTGGCGGGCGCGGGTGCAGGCGTCGCGACAGCCGGCGCCGGCACCGGGGCGGGGCTCAGCACGCCGCTGGCCGCCTTGGCGCCCGGACGGGGGCTCAGCGCGGCATTGGGATCCCAGTTGCGGTTGCGCTCGGCTTCCTGCGCGTCATGGTCGGCCGTGCGTTGCGGCACCTTGTTGATGAAGGGAATCGGCACCTTGGTGATGTAGAGCGCCACGCCGAGCGCGACGCCCAGCCCCAGCAAGAGCCCGACGATCAATCCCAGCACAAATCCACCCCGCTGCTGACGCTGCGCTTGAGCTCGGCTCATGAATTCTCCAGAGTTTCACGTGACATCACTTCCGGCGCGCTGACGCCCAGCACGGCCAGCGCATTGCGCAGCACCTGGCGGGTGGCGGCCAGCAATGCGGCGCGGGCGCGGGTCAGCTCGGGCGCCTGGTCCAGCACCCGTTCGGCCGCGTAGTAGCTGTGGAAGGCGCCGGCCAGATCACGCAGATAGAAGGCCACATCGTGCGGCGCCAGGCCCTCGGCCGCGCCGCTGAGCATGCGCGGATAGTCGGCCAGCTTGAGCATCAGCGCGGCCTCGGTCGGGGCCGTCAGCAGGCTCAGATCGGCAGTGCCGAGCAGGCTCTCGTCGCCGCCGGCGGCCACCCAGTTGCGGATGATGGAGCAGATGCGGGCGTGGGCGTACTGCACATAGAACACCGGGTTCTCGTCGTTCTGCTTCAGCGCCAGATCGATGTCGAAGGTGAACTCGGTGTCGGCCTTGCGGCTGGTCAGGAAGAAGCGCACCGCGTCGCGGCTGGTCCAGTCGATCAGGTCGCGCATGGTCACATAGGAGCCCGCGCGCTTGGACAGCTTGACTTCCTCGCCGCCGCGCATCACCAGCACCATCTTGTGCAGCACATAGTCGGGGAAGCCCTGCGGAATGCCGACATCGGCGGCCTGCAGGCCGCCACGCACTCGGGCGATCGTGCCGTGGTGGTCGGTGCCCTGCACATTGATGCACTTGGTGTAGCCGCGCTGGAACTTGTCGATGTGATAGGCCACATCGGGCAGGAAGTAGGTATAGCTGCCGTCGGACTTGCGCATCACGCGGTCCTTGTCGTCACCGTAGTCGGTCGTGCGCAGCCACAGCGCGCCGCCGTCCTCGAAGGTCTTGCCGGAGGCCAGCAGCTTGGCCACCGTGGACTCGACCGCGCCGGTTTGATAGAGGCTGGACTCGAGGAAGTAGTTGTCGAACTTCAGGCCGAAGGCCTGCAGGTCCAGGTCCTGCTCGTGGCGCAGATAGGCGACGGCGAACTGGCGGATGCTGTCCAGGTCTTCGATGTCGCCGGAGGCGGTGAATTCGCGGTCATCGGCCTTGACGGTCTTCCTGGCCAGGAAGTCGTCGGCGATGTCCTGGATGTACTCACCGTTGTAGGCCGACTCGGGCCAGCCCGCAGCGCCGGGCTTCAGGCCCTTGAGGCGGCACTGGGTCGAGTTGGCCAGGGTCGCGATCTGCACGCCGGCGTCGTTGTAATAGAACTCGCGGGTGACGTCCCAGCCCTGGGTCGCGAACAGGCTGCAGATCGAATCGCCCAGCGCGGCCTGGCGCGCATGGCCCAGGTGCAAGGGGCCGGTCGGGTTGGCCGAGACGAACTCGACCATCACATGCTGGCCATTGGCCGGCTGCGCACCGAAACCGGCGCCGGTGCCGAGCACCTCGGCGACGACGGCCTGCTTGGCGGCGGCCTTCAGGCGGATATTGATGAAGCCGGGCCCGGCAATCTCCAGTGCGTCCACCCATTGCTGGAAGGCCGGGCGGCGCTGCAGCGCCTCGATCAGGGCTTGCGCCAGCTCACGCGGATTCTTCTTCAGCGGGCGCGCCAGCTGCATCGCGGCGGTGCAAGCCAGGTCGCCATGGCTGGCCTGCTTGGGGGACTCGAAAGCGGCGGCCAGTTCGGCGCCGGGGCTCAGTTCTTGGATGGCCTCGCCGAGGGCGGCGAGCAAATCCTGCTTGGCTTGAATCATGGGCGCAATTCTACGGGGCGCGCATATGATGCCCGCCATGGTCACGGACTCCGGCCCCGCCTCTTCCATTCCCGCCGCCCATGCCGACTTGCCGGCCTATATCGGCAAGTACCGTGTGCTGCGCCGCCTCGGCGAGGGGGCCACCAGCGATGTCTTCCTGGGCTTGGACGAATTCAAGGCCAAGGAGGTCGCGATCAAGCGGGTGCGTGCCTGGGCGCTGACCAGCCGCGGCGGCCCCGACACGCAGGCCAACCGCTTCTATGCCGCCGAGGCCGCGCTGGCCGGCCGGCTGCAGCATCCCAATGTCGTGCAGATCCTGGATGCGGTGCCCGAGCAGGACGCGCCCTATCTGGTGATGGAATATGTGCCGGGCCTGACCCTGAAGAGCTTTTGCCGCAGCGACCGGCTGCTGCCGCTGGATCAGATCGTCGAACTCGGGTTCAAGTGCGCGATGGCGCTGGACTATGTGTTCCGCCAGGGCGTGATACACCGCGATGTCAAGCCGGCCAATCTGCTGGCGGTGCTGGACGCGCAGGGCCAGGTCACCGATGTCAAGGTCAGCGATTTCGGCAGCGCGCTGAACCTGCGCTCCGACGCAACCCAGGTCCACCGGGTCGGCTCGCTGGCCTATATGCCGCCCGAGCAGATCGAGGGCGGCGATGTCGATTGCCGCGCCGACATCTACGCGCTCGGTGCCGTGCTGTATCACCTGGCGGCTGGGCGCGCACCCTTCGACGCGCCCAGCCAGATGGCCTTGATGCACCAGATCTATCACCAGGCGCCGCCCTCGCTGGTGGGGCTGCGCGGCGGCGTCACCGCCGAGCTGGATGCAGTGATCCTGCGCGCGCTGGCCAAGCAGCCGGCCGATCGTTACCCGGACTGGGACAGCTTTGGCCGCGCGCTCTCGGATCTGGTGGCGCGCCAGCTGGTGCCGCTGGCGCGGCTCTACGAGGTCAAGGACTCCGAGCGTTTCAATCTTTTACGCGAGCTGGAGTTCTTTGCCGACTTCGGCGATGTCGAGCTGTGGGAGGTGGTGCACCGGGCGCGCTGGCGGCGCTATCCGCTCGAGCATGCGCTCTACAAGCGCGGCCAGGAGGGCAATACCTTCCACATCATTGCGCAGGGCGAGGTCGAGGTGTTCCGCGATGGCGCCAAGGTGGCCACCTTGGGCTCCG
This sequence comes from Roseateles cavernae, assembly GCF_040187885.1. Lineage (NCBI taxonomy): Bacteria > Pseudomonadati > Pseudomonadota > Betaproteobacteria > Burkholderiales > Sphaerotilaceae > Roseateles > Roseateles cavernae. The sequence continues at coordinate 1,168,938 of NZ_JBDPLH010000001.1, forward strand.
GCACCTCGGTCGGCGAGATGGCTTATCTGGCGCCCAACCCCGATCTGCGCCGCCACAGCACCGACATCAAGGTCAGCGAGATCTGCACGACGATCTCGTTCACGCCCGAGTCGCTGGGCCTGCTGAGTCCCGAATGCCAGCACCGCTTCGACCGCGCCTTCATCCAGGTGCTGGTGCGCCGCCTGCATGCGGCTCACGAGGCCATTGCGCACCCGCGCCGCATTCTGTGATGGCCCGGTAAACCGGTGTTGAGTCGCTGGCGTTGCTGTGTTGGAATCCGCCAGGGTCCCCGCCGGATCCGCAACCCATACCCCACAGGGAAGGAACAGCTCATGAAGCCCATCACCATCATGCTCGGCCTGGCGCTCGCCGCCTTCGGTGCCCACGCCGAAGAGAAGGCGGTCACGCCGCAGCAGCAGAAGATGAAGACCTGCAATGCCGATGCCAAGGGCAAGACCGGCGACGAGCGCAAGGCCTTCATGAAGGAATGCCTGTCGGCCAAGCCGGCCGCTGCGGCCGCCAACGGCACGCCTCAGCAGGAGAAAATGAAGACCTGCAATGCCGACGCCAAGGGCAAGAGCGGCGACGAGCGCAAGACCTTCATGAAGGAGTGCCTCAGCGCCAAATAAGGGGCGGAGCGCTCAGCGCTCCCGACCGGCGGCCCGAGCCCAGTAGCCCGGGTCGCCGTAATTGAGCTTCAGAAAGTCTATCCACAGCCGCACGCGCAGCGGCAGATGCTTGCGCTGCGGCACCACCGCGAAGATGCCGTTGGGCGGCGCGGCGAAGTCTTCCAGCACCGCCTGCAGCCGCCCGGCCTTGATGTCGGCCTCGACCTCCCAGATGCTGCGCCAGGCCAGGCCCAGGCCGGCCAGGCACCAGTCATGCAGCACCTGGCCGTCGCTGCAATCGAGCCGGCCGCTGGGCCGCCAGTGCAGCAGCTCCCCGTCCACCATGAAAGCCCAGCCGCGCGTCTGGCTGGCGTCCGAGCTCAGGCCCAGGCATTGCTGGCGCGCCAGCTCGGACGGGTGCTGCGGCACGCCGGCGCGCTTCAGATAGCCGGGCGTGGCCACGCACAGGCGCCGGTTGTCGGCCAGCCGCATGCTGACCAGGCTGGAGTCGACCAGATCGCCGACCCGCACCGCGCAGTCGAAGCCCTCGCCGGCAATATCCACCACCCGGTCGCTGAGGTTCAGCGAAATGCTCAGCTCCTGATGGCCGGCCAGGAACTCGGGCACCAGCGGCGCCACGTGGCGGCGCCCAAAGCCGGCCGGCGCGGTGATGCGCAGATGGCCACTGGCCTTGAGCCCGCCGGCGCTGACACTGGCCTCGGCATCGGCGAACTCGACCAGCAGGCGCTGGCAGTCCTCCAGAAAAGCGCTGCCCTCGTGCGTCAGCGTGATGCGCCGGGTCGTGCGCACCAGGAGCTTGACCCCCAGCCGCTCTTCCAGCGCATCGATGCGCCGCCCCATCACTGCCGGTGCCACGCCCTCGGTCTGGGCGGCGGCCGTCAGGCTGCCCTTGGTGGCCACCAGGGCGAAGGATTCGATCTGCTTGAGGCGGTCCATGCGGCGATTGTGCGCAGCGGGGCGGTGAAAGCAATCAATTAAGTCATTGATTTGTGCAAAAACATCAGGGATTCAATGCATTGGACGCCGTGAATCGGAGGGGCGGCCTGGCATAAATTCCTGGCATCACGCCTTGTCTCTTTTTTTATCCCGAGGGTTTTGCCATGACCGCACGCACCGCCTGCCACCGCCTCCAGGTCTCCACCGCTATCTACCGCTTCATCGAAGACCGGGTGCTGCCCGGCACCGGCATCGCGAGCCGTGACTTCTGGGCCGGCTTCGATGCCATCGCCCATGAACTGGCATCCAAGAATGCCGCGCTGCTGGCCGAGCGCGATCGCCTGCAGTCCGAGCTCGATGGCTGGCACCGCGCCCATCCGGGGCCGATCACCGACATGCCGGCCTACCGCGCGTTTCTGGAACGCATCGGCTATCTGGTGCCGGCCCCCGGCGCGGTCAGTGCCAGCACCGCGAATGTCGATGCAGAACTGGCCCTGCAGGCCGGCCCGCAGCTGGTGGTGCCGATCTTGAATGCTCGTTACGCGCTGAACGCGGCCAATGCGCGCTGGGGCTCGCTGTATGACGCGCTGTACGGCACGGATGCGATCTCTGAGGCCGATGGTGCCGAGCGCGCCGGTGCCTACAACCCGGTGCGCGGCGCCAAGGTGATCGCCTTTGCCCGCCAGGTGCTGGACCAGGCGGCGCCGCTGGCCGGTGCCTCGCACAGGGATGCGGCCGGCTACCGGGTCGAGGGCGGCCGCTTGGTGGTGGCCTTGCTCGGTGGCTCGACCACGGGTCTGACGGATGCGGCCCAGTTCGTCGGCTACCAGGGCGACGCGGCCGCACCCTCGTCGGTGCTCTTGGTCCACAACGGCCTGCATCTGGACCTCAAAATCGACCGCAGCACCCCGATCGGCGCCAGTGATGCGGCTGGCATCAGCGATCTGGTGCTGGAAGCGGCGCTGTCCACCATCCTGGACCTGGAAGACTCGATTGCGGCGGTCGATGCCGAGGACAAGCTGCTGGCCTACAGCAACTGGCTGGGCATCCAGCAGGGCACGCTGACCGAGGCGCTGAGCAAGGGTGGCAAGACCTTCACGCGCCGTCTGAACCCGGATCGCCGCTACACCGGCCCGAATGGCGGCGAGGTCGTGCTGCATGGCCGCTCGTTGATGTTCGTCCGCAATGTCGGCCATCTGATGACGAACCCGGCCATCCTGCTGGACGGCGGCGCCGAGATTCCCGAGGGCATCATGGACGCGGTCATCACGGTAACGATCGCGCTGCACGATCTGAAGCGGCGCGGCAACTCGCGCGCCGGCTCGATCTATATCGTCAAGCCCAAGATGCACGGCCCGGCCGAAGTGGCGTTCGCGGCCGAGCTGTTCGGCCGCGTCGAACAGTTGCTGGGCCTGCCGGACAGCACGGTCAAGCTGGGCATCATGGACGAGGAGCGCCGCACCAGCGTCAATCTGAAGGCCTGCATCGCGGCAGCCTCCAGCCGCGTGGCCTTCATCAACACCGGCTTCCTGGACCGCACCGGCGACGAGATGCACACGGCCATGCTGGCCGGGCCGATGCTGCGCAAGGGCGATATGAAGAGCAGCGCCTGGATCCAGGCCTATGAGCGCAGCAATGTGCTGACCGGCCTGTCCTGCGGCCTGCGCGGCCGGGCTCAGATCGGCAAGGGCATGTGGGCCATGCCGGATCTGATGGCGGCGATGCTGGAACAGAAGATCGCCCACCCCAAGGCCGGCGCCAACACCGCCTGGGTGCCGTCGCCAACCGCAGCGACCCTGCACGCGCTGCACTACCACCAGGTCAGCGTCGCGGCCGTGCAGCTGGAGCTGGAGAAGATCGATGCCGACGGCGAACGCGACGAGATTCTGAACAAGCTGCTGAGCATTCCCGTCGTGGCCGAGGCCGGCTGGAGCGCCGCCGAGCGCCAGCAGGAACTGGACAACAACGTCCAGGGCATCCTGGGCTATGTGGTGCGCTGGATCGACCAGGGTGTCGGCTGCTCCAAGGTGCCTGATATCCACAATATCGGCCTGATGGAAGACCGGGCAACCCTGCGCATCTCCAGCCAGCACATCGCCAACTGGCTGCACCACGGCGTGGTCAGCGAAGCCCAGGTGCGCGAGACCTTCGCGCGCATGGCGGCTGTGGTGGATGGCCAGAACGCTGGCGACGCCGCCTACAAGAGCCTGGTTGCCCACCCGCAAGGCGCGGCCTTCCAGGCGGCGCTGGATCTGGTGTTCAAGGGCAAGGAGCAGCCGAGCGGGTATACCGAGCCGCTGTTGCATGCGTGGCGACTGAAGGTGAAGACGGGAATTGCGTCCTGAGTGAGGGCGGACCGCACGGGTCCGCCGTTCACGGCCGAGATGGCAATGTTTGCCGGCCTGTGAATTGGGTGAAAACCCGCAAACGTATCGTGGACCCCACAGGCGCTTTCAGCATCTATGCAAAGCCGCAAATGCACTGCCTGCTGAGGTTGGCAATCGCGGCTGCATCAAGTGCTGTTGGCATCGATGCGCAGAAGGCTTCCCTCAATGCTGAAGTGTTGTAATTTCGGCACGCCAGCAGAGGCTGTGATGAGACTGTTTTCTCGCATTGGCCGATGCTGCGGCGCGGTATGCGAGAGATGACTTTTCGCACGGATCTCTCTGTAAACATAGGTTTCTGAACATCGAAAGAGGCTGCATGCCTGCGCAGACTCGCGAGCAATTGCGAGCTCATTTCCGAACGTCCTAGGTAGAAGTCCTGCATCGCCTGCGAGATGCGCGATCCGCACAATCGGCTCCTCATTCATCCTGCCGTCTGGCTCACAAAGCGCGGGTGGTGTCCTGGGTCAAGACCCAACGTCTACAAGGAGTGCAAATGTTTAGAAAATCGAAAATCAGTGCAGCGGCGCTTTTGGCCCTGAGCGGTGGTGTCGCGCTGACCAGCGCGCCCGCATTCGCGCAGGAAAAGCTGGAACGTATCGAGATCACGGGCAGCCGCCTGAAGAAGGTCGACCTGGAAGCCAGCAGCCCGACGGTGACCGTCACCGCCGCCGAGATCCAGGCCAACCAGGACGTCACGCTCGAGACCTTCCTGAACACGCTGCCGCAGATCAACCCCGCCGGCACCACCAGCTCGAACAATCCGGGCAACGGCGGTCAAGCCAATATCGACTTGCGTGGTTTGGGTGCTAACCGCAACCTGATCCTGATCGATGGTCGTCGCCCGATGGTGTCGGCATCCGACCAGACGGTGGATGTGAACACCATCCCGATGGCGATGATCGACAGCATCGAGATCATTTCCGGCGGCGCGGCCGCTGTGTATGGCGCCGATGCCGTGGCCGGTGTCGTGAACATCAAGCTCAAAAAGCGCTTCCAGGGCTTTGACCTGCGCGCGGGCACCTCCAAGACCACCAAGCAAGGCGACGCTCTCGAGCGCAATATCCAGGGCCTGATCGGCGGCAATTTTGCCGACAACAAGGGCAATGCGGTGCTGGGCTTCGAGTACGCACAGCGCGATGCGCTCTACAAAAAGCAGCGTCCGTTCTCCTCGCTGGCAACCAGCACCACGACCTCGTGGCCTGAAGGCCGTTTCGCTCCCAATTCCGCAAACCTGCCTTCGCAGGCCGCAGTGGACGCGATCTATCGGAGCTATGGCTACACGGGCCCTCAGATTTCCCGCGGTTCGGCGCATTCGTTCAACACCGATGGATCCCTGATCTACCCGGGCTTGTTCAACTCGCCTCTGGATGTCGTGAACTGGAAGTATCCGGTTGACGCAGGTGTGAACACGCGCTTCTTCCCCGATTTCTACAGCTACAACTTCGATCCGGAAAATCTGCTGGTCTTGCCGCTGAATCGCCGCTCTGTCACGGCCAAAGCGGACTACCAGTTGAACAACGGCGTTGAGGTGTTCGGGCGCTTCTCTAACACCCGCTACGACGCGACGACCGCACTGGCTCCGACACCCGTGGCCGGTGGCGCTTGGCGTGCCCCGGGCCAGGCGACTGCTTCGACCCAGATTGTCAGCCGCTTCATCGTGCCCGGACGGACCGGTAGCACCTTGCTGGTGGCACCCGACAACAAGTTCATCCCTGCTGATCTGCGCGCCTTGCTGAACAGTCGCGCCGGAGATGATCCGTCTTTGGTGGGCGCGGGGGCCAATGAGCCCTTCGCCATGGGCTGGCGTACTGTGGCCGCCGGCCTGCGTTCGTCGACCTACGAGAACGAAGTGACCCAGTACATGGCAGGTGCCAAGGGTGACATCTTCAACACCGGTTGGACCTGGGAAGGCTCGCTGTCTGAAGGCCGTACCAAGATCGATCAGCTGCAGTTGGGCAATATCAATGCGCAAAAGTTGGCTGATGCCTTCGGCGCTGCCGATGGCGGCGAGAGCCTGTGCGCTGGCGGTGTGAATCCTTTCGGTCGTCAAGCGCTGTCGGCAGAGTGCGCCGCCTGGCTGCAGCTGCCTACCTCGCTGAAGCAGGAGTACAAGCAGACCATTGCTCAGTTCTTCGTCTCGGGTGATGTGGTCAAGGTGCCGGCCGGCATGGTCAGTGCCGTCATCGGCTACGAGTCCCGCCGCTTCAAGTATGAGCTGGACCCGGGTGCCGCTTCCAGCCCGGTCTATGGTTTCAATTCGCAGAGCCCGGCAAAGGCCAAGAACAGTTTTGACGACTTCTTCGCGGAGTTGTCGGTGCCCCTGGCCAAGAACCTGCCGATGATCCAGTCGGCCAATCTGTCGCTGGCTTATCGCAACTCGGCCAGCCAGGCGGCCGATGTGCTTGATGGTATCGAGACACCCAAGAAGCGCTCTAACGCCTTTGCAGCGAACCTGGACTGGCAGCCGACCCGCGAAATGCGGGCTCGCGCCTCGGTGCAGCGTTCGGTCCGTGCGCCCAACTTCGGTGAGCTGTTCGATGGCGGCGGCAGCTTCCCGAGCTTCTTCGATCCTTGCTCGGTCAACAGCGTCGGCCGCACGACTGGCGCCAATGCTGCCCAGCTGGGTGCGCTCTGCGCCGCCACCGGCGTGGCGAACACCAGCTTCGTCGCCACACCCGGCGCGCAGGCAGAAACCAACACAACCGGCAATATCAACCTGAAGCCCGAAACGTCCACCTCGGCGACCCTGGGCCTGGTGTGGACGCCGAGCTCGGAGGGCCTCTTCAAAGGCTTCCGCGGATCGGTGGACTACTATCGCATCAAGGTCAAGGATGCGATCACGACGCCTGATGTGAATGAGTTCATCGCGGATTGCTACAACTACAACGGCCGCAACCCGACCTACGACGCATCGCAATTCAGCTGCTCCACCATCTTCCGCTCGGGCAGCTCGATCTTCGGTGCTTACGATCCGGTTGATCCGGATGGTGCGTTCGCCGGCAGCAATGGCGGTCGCATCCAGACCTCGGGCATCGACTTCTCGCTGGGCTGGGGTGGCAGGGTCGGCCCGGGTCGCCTGGATGTGCAGGGCTTCTGGACCCATCTGCTGGAGTACAAGTCCAGGACCACCACGCTGCTGCCCACGATGGACTATGCAGGTACGGTGGCCTACTTCGGTGCTGGCCTGGGTCAGACCTTCCCGAAGAACAAGGTGACGGTCGCGAGCAACTACAAGTGGGGTGATGTCGGCATCGATCTGCGCATGCGCTATATCGGCGGGATGAGCAACCGTATGGCCAAGCTGTTCCCGGGTGAGGTTCTGACCGGCGTGCCGGCTACCGTCTACTGGGATCTGGGTGGCAGCTACGACTTCACCAAGAGCATCTCGGTGCGTGCAGGTATCAACAACCTGCTGGACCAGAAGCCCCGCCAGTACTCGCCGAACGTGCAGTCCGGTACCGACCCATCCACCTATGACGTGGTCGGACGTCGCTACTTCGTGACGGCGAACTTCAGCTTCAAGTGATGTTGTAGAAGTAATTGCCTAAGACAACGGCCGCAGCAATGCGGCCGTTTTTCTTGGCACGGCTAAAGTGCAGTGACCCCGACCCGATCGAGCCGGGCAAAAAGAGGAGCCACCCGGACGCAGACCAGGTCGTTTCGTTACCCGTCAATTCACCCTGTTCACCCTGATGCTGCAGCTTTCCGCACTCCAGTCTGAAGACTTCGTCCATCGTTTTGAGTCGGTCGGCCGTGCGCAGGCGACTGAGATTTTTGCGCCGCCAACTGCCGAGCGCCTGGCCGAGGCGGCCGAGAAGGCCCCGTTCAAGCTGTCCGTGAACAGCGGGCCGAAGTCCATGGATCTTGATCTCGCTGAACTGGCCAGCCTGACGCCATTGCAGCAGGAGCAAATGCAGTCCCTGATCTATTCAGGCGCACGCTCGGGTTTTCAGTACTGCTTCGACAGCTATCGCTTGTCGGACGAGGTCGACAGCGGTGCCTTGAAGCAGGGCCCGCTGTTCGATTTTCATCAAGCGATCAATTCAGAAGCTGCATTGGAGGCGTTTCGTCGCCTGGCTGGCGATGAACGCATCAGCTTTTGCGATGCCCAGGTTACGCGCTATCGACCGGGACACTTTCTCTCTACCCACGACGATGATGTGGCTGCCAAGAACCGGGTCATGGCCTATGTGGTCAATCTGACCCGGCACTGGCGACCCGATTGGGGTGGGCTGCTGCTGTTTCATGGGCAGGGCGGGCTTGTCGAGGGCGGTTTCTCACCGCTTTTCAATGTCATGAACCTGTTCAAGGTGCCGCAACAGCATTCGGTCAGCCAGGCGGCTCCGTTTGCGGGAAGTGACCGGCTCTCGATCACAGGCTGGGTTCGCCGCGCCTAGATGGCAATTCGAAACGTTGTTTTGATGCAAATTTTGCGCGTTTTCATTTAGGTATTTACCCTTTCAATTCCTGCTTTGGTGCAATTGCCGCACAAACGGATGCCCAAATCGTCATCTGCGGCCTTGCTCGAAAATGAAGTGCTGCAGACTCCTGCGTACGAAGCCCCGGCGAACTGTCCGGGGCTTTTCTTTTGGCGCCGGCCCTACCGAGCCGGCGATCCTCAGTACCCAAGGAGTTCCCATGTTCAAACTCAATGCGGTCAGCCTGGCTGTTGCCGCCGCACTGTCCGCCGCAGCCCTGCCGGCAGTTTCTCAGCAGAACGACACCAAGCTGGAACGCGTCGTGGTGACGGGCTCGGCCATCAAGCGCATCGATGGCGAAGCCCCCGCACCGGTCGAAGTCGTGAGCCGTGAAGACATCCGCCGCACCGGCGCGACCACGGTCAATGAGCTGATCCGCACCCTGTCGACGGTCGATGTCTTCGACCAGGGTGAGCTGAGCTCCAATTCGCCCGGCGGCTCGGGCACCGGCTCGGTCGGCATGCGTGGCCTGGGCGACACCCAGACCTTGGTGCTGGTCAATGGCCGTCGCGTCCCGGTCAACCCGCTGGCCGACGCCAGCGGCGCCGGCGCCGCGTTCGACATCAATCAGCTGCCGCTCGGTGCGATCGAGCGTGTGGAAATCCTGAAGGACGGCGGTTCGGCCATCTATGGCTCGGATGCCGTGGCTGGTGTCGTCAACTTCATCCTGCGCAAGGACTTCCAGGGCGTCGAGCTCAAGACGGGCTGGGGCCAGTCCAGCCGTGGCGACGCGACCGAGAAGCAGGCCGGCGTGGCCGCTGGTTTTGGCGATCTGTTCAAGGACCGCTTCAATGTGCTGGTCGCGCTGGATGTGTTGAAGCGCGACCCGATCTATCGCAAGGATCGCGACATCTCCAAGTCCATGGACTTCCGTCGTTTCGGTCCGATCGGAAGCCTGAATCTGGACGGCCGCAGTTCGTTCTCGCCCTATGGCAATATCCTGAACGATGATTTCGCCCCAACCGGCGAAACCGTCAAGCCCTGCCCGACCGAGCTGGTCAACGGCACCTGCCGTTATGACCCCAACGCCAGCCTGTTGACCGCTTACAACGGCGCTGATCGTGTGTCCGGCCTGATTGCCGGTACGGTGCAGCTGACCGACGATATCCAGGCCTATGCCCGCTATATGGGCTCGCGCAGCGAGGATCATTTCGAGGCCCACCCGGTGCCCGACTACTTCCTGCTGCCGGATGGTCGCTACTACATGGGCCGCTTCATGCAAGGCGGTCCGCGCATCACCGACCGCAAGAACACCTTCAACAATATCGACCTGGGTGTCGAGGGCACCACCGCGAAGCTGGACTGGAAGCTGGGCCTGTCGCACGGCGTGGCCAAGACCACCAACCGCGACAGCGGCTACTACGACCGTGCCAAGTGGGACGATGCCACCGGCAGCGGCAAGCTGGACGCCACCAGCAACCAGAATGACCAGGCCCTGGTCGACAGCCTGAAGGTCACGCCGGTGCGAAAGGGCACGGCCGAGCTGACGGCGCTTGATGCTCAAGTCGGTGGGGACTGGTTCAAGCTGCCTGGCGGCATTGTTCGTTATGCCGCCGGTTTCTCCGCTTGGCAGGAAAAGTTGGTCGACGCCCCGGATGCGCAGCAACTGGCCGGCACCGTGGTCGGCAGCATCCAGCAGTCGGGCATCAACCGCAGCCGTGATGCGCATGCCGTGTTTGGCGAACTGCAGCTGCCGATCACCAAGACGCTGGAGGCGCAGGCCGCCCTGCGCTACGACGATTACGGCAGCGCCTCGCGCTCCAGCCCGAAGTTTGGTGTCCGCTGGCAGCTGCTGCCCCAGGTGCTGATCCGCAGCTCTTACTCGCAGTCCTTCAAGATGCCGACGCTCAAGCAGCTGCACGGCAATCCGGGCGAGGGCGCGGCCAACCTGACCGCAGAGCAATGCGTGAAGGTGGGCATGACCGCCCCCTGTGCTCTCGCGCCTTACAAGAGCGTGACCGGCGGCAATGCCGACCTGAAGCCCGAAACCGCCAAGAGCTACAACTTCGGCGCGGTGTTCGAGCAAGGGGCGCTGTCGACCAGCGTCGACTACTGGCGCATCGACAAGGACCAGAACATCGAGGAACTGGATTTGAACCAGGCGATTGATCGCGGCCTGTTCCAGCGTGACGGCAAGGGTGAGCTGCGCATCTTCCAGAACCTGCAGAACTACGCGCAGTCGAACTACAGCGGTGTGGATGTCGATGCGCGCTACAAGCTGTCGACCGCCATGTTCGGCAAGCTGAGTGCCAAAGCCTCGGCCACCTACTACCTGCATCAGCGCCGGCGCGAGAAGGCCGGTGACGCCTGGGAGGAGTCCAACGGCACCTACGCGACCCCGCGCTGGCGCACCGCGTTCTCGCTGACGAGCGAGCTGGGCCCCTGGACCACCACCGCCATGGTGCGCACGACCTCGGGCTTCTGGGACACCGACAGGCACTACGATGAGTTCAAGCAGCTCGCGGTCCTGCGCAAGGTGTCCTCGCACACCGAGGCCGATCTGAGCCTGTCCTACGCCGGCGTCAAGAACCTGACCCTGGGCTTCGCGATCAAGAATCTGTTCGACAAGATGCCCCCGTTCAGCGTGACCAACGCGACCGACAACACCAACTCTCAGCAAGGCTTCGCCGAGCTCTACACAAGCCGCGGCCGGTACTTCCAGCTGACGGCCCAGTACAGCTTCCGCTGAACGCCCTAGGGCTTATGCCCATCAGCCCGGCGCCTTCCCGCGCCGGGCTTTTTTTGCCTCCGTCCGGGCCTCCCTAGAATGGCAAGCCGTATCCAAGGAGGATTTCATGTCGGAGCCTGCTGTCCCTGTCGTTGGTCTGCCCTCTGTCTGCGAGGTGCTGATCATCGGCGCCGGCCCGGCCGGCTCGGCTGCCGCACGCCGACTGGCCCAGCAAGGTCTCGATGTGCTGCTGGTCGACCAGCACAAGCCCGGCCGCGACAAGATCTGCGGCGATGGCCTGATCCCGGATGCCCATGCCGCGCTGTCGCGGCTCGGCGTGCTGGACGCGGTGATGGCCAAGGCGCAGCGCATCGCGCATGTGGGCTGCATAGGCCCGCGCGGCGGCCGCATCGATGTGCCGGGGAATCTGGCGGTGCTGCCGCGGCGCGAGCTGGATCTGCTGCTGCTGGAGGCGGCGCAGGCGGCCGGCGCGCGTGTGCTGACGCCTTGGCGCTTCGAGGCGCCGCTGGAGGATGCGCAGGGCCGCGTCGTCGGCGCCCGGCTCAGGCAGGACGAGCAGCTGATCGAGATCCGGGCCCGCTGGCTGCTGCTGGCCACCGGCGCGACGCCGATGGCCCTGAGCGCCGCCGGCATGTGCGAGCGCCACACGCCCAGCGGCGTGGCCTTGCGTGGCTATGTGCGGGCGCCCACGATGGTGGGCCGCATCAAGGCGATGGACGTGGTCTGGAGCCGGGCGCTGCGGCCGGGCTACGGCTGGATCTTTCCGGCGCCCGATGACTGCTTCAATATCGGTGTCGGCGTGACCGGCAGCCACAGCTCCGCCGCCGGCAAGGGGGCCAAGAAGGCGCTGAATCTGCGCGCCATCTTCGATGCCTTCACCACGCATTACGAGCCCGCCGCGCAGCTGATGCGCGAGGGCGAACTGGTCGGCGAGTTGAAGGGCGCGCCGCTGCGCTTCAGTCTGGAGGGCGCGCGCTGGAGCCGGCCCGGCCTGATGGTCACCGGCGAGGCGGCGGGCTCCACCTACTCCTTCACCGGCGAGGGCATAGGCAAGGCGCTGGAGACCGGCATGCTGGCCGCCGAGGCGGTGCTGGCCCATCGCGAGGACGATGCCGCGGCGCGCGCCCTCTACGAGCAGGGCCTGCGCGGACTCAAGCCCAAATTCGATCTCTATGCCCGCGCCGACCGCATCAACGGCACGCCCTGGCTGGTCGATCTGCTGATCTGGCGCGCGCAGAAAAGCCCGCGCATCCTGCGGCGCATGAGCGGCGTGCTCAACGAGACCGCCAACCCCGGCAGCCTGATCACTGTCAAGGGGCTGACCCGCCTGTTTCTGGAGTAGCCCTGATGTGCCAACTGCTGGGCATGAATGCCAACACGCCGACCGATGTGATGTTCAGCTTCACCGGCCTGGCTACCCGGGCCGACGAGCACAAGGACGGCTTCGGCATCGCCTTCTTCGAGGGCCGCGGCCTGCGCCATTTCGTCGACCACCACAGCGCCCGTGCCTCGCCGCTGGCCGAGCTGGTCAAGCACTACCCGATCAAGAGCGATAACGTCATCGCCCATATCCGCAAGGCCACCCAGGGCCAGGTGGCGCTGGAGAATACCCACCCCTTCCAGCGCGAGCTGTGGGGGCGCTACTGGGTGTTTGCGCACAACGGCAATCTGGTCGACTTCCATCCGCGCCTGCATGCCGCCTTCAAGCCGGTCGGCCAGACCGACAGCGAGCGCGCCTTCTGCTGGCTGATGCAGGAGCTGGCCAAGGCGCACTGCGATGTGCCGAGCATCGCCGAGCTCAGCGCCACGCTGGCCGAGCTGATGCCGCAGCTGGCGCGCCACGGCACCTTCAACATGCTCTTGTCCAACGGCCAGGCACTGTGGGCCCATGGCTCCACCCACCTGCACTATCTGCTGCGGGCCCATCCCTTCGGCCCGGTCCAGCTCAGCGACGAGGACCTCAGCGTCGATTTCGCCCATCACACCACGGCCCAGGACCGCGTCGCGGTGATCGCCACCGAGCCGCTGACCCGTGACGAACCCTGGGTCGCGTTCGCGCCCGGCGAGCTGAAGGTGTTTGTCGACGGCGCTCTGCTGGCGCGCTGAAGCCACCGCCCAACCGCCGAATCCGCCATTCGCCGCAGCGCCAGCGAGCGGCGCCCGGCGCCTGCCTAGACTGTCACTCATGAGCGAATCCACCCGCAAGCCCGCCGCGCTGGACTGGACCCAGTGGCTGTGCCCCGGGCCGCGCCGGGTCTTCGCCGCCGAGGAACTGGCGCGTGCCGGCACCCAGGCCTGGCCGCGCGGCATCGACCACTATGTCTACGGCAACACCCTGGTGATGCTGCTGATCTTCAGTGCCGAGCTGCCCGAGGGCTGGGGCCTGCCGGTGCTGCTGCTGACCCTGGCTGCTGCGGCCGCCGCGCTGGCCGTCGCGCGCTGGCTGTGGCGGCGGCCGAGCCGGCTGCGCCTGAATATTGCCAGCTGGCTGCTGACCCTGCTGTTCCTGCTGGGCCTGCTGCTGTACCAGGGCCGGGGCCACCCGACGCCGGTCCTGCCGCTGCTGGTGGTGACCGGCGCGCTGGTGACGGCGCTGAGCGCCTGGTGGTTTCTGACGCTGTACCGTGTCCAGCAGATCGAGGCCCGGCTGGCCGAGCTGGACGAGCAGGCCCGCAGCCTGAGCCTGGCGCGCCGCCTCGCCACGGCCCAGATCCAGCCGCATTTCCTGTTCAACACCCTGGCCTCGCTGCAGCACTGGGTCGACACGCAGGACGGCCGCGCCGGCCCCACGCTGCGCTCCTTCACCCGCTATCTGCGCGCCACCCTGCCGATGTTCGAGCGCGATGCGCTGAGCCTGGCCGACGAGCTGGCCATCGTGCGCAGCTATCTGGAGGTGATGCAGGCCCGGCTGGGCGAGCGGCTGCGCTGGGCGCTGCGGGCCGAGCCGGGACTCGATGCGCTGCAGCTGCCGCCCGGAGCCCTGCTGACCCTGGTCGAGAACGCGATTGCCCATGGCATCGAGCCCAGCCTGCGCGGCGGCCGCATCGAGGTGCAGGTGCGCGCCGAAGCGGGCCGGGTGCAGCTGGAAGTCAGCGATGATGGCGCCGGCCTGGCGGCAGCGCCCTGCGATGGCGTCGGCCTCGCCAACACCCGCGCCCGCCTGGCCCAGCTGCATGGCGAGCGCGCCCGGCTTGAAGTCCTGCCGCAGCAGCCCGGCTGCCTGGCCCGCATCACGATTGACCCGCATCCATGAGCGATATCAAAGCCCTGATTGCCGATGACGAAGAAGGCCCGCGCGAGCAGCTGCGCGCCGCGCTGGTCCGGCTATGGCCCGAGCTGCAGATCGTGGCCGCCAGCGCCAACGGGGTCGACGCCTGGGACGACTATCTGGCCGACGAGCCGCAGATCTGCTTTCTCGACATCCGCATGCCCGGCCTGAGCGGCATCGAGGTGGCGCGCCGCATGGCCGCCACCGCCACGCCGCCGCAGGTCGTCTTCGTCACCGCCTTCGATGACCACGCCATCTCGGCCTTCGACGCCGGTGCGGTCGACTATCTGATGAAGCCGGTGGACGAGGCCCGCCTGAGCCAGGCCATCACGCGCCTGCAGGGCCGAGCGCAGCGCCGGCAGCCGGTCCCCGATCTGCAGGCACTGCTGCAGCAGCTGCTGCCGCAGGCGGCCGCGGCCCGCCTGCAGCGCCCGATCCAGGCCTCGCTGGGCCGCGAGGTCAAGCTGATCGCGCCGGAGGAGGTGATCTTCTTCGAGAGCGACAACCGCTACACCCGGGTCGTGCACCTGGGCGGCGAGGCCTTGATACGCACGCCGCTGAAGGAGCTGCTGGCCAGCCTGGACGCCGAGCAGTTCTGGCAGGTGCACCGCTCGGTGCTGGTCAACAGCCGCCAGATCGCCAGCGCCCTGCGCATCGACGAGAACACCATGGTGCTGACCTTGAAGGGCCGCGAGGAGAAGCTGCCGGTGTCGCGCCAGTTCCAGGGCCTGTTCAAGGGCCAGTGACGCGCTGCGCACCCAAGCGGGTCAACCCGGCTGCGGCAAGACCGGGCTTTGGGCACAATCGGCCGCACTGCCAATACCGCTCCCGCCATGTCAGCCCTGCCCAGCCCGCGATTCGACGAGTTCTACCGCTACGAGGAGCTGACCCAGCTCCTGTTCGCCTACGCCGAGGCGCGGCCCAATCTGGTCTCGGTGCGCAGCATCGGCAAGAGCTACGAGGGCCGCGACATCTGGGTGCTGGTGCTGACCAATACCGCCACCGGCGCCGATATCGACAAGCCGGCCTTCTGGCTGGACGGCAATATCCACGCCGCCGAGCTGACCGCCTCGACCACCTGCCTGTACTACCTGCACGACCTGCTGCTCAAGTACGGCACCCCGGATGAGCAAGGCCGGCAGGTGACCCAGCTGCTGGACAGCCGCGTCATCTATATGGTGCCGCGCCTGAACCCCGACGGCGCCGAGTTGGCCCTGGCCGAGCGGCCGCGCCACATCCGCTCCTCGACCCGCCGCTACCCCTATGACGAGGAGCCGGTCGACGGCCTGAGCATCGAGGACGTCGACGGCGACGGCCGCATCCTGACGATGCGCGTGCCCGACCCGCATGGCGGCTACAAAAAGCATGAGCAGGACCCGCGCCTGATGGTGGCGCGCGAGCCCGGCGAATTCGGCGGCGAGTACTACCGGCTGATCCCCGAGGGTTTCGTCAAGAACCACGACGGCCTGACAGTGACGGTCAACCGCGACCGCGAGGGGCTGGACCTGAATCGCAACTTCCCCAGCGAGTGGCGCCAGGAGTACAAGCAGGTCGGCGCCGGCCCTTATCCGACCAGCGAGCCCGAGGTGCGGGCCATGGTGGACTTCATCACCGGCCACCCCAATATCGGCGCGGCCATCAGCTATCACACCCACAGCGGCGTGATCCTGCGCCCCATGGGCGGCCACAGCGACGAGGACATGATTCCCGAGGATCTGTGGGCCTACAAGCGCTTCTCGGAGCTGGGCGTCAAGCACAGCGGCTACCCGGCCATCAGCATCTGGCACGACTTCAAATACCACCCCAAGGAAGTCATCTCCGGCACGCAGGACTGGGTCTACGAGCATCTGGGCGCCTTGTTCTGGGTGGTCGAGATCTGGTCGCCCAACAAGGAGGCCGGCATCGAGGGCTATAAGTGGATCGACTGGTACCGCGACCATCCGGTCGAGGACGACCTGAAGCTGCTGAAGTGGAGCGACGAGCAGTGCGAGGGCCGGGCCCATGTGGACTGGCGGCCCTTCCAGCACCCGCAGCTCGGCGCGGTCGAGATCGGCGGCTGGGACAAGATGAACTACTGGCGCAACCCGCCGCCGCATCTGCGCGAGCGCGAGGCCGCGCGCTTCCCGGGCTGGATGAACCAGATCGCGCTGTCCCTGCCCAAGCTGGAGCTCTTGCGCACCGAGGTGCGGGCGCTCGGCCCCGACACCTGGCGGGTGCGCCTGGCGGTGGCCAATAGCGGCTATCTGCCGGCCTACATCACCAAGCGGGCTCTGGAGCGCAAGGTGGTGCGCGGCGTGATGTTCGAGATCCACCTGCCGCCCGGCAATCCCGAGATCAGCCTGCTCGGCGGCAAGGAGCGCATCGAAGGCCCGCAGCTTGAAGGCCATGCCCCCAAGCAGAGCCAGCAGGCCTTCCTGCCCAGCCGCGAGGTCACGGCCGACCGGGCCGTTGGCGAGTGGGTGGTGCGCGCGCCCAAGGGCACGCGGCTGGCGCTGACCGCCAGTGCCGAGCGGGCCGGCACGGTGCGTACCGAGGTGGTGCTGGACTGAGCGCCGTCAATCGGCCGCGCAGTGCTCCCGCTGCAAGCTCGCCAGCAGCGGTGGGCCTAGCGATTTCAGCAGCTGCACCGACAGCGCGCTGGTGAAGTGGTAGCGCGCCGCGTCGGGCTCGTGCACATAGCTGGTGACGGTGCCGAAATAGCGCTCGCCCAGGGTGAAGACCAGGGTGCCGGAGCGCTCGACGACGCGCTCCGAGATCAGGCGGCCGTTCTTGTCGACCAGGGTCTGGCGATGATCGCCGGTGCCGGTCTTGCCGCCCACCGGCAAGGCCTGACCCTGGGCATCGAGAAACACGCCGCGCAGCCGCCGTGCCGTGCCGTCCTCGACCACCGCGACCAGGGCGCGCCAGGCGGCCTCGGCCACCGCCGGCGCCAGCACCTGCTGCACCGCTGCGCCGCGCGCCTCCAGCCGGGTGTCGAAGGGCGTGCCGGCCGCGAAATGCAGGGCCTCGATCGGCTGCTGGGGCCGACGCGCGCCCTGGTTGACGATGATGCCCATCAGCTCGGCCAGTGCCGCCGGGCGGTCGCCGGAGGCGCCGATCGCGCTGGCATAGGAGGGCGTCAGCCGGTCGAAGGGATAGCCCAGCCGGCGCCATGACTGCAGCAGGCCGTCGAAGGCCTCGCGCTCCAGCATCTGGCGCAGGCGCTGGTCCTGGGCGGCGCGCTGGCGGGTCTTGAACAGCCAGGCATAGGCCTGCTGACGGGCCTCGGCGCTGGCCGCCAGCAGCTCCTCGGGGCCGGCGTCCGGCGTCTGCTGCAAGTGCCCCACCAGCCACAGCTCCAGCGGGTGGCGGCCCGCCAGATAGGCCCGGTCGGCCAGCGACAGCGCCTGGTAGCGGCGGTGCATGGCGGCATCGACCCTCGCCTGGGGCAAATGCTCGGCCAGCCAGGCGCGCAGCCGCGCTTCGTCGGCCGCCGGCTCCAGCAGATAGAGCAGGCCGGCGCGGGCCGGCAGCGTTGGCCGCGTGTCGGCCAGCAGCCGCTCGCGCGCCTGTGCGGCCGACAGGCCCTGGTATTTGCGCAGAAAGCCGGCCAGATAGTGGCCGCCCTCGGCCGCGGCGAAGCGCTGCAGCAGGGCCTGGCGGCGCGGATGCCCGGGCTCGGCCAGCAGCGCGGCAGCGTCGCCGCCGTGGATGCGATGCTGGATGATGTCGCGCATCAGCCGGATGAAGACCAGATTGACCGAGTGCTTGAAGGCCTCGCTGACCGAAAACTGCTGGTGTTGGTGTTCGGGCGCGAAATTCTCGAAGCGGTGCAGGCCGCCGCCGGTCAAGAAGGCCTCGCCCGGATGGGCCGAGTAGCGGCGCTGCAGCGCGGCGTCCAGCATCGCCGGCAGCTCGCGCGGCGGCTGGGTTTGCAGCAGGTAGTCGCGCGCCCACAGCGACAGCGCATCGCGGCCGGACGGCGCCAGCGCGCGCAGCGCCTCGGGCCTCAGGCCGGCCCAGCGCTGATGCAGCTCGGCGATGACTTCCAGATAGGAGATCAGCGTGCGCAGCTTGGCGGTCGAGCCCAGGTCCAGCTTGGCGCCCAGATTGACGTCGAAGGGCTGGGCCAGGCTGTCGGCCTGCACGCGCAGCCGGTTGCTGTGCGCGCCGCGCTCGTAAATCGTCAGGCTGAACACCAGCGGGCGCAGGTCGGCGCCGGCCTCCAGCAGATGGGGGCCGTAAAGCCCGGCGGCGCGCGCCGCTTCGGGCTTGTGCAGCCCCGCCAGCGTGCGCGTGGCCAGGGCCTGGGCGCGGCCGTCCAGGCTGGTCTGCACCGCCAGATCGAGCCGGTCCAGCTCGTAGCTGCGCGGCATGTCCAGCAGCGCGGCCAGCTTGACCCGCAGCGCGCCGCTGGCCTTGCGTTGCACGAAATCGGGCCGCTGCGGCTGCGGCCCCGGCTCGGCCCGTGTCAGCGCCAGCGGCAGCGCCGCATCGCGCAGCGCCACCGGGATCGCGCCGGCCTCGGCCAGCAGGCGCAGGTAGCTGTCGGTCAGGCGCCGTAGCGCCTGGCCGTCGCCGCGCAGAAACTGGCTCGGGCGGCGCTGCGCGATCAGCAGCGACAGCGCCTGCTTGTAGGCCAGGGCCTGGGCCGGGCTCGCGTCGGTCTGCTGCAGCAGGAGACGGCTGACGCTGTCGGCATCGCGCCCATACCAGGCCCAGAGTCCGTCGCCGATGCCGTGCACCTCGCCGATGCCGGGCCGCGCGGCCAGCGGCACGGTGTTCAGATAGTCGCGCAGGATCTCGCGCCGGCGCCCCAGGGTCTGCTCGCCGTCCAGATAGGCGCGCTGCGAGGCCGAGGCCATCTGGCGCAGCTTCTCGCCGACCGAGCCGGTGCGGCCCTGCGGCGAATGGCGGTACTTCTCGATCTGGGTGGCCAGGGTCGAACCGCCGGACGCCGGTCGGCTGGCATCGATGCGCTGCTGCAACTGCTGCAGCGCGGCCTTGCCGAAGCGCTCGGGGTCCAGCGCCGGATTGCGGCGCGGCGCGTCCTCGTCGAGCAGATGGCGGTCCTCGATGAACAGCAGGGTCTGCACCAGCAGCGGCGGGATGTCCTCGAAGCGCGCGTACTGGCGCTGCGGCTGGCGCAGCGCCAGCAAGGCCTCGCCACGGCAGTCGCGCAGCAGCAGGCCGGCCTGGCTTTTTTCGCGGTAGGGGATGAACAGGCCCTGCTCGGCCATGGCCAGCAGCTGCGGCGACTGGCGGGCCTGGCTGGCGATGACGAAGCCCTGCTGTTGCAGGCGCTCGAGGTGCTGCGGCAGCGCGCTATAGCCCATGCGCTCGTCGTAGGGGCCGTCGCCCGGGAAGCTGATGCGGGGGCTGGGGCCGGCCTCGACGCGGTAGCTGGCCTCGCGCGCCGCCGATGACCACAACGTGGCCTGCAGCCGCGAGCTGCGCAGCTCGGTGAAGCCCGCCAGCGCCGCCGTGGCCGCCAGTCCGCCACCCAGCCAGATCAGTCCGACCGCCCTTGCCATGACCGCCTCGCATCACGCTTGACCGGTCTTCAGTCTGTGCTTTCGCGCCGGCCGGAGCAAGCGACGATCCCGCATATGAGCGGCCGATGAGCGGCCCGGATCGCCCGCTTATCGGCGCATCGCGGCGCCGCCCTCAGCTGGGCTTGCGATCCTGCTCGGCGGCCGCCAGCACGGCCTCGCGCCACAGCCGGGCCGGCACAAAGGTGCGCAGCTGCTCCATCGCCTTGGCGATCAGCTCGGGGTGCAGCTCGTGGCCGATGCCGGGCTTGACGTCGGCGGTGACATCGGCGCCCAGCTGCACCAGGATCTGGGCCGCCTGCACGATGTCGCGGTAGGGCATGCGCTCGTCGGCCATGCCGTGCAGCAGGTGCAGGCTGACCTCCTCGGGGGCGTGCTGGGGCAGGCTGGCATAGCGGCCGCCGAAGGCCAGCACGCGGCCGGCCAGCCGGGGCTCGGCCTGCACCGCCTCCAGCGCCATGATGGCGCCCTGCGAGAAGCCGCCCAGGGCGACGCGCTCCCAGGGCAGCTCGAAGTGATCCGCCCAGTGCCGCACCAGCGCGATGAAGCCGGGCAGCGCGGCCGCGACCCGTTCGATGCGACTGCTGTCGTCGATCCGCTGCAGCGAAAACCATTGGTAACCTGCGGCCGCAGTCGTTGCCCCGTCGAAGGCATCGGGCGCATCGATACTCAGCACCGCGGCCTGCGGGTACTGGGCGCGCAGGGCCTGGGCCAGCGGCGCCATCTGCGAGCCATCGCTGCCCAGGCCGTGGAACAGCAGGAACAACAGCTGCGGCGCCTGGCCATCGGGCAGCAGCATCAGGGTGGGCGTGGGGAGGTCGGGCTTGCTCATGGCGCTATTGTGAATCGCGGAACGCCGGGCGGCGTCGCAGGCGGAGAGAGGGCAGGGATGGAACTGAAGGTCAACGGGCAGATCCATGCGCTGCCCGCGCATGCGGACGATGCCGCCATGCCGCTGCTGTGGGTGCTGCGCGACGGGCTGAACCTGACCGGCACCAAGTTCGGCTGCGGCGTCGCGGCCTGCGGTGCCTGCACCGTGCATATCGATGGCCAGGCCGCGCGTGCCTGCGTGACGCCGCTGGCCAGCGTGCAGGGCAAGGCCGTCACGACCATCGAGGGCCTGGCAGCCGGCGCGCTGCAGCAGGCCTGGATAGCCCACCAGGTGCCGCAGTGCGGCTATTGCCAGAGCGGCATGCTGATGGCCGCCGCCGCGCTGCTGGCCAGCAAGCGCAGGCCCAGCGATGCCGATATCGACGCGGCGATGACCAATCTGTGCCGCTGCGGCACTTATCCGCGCGTGCGCGCGGCGATCAAGGATGTGGCCGCCCAAATGAGCAGCGCGCCCAAGCCGGCGGGCAAGCGCGAATGAAGCGCCGCACGCTGCTGCTGTCCGGTCTTGGTGCGGCCGGCGCCCTGCTGGTGGGCTTTGCCGCGCTGCCGCCACGCAGCCGGCTGGGCCATGCGAAGACGCAGGCCGTGGTCGACGGCGAGATCGGCCTGAACGGCTGGATCAAGATCGCCGCCGACGGCAGCGTGCTGCTGGCGATGAACCGCAGCGAGATGGGCCAGGGCGTGCATACCGCGCTGGCCCAGCTGGTGGCCGAGGAACTGGCCGTGCCGCTGGCGCGGCTGCGGCTGATCGCGGCCGGCCACGAGTCGCTCTACGGCAATGTCGCGATGTTCGTCGGCCAGCTGCCGCTCCCGCCGCGCAGCCTGGAGCCGGGCCAGGAAAGCCCGGCCGCGAGACTGGGGGCCTGGACCGTGGCCAAGCTGGCGCGTGAGCTGGGTATCAATGCCACCGGTGGCAGCTCCAGCGTCGCGGATGCCTGGGAGCCGCTGCGCTGGGCCGCCGCCACCGCCCGCCAGCAGCTGCTGGGCGCGGCCTCGCTGCGCTGGAAGCTGCCGCTGGCCGAGCTGCGCATCACCGCCGGCGTGATCAGCCATGTGGCCTCGGGCGATAGCGCCCATTACGGCGAGTTCGCTCAGGCGGCGGCCGCCACGCCGCCCGGCGAGGTGGGGCTGAAGCCGAGAGGGCAATGGATCCTGATCGGGCAGTCCGCGCCGCGCCTGGACCTGGCCGCCAAGATCGATGGTTCGGCGCGCTTTGGCATCGATGCGCGGCCGCCCGGCCTGCTGTATGCGGCGATCCGCCATGCGCCGGCGCTGGGCGGCGCGCCCGGCGCGCTGCCGGTCGACGCGGCGCTGCGCCAGCCCGGGGTCGAGCGGGTCGTATCGCTGGGGCCTTATGCCGGCGGCCAGGCGGCGGTGGCCATCGTCGCGCGCAACAGCTGGCATGCGTTGCGTGCCGCGGCGGCGCTGGAGATCGAGTGGCAGGGCCGGCCGGCCGGGGCGCTGGACAGCGCGCACATCGCCGCCGCGCTGGCCGAGGCGGCGCGGCGCGCCGCCGCCGACGGGCTGGCCTTCGCCAGTGAGGGCGATGCCGACCGTGCACTGGCCGGCCTGGGCCGCAAGATCGAGGCGCTCTACGAAGCCCCCTATCTGGCCCACGCGGCGATGGAACCGATGAACTGCACGGCCCGGGTGCGCGACGGCCGGGTCGAGCTCTGGGTACCGACCCAGGTCCCGGGTCTGGCCCGCGAGCTGGCCGCGCGCGTGGCCGGCGTCGCGCCCGAGGCGGTCACCGTGCATGTCAGCTATCTGGGCGGCGGCTTCGGCCGGCGCCTGGAGATCGATTTCGTCGGCCAGGCCGTGCGGGTGGCGCTGGAGACCGGCGGTCGGCCGGTGCAACTGCTGTGGTCGCGCGAGGAGGACATGAGGCACGACTTCTACCGCCCGGCCGGCGCGGCCTTTTGCGAAGCGCTGCTGGGCGAGGACGGCAAGCCCTTGGCCTTGCGCATCGGCAGCGCCGGCGATGCGATCTCGCCGCGCTGGATGGAGCGGGTGCTGCCGGCGCTGGCCGGGCCGGTGGACCTGCCGGACAAGACCGCGGCCGAGGGTTTGTTCGACCAGCCCTATGCCGTGCCGCATCAGCGCATCGCCCACCTGGCCACGCACAGCGGCGTGCCGGTCGGCTTCTGGCGCTCGGTCGGTCATTCGCACCATGCCTTCTTCATCGAAAGCTTTGTCGACGAGCTGGCCCACGCGGCCGGGGCCGATCCGCTGGACTACCGCCTGAGCCTGCTGGACGGGCTGCCGCGCCACGCGGCGGTGCTGCGACTGGCGGCCGAGAAGGCCGGCTGGGGTCAGGCCTTGCCGACGGGGCAAGCCCGCGGCCTGGCCCTGCACGAGAGCTTCGGCAGCATCGTCGCCCAGGTCGTGGAACTGGCGCAGGACCCGGGCGGGCGGCCCCAGGTGCTGCGCGTGGTCTGCGCGCTGGATTGCGGCACCGTGGTCAACCCGGCCATCGTCGAGCGCCAGATGGAGGGGGCCATCATCTTCGGGCTGACGGCGGCGCTGTTCGGCCGCATCGACATCCGGGACGGCGTCGTGCAGCAGCGCAACTTTCCCGACTATCCGCTGCTGAGCCTGGCGCAGACGCCGCGCATCGAGACCCATCTGGTCGCCAGCGGCCATGCGCCCAGCGGCGTCGGCGAGCCCGGCACCCCGCCGGTGGCGCCGGCCGTGGCCAATGCCTGGTTTGCGCTCACCGGCGAGCGGCGTCGGCGCCTGCCGCTGCTGTCCTAGCGCCGGCGTCGCTGCGGCGCAGCCACAGGCCGAACAAGGTGCCGACGACATACATGCTGACCGAGTAGGCCGCCGCCGGCAGCGCCATCTGGAAGTTCTGCAGCACGCTCAGCGAGATAAACAACGCCAGCGTCGAGTTGTGGATGCCGATCTCGAAGCTGATCGCGGTGGCCATCGGTTTGGCCAGGCCCAGCGCGCGGCTCAGGTAGTAGCCCGACAGCAGGCTCAGCAGATTGAACGCCAGCACGATGGCGCCGATGCTGGCGGCCGAGTCGGCCAGCGCGCGCCACTCCTTGGCGATCGCGCCCAGCGCCAGCAGGGCCAGCACGACGGCGCTGAAGATCTTGAAGGGCTTCTCCAGCCGCGCCGCCAGCGCCGGGCGCCAGCGCGCCACGCTCATGCCGACGACCACCGGCAGCAGCACGACGGCCATCACCTCGGCGACCTTGGCGGTCTGCAGCGGCACGACGCCTTCGCCGATGAAATGCTGCAACGCGAGGTTGGCGATCAGCGGCATGGTGAGCACCGACAGCAAGGTGTTGATCGCGGTCAGCGAGATGTTCAGCGCCACATGGCCGCCGAACAGATGCGAGAACAGATTGGCCGAGACCCCGCCCGGCGAGGCCGCCAGCAGCATCAGGCCCACCGCCATCACCGGCGGCAGGCCGACCAGCTTGATCATCGCGAAGCAGGCCAGCGGCAGCAGCAGCATCTGCAGCAGCAGCGCGATGGCCACCGCCTTCGGGTGGCGGCGCAGCCGCGCGAAGTCATCCAGGCTCAGCGACAGGCCGACGCCCAGCATCACCAGGGCCAGCGAGATCAGCAAGAGGGTGGGCAGCAGGGCGGTCATCGGGCGTGGCTGGAGGGGTTGCTGAGGCGCCGATCTTGGCCGTGCGAGCTCCGGCCCACCAGCGGGATTTCGAGGCCCCGGGTATGCCCGAGGCTGGCGAGGCTAGTGGGTCGCCAGCGCCCGCAACTGCCGGTCGTGCCAGCGCGCCAGCAGCAAGCTGGCGACCAGCGCGCCCAGCAGGGCCAGGAACATGTCCGACTGGGTGTCCCAGGGGTCGCCCTGGGTGCCGAGAAACTCGTCGGCGCCCTGGCCCAGCGCCAGCGCCGCCCACCATTCGATCAGCTCGTAGACCGCGCTGACCGCCAGCGCGACGCAGACCGCCAGAAAGCCGGCCATGCCTCGCCCGGCCACATGGCCGCCGCGCAGCAGGATCTCGCGGGCCAGCAGGGCCGGGATCAGGCCTTGGGCGAAATGGCCGATCTTGTCGTAAGGGTTGCGCGAGAGCCCCATCAGCTCCTGCATCCAGAAGCCCAGCGGCACCCGCGCATAGCTGTAGGCGCCGCCGAGTATCAGGATCAGGCAGTGCGCAAAGATCAGCCCGTACATCAGCGGGCTGAGGGGGAAGCGCGCGCGCGTGGCGGCCAGCAGCGGCACGGCGATCATGACCGGCGCCACCTCCATCAGCCAGGTGGCGCGGTCATAGGGCTGCCAGCCGGACAGCACGAGGGCGGCGAGCAGCAGCAGGCCCATCAGGACGAGAGAGGGGGTGCGTGTCATCGACAGCCTCGGTGTGGGGATCAGCGCAGGCCGCCGATGCGGGCGTCCTTGGGATAGCCGATCAGATAGTCGGCCGTGAGGCGCTGGCTCTGGCCGGGCGCCAGCTCGAACTGCCAGGCGACGATGCCCGGCTGCTGGCGCCAGCTGGCCAGGGCGGGCTTGGGGTCGAAGCGGGTCTGCACCTTGATGTCCTCGTGGCGACCGACCGGCGCGGCCTCGAGAATCTGCACGCTGAGGTGGCGCTGCTGCAGGTTCTCGATGCGGTAGGCGCGGCCGATCTGCTGCTCGGCACGGCTGCCGATCAGGCCGCGGTCGCCGGCATTGCGCTGCTCGGGCTCTACCGTCACACGCAGCCGTTCATCACGGCCGAAGAACAGGTCCAGCCGCTCCTGGTTGGCCACGCGCAGCTGGCTCTGGCCGACGAAGTCGCCGTCGCGGAACAGCTGCAGCGGCCCGGCCGGCCAGACGCCGGCGGGGCGCGCGCTCTCGGCCACCAGATAGGCCTGGGCCTCGGTGCTCGGGTTGGCGCGAGCCATCAGCTGCGCATCCAGCATCTGATGGCCGAGGGCCAGACCGATGCGCTGGCCATCGGCCGCGACCGAGACCCGGCCCGGCACCTCGAACTCGGTGGCGAATTCGCCGTGGAACACCGCCACATTGAAGTTCAGCTCGGGGCCGTCGGCCTGGCGTGGTGCCGGCGCTGCGGCGGCGGCTGCATAGGCCGGCGCCGGCCGTGCGAGCTCGGCGCTGGGCGGCGGCAGCAGGTCCAGGGTCCAGGATCTGGGTGGCGGCATGCCGGTGGCCTGGCGCGGCTGGGTGGTCGACAGGCGCAACCTGACCTGGCTCCAGTCCTCGCCGCTGTGCTGTGCGACCTGGGCATGGCGCTCCAGCCGCACCTGGCCGGAGCGGCTGTCGAGATAGGCGCGGTAGACCGGCTCCCAGCCGGCCTGGC
Source organism: Roseateles cavernae (assembly GCF_040187885.1). Lineage (NCBI taxonomy): Bacteria > Pseudomonadati > Pseudomonadota > Betaproteobacteria > Burkholderiales > Sphaerotilaceae > Roseateles > Roseateles cavernae. Next base: position 1,195,020 of record NZ_JBDPLH010000001.1, read on the forward strand.
TGAGCCGGTAGGACAGGCGCAGCTCGGCATCGCGCGGCGCGGCCAGCCGCACCAGCACGGTCCGCAGCTGCGGATTGGCCTGCAACAGGCGGTCGCGCTCGGCCGTCAACGGTGCCAGCTGGCGTTCCAGCGCCTGCTTGCGGCGCTGCAGGGCCTGCTGGCGCTGCAAGGTGTCGAGCCCGCTGCGGCGCAGGGTCTCGGCGGTCGCCGCTATCGACGCCGGCTGGCCGCTCGGTGCCGTGTAGCTCTTCAGATAGCCCAGCGCCAGCTCATGGGCCTCGGCCTCGGCGGCCAGCGCGGCCTGCTGCTCCTGCAGCTCGCGGATGCGCGTGTCCAGCGGCGAGTCGGCGCATTCGGGCAGGGCCGCGCGCGCGACGGTCTGCACCGTGATCTCGCCGATCGCCAGGCCGCTGCCCTCGGGCGCGCGCAGCTGCAGCGAGTCGGCATCGAAGCGGGCCGGCAGGCAGGCGATCTTCAGCTGCTGCTGGCCGGCCTTGACCGCCAGCACCCGCTCGACACTGGCGCCGCCCGGATAGACCAGCACCTGCTCGATGCGGCCGGCCTGGGCCTGGGCCAGCGCGGGTCCCAGCGCCGCCCAGAGCAGAATATGAAACTTTGTTTCCATTGCCGTCCTCCTCACTGTGCGGCGAGGAACATAACATGCGGGCTTCGTCCCGCCGCTACGACCATGACCACCCCGCCCCAAGCCAACCAATCCCGCAAAGCCCTGGTGCTGTTCTCCGGCGGCCAGGACTCCACCGCCTGCCTGGCCTGGGCATTGCAACGCTATGCCGAGGTCGAGACGCTCGGCTTCGACTACGGCCAGCGCCATCGCGTCGAGCTCGCATGCCGGCTGACCGTGCGCAGCGAGCTGGCCCGCCAGTTTCCCGAATGGGGCGCCAAGCTGGGCGAGGATCATCTGCTGGACCTGAGCCTTTTGGGCCAGATCTCCGACACCGCGCTGACCGAGGACCGCGCCATCGCGATGCAGGCCAATGGACTGCCCAACACCTTTGTGCCAGGCCGCAACCTGCTGTTCCTGAGCTTTGCCGCGACCCTGGCCTACCGGCGCGGCGCCTCGGTGCTGGTGGGCGGCATGTGCGAGACCGATTTCTCGGGCTACCCCGACTGCCGCGACAACACCTTGAAGGCCTTGCAGGTGGCGCTGAGCCTGGGCCTGGATGCGCCCATGACGATAGAGACGCCGCTGATGTTCATCACCAAGGCCCAGACCTGGGCGCTGACCGAGAGCCTGGGCGGCGCGGCGCTGAACGACCTGGTCATCGAACACACCCACACCTGCTATCTGGGCGAGCGCAAGACCCGGCACGCCTGGGGCTATGGCTGCGGCAGCTGCCCGGCCTGCGAGCTGCGCGCGCGCGGCCATGCGGAGTACATCGCGACATGAGCTGGTCGACCTTGGGGTGGATCGTCGCGGCGCTGCTGCTGTTCTGGGGCATCGGTGCCTACAACCGCCTGATGCGGCTGCGCAATGCGATCGGCGAGGCTTTTGTGCAGCTGGACCAGCAGTTCGGCGCGCGCGCCGAGGTCAGCGCCCGGCTGCTGACCCTGGCGCGGCCGGCGCTGGAGAGCGAGCAGGCCGCCTTCGACGCGCTGGACAGTGCCCAGGCCGAGGTGCAGGCCGCCGTGCTGGCGGCCCGGAGCAAGCCTTATGCGGGCGACCCGGTGGCCAGCCTGGCGGTGGCCACGGCCGTCCATGCGGCGGCGCTGACCCGGCTGGTGTCCCTGGTCGAGCACCATGGGGAGCTCGGTCGGGACGCCGAGATCCAGGCTCAGCTGGCCGAGCTGAAACTGATCGAACGCCAGCGCGCCTTCTCGCGCCAGGTCTTCAACCAGGCGGTCAGCCAGTACAACGAGGCGGCGAGGCAGTTCCCGACCCGGGTGCTGGCCAGCCTCTACGGCTTTGCCGAGGCGCGTTCGCTGTAGAAGCTTATTGCGATTGTTTTGTTGGCAAGTCGGGGGGCGCTGCATAAACTGCGCCGACTACACAACAAGGAGACTCCGATGAGCTTGCGAGCGATTCTGTTGGGCGCCGCGCTGGCCGCCAGCGCCGGTGCCGCCGCGGCCCAGGATGCCAAGGCCCTGCATCTGAAGGCCCTGGCCGCCACCTGCGCCAACTGCCACGGCACGGCGGGGCGTGCCGTCGAGGGTTCGGCGGTGCCAGGTCTTGCCGGCATGCCGGCCGCCTATTTCAGCGAGCAGATGAAGGCCTTCAAGAGTGGCGCCCGTCAGGCCACCGTGATGCACCAGCTGGCCAAGGGCTATAGCGAAGCCCAGATCGAACAGCTGGCCGGCTATTTCGCCGCCCTGCCGCGCAACTGACGGAGACGAGACACCATGATGCAAAGACGCAATCTCCTGCAGGGCGCGGCCGCCCTGTCCGTGCTGGGCCTGGCCGGCTGTGCCACCACCTCGGTGCCGAGCAAGGCCCGGGTGCTGGTGGTCGGCGGCGGCTATGGCGGCGCCACGGCGGCCAAATACATCCGGCTGCTGTCCGACTACAAGATCGAGGTCGTGCTGGTCGAGCCCAGCGAGGCCTTTGTCTCCTGCCCGATCTCCAATCTGGTGCTGGGCGGCTCGCGCCAGATCGGCGAGATCACCACGCCCTATGGCGCGCTGCAATCCAAGCATGGCATCACCGTGGTGCGCGACTGGGTGGCCAGCATCGACGCGGCCAAGAAGACCGCGACCCTGGCCTCGGGCCCGGTGATCGCCTACGACAAGCTGGTGCTGAGCCCCGGCATCGACCTGATCTGGGACTCGGTGGCCGGGCTCAAGGACGCCAATGCCGCCGGCCAGATCCTGCAGGCCTGGAAGGCCGGTCCCGAGACGGTGGCGCTGCGCCGCCAGCTGGAGGCGATGCCGGACGGCGGCGTCTACGCGATCACGATTCCCGAGGCGCCGTACCGCTGCCCGCCCGGGCCCTACGAGCGGGCCAGCGTGATCGCCGGCTACTTCAAGCAGGCCAAGCCGCGCTCCAAGGTGCTGATCCTGGACGCCAACCAGGACGTCACTTCCAAGGGGCCGCTGTTCAAGAAGGTCTGGGCCGAGCAGTACAAGGGCATCATCGAGTACCGGCCGCAGCACAAGGCGGTGGCGGTCGACGCCAAGAGCAAGACCGTCAAGTTCGAGATCCAGGACGACGTCAAGGCCGATGTGCTGAATGTGCTGCCCAGCATGCGGGCCGGCGCCGTCGCGGTGCAGGCCGGCCTGGCCAACAGCAATGCGCGCTGGGTCAATGTCAACTATCTGAGCTTCGAGGCCACCGCCGCCAAGGACATCCATGTGCTGGGTGACGCTATCCAGATCGCACCGGGCATGCCCAAGAGCGGCCATATGGCCAATAGCCACGGCAAGGTCGCAGCGGCCGCCATCGTCGCCCAGCTCAATGGCTGGGAGATCAACCCGGCGCCTATGCTGACCAATACCTGCTACAGCTTCGTCGACGCGAAGAACGTCATCCACGTCGCCAGCGTGCACGAGTACGTCGCGGCCGAGAAGACCTTCAAGACCGTGGCCGGCTCGGGCGGTGTGTCGGCCGGCCCGACCGAGCTGGAAGGCACTTACGCCTGGAACTGGGCGCGCACGATCTGGGCCGATTCGCTGGCTTGACTAGTTGCAGACAATGGCGCCGGTATTGACCAACTCGTCGAACAGCGCCTTCAGTGCCTGCCCCGACATCGCGTAGGGGTTCAGCTTGGTGGTCTCGCAATACTTCAGCACCAGGGCCGGGTTCAGCCTCGACAGGTTGACCTGGCCCATGCTCCAGCCGGCGAAGTGGCGCTCGGCCACCTCCTCGTAGCTGAGCAGGATCACATCGCGGTGGCGGGTATCGCCGATGATGGACTTGTAGCGCGCATTGACCGCGTCGCGCCCGCCCTCCAGCACCTGCATGAAGATGCCGTCGCTGTAGCACAGCAGGCCGGTCAGGCCTTCGGCCGGGTTGTGGGCGCGCGAGGACTTGAGGATGGCCGCGAGCTCGGCCTCGCTCATCGGGCTGGCGGCGCGGCTTGCATAGAGCAGACGGACTAGCATCTGGGTTTCCTCACTTCTTTGACAGCAGGGACAGGAACTCGCGGCGCAGATTGGCGTCCTTCAGGAAGGCGCCGCGCATCACGCTATTGGTCATCATCGAGTCGATGTCCTTGACGCCGCGCCAGTGCATGCAGAAATGGTCGGCCTCCATCACGATGGCCAGGCCATCGGGCTGGACCCGCTCCTGCAGCTCGTTGGCCAGCATGGTCACCGCCTCCTCCTGGATCTGCGGCCGGCTCATGATCCAGTCGCACAGCCGCGCGTACTTGGACAGGCCGATCAGATTGGAGTGCTCGTTGGGCAGCAGGCCGATCCAGACCCGGCCCATGATGGGGCACAGATGGTGGGAGCAGGCGCTGCGCACCGTGATCGGGCCGACGATCATCAGCTCGTTGAGCCGGGTCACATTGGGGAACTCGGTGACCGGCGGCGCCACGGCATAGCGGCCCTTGAAGATTTCGCGCACATACATCTTGGCGACGCGCTTGGCGGTCTCCTGGGTGTTGTGGTCGCTGTCGGTGTCGATCACCAGCGCGCGCAGCACCTCCTGCAGCTTGGCCTGCACCTCGGCCTGCAGCTCGTCAAGCTCGCCCTCTTCGATGAAGGCGGCGATATTGTCATTGGCATGGTGGCGGCAGCCGGCACCGCGCAACCGGTAGCGGATGCGTTCGGAGGCGGGCAGGGCGGCCAGCTCGGCCTCGCTGCGGAAGATGGTGTCAGGCTTGTCCCCGGTCATGGGCGTCTCGGTAGTCTTTGTCCGGTCACCATTGTGTCCGGATTGCAAATTCCCTGCCGCCCCGGGGCGGCAGCGGGCTGCCCCTACACTGGGCGCGTGTCCTCTTCTTCCGCTTCCACCTCCCTGGCCCCGCCGCTGCAGCGCCTGCTGTTGCAGACAGCCGACGCCGTGCAGGCCGTGCGCGAGGGTCAGTCCTTGACCGCCGTGCTGGCGCGCTGCCCCCAGGAGCTGCGCCCCGGCACCCAGGCCCTGAGCTTCCATGTGCTGCGCCTGCTGGGCGCCGCCCAGTCGGCGCGTGCCAAGCTGGCCCCGAAGACGCCGCCGCCCAAGGTCGACAGCCTGCTGACCGTCGCGCTGGCCCTGCTGTGGCCCGCGGCCGCGCCGCCCTATGCCGATCACACGGTGGTGGACCAGGCCGTCAGCGCCGCGCGCAAGCGCGCCCCGGCCAGCGCCGGCTTCGTCAACGCGGTGCTGCGCCGCTTTCTGCGCGAGCGCGAGGCGGTGGTGCAGGCCGCGCAGCGCGAGCCGCAGGGCGAGTTCAACCACCCGCCCTGGTGGATAGAGCGGCTGCGCCAGGACTGGCCCGAGCACTGGCAGGCCGTGCTCAGAGCGAACAACGAACATCCGCCGATGAGCTTGCGGGTCAATGCCCGGCATGGCGACGCGGCCGCCTATCTGCAAAGGCTGGCCGCCGCCGGCATCGCCGCGCGCGCGCTCGGGGCGCTGGCGCCCCAGGCCGTGGTGCTGGAGCGGGCCGTCCCGGTGACGGCGCTGCCTGGCTTTGCCGAAGGCGAGGTCTCGGTGCAGGACGCGGCGGCCCAGCTGGCCGCGCCGCTGGTGGTCCAGGCCTGGCAAGACCTGGCCCCCCTGGCAGCGGGCGCCCGGGTGCTGGACGCCTGCTCGGCCCCGGGCGGCAAGACCGCCCATCTGCTGGAATTGGCCGATCTGGAGCTGCTGGCCCTGGACACCGACCCGCAGCGCCTGGTCCGCGTCCAGGACAACCTGGACCGCCTGCATCAGCGCGCCAGTCTGAAGGCCGCGGACGCGCGCGATACCGCCGCCTGGTGGGACGGCCGGCCTTTCGACGCCATCCTGCTCGATGCGCCCTGCAGCGCCTCCGGCATCGTGCGGCGCCATCCCGATGTGCGCTGGCTGCGCCGGCCCGGTGATATCGCCCAGCTGGCCACCATCCAGGCCGAGCTGCTGGAGGCGCTGTGGCCGACGCTGAAACCCGGCGGGCGGCTGGTCTATGCCACCTGTTCGATTTTCAAGGCCGAGGGCCAGGACCAGGTCGATGCATTTTTGCAACGCCATAGCGATGCGAGCCCGGTCCAGGTGCAGGGCTTCACGGGGCATCTGCTGCCCCTGGCCGACAATGGCTCGCAAGCGGGTGCGGGGGTCTCGGTGGTCGATGGCTTCTTCTACGCCTTGCTGATAAAGAACTGATTAGCCCCTTGCTCTTGCGCCTGCCGTTCTCCGCCGCCCCGTTGTCCGCCGCCCTGGCGCGAGCGGTGCTGCTGCGTCTGCTGCTGGCCCTGATGCTGCTGGCCGGGCTGGCGCCGGCCAGGGCCGACGGGGTGGAACTGGTGCAGCTGAGCACCGAGCGGGCCGAGGACGGCCTTCTGATGAGTTTCAGCACCCGCTTCGAGCTGCCGCGGCCGGTCGAGGACGCCTTGCTGAAGGGCGTGCCCATCTATTTCACCGCCGAGGCCTCGGTGCTGCGTTCGCGCTGGTACTGGCGCGATGAGCGCATCTCGCGGGTCTCGCGCAGCTGGCGCCTGGCCTGGCAGCCGCTGACCCGCCAGTACCGCGTCAGCAACGGCGGCCTGCACCAGAGCTATGTCACCCTGCCCGAAGCCCTGGCCTCGCTGCGCGGCATTGCCGGCTGGCGGCTGGCCGAGGGCAAGGATCTGGAAGAGGGCAGCCGCTACTACCTGGAGTTCAGCTACCGGCTCGACACCAGCCAGCTGCCGCGGCCGATGCAGATCGGCCTGGGCTCGCCGCAGGGCTGGGCCCTGAGCGTCGAGCGCAGCCTGGCGCTGAATCCCGATCTGACCAGCAACAAGCCATGACCCGCGCCGCGCGTTGGGCCTGGCTGGTCTCGCTGGTGGCCGTGACCGGCGCCAGCGGGGTGCTGGCCTTTTTGCTGTCGATCGGCGGCACCGCGCAGCGCGGCTTTTTCGAGCGCCACTATATCTGGCTGTTCTGGCTCAATGCGGCGGTGGCGGCGGTGCTGGTGCTGGTCATCAGCGTGGCGGCGGTGCGCCTGGTGCTGCGGGTGCGGGCCGCCAAGTTCGGCAGCCGGCTGCTGCTGAAGCTGGCCGGCATCTTTGCGCTGGTGGGCGTGGTGCCGGGGCTGCTGATCTACACCGTGTCCTACCAGTTCGTGAACCGCAGCATCGAGAGCTGGTTCGATGTGCGGCTGGCCAGCGCGCTGGACGCCGGCCTGAACCTCGGGCGCGGCACGCTGGACGGCCTGGTCAACGAGCTGTCGAACAAGACCCGCGATGCCGCCGACCGCCTGACCGACACGCAAAGCCTGCAGCCGCTGGCGCTGGAGCGCATCCGCGAGCAGCTCTCGGCCCGCACCGTGGCCCTGGTGGGCAGCGGCGGGCAGATCCTGATGTCGGTGGGCGGCGACACCAGCGCGCTGGCGCCGGAGCGGCCCGGCGCGGTGCTGCTGAGGCAGGCACGCGCCGCCGGTGTGATGAGCCAGCTCGAAGGCCTGGAGGACGAGGCCCAGGCCCTGCAGGGCAATGCCCGCTTGCGCGCGCTGGCCCTGCTGCCCAGCACCGAGATGAGCCTGGGCAGCGCCGACCGCTATCTGATGGTGGTGCAGCGCCTGCCCAGCCAGGTTCTGTCCAATGCGCTGGCGGTGCAGACCGCCAACAGCGAGTACCAGCAGCGCGCGCTGGAGCGCGACGGCCTGCGCCGCATGTATCTGGGCACCTTGACCCTGGTGCTGATACTGGCGGTGTTCGCGGCCCTGCTGTTGGCCGTGACCCTGGGCAACCAGCTGGCCCGGCCGCTGCTGCTGCTGGCCGACGGCATGCGGCAGGTCGCGCATGGCGATCTGTCGGCCAAACCGGTGCTGTCCTCGCGCGACGAGCTGGGCGGCCTGACCCGCTCCTTTGCCGACATGACCGACCAGCTGGCCGACGCCCGCGCGCTGGTCGAGCGCAGCGTGGCCGACCTGGAGAGCGCGCGCACCAATCTGCAGACGATTCTGGACAATCTGACCGCCGGTGTGATCGTGTTCGACGCCCGGCAGCAGATCGACACCGTCAACCCCGGCGCCACCCGCATCCTGCGCCTGCCGCTGTCGGCCTATCGCGGCCGGCGGCTCGAAGAGGTGCCGCAGCTGGAGGCTTTTGCCCAGTCGGTCTGGCAGCGCTTCGAGCAGCTCAGCGATGCGCCCGAGGCCGGCGAGCGTGGCCATTGGCAGGACGCCTTCGAGCTGCAGCTGCAGTCCGGCCAGGACACGCTGACCCTGCTGGTGCGCGGCGCGCAGCTGCCGCTGGACGGCCGGCTGATGGTGTTCGACGACATCTCCGAGGTGGTCTCGGCCCAGCGTTCGGCGGCCTGGAGCGAGGTGGCGCGGCGCCTGGCCCACGAGATCAAGAACCCGCTGACGCCGATCCAGCTCTCGGCCGAGCGCCTGCAGCACAAGCTCGAAGCCAAGCTGGAAGGGGCCGACCAGGCCATGCTGGTGCGTTCGGTCGCCACCATCGTCAACCAGGTGCAGGCGATGAAGCAGCTGGTCAACGAATTCCGCGACTATGCCCGCCTGCCCTCGGCCAAGCTCAGCGCGCTGGACCTGAATGCGCTGGTGTCCGAGGTGCTGATGCTGTACGCCCCGGCCCAGGAGGCCGGCCGGCTGCAGGCCGAGCTGGCCCTGGAGCCGCCGCTGATCGAGGGCGACGCGACCCAGCTGCGCCAGGTCATCCACAATCTGGTGCAGAACGCGCTGGACGCCGTCAGCGACAAGCCCGACGGCCATGTGCTGGTGCGCACGCAGAAGGCCTTCAACGAGGCCGGCGAGCTGCGCGCGCTGCGCCTGCAGGTGACCGACAACGGCCCCGGCTTTGCCGAGAAGGTGCTCAAGCGCGCTTTCGAGCCTTATGTCACGACCAAGACCAAGGGCACCGGCCTGGGCCTGGCCGTGGTGAAGAAAATCGCCGACGAGCATGGCGCGCGCATCCGCCTGGCCAACCTTCATTTGCAGGGCGACCAGGCTCAGGCGCTGATCGGCGCTCAAGTTTCGTTATCATTTTCAAAACTCGCGACTGCACCCAGCCCGGCCGAACCCGGCGATGCGCACAGGGCCGCGTGAACAGTAGGCATACATGGCAACCATTCTTGTAGTTGACGACGAACTGGGCATACGAGCCCTGCTGTCCGAAATCCTGACCGACGAAGGTCACACGATCGAGCTCGCCGAGAACGCCGCGCAGGCCCGCGCCGTGCGCGAACGGATGCGGCCCGATCTGGTGCTGCTGGACATCTGGATGCCCGATGTCGACGGCATCACCCTGCTCAAGGAGTGGGGCAGTGCCGGTCAGCTGTCGATGCCGGTGATCATGATGAGCGGCCACGGCACGATAGACACGGCGGTCGAAGCCACCAAGGTCGGCGCGATCGCCTTCCTCGAAAAACCCATCACCTTGCAGAAGCTGCTGCGCGCCGTCGAGCAGGCCCTGGTCAAGACCGCGCCGCGCGCCGCGCCGGCGGTCGGCGTGCCCAGCAGCTATGCCCGCAGCGAGCTGCTGAGCCCGAGCGTCCACACGGCACCCACTCTCAGCGCCCCGCCGATGGCCAGCCTGCCGACCAATGGCCTGGCCTCCGAGCAGGTGTTCGAGCTGGACCGCCCGCTGCGCGAGGCCCGCGACGCCTTCGAGAAAAGCTATTTCGAGTTCCATCTCGCCAAGGAAAGCGGTTCGATGACCCGCGTCGCCGAGAAGACCGGCCTGGAGCGCACCCATCTCTACCGCAAGCTCAAGCAGCTCGGTGTGGATCTGACGCGCAACAAGCGCGGTGGCGGTCTGTAATTTCTATGCTATAGTCGCGGTCTTCGCTGATTCGGCAGACCTGTCGATGAAGCGAGAAACAAGACAAATGGCCTGGTAGCTCAGTTGGTAGAGCAGCGGATTGAAAATCCGCGTGTCGGTGGTTCGATTCCGCCCCAGGCCACCAAGACGTCGTGCAAGAGCACAGCAAGAGCCCATCCCCAGTGATGGGCTTTTGTTTGTTCGGCGCCTGTTCCGGGCGCATCGGACATCGCACTGCGGGATTAGCTCAGTTGGTAGAGCGATACCTTGCCAAGGTATAGGTCGAGAGTTCGAGTCTCTTATCCCGCTCCAGATTTGCCCATGTGGCTCAGTGGTAGAGCACTCCCTTGGTAAGGGAGAGGTCACGCGTTCGATCCGCGTCATGGGCACCAGGACCTCGGCGGTCTTGCTGCACGGTTGGCGATGTGGTCCCTTGGTCCGCCCATGGATCGTCGGCCCGACCAAACTCTCGTGGGCTTTCTTTCTGAGCAGGGAACCGACGATGAATACCCAGACAAGCGCCATGCGTGCATCGCAGGCCGAGTTGCTGAGCCGGCTGATCGCCGGTCTGTGCACCCGCACGCTGAAGCAGTTTGCCGAAGAGTCCCGGCTGGACGGTGAAAGCCTCAGGGATGTGGTCGAGCGCTATGAGGTCGACTATGCCTGGCAGGTGTTGAGCTCGGCGCGCCTGCGCGACGACACCGTGGCCCGGGTGGCGGAACGGCTCAAGCAGCCGCCGAGCGAGCCGCTGCAGGCCTGGATTGCCGATCTCCTGGGCGCGGCCGCTGCGGCTCAGCCGTCCGAGCTGCTGATGAGCTTTGACAACGATGTGCCTGAGCAACTGGCCACCCTGCTGTTCACCGGCTTCCATCCCGAGCTCGACCTGGCGGCCGCTGCGCTGAGCTGAGCGGACGGCCAGTCGCCGTCCCGGCCCCTCCCTTCATAATCCGGCCCGAACAATGCCTGGGAGGGCCTGCTTGATGAGTGACCCCGACAAACTCGACCGGCTCGCCGCGTCGCATGGCGCGCCGCCGCCCGATACGCTGCGTGCCCGCCTCGAAGCCTTGCTGGCGCGCGGCCGCGACGATGCGCTGCTGCGCTTCGGTCTTGGCAAGGCCTGTCTCGATGGGGGCGATGCGGCGGCGGCGGCCGAGCACCTGCAGAAGGCGACCGAGCACAAGCCGGACTACACGGCCGCCTGGAAGCTGCTGGGCAAGGCGCTGCTGGCGCAAGGGCGGGCGCAGGAGGCCGGGTCGGCCTGGCAACAGGGTCTGGCGCTGGCGCAGCGCCAGGGTGATCACCAGGCCGGGCGCGAGATGGGCGTCTTTCTCAAGCGCCTGTCAGCGCCGCCGCCCGGCTGAAGCGTCGCGGCCCGCTCAGCTGCGGTGCTGATCGTTGTCCTTGTGGCCGATCAGGCGCACCAGGGTCGCACGCAGCCGTGGCGCGTCGATCGGCTTGGTCAGGAAGTCGTTCATGCCGGCCGCCAGGGCCTCGTCGCGCTCCGAGATCAGGGCTGCGGCGGTCAGCGCGACGATGGGCAGCTCGGTGGCCGGGAAGCGCCGCCGCACCTGGCGCGTCGCCTCGTGGCCGCTCATCACCGGCATCTGCACATCCATCAGCACCGCGTCGAAGGGCTTGCCCATGCTGGCCTGGGCATTGATGGCCTCGACCGCCTGGCTGCCGTCGCTGGCCTGCGAGACCTCCAGCCCCCACTGCTCCAGCAAGGCCACCGCAATCATCATATTGACCGGGTTGTCCTCCACCATCAGCACGCGCAGGCCTTGCAGGTCCTGGTTGTCGCGCGCCTCGCGCAAGGTGGTGCTGATCGGCGTCGGCGCGCCGGGCAGCGGCAGCTCGGCCCAGAAGGTCGAGCCCTGGCCCGGCGTACTGTCCACACCCACCGTGCCGCCCATCAGCTCGGCCAGCTCGCGGCAGATCGACAGGCCCAGCCCCGTTCCGCCGTAGCGCCGCGTGGTCGATTCGTCGGCCTGGGTGAAGGGCTGGAAGAGGCGCTCGTGCAGGGCCGGCTCGATGCCGGGCCCGGTGTCGGTCACCTCGATGCGCAGCCGCTCCTCGTCCTGCCGACGCACCCGCACGGCCACCGCGCCGGCCTGCGTGAATTTCAGGGCATTGCTCAGATAGTTGCTGAGGATCTGGCGCGTGCGCATCGGGTCGCCGACCACCCAGGCCGGCACATCCTCGTCGACATCGATGCGGAACGACAGGCCGCGCGCCTGCGCCAGGGTCAGATAGGCCAGGCGCATCGTGCCCAGCATGTCGCGCAGCGCGAAGGGCAGCGACTCCAGCGTCAGGCGGCCGGCCTCGATCTTGGACAGATCGAGGATGTCGGAGATCAGGCCCGACAGGCTTTCGGCGCTGTCCAGCATCTGGTCCAGATACTGGCGCCGGGTGGCCTCGTCCAGATCGGGCTGCTGCACCATGCGTGCCAGGCCCAGCAGGCCGTTCAGTGGGGTGCGGATCTCATGGCTGGTGTTGGCCAGGAAGGCGCTCTTGGCGCGGTTGGCGGCCTGGGCCTCGTCCTTGGCCTGGGCCAGCGCGGCCTCGACGCGGCGCTTCTCGGTCACGTCCTCCATGATCCAGATCGTGCCGCCGCGGCTCGGGTGGTTGGGGTCCACCGCCTTGGCCAGCAGCCGGCACAGAAAGGTCGAGCCGTCGCGGCGGCGCATCGGCCGTTCGATCTCGACCTGCTCGCCGGCGGCAAGGCGTGAGCCCAGTTCCTCGCCCACCGCCGCATAGGCCTCGACACCGGGCCAGACCACGCTGCCATGCTGGCCCAGCAGGCCGCCGGGCGGCCAGCCGAACATCTCCTCGATCAGCGGATTGACCTGGACGAAATGCTGGTCGCGCGTCAGCGTGATGCCGATCGAGGCGTTCTGCAGGATCGCCGCATGCACGAGCCGGGTGCGCTCGCTCTCGGTTACATCGCGCGCGTTGACGACCAGATAGGCCTGGCCGTCCATATTGAAGGGCGCGGCCGACAGCACCATCGCGATCGGCTCGCCCGACTTGGTGATGAAGTTGACCGGCACCTCGCTGACCTTGCCGTGCTGGCGCACGCCGTCGATCACGCGGGCGCGTTCCTCGACGTCCTGCCAGATGCCGATCTCGTCCGAGGTGCGGCCCAGCACCTCCTCGGCGCTGTAGCCGGAGAGCCGCTCGAAGGTCTTGTTGACCATCGCGTAGCGGCCCGAGTTCATCTCGGTCAGCGTGATCACATCGGGGCTGGTGGCGACCAGATGCGAGAGCAGACCCTCGCTGCGGCGCAAGGCGTCCTGGGCGCGCGAGGCCTCGGTCTGGTCGATGAAGAAGGAGAGGGTGGCCGGGCCGCTGGTGGCATCGACCCGCACGCTGGTGGCCTGCACCAGGCGGCGCCGGCGCGACAGGGTGCGCAGCTTGAACTCGGCCATCGGCAGCATCGCGCCGACCGCCATCGCCTCGATCTTGGCGGCGCGCTGGCGGGCGCGTTCGTCGTCGCCCGGCTCGTAATGCGAGAACAGATCCTGGCCAATCATGCTGGAGCGCTGGGTGTAGCCGAACATCGCCATCGCCGCCGGGTTGGCGTCCAGCACCCGGCCCCAGCGGTGCAGCACCAGCGGGCTGGGCGAGCGGCGGAACAGCTCGCGGTAGCGCGTCTCGGTGGCGGCCACGGCCTGCTCGGCCTGCACCTCGTTGGTCACATCGCGGCCCACGCCCCAGTAGCCGCGGAAGCTGCCCTGGGCGTCGAAGCGCGGCTCGCCGCTGATCGAGACAAAGCGCACCGCGCCGTCCGGCCCGCGCCGGCGCGCGACGACGCCGTGGAAGGCGCGGTGCGATTCGAGGTCGGCGCGGTGCGCGTCCAGATCCTCGTCCGACAGGCCCAGATGCTCGACATCCCAGGGGGCCTTGCCCAGGCGTGCCGCCAGGTCCAGGCCGGAGGAGCCGGGCTTGTCCTCGGCCAGATGGGTGAAGCGGAACTCGCGGTCCATCTCCCAGTACCAGTCGGCCGCCATGCTCAGCAGATGGCGGAAGCGGGCATTGCGCTCGCCGGCAGCCTGGATCGAGCGGCGCAGCATGCGCATGCAGCCCAGGCCGATCACCAGGCCCGATCCCAGCAGTATCAGATGGGTGCCCAGGCGGGCGGGCAGGCTGGCAGGCGCGGTCGTGCCCGGGCCCCAACCCTCCAGCTCCGCGGCTGTCAGGCCGGCCACGGCCAGCAGGCTGATGCCGAAGATGAAGAGGCCGGCACGCACGCCTTGCAGCGCGGTGGCCAGCACCACCATCAGGCTCATGATGCCCAGCGAGATCGAGGCCAGACCCAGCTGGCGCGACAGCGCCAGCGCGACGGCCGAGGCGATCACCAGGCTCATCACCAGCAGCGCGAAGGCTTTGGCCTGGCGTTGCGGCGGCTGCCAGACGGTCAGCGCCGCCAGCGCCGCCGTGCCCCAGGTCAGCAGCGGCGGGATCACTCCGTTGAACGGCTCGCCACCGAGGCGGCCAAACCATTGCAGACTGCCGGCCAGGCCGCAGATCAGCGCGCAGGCGGCCAGGAACAAGCGCATCGAATGGCGCCGCACGCTGCGCTCCAGCGCGGCAGCGGCGTCGCCGGGGCCGACATCATGCCCGACCAGGCTGCTCAAATCGTCCAGGGTTTCCTTGCTCACAACGCCATTCGCTCCGCTCGCGCCGAAGCCGGTCTTCGACGAAGAGCGCAGTCTCCGCCAGAACCCGGCGGCCTGAATACCCGGTCAGCCCCCGAATGCGTGGGCTTATCGCAGCAGTTCGGGGTAAACGCGAACTAATGCTCAGGCGGGGCGGGCCTGGTTCAGCTGCTCGCGGGTCTGCTGCGCGGCGCGGCGGGCCGCTGCGGCAAAGTCGTCGCCGCCGCTGGCGTAGAGCACGGCACGCGAGGAGTTGACGATGATCAGGCCGTCGCTGCGCAGGCCGGCCCGCACGGTCGCGTCGGCATCGCCGCCCTGGGCACCGACGCCGGGAATCAGCAGCGGCAGGGTCGGCGCGAGCTCGCGCACCCGGGCGATCTCCTCCGGATAGGTGGCGCCCACCACCAGGCCCAGCTGGCCGTTCTTGTTCCATGCGGTCTGCGCCAGCGCGGCCAGATGCTCGAACAGGCGCGGCTGGCCCGGCACATCGGCCAGGCGCTGCATCTGCCAGTCATTGCCGCCGGTGTTCGAGGTGCGGCACAGCAGGATGGCGCCCTTGTCGGGGTAGCGCAGATAGGGCTCGATCGAGTCCAGGCCCATGAAGGGCGACAGGGTCACCGCATCGGCCTGGTAGCGCTCGAAAGCCTCTTTCGCGTACTGCTCGGCGGTCGAGCCGATATCGCCGCGCTTGGCGTCCAGGATCACCGGCACATGGGGCGCGACCCGCTTGATGTGCGCCATCAGCCGCTCCAGCTGATCCTCGGCGCGATGGGCGGCGAAGTAGGCGATCTGCGGCTTGAAGGCGATCACCAGGTCCTTGGTGGCGTCGACGATGGCCGAGCAGAAGTCGTAGATGCGGCCGGCATCGCCCTTCCAGGCGCCGGGGAAGCGGGCCGGGTCCGGGTCCAGGCCCACGCAAAGCAGCGAGTGGTTCAGTTGTTCGGCTTTGTGGAGTTGCTGGATGAAATTCATGGGCGGCCTGGCGACGGTTTGAGGTGGCGTATTGTCCCGGTTTTGCATCGGGAGCAGGAAGATGACGGTGTTGGAGACCGGGCGGCTGCGGCTGCGCCATTTCGGGCCGGCGGATGCGGCCTTCATCCTGGAGCTGCTCAACGAGCCCTCCTGGATCGCCCATATCGGCCCGCGCGATGTGCACGATCTGGCCGCCGCCGAGGCCTGGATCGAGGCGAAGCTGGTGGCCAGCTATGCCCGCCTGGGTTTCGGCTTCTGGGCCGTCGAGCGGCGCGAGGATGGCGCGCTGCTGGGCATGTGCGGCCTGATCAAGCGCGACAGCCTGCCCGAGGTGGACCTGGGCTATGCCTTCGTGCCGCGCGCCTGGGGTGCCGGCTATGCCCGCGAGGCCGCCGCGGCCTGCCTGCGCCATGGCGCCGAGGTGCTGGGCATGCAGACCATCCTGGCCATCACCGGGCCCGACAATCAGGCCTCGCAGCGGGTGCTGACAGATATCGGCATGCGCTTCGTCGAGACCCGGGTGCTGGACGGAGAGACGCGGCAGACCCAGGTGTTCGCGTGGCGGGCGCAACAGCCCTAGCGCGCGCCGATCCGCTCCAGCTCGCGCTTGGCCATCGCGTATTCGTTGAACTCGACCACCCCCGTGTCCAGGCTCTTGCGCAGATAGCTGCGCGCCTTGTCCAGGTCTTGGTCTGCCAGCGCCTTCTGTGCGGCGTAGAAGTACAGCTCGCATTCGCGGCCGGGGCGGGACTTGGCGTCTTCGCGCGCAAAGGCCAGTGCCGCTTCCAGATCCAGTTTGCCCTGCATCAGCTGCAGCACCGCGAAAGGCCAGGCGGGCTGACTGTCGGCGGGCGAGGGAACGGTCCTGGCGCCGGCCTCGTCACCCAGGCGCCGCGAGACCAGGTAGAGCCAGATGCTGCCGTAGCTGCGTTCCACCTCGGTGCCGGCCTGGAGGATGTCCTTCAGCTCATCGCGGGCCGGCACCAACTCGCCGGCAAAGTAGTTGGCCCAGGCCCGGGTGTAGCGCGGGCCGACGCTGTTGGGGGCCAGTTGCAGGGCCCGGTCGGCATGGCTGCGGGCCTGGACATCCTGGCGGCGCAGCAGCGCATTGACGGCCAGGGCCTCATGCGTCTCGGCCTGATCGGCATCGAGCTGCAGAGCCTGTTCCAGCGCCAGCCGGGCCGCGTCGGCCATGCCCAGATGGTCGAGCTGGGCGCCGCGCTCCAGCAGCAGCTGGGCCCGCAGCTTGGGCTGCAGGCGGTCGGCGGCCAGCAGGCGGTCGGCCACCAGCAGACGCGAGCGCGCCGCCGCCTGGTCCTGGGTGAGCACCTTGACCGAGCCCTTGCGCACGCTCTCGCCGAGCTCGGCCAAGGCCTTGCGCAGCGCCAGCACATCGCTGGGCGACAGGGCCGGCAGGTTCAGTGTCGTGCCCAGCCGCGGCCATACCTTGGCCAACTGGTCGCGATACGGGGTCCAGGCGCCGGCCGCAATCGTGTCGGCCAGCAGGCGCAGCTCGCCGTCGACCTGCTGAAAGCGCGTGTCCCCCTGGTAGCGCAACTGCAGGGTGAAGTGCTCATTGCGCTCCTCGAAGCGGCTGCTGCTGGGTTGCTGGAACACATCCTCGCCGAACTCGAAGCGCAGCTTGTGAAGATAGCGGCCGGGCAGATCGATCAGCATCGGCCCAGTGCGCGGCGTCTGGTTGGGCAGGCGCAGCGCGGTGATCAGGGGCAGCAGGGCGAACTCTCCCGTGAGCGTGCGTTTGTCCGGGATGCGCCAGTACTGGCCGGTGCGAAAGCGCAGGCTGATCTTCAGCGCATTGCTGCCCTCGACCTCTTCGATCAGGGGCTGACCCTGCATGGCGAAGCTGGGGTAGGCGCGCATGATGTCGCCCACCAGCATCTTGCGCAGCTCGTCCTCGGGCACGGCGGCACGGACGCTGCGCAGCCATTCGGCCATGTCACCGTGGTAGACCGTGACCGACTCGAACTGGCCTTCCTCCGCGAGCCTGGGGAACCTGAAGGTGTCGGTGGTTTCGCTGCGCAGCGCCTCGCGCGCTGGCGGCATCGGGCTCAGCTCGCTGATACCGGCGCGGACGATGAGGCCGCGGCCCAGGCCCACCGATTGCCGCGTGGCCGGTGCGCCGCGCTGCTGCGAGCGGGTGGCGTCGAGCCACAAGCTGGTCTGTGGATCCAGCTTGATGGCCGCAATGGCATGGTCGAAGGCCAGGGGGCTGGGCAGGCGCGTCTTGACGTGATCGCGCGCATGGGTCGAGACCAGCACCGGCGCGGCCTCAATGTCCAGCCGGGCCAGCAGGTTCACCAGCAGCGCGGTCTTGTCCTTGCAATCGCCGAAGCGCTGACGCAGCACCTGGTCGGCCGGGGCCGGCTGATGGGAGTTGACGCCCATCTCGGTGCCGAAATAGCGGATGTCCTGCTGCACGAAATCCAGCGCCAGGCGCAAGCGCTCCTCGGGTGTGGCAGCCTTGGTCCGGATGGCCTCGAGTTCGGGCGCCAGTGCATCCAGACCCTTGGCCGCCTTGGCGAAGAGCTGGTCGGCCCAGCGCGCCACCTCGGCCCAATCGGCGAACTCACTGAACTCGATCTGGTCCGCCAGATACTGGGCCGGCGGCGTCAGTGGATCATGGTGAAACTGGGGCACGGCCCGGCGACGGAACAGCGTCTCGCGCCAACCCTTGCTCTCGGTCTCGTTGATCTCTATGCCCAGGTCGGTGGCGGCGCGGTGGCGAATGCTGCGCTCGGCCGGCGCCAGCAGCCGCACTTGCACCAGGCCCACCGGGCCCTTGCTGGAGCTGGTCCATTCCTGGTCGACATGCTTGCCCGCGAAGACCGGGTTGTCGCCGATCAGGGAGCTGGCCCATTCCACCCGGTCGCCCACGCGCAAGTCGTCCAGCACGATGGAGGCGGTCATGCGGCCGTCGACCATCTGCCGCTCCAGCTGGGTTTCGCGGTGCAGCAGCTTGACCAGTTTGCGATCCAGCTTGTCGATGCGCTTGCCCTCACGCCAGATTTCCAGGCGGTGCAGCTGCAGCTTCTGATAGCTGGGATCGAATTCGATCTCGATCTGCGCGCCGGCCTGCAGCCCGGCGGTGTCGTTGATCTTGCGCACCGCATGCTGGTAGCGCCAGGTGGCGCCGCCCTGACGCTCGACCCGGGTCTGGCGGTCGATCAGCAGCACCTGCAGCGGCGCCATCGGCAAGGCCGGGGCCGGGTCCGCCGCGAGCGGCGTCACCCAGGCCGGAATCTGCGCGATCGTGAAGCCCGCAGCGGCCTTGTCGGCAGGGGCGGCCGCCACCTTGGCCACTGGTCCGGTCCGGGCCGACGCCACGGTACTGCCGGCACCCCAGGCTGCCGGGCCGACCAGGCCCAGCAACAACAGGCAGGCCGCCCACCCGGCAGCCCCATTGATCCGCTTCGTCATCTTGTCACTCCCCCTTGAGTCGGCGGAGTTTAGCGAAGCGGCAACGGCCGGTCGGCCGGTCCGCAGGGTCAGATCTTGCGGGCCAGTTCCCCGGCCTTGCCGGTATAGCTGCCCGGCGTCATCGCCAGCAGCCGGGTCTTCTCGGCCTCGGGCAGTTCCAGCGTGTGGATGAACTCGCGGATCGATTCGCGGGTGATGGCCTTGCCGCGGGTCAGCTCCTTCAGGCGCTCGTAGGGGTTGGGCAGGGCGTAGCGGCGCATCACGGTCTGGATCGGCTCGGCCAGCACTTCCCAGGCGCTGTCCAGGTCCTCGGCCAGCGCGGCCTCGTTGACCTCCAGCTTGTCCAGGCCCTTCAGCAGCGACTCATAGCCCAGCACCGCATAGCCCAGCGCGACGCCCATATTGCGCAGCACGGTGGAGTCGGTCAGGTCGCGCTGCCAGCGGCTGATCGGCAGCTTCTGGCTCAGATGGCTCAGCAGCGCATTGGCCAGGCCGAAATTGCCCTCGGCGTTCTCGAAGTCGATCGGGTTGACCTTGTGCGGCATCGTCGAGCTGCCGATCTCGCCGGCCACCGTGCGCTGCTTGAAATAGCCCAGCGACACATAGCCCCAGACATCGCGCGACCAGTCGATCAGGATGGTGTTGGTGCGCGTCACCGCATCGAACAGCTCGGCCATATAGTCGTGCGGCTCGATCTGGATGGTGTAGGGGTTGAACGTCAGCTCCAGCTGCTGCTCGATGACGCGCTGGCTGAAGGCCTCCCAGTCGAACTCGGGCCAGGCCGACAGGTGGGCGTTGTAGTTGCCGACCGCGCCGTTCATCTTGGCCAGCAGCTTGACGTCGGCGATGCGCGCGCGGGCGTTGCGCAGGCGGGCGACGACGTTGGCGATCTCCTTGCCCACCGTGGTCGGGCTGGCGGTCTGGCCGTGGGTGCGGCTGAGCATCGGCGTGGCGGCCAGCGTGTGGGCCATGGTGCCGAGCTTGGCGATGATGCGGTCGACGGTGGGCAGCAGCACCTCGGCGCGCGCGGCCTTCAGCATCAGGCCGTGGCTGGTGTTGTTGATGTCCTCGCTGGTGCAGGCGAAGTGCACGAACTCGCCGGCGGCCTTCAGCTCGGGCGAATTCTCGAAGCGCGACTTCAGCCAGTACTCGACCGCCTTGACATCATGGTTGGTGGTCTTCTCGATGTCCTTGATGGCCTGGGCATCGGCCTCGGAGAAGCGCGTCACCAGCGAGCGCAACAGCCCGCGCGCGGCCTCGGACAGGGGTTTGAACTCGTCGAAGCCGGCGTCGGACAGCGCGATGAACCACTCCACCTCCACCTGCACGCGCCGGTGCATCAGCCCGAATTCGGACAGCAGCGGGCGCAGAGCGGCCACGCGCGAGGCATAGCGGCCATCCAGGGGCGAGAGGGCGCTGATACTGGAGAAGGCGGAGAGCGTGGTCATGGCGTGTGCGCGGGCTGGCCGCGAGAGCTGAGGGCAAACCCGGAGATTTTATCCGGCCGGCCCGAGCTGGCCGAAATCCTTCTGGCAAACCATGCTTGGCAGGCCGGCACGCCTCTTGCCTAATGCCAGCGAGTCCTTCGCCCCCGTCGACCTCAACATCAAGGAAACACGCCATGAGATCTGCCCCGAGCTCCGCCCTGCGCCGCCTCACTCTCGGTCTGGCCGCCGCCAGCCTCGCCGCCCTGGCCCTGCCGGCCGCGGCGCAGGCCAAGCTCAAGGTCGCCGGCATCTACACCGTGCCGGTCGAGCAGCAATGGGTCAGCCGCATCAACAAGGCGCTGAAGGCGGCCGAGGCGCGCGGCGAGATCGAGTACGCCTTCTCCGAGAACGTCAGCAACGCCGACTACGAGCGCGTGCTGCGCCAGTACGCCGAGAAGGGTTACGGCCTGGTGGTCGGCGAGGCCTTCGCGGTCGAGGCGGCGGCGCGCAAGGTCGCCAAGGACTATCCCAAGACCGCCTTCCTGCTGGGCTCCAGCGGCAAGCCGGCCGCGCCCAACTTTGCGGTGTTCGACAACTACATCCAGGAGCCGGCCTATCTCAGCGGCATGATCGCCGGCGGCGTCAGCAAGAGCGGCAAGATCGGCCTGGTCGGCGGCTTTCCCATCCCCGAGGTCAACCGCCTGATGCATGCCTTCATGGCCGGGGCCAAGGAGATCAACCCCAAGGCCGAATTCACCGTCAGCTTCATCAACAGCTGGTTCGACCCGCCCAAGGCCAAGGAGGCCGCTTTCGCGATGATAGACAAGGGCGCGGACGTGATGTACGCGGAGCGCTTCGGCGTCAGCGACGCGGCCAAGGAGCGCAAGGTGCTGGCGATCGGCAATGTGATCGACACCCAGGCCCAGTATCCCGACACCGTGGTCGCCTCGGCGCTCTGGCATATGGAGCCCAGCATCGACCGCGCGATCAAGGCGGTCAAGGCCAATGCCTTCAAGGCCGAGGACTACGGCCCCTACTCGATGATGAAGCACAAGGGCAGCGAGCTCAGCGCCTTGGGCACCTTCGAGAAAAAGGTGCCGGCCGATGTGGTCGCCAAGGTCAGGGCCAAGGAAAAGGCCATCCTGGACGGCAGCTTCGTCGTCAAGGTCGACGACAGCCAGCCGAAATCGACCAGCAAGTGACGCTCCCGGCGCTGCAGCTGCGCGGCATCAGCAAGCGCTTCGGCGCGCTGCTGGCCAATGACGGCATCTCGCTGACGCTGGAGCAGGGCCAGGTCCTGGCCCTGCTGGGCGAGAACGGGGCCGGCAAGAGCACGCTGGTGTCCATCCTGTTCGGCCATTACGTCGCCGACGCCGGCGAGATCACGGTGTTCGGCCGGCCGCTGCCGCCGGGCCAGCCCAAGATGGCGCTGGCCGCCGGCATTGGCATGGTGCACCAGCACTTCACCTTGGCCGAGCGCCTGACGGTGCTGGACAACGTGATGCTGGGTCTGGAGCCGCTGTGGCTGCCCTTCGCGCGGCGCCAACTGCAGCGCCAGCGCCTGCTCGATACCGCGCAGCGCTTCGGCCTGCAGGTTGATCCCGACGCGCTGATCGCCGATCTCTCGGTCGGCGAGCGCCAGCGCGTCGAGATCCTGAAGGCCCTGGTGCGCGGCGCCCGCATCCTGATCCTGGACGAACCCACGGCGGTGCTGACCCCGCAGGAAAGCCAGTCGCTGTTCGCCTCGCTGAAGGCGCTGGTGGCCGAAGGCATGGCCATCATCTTCATCAGCCACAAGCTCGACGAAGTGCTGGCGGTCTCGGACCGCATCGCGGTGCTGCGCGGCGGCAAGCTGATCGCCGAGCTGGACGCGGCCGGCGCGTCCAAGGCCGATCTGGCCGAGGCCATGGTGGGCCGCGCGGTGCCAGGCCCCAAGCGCGCGGCGACGCAGCCCGGCGACATCGTCTGCCGCCTGCGCGGCGCCACGCTCGCGGCCAAGCCGGGGCTGCGCGGCGTCGATCTGGAACTGCGCGCCGGCGAGGTGCTGGCGGTGGCCGGTGTGGCCGGCAATGGCCAGCACGCGCTGGCCGATCTGCTGCATGGGCTGCTGGGCCTGGATGCCGGCGAGCTGCGGGTGCTGGGGCAAGACCTGGCCCCACGACCCGGGGCCTGGCTGGCCGCCGGCGTGGCCCGCATCCCGGAGGACCGCCATGCGGCGGGCGTGGTCGGCGACCTGCCGCTGTGGGAGAACGCGCTGCTGGAGCAGTACCGCGCCCCGACTTTCTCGAGCTGGGGGCTGTTGAAACGCAAGCGCGCGCGCGCCCATGCGCAGGACATCGTGCAGCGCTTCGATGTGCGCGGCCTCGAAGACCGCGGCCTGGACACGCTGACCCGCAGCCTGTCGGGCGGCAATATGCAGAAACTCATCCTCGGCCGCGCGCTGACCGGCGATCCCGAGGCCGGCAAGGCTGGCAATCGGCCTCGGCTGATCGTCGCCAACCAGCCGACCTGGGGCCTGGATGTCGGCGCGGTCGCCTATGTGCACCAGCAGCTGCTGGACGCCTGCGCGGCCGGCGCGGCGGTGCTCCTGATCTCCGAAGACCTGGACGAGATCTTTGCCATCGCCGACCGCATCGCGGTGATGCACGAGGGACGGCTCGGCGTTGCGAAGCCGCGTGCCGACTGGACCCTGGCCCGCATAGGCCTGGAGATGGCCGGCAGCCCAGCGGGAGAGGCCACTGCCCATGCGGCTTGAGAAACGTTCGCTCCCCTCGCAGGCCTGGCGCCTGGCCGCGCCGCTGCTGGCGCTGGCGATCACGCTGGCCGTCAGCTCGCTGCTGGTGGCCTGGGCCGGCGCGCCGGTCGGCCAGGCCTATGCGCTGCTGCTGGAAGGCGGCTTCGGCTCGCGCTTTGCCTGGAGCGAGACGCTGACCCGCGCGACGCCGCTGATACTCACCGGGCTGGCCGCCGCCGTGGCCTTCAAGGCGCGGCTCTACAACATCGGCGCCGAGGGCCAGCTCTATATGGGTGCGCTGGCGGCGGTGCTGGTCGGTGGCCTGCATGGCGGGTCAGGTCTTGAGTGGCCGAGCTGGCTGCTGTTCCCGCTGATGATGGCGGCCGCCGCGCTGGCCGGCGCCTTGCTGCTGCTGGGCCCGGCGCTGCTGAAGAGCCGGCTGGGCGTCGACGAGGTGGTCACCACGCTGCTCCTGAACTTCATCGTGCTGCTGTTTGTTTCGTGGATGCTGGACGGGGCCATGAAGGACCCGCTGGCGATGGGCTGGCCGCAGAGCGTGGGCCTGCAGGAGTCGCTCTCCTTGAGCAAGCTGGTCGAGCGCAGCCGCGTCCACACCGGCCTGCTGTGGGCCATCGCGGCGGCGCTGCTGCTGTGGGCCCTGTTCAAGTACAGCCGCACCGGCTTCGAGATCCGCGCGGTCGGCGCCAACGCCCAGGCGGCCGCCTTCGCCGGCATGCCGGTGGCCTGGGTCAGCCTGAAGGTGGCCTTGCTGTCGGGCGCGCTGGCGGGCCTGGCCGGCGCGATCGAGGTGGCCGGCCGCACCGGCTATGTCACGCTGGACATGAGCCCCGGCTATGGCTACAGCGGCATCGTGATCGCGATGCTGGCGGGCCTGAATCCGCTGGGTGCGCTGCTGTCGGCCGTGTTTGTCGCCGGCCTGCTGGTCGGCGCCGACAGCATGAGCCGCGCGGTCGGCGTGCCGACCTATATCGCCGATGTGATCGTCGCGACCGCGCTGATCGCGATGCTGGTCAGCAGCCTCTTGGTCAATTACCGCCTCCGTCTGAGGAGCCGCGATGGGCGCTGAGATCCTCGAGCTGCTGCCCGGCAGCGCCTTCTGGATCGCGGTGCTGCGCATCGCGACGCCGCTGATACTCGGCACGCTGGGCGTGCTGCTGTGCGAGCGCGCCGGCGTGCTGAACCTGGGCATCGAGGGCATCATGGTGGCCGGCGCCTTTGCCGGCTGGCTGACGGTCTACCAGGGCGGCGGGCTGTGGCTGGGCGTGGGCGTCGCGGCCGGGGTCGGCGCGCTGCTGGGCCTGCTGCACGGCTGGTTGACCGTGAGCCTGTCGCTGTCGCAGCATGTCTCGGGGCTGGGCATCACGCTGCTGGCGACCAGCCTGGCCAGCTATGCCTACCGCGTCAGTTTTCCCAAGGTCGAGAACCCGCCGACGATCCAGCCCTTCGCCACGATGGAGGCCTGGCTGCCGATCCCGGTGCTGAATGCGCAGACGCCGCTGACCCTGCTGGCCCTGCTGCTGGTGCCGCTGCTGGCCTACGGCCTGAACCGCACGCCGCTGGGCCTGGCGGTGCGCATGGTCGGCGAGAGCCCGGCTGCGGCCGAGGGTCAGGGCCTGTCGGTGGTGCGCCTGCGCATTGGCGCCATCATGGCCGGCTCGGCGCTGATGGGCGTGGCCGGCGCCTTCCTGACCCTGGCCGCCTTCAACGCTTTTTACTTCAACATGGTCAACGGCCGCGGCTGGGTCTGCGTGGCCCTGGTCGTGTTCGCCTCGTGGCGGCCCGGCAAGGCGCTGCTGGGCGCGCTGCTCTTCGCCTTCTTCGATGCGCTGCAGCTGCGCCTGCAGCAAAGCAGCGGCGGCGCCGTGCTGCCCTACCAGCTCTATCTGATGCTGCCCTATCTGCTGTCCATCGTCGCCCTGGTGCTGGTGGCCCGCAAGGCGGCCTATCCGCAGGCGCTGATGAAGCCTTATCGCAAGGGGGAGCGGTGAGGCTGGAACGTGGCTGCAAGCACTTGGTGGGATGAGTGCGTCCGCTGGGCGCACGCATGGCGACTGCGGCCCAGAACATGGCCTCGGATCGCCAGATTCACTGGGCAAATCCTGTCCGCAATCAGCTTGCGGAAGCGGTCTCCGAAATCAACGATTTATTCAGCGTAGCCCTGAGCAAAAGACTACAACCGAGTGCGGCTCATTGAAACGCGGGGCTTGCTGAAGGCCGGCTCGGCGGCCGTTGCTTGAGGCGAGCCCCGACTCCGAACGCCCGGAGTTCCCTGCTACGCAATGGAAGGCGACGCATGCGAGTAGCGCTTCGCAACGACCCGAAGCCTTTCACCAAAGCGCTTGGCCGTCTCGATATCGCCTTCCAACACTTCGTCAACCCCCGCATCGACCGGGGTTGTGGCCATCGCGCCGGAGGAAGA
This sequence comes from Roseateles cavernae, assembly GCF_040187885.1. Lineage (NCBI taxonomy): Bacteria > Pseudomonadati > Pseudomonadota > Betaproteobacteria > Burkholderiales > Sphaerotilaceae > Roseateles > Roseateles cavernae. The sequence continues at coordinate 1,220,529 of NZ_JBDPLH010000001.1, forward strand.
ACCCACATAGTTCAGGTCGTTGCGCAGGGCGGCCTTGGTATTGGAGGGCATCATGCCGGTGCCAACCCATAGGCCGCTGTGTTGCATGGCAAATGTCATGAAGAACTGCAAAGTGGACAGCTTGTCGCCGCTCATGCTTCCGCTGTTGGTGAACCCCGCGAAGAGTTTGTCTTTCCATTTCTGAGCCATCCAGGCCGCGGAAGAGTCATCGGCAAATCTCTTGAACTGCCAACTCGCGCTGCCCATGTAAGTGGGTGAGCCCAGCACAATCAAATCCGCGGCAGCCAGCTCGATCCAGGCGGACTCAGGCAGAGTGCCTTGCGCGTCAATCTCCAGCAATGCGGCCTCAGCGCCTTGGGCGACGGCCTGCGCCAATCGACGGGTATGGCCGTAACCGGAATGGTAGACAACCACAATGGATGGCATGGTTTGTTTCGCCTTCATTGGGCAGTCTTCCAGCGCCCAGCCGTTTCTAGCGCGTAGTCGCGGTAGCTCCGCAACGAGGTGCCCAGTTCTTGCTGCATGCGCTCGACTGCGCCAGCGGAACCCAGCTCGCCATCCATTTGCATGCGTGCCATCATGAGCCGCATGTCATACGCCATCCAGGCGGGTGCAAAGCTCCGGAACCGCGCTTCAAAAGGCCCGATATCGTCACCTGCGTACTCGACGGTCTTGCCCAGCACATCACTCCACACAGCGGCGGCGGTTTCACCCGACAGCGCCGTTGGCCCCACGACATCCAAAACCTCCGTTGGCAAGGGTTCGCTTGCGGCGTCTCGGCGCTGCAGATGTCGTGCGGCAACCTGCGCCACGTCACGCGCGTCCACCATGGAAATGCCTGCGCTGCCGATAGGCATGGGATACACACCCCGCTCCAGAACATCGGACCGAATCAAGGCATCGTCGTTCTGCATGAAGTAAGCGGGACGCAGAATGGTCGCGTGCATTCCAAGCTGTTCGATCATGCGTTCAACCGTGTGCTTCCCAGTGAAATGCGGAACCTCGGTGAAACGGTCGCTGTGCATGACAGACAGGTAAACGATGCGCTCGATACCTGCTTCGCGCGCTAGGTTGAGTGCAATCAGAGCCTGGGTGACTTCGTCTGCGGCAACCGTGTTGAGCAAGAAAAGCGTTCTTGCGCAACCCATGGCAGCGCGCATCGAATCAACATCCTGAAAGTCCCCCTTGACCGCCTTGACGCCCGGTGGGAACCGTCGCTGTTCTGGTGTTCTGGTGAGGGCGTGAACGTCTGCGCCTTGCGCGGCTAGAAGCGCCGCAACTTGTGAGCCGATAAGCCCCGTGCTGCCCGTAACGAGTATGGTCATTTGAGTTGCTTGAAAGTGTGTAATGGCTTGTTGAATCAGGTCTGCGGCCAGGCAAGGAAGCGATCCATGTGTCCTCGCTCGACCCGACAACAAGCTGAATTGTTTATGGTTTAACCTTGCGCACATAGACTCGTTCTGTAGACATCGGCGTACACAAATATGAACAATGAGAACTACTCGATCGACGATCTCCAGTGGTTCATCAAGATCGCGGAGGCAGGGAGCCTCTCACGAGCTTCTCGCCAACTGGATGTTCCAAAATCAACCTTGTCGCGCCGCCTGGCGCGCATGGAGACGGCAGCAGGGGTCAGCCTCGTCAAGCGCAATACCCGAGCCTTCGCATTGACCGACGCTGGCCAACGCCTGCTGGACGGAACAAGTCCACTGATCCATAAACTGAACGCCGTCACCCATGATCTTTTTTCTCAGGATCAACCGCCAAGTGGTCGCGTTCGTCTGGCTGCGTCAGCGACGTTTGGCAAAGGCGTGCTGCTTCCGCTGGTGACTGAGTACCTGTTCAAACACGAACATCTGGAACTGGATGTCAAGCTCAGCAACCGCCACGTCAACATCATCGAAGAAGGCATTGATTTGGCGGTGCGCATTGGCGAACTTGTCGATTCCAGCCTGAAGGCCCGTGCCATCGGCACCGTACGCCCAGCCCTGTTTGCAAGCCCCGCCTATGCAAGCCAATTCGGGTTGCCGCAGCATCCATGTGAACTCAGCGCGTACGCTGGCCTTCTGCAGTCGAGGGAAGCCGCAGAAATCAAACTGCATTCGCGAACTAGAACCGCAAAAGGAATTTTGCGTTCACGTTTAATCATCGGACCTTCCGACGCTTTGATTGCCCCCGCCTTGGACGGACTGGGAATCGCCGTACTGCCCGAGTTCCAGGCTGCGCCGCTGGTCGCATCGGGTCAATTGGTCAGGGTGCTGGAAGGCTGGCAAATGGCCCCGCTGAAAGTCCATCTGATCTACCCCATGCAGCGCCATCAATCGCCAACAGTTCGGGCACTGATGGCATTTCTTGTGGAGCAGATCCCCAAAAGGTTGAAGACACTGTCGATCTGAATTGCCTCGGGTTAACTAGACACTTCTGAGCTGTCGGGACTAGGGCTTTGGGAGCTCTGCCTGCCTCAAAGCAGCCATTCTTCAAGGTCAGCAGATCGCTACTGGCAAGGCCAGGGTATTCCTGCCACGCGTTCGCATGTGGACAGTCCCGGGGGCGCCGGCAGATCCTCTATCTGCTGCAACGGACAGCACTGGCGCAAAGTGACGACCCGTTGCCCGCCAAGTACGCGCTCGAGTGTTCCTGTTTCGATGTCCGTTGGTCGCGAGCTTCCGCTTCGGGCACGAAGCAGCCATCAACACGGAGCGCAGCAGCGCCCCCATGGGTTGTGAGTCGCCACTTGTTGCCGCAGACCTCAGTGTTCGCCGCTCCATGCCTATAGCCATCAGCATGCTGTGAGCATTGCCTGACACGAACAGCCGCCCTTGTCCGACTCCAACCCCACGGTGTTCCCGGCACGATGCAGCAGGAGAAGCCCACCGGAGTCCGTCATGTCCTTCATCTACCCGACCTCGCCCCCCGATACCCTGCATGCGCACCGACCGCCGATCAAGGCGCCTGGTGATGATGAGGAGCCCCAGCCCATGCCTGTCGACCCTGATGAGGGACCGATAGACCCGGCGCCGGAGGATGACCAGACACCGGGGCGCGGCGTCGATCGCGGGCGCTGAGCGCAGCCGCGATGGCGATGAATCGATCGCGTGCCCTCGTTGACCCGCGCGCCGCCCAGCTGCTGCGCCACCCCGGCGCCTTCCTGCTCGGTGCGCTGAAGGCCTTTCGCGCCAACCAGGGCCTGCTGCTGGCCGGTGCGGTGGCTTACTACGCGCTGCTGTCCATCGTGCCGCTGCTGATACTGGCGGTGATCGCGCTCTCGCATGTGGTCGACCAGGCGGCGCTGCTGCAGACCCTGGGCCGCTATCTGGAATGGCTGCTGCCGGGGCATTCGCGCGCCATCGTGACCGAGCTGGCGCAGTTCCTGGCCTTCCGCTCGGTGGTGGGCTGGGTGCTGCTGGTGACGATGCTGTTCTTCAGCTCGCTGGCCTTCACGGTGCTGGAGAACGCGATGTCGGTGATCTTCCACCACCGCGTGCTGATACGGCGGCGCCACTTCCTGGTCTCGGCACTGATCCCCTATGGCTACATCCTGTGCCTGGGCTTCGGCCTGCTGGTCGTCACGCTGGTGGCCGGCGCGTTGCAGGCCATGGGCCAGAGCGAGCTGCAGTTCCTGTGGCGCAGCTGGTCGCTGGTCGGGGTGTCCGGCCTGCTGTTCTATCTGCTGGGTTTTGCCGGCGAGGTCTTTGTGCTGACCTCGATCTATCTGGTGATGCCGGTGGGGCGCCCCTCGCTGCGGCTGGCGCTGTTCGGCGCGATCGCTGCGGCCCTGCTGTGGGAGCTGTCGCGCCATGCCCTGGTCTGGTACTTCGGCACCTTGTCGCAGATCAGCACGGTGTACGGCTCCTTGACCACCTCGATCGCGGTGCTGCTGAGTCTGGAGCTGGGGGCGACCCTGATGCTGTTCGGCGCGCAGCTGATCTCCGAGTACGAACGCCTGGAGGTCGGCGACCCGCCGCCCCAGGCCTTCAGCACCGTGCCCGGCTAGGCGGCGCGCCGCGCCACCCAGTAGACCGCGCCGTCGGCGCCGTAGCGCTCGGCGTGCCGCTCGCCGGCCGCCAGCTCGAAGCCGTCGCCGACCCGCAGATGCCGGGTCTGGCCTGCCACCGTCAGCCACATCTCGCCCTCGGCCATGACGGCCTTGGCGACAAAGGGATGGCTGTGCTCGTCGACCACGGTCAAGGGCGCCCAGCGCCGCTCCAGCACCTCGTCGAATCCGGCAGCCAGGGCCTGCTGCCGGTAGTGCTCGAAACTGGTGATGTCCATGGCCGTTCTCCTGGCGGTCTGCCGGCCTGCTGGCGGCCCCTCCAATGGTAGGCTCGCGGCCATGCTGATACGCAATATCTGCCTTCCCGATGGCCGCCACGGCCAGGACCTGCTGGTGCAGGACGGCCGCATCGCCGCCATCGCGCCGGCCCTGCCGGCGCCGGAGGGCGTCGAGATCATCGACGGCCAGGGCCAGCTGCTGAGCCCGCCTTTTGTCGATGCCCATTTCCATATGGACGCCACGCTCAGCTACGGCCTGCCCCGGGTCAACCAGAGCGGCACGCTGCTGGAAGGCATCGCGCTCTGGGGCGAGCTCAAGCCGCTGCTGACCCAGGACGCCCTGGTCGAGCGGGCGTTGGCCTATTGCGACTGGGCGGTGGCCAAGGGCCTGCTGGCGATACGCTCGCATGTTGATGTCTGCGACCCGCGCCTGCTGGCCGTCGAGGCCCTGCTGCATGTGCGCGAGCGGGTGAAGCCCTATCTCGATCTGCAGCTGGTGGCCTTCCCGCAGGACGGCGTGCTGCGCGCGCCGGGGGCGTTGGCGAACCTGAAGCGGGCGCTGGACATGGGTGTCGACGTGGTCGGCGGCATCCCGCATTTCGAACGCACCATGGCCGATGGTGCGGCCAGCGTGAAGCTCTTGTGCGAGCTGGCCGCCGAGCGCGGCCTGCGGGTGGACATGCATTGCGACGAGAGCGACGACCCGCTGTCGCGCCATGTCGAGACCCTGGCCTTCGAGACCCAGCGCCTCGGTTTACAGGGCCGGGTCACCGGCTCGCACCTGACGTCCATGCATTCGATGGACAACTACTACGTCTCCAAGCTGATCCCGCTGATGGCCGAGGCCGGCCTGCATGCGGTGGCCAATCCGCTGATCAACGTCACGCTGCAAGGCCGCCACGACACGTATCCGAAGCGCCGCGGCATGACCCGGGTGCCCGAACTGATGGCGGCCGGCGTCAATGTCGGTTTCGGCCACGACTGCGTGATGGACCCCTGGTACAGCTTGGGCAGCGGCGACATGCTGGAGGTCGCCAGCATGGGCCTGCATGTGGCGCAGATGACCTCGCAGGCCGGCATGCGCGCCTGCTTCGATGCGGTGACCGTCAACAACGCCCGCATCCTGGGCCTCGACGATTACGGCCTCGAGGTCGGTCGCAGCGCCGACTTCGTGCTGCTGCAGGCCGGCGATGCGGTCGAGGCGCTGCGGCTGCGGGCGACCCGGCTGCTGGTCGTGCGCCGGGGCCAGGTCTTGAGCCGGACGACGCCGGCCACCGCCCGCCTGAGCCTGCCGGGCCGGCCGGCGGCCGAGCTCGACTGGCGCCTAGGGCGGCGCTGAGCGTTGCGCGCATCGCACAGACTGCGGGTGCGCGACCGGGAATAGAGGCGCAGCTCTAGCCTGGCCGGCCGGCCCGGCGGCGCCTGCCGTCCAGGCTTTGTGCCACGCCTGCGGCCTCCTGGTCACCGGACCTCGGCGCCTGAAAACCCTAGCTAGGCGCGTGCCTGCCTATGGCATGCTGCGGCGCTAGATACAAAACAGGCTCGCGCCATGAGCGAGCCTCATGAGCAGGAGACACATCCCATGAATATCCGTTTGGCGCTTGGCGCCGTGAGCCTGGCCGTGCTGACCGCCTGCGGTGGTGGCGAGAGCTCGCCCCCTGCCCCCAGCAGCAACGAGACCACCCGCATCGTCGCCTTCGGCGACAGCCTGACCGATGGCGGCACCTATACCAAGTTCGCCCAGGCGGCCGTGGCCCAGGCCACCGGCGGCGCGATCACGGCGGCCCCGGTCGGCAAGTTCACCAACAGTGCCGGCGCCGTATGGGTCGAGGTGCTGGCCGGCAAGCTCGGCACGACCATCGTCAACGAGCGCTTCGAATACGGCAGCAGCTTCCCGGTGTCGGCCCAGATCAGCAGCGCCGCCAACGCCACCAACTACGCCCAGGGCGGCTCGCGTGTGGCCAAGCAGCCCGGCATCGGCTGCAGCCCGAACGCCGCCGGCGCCTGCACCGGCGCCACCGCCGTGCCGGTGGTCCAGCAGGTCGACCGCGCGCTCGCCAAGGGCAGCTTCACGGCCACCGACCTGGTGGTCTTCTGGGGCGGCAACAACGATGTCTTCCACAACCTCGCGCTGGCCGGGCCCGAGATCACGGCGGCGGTGACCGCCGCCACGCTGGCTGGTCAGTCGGCCGCCCAGATCGCCGCGCTGCAGCAGGCGATCGCCGGCAAGTATGTGATCGAGATGGAGCAGGCCGCGCTGGCCCTGCTGGAGCAGACCAGGCGCGCCCGGGCAGCCGGCGCGCAGCGCATCGTCGTCCTGACCCTGCCGGACTCGGCCAAGTCGCCGATGGGCCAGAGCGCCCAGGTCGGCGCCTCGGGCCGCACCTTGATGTCGACCTTTGTGAAGGCCTTCAACGACCAGCTGAAGAAGGAGTTGGCACTGATGGACACCGGCGTGATGCTGTTCGACGCCGCCGCGCTGTCGGCCCAGTACTACGACAACCCGGCCGCCAACGGCTTCACCAATATCGCGGTGCCGGTCTGCGACCCGGCCAAGACCAACAACACCTCGCTGGTCTGCTTCGAGATCCCGGGCGTGTTCAGCACCTACTTCCCGGCGGCGGTGGCGCCGGCCGCGACCTCGCTGTTCGCCGACGGCGTGCACCCGACGGTGACCTCGCATGCCAAGTTCGGCAATGCCGTGTATGAGGCGCTGAAGACCAAGGGCTGGGTGCGCTGAGACCGCACCGACAAGGAGAACCCCAATGACACAGAACAACAAAGCCATCCTGGCCCTGGCCGCTTCCCTGTTGTGCGGCGGCGCTGCCGCGCAGACAAGCGCCGAGAGCAGCGTGCAGCTCTACGGCATCATCGATGTGGGCGTGACCGCGATCGACGGCTACGGCGACAAGACCCGCCGCTTCGTCTCCAGCGGCACCCAGCTGGGCTCGCGCCTGGGCCTGCGTGGCAACGAGGACCTGGGCGGCGGCTGGCGCGCCATGTTCACCCTGGAGCACCAGCTCTACGCCGACACCGGCTCGCAGAACCAGCAGACCCCGATCTCGGGCTTCGCGATCCCGGCGCGCGCGCTGGTGGGCGTGCCCAACACCATACGCTCGCAGCTGGAGCCCGCGCTGGGCGCCTCGCTGGCGGCCTCGCTGAACAACCGCTTCTGGCATCGCCAGGCCTGGGCCGGCATCGTCACCCCGGTCGGCGCGGTGCTGGCGGGCCGCCAGTACAGCCCGGCGTTCGCCACCTACGGCCGTTTCGATCCGCACCAGGCCGGCAATATCGGCAATGCCCTCGCGACCCTGTCCGTGCCCACCGGCCTGGAAGTGCGCATCGACAACTCGCTGCAGTATGTGGCCGAGATGAACGGCTTCCGCTTCAACGCGATGCTGGGCGCCGGCGAGGGCGAGGTCGGCCCGGGGCGCTTCTGGGGCCTCAGCGCCGGCTATGCCAGCGGTGGCTTTGACATCGGCGTGGGCCATCAGCGCCGCAAGACCTCCGAGGGCCTGGACTCGCTGGAGAACACCATCATCGGCGCCAGCTATTCGACCGGCCCCTGGAAAGTCACCGGCCTCGTGGTCAGCGCCAAGGACAAGCACCCGATCCTCGGTGCCCAGCTGCGCGCGCAGCTCAATGCCAACACCGCGATCCCGGCGGCGCTGAAGCCGGCCTTCCTGGCCTACGGCACGCAGATCGCCAGCAATCTGGGCTTCGACGGCCATCTGGCCTATGGCGGCGTGCATTACCTGGTCAACGAGCGCAACCGCGTGGTCGTCAGCTACGGCGCCTACAGCGACTCGGTGGCGGCGCGCGAGGCGGCCATCGGCGGCGTGGCGCTGGAGCATATGTTCTCCAAGCGCACCTCGGTCTGGCTCTCGGCCAGCTATGTGGACAACAAGAGCGGCCAGCAGGTGCTGCCTTACTCGCAAGGCCTGCTCTACGGTTTCACCGACAAGCCGGGCAAGGACGCCAGCGCCTACTCGCTCAATCTGGTGCACCGCTTCTGAGCGGCAGATCGCTCCGACACAACCCGGCCTCGGCCGGGTTTTTTCATGGCGCGGCGCCGAAGAAGCGCTTGCGCTCCTCGTGGGCCGGATGGCTGGCCAGCGCGATCGGCAGGGCCGACGCGCTATGGTCCTTCTTGTAGCTCTCGATGCGCTCGAAGAACACCAGCATCGCCGTCGGCGAGCGTGCGCCGGCGCGCAGCAGCTCGCGCGCGTAGGCATCGGCCTCGCGCTCGAACTCGCGTGAGTAGGCCTGCTGGCCCAGCACCGTCGGGATGCCCACCAGCACGGCCGAGAAGTCGCCCACCACCAGGCCGGCCATGCTGGCCAGCAGCCCGGCCTGCACCACCATGCGCAGGCCGTGGCGCTGCTGCACATGGCCCAGCTCATGGGCCAGCACGCCGGCCAGCGCGTCAGGCTGGTCGGCCAGCAAATCGGCCAGCGCATCCGTCAGCACGATGTGGCCGCCGGGCAGGGCCAGCGCATTGGGCCCCAGCTCCTTGCCGGCGCTGCGGAAATGCAGCTGATAGGCCGGGGTCGGCCGTCCGCCGGCGCTCAGCAACGCGGCGAAGTCGGCCGCGATGGCCTGCTGGCGCGACGGCGCCAGCGTGCTGGGCTTGAACCAGCGCGTGTCGAAGCTCTGCATGGCCTGGCTGCCGATCTGCTGCTCGGCCTCGGCCGGCAGCAGGGCGACGACGGCGCCGGCGCTCCACGGTATGCCCCAGCGCCAGCCGGTCGCCAGGCTCAGCACCAGCAGCAGCATCGCCGCCGTGACCAGACGCCAGCTCTGCATCCAGCGCACCGTCATGGAGTCGCCAATGCCGCTGGCGCGCGCCCAGTCATCCCAGGCGCGGGCATCGGCGGCGCTGAGCACGCCGCCGTCGGGCAGCTGGGCCTGGCGCTGGCCGTGGCGCTGGCGCTCGGGCCAGCGCACCCGGCGCAGCGGGTAGCTCAAGACCTGACCCTCGCCGTGCTCACCATGGACAGTGCGCAGGCGCAGCGTACCGGCCTCGACCCAGGCCTGCACCGGCTGGGGGCGGGCGCTGCGGCCGTCGAACAGCTCGAGCGGCAGGATGGCGGGCTGATCCACGGGCTCAGAACCCCATGTCGATGCCGAAGAAATCACCGGCGGCGTCGCCGCTGGCATCCTGGTGTTCGGCGCTCTTGCGAGCCACCCAGGCATCGATATCGCCGTTGACGCGCAGGCTGACGGCCTGCAGGCGCATCCGGTTGGCGTGCACCACCGCGAACGGCCGGTACAGGCCCAGGGTCAGCGCAGTCAGCAGCCAGTTCTTCAGGTTCAGCCAGGCAAAGGCGCGCAGCCGCAGCTGGCTGTCGAAGCGCAGGCCGGCGCTGCTGGTGCCGCGCCAAACCATGTTCTGCAGGGCCACCGTGAAGAAGGGGCCGACCAGGGCGAACAGGCCCAGATAGGCCAGCAGGGCCAGCGGCGCCATCAGCAGCGGCGCCTGCAGCAGGAAGTAGACGCCGGCCAGCACCGCGCCGGCCAGCAGGGCGTAGCCGATCAGGAACAGCACGAACTTCAGCATCAGCAGGTAGAAGGCGCCGGTGCCCACGCCGAAGCGCGAATGCTGGCCGGCCAGCGCGTAGTGGCTTTGCTGGTAGCGCTTGCTCAGGCTCAGGCTCCAGGGCGACAGCAGCATGATCAGCAGGGTGGCCGCACCGATCAGGCCCTGGGCCGGCGTGAAGCTCTTGCTCTCCAGCGCCTCGCTATTGAGCAGCGAGACCGCGACGATCACTGCCGCCGGCAGATAAGCCGGCAGCATCGCCAGATAGGCCTGGCGCAGATCGCCGGTGAACGCAAAGCGCAGGCCGCGCCAGCTGGTGTTGGCCAGGCGGAACTGCAGACCCGCCCGCCACAGCGCCGGCCAGACCGCCGCCAGTATCAGGAAGGCGGCCACGCCGGCCGTCGGCGAGATCTGGCCCGAGACGCCGTAGACCAGCATCAGCACGGCCAGCAGCACGAAGCCGCGGAACATCTTCCAGGGGTTGCCGTGGAAGGCCAGGGCCTGGCCGTCGACCAGGGTGTTGCTATAGAAATAGCTGAGCCGGCGCGCCTTGGCGAAGGGCAGATACAGCCCCAGCGTGACGATGATCAGCAGGAGGTTGACGATCCAGATGCGGAAATACTCGCTGCCCGAGGCGCTGAATTCGATGCGCAGCTCGCGCGGGCCGGCGGCCGATCCCTGCGGCTCGGCGGCGGAAAAGTGTTCGTTCATCGGTCCTCCCTGGTTGACTTGTGCCGCTGCGGCGGTCTGAGCCGCCTGTCGGGCCCGTAGTCTGAGGCCGGGCCGCCGGGCTGACAAGGGGACCTTCGGGGGATGTCTGCATGCACCAGTTCCGGGGCTTTGTACAGCCTGGCGCACAACAAGTGCTTCGCTAGAATCTTTTCGAAATGGACAGTCCGTCCGACACAAGCCAGACATGAAACTCATCGGATCCCTCGCCAGCCCCTACGTCCGCAAAGTCCGCGTCGTGATGGCGGAAAAAAAGCTCGACTACCAGCTGGTGCTGGAAGACGTCTGGTCCAGCGACGCCATCATGAAGATGAACCCGCTGGGCAAGGTGCCCTGCCTGGTGATGGAAGGCCAGGACGCGATCACCGGGGCGGTGTTCGACTCGCGCGTGATCGTCGAATATGTGGACACCTTGTCGCCGGTCGGCAAGCTGATCCCCGAGCGCGGCCGCGAGCGCACCGAGGTCCGCACCTGGGAGGCGCTGGCCGATGGCCTGATGGATGCGTCCATCCTGGCGCGCCTGGAGCAGACCTGGGTCGGCCGCACGGCCGAGCAGCGCAGCGCCGTCTGGGTCGAGCGCCAGATGAGCAAGGTGATGGCGGCCCTGCAGGCCATGGGCCAGGGCCTGGGCGAGAAGAACTGGTGCTCGGGCAATCACTTCACGCTGGCCGATATCGCGGTCGGCTGTGCGCTGGGCTATCTGGACTTCCGCTTCCCCGGCATCGACTGGCGCGGCCCGCATCCCAATCTGGCGCGCCTGTTCGACAAGCTGTCGGCCCGCGCCAGCTTCATCGATACGGCGCCGCCGACGACCTGATGAAGCCCTGCGGGGCGACCTGCTGCTGGCGCTGCAGCGCCGCATAGATATAGGCCAGGCGCTGGCCGATATCGGCCGGGCTGGTCTGCCAGCGCTGCGCGATCTCGCCTTCCAGCAGGCCCTGGGCCAGCATGCTCAGCAGATGCTGCTCGGCCTTGCTGAGCAGGCAGCCCGGCGCGGCCGGGGCCAGGTCATGCGCCGAGCTGACGCAGTGCGCCAGCTTCAGGTCGCTGCGCAGCAGGCCGAAGCTCGCCAGCGTCTGGCGGGCCAGCGCCGGCGACATCGTGGCGCGGCGCTGCTGGAATTCCTGCAGCGCCCGCCCCAGCCCCTTGGCCCCGCCGGCGTCCAGCCAGTAGCCCTGGGCGCCGCCACACAAGGACTCGAACAGCAAGGTGTCGTCGGCCAGCGTCGTCAGCAGCATCAGCCGTGGCCGCGCCCGCTCCAGGCGGCGCAGCAGCGCGATCGCATGGCCGTTGATCAGGTGCAGATCGCAGACGACGATATCGGGCCGCAAGCGCTCGACCTGCGGCAAGGCCTCATGCATCTGGGTGCTGACGCCGACGCAATGCCAGCTCGGCAGCTCATCAAACAGGGCGGCTCTGGCCTGGCGCAGCGCTTGGGGGGTACGGCGTAGGAGGTAGACGGAAGGCATGCGCTGGGCGGGGTGAGAGGCGGGCCGATTGTCCCGGCTTCAGGGGACGCAGCAACCCCGTGACCCGGGGACCCCCCGGATGAGGGGCCGATGCCGGCAGCCGTCCCTGTGCGATTGCCGCCCTGCGGGCCCGGCCGGACGCCGGTCATCGTGATCACTTAGACTGGGCCGCGCCCACTACCTGCAGAGGCCCAGCCTCAGCCTCCCATGGACCAGCTCCGAGCCTTGCGTGTTTTCGTCCGCGTCATCGACGAGGGCAGTTTTGCCGCCGCCGCGCGCGCCCTGGACCTGGCGCCGGCCGTCGTGACCCGGCTGGTGGCCGAGCTGGAGGAGCATCTGGGCGCCCGCCTGATCAACCGCACCACCCGCCGCCTGGCGCTGACCGATATCGGCGAGGCCTATCTGGAGCGGGCCCGCCGCATCCTGGTCGAGGTCGACGAGGCCGAGGCCCTGGCGACCACCGCGACGACCGAGCCGCGCGGCCATCTGCGTGTGCTGGTGCCGCCGGCGATCGCGGTGCATCAGCTGGCCAAGCACCTGCCCAAATTCCACAAGCTCTATCCGCAGGTCTCGGTGGAGCTGAGCTCGCCCGGCGGCATCGAGACGGTGGACGAGGCTTTCGACCTGACGATTCTGCACACCCGCCATCCGCTGGACGGTGAGTTCGTGGCCCGGCGGCTGGCACGCACCGAGGTGATTCTGTGCGCCTCGCCCGAGTACCTGAGCAAGCGCGGCCGGCCCCAGCATCCGAATGATTTGCGCGACCATGACTCGCTGCTGCCGCCGGTCTCCGAGCTGCAGCGCGGCATCGTGTTCCAGCGCGGCGTCTGGGGCGATGACGAGCCGGGTGGCGAAAGCCTGACCCTGATCCCCAAGCGGCCGGTGCTGACCACCGCGCATATGGACACCAATTACGCCGCCGCGCTGCACGGGCTGGGCGTGGCCGGCCTGCCGTCCTTTCTGATCGAGGACGCGCTGATGGAGCATGCGCTGGAGCGCGTGCTGCCCGAGTGGCGGCTGTTCAGCTTCACGATCTGGGCCGCGATGCCGACGCGCAAATATGTGCCGGCGCGCACCCGCGCCTTCCTCGACTTCCTGGTCGAGGTCTTCGGCGGCGAGGACCGTGACCCCTGGCTGGCAGCCGCCGGCTGCGAGACCAACCCGGGCGTCTGCGGCGAGTCGGTTAGCGCAGGCTGAAGCCGGTCTGCACCAGATTGCCGCGCAGGCCCTCCAGCAGATGGGTCAGCGGCGAGAGCTGGACATAGCGGGTCGAGACCTTGATCGCATAGGCGAAGAAGCGCGGCAGGTCCTCGGCATAGGCGGGCTTGCCGTCGCGCTGCTTGAGGCGGCAGAACAGGCCCAGGATCTTCAGATGGCGCTGCAGGCCGGTCCATTCCAGCTGGCGCCAGAACTCGCCGAAGTCCGCGTCCACCGGCAGGCCGGCCTTGCGCGCCTGCTCCCAGTAGCGGATCGCCCAGTCCAGCTCGCGCTCCTCGTCCCAGGAGATGAAGGTGTCGCGCAGCAGCGATGCCAGGTCATAGCTGATCGGGCCGCGCACCGCATCCTGGAAGTCCAGCACACCGGGCCCGCCCTCGATCACCATCAGATTGCGCGGCATGAAGTCGCGGTGCATCGCCAGCTGGGGCTGGCTCAGGATGTTGTCCACCAGGACCTGGCAGCTGTGTGCCCACCAGCCCTGCTGGGTCGCGTTCCACTGCTGGCCGAACTCGCGCTCGACGCACCAGTCGCTGAAGATCTGCAGCTCGCGGCGCACAAAGCTCTCGTCGAAGGCCGGCAGCCGCTGCGCATCGCCCTTGAGCTGCCACTGCAGCAGCGTGGCAATGGCGGCACGCATCAGCGCGTCGGCCTCCCGGTCATCGGCCTGTTGCAGCGCCTGCAGATAGGGCCGGTCGCCGAAATCGCTGAGCAGCAGAAAGCCCAGGCCTTCATCGGCCGCCAGCACCGTCGGCACGCGCAGCCCGCAGTCGGCCATATGGGCGGCGATCTCTATGAAGGCGCGCTGGCTGCCATGCTGGGGCGGTGCATCCATCACGATCAGCGAGCCGCCCGCTGCGGTCTGCAGGCGCAGATAGCGCCGCGTGCTGGCATCTTCCTTGGCCAGCTGCAGTGTCTCGGGCCGCAGGCCATGGGGGGCGGCAAGCGGCGCCAGCCAGGCCAGCAACTGTTGTTCACGGGCCGGGTCGGGCCAGACGATAGCGTTCATGGGGGAGCTTGGACGGCCGCAGCGGCGCGGCATTGGGTGCGAGGCGGGTGCCTCATGGATAATCAATTCTACAAACCGTCGGCACCGCGCCGAAGCCCTCGCTCAACATCGTCCGAAGAAGACGCCCGCCGACGCCGTGCTGCGCCCACCGCTTCCCTCCTCACCGCCGCCGACCGCGCTGACCCCGCTGCTGTCAGCCCTGCTGCTGGGCCTGTGCGGGCAAGCCCTCGCTGCGCCGGCCGACGAGCCGCTGCGCCTGCGCCCCTCGCGCCTGCTGGCGGCGCCGGCCAGCAGCGAGACCAGCAAGCCGGCCCTGGTGCTGAGCGCCCAGCGCTTGCAGACCCAGATCGACCAGCGTTCGCTGGCCGAGGGCGAGGCCGAGCTGCGCTATGGCGATCTGCTGCTGCGCGCCGACAGCCTGAGCTACGAGCAGGCCAGCGATCTGGCGCGCGCCACCGGCAGCGTCGAGATCAGCCGGGCCGGCAATACCGTGCGCGGCCCCAGCCTGGAGCTGTATCTGCAGCGTTTCGAAGGCGAGTTCCTGCAGCCCAGCTATTTCTTTTCGGAAACCGGCGGCGGCGGCACGGCCCGCTCGCTGCGCTTTCTCGACAGCAAGCGCCTGCGCGCCGAGGCCGCGACTTACAGCAGCTGTCCGGCGGTCGAAGGCGAGGGCACCCAGGCCTGGCAGCTGACGGCCGAGACCCTGAAGATGGACTTCGAGGCCAACGAAGGCCTGGCCAGCAAGGCCGTGCTGCGCTTTTACGGCGTGCCCATCCTGGCCGCGCCGGCGCTGAGCTTCCCGCTGGGCGGTGAGCGCAAATCGGGCTGGCTGCCGCCCAATGTCGGTGTCGACAACCGCAGCGGTGTCGAACTGGGCCTGCCCTACTACTGGAATATCGCGCCGCAGCGCGACGCCACCTTGACGCCCTTTGTGATGACACGCCGCGGGGTCGGCCTGGACAGCGAGTTCCGCTATCTGGAGCCTCATCATCGCGGCGAGCTGAATCTGGCCTGGTTGCCGAATGACCGCGTCGCCGATCGCAAGCGCTGGGCGCTGAACCTCAGCCATGACGGCGAGCTGGGCCTGGCCTGGCGCTACCGCCTGCGCTCCGAGCGGGTCTCGGACGACGACTACTGGAAAGACCTGCCCAAGCGCATCGACAGCGACACCCAGCGCCTGCTGGGCAGCGATCTGCAGCTGCAGCGCGGCTACAGCTTCCGCTGGGGCGAGGCGCAGACCTATGCGCGCATCCAGCAATGGCAGCTGCTGCAGGGCACGGATCTGCAGACCCGCTTCGAGTCGCCCTACCAGCGCACGCCGCAGATCGGCGTGCGCCTGTCCAGCCTGGCCGACGAGGGCGTGCTGGCCGGCTTCACCCCTTGGGGTCGCAAGGCCCGGCTGGAGGGCGGGCTGGAGCTGGAATACAACCGCTTCGACCTGCCCACCGACGCGCTCAGCAGCCAGACCCAGACCGGCTCGCGCGTGCATCTGCTGGGCCATGTCAGCCTGCCGATGAGCGGCGCGGCCTGGTGGTTGATCCCCAAGCTGTCGCTGAATGCGGCCAGCTATTCGTTGGACCAGGCCCTGGCCGATGGCCGGCGCTCGGCCAGCCGTTCGGTGCCGAGCTTCAGCCTCGACCATGGCTGGATCTTCGAGCGCGAGACCCGGCTGTTCGGGCGCGGGCTGACGCAGACGCTGGAGCCCCGCCTGCTCTATGTCAAGACGCCGTATCGCGACCAGCTGGACCTGCCCAATTTCGACTCGGCGGCCAAGGACTTCAACTTCGACTCGATCTACACCGAGAACCAGTTCTCCGGTGTCGACCGGGTGTCCGACGCCCATCAGCTGACGGTGGGCGCGACCTCGCGCTGGATCGACGCCAATGGCGGCGCCGAGCTGCTGCGCCTGGGCCTGGTGCAGCGCTTTCTGTTCAATGACCAGCGCATCACGCCGGACGGCCAGACGCAGACGCGCAAGGTCTCCGACCTGCTGCTGCTCGGTTCGGCCCATGTCAGCGAGCGCTGGTGGATGGATGGTTCGCTGCAATTCAATGCCGACTCGGGCCGCAGCGTGCGCTCGACCCTGCGCGCGCGCTATTCACCCGGCCCCTTCCGCACCGTCAATGCTGCCTACCGGCTGGCGCGCGGGCAGAGCGAGCAGCTGGAGCTGGGCTGGCAATGGCCGCTGTTCGGCGCGGTGGCCCAGTCCGACGGGCCGCGCGCGCGGCGCAGCGTTGGCAGCGGCGGCGGCAGCTGCAGCGGCGCCTGGTACAGCGCCGGCCGCCTGCAGTACAGCCTGCGCGACCGCCGTTTCACCGATTCGGTGCTGGGCGTCGAATATGACGCCGGCTGCTGGATCCTGCGGGTCGGGGCCGAGCGGCTGTCGACCGGCCGGGCCGAAACCAATACCCGTTTGCTGCTGCAGCTGGAGCTGGTGGGCCTGTCCCAGCTGGGCTCCAATGCGCTCGGAGTCCTGAGAGACAATATCCCCGGTTACCGTCAGCTGAGCTCCGACCGCTCGCCCATCCAATCCTATGA
Source organism: Roseateles cavernae (assembly GCF_040187885.1). Taxonomy (NCBI): domain Bacteria; kingdom Pseudomonadati; phylum Pseudomonadota; class Betaproteobacteria; order Burkholderiales; family Sphaerotilaceae; genus Roseateles; species Roseateles cavernae. Next base: position 1,237,300 of record NZ_JBDPLH010000001.1, read on the forward strand.
CTGATCTGCAGCTCTTTCGTTTCCTGCCTCTGGCCTGCGTGCTGAGCGCGACCCTGGTCTGCTCAGTGGCCCAGGCGCAGAGCACCGGCGCCAATCTGCGGCCGGGCGACCATATCGCCGCCGTCGTCAATCAGGATGTGGTGGCGGCCAGCGAGGTGGCGCTGCGCACCGAGCGCCTGCGCGAGGAGGCCCGCCGCCGCGGCGAGACGCCCGATATCGAGGCGCTGCGCAAGCAGGCGCTCGAAGCGATGATCGAGGACCGCGTCATCGTCACCCATGCGCGCGAGAGCGGCACCCGGGTCGATGAGCCCGAGCTGGACCGGGTGGTCGCCAATGTCGCGACGCAGAACAAGCTGACGATGGAGCAGCTGCGCGAGCGCCTGCGTGCCGAGGGTCTGGACTACCGGCGCTTCCGCGAGAACCTGCGCGACCAGATGATGACCGAGCGGGTGCGCGAGCGCGAGGTGCAGGGCCGCATCAGCATCACCGACGGCGAGATCGACAAATTCCTGGAGCAGCGCCGCCAGCAGGCCGGCGGTGCGGACCAGCTCAATATCGCGCAGATCCTGGTCGCGGTGCCCGAGGGCGCGGCCGAGGCGCTGGTGGCCGAGCGCCGCGCCAAGGCCGAGGCGGCGCTGGCCCGCGTCAAGGGTGGCGAGGACTTTGCCAAGGTGGCGCGCGAAGTCTCCGAGGACGGCAACAAGCAGCGCGGCGGCGAGATCGGGCTGCGCGCGGCCGACCGGTTGCCGGATCTGTTCGTCGACGCGGTGCGTGATCTGCAGTCCGGTGCGGTGCGCGCCGAGCTGCTGCGCTCGGGGGCCGGTTTTCATGTGCTGAAGCTGGTGCAGCGCCGCACGGCGGCCGATGCCGTCAATATGGTCACGCAGACCCGGGCCCGCCATGTGCTGCTGCGGCCTTCCGAGCAGCTGAGCGCCGAGGTGGCGGCGCGCCGCCTGGCCGAGTTCAAACGTCTGATCGAGAGCGGCCAGACCAGCTTCGAGAAGGTGGCGATCGACAACTCCGAGGACGGCAGCGCCGCCGGCGGCGGCGATCTGGGCTGGGTCTCGCCGGGCGGCTTCGTGCCCGAGTTCGAGGAGGCGATGAATGCGCTGCCGATCAACGGCATCTCGGCACCGGTGCCCTCGCGTTTCGGCGTCCACCTGATCCAGGTGCTGGAGCGGCGTGACACCGAGGTCGATCCCAAGCAGCTGCGCGAGCAGGCCCGCAATGCCTTGCGCGAGCAGAAGTACGAGGACGCCTACCGCGAATGGGTCACCGAGCTGCGCGCCCGCGCCTTTGTGGAGCTGCGCGAATGGCAGTGAGCATCTGATGGCTCACATTGCCCGCAAGCGCTTTGGCCAGCATTTCCTGACCGATGGCGGCATCATCGATGCCATCGTTAGCGCGATCGAGCCGGCCGAGGACCAGGCCCTGGTCGAGATCGGCCCCGGCCTCGGCGCGCTGACCCTGCCGCTGCTGCAAAGCCTGCCCGCGAGCAGCCGGCCGCTGACCGTGATCGAGCTGGACCGCGACCTGGCCGCCAAGCTGCGCCGCCGCGACGATCTGGAGGTGATCGAGTCCGATGTGCTGAAGGTCGACTTCGCGGCGCTGGCCGCCGCCAAGGGCCGGCGCCTGCGCGTGGTCGGCAATCTGCCCTACAACATCTCGACGCCCATCCTGTTCCATCTGCTGGGCTTTGTGGACCAGGTGGTCGACCAGCACTTCATGCTGCAAAAAGAGGTGGTCGACCGCATGGCCGCTACGCCGGGCAACAAGGACTTCGGCCGTCTCTCGGTGATGCTGCAGTGGCGCTATCACGTCGAGGCGGTGCTGGATGTGCCGCCCGAGGCCTTTGATCCGCCGCCACGGGTGGACTCGGCCATCGTCCGCATGCTGCCCTATGCCCAGGCGCCGGCGCTGGACCCGCTGCTGCTGGGCGAGATGGTGCAGGTGGCCTTCTCGCAGCGCCGCAAGCTGCTGCGTCACAGCCTGGGTGTCTGGCTGGCCGCGCGTGGCTTCGAGGGTGAGTTCGATCTGAAGCGCCGCGCCGAGGAGGTGCCGGTGGCCGATTACATCGCGCTGGCCCAGGCGCTCTGAAAACAAAAAGGGACTCCAGCGGAGTCCCTTTCTTCTTGCGGCGAGCGCTATGACTTCAGGCGGCGCTATGCCGCATTCAGCCACATCGAGGTATCGAACGCACTGCTCATCATCGGCATATTCATGCCAAAGTTTGCATTTGCCGCTGCCTTGCTGCTTTTCGCAGCCGGCTTCTCAGCAACCGGGGCCACCTCAGCAGCCCGCTCCCATGACCCGTTTTCTTGGGAGCGGGCTACTGAAAAGAATAGAAACAGCGGAACTGGACCTTGCGGTCGGCCCAGTAATCGGCCGCTTCGCGGAACACGTCCAGCAGTTGCTCGCGGGCTTCGCGGTCGAAGCGCAGGTTGTCGGGCAGCTGCTCCAGCACCACCACAAAGCCGGGCTGGGCGCCCGACTTGTGGACCAGATCGGTCATGCAGTCATGCAAGGCGTCCAGGTTCTTGCCGAAGTGCGCCGGGAACAGAAAGGACTGGGCGATGCCCTCCAGTACTTCCTGCTTGGACTGAGCTTCGCTCAGATTGGCATACAGGAAATGCTGGCCGGCATCCTGGGCTGCCTGGGCCAAGTCCTCTACGCGATAGGCCCGTATGGCCTGCACGATATTGGGACGGACGGTCTGCAAAAGCATGGTCGCGATCCTCCTATATAGTCACAAGAACTTTTGGCCGCCGGTCACTACGGGCTCAGGGCGCGATGCGCTTGAAGCTGGCGTAATGGTCGTCGGTATAAAAACAAGCATCGGGGTTGGTCGGAGGTTTGCCGCCGCATACCAGCCGCCGGGCTCCGCGGTTGCGGGCGCCTGGCGTCTTGACGGTATATTCGCGGTAGTAGCCCCTGGCCTTGGATGGCAGCAGCCGCTCGCGATTGCCGAACACGCTGCCGTCCTTGTCGTAAGGGAAGGGCCCTCCGGCAAGCACGAGACGATGTGTGTTCTGGGCTTCGCGCGGCAACGCCGCCAAGGCCACCGTGTCTTGCTGCAGGGTTACCGACGGCTTGGCGTGCACCTCCGTGCCCAGCGCCGCCAGCATGGCGACGGCAAGACCGAACTTGCGCCAAGACGGCCACATCGGTGACCTATCGAGCAAAAACACGGGTTTACCCTGAATATCGAAAGCAAGATGGTACCGAATGAGGCCGAAAACCTCAAGCCGCCGCACCCTTGTTGCGGGGCTATTGCTGCTTAGTTAGTGTGCGCACGCATTCGTTTATCGATAGACAGCGGCGGCACTCTCGAAGTTGAAACTGCTGTGGTGAGCTCTTACAAACTTTTGTAAAACGAAGCCTGTCACGGCCTCGTCACGCACCCGGATGGGGCGTAAAAACGCCCCGCGAGCGGGGCGTTTCGAGGGGCCGGGTGCGTTTTCAGCGCGCGGCGTTGGCGTCGGCCACGGTCAGCGCCGTCATATTGACGATGCGGCGCACGGTCGCCGAGGGCGTCAGCACATGCACCGGTTTGGCCGCGCCGAGCAGTACCGGGCCGATCGCGATGCCACCGCCGGCGGCGGTCTTCAGCAGGTTGTAGCTGATGTTGGCGGCGTCGATATTGGGCAGCACCAGCAGATTGGCCTCGCCGCTCAGCGTGCTGTTGGGCATCAGCTGGGCGCGGTAATTGGCGTCCAGCGCGGTGTCGCCGTGCATCTCGCCATCAACCTCCAGCCAGGGCGCGCTGGCCTGGATCAGGCCCAGGGCCTCGCGCATCTTCAGTGCCGAGGGGCAGTTGCTGGAGCCGAAATTGCTGTGCGAGAGCAGGGCGGCCTTGGGCCGGATCCCGAAGCGCATCAGCTCCTCGGCCGCCATCACGGTGATCTCGGCCAGTTGCTCGGCGCTCGGGTCGTAGTTGACATGGGTGTCGACCAGGAAGACCTGGCGGCCCGGCAGCATCAGGCCGTTCATGCAGGCATAGGTCTTGACCCCGGGGCGCTTGCCGATCACCTGGTCGATGTACTGCAGGTGCATCGCGGTGTTGCTCCAGGTGCCGCACAGCATGCCGTCGACCTCGCCCTTGTGCAGCATCATGCAGCCGATCAGGGTCAGGCGGCGGCGCATCTCGATCTTGGCGAGTTGCTGGGTCACGCCCTTGCGCTCGGTCAGGCGGTGGTAGGTCTGCCAGTAGTCGCGGTAGCGCTCGTCATGCTCGACGTTCACCGTGTCGTAGTCGCGGCCTTCCTGCAGGCGCAGGCCGAAACGCTCGCAGCGCTGGGCAATGATCTCCGGGCGGCCGATCAGCGTGGGCCGGGCCAGGCCCTCGTCGACCACCACCTGGACCGCGCGCAGCACGCGCTCCTCTTCGCCCTCGGCATAGGCGACGCGCTTGTTGGCGGCGCGCTTGGCGACGTTGAAGATCGGCTTCATCGTCGTGCCCGAGGCGTAGACAAAGCTCTGCAGCTTCTCGCGGTAGGCGTCCATATCGGTGATCGGCCGCGCCGCCACGCCCGAGGCCTGTGCCGCCAGCGCCACGGCCGGCGCGATCTTCATCATCAGGCGCGGGTCGAAGGGCTTGGGGATCAGGTACTCGGGGCCGAAGCTCAGGTTCGCGCCGGCATAGGCCGCCGCCACCACCTCGCTCTGCTCGGCCTGGGCCAGCTCGGCGATCGCGTAGACCGCCGCGATCTCCATCTCGTCATTGATGGTCGTGGCGCCGCAGTCCAGCGCGCCGCGGAAGATATAGGGGAAGCACAGGACGTTGTTGACCTGGTTCGGATAGTCGGTGCGGCCAGTGGCCATCACCGCATCGCTGCGCACCGCGGCCACCGCCTCGGGCAGGATTTCCGGCGTCGGGTTGGCCAGCGCGAAGATCAGCGGCCGCTCGGCCATCTTGGCCACCATCTCAGGCTTGAGCACGCCGCCGGCCGACAGGCCCAGGAACACATCCGCGCCCTCGATCACCTGGCCCAGGCTGCGCAACTCGGTCTTCTGCGCAAACACGGCCTTGTCCGGGTCCATCAGCTCGGTGCGGCCTTCGTAGACGACGCCGGCCAGATCGGTCACCCAGATGTTCTCGCGCGGCAGGCCCAGCTTCATCAGCAGGCCCAGGCAGGCCAGCGCCGCCGCACCGGCGCCCGAGGTCACCAGCTTGACGCTCTTGATGTCCTTGCCCAGCACCTTCAGGCCATTCAGGAAGGCCGCGCCGACGACGATGGCCGTGCCGTGCTGGTCATCATGGAAGACCGGGATCTTCATGCGCTCGCGCAGCTTGCGCTCGACATAGAAGCAGTCGGGCGCCTTGATGTCTTCCAGATTGATGCCGCCAAAGGTCGGCTCCAGCGCGGCGATCACGTCGACCAGCTTGTCGAGATCGTTCTCCTGGATCTCCAGGTCGAACACATCGATGCCGGCGAACTTCTTGAACAGCACGCCCTTGCCCTCCATCACCGGCTTGGAGGCCAGCGGGCCGATATTGCCCAGACCCAGCACGGCGGTGCCGTTGGTGACGACGGCGACCAGATTGCCGCGCGAGGTGTAGCGGAAGGCGTTTGCCGGGTCGGCGACGATTTCCTCGCAGGCAAAGGCCACGCCCGGCGAGTAGGCCAGCGCCAGATCGCGCTGGTTGACCAGCTGCTTGGTGGCCGCGATGGCGATCTTGCCGGGCGTCGGAAACTCGTGGTACTCCAGTGCGGCTTGACGGAGCTGGGCGCTTTTTTGTTCGGACGTTGACATAGGCAATTCGAGGCGTTTGGGCTGGCGTGCCCCATGGCTGAGCCATGAGTGGCCGGCGATTGTAGGGATCAGGCCCGAGTGTGGACCGAGATCGGCGCGAATTGATACGCGAAACTGCGCATCTGATTCACCGCCGCAGACAGGATACTGCGGCCTGCATGGACACGACCGAGCGCTCCGCCACCCCCTCGCCCGCGCTGCCGCTGTGGCGGCGCTGGCGCCGTGCGCTGCTGTGGGGCGCGCTGGTGTCCCTGCTGCTGATCGCCCAGACCCTGCTGGTGGCGCTGACCCTGAGCTACGAGGCCTCGCGGGCCCAGGAGCAGGCCGACCAGGCGGCCGCCGAGGTGGCGGCGCGCGCCAAGCAGATGGCCGGGCGCGAGCTGCAGGGCCTGCAGGCCCTGCTCTGGCAAAGCCTCAATGACAGCCGCTGGCGCGACGATGCCGGCGAGATGCTGCGCCGCACCCGGCCGCTGCTGCGGCTGGAGCACCGCGATGTGCGGCGCGAGGTGGTCGAGGCGGTCGACTCGCCCTATGCCGCGCCGCTGTTCACGCAGATCCGGCGTGAGCAGCTGCAGCTGGAGACCGAGCTGGCCTGCTCGGCCGCCGTGCGCCATGGCTCCCAGCTCTACTCGCGCAGCTACTTCGTGCCGCTGCCCGGCGGCGAGGGGCTGGAGGTGGTCGATCTGTGCCTGCCGCAGCTGCGTGCCGGTGAGGTGACGGCCTTTCTGGTCGCCACCGTGGGGCTGCGCCAGCTGCTGGAGGAGGCGGTCACGCCGGAGCTGGCGCGGGTGCATGAGATGTCTTTTGTCGAGGGCGACGGCACCCGGCTGGCGCGCACCGGGCTGACCCGCGGCGCCGGTGTCTATCTGGCCGAGCGCGTCGTCGACCTGCCGGGCCTGACCCTGCAGCTGCGTGTCGACAGCGCCGCCGGCGAGCCGCAGCTGATTCCCAATCTGGCTACCGCGCTGGTGATGGGGCTGTCGCTGGCGCTGTTCGCCGTCGTGCTGCTGCTGGCCCGTGACGGGCGCCGGCGTGCGCTGGCCGAGGCGGCGCTGGCCGAGTCGCTGAGCTTTCGCCAGGCGATGGAGAACTCGCTGATCACCGGCCTGCGCGCCCGCGACATCAACGGCAATATCACCTATGTCAACCCGGCCTTCTGCGCCATCGTCGGCTTCGAGGCCGCCGAGCTGCTGGGCCAGGCCACGCCGCCCTACTGGCCGCCCGAGTTCATCGAGGTCTACCGCGACCGCCACCGCGACCGCAGTGCCCGCTGGGAGGCCGGCCAGGAGCAGCGCCAGGGTTTCGAGACCGTCTTCATGCGCCGCAACGGCGAGCGCTTCCCGGTGCTGATCTTCGAGGCGCCGCTGAAGAACGCGCTCGGCAAGCAGACCGGCTGGATGAGCGCGGTGCTCGACGTCTCGGCCCAGCGCCGCATCGAGGAGCTGTCGCGCCAGCAGCAGGAGCGGCTGCAGGCGACGGCCCGGCTGGCCACCGTCGGCGAGATGGCCTCGCTCTTGAGCCATGAGCTGAACCAGCCGCTGGCCGCGATCGCCAGCTACGCCACCGCCTCGCTGAACCTCTTGACCCGCGAGGCCGACGATCCGCAGACCCCGGCGATGGTGCGCCAGGCCGTGACCCGCATCGCCGAGCAGGCCGAGCGCGCCGGCCGCGTGATCAAGAGCGTGCACGACTTCGTGCGCCGGCGCGAGCAGGCGCGCGAGCCGATCTCGGTCGACCAGCTGATCGATGCGGTGCTGCCGCTGGTGCGCCTGCAGGCCCGCAAGAGCGGCACCCGCATCGACATCGACCTGCCCACGCCCGCGCCGCGCGTGCGCTGCGACCGCACCATGGTCGAGCAGGTGCTGCTGAACCTGACCCGCAACGCCGTCCAGGCGATGGACGGCGCCACGCCGCTGGGCGAGCGGGTGCTGACCCTGAGGGTCATGCAGACCCAGCCGCGCTGGGTCACCTTCTCCATCATCGATCGCGGCCCGGGCATCGATCCCGGCGTTGCCCAGCAGCTGTTCACGCCCTTCTTCACGACCCGCAGCGAGGGCATGGGCCTGGGCCTGAGCCTGTGCCGCACCGTGGTCGAGCAGCATGGTGGCGCGATGGACTACGAGAGCCACACGGTGGCCTCCGCGACACGGCCCAGCGGCACCGAGTTCCGCTTCACCTTGCCGGCCGATACCATGGCGTCCGAGGAGAGGACGAAACCCGATGCAACAGACGCCCACCAAGCTGCCGATGGTTTACCTGGTCGATGACGAAGAGGTGGTGCGCGACGCGCTGGCCTGGCTGCTGCGCTCGCGCCGCCTGCTCTCCGAGGGCTTCGGCAGCGCCGAGGCCTTCGAGGCCATGCTGGACGCCCGGCCCGGCCACGGCGCCGGCTGGCCCGACGCGCCGTCCTGCCTGCTGCTCGATGTGCGCATGCCCGGCACCAGCGGCCTGGCCCTGTTCGAGCGCCTGATCGAGCGCGGCATGGCCGCCGCGCTGCCGGTGATCTTCCTGACCGGCCATGGCGATGTGCCGACCGCGGTGGCTGCGGTCAAGCGCGGCGCCTTCGACTTCGTCGAGAAGCCCTTTTCCGACAACGCCCTGGTCGACCGTGTCGAGGAGGCGCTGGCCGCCAGCGCCGCCGCGATTGCGGCCCGCCGGAGCCAGGGCCAGCTGGCCCTGCGCATGGGCGAGCTGACCGAGCGCGAGCGCGAGGTGATGGCCCTGGTGGTGCAGGGCCTGCCCAACAAGCTGATCGCCGATCAGCTCTTCATCAGCGTGCGCACGGTCGAGGTGCACCGCGCCCGGGTGTTCGAGAAGATGAACGTCAAGTCGGCGGTCGAGCTGTCGAATCTGCTGCGCGACGGCTGAGCCGGTCCAGCCGGGCGCTGGTCTGGTCCAGCCCGGGCCGGCGCGCGCCGCCCAGCGCATAGAGGCTGCCATCCAGGCTGACAACGCCCAGGCCATGGCGCGGCTCGGGCATCGTCGTCACGACGCGCCAGCTGCCTTGCCCGGGGTCCAGGCATTGCACCTCGGCCAGCACGCCGCCGCCGTGCTCGGCGAACTCGCCGCCCAGGGCGCAGAGCCAGCCACCCAGCTGACCCAGTCCATGGGCGGCCTGGGCCAGGGCCAGTGGCGCCTGGGCCTGCCAGCGGCCCGTGGCCGGGTCCAGGCGCTGCACGCTGCGCAGATTGGCGCCGTTGTAGCGCCGCCCGCCGACCAGGTAGGGACTGCCCTGAAAGACCGCGGCGGCGGCGCTGCTCTTGCGCTCCGGGCCGGCGGCCAGCCGGCGCCAGCTGCCGCCTGCCGGGTTGAAGACCCAGTGCGCGTCGACATCCTCGTGGTCGCCCCATTGCGCATTGGCCTGGCCGCGCGGGCTGCGGCCGCTGGCCAGGTGCAGCTCCCCGCCCAGCACAAAGGCGCCGGTCTCGGTCAGCGCCTCGGGCAGCTCGGCCAGCCGCTGCCACTGCGTGGCGCCGTCCTTCAGCGCCAGCAGCTCGCGGCTGGCGCACCAGTCGCCCCCGGCGCAGCGCACAAAGCCGCCGATCAGATAGAGCGTGTCGCCCAGGCTCAGCAGCTGGGCGTGGTGGCGGCCCTCGGGCAACGGCGGCCCCAGCGACCAGCGGTCCTCGCGCGGCTCGTAGATCTGCAGCGCCTTGCTGAGATGCCCGGCCGCCGCCGGCAGCTCGCTGCTGAGCCCGCCGGCCACGACGATGCGGCCCCGGTGCAGCACCGGGTAGATCTCCTGCACGCCGATGGGCATAGGCGCCAGGGTCTGCCACTGCAGCCCGTCATCGGCCTGCGCCGCCCCCAGCCAGGCCGCGCACAGCCCCCATCCCACCCTCAACCAGCTCATCCCTCGCCTCCCTGTTGCTCTCTGCTGTGTCCGCCCGATCGGCAGCCCGATGGCGGCGGAAGCTTAGCGGCAGGCGCCTTCAGGGCGGATTAAGAGGTGCTGGAGAGGCGCTGCGCCCGTTCGCGCACCTTGGCCGGCACGCTGCCGGCCAGCGCGATGGCAGCCGGGCGCTGCCGGTCCAGCAGGCTCGCAAACACCGCGCCGACCTCGGCGGCCGTGACCGCCTGCAGCCGGTCCAGCCAGTGCTGCGTGTCGCGCAGCCGGCCCAGCGTGAACAGCTCCTGCGCGGCCGCTTCGAGCCGCCGCGAGGGTTGCTCCAGCCCGCGCAGCGAGCGCACGCTGAGCTGCTTGCGCGCGCGCGCCAGCCCGACCGGGTCGAGGCCCTGGGTCTGCTGAAGCAGCAGGGCCTCGACCGCGCCCAGGAACTCCTCGGCCTGGGCCGGCGCGGTCGAGCCCTCGATCACGAACTGACCGGCCAGCGGCCCGATATCGGCCGCGCAGGCCGTGTGATAGGCCAGGCCGCGGCGTTCGCGGATCTCGTCGAGCAGCGGCGAGCTCATGCCCTCGCCCAGCAGCGCGGCGGCCAGCACATAGACCAGATGGGCGTCCTCGGTCAGCGCCGGCGCGGCAAAGCCCAGCACCGCCTGGCATTGCCCGCTGCCGGCCAGGCGGCGCGTCTTCAGCCCGCCCAGCCAGACGGGGGCCTCCACCCGATTCGGCGCGCCGGTGGGCATCGCGCCGAAGGCCTGCTCGGTGACGCGCGCCAAGGCCTCGAAGTCCACCGGCCCGGCGGCGGCCACGACCACATTGCTGGCCGTGTACTGGCGTTTCGCATAGTCCAGCAGATCGCTGCGGGCGAAGCGGCGGATATTCGCCCGTGTGCCGATGATGGGCCGGCCGGCCGGGTGCGTGGGGCCGTAGCAGGCGCGATCAAACAGCTGGAAGGCCACGCTGGCCGGGTCCTCGTCGAACTCGCTGAACTCCTGCTCGATGACGCGGCGCTCGCGCTCCAGCTCGTCCTCGGGGAAGCTGCTGTTGAGCACGATGTCGGCCAGCAGCGCGACAAAGGCCGGCAGGTCTTCCGGCAGCCCCTCGATATGGAAGGCCGTGTGGTCCTTGTCGGTGTGCGCGTTGACCTCGGCGCCCAGGCGCTCGGCGTCCAGATTGATGCGCTGGCAGTCGCGCGTGGCCGTGCCCTTGAAGGCCATGTGCTCGACCACATGGCTGATGCCATTGAGGCGGGCGCTCTCGTGCAGGCTGCCGGTGCGGATGAAGATGCTCAGCGAGACCGTCGCGCGCCAGGGCATGTCGATGGCGACGACGCGCAGGCCGTTGGCGAGGGTGGCGAGGCGGGGAGTGCTGCGGGTGTCCAAGAGGCGTGGGTCCGAGAGGCTGGCGTGGGTCGCTAGTGTCGCGCAAGCCTCTTGGCCTTGCGCCGGGCGGGGACGGCCGGGATCGGGGTGGTAACGATGCGCTGCTTACAATTTCGCCCATGCCATCCCCCCTCCGCAGCCTGTGCTGCCTGCTGCTGCTTTTGCTGACCCTTGTGGCGGGCGTGCAGGCGGGCCCCGGCGGCGAGGCGCTGGAGGTGCAGTTCCGGGCCGTGGCCGTGCCGCAGAACACCGTGCCCGCGCTGGCGCAGGACCGCGATGGCTTCATCTGGGTGGCGACCAGCAAGGGCCTGACCCGCTATGACGGCTACCGGCTGCGGCCCATCGAGCGGGACGGCCCGACCAGCGCGCGGCGCAATCTCGGCTGGGTGCGTGCGCTGGGCGCCGGCCGCGACGGCCGCATGTGGATAGGCACCGAGTTCATGGGCCTGATGGTCTTCGATCCCGCGCAGGACCGGGTCGAGTCCTTGGGCAGTGTGCGGGGCGCGGCCGGGCCGCATGCACCGATCCGGGCGCTGGCCGAGGACGGCCAGGGCACCGTCTGGGTCGGCACGCTGGGCCAGGGCCTGCTGCGCTACACGCCGGCCACGCGGCGCTTTGAAGCCCAGGACCTGCGCTGGCAGGGCGAGCCCGAGGCGCGCGTGCTGGCCTTGCGCGTGGGCCGCGACGGCACGGTCTGGGCCGGCCACTGGCGCGGCCTGTCGCGGCTGCGCGACGGCGTCTGGGAAGCGCTGCCGGGCGCCAGCGCGCCGGTGCTGGCGCTGGCCGAGGACAGTGACGGTCGCTTGTGGCTGGGCACCCAGGACGGCCGCCTGGGCGTGGTCGAACAGGGGCGCGTGCGCTGGGTCCAGCAGCTGCAGACGCCGGTGCAGGCCCTGGCCGAGGACAGCGCCGGCCGGCTCTGGGTGGGCAGCAAGGTGGGCCTGCTGTGGCTGAACCGGGGCAGCGGCGTGATCGAGGCCCGGCTGCGCCATGACCCGCGCCGCTTGAGCGGCCTGGCCGGCAATGACATCAGCGGCCTGCTGCGCGACGCCAGCGGCGCGATGTGGATCAGCGGCTATGGCCTGGGCCTGCAACGCCATCAGCAGCACCCGGCGCTGGCCGTGCGCGGCCCGGACCCTGCGGCGGACGGCGGGCCGCCGGCCGTGCTGGCCGAGGCCGATGTGCGCGCGCTGCTGAGCCTGAGGAACGGCGAGGTGCTGGCGCCCACGCAGAGCGGCCGCGTCGTGCGCCTCGATGGCCGGCCCGGCCGGGGCCTGGCGAGCCTGGGCGTCTGGCCGCGCGAGCGCGCCAGCGTTGTCGAGTCGCTGGCCGAGGCGCCGGACGGCAGCCTGTGGATGGCGGCGGCCGGCCGGCTGGAGCATCGCAGCGCCCAGGGCCGGCTCTTGCGCGACTGGCCGCTGGACGGCGGGCGGGCGCAACGCCTGCTGCTGCGCGCCAATGGCGAGGTCTGGCTGGGCATGCAGGAAGGCCTGTACCGGCTCCCCGGCGCCTCGGCGCCGGCCTTGCAGCGGGTGGCGCTGGCCGGCGGCGCGCCGCTGCATGGCGGCATTCATGCGCTGATCGAAGAAAAGGCCGGGTCCGGTCGGCTCTGGGTCGGCGGCCAGCAAGGCCTGTTCCGGGAGCAGGGCGCCGGGCTCGCGGCCGTGCCACAGGCGCCGGGCGAGACCCTGGCCAGCCCGGTCGTGATGGGCCTGCTGCTGGCGCGCGACGGCACGCTGTGGGTGGACACGCCGGTCGCCGGCCTGCACCGGCTGCGCGGCTGGGACGCCGAGGGCCGGGCCCGCTTCGACCGCATCGGCGAGCGCCATGGCAGCGAGGGCGTGTTCGGCGGCAATCTGCACGAGGACGCGCGCGGCCGCATCTGGAGCCAGCTGCAGGTCTACGACCCCAAGGCCGACCGGATCGACAGCTTCGGGGCCGCCGAGGGCGCGGCCTTCGGCAGCTTCTGGTTCTTCGCCAGCGCCGAGCTGCCCGGCGGGGCCTTGCTGTTCGGCGGCAGCCGGGGCCTGCTGCGCGTTCTGCCCGAGGCTTTCGAGCCGGATCCGGGCGTGCTGCCGCTGGTGATCAGCGCGCTGCGCGTCAACGGCCAGCCCCATGCGCCCGAGCGCCTGGATGGGCAGGGCCTGCGCCTGCCGGCCGGCACGCGCAGCTTCAGCGTCGAGTTCGCCGGGCTGGACTATGCCGACCCCGGCCGGCTGCGCTATCGGTACCGCCTGCAGGGCCTGGACAGCGACTGGACCAGCGTCGACCCCGGCGCGCGCAGCCCCAGCTTCGGCCCGCTGTGGCCCGGCCGCTATGTGCTGCAGATGCGGGTGACGGCGCACCCGACGCTGTGGGGCCCGGCCCGGCTGGAGCTGCCCATCGAGCTGCTGCCCGCCTGGTGGCAGACGCTGTGGGCGCAGCTGGCGGCGGTGGCCCTGTTGCTGCTGGCGATCTGGGCCTATGTGCGCTGGCGCACCCGCCTGCTGCGCCGGCGCGAGGCCGTGCTGCAGGCCCTGGTGGACGAGCGCACCGCCGAGCTGCGCGAGGCCAGCCTGACCGACGCGCTGACCGGCCTGCGCAACCGCCGTTATCTGGAGCTGCGCCTGCAGGACGATTTGCGCCTGTGCCTGCGCCGCTTCGAGGCCAGCGAGCCGGGCCTGCCCGGCCCCGACAGCGATCTGGTGCTGATGCTGCTGGACCTCGACCATTTCAAGCGTGTCAACGATGCCCATGGCCACGCCGCCGGCGACGCCGTGCTGGTGACCCTGGCCGAGCGCCTGCGCCAGGTGTTTCGCGGCACCGACTCGCTGGTGCGCTGGGGCGGCGAGGAGCTGCTGGTGCTGGTGCGCGAGACCAGCCGCGCCGACGCCGCCGAGCTGGCCGCGCGCGTCTGCGCCACCGTGCGCGATCAGCCCTTCGGCATCGGCCTCGGCCAGACGGTCGCTGTCACCGTCTCGATCGGTTTCGCCGCCTTCCCGCTCGACCCGCGCCGACCCCGCGCCTGGGACTGGCCCGCCACCCTGGCCCTGGCCGACTCGGCGCTGTACGCCGCCAAGGCCCGGGGGCGGGACGGCTATTTCGGGGTCATCGAGGCGATGGACCTGGCGCCCGCCGAGGTGCCGCGCGATCTGAGCGGCTGGGCGGGGGATGGGCGGGTGGTGGTGCGGGCGAGTGGGGCATAGGGCGGGACCACCGCGCTGCCCAATGGCACTGTGCCGCCGAGCTGCCGCTCCAGTCAGCGCGTTCGGCGCGGTTCGCTCTTGCCTCGCAGTTGAGCGCCCGCGCTGGCGCTGCCGCGCGTTGCAGGCTTGTCGAGCGCGGGTTTCGCGGGCTTGAGCAGACCGCTCGCCGGATTGACCGCCACGGTCTGGTACTCGGCCGCGTAGTGCTCGCGCATTCGCACGATCTCTTTCGCGTACTGGCGCGCCAGCTGCTGCTTCTTTGTCTCTGACAGCAGGCGCCCGGCGAGCTGGAAGAATTTCGACTCCTCCTCCTTCAGATGGTGGCGCACCTTGAAGCTCAGCTGCTTGGCGGTCGCGATCCAGGCCTCCTGCTTTTTGTTCCGCACGGACAAGTCGTCCAGCAACTCGTCAACTTCGTGATGCTCATGCAGCGCGTGGCGCGACGCGTCGAGACCGCCGTCCTCCATCAGCAGGTGCACGTACAGGTGTCGTTCTTCTGCCGCTGCATGCGCCATCAGCTCGACTTTGAGCTGCAGGAAGAGCAGCTCACGAGCGGCCATGTCCCCGCGTGACGCCGTCAGCTTGCGGCACAGATCGCGTTGCAGGTCGTGACTTTCACGTATGGCGTCGAAAATCATCATGCTGAGTTCTCCGGCTTGCATGGTTCAAAGAGATGGGATCTCACTGTCGCGCTGTGCGGCAACGCGCCACGCCAGCAAATAGCCTGATTCGATGTAGGACGAGGGAGCGAACGCGACTACTCCGCAGTTGCCAACAAGGGGCGAGAGCCTGAGGCCAATGAGTTCGATCTGGCGGGTGGCATCGATTGGGCCGCTCTGGCAACTGGAGGTGGCCAGGAGCGGGCGTTCGTGGAGGACTGGTGACTGGCTGCTACCGGCTTTGCCATCTTTGATGGCCTCCTGCGCAGCATGCGAGCGTCGTACCAGCGTCAGGTCGAGCACTGATCAGCTCAGGCCATATCGCATGTTCAAATGGTGGGCAGAAAGAGTTGACGATCCGCATACAACACATTAAGGGTTCACAGGAGAGTTCGTTTGGTAGAAACGCTTATCAAAGCCATCACAGATTGGCCAGTTCTTGTGCAAGGAGCTGTTGGTTCTGCCCTGTTCTGGCTAGTACTTCTCGTTGGTCAAAAGGGCGTATCTGCGGCGACAACTAAGTACTCGTCAAAGTCGAAAGCAAAGCGTAGGGCGTACTTGATCGAGCAGCGCCTAAAGTACGGATACAAGCTTGCGAAAGAGAATGACTTTAGGGCTGCAATCTTTGCAGGGCTTCTCTATCGAGCCAGCCGGAACGCTCTGCGCGCTTGCATCTGGCTTACTTTGGGGCTCGCTGTCTCGGCAGTCGTTCCAGTTTTCGGCGTTGTCGGCTTCATGGGCGCGCTCTACTACTTCCTTGAGGCGCTGAACACTGTCACTGCCGTACCAGAGACAGAGGATGTCGCAGCCAAGATCAAGGCAATCACGGAAGAGCTCAAGTCGCTCGGTGAGGCCTGAACCCTCGAGGGGACAGCCAACGGCGAGCAAAGCTTGTGCTAGTTGCCAAGCTTTGTGCAGTCGCTGCTTGCCTTCATGTCAAACTCTGGGCGCCCCGAACCCAATGTATTCCAAGCATCGAGCGGAACTTCTTCAAGCGCTTGAGCCGGCACACGCAAGGTTTTACGCTTCTGCGGTCTTTGGCGGCCCAAGCCTCCACTTTCATCTTCGCGCGTTGAGTGCTGCCGAAAGCAACGACATAAACTTGTTCGCGGAGGCGTCGTACGCGATGCTTGCCGCATGGGGAATGCACCGCATGGGGCAAGGCGGTGCCAAGATGACGGAATTCGCGCCGTACGAAGCTTCACTACGGCGGATCTGGCCACTCCTGATGGAACTCCGGGCGATGAGCTCGGAAAATATGCAACCGGAACATTGGTGCCGTCTGGAGCACGCTTTCATGTCAATCAAGGCGATGCGAAGTTCGTTTTCGCTGGTGGCGAACTCCAAAGTACTCGCTCATGTCCTGCCTAACTTGGTTCCACCCGTGGATAGACAGTACACCATACGCTTTCTCATTCGCAGCAGCGTACTGCCCAAGAATATCGGCGGTGAGTGGCTCCTGCTTCGCGGCTTTCTTGAAGGCTTCTTCTACCCAATTCTTGCCGAAAAGTCATTGTCCGTAGCTGCGGCGCGGTGGGCCGCCGAGGCATCTCGCTACCCTTGGAATACGTCTCTTCTCAAGACAGTAGACAACCTTCTTGTTGGCCATGTGCGCAGAGACGTCTAACTACTTCCATGCACCGGACCGCTCCCGGCAGCCGGTGATTTCGAACGTTCCTTTGATCTATTGCTGCAGCCTTCGGCGCGATCAAACGGACGATGTGGTCCGAAGCCTGGAACAGGCGTGCCCAGTGGTGGGTACCCGAGTAGGCCTCTATGCCGATGGTGCAAGGCGGCAGCGCCGCGATCAGTTCGTGCAGTTTGTCGCGCGGCACCGCCGGACGTACCCGCTCAGCTTTGCCTGCCTCGTTCACCCTATGCAGGGCAAACAAGTTATTGGCGAAATCAATATCCAGCGTCAGAATGACCATGACTTCCCCTTCGGAATGAGTTGATGAGAAACCGCACTTCCTATCGTGGCACTCGGTTGCTGTTTGCCGCTATGCGGCCAATTCGGGACGGGGAAGTTCCTTTCATTCGTTGGGTCTAGCAAAATGGCAGAAGATTCCCAAGCGAATGTGTCAATAGCCGAACAGAACGTGCTGTTCTTTGGTGCCGTGGCGTTGCCTCTTGCACGGATGATCTACCTGGGTGAAGTCGATCCAGAAACCGTTGCTCGGGATGTGGTGGCGAGCAAGCTACATGCATTGGGACACACACATGAAGACGCGTTCGAAATTCACCTGACGCATGTGGAAGAAGATATGCGGTTGGTTTCGCACTGTATCTCTGAGAACAATCCAAAGTCTGGCATAGTACTTTTGTTTACGCTGATTGAGGCTGAAATAAATTCGCTTATCCGAATCCTCATGCGAATACGGGACTTTTCTGCCTCAGTAATTACTGATACGTTGAAAGGTACTGGTTTCGATACAAAAATAAATGTAGTGCTGCCACTCTTGAATGCCAACATTCCAGATCGCTTACGCAATGCAGCTATTCAATGCCGGTCTATTCGGAACGTCGTAGTGCACAACAAGGCGACGCCAGCACTTATGGCCGATTCGGGTAGGAAGGATAGTGACAGTGAAATTGCGAACCAGAAGTCCGCTGCATTCTTTGCAGAAAACCCGATTGAGCGTCTCCAGGCTGACCTTAAGGACTTTGTTGATGCCAGCATTAGTGAAGATCCCGCGATGCAGTGGAGCGCGTACCTCTTCGACAAATACTTCAAAATCCCGGGCTAGAAAAGCGAGGCCCAACCGGGCTACAAGGACTCCCTACCGTTTCAAGCTCCAATAGCAAGACATGACCCTCCGGGGTCACTTCTCATTCAAGACCTGTGTTCTGAGCCGAGGCAAGGCGACGAGGAAAAGACTGAACATCTACAAACGGGCTTGATGCGGACGTGGCCTCGTCCCTAGATACGAACCGTTCAGCAGGACTCCAGTCGTTCGTCATCGTCAGCTAGTCGAACCGACGTTCCCCGGCAAGCCTCGGTTCGCGGCTCAGCTTCATTCGTTAGGCCGCGCAGGGATACGCAATGCAACAGATCAAGTTCCTCGAGGCAAGGCCGCACGACGTCGATTACCTGACACAGCTGCGTTTGCGCACAATCCATCAGCACATCCGCAACGCGGGCACGGATCTTTCGTATGAAGAACACGAACTGCGCGCACGAACGAGGCTCGAGTGCTGCTCGATCCTGAGTCTGGGGGATCGCACTGTCGGCATGATCAAGGTCGTCCGAGCGGCAGGCTCGTGGACCATCGAACAACTGCAGATTGAGCCGGAGTTTCAGGGGAGGGGCATTGGCACAGCTGTCGTCCGCCAAATGCAGCGAGAGGCACGGGCCAGTGGCGTGAAGCTGCTGCTCGGCGTGCTCAAAGCCAATCCAGCGCTACGGCTCTACAAGCGGCTTGGATTTGAGGTCCTTGTGGAGGCTAACGGAATCGTGGAGATGCAGAGCGCGGCCTAGCCATTCCTTCGCTTGCCTCTCATCTCAAACAGTAGGCCTCGCCGGAGTCACATCGAATGAAGCACGCAGGAGCAGCAACGCTGGGTTTGTTGGAAACACTGCTGACGAAGCTGCGAGGCCTGCCTGCGTTGAAAGAGAAGAAGCCGGGCATCTTCTATGTCAAATCCAAGCCCTATCTGCACTTCCATGAAGACCCAGCCGGCATCTTTGCTGACGTAAGACTGGGCGGAGAAGAGTTCGAGAGGTTCCCGGTCAATACGGAGCGTGAGCAACATTCGTTGTTGCGGCTGGTGGCAAAGGATCAAGCCGCATAGTCTCAAGCTTCAGGCTGCGCTCTACACGCTCGGTAGAAGGAGAGTTCAGTGCAGGTCAGCCGAGTTCGATCTGATCAAGTGCTTGCTTCTCACGCACGAGTGCCATCTGCAAACGGCCACCTGACCCCAGCCCGTCAGCCCCGACCTCCAGCGCCGATGCCAACACCGTCAAACGCCTCGTCAACAAAGCGTTCCAGCTCCGCCTCCTCCAGCAGCTCGATCGAGAAGTTCCCGAACTGCTTGGGCAGCCAGAGAATTCTGGCGCCGCTGGGGGTTTGCAGGCGGTCGCGGGCGAGGGGCTTGCCGTTTTCGTCTTCCGGCTGCACGCCGCGAGCCAGCAGTTCGTCGTAGGCCGCCTCGATATCGGGCGTGCTGTAACAATGGCGGTAGATGGTGCCCGGGCCCTGGGTGTCCATCAACTCCTTCAGATTGCCCGTGATCGGCTGCACCAGCATGAAGCGCTCTTGCGCCATGCGCACGATGGCATAGCGGACATGCAGCCCGTCGCGCTGCCAGACCAGGGTCTTGGAGAGCTGCGCATTCAAGACTCTTTGGTAATAGGCGCAGGCCTCTTCCAGGTCCTTGACCAGGACATCGATATGGCTGAACTTCAAATGCATGGTGAACGCTGTGCGTGTGGCCGGTAATCATTCATTCTCTCCGCGCCTGGTCCGCGTCCTTTGCTGGTGGCCGGGCTGACACAATCCCCCCCATGGGTGAATTCGATCTGATCAAGCGCTTCTTCACGCGCGAGACCGAGGCGCAGCCGGGCGTGCCGGTGGGCATCGGCGACGACTGCGCGGTCATCGCGGCCACGCCGGGCATGCAGTGGCTGGTGTCGACCGATATGCTGGTCGAGGGCCGGCATTTCCTGTCGACGGTGGCGCCCGAGCGCCTGGGGCACAAGGCGCTGGCGGTGAATCTGTCGGACCTGGCGGCTTGCGGTGCGAGGCCGCGCGCCTTCACCTTGGCGCTGGCGATGCCGCGGGTGGACGAGCAGTTTCTGGCGGGCTTTGCGCGCGGCTTGTTCGCGCTGGCCGATGCGCACGGCATCGCGCTGGTGGGCGGCGACACGACGGCCGGGCCGCTGAACATCTGCATCACGGTGATGGGCGAGGCGCCGGCCGGCACGGCGCTGCTGCGCAGCGGCGGCCGGGCCGGCGATGACCTCTACGTCTCGGGCACGCTGGGCGATGCGCGGCTGGCGCTGGAGGTGTTTCGCGGCACGGCGGCGCTGGCCTCGGGCGAGGACTTCGAGCTGGCGCGCCGCGCGATGGAATGCCCGACGCCGCGCGTCGCGCTGGGCCAGGCGCTGCGCGGCATCGCCCACAGCGCCATCGATGTCTCGGACGGCCTGCTCGGCGATCTGGGCCATGTGCTGAAGCGCTCGAATCTCGGCGCCACGCTGCGGGCCGACACGCTGCCGCGCAGCGCGCTGCTGGCCCGCCAGCCGCTGGCGCTGCAGCGCCTGTGCACGCTGGCCGGCGGCGACGACTACGAGCTGGTGTTCAGCGCGCCGGCCACGGCTCGCGCGGCCGTGCAGGCCGCCGCTGCCGCCTCCGGCACGCCGGTGACCCTGATCGGCCGGCTGGAGGCTGAGCCGGGTCTGCGCGTGCTCGACGGCCAGGGTCAGGTCTTGCCGCAGACGCCGGCGGCTTTTGATCATTTCAAGTCATGAGGCCGGACGACGAGGCATCGCGCGCCGCGCCGCGCCGCGCCACCGCCCGCTTCATGTGGGGCCATCCGGCGCGCTGGATCGCTTTGGGCTTTGGCAGCGGGCTGTCGCCGAAGGCGCCGGGCACGGTGGGCACCTTGTGGGCCTGGGTTGCCTTCCTGGCGCTGGATCCCTGGCTGGGCGATCTGCAATGGGGGCTGACGATCGCGCTCGGCACCGTGATCGGCTGGTGGGCCTGCACGCTGACCGCGCGGCATCTGAACACGCCCGACCCCGGCGCCATCGTCTGGGACGAGGTGCTGGCCTTCTGGCTGGTGCTGTGGCTGGCGATGCCGATGGGCTTGTGGGGCCAGGCCTTGGCCTTCGGCCTGTTCCGATTTTTCGACGCGGCCAAGCCCGGCCCGGTGGGCTGGGCCGACCGGCTGTTCAAGGGCGAGCGCGGCAATCCGGTCGGTTGGGCCCAGGGCTTTGGCATCCTGTTCGACGATTTCGTCGCGGCCGGCTGTACGCTGCTGGTGATCGCGCTGTGGCGCGCCCTTGTGGGGTGAAGATCATGTTGTTGTTTCCCGAAGAACATGAATTGATAGACCGCATCGCGCTGGCGCTGATCCAGCGCCGTGAGCGCATGGGCACGGCCGAGAGCTGTACCGGCGGCCTGATCGCCGCCGCCTGCACCAGCTTGTCGGGCTCCAGCCAGTGGTTCGAGCGCGGCGTGGTCAGCTATAGCAACGAGGCCAAGACCGAGCTGCTGGGCGTGCCGGCCGCGCTGATCGCGCGGCATGGCGCGGTCAGCGCCGAGGTGGCGCAGCAGATGGCCCAGGGCCTGCTGGCCCATGCGCCGCTGGACTGGGCGCTGGCGGTCACCGGCGTGGCCGGGCCCACCGGCGGCAGCGCCGACAAGCCGGTCGGCACGGTCTGGCTGGCCCTGGCCCGCGCCGGCGCGCCGCCCCGGGTCTGGCGCGAACTCTTTCCCGGCGACCGCCATGCGGTGCGCGCGGCCACGCTGCGCTCGGGCCTGCTGGCCTTGTGCGAGGCGCTCGAAGACAGGGATTCTTGATGAGTGTGTTGTTGATCGGCAGCTGGGACGAGGCGGAGCGCGCGCAGTGGCTGGCCTTGCTGCAAGAGGCCTTGCCGGACGAGGCCTGGCGCCTGGTGCCTCACGAGGATGTCGAGATCGCCATCGTCGCGAACCCGCCGCCCGGCAGCCTGCAGGGCCTGCCGCAGCTGGGCCTGATCCAGTCGCTGTGGGCGGGGGTCGACCGGCTGATGCAAGACCCGACCCTGCCCGAGGGCGTGCCGCTGGCCCGCATGGTGGACCCGGCGATGAACGAGGCGATGGCGCAGACGGCGCTCTGGGCCGTGCTGGGCCTGCACCGGCGTTTCTTCGAGGTCCAGGCGCAGCAGCGCGAGGGCCTGTGGCGCCAGCCCGAGCAGCGCCGTGCGGCCGAGTGGCGGGTGCTGGTGCTGGGCCTGGGCGAGCTGGGCGGGCGCGTCGCGCGCAGCCTGCAGGCCCTGGGCTATGCGGTGGCCGGCTACAGCACGCGGCCGGTCGAGCTGCCGGGCATCGAGTGCGTGCATGGCGAGGCCGCGCTGGCGGCCGAGCTGGGCCGCGCCGACACGGTGATCAATCTGCTGCCGCTGACGCCGGCCACGCGCGGCTTCTTCGACGCGGCGCGGCTGGCCCGGTTCAAGCCCGGGGCCAGCCTGGTCAATCTGGCGCGCGGTGCCCATGTGGTCGAGGCCGATCTGCTGGCCGCGCTGGACGGCGGCCGGCTGCGCCATGCGGTACTCGATGTGTTCCAGGTCGAGCCGCTGCCGGCCGGCCATGCCTTCTGGCGCCATCCGCGCGTCACGGTGCTGCCGCATACGGCGGCGCAGACCGATGCGCGCAGCGCGGTGGCCGTGGTGGCGGCGAATCTGCGAGCCTGGCGGGCCGGCGCGCCGCTGGCGCACCGGGTCGAGCGCCGGCGCGGCTACTGATTCGGGGGGCAGCGCGGGCGGCGCGCCTGGGTTAGCCTAGGCGCATGGGTGAGCACCGGCTGGACACGATCGCGATGTTTGCGCTCGATGAGCAGGTGCAGCGCTGTGAAGCGCTGCTGCAGGCCATGCCCGACGATGCCGAGCTGCGGCTGTGGCTGGCCTGGGCGCTGCGCCAGCGCGACAGCACGCGGGCGCTGGCGCTGGTCCGGGGCCTGCGCGAGGCCTGGCCCGAGGACGCACCGGCGCAGGCGCGGCGCCTGCTGGTGGAGGCCGAATGCCTGCTGTTGGAGGGCCGGCTCGACGAGTCCGAAGCCCTGCTGAGCGAGGCCCTGCGCCGCTTCGAGGCCCGCGCCGACGCGTGGGGCTGTGCCGATGCCCACTGGCTGGCCTATTACCTGGCGGCCGACCGGGGCGACGGGCCGGCGCTGCAGGCCAGCCTGCAGCGGGCCATCGAGCAGGCCCGCGCCAGCGGCGACGCGCTGCGCCTGCTGATGATGGAGGCCAGCCTGGCGCGCGCCGAGGTGATGCGCGACGCGGCGGCGGCCGAGCGCGACTGGGGCCGGCGCCTGCCGGCGGCGTCGCCGGAGCCGGCCTGCGGCGCGGCGCTGGCCGATTTCCGCGGCCTGCTGGCGGCCATGCAGGCCGACTACCTGCCCGCCATCGAGGCCTTCTCGACCGCCTTCGGCCTGGCGATGCGCTGCGGCCAGCTGCGCCGGGCCATCGCGCTGGCCACCAATCTGGGCTTCACCTACACCCGGATGAGCGATTTCGAGAGCGCGATGGACTGGCTCAAGCGCGCGCTGGACCTGGCGCGCGGCGCCCGCTGGCCCGGCATGACCGGGCTGTGCCTGGCCCATACCGGCGAGGCCTTGCGGCGCCTGGGCCAGCTCGACAACGCCCGCGAGCTGCTGCGCGAATGCCTGCAGCTCAGCGCCGGTCAGCCGCAGGCGCGCACCGCCGCGCTGGCCTGCCGCTTCCTGGCCCAGACCGAGATGGACAGCGGCGACTTTGCCGCCGGCCTGGAGGCCTTTGAGCAACTGGCGCGGGGCGCGGCGACGGCCGGCTCGCTGGACCTGCAGCTCGATGCGCAACAGGGCCGGGCACGCGCGCTGCTGGGGCTGGGCCGGGCCGAGGCCGCCCGCGCGGCCGCCGAGCAGGCGCTGGCCATGGCCGAGGCCCAGCAGGAGCGCAGCACGGCGCTGGAGCTGCGCGCGCTGCTGGGCGATATCGCGCGGACCCAGGGCCGTGTCGACGTGGCCCTGGTGCTGTATGAGCAGGCCCTGGCGGCCGCCGAGGCGCTGGCCGGCTACGCCACGCCGCCCGAGCTGCTGGACGGTGCCTCCCAGGCCTTCGCGGCGGCCGGCCGCTTCGAGGCGGCCTTTGGCTGCGCGCACCGCGCCAGCCAGGCCCGGCTGCGCCGTTATGGCGAGGAGGCCGGCCAGCGCTCGCGCGCGATGCATGCGCACCACCAGATCGAGCGGGCCCGCGCCGAGAGCGAGCATCTGCGCCGCCTGGCCGCCTCGGAGGCGGCGCGCTTTGCCGACCTGCAGAGCGCGCATCAGGTGCTGCAGCATCTGGGCGAGATCGGCCAGGAGATCACCGCCGAGCTGCAGACCGAGCGCGTCATCGAGGTGCTGGAGCGGCGCGTCCATGCCCTGCTCGATGCGCCCAGCCTGGCCGTCTACCTGCTCGACGAGGCCGGCGAGCAGCTGCAATGTGCCTATGGCCGCGAGGACGGCGAGCGCTTTGCCGACGCGCCGATCCCGCTGGCCGACCCGCAGTCCTTCTGCGCGCTGTGCGTGCGCGAGGGCCGCGAGCTGCTGCTCGACGGGGCCGAGGCGGCGCCGGCCCAGATCGAGGGCACCAGCCAGATGCAAAGCCTGCTGTTCGTGCCGCTGCGGGTGGCCGAGCGCATCACCGGCGTGATCACCGTGCAGTCGCCGCGCCGCCAGGCCTATGGCGAGCGTGAGCAGCTGGTGCTGCGCAGCCTCAGCGCCTATGCGGCGATCGCGCTGGACAATGCGCGCGCCTATCTGCGCCTGTCCGAGCTGCAGCGCCAGGTGATGGCGCAGGAGAAGCTGGCCGCGCTGGGCGCGCTGGTGGCCGGCGTCGCCCATGAGCTGAACACGCCGATAGGCAACAGCCTGCTGACCGCCTCGACCCTGCTGGAGCACACCGAGACCCTGGCGCAGCGCCTGCAGCAGGGCCAGCTGCGGCGCAGCGAGCTCGAGAGCTACACCCGCAGCTCGCAGGAGGGGCTGCAGGTGATCGAGCGCAGCATGCAGGGGGCGGCCCAGTTGGTCGACAACTTCAAGCAGGTGGCCCAGGACCGCGACACCCAGCAGCGCCGCCGCTTCGCGCTGGCCCTGTTGTGCGAGCAGGCCCTGCATGCGCTGGCGCCGCAGATCGAACGGGCCGGCCATCGGCTGCTGCTGCAGATCGACGCCGGCCTGCAGCTCGACAGCTATCCCGGCCCGCTGGGCCAGGCGCTGGAGGTGCTGGTCGGCAATGCCTGGCTGCATGGGCTGCAGCCCGAGCAGCCGGGCGAGATCTGGCTGCGGGCCGAGGCGCTGAGCGGCGGCCGCTGCCGCATCGAGGTGGCCGACAACGGCCGCGGCATGAGCGAGGCGGTGCTGCTGCGCGTCTTCGAGCCGTTTTTCTCGACCCGCTTCGGCCAGGGCGGCAGCGGCCTGGGCCTGAGCATCTGCCACCACATCGTGCATGGCCTGCTGGGCGGGCGGCTCAGCGTGGTCAGCGCGCCGGGGCTGGGCAGCCGCTTCATCATCGAGCTGCCGCTGGTGGCCCCTAGTTGAGCCCGGCCATCACCGTGTCGAGCGACTCGTTGCTGAGGTCCGGAGGCTGCCAGCTCGGCAGCCAGTCCATGAACTGCTGGGCCGGCACCGGGCGGCCGATGAAGTAGCCCTGGCCCTCGTCGCAGCCCAGCTCGGCCAGCAGCTTCCAGGCCTTGCCGGTCTCGACGCCCTCGGCCACCACGCTCAGGCCCAGGTTGTGGGCCAGCTCGATGGTGGAGCGCACGATCTTGGCGTCGTCGAGGTCGCGCTCCATCGCCATCACGAAGCTGCTGTCTATCTTCAGCTCGTTGACCGGCAGGCGCTTCAGATAGGCCAGCGAGGAGTAGCCGGTGCCGAAGTCGTCGATCGAGAGCTTGAAGCCCAGCTCGGCCAGGCGCTCCAGCGTGTGCAGCGCGCGCTGCGGGTCGTCCATGATCGCGCTTTCGGTGATCTCCAGGCACAGATCGGCCGGCGCCGCACCGTGGCGTGCCAGCAGGGCCATGATCTTGGCCGGCAGCTCCTGGTCCATCAGGTCGCGGGTCGACAGGTTGACGCTGATGCGCACCGCCATGCCGCGCCGGCGCGCCTCCTGGGTCAGGCGGGCGGACTCCTCGATGACCCAGGCGGTCAGCGCGCGGATGAAGCCGGTCTGCTCGGCAAAGGGGATGAACAGCATCGGCGGCACCAGGCCGCGCACCGGATGCTGCCAGCGCACCAGGGCCTCGGCGCTGACGATGGTGCCGTCGCGCAGATCGACCTTGGGCTGCAGATACAGGCGCAGCTCCTGGCCCTCGATGGCGCGGCGCAGCTCGCCCAGCAGCGAGAGCGATTCCTGGCTGCCGGCGTCCAGCGCCGCCTCGTAGACCATGCTGCCGCTCTGGCGCCGCTTGGCCGCATACATGGCCAGCTCGGCACGCGCCAGCAGCTGGCTGACCTCGCGGCCGTGCTCGGGCGCCAGCGCAATGCCGATGCCGGCACCGAGGTCGACGGTCTGGTCGTCGATATGCAGCGGCGCCTCGAAATCGGCCTGGATGCGGGCCGCGGCGGCATGCGCGGCGGCCTGGTCGGCACTCTCCATTAGCAGCACGAACTCGTCGCCGCCCAGGCGCGCCAGCAGCGCGCCGCTGTCCCGGTGCAGGGCCTGCAGCCGCTGTGCGACGCTGCACAGCAGGCGGTCGCCGAAGGCATGGCCCAGCACGTCGTTGACATGCTTGAAGCGGTCCAGGTCCAGCATCAGCACGGCGCAGGGGCTGTTGTCGCGGGCCAGGCGTGCGGCCAGCTGCTGGCTGAACTGCTCGCGGTTGGGCAGGCCGGTCAGCGGATCCCAGAAGGCCAGCCGGTGCACCTGCTCCTCGCGGCTGCGGATGCCCTGGCGCATCGCCTCGAAGGCATCGGCCAGGTCGCCGACCTCGTCGCTGGAGTGGCGCCGCACCGGTGTCTCGTAATCGCCCCGGCCCAGGCGCTCGGCCGAGTCCGACAGGGTCTTGATCGGCCCGCTGATGCGCCGCGCCGTCAGCACCGCACCGAGCGCGAACACGCCGACGCCGATCAGGGTCAGCGCCAGCAGGGTCAGCTGCAGCTGCCGGTAGGGGGCGATGGCTTCATCGAAGGAGCGCAGCAGCACGACGGCCAGGGGCTGCTGCGGCTCCAGCAGCGGGGCGAAGCGGCCGCGCCACTGCTCCTCGTCGACCTCGGCCGCGAACAGGCCACCGGCCGCCGGGATCTGCCCGGCCAGGCTGCGGGCCGCCCCGGTGTCGAAATTGCTGACCAGCGGTTGCCAGGCGGCGCCGGTCTTGATGACGACCACCGCCCGCAGGTCGGACAGGCTTTTGAGGTCCTGCAGCGCAGCGGCGTCGAGCGCGAAGCCCATCAGCACCCAGCCCACCGGCGCCGGCGTGCGCACCTGGGCCACCACCACCTGATAGGCCTGGCCCTCCAGCAGGGCCAGCTGCATATCGCCGCCCGGCCCGGGCTTGTTGACCCGGGCCTGCAGCAGGCCGAGAAAGCGACCGGCGTCCTCGCGGGTGGCGGCCACCAGCTTCAGCTCGCTGTCGGCATAGACGACCACGCTGGCGCCGATGCGCTCGCCCTGGTTGCTGAGCGCGTCGCGGATGGTCTCGACCGTGCCGGCCTCGGCCAGCGGCAGGCCGATGGCCTCCTTGAAGCCATAGTCCTTGGCCAGCAGCTCGGCCGCATCGCCGCGCCGCGCCGCCTCCTGGGCCAGCAGCCGGCGCAGCACCCGCTCGCCGGTCTTCAGTTCGGCGGCGATGGCGCCATTGGCATTGCGCTCGATGCTGCTGCGTATCACCGCGAAGCTGGCCAGCTGCACCACCAGCAGCAGGGCCAGGAAGAGCGCGACGATGCGGCCCTCGAGCCGGCGCAGGTTCAGGAAAGCCGGCAGCGTGCTCATTCGAGGCTCAGGCTGACCTGGCTCTGGCCGCCGGGGGGCGTCACGCTGATGCGCTGGCCCAGCAGCACCGGCCTGCCGACGCGCGGATGCCAGACCTTCAGATTGTGTTCACCGGCCGGCAGGTCCAGCTTCAGCAGGCCCTGGGCATCGGTCTTGGCGAACATCGGCGTGTCGACGACGACGATGTGGGCGCTCATCTTGTCGTGGATATTGCAGCCCAGCGTCGCGATGCCGGGCTTGTCGAACAGCACCGGCTCGGCCGGCGTGCCCGAGTAGAGCTTGATGTCAAAGGTCTTGACCGGCGAGAAGGAGTAGACATGGTGGCGCACCGTGTCGAAATTCGGGAAGTTCACCGCCGTGCCGGTCTGCACCACCAGCACATGGGGCTGGAACTGGCGCTCGCGCTGGGCCATCTCGGCCTTGGCGCCGGGTGCGGCGCGGCTGGTCTGGGCGCGCAGCTCGACCGCCACCACCGCATCGGCCAGCGGCTCGCCGGCCGTGCTCTTGACGAGCACGGTCCAGGGCAGGGCATGGGCAGGGCCGACGATCAGGGCGGCCAACAGGGCAGCGAGGGGGGCGGCGGGGAGCAGTGTGTTCATGGCGGTGCAAACAGCTGGCCACACTCTAGCCGCTCCGGCCCGCTCCCGTGATGCCGGAGATGCCCAAACCGTGTATTTGCCGCTGGGGCTCAGGGCAGCAGCGCCAGCTTGGGCGCGCGCGGCGCGGCCGCCACCTCGACCAGCATCAGCGCCAGGCGCTGCAGTGCGGCCCAGGGGTCCAGCGGCCAGCCGGGGTGGCGCAGGCCCTTGACGATGCCGTCGCAGATCTGCGCGGCCTCGACCAGGGGGGCCAGGCTGTGCGGCTTGATGCCCGGCACGATGCGCTCGAACAGGCGCTCCTTCGGCCCCCAGACCCGGGCCTCGCGCAGCGCCATCGGCAGCGGCTTGCCGGCGTCGACCGCTTCGCGCACGCGCTTCAGCGCGCGGATGTCCTCGGCCAGCGACCAGTGCACCAGCACGGCCGCCTCGCCCTCGGCCTGCAGCCCGTCCAGCATGCGCAGCACCCGGCCCAGCTGGCCGCCCAGCACGGCCTCGCTGAGCTTGAAGACGTCGTAGCGGGCCACGTTCAGCACGGCCGCCTCGATCTGCGCCAAGCTCAGCTCGCCCCTGGGATGCAGCAGCGCGAGCTTTTGCAGCTCCTGGTGGGCGGCCAGCAGATTGCCTTCGACGCGGTCGGCAAAGAAGGACAGCGTGCGCTGACCCTCCTCGCCGTCCTGCACCGGCTGGCCCTGGGCGGCCAGGCGCTGCGCGATCCACTGCGGCAGCGCGCGGCGCTCGACCGGGTCGACCCGCACCGTGATGCCGGCGCCGTCCAGCGCGCCGAACCAGGCGCCGTTCATCTGGGTCTTGTCCAGCCGCGGCAGGCTGACCAGGGTCACGACATCCTCGGGCAGGCGCTCGCAATAGCGCTGCAAGGCCTCGGAGCCGTCCTTGCCGGGCTTGCCCGAGGGGATGCGGATCTCGATGAACTGGCGCTCGGCAAACAGGCTCAGCGCCTGGGCCGCGCCCAGCACCGGCCCCCAGTCGAAATAGGCGCCGGCCACGGTGAAGACCTTGCGCTCGCCATAGCCCTGGGCGCGCGCGGCGGCGCGGATCGCGTCGCAGGCCTCCTGGGCCAGCAACGGCTCGTCGCCGAACACGGTGTAGATGGGTCTCAGGCCCTTGGCGAGCTGCGGGGCGAGGGCGTCGGCGCGGATCTGCATGTCGCTGTGATTCAGCCGGGCAGGCGGATGGCAGCCAGCCGGCGCATCACCTGGGCCACCGCATCGGACTGCATCGAGCGGTACAGCCAGGCCTCTTCCTGCTCCTTGGCCAGCGCGGCGGTCTCGGTGTAGTTCATCTCGCGGCTCAGGCGCATCTCGGTCAGCGGCTGCAGGATCTCGCCGGCCGGCGTGCGCAGCACATAGTCGAGCTGCAGCTGCAGCTGCCACTCGCGCACCTGGCCGGCGCTGGTCGAGACGACGACCGTGCGGTCGCGCGTATCGCGCTGCGCTTCCAGCACCACCTCCGCGCGGTTGAAGTCGGCCAGCAGCGTGACCTTGGTACGGCCCAGCTGGCGCCGCAGCTCGGCGGCCAGGGCCGAGTCGGGCGCGAAGCCCTTCAGGCCCAGGGTGCGGAACTGCAGCTCGGGTTCGCGGCGCGGCGCGAAGCCGCAGCCGACCACCGAGACGGAGATCAAACCGAGGAGGGCGGTGCGGCGCAACATGGTCTTCAGACCACCACGTTGACGAGGCGGCCGGGCACGATGATGACCTTCTTGGCCGGCTTGCCTTCGCTGAACTTGATGCACTCCTCGTTGGCCAGCGCGGCCGCCTCGATCGCGGCCTTGTCGGCGCCGGCCGCCACCTTGACGCTGCCGCGCAGCTTGCCGTTGACCTGCAGCATCAGCTCGATCTCGTCCTGCACCAGGGCGGCCTCGTCGACCACCGGCCAGGCCGTGTCGAGCAGATCACCCAGCTCGGCGGCAAAGCCGAGATCGACCCACAGCGCATGCGCGATATGCGGGCAGGCCGGGTAGAGCACGCGCAAGAGCACCGAGAAGCCCTCGCGCAGGGCCGCATCCTGGCCCTGGGACTTGAAGCCTTCCAGCGCGTTCAGCAGCTTCATCGCGCCGGAGACGACGGTGTTGTACTGCATGCGCTCGTAGTCGTACGAGACCTGCTTGAGCGCCAGATGCACCTCGCGGCGCAGCGCCTTGCCATCGCCGTTCAGTGCCGCGAAGTCGCGGCCGCCGGCCTGGATGGCCTCGGCATTCTTGGCGCCGAAGCCCCAGACCCGCTTCAGGAAGCGGTGCGCGCCCTCGACGCCGGCATCGTTCCACTCCAGCGTCTGCTCGGGCGGCGAGGCGAACATCACGAACAGCCGGGCCGTGTCGGCGCCGTACTGGTCGATCAGCTGCTGCGGGTCGACGCCGTTGTTCTTGGACTTCGACATGGTCGTCATCTCGTAGTCCAGCTTCGTGCCGTCGGCCTTCAGCGTGCCGCCGACGATCTGGCCATGCTCGTTGGTCTGCACGTCGACCTCGTGCTCCCAGTAGTAGTTCTTGCCGGCATCGGCGGGCTTGTGCGAGAACGCGCCCTTCAAGACCATGCCCTGGGTCAGCAGCTTGGTGAAGGGCTCGTCGATCTTGACCAGGCCCAGATCGCGCATCACCTTGGTCCAGAAGCGCGCGTACAGCAGGTGCAGGATCGCATGCTCGATGCCGCCGATGTACTGATCCATCGGCATCCAGTAGTCGCTGCCCTGGCCGACCATGGCTTCGCTGTTCTGCGCATCGCAATAGCGCATGAAGTACCAGGACGAATCGACGAAGGTGTCCATCGTGTCCGTCTCGCGCTGCGCCGGCTTGCCGCACTTGGGGCAGGCACAGTTCAGGAAGTCGGCGCGCTTGTTCAGCGGGTTGCCGCTGCCGTCCGGGATGCAGTCCTCGGGCAGCACGACCGGCAGATCCTTGGCGGGGACGGGCACCGCGCCGCAGTCCTCGCAGTGGATGATGGGGATGGGCGTGCCCCAGTAGCGCTGGCGGCTGATGCCCCAGTCGCGCAGGCGCCAGGTGGTCTTCTTCTCGCCCAGGCCCTGGGCGCCGAGCAGCTCGGCCACCTTGCCGACGGCGGCCTTGTGGCCCAGGCCATCGAGCACACCCGAGTTGATGCAGGCGCCGCGCTGCTTGTCGCCGTACCACTCGGCCCAGACCTTGTCGTTGTAGCTCTCGCCCTCGACCGCCACGACCTGCTTGATCGCCAGACCGTATTTGTTGGCGAACTCGAAATCGCGCTCGTCATGCGCCGGCACGCCCATCACGGCGCCGTCGCCATAGCTCATCAGCACATAGTTGCCGATCCAGACCTCGACCTGGGCGCCGGTCAGCGGATGCGTGACGAACAGGCCGGTGGGCTTGCCCTTCTTTTCCTGCGTGGCGAGTTCGGCCTCGGTGCTGCCGCCGCTCTTGCATTCATTGATGAAGGCGGCCAGCTCGGCATTGCCGGCGGCCGCATGGGTGGCCAGTGGGTGCTCGGGCGCGACCGCACAAAACGTGACCCCCATGATGGTGTCGGCGCGGGTCGTGAACACATAGAGCTTGCCGTCCTGGATCAGTGCGCCGTCGGCGCCCTTGATCTGGTGCGGGAAGGCGAAACGCACGCCCTCGCTCTTGCCGATCCAGTTTTCCTGCATCAGGCGCACCCGCTCGGGCCAGCCGTGCAGATAGCTCTTGTCCTCGGGATTCGCGACCGCCGACAGCAGCTCGTCGGCGTACTTGACGATGTTCAGGTAGTAGCCGGGGATCTCGCGCTTCTCGACCACCGCGCCGCTGCGCCAGCCCTTGCCGTCGACCACCTGCTCGTTGGCCAGCACGGTCTGGTCGACCGGGTCCCAGTTGACGACCTGGGTGCGGCGCTCGGCGATGCCGGCCTCCAGCATCTTCAGGAACAGCCACTGGTTCCACTGGTAGTAATCGGGCTTGCAGGTGGCGATCTCGCGCGACCAGTCGATCGCCAGACCCATGGCCTGCATCTGGGACTTCATGTAGGCGATGTTGTCGTAGGTCCACTTCGCGGGCGGCACCTTGTTCTTCATCGCGGCGTTCTCGGCCGGCAGGCCGAAGGCGTCCCAGCCCATGGGCATCAGCACGTTGTAGCCCTTCATGCGCAGCGAACGGGTCAACATATCGTTGATCGTGTAGTTGCGCACATGGCCCATATGCAGCTTGCCGCTGGGGTAGGGCAGCATCGAGCAGGCGTAGAACTTGGGGCGGCTGTTGTCTTCGACGACGCGATAGGCGTCGCGGGCCTGCCAATGGCTGCGGGCGGCCTGTTCGACCTCGGACGGGGTGTACTTTTCGTTCATGATGGCAATCGGGCGCGGAAGCCGCGATTGTAGGAGGGCCGCCGGCCCGGCCGCTCGCTACTCGGTCTGCGTGACGAAGGCGATGCGGTTCAGCCCTGCCGCCTGGCACCAGCCGATCAGCTCGGCCACCGTGCCATAGGGCGCGGTCTTGTCGGCGCGCAGCTGCACTTCCATCCCGGGGCTGTCCTTGGCCAGGGCCGCGATGCGTTGCTGGAACTGGGCCGGCGCCAGCTTCTCGTCGCCGAGATAAAGGCTGCCATCGGCCTGCAGCGCGACGCTGAGGAAGGCCGGCGCATCGCCCGGCGTGGCGGCCTCGCTCTGCGGCAGGTCCAGGCGCAGCGAGGAGGTCATCAGTGGCGCGCTGATCATGAAGATGATCAGCAGCACCAGCATCACATCGATCAGCGGCGTCATATTGATCTCGCCCATCGGCTTGGGCATGTCGCGGCGTTCCAGGCGTCCGAAAGCCATGAGGGTCTGCCTCAGTCGGCCGGCTGGTCGAGCAGCTCGCGCAGATCGTGGGCAAAGCCTTCGAGCTCGGCCTCGCAATCACCGACGAACTTGCCGTAGATGTTGTAGGCCAGCACCGCCGGAATCGCGACCGCCAGGCCGGCGGCCGTCATGATCAGCGCCTCGCCGACCGGGCCGGAGACCTTGTCGATCGACAGATTGCCGGCCGCCGAGATGCTCAGCAGCGCGTGGTAGATGCCCCAGACCGTGCCGAACAGGCCGACAAAGGGTGCGGTGGCACCGATCGAGGCCAGCAGCACCTGGCCGAACTGCAGCCGGGCCAGCACCTGGTGCAGCGCGTCGCGCAGGCGCCGCGTCAGCTGCGACTCGCGCCGGCCGGCGGCCTCCAGCGTGCCGCCGTGGCTGCCGGCCATCGCGGCGTCGAGCAGGGGCAGCAGCACCTGCTCGCGGTCAAAGTTCTGCAGGGCGAGCCGGCCTTCGTCCAGACGGGCGGCGGCCCAGAAGGCTGGCACGGCGCGCGCCATGTCGCGGCGCGTGCGCCGCAGCAGCCAGCCCTTCCAGAGGATCACGATCCAGGCGCTGATCGACATCAGCAAGAGCAGCAGGGCCACGCTGCGCGAGACGCCGTCGGCCAGTTCCCAGAAATGCGCGAAACCGCCCATGGCCGCGGATGATCAGTGTTTCAGGCCCAGCACATCGTCCATGCCGTACAGACCCGGCCCGTTGGCGGCCAGGAAGCGCGCCGCGCGCAGGCTGCCCTGGGCATAGGTGACGCGGCTGCTGGACTTGTGCGTGACCTCGATGCGCTCGCCGATGCCGGCGAACAGCACCGTGTGGTCGCCGACGATGTCGCCGCCGCGCACGGTGGCGAAACCGATGGTGGAGGGATCGCGCTCGCCGGTCACGCCCTCGCGGCCATAGACGGCGCAGTCCTTCAGGTCGCGGCCGAGCGCGGCGGCCACCACCTCGCCCATCGCCAGCGCCGTGCCGCTGGGGGCATCGACCTTGTGGCGGTGGTGGGCCTCGATGATCTCGATGTCATAGCCCTCGTTGAGCGAGCGCGCGGCCAGGTCCAGCAGCTTCAGCACCACGTTGACGCCGACGCTCATATTCGGCGCCATCATGATGCCGATATGGCGGGCGTGCTCGCCGATCGCGGCCTTCTGCTCGGGGCTGAAGCCGGTGGTGCCGATCACGGCCTTGACGCCCAGCTCGCGGCACAGGGCCAGATGGGCCATCGTGCCCTCGGGGCGGGTGAAGTCGATCAGCACATCGGCGCCGGCCAGGCCCTGGCGCAGGTCGGCGGTGATCAAGGTACCGCTGGCCTGGCCCAGCCAGGCGCTGGCGTCCTGGCCCAGGGCAGGGCTGTCGGCGCGGTCCAGCGCGCCGCTGAGCTGGCAATCGGGGGCGTTGACGACGGCCTCGATCAGCATGCGGCCCATGCGCCCGGAGGCGCCGGCGATCGCGATCTTCAGGCTCACGAGCGCGGCTCCAGCGGCGGGTAGCTGCGCACCGGGCCGACCGGCTCGATCGCGGTGGCCTCGGGCTTGGGCGGGATCGGCAGCGCCTTGCGCTCGTCCTCGGTCAGCGCCAGCTTGGGCACGGCCCGGCCGGGCTTGAAGGTATTGATCGAGGCGATGAACTCGTTCTCGCCCGGCAGGTCCTCGGGCACGTCCAGCGACTTCAGGCGGTCGCCGTCGAACCAGGCCACCAGATGGCGGGCCTGATGCGGCGCGCCCTGGCGGCGGATCGAGAAGGCGTAGTCCCAGCGGTTGTCGTGGAAGACGTCGGTCAGCAGCGGCGAGCCCAGCAGATCGCGCACCTGGGCCCGGCTCATGCCCGGCTTGACCCGCGCCACCTGCTCCTTTGTCAGCACATTGCCCTGCACCACCTCGACGCGGTAGGGCGTCACCAGGCCCAGCACCTTGTCACCGGCCACCGAGGGGAACACGTCCAGCGAGGGCAGGGACGGCAGCTGGGCACAACCTGCCAGCAGGCTCAGCAGGGCGAGCGGAATGGCGTGACGAGAGATTGCTTGCATATCTTTAAGGCCTGGGGGCGCTGGTCGCCCGGAGCTGGCTATGATTGGCGCATTCTAGCGGCAGGCCCATGGCGGGCTGGCCCACACCGAAGCGATGAACCGCACCGACGAGATCAAGAACAGCGGCCTGAAGGCGACGCTGCCCCGTATCAAGATTCTGGAGATCTTCCAGAAGACGGCGCAGCGCCATATGACGGCCGAGGATGTCTACAAGGCCTTGCTGACCGAAGGCGCCGATATCGGCCTGGCCACGGTCTACCGGGTGCTGACCCAGTTCGAGCAGGCCGGCCTGCTGTCGCGCAATCACTTCGAGTCCGGCAAAGCGGTGTTCGAGCTCAACGAAGGCCATCATCACGACCATCTGGTCTGCCTGACTTGCGGCCGTGTCGAGGAGTTCTTCGATGCCCAGATCGAGGAGCGCCAGCACGCGATCGCCAAGGACCGGGGCTTCGAGCTGCAAGAGCATTCGCTGGCGCTTTACGCGTCCTGCATCAAGAAGAACTGCCCGCACCACCGCAGCTGAGGCTGCCGCCGCTCAGTCTTCGCTCTGCCCGCCCTCGATGGCGCGCTGGTGGCGCTCGACGAACTCGCGGTAGGTGTCGATGCCGCGCAGCTGCAAGATCGTGTTGCGCACCGCCGCCTCGACCAGCACGGCCAGATTGCGGCCGGCGTCCACCGCGATCACCACCTTGCGCACCGGCATGCCCAGCACCTCCTCGTACAGGGGCTCGTAGGGCAGGCGCTCGAAATCGCGCTCCATCGTTTCCTTGCGGACCAGGTGCACGATCAGCTTGAGCCGCATCTTGCGGCGCACCGCGGTCTCGCCAAAGATGGCCTTGATGTCCAAGAGGCCGATGCCGCGCACCTCCAGCAGATTCATCAGCAGCTCGGGGCAGCGGCCCTCGATCGCGGTCTGCGCGATGCGGAAGAAGTCCACCGCATCGTCGGCCACCAGGCCGTGGCCGCGCGAGATCAGTTCCAGCCCCAGCTCGCTCTTGCCCAGGCCCGATTCGCCGGTCAGGAGCACGCCCAGGCCGAGGATGTCCATGAAGACGCCGTGGCGGGTCGTGCGGTTGGCACAGACATGGGCCAGATAGGCGCGCACCAGATCGATCACATGGCCGGCCGATTCGGTGGTCACGAACAGCGGGATCTCGGCGCGGTCGCACATGGCCACCAGTCGGTCCGGCGGCGGCTGGTCGTCGGCCACGATGATGACCGGCGGCTCCAGCGTCACGATGCGGGCGATGCGGCGGTCCAGCACCTCGCCCGAGGCCTGGCTCAGATAGGCCACCTCACGGCGGCCGACGATCTGCACCCGGTAGGGATGGATGTAGTTCAGATAGCCGACCAGGTCGGCGGCGGACTGCGCGTCGCGCAGCGCGGCCTCGTCGAAGCGGCGTTCCGGATGGGCGTGGCCGGCGATCCATTCCCAGCGCAGGGCCTCGCGGTGCTCTTCAAAGAGCCGGTCTGCGCTGATCGAGGTGGCTTTCACTAAATCGGCGAATCGTCAGGCCACGGACTTCAGCGGTTCCCATTCCGAGATCAGGCGATGCACCGCGCTGGCCTCGGTCTCGGTCTTCAGGCGTTCGCGCAACTCGCGGTCGGACAGCATCTCGGCGATCTCGGACAGGATTTCCAGATGCCGCTGCGTCGCCGCCTCGGGCACCAGCAAAAAGATCAAGAGGCTGACCGGTTCATCGTCCGGGGCGTCGAAGCCGATGGCCTGCTGCACGCGCAGCACGGCGGCCAGCGGATTCTTCAGGCCCTTGATGCGGCCATGCGGGATGGCCACGCCATGGCCCAGACCGGTCGAGCCCAGGCGCTCGCGGGCGAACAGGTTGTCGGTGACCGAAGCTCGGGAGATCGCGTGATTGTTTTCAAACAGCAGGCCTGCCTGCTCAAAAACGCGCTTTTTGCTGGATGCGTCCACATTCACCAGCACATTGCTGGCCGGCAGGATAGCGGCGAGACGGTTCATCGTGTCACAGCGCCGATTACGGCTGATAGGCCTTGGGCGAGACGCTTGTTCGGTAGCTAGGGAGGGGATTATAGGAAGGCGCACAAGTCCTGTGGGCCCCGCAGTTCGGGGCGGGGTGCAGTATTGCGCGATTTTGCGGCGGCGCAGCAACAGCCTTGTGCGCATACCGAATTGGGTCTGCTGCGCCCACAAAAAAGCGGCCCGCAGGCCGCTTTCGTCGAGGGCGCTAGGCCCTGTGGCGCTTCAGGGTGCGCCGATTTCAAGCCGCTTGGCCGAGGCGTGGTGGTGATCCTGCACCCGGTCCTTGTGACGGCATACCTGACGATCCAGCTTGTCCATCAATTGGTCAATCGCGGCATAAAGATCCTCATGAGACTGCTCAACGAAAATATCGCGTCCCTTCACATGGACGGTCACTTCGGCCTTCTGCCTGCGTTCCTTCTCCTTTTGCTTTTCCACCATCAGCAAGACGTTGATGTCGACGACTTGATCGAAATGGCGGGTCACCCGGTCTAGCTTGGTGAGTACGTACTCACGAAGGGCCGGCGTGACTTCAAGATGATGGCCGCTGATAGTCAGGTTCATAGAGCCTCCTTTCACAGGGTGGACAGGGAACACGGAGTCGGGGAATAGACAGGGATGTCAGGGATCAGGGTTCGGGAGATGGGGGGTGGGGAGGGGTAGCAGAGGTGGGGTTGAGAAACTGCAGAGGGCGAAATCAGTGTGCGCCCGATGCGCTTGTGTGACAAGCGTTTGACATGAATGCCCGAGGCTTTCGCAGTGCCGAGCCCCGGCGGGACCAAAGCTGTGCTTCAATGCGCTGTTGGCTTGCTGCGGCCAATGTCGCGATGTGATAATCACAGCACCCAATCTCTGGAGTTTTCCTTGGACAGCGATCACCCTCGGTGACCGTCCCTCCAGTGCCTGCAGCCCGCCGCGTCCTGCTCTTGCAGACGCAGCCGCCAGTCCGGAGTGAGACGGGACCCCTTATCCCTATCCGGATGGCGACCATGCCGTCCCCCGCTATGACGGCGCAGCGGCGCTGGAGATCTGTTGCATGCTCAATGTGTTCACCTTGGACAATGGCCGCCTGAAGGGCGGGCTGTTTCAGGAAGAAATCGAAAGTCCCGAGGCCCTGGCCCAATCGCGTCCGGTATGGGTCGATCTGGAAAGCCCCAGCGTCGAGGAAAAGGGCTGGATACGCGACCGTTTCGGCCTGGTGATCCCGGAGAACATCGTCGATGACGATCTGGAGGAGTCGGCGCGTTTCTACGAGGAAGACAACGGCGAGTTGCATATCCGCTCGGACTTCCTGATCGATGACGACGAGACACCGCGCAATGTGCGGGTCGCCTTCATCCTGTTCAACAACGTGCTGTTCTCGGTCCATAACGAGGACCTGCCGGTGTTCCGGCTGCTGCGCCTGCGCGCACGCCGCATCCCGGCGCTGATCGAGGATGCCAAGGATGTGCTGCTCAAGCTCTACGACGCCGACGCCGAGTACTCGGCCGATGCGCTGGAAGGCATCTACGACAGCCTGGAGAAGGTCAGCGCGCGGGTCTTGAAGAAGGACGTCAACGATGCCGAGGCCGGCGAGGTGCTGGCCGCGATCGCGCGCGAGGAAGACCTGAACGGCCGCATCCGCCGCAATGTGATGGACACGCGCCGCGCGGTCAGCTTCATGATGCGCAGCCGCATGCTCAATGCCGAGCAGTTCGAGGAGTCGCGCCAGATCCTGCGCGACATCGACTCGCTGGACTCGCACACCGCCTTCCTGTTCGACAAGATCAACTTCCTGATGGATGCCACCGTCGGCTTCATCAACATCAACCAAAACAAGATCATCAAGATCTTCTCGGTGGCCAGCGTGGCCCTGCTGCCGCCCACGCTGATTGCCAGCATCTACGGCATGAATTTCAAGTACATGCCCGAGCTCGACCAGGCCTGGGGCTACCCCTTCGCGCTCGGGCTGATGCTGGCCTCGGTGGCCGCACCCTTCATCTACTTCCGCCGCAAGGGCTGGCTCAGGTAGTCGCCGCGCCCAGCAGCGCGTCGCTGACTTCGCCAAGCCGCTGCACCTCGGGCCAGGGACCGCGGCGCAGGTCCTCGTGCTTGGGCGCGATCGTGAAGCCGGCATCGGCGCCGGCCAGCATCGGCACATCGTTCAGGTTGTCGCCGACGGCGGCGATGAACAAGTTGCCGGGCCGCGCCTGGTCGCGCAGATGGCGCAGCACATTGGCCTTGCTGACAAGCTCGGGGCTCGGTGAGTCGCCGTGCCGGAAGGCCGGATTGATGCGCACGGTGCCGGTGCTGATCTCGTTGCCGAAGCTCATGAAGTGGGCGATCGCGAAATCGGCGAAGACGCGCCGGCGCACGATGTCGGCGGCGATGAAATAGCTGTCGCTGACCACGCCCACCAGCCAGCCCTCGCGGCGCAGGCGCTTGATCGCCTCGACCGCATCCTCGCGCAAGGGCAGCGCCCGCGCCACTCTCAGGAAGTCGCGCTGGTGCACGAACTTGAAGACCTGGGCGATCGAGTCGCTGCGGGTCGAGGCGTCGATGTCATGGCGGTCCAGCCAGTGCGCGAGCTCGGCCTCGCGCCCGCTGTGCTTGGCCATCGCCTCGACGAAGCGGCCCTCGATCAGCGTGCCGTCCATATCGAACAGCGCGACCTTGTCGGCGCTGGCCAGGCGTCGGGCGACATGCTCGAAGGTGCCGCGCGACTGGCGCTCGACCTCCTCCAGCTCCAGGAACTGTTCGAAGGAGAAGCGGTTGCTGGCCTTGGCGCGGTGCATGATGGCGCGGCTGACCTGCTGGGCCATCAGCGAGAGCCGGTCCAGCGGCTGGCTGTCATTGACGATCTCGCCGATCTCGACCTCGACCACGCGCGCGCCCTTCAGATGCGCATCGATCAGGATGCCGACATCGACGCCGTAGTCGTCGTCCAGCGTCAAGGTGCGCAGCAAGGCCGTCGTGCCGGCGATGATGCCGCCCAACGGCTGAACGAAATGCGCGAGTTCGGGGAAGAACACCCGCAGCAGCGGCTTGGCCGTCAGCTCGGTGACGCGGCCGCCGCTGCGCGAAAAGCGGGCCTTGACCAGATCGGCCGCGCCGTCGGCCAGCGGCGCGGTCATGCGCTCGACCAGGTCGTCGCGCAGGCCGCTCAGATCCGCATCCAGGAACAGCACCCAGGGGGTATCGATCAGCGCCAGTCCATCCACCATCGACGCACCCTTGCCCAGCAGGCTGCTGGTCACGACGCGGGCGCCGGCGGCCTGGGCCCGCTCGACGGTCGCATCGATCGAGCCATCGTCGATGACGAGCACCTCGACATCGGGAGCCTGCCGACGCACCACGGCGATGACCTCGGCGATATGGCGCTCTTCGTTGAGGGCCGGGATCACGACGCTGAGCTTGCGGTTTTTCTCCATGGTCCGAGTTTGACATGGTCGCTGTCTGGGGATGCCGACCCTATCATCGTCACATGCCGTCAACCGCGTGGAGTCACAAATGGACACAAGGATCCGGTCAATGGTGGTTCATGTCTCCGACAGCCCGCGCATGCCGCAGGTGCTGGCGCTGGCCCGCAGGCTGGCCGAGCTGCATGGCGCACGGCTGAGCGCGATCCATGCGGTGGCGCCCAGCGCCTCGGGCGCCTATATCTCGCCCGAGGCCTCGAGCCTGGCGGTGCAGCTGCGTGGCGATACCGACAAGGCCCGCCAGCAGCGCGCGGCCGATCTGGTGGCGGCGGCCGGCGGCGAGATCGCCTTCGCCAGCGTGATGAGCGATGCGGCCACCGAGATGGTGCAGGCGGCGCGCAGCAGCGATCTGCTGGTGATGGGCCAGCAGGAGCCCGGGCAGCAGCACGGCCTGCCCGAGGGCCTGGTCGGCCGCCTGCTGGTCTCCGGCGCCTGCCCTATCCTGTTCGTGCCCTATGTGCACGAGACGCCGCGCTGCGGCGAGCGGGTGCTGGTGGCCTGGCGTGACTCGCGCGAGAGCGCGCGGGCGCTGCGCGATGCGCTGCCCTTGCTGCGGCGCGCCCAGCGGGTCGAGCTGGTGCGTTTTGCCGAGAGCGAGCTGGCCGGACCCGAGCCGCTGCTGCGCGCCCAGGCCTATCTGCGCCTGCATGGTGTCGAGGCCGAGCTCAAGGTCTTGCAGCGCAGCGAGCCCTCGCTGGGCGAGCGCCTGATCTCGCCGTGGACGCCGGATGCCTCGGTGGCCGAGGCCTTGCTGTCACAGGCGGCGGACAGCGACGCCGATCTGATCGTGATGGGCGGCTTCGGCCACACCCGGCTGTGGGAGCTGGTGCTGGGCGGCGTCACGCGCACGATGCTGGAGTCGATGACGGTGCCGGTGCTGATGTCGCACTGAAGCGCTACGAGGCGCGCAGTCGGCGCTTGATCAGGCGCAGCAGGGCGCCGACCAGCGGCAGCTTCTCGTACAGCTCCTCGGCGGCGTCCCAGTAGTCGCGGTGGTAGACGACCCGGCCGTCGCTGCCGAAGCGCAGGTGGCTGCTGCCGTGGATGCGCTGGGCGCGGCCGCGCAGGGCGAACTCGAAGTCCCAGCTGAGAAAGCACTGATCGGCCTCCACCAGCGTCTCCAGCACCTTGAAGCGAGGCCTCTCGAGCGCTTCGAACATATGGCTGAAGATCGCCTGGATCGCGCGCAGGCCGTGCACCTCGTTGAAGGGGTCGCGGAAATAGGCGGCCTCGTCGTAGTGCCGGCCCAGCCGCGCGATGTCGGTGGGCTGCAGCTGTTCGAACAGCGTGACGATGGCTTGGGCGCGTGGGTCCATTCAGAGTCCGGTGGCGCGGCGCACCGCGCGAAAGTAAAGACTGTAGGGCAGCAGGCGCAGCAGCTTGAGCCACAGCGTGAAGCGCTTCGGGAAATGGATCTCGAAGCGCCCGTCGGCCCAGCCGTCCAGCATGGCCTGCGCGGCCTGCTCGGGGCTCAGCAGCGCCGGCATGTGGAAGTCGTTGCCGGCGGTCAACGGGGTCGCGACAAAGCCGGGATGCACGACCGAGACGCCCAGGCCTTCGGGGGACAGGTCTTGATAGAGCGCCTCGGCCAGATGGGTCAGCGCCGCCTTGGCCGGACCATAGGCCATGGACTTGGGCAGCGCGCGGTAGCCGGCCACGCTGGAGACCAGGCTCAGATGCCCGCCCCGGCCGGCCCGGGCCTGGCGCAGCAGCTGGGGCAGCAGCGCATCGAGCAGGTTCAGCGCGCCGACATAGTTGATCTGCAGATGGCGCACGGCCTCGTCGAGCCCGAACTGCTGGGCCCGCATTGCCTGGTAGTGGCCGGCGCAGAAGATGCAGGCATCGATCTGCCCATGGCTGGCCTGCAGCTGGGCCACGGCCGCACGCAGGGCCGCTGCGTCCTGCACGTCCAGCGGCAGCGCGGTGCTGCCGGGGTGGGTCTGGACGAACTCCAGCAGCAGCGCTGCCTGGCGCGCCGAGACCACCACGCGCGCGCCGGCGCCGTGCAGGACCTCGGCCAGCGCCCGGCCGATGCCGCTGGAGGCGCCGACGATCCAGGCGGTCCTGCCCTGCCAGTGCTGCAGCTTGGGATTGAGCGACATGGCTCAGCGCTTCTGGAAGGACAAGGTCACCTCGCCCAAGCGCACACCGAACTTGCTCATCTGCGCCTTGTTCAGCATGACCTTGTCATCGATCAGATACATCCAGTCGTCGAAATCGACCTCGTAGACCGTGCCGTCGACCGGCAGCCGCAGCGTGTAGCTCCAGCGCAGCGCATTGCCGGCCGCCTCGCCGCGCGCCTCGCCCACCACATCGTCGGCCCGCCCGCTGTAGCGGCCGCCGCCCAGATGGCGCAGCCGCCAGACGCGGCGCTCGGTCTTGCCGTCGCTGTACCTGAAGTCCTCTTCCAGCAGGCCCTCGTCGCCCTGCCAGCTGCCTTTCAGATCGACGGTGAAGCGGCGCTGCACCTTGCCGGCGCGGTCGGTGAACACGCCATGCGCCAGCAGCGGGCCGTTGAAGTACTGCCGCAGGTCCAGCGTCGGCGTCTGGCCGGCGTAGTCGGCCGGCGTCGGGGCCGAGGCGCAGCCGGCCAGCAGCAGGGCGCCGGCAAGGACGAGAAGATGACGGCGATTCAGTTCGGGGCGCATGAAACAGCCTCCTGCTCGGGTTTGATGATCAGTACGTAAAGCGCGCCAGCGGCGGCCAGCTTCAGCGCGCAGGGCAGCAGGCAGTAGGCCCAGCTCAGGGCCTGCAAGGCGGCGGGGTCGCGCTGGCCCGGCGCATAGCCCAGCCATTGCAGCAGCGGCAGGGCCAGGCCGGCGGCCAGCGCCAGATTGAGCTTGTTGGCGAAATTCCACCAGCCGAAGAACACGCCCTCGGCCCGGCCGGTCAGGCCG
This sequence comes from Roseateles cavernae, assembly GCF_040187885.1. Taxonomy (NCBI): domain Bacteria; kingdom Pseudomonadati; phylum Pseudomonadota; class Betaproteobacteria; order Burkholderiales; family Sphaerotilaceae; genus Roseateles; species Roseateles cavernae. The sequence continues at coordinate 1,280,546 of NZ_JBDPLH010000001.1, forward strand.
GCGCCTTGCACCACGCCGGCCAGCAGCGCGCCGGGGATGGCCAGATCGGCGCCCAGCGCCGCACCGCTGGCCAGGCAGACCAGCACAAAGCCCAGCTGATCGCCGGTGGCGAGGCTGCTTGCCCAGGCAAAGCTCAGTACCGCCAGCAGCATGGCCGCCAGCCAGGCGCGCGCCCGGCCCAGCCGGGCCACCACGCGCAGCCACAGCGGCATCGACAGCGCGGCGGCCACGAAATAGCTGGCCAGATACAGCCCCTCGGCCGCCGGCGTCTGCAGGCGGTCGCGCACAAAGAACAGCAGCAGCGTCGCCGGTATCGCGGCGGCAATGCCGTTGAGCAGGAAGACCAGCAGCAGCCGGCGAAAGCCCGGCGTGCGCCAGGCCAGCGCCAGCCCCTGCTCGGCCGCGCTGTGCTCGCTGGCGCGTGCGCGCGGTGCCCGCAGCAGCAAGGCCAGGCCCAGCAGCAGGCCCAGCGCCAGCGCCGCGCTGGTCCAGGCCATGCCGAGCAGCGAGGGCAGCAGGCTGGCGCTGATCACGCCGGCCAGCGCCAGGCCTTCGCGCCAGGCCACGACGCGGGTCTGCTGCAGGCCGTCGCCGCCCAGCCGCGCGCCCCAGGCCTGGTGCATCACGGCCAGCACGCTGTAGCCCAGATAGCTCAGCACCAGCGTCGCCGCACACCAGCCCAGATAGCCGGCCTGGCTCAGTGCCGGCGGAAAGAACAGCAGCACGAAACCCAGGGCCAGCAGCAGGGCCGCCACCGCCATCGGCGCCAGCGGGCTGCGCCGGTTCAGCCAGCGGTCGGCCAGCCGGCCTATCCAGGGGTCGACCAGGGCATCGAACAGCCGGGCGCCCAGCAGCACCGCGCCCAGCGCGGCCAGCGCCACGCCGTACTGCTGCGCATAGTGGGCCGGCAGGGTCACGTAGAGCGGCAGCGCGACAAAGGCCAGCGGGAAGCCTAGCGCCCCGTAGCGCAGGCCGTCGAGCGGCTTCATGAGCCGGGGCCCAGCAGCCGGCTGCGCAGCGCCGGCTCCGAGGTCTGCGGCGCCAGCCAGATGCCGAAGAACAGGCGGCTGAACAGCGGGTCGGCGATGCGGCGCGACAGCGTGCCGTTGACGAAGAAGTCGGCCCCGACCTCGGGCTCGTGCCGGCCGCTGATGCGGTCGCCGGCCTTGACATCGGGGAAGGCGGCTTCCATCTCGGCCAGCCAGCGATTGGCCGTGGCCTCGTCAATCGTCTGCTGGCGGCGCATCTCGAGCAGCGAGCGTTTGGCGATCTCGGCGCCCTTCAGGCTGCGCGCGTACTCCAGCTCCAGCGCCAGCGGCGCGGTCCACCACTGCGGCCCCGGCCGGCTCGTGGCCCAGAGCCGGATGTCATAGACCAGCAGGCCGAAGAAGCGCATCTGGCCCTGGCCCTGCAGCTTCCAGCCGGGCAGCTCGGCGGGCTGGGCCTGGGCGGCCAGCGGCAGCGCGATCAAGGCCAGTGAGGCGAGGCGGCGGTCCATCTCAGTCCCTGAGCAGGGTGAACTGCATCACATCGGTGCTGCCGGTCGCAAAAGCCGCCTCGCAGTAGGCGAGGTAGAACTCCCACAAGCGCATGAAGCGGGTGTCGAAGCCCTGCTTGCGCACCTCGGCATCGCGCTGCATGAAGTCTTCGCGCCAGCGCCGCAGCGTCTCGGCATAGTCGGCGCCGAAGGCCAGCTCCTTGACGACGCGCAGCCCCGCCTTGGCTGCCTGGGCGCGGAACTGGCTCGGGCTGGGCAGCATGCCGCCGGGGAAGATGTATTGCTGGATGAAGTCGCTGGAGCGGGTGTAGCGCTCGAACAGGTCGTCGCGGATCGTGATGCTCTGGATGCAGGCGCGGCCGCCGGGCTTGAGCTTGTCGTGCACGCATCTGAAGTAGCCCTCCCAGTACTCGCGACCGACCGCCTCGAACATCTCGATCGAGACGATGGCATCGAAGGCCGGATCGGCGATGTCGCGATAGTCCTGGAAGCGCAGCTCGGCGGCCAGGCCGGCGCGCTGCAGCCGGTCCTGCCCCCAGGCCAGCTGCTCGCTGGACAGCGTGACGCCGGTCAGCTTCGCGCCGAAGTCACGCGCCGCGCATTCGGCCAGCGCGCCCCAGCCGCAGCCGATCTCCAGCACGCGCTGGCCTGGCAAGACCTGGCACTCGCTGAGCGCGCGGCGCATCTTGGCCTGCTGCGCCTCGGGCAGCGCCCGGCGCCGGTCGCCCTCGAACCAGGCGCTCGAGTAGTTCATCGTCGGGTCCAGCCAGAGCCGGTAGAAATCATTGCCGAGGTCGTAATGGGCGTGGATGTTCTTGCGGCTGCCGGCGCGGTTGTTGCGGTTGAGCCAGTGCTTGAGCCGGTAAGCCAGCGCGCCCCACCAGCGGCCGTAGACCACGGCCTCCAGCGCCTCGCGGTTGCGGATGAAGAGTGCCATCAGCGCGCACAGATCGGGCGTGCTCCAGTGGCCGGCCACATAGCTCTCGGCGAAGCCGATGTCGCCGCTTCTCAGCGCGGCGCCGCAGACGGCCCAGTTGCGGATGCGCAGCGCGGCGCGCGGGCCTTCGGCGCCGCCGAAGTGCGCCGAGCTGCCGTCGGGCAGTTGCACATCCAGGCTGCCGTGCTGCAGCCGGGCCAGCAGCTTGAACACGGTGCGTGCGGCTGCGGGCGCGCTGTCCGGCAGGCTGATCGAGGAGGTGAGCGTGGAGGAGTTCATGGACGGGCTGCTTAGCGGGTCAGAAACTGGGTCGGTGCGGCGGGTTTGCCGAAGAAGGGGATGCGCTTGAGCCACAGGCGCAAGGCCTGCCAGTGGATGCGGGCCATCAGCATCAGGCTGAAGGCCGGTTGGGCGAAGAAGGCCGCGCGCGCGCTGCAGCGGGTCAGCGGCTGCAGCTGGCCGGAGATGCTGGTCGTCAGCAGCGGCCCCTGCTCATCCTCATGCGCGATGCGTGCGACCGTGCGCATGCCGGCGTGCAGGAAGCGGAAGCGGTAGCGGCCCGCGACCCGGCAAAAGGGCGAGACATGGAAGACCTTGGCGGCGCTCAGCTCGCGGCCATAGGCCAGCTCGGGCCCGGCCAGCAGATAGCAGTGGCGCTCGCCGAAGGTGTTGTTGACCTCGACGACGATGGCGACCAGGCTCTCGTCCGCACGGTGGCAGTACCAGAAGCTGACCGGCTTGAAGGCATAGCCCAGCACGCGCGGGAAGCAATGCAGCCAGACCTCGCCATCGGCATCCGTGATGCCCTCGCTGGCCAGCAGCCCATCGAGCCAGGCCAGCGCGTCGGGGCCAGCGTCGCCATGGTCGGCATCGTGAAAGCTCAGCCAGCCCCAGCTGTTGCGGTTCAACGCCGTGCAGGCCTGCGCGCGCAGCGCGCGCATCGGCAGCATCAGGAAGTAGCTGGCATAGCTGAAGCGATGCGGCCGCGGGCGCAGCCGGCCGTGGTGCACCGGGCCGCGTGCAATCAGGGCCTGGGTCGGCCAGGTCTTCATGCGCCTGCCCTGGGTGTGTCGGCCCAGCTGGCCATCAGGCGCTGCGCCACGGTCAGGCCCGAGAGCAGGCCGTCCTCGTGGAAGCCGTAGCGCGTCCAGGCGCCGCAGAACCACAGTCCGCCCTGGCCCTGGATCTCGCCCAGGCGTTGCTGGGCCCGGGTGGCGGCATGGTCGAAGACCGGGTGCGCATAGTCGTACTCGCCCAGCACCTGCTCGGTCCGCGGCTCGCGCACCGGATTCAGCGAGACGATGACCGGCTGGCGCCAGGGCAGGGGCTGCAGCCGGTTGATCAGATAGTGCAGGCAGACGGCCCGCTGTTCCTGCCGGCCGCCGCCATGCTCGTAGTTCCAGGCCGCCCAGGCCCGGCGGCGGCGCGGCAGCAGCGCGCTGTCGGTATGCAGCACGGCGCGGTTGCGGTGATAGCCGATCGCGCCGAGGATCTGGCGCTCGGCCTGGGTGGCCTCGCTGAGCAGGCGCAGCGACTGGTCGCTGTGCGTGGCCAGCACCACCGCGTCGAAGCGCTCGCTGCCATGCGCGGTGGCCAGCTGCACACCGCCGTCGGGCAGGCGGCGCAGCGCGCCGACGGGCGTGTTGAGGCGGCGGTCGGCAATGCGCGGCAGCAGCCGGTCGACATAGTGGCGGGCGCCGCCGCGCACCGTGAACCATTGCGGCCGTTTCGTCACCTGCAGCAGGCCGTGGTTGTGGCAGAAGCGTATCAGCGTGCTGATCGGAAAGCTCAGCATCTGCGCGGTCGGGCAGGACCAGATGCAGGCGACCATGGGCAGCAGATACCAGTCGCGGAACTCGGGGCCGAAACGCTGTTCGTCGAGGAAGGCGGCGATCGGCTGGGCCAGCGCGGCCTCGCTGCCTTGCTCGGCGAGCGCTGTCGTCAGCTGGTTGAAGCGCAGCAGGTCCTTGAGCATGCGCCAGAAGCCCGGCCGCGCCAGATTGCGGCGCTGCGCGAACACGGTGTTCAGATTGCTGCCGCTCCACTCGAGATCCTGGTCCGGCAGCTGCACCGAGAAGGACATCTCGCTGGCCACCGTCTGCACGTCCAGCTGCGCGAACAGCTGGATCAGCAGCGGATAGGTGCGCTCGTTGAAGACCAGAAAGCCGGTGTCGACCGCGCAGTGCTGCCGCTCCAGCTCGACGTCGACGCTGTGGGTGTGGCCGCCGAAGTAGTCACCGGCCTCGAACAGGCTCACCTGGGCCTGGCTGCTCAGCGCCCAGGCGGCCGACAGCCCGCTGATGCCCGAGCCGACCACCGCGATGCGCCGCTGCGAGCCGGCCGGCGCGGCGCCGGGCTGGCTCAGGCCGGCGAGAAAGGGGGCCAGTGTCTCGGCGTGGGCGGCCGCGCCCAGCCGCTGGCGCCGCAAATGAAGAGGGCTTCCGCCTGCGACGGAAGCCCCGGACATAAAAGAGGTTGCAAGACGCCCCGAAGCCAACGAGGGAGGGAGGGAGGAGGAGGAGAAGGGCTCCGGGATTTCGACCTCTTCGCAGAGGCGATCTTGCGACCTAAATTCTGGTTTGACTTTAGCGCTTTGACGCGCGGCTGAGAACAGTTGTTTTGCAGACTCCTCCAAGACCTGCGGCCACAACGGTTGTGCCAAGCTTTTGTAACCGCTGAACGAGGGCTTGGCGGCGAGTTCCGCTGCACTGTCCCCGGTAGTGGGTACAAGCGCTGCGGGCGATACAACAGTCATGGACATGGGGCGGGTTCCGGCCATTTCAAGGCTTGGCGAGCAGGCGTTCGAGTTCGAGCGTGAAGGGTCGGCTCAGCGGATCGGTGGCCGAGGCATAGCTCAGCACCTCGGCGCCATCGCGGGCCACCAGGTATTTGTGGAAGTTCCACTTCGGCGCCTGGCCGCTGCGCTTGGCGAGGTCGAGGATCAGGCCGTTGCTGTCGGGCTTGCCGGCGCTCAGGCTGGTCTTGCTGAACATCGGGAACTTGACGTTGAAGGTGTTCTCGCAGAACTCGGCGATCTCCTTGTTGCTGCCACCCTCCTGATTGAAGTCATTGGACGGAAAGCCCAGCACCACCAGGCCGCGCGGGCCATAGCGTTGCGACAAGGTCTCCAGCGCCTTGTACTGGCCGGTGAAGCCGCAGAAGCTGGCGGTGTTGACCACCAGCAGCACCTTGCCGGCGTACTGGCATAGCGGCTGCGGCTTCTCGTCCTGCAGGCGCGGCATCTCGCGCTGCAGCAGGGCCGGGCAGTTCTGGCCCCAGGCGCTGCCCAGGCCCAGCAGCAGACCGGTGGCGGTGGACAATGCGAGTCGTCTGTTCATTGTTTGTCCTAGTCAAATCGACTTGTTACGGCCATACTAAGCCAATATTTTGGTTTTGTCTCATGTTTGTCCAAGACAAATTAGTCAATCGAAAGCCAATCCACGGGATCACGCATGGCTGAGTCGCCGGTCTTGCTGGGCATCACCGCCGTCGAGCGGGATACCGGCATCAGCAAGGACAGCCTGCGCATCTGGGAGCGTCGCTACCAGTTCCCGCAGCCGCTGCGCGATGCGCTGGGCGAGCGCGCCTATCCGCCCGAGCAGGTGGCGAAGCTGCGCCTGATCAAGCGCTTGCTGGACCTGGGCCACCGCGCCGGGCGCCTGGTGCCGGCCGATGTCGGCAGCCTGCAATCCCTGCTGGACCAGGCGCAGCAGCAGGCCCGGCTGGCCGGCCCGGCGGCGGCCGAGCTGCAGCCCTTTGTCGATGCGCTGCGCGCTCATGACGTCGACGGCCTGCGCCGCATGCTGGCGCAGGCGCTGCTGCGCTCGGGGCTGGGGGAGGGGGTGGTGTCACTCATCGCCCCCTTGACTACGCAGGTGGGCGAGCTTTGGATGCGCGGCGAGCTGCAGGTCTTCGAGGAGCATATCTACAGCGAGTCGGTGCAGCTGGTGCTGCGCCAGGCCATCCAGGCGGTGCCGCAACTGGCGCGGGCCGAGCGGCCGCGGGTGCTCTTGACCACCTTGCCGGGCGAGCAGCACGGCCTGGGCCTGCTGATGGCCGAGGCCCTGCTGGCGCTGGAGGGCTGCCAATGCCTGTCGCTGGGCGTGCAGACGCCGCTGAGCGACATCGTGCTGGCGGCGGCCGCCCACCGCTCCGATATCGTGGCCCTGAGCTTCAGCGGCTATCTGGCGGCCGGCCAGGTTGCCGAGGCGCTGGCCGAGCTGCGCGGGCGCCTGCCGGCCGCACTGGAGCTCTGGGCCGGCGGCAACAGCGCCGCGCTGCAAAAGCGCAGCCCCCATGCCGGGCTGCTGCATATCGCCGATCTCGCGGCCATCGGTCCGCAGGTGCAGCGCTGGCGGGCGGGGCGGGCATAAAATCGGCCCCGACCAACCGAGGACGGATCATGCTTTATCCCGAACTTTTCAAGCAGTTGGAAGCGGTGCGCTGGAATATGGACACGGACATCCCCTGGGACAAGTTCGACACCGAGCGGCTCAGCGACGATCAGGCGCGCACCATCAAGATGAACGCGATCACCGAGTGGGCGGCGCTGCCGGCCACCGAGATGTTTCTGCGCGACAACCGCGATGACAGCGACTTCTCGGCCTTCATGAGCGTCTGGTTCTTCGAGGAGCAGAAGCACTCGCTGGTGCTGATGGAGTATCTGCGGCGCTTCCGTCCCGATATGGTGCCCACCGAGGCCGAGCTGCACGAGGTGCGCTTCGACTTCGACCCGGCGCCGGCGCTGGAGACGCTGATGCTGCATTTCTGCGGCGAGATCCGGCTGAACCACTGGTACCGGCGCGCGGCCGAGTGGCATACCGAGCCGGTCATCAAGGCCATCTACGAAACCCTGGCGCGCGACGAGGCCCGCCATGGCGGCGCCTATCTGCGCTATATGAAGCGGGCGATGAGCAAGTTCGGCGACGAGGCCCGGGCTGCTTTTGCCAAGGTGGGGGTGTTGATGGCCAGCGCGCGTCGCACCGCCCAGGCCCTGCACCCCACCAATCTGCATGTCAACGCCGCGCTGTTCCCGCGCGACACCGTGCAGAGCCGCGTGCCCGACCCCGAGTGGCTGGAGCATTGGCTGGACAAGCAGATCCAGTTCGACGCGGTCTGGGAGAACAAGGTGGTGGAGCGCATCCTCCACAATATGAGCCTGCTGATGGAGCGCAGCTTCGCCAGCGTGCAGGAGCTCAACCGCTTCCGCAAGGAGATGGCGGCCAAGGTGGCCGCCGCAGCGGCCGGGCCGCAGACGGCCTGAGCTGAAAAAGCCCGCTGCAGCGGGCTTTTTCGTGACTGGCGCCTGATCAGGGCCGGCTGCGGCGCAGCACCAGCAGCCCGAAGCAGGCGGCCGCCACCAGCAGGCCGCCCAGCAGATGGGGCGAGGCCAGGTTCTGCAGCGCCGCCAGCGAGTCCTGCAGCGCCCAGCGGGCCACGCCGCCGCCGAACTCGGCCACGCCGCCGCTTGAGTGACGCAGCGCGTCGAGCTCGCCCTCGTGGTTGGTGAAGGCCTTGCCCGCACCCTCGGCCTGCGCGCCCAGCAGCTTCCAGACGATAGGGTTGGAGTAGACCTTGTCCAGCACATTGCCGCCGATCACGACCGTGGCGATCACCGCCGGCACCCCCCAGCGCTTGAGCCAGGCCGAGGCCGCCATCAGGATCATGAACAGCGGGGCGAGCCACAAGCTCATCAGCACCAGGCCCAGGGCCAGGCGCGCCAGGCCGGCCAGGCCGGCCGCCAGCAGGGCCGTCCAGGACACCTCGGCCAGCGCCGCGAGGCCGCCCAGCTTGACGACGACGCCGGCCGCAATCACCAGGCCCAGGGTGCTGCCCACCAGCAGGGCCAGCAGCGGCACCAGCAGCACATGCATCAGCAGGGTCGCGCCTATGCTCTCGCCATGGCCGGCCGGCAGCGAGAGCCAGAACTCGATCGAGCGGTCCTGTCGGTCGCGTCGCGCCAGACCGGGCAGCTGCAGCATCACCGCTCCCCAGCTGAGGCCGGTGACGGCCACGGCACACAAGGCCGTGGCCACGGCGGCCAGGGCCAGCGGCGACAGCTCGGCCATCTCGACCTCGACCTGGCCGAAGGGCAGCAGGGCCAGAAAGATCGCCGGCGGCAGCAGCATCACCAGCAGCCAGCCCTTGTGGTGCTGCATCCATTCGCGCAGCATCAGGGTTTGAAAGCGTGTCCACATGATTCTTGCTCCTCAGGCTTGGCTGCTGGATGACTGCATTTCGGGCTTGCGCGTCAGCGCCATGAACAGGTCGACCAGGCTGGGCCGAAAGCGCTGGCCCATCGCTTCGAGCTGAGGGGGCGGCGCGCCGTCGAACAGCGCCGCCGGCCGGCCCTGCTGGCGGTAGCGCAGCAGCGGATGGGCGGCGGCCACCGCATCGGCGGCGGCCGGGTCATGGCTCAGCGCGACAAAGCGCGAGTCCATCTCCTCCAGGCTGATGTTCAGCACCAGCCGGCCCATGTCCAGCATCATCACGTCGCTCAGCAGGGTCTCGATCTCCTCGACCTGGTGGGTCGAGATCAGCACGCTGCGCTCGCCGTCGCACCATTCGTCGATCAGCATCTCGTAAAAGCTCTTGCGCGACATCACGTCCAGGCCCAGCGTCGGCTCGTCGAGGATCATCAGCTTGGTGTCTATCGCCGCGATCAGCGCCAGATGAGCCTGGGTCACCATGCCCTTGGACAGGCTCTTGATCTTGTCGTTCAGGCCCACGCTGGTGCGCTTGAGCAGGGCGCGGGCGCGCTCGGCCGAGAAGCGCGGCTGCAGCCCGCTCATCAGGGTGATCAGCTCGGACACCTTGGCCCAGCGCGGCAGCACGGCCACGTCGGGGATGTAGCTCATGTTCTGCAGCAGGGTTTCGCGCTGCCGGCCCGGGTTCAGGCCCAGCACCGTCAGCTCACCTTGCGCCGGCAGCAGGCCCACCAGGGCCTTCATCAGCGAGGTCTTGCCGGCGCCGTTATGGCCCAGCAGGCCGACGACGCGCCCCTTGGGGATCGTGAAACTGATGTCGTCGACGGCGGTCTTGCTGCCATAGCGCAGGCTCAGTCCGCGCGCCTCGACGAGGTTGTTGGTGTTGTGCTCGCTCATTGCTGTTCTTCCCAGTTCAGATCCTTGGCGCTCAGGCCCAGGCGGCGCAGTTTGGCACGCAGAGCCGGCCATTCCTGCTGCAGAAACTGCTCGCGCTCGCTTTTCAGCAGGCGTGAGCGGGCCCCGGGCTGCACATACATGCCCAGGCCGCGGCGCGGCTCGACCAGGCCGTTGTCCACCAGGGCCTGCAAGGCCCGGCTGACGGTCAGCGGATTGATCAGGTACTGGCTGGCCAGCGCCCTCACCGAGGGCAGGGCCTCACCCTCGGGCGGACTGCCGTCGAGCAGCTGCACGGCCAGGCGGTCGGCAAGCTGTTGGTAAATCGGGCTTGAATCGTTCCAGCGCTGCATGGCGTGGGCCTTGTGTGTTGCTGATGTAGCACACCATAACAAGAGCCCCCCTGTCGCCCTAGTGCTGGGTGACAGACTGCAGCAGCGGCAGGATGAACTGCAGAGCCCGGCGACCTCCCGGCGCCGGGCCCTGTGGCTGTGTCAGCCGTGTCAGCCGCGACGGCGGCGTGTGACGAAGCCGATCGCGCCCAGGCCGGCCAGCAGCAGCGCATAGCTGCTCGGTTCAGGCACCGGGGCCAGGGTGGCGTTCAGGCTGAAGTTATCGACGGCCAGGCCGTCGTCGGCGCCGCTGGCGTTGAAATCGGTCCAGCGCAGCCACACGGTGGCGCCCTGGGCCAGGCTCAGGCCGCTCAGGCTGCCGGAGACGGCGGCGCTATTGCTGTTGCCGTTCAGTGCGCGGGCGCTGCCAGTGGTGACGATGGAGCCGAAGTCCAGCGCGCTGACGCTGGTCCAGCTGCCGGTGTTCAGCGAGCTGGCGTCGGTGCTGTACTGGAACTGCAGGCGGTCGGCGCGGTTGGCAGCGCCCAGGCGCCATTGCTCACCGGTGTAGCTGATCGCCAGGCTGTCGATCGCGCGGCTGGCCTGGTTGGTGAAGGAGGCGCCGAACACCGGGGTCACCGAGCCCGACAGCAGGCCACCCAGCGCGCGCTCGCTGCTGCCGGCGCTGCCGAAGCTGTAGACATTGCCGGCGTTGTCGCTGCCGGTGCCGGCGGCATAGCTTGCGTTGGCATTGGTCCCGGTTTCCAGAAACGCCCAGCCGGTGGGCAGCGCGCTGCTCGTGCCGGAGGTGGCCAGGCTGTCGAAGCTTTGCTGGTAGCTCAGGTTCGCATCGCCGAGCTGAATGGCAGCGTTGGCGGACAGGCTGGCGGCAGCCAGCGCGCCGAGGGCGAGATAACGCAAGGTGGACATGATGAGTTTTTCCCTGTGGACAGTGGTTCGAGTGGCTTGAGAGACATGCCGCTGCAATGCTGCATTGCAGCGTGAGCCCATCCTCTAGGGAAAGCGTGAACATCCCGTGTCATTGCGGAACGGTCCGGCCGCACCCCCCGCAAAGCAGGGGGTAGGTTTTTGCTGATTCGGGTGCGCAAAGGTTTGTTTGCGCAAATTGACGGCTGTTTGCGGCGTTTTTGAGCTCGTTCAGGCCTTGGCGAAGCGATCCTGGTCGGCCTTGCGGTCGGCCGCCACCTTCTGCGCGCTGGGGCGCTCGCCGATCAGCTTGACATAGGGCTTCCAGTCGATGCCGCCGGCCGCCAGCAGGTCCTCGCCCAGCACCGCCTTGGAGGCCATCGCGACCAGGGGCAGGCTGACCCAGGCGGCGCAGTCGGCCTGGGTGAAGCTGTCGCCGGCGAGATAGGGCGAGAACTTCGCCAGGCGCTTGAAGCCGGCGATGTTCTTTTCCAGCAGCTTGCGGGCGCGGGCCTGCGTGCCCTCGCTGACCGTGCCGCCGAAGAAGGCTTGCGGATAGAGCTCGCGCGCCACCAGTTCTAGGTGCAGCTCGACAAAGGTCACCAGCTCGCGCACCTTGGCCGCCTCGAAGGGGTCGGCCGGCAGCAGGGCAGGCGTCGGCTGGAGGGTCTCCAGATAATCCATGATGACCTGGCTCTCGCACAGCGGGCCCTGCGGCGTGCGGATGAAGGGCACCTTGCCCAGCGGCGTGCAGCTCAGCACCGCCTCATCGGCCGATTTGGTCATCACCAGCTCTTCCTCGAAGGGGATGCCCTTCTCCAGCAGGGCCAGCTTGACCTTGTTGTAGTAGTTGGACAGCGAGAAGCCGCACAGCGTGATCGTCATGGTTTGTCTCCGGCAGGTCTGGGGGTGGCGGCAGTCTAAGCGGGCCGCCGGGCAGCGGCTGCCGCGCTGGAGACAGACGACTATTTCCTGTTGACCAGGGCCACGCCTGCCGTCAGCGCCACCAAGGCCACGCCCAGGCGCAGGCTGATGCTCTCGCCCAGCAGCAGCGCGCCGGCCAGCAGACCGAACAGCGGCGTCGACAGCGTGAAGCTGGCAAGCCGAGTGGCCGGATAGTGGCGCACCAGCCAGAACCACATCAGATAGCTGGCAAAGCTGACGACCACGGTCTGGAACAGCATCAGGCCCGAGAGCCGCATCGACCATTGCAGCGGCAGCGTCTCGCCGATCAGTGCCGCCGCCGCGACCAGGCCCAGGCCCGAGACGCCCAGTTGGTAGAACAAGGTCTTCTCGGCGCTGGCCGCCGAGAGCTTGGTCGCCCGTATCGCCAGGGTCGTGCCGCCCCAGAGCAAGGCGGCCAGCAGGCCCAGCGCATCACCCAGCCATTGGCGACCGGAGTCGCTGGTCTGGCCGAAGCCTTCCGCAAAAGCCCAGGCCACTGCCGCGAAGGCCAAGAGCAGGCCGGCGCTCTGGCGCAGGCTCAGCCGCTCCGACTTGGCGATGAAGGGCATGCCCAGCGCGACGACAAAGGGGCTCAGATAGATGAAGACCACCATGCGCGAGGCGCTGGTGTATTGCAGGCCGGCGAAGATGCAGGCGAACTCCAGGCCGAACAGCCCGCCGGCCAGCAGGCCGCCGGCCAGCGTGCCGTCGCACTCGAACAGCTTGATGCCGCGCGTTGTCGCCCAGGCCCACACCAGCAGGGCCGCGCCCAGCGAGCGCAGCCCCGCCTGCCACAGCGGCGAGATCTCGCTCAGCGCCGCCTTCACCGCCACCTGGTTCAGCCCCCACAGCAGGCAGCAGACCAGCAGGCTGCCGACGGCCAGGGTGTCGAGATGGGTTTTGCGCTGTGTGGGGCTCATGTCTTCATCATGCCGCCGGACGGGCGCGGCGCGGCGATGCAAGCGCGCTGATCGCACGACTGACGGCACCAGTGATCGCACCACAGACCGCCCCGCTCAGATGCGCGACCGGCGCGATCAGGATGTCCCAGCCGGGCAGGGCGCGCAGTGCCGGCCCGAGTGGCTGCTCCAGGCTCAGCTTGACGATCAGGCCCAGCGCGATGGCCAGCGCGATCAGGCGCTCGCGCCCGGGCCGGCGCAGCAACTCCAGTACCGCGACCGCGACGCCGGCATGCAGCACGCCGGACAGGCCGCCGTAGTGCAGCAGATCGGGCCGCAGCAGCAGGCCGGCCTGGGTCAGCGGCCAGGCCAGGGCCCAGGCCAGCGCGGCCCGCGCCGGCAGCCGCGCCGCCCAGCCCAGCAGGAGCAGCACCGCGCAGCCGGCCAGATTGGCCAGCAGGTGCTGGGCGCTCCAGTGCACAAAGGCGGCGCTCCAGAAGCGCCAGGGCTCGGCCCAGGCCAGCGCCGGCTGCCAGTCGAGCCCGGCCGTCGGCAGGGCTTGGGCCAGCAGGGCCCCGAGCGCGAGCAGGGCGGCCAGCGCCGTCCAGGCGCTCAGCCGAACACCGCTTGCCACAGGGCCAGCACGGCGTCGCGCTGCTTGTCCAGGCCCAGCTCGGCCAGGCTGGCGGCGTCGACGGCGGTGGGCTGCTCGTCGAGCCGGGCCCGGTGCTGGATGCGGCGCAGCTCGCGGTAGGCATCGCCGGCCGCCTGGCCGATGCCCGGCGGCAGCAGGCCCACGCCCTCGGCGCGCTGCAGCAGCGCGATGGTGCCGGCGTTGTCCAGCAGCGTCGGGTGCTGGCCGGAGAACATCAGCACCAGGTACTGCAGCGCGAACTCGGCGTCCATCATGCCGCCGGGGCTGTGCTTGACGTCGAACTGCCCGGCCCGCACCGGCTTAGCCTGGCGCACCTTCTCGCGCATCGCCAGCACCTCCTGGCGCAGCGCGGCGGGGTCGCGCGGCGCGGTCAGCACCGCGCGGCGCACGCCCTCGAAGCGCTGGCCCAGCGCCGCGTCGCCGGCGCAGAAGCGCGCCCGCGTGATGGCCTGGTGCTCCCAGGTCCAGGCGGTGTTGCTGCCGCGACCGGTCTGGTAGTTCTCGAAGGACTGGATGCTGGTCACCAGCAGGCCCGAGTTGCCGTTGGGGCGCAGCGCGGTGTCGATGTCGAACAGCTCGCCGGCCGCGGTGCGCAGGGTCAGCCAGGTGATCAGCTTGCGCACGAAGGCGCCGTAGATCTCTCCGGCATTCTCGTCCGCGTCGTCGAACAGGAAGACCACGTCAAGATCGCCGCCGTAGCCCAGCTCCTTGCCACCGAGCTTGCCGTAGGCGATCACCGCGAAGCCCGGCGCCGCGCGATGCGCCTGCTTGAGCCGGGCCCAGGCCCACTCGATCACGCATTGCAGCGTGGCATCGGCCAGCGCCGAGAGCTCGTCGGCCACCTGCTCCACCGTGATCTTGGCCTCGACATCGCGCACCAGGGTGCGGAACACCTCGGCGTGGTGGGCGCGCCGCAAGGTGTCCAGCAGTGCCTCCTCGTCGGCCTCGCCGGAGCGGGCCCAGGCGGCATGGCGGTCCTGCAGATCGCCGATGAACTCGCTGCCGCTGAAGCGTTCGCCCAGCAGCCGGTTGTCGGCCAGCTCGTCGATCACGCCCGGATGCAGCATCAGATAGCGCATCGGCCAACGTGCCAGGCCCAAGAGGCGCAGCAGCCGGGTCTGCACCGAGGGCCGCTCCACCAGCAGGGCCAGATAGCTCTCGCGCCGCAGCAGCGGCTCGATCCAGTCGACAAAGCGCAGCGCCGCGTCGAGGCTGCATTCGCCGTCGCGCACGCCCAGCGCCGCCCGGCCCACCAGCTTGGCCAGGCGCAGCCGCGACTCCTCGCGCAGCGCCTGCACCCGCGGCTGCTGGGCCCAGCGGCGCACCGAGCTGGCCAGCGCGGGCGGCAGTTTCTCCAGAAACTCCTCGGCATCGACCGGCAGCGCCGGCCCGCCGCAGCCGCCGCTCTTGCAGCCGCCGGGCTTGGGCGCCTGGCCGTCGTGCAAGAGCGCGTCGAACTCGGTGGCCACCAGCTCGCGCACCTCGCAGAGCTTGTCGAACAGCTCGCAGGTGTCGCTGCGGCAGATCAGGCCGAGGCTGCGGGCGATCCAGCCCAGGTCCTCGTCGGCGCCGGGCAGGCAGTGGGTCTGCTGATCGTCGAGGAACTGGATGCGGTGCTCGACCCGGCGCAGGAAGACATAGGCCTCGATCAGCTTGTCGGCGGTGGCCGGCTTCATCAGCCCGCGCGCCGCCACCCGCGACAGCGCCTTGACGGTGGAGCGGGTGCGGATCTCGGGGAACTGGCCGCCGCGCACCACCTGCAGCAGCTGCACGATGAACTCGATTTCGCGGATGCCACCGCGCGACAGCTTCACATCATTGGCCCGCTCGGGCCGGCCGGCCGCGCGCTTTTGCGCCTCGTCGCGGATCTTGCGGTGCAGGGTGCGCAGGCCCTCGAACACGCCGTAATCCAGATAGCGGCGGTAGACGAAGGGCGTGACCAGGGAACGCAGCGCCAGCGCCCGGCCATTGCTGCGGCTGGCCAGCGGCGCGACAACCCGGCTCTTCAGCCAGGCAAAGCGCTCCCACTCGCGGCCCTGCACCAGGAAGTATTCCTCCAGCATCGCCAGGCTGACCACCGGCGGGCCCGAGTTGCCATTGGGCCGCAGCGCCAGGTCGACGCGGAAGACCTGGCCGTCGTCCCCGACCTCGCCGATCAGCGTGTACAGGCGCTTGGCGACCAGGCTGAAGTACTCATGGGCGCTGATGGACAGGGCGCCATCGGTGGCGCCCTCGTCCTCGTAGACATAGATCAGGTCGATATCGGAGGAGACATTGAGCTCGCGCGCGCCGAGCTTGCCCATGCCGATGACCCAGAACTCGATCACCTGGCCCTCGGCATTGCGCGGCGCGCCGTGGATCGCGTCCTGGGCGCTGCGCGCCTCGGCCAGCGCCAGGTCCAGCGTGGTTTCGGCCAGCAGTGTCATCACCAGCGTGATGTCCTCCATCGCCGCGCCGGTCTCGATGTCCAGCACCGCCAGGCGCTCCAGCACCAGATGGCGGGCCACCCGCAGCGCGCTGGGCAGCGCCCGGCCGCCGGCTTGCAAGGTGGCCACCAGGGCCTCGATCATCGCGCGGTCCGGCAGGCCGGGCGGCAGCAGCGCCAGCTCGGCCTCGTAACGGCGCCGGATGCGCTGCACAAAGCGGCTGTGCGCGGCGCTGACTGTTTCAGACTGCAAAGAATGCCCGGACGGCGTCATGGCAGGCGGTCCGCTGTGCTAGATTCGGCGCCAACCTGGGAGCGCCGGGCTGCGTCGCTGACATGGGCATGCAGCACCCAAGGAGATGCAAGCACGGTCATATTGTTTTCTGCTCCATCGCGAGCTTCTCCCTCGTACATGTCGTTCATCGCAAGCTTTTCAGCCGCCGCAAGACGTGTTGCGCAGCGACCCACCCGCTGGCTGCTGCGGGGGACCCGCTGGGCTCTCGGCCTGGTGTTGCTCGCCTGGGGCTTGCTCCTGTCGGGCTGGCTGGTCTTGCACTGGGCAATTCTGCCCCACATCAATGATTGGCGCCCCGACCTGGAGCGCATGGCCTCGCAAAGCCTGGGGCTGACGCTGCGCATCGGCCAGATCGAGGTGCGCTCGGGCGGCTGGATCCCGGCGCTGGAGCTGCGCGATGTGCGTTTGCTGGACCCCGCCGGCCGCGAGGCGCTGCGCCTGCCGCGGGTCTCGGCGGCTCTGTCGGCGCGCTCGCTGCTGGCCTTGGAGCTGCGCTTTTCGCAGCTGCTGATCGACGGCCCCGAGCTGGAGGTGCGCCGCGATGCCCGGGGCCGGCTGTTTGTCGCCGGCCTGAGCCTGGACGAGGGCGCGACGGCGGCCGGCGCCGGCGATGAGATGGCCGACTGGTTCTTCTCCCAGCCCGAGTTCGTGATCCGCCAGGGCCGGCTGCGCTGGGTCGACGAGGGGCGCGCCGCGCCGCCGCTGGAGCTCAGCGCGGTCGATCTGGTGCTGCGCAACGGCCTGCGCCGCCACGATCTGCGCCTGGACGCCACGCCGCCGGCGGCCTGGGGCCAGCGCTTCAGCCTGCGCGGCCGCTTCACCCAGTCGCTGCTGAAGCGGCCCGCCGAGCTGCAGCACTGGAGCGGCCAGCTCTATGCCGACCTGCCGCATGCCGATCTGCGCCAGCTCAAGCGCCATCTGGACCTGCCTTTCGAGCTGGAGGAGGGGGACGGCGCGCTGCGCGCCTGGGCCGAGTTCAAGGACGGCCAGCCACACAGCGTCAGCGCCGATGTGGGCTTGCGCGCCGTGCGTCTGCGCCTGGGGGCCGAGATGGAACCGCTGGACCTGACCCGCATCCAGGGTCGGGTCGCGGTGCAGCGGCGCGCCGACGGCTATTCGCTGAGCGCCACCCAGCTCGGTTTCGAGGGCGCGGACGGCCTGGCCTGGCCGCGCTCGGACTGGTCGCTCTCGCTCAAACGGGCCGTCGCCAAGCCCGGCCAGCCGCTGCCGCCGATCAGCGGCGGCGAGCTGCAGGCCCAGCGCCTGGATCTGGCCCTGATGAGCCAGATCGCGACCCGCCTGCCGCTGGGCCAGGCCCAGCGCGACTGGCTGGACGAACTGGCGCCGCAGGGCGTGATCAGCGCGTTGACGGCGCGCTGGGACGGTCCGCTGGATGCGCCCGCGAGCTACCGCGTCAAGGCCAGGGTCGATGGTCTGCAGCTGGCGGCCCAGTCGGCCGAGCAGGGCGTGGGCCGGCCGGGCGTGGCCGGCGCCAGCCTGCAGCTCGACGCTCATGAGGGTGGCGGCCAGGCCCGGCTGAGCCTGCAGGACGGGCTGCTGGACCTGCCCGGCGTGTTCGAGGAGCCGCTGCTGCCGCTGCAGCGCTTCAACGCGCTGCTGAACTGGCGCATCCAGCCCCGTGCCGGCAAGCCGCCGGCGCTGGAGCTGCGGCTCAGCGAGGCCAAGCTGGCCAATGACGATCTGCGCGGCGAGCTGGAGCTGCTGTGGCGCACCGGCGAGGGCGGCCCGGCGGGGCAGTCGGTCAAGGGTCGCGGCGGCCGCTTCCCCGGCCAGCTGGAGCTCACCGGCCGGCTCGACCAGGCCAAGGCGGCGCGGGTGGCGCGCTATCTGCCGCTGGGCGTCGGCGCCCAGGCGCGCGACTATGTGCGGCGCGCGGTGCGCGGCGGCGAGGGCCGCCAGGTGCAGTTCCGGGTGCGCGGTGATCTGTGGGATTTCCCTTTCGACAGCAGCCCGGCCGGCCAGTTCCGTATCGCGGTCCAGGCCCACGATGTCGACCTGGCCTATGTGCCCGATTCCAGCTGGCCGGCGATGGAGCAGGTCAACGGCGAGCTGGTGTTCGAGCGCGGCAGCATGCGTATCCGCAATGCCCGGGCCAAGGTGCTGGGCTATGAGCTCAGCGCGGTCAACGGCGGCATCAAGGACCTGGTGCAGCACCCGGTGCTGGCGCTGGAGGGCAGCGGGCGTGGGCCTATGGCCGAGCTGCTGCGCTTCATCAAGCTCTCGCCGGTGGGTGAGTGGATAGGCAAGGGGCTGCAGGACGCCACGGCCGGCGGTGCCGCCACGCTGAAGCTGGCGCTGCAGATCCCGCTCGACGATGTCGAGCGCAGCACGGTCAAGGGCAGCGTGACACTGGGTGGCAACGATGTGCGGCTGGGGCCGCAGCTGCCGCTGCTGGCCAATGCCCGGGCGCGCATCGAGTTCGACCGCCGCAGCGTCACGGTGCAGGGCGGCGCGGCCCGGGTGCTGGGCGGCGACGCCACCTTCGAGGGCGGCAGCCAGCGCGACGGCAGCCTGCGCTTTGCCGGCCAGGGCCTGGTCACGGCCGAAGGCCTGCGGCGCGCCGGCGAGCTGGGCCTGGCGGCGCGGCTGGCCCAGCAGATGGGCGGCCAGACCGCCTACCGCCTGCAGCTGGGCATCAAGGAGGGCCAGACCGAGTTCACGCTGACGAGCAGCCTGCAAGGCCTGTCGCTGGACCTGCCGGCGCCACTGCGCAAGGAGGCGGACGCGGCGCTGCCGCTGCGCCTGCAGAGCACGCTGCTGGCCGGCAAGCGCGACGAGCTGCGGCTGGAGCTGGGCAGCCTGGTGCTGGCCCAGTACCAGCGCGACATCAGCGTCGACCCGCCCCGGGTGCTGGCCGGCGCGCTGGCGCTGCAGGACAAGCTGCCGGCGTTGCCGGCCCAGGGCGTGACCCTGCAGGCGACGCTGGATCGGGTCGATCTCGACGCCTGGCAGGCGCGCTCGCAAAGCCTGCTGGGCGGCACGGCTGCCGTGTCGTCAGCCCTGGGCGGGACTGCAGAAATGGGTAGCTATGTGCCGACCCAGATCGCGCTGCGCGCCCGCGAGCTGCAGCTGGGCGGGCGCACGCTGACCCGGCTGGTGGCCGGCATCACCCATGCGCCCGAGCAGCACAGCTGGCGGATCAATCTGGATGCCGAGCAGCTCAACGGCTATCTGGAGCTGCGCAGCGCCCATGACAAGCTGCCCGGCCGCGTCTACGCGCGGCTGGCGCGGCTGTCGCTGCCCAAGAGCGAGGCCGACGAGGTCAGCACCCTGCTGGAGAAACCCAGCGACAGCGTGCCGACGCTGGACATCGTGATCGAGGACTTCGAGCTGCGCGGCAAGCGCCTGGGCCGGGTCGAGGTCGAGGCCTCGCTGCACGGGGCGCAGCGCGAGTGGCGGCTGAACAAGCTGCAGCTCCGGCATCCCGACGCGCTGCTCAATGCCAGCGGCCGCTGGCTCGCCGATGGCGCAGGCCGGCGGCGCACGGTGCTGGACTGGAAGCTCGATGTGGTCGACGCCGGCAATCTGCTGGAGCGCCTCGGCCAGGGCCGGGTCTTGCGCGGCGGCAAGGGCGAGCTGGTCGGCCAGCTCGGCTGGCTAGGCTCGCCGCTGAGCCCGGACTATCCCAGCATGACGGGCCAGCTGAAGGTGGCGCTGGATGCCGGCCAGTTCCTGCAGGCCGAGCCGGGCGTGGGTCGGCTGCTGGGCATCCTGAGCCTGCAGTCGCTGCCGCGCCGGCTGACCCTGGACTTCCGCGATGTGTTCAGCGAGGGCTTTGCCTTCGACGGCTTCGGCGGCGACATCAGAATAGAGCGCGGCGTGGCCAGCAGCGAGAACCTGCGCATGAGCGGGGTGCAGGCGGTGGTCGTGATGGAGGGCCATGCCGACCTGGCGCGCGAGACCCAGGACCTGCGTGTCGTCGTCGTGCCCGAGATCAATGCCGGCGGCGCCTCGCTGGCCTATGCGGCCATCAATCCGGCCGTCGGCCTGGGCACCTTCCTGGCCCAGCTGGTGCTGCGCAAGCCGATGATGGCGGCCAATACCCGCGAGTTCCATGTCACCGGCAGCTGGGATGATCCCAAGGTCGAGAAGGTGGACCGCAAGGCCGGCGCCGAGGCGGCGGCGTCGGCGCCCTGAACGGAGATTTGATGATGAAGATTGCAGCGATCCAGATGGTGTCCGGGCCCGATGTGGCCGTGAACCTGGCGCGGGCGCGCCACTGGCTGGCCGAGGCGGCCGCGCAGGGCGCGCGGCTGGCGGCGCTGCCCGAGTATTTCTGCCTGATCGGGCTGAAGGACGAGGACAAGCTGGCGATTGCCGAAACCCCGGGGCAGGGCCCTATCCAGCAGGCCCTGGCCGACGCCGCGCGCGAGCTGGGCTTGTGGATCATCGGCGGCACGCTGCCGCTGCGCACGGCCGATCCGGCGCGGGTGCGCAACAGCTGCCTGGTCTGGGCGCCCGACGGAAGCCAGGCCGCGCGCTACGACAAGATGCATCTGTTTTGCTACGACAACGGCCGCGAGCGCTATGACGAGGGCCGGGTGCTGCAGGCCGGCGAGGCGCCGGTGGCGGCCCAGGTCGAGGGCCTGCGCGTTGGTCTGTCGGTCTGCTACGACCTGCGCTTTCCCGAGCTCTACCGCGGCCTCGGGCCGCTGGACCTGATCAGCGTGCCCGCCGCCTTCACCCACACCACCGGCCAGGCCCATTGGGAGCTGCTGCTGCGCGCGCGAGCGGTCGAAAACCTCGCCTATCTCATCGCACCGGCCCAGGGCGGCACGCATCAGAATGGACGCCGGACCTGGGGCCACACGATGATCGTCGACCCCTGGGGCGAGGTGCTGGCATGCCTGCCCGAGGGCGAGGGCGTGGTGCTGGCGGAGATCGACACGGCACGGCTGGCCCAGCTGCGGCAGCAGCTGCCGGCCCTGCAACACAGGCGTTTGTGATGGTGACGAGCAGGCGGAATTTGCTGATCGCGACCGGATGTCTGGCCGGGCTGGCCGCCTGCGGCACAGCCTCGCAGTCGCACAAGATGGCGCTGGCGCCGGCCGATGCGCTGCAGCTGCGCGGCTTCATGCCCGAGGGCCTGCGCGGCCAGGTGGCGCTGGCCGATGTCAGCGGCGGCGCCGAGACCGGCCGTTGGTGGGGCTCCAAGGTCAGCAGCCTGGCGCTGGAGCATGCGCTGGAAGAGTCCTTGCGGGCCGTCGGCCTGTGGGCATCGAGCCCGCCGGCGGCGCGCTACCGGCTCAAGGCCCAGTTGCTGGCGCTGTCGCAGCCGCTGGTGTCGCTGGACACCGAGGTCGCCAGCGCGGTGCATTTCAGCCTGGTCGAGCAGAGCAGCGCTGCCCTGGTCTATCAGCGCAGCGTGCGCACGGTGCACAAGGCCGAGTTCACCGAGGCCATGCTGTCCCAGCCCGAGCGTCTGCGCCTGGCCAATGAGGGCGCGGTTCGCCAGGCCATCGAACTGATGCTGCGCGATCTGGCCAATCAGCGCTTTTGAGCCCCCCGCGCGGCGGCTGAATTTGCTTATTGCGATTCCGTTCTTGGAAATCTAGGGTTTTCCACTAGCATCGCGGACTGCGAATTTGACGGGGCCAGGCCCCGCCGCCCCGGTGATAGAACTCGACGACATCCACAAATCCTTCCGCCTTGGCGAGCGCCAGGTGCCGGCACTGCGGGGCCTGAGCCTGCGGGTCGAGCCCGGCGAGGTGTTCGGCATCATCGGCGCCTCGGGCGCCGGCAAGAGCACCCTGCTGCGCGTGATCAATCTGCTGGAGCGGCCCGACAGCGGCGCCGTGCGGGTGGCCGGTGCCGAGCTGCTGGGCCTGGATGAGGCGGGGCTGCGCGCCGCGCGCCAGCGCATCGGCATGATCTTCCAGCACTTCAATCTGCTGTCCAGCAAGACCGTGGCCCAGAACGTGGCCTGGCCGCTGCTGATCGCCGGCCGGCCGGCCGCCGAGATCGGCCCGCGCGTGGTCGAGCTGCTGGCCCGCGTCGGCCTGAGCGCCCATGCCGACAAATACCCGGCCCAGCTGTCCGGCGGGCAGAAGCAGCGCGTCGGCATCGCGCGAGCGCTGGCGACGAAGCCGCAGCTGCTGCTGTGCGACGAGGCCACCAGCGCGCTGGACCCCGAGACCACCCGCGATGTGCTGGACCTGCTGGCCGAGATCAACCAGGAGCTGGGCCTGACCATCGTGCTGATCACCCATGAGATGGAGGTGGTGCGGCGGGTCTGCGACCGGGTCGCGGTGCTGGAGGCGGGCCGCATCGTCGAGCAGGGCGAGGTGGCGCGGGTCTTTCTGCATCCGCGCGAGGCGGTGACGCGGCGCTTTGTGCTGGAGGCCGAGCATGTCGACGAGCAGGCGCAGCTGGACGATTACGCCCATGTGCCGGGCCGGCTGCTGCGCCTGACCTTCCGGGGCGAGCGCACCTATGAGCCACTGCTGGGCGAGGTGGCGCGGCGCGCCGGCATCGACTTCGGCATCCTGTCGGGCCGCATCGACCGCATCAAGACCGTGCCCTATGGCCAGCTGACGATCTCGGTGACCGGCGGCGATCTGGCCGCCGCCGAGGCGCTGCTGAGCGAGCGCGGTGTCACGGTGGAGGTGCTGCGCTGATGTTGGATATCTTCATTGCGATGGACTGGGCCGAGATCGGCCTGGCCGGGGTCGACACCCTCTTGATGCTGGGCGGCGCGCTGCTGTTCACCTTGCTGCTGGGCCTGCCGCTGGGCGTGCTGCTGTTCCTGCTCGACCGGGGCCAGCTGCTGGCCGCGCCGCGCGCTTATGCGCTGTTGTCGCTGGTCGTCAATGTGCTGCGCTCGCTGCCTTTTGTGATCCTGCTGATCGTGCTGATCCCCTTCACCTTGCTGGTGGCCGGCACTTCGCTGGGCGTGGCCGGCGCGATCCCGCCGCTGGTGGTCGGGGCCGTGCCCTTCTTTGCCCGCCTGGTCGAGGGCGCGCTGCGCGGCGTCGATCGCGGCATCGTCGAGGCCGGCCAGGCCATGGGGGCCAAGACCTGGCAGATCGTCTGGCAGGCCCTGTTGCCCGAGGCCCGGCCGGCCATCGTCTCGGCCGCCACCGTGACCGCGATCACCCTGGTCGGCTACACGGCCATGTCCGGCGTGATCGGCGGCGGCGGCCTGGGTGATCTGGCGATCCGCTTTGGCTACCAGCGCTTCCAGACCGAGGTGATGGTGGTGACGGTGGTGTTGCTGCTGCTGCTGGTGCAGCTGCTGCAGATGCTGGGCGATTGGCTGGTGCATCGCTTCACCCGTCGTTGAATTTTTCTGTTGTACCTAGAGGAGTAGACCCATGAAGAAGATTGCAATTGCCCTGGCCGCCTTGGCCCTCAGCGGTTTCGCCGCCGCAGAGAAGCTCAGCGTGGCCGCCACCGCGGTGCCGCACGCCGAGATCCTGGAGTTCGTCAAGCCGGGCCTGGCCAAGCAGGGCGTGGAGCTGGAGATCAAGGTCTTCACCGACTATGTGCAGCCCAATGTGCAAGTGGCCGAGAAGCGCCTGGACGCCAATTTCTTCCAGCACAAGCCCTATCTGGGCGAGTTCAACAAGGGCAAGGGCGCGAACCTGCAGGCCGTTGTGGCCGTCCATGTCGAGCCCTTCGGCGCCTACTCGGCCAAGCACAAGGCGCTGGCCGATCTGCCTGTTGCTGCCACGGTCGCGATCCCGAATGACCCCAGCAATGCCGGCCGCGCGCTGCTGCTGCTGGACCGCGCCGGCCTCATCAAGCTCAAGAGCACCGACAACATCCTGGCCACGCCGCGCGACATCGCCGACAACCCGAAGCAGCTGAAGTTCCGCGAGATCGAGGCCGCGACCCTGCCGCGCATCCTGCCCCAGGTCGACCTGGCGCTGATCAACACCAACTACGCGCTCGAAGCCAAGCTGAACCCGGTCAAGAACGCGCTGGCCATCGAGGATGCCCGCTCGCCCTATGCCAACTGGCTGGTCGCCCGCGCCGACAACAAGGACGCACCGGCGCTGAAGAAGCTGGCCGCCGCGCTGAACAGCGCCGAGGTCAAGCAGTTCATCGCCAGCAAGTACAGCGGCGCCGTCGTGCCGGCGTTCTGAGGCTGAGCAGCGCCTGTCTGGCAGCTGGTCTGGCTCAACCAGGCTGAAGCCGGGCTGATTCATGGCCTGGCGAAAGGCCACCAGGGCGGCCTTGCCGGCGGGGGCTGCTCAGGGCGGCACCAGCCCCCAGTGCTTGCGCGCAGCTTCCTGCAGGAAGGCCGTCACCGCCCGCACGCGCGAAGCGTTGCGCCGGCTCGGCAAGGAAACGGCGTACATCGTGTACGCCGCCCGTGAAGCGAAGGGCGCCAGGACTTCGACCAGCTTGCCATCCGCCGCATCCGCTGCAGCCAAGGGCTGTGACAGCACCCCGATGCCGGCGCCGGCCACCAGCGCGCGGTGAAGCAGGGCCGAGCTGCTGGCCGCCAGCTGTGATCTGACGGTGATCTCCAGCTTGCGCCCGGCATGGCGGAAACCCCATGTGACGGCCGGTCCCTGCGCGGTATGGGTCACCGTCTGGTGTTGGTGCAGGTCCGCCGGCTCGGTCGGTGCTCCGTGCCGGCGCAGGTAGTCCGGCGATGCGTACAGGCGCCGCTCGAACGAACCCAATTCGCGGGCGACGACCGCATCGCTGCTGCCCAGCGTCGTGCGCAGTGCCACGTCGATGCCGTCGGTCACCAGGTCCATCACACGGTCGTCCGCCACCAGTTCGATGCGCAGTGCCGGGTGTCGTTCACGCAGTGCGGCCAGCTGCGGCACGATCAGTTGCTCGCAGATTTCCTGGCTCGACGCCAGCCGCACGGCGCCGGCCACGCGGTGGCGTTGCTGGTCGAACGACGCCGCCATGTCTTCGAGCCGGCCCAGGAGTTCACGCGCTTCCTGCACCAGCTCGGCGCCCTCGGGCGTTGCCGACAAGCCGTGCGTGGAGCGACGCAGCAGCGTGATGCCAAAGCCGCTTTCGAGGCGATCGACACCACGCGAGACGACGGATACCGCCACATCCATCTCCCGAGCCGCGGCCGAGAACGATCGCAGGTCGAGCGAGCGCACCAGCCAGCGCAGGTCCGCAGGGTCGGGCAGGAAAGGTCGCATCGGAAGGTCTTCTGCTCTTGGGCGTTGCGCGTCTGCTTTTGCTTGGCGAGCAAAACCGATTATGCCGCGCGACGGTTTCCGGCAGGGGCCGGGTTGCCTACATTCACTGCACCAACCACCCCGCAAGCGAAGGAGACAGCCATGCCCATCCTCAACGTCAAGGTCAGCGCGCCGCGCACGACTGAGCTTTCCGAACGCATCAACGAGATGCTGCTCGAGCTGACCAGCCGCGTGCTCGGCAAGCGGCGCGACCTGACCGCCGTGGTGATCGACTACGTCGACCCGCGCGACTGGTTTGTCGCCGGCAAGTCTTTGGCCGAACAGAAGCTGGCCAGCTTCTACTTCGACGTCAAGGTGGTCGACGAAACCAATACCAAGGCCGAGAAGGCGCGCTACGTGGCCGAAGCGTTCGAGGCCTTTGCTGCCCTGCTGGGCCCGCTGCACCACGAAAGCTATGTACATGTGCACGACGTGCGGGCCAGCGCCTATGGCTTTGGCGGCAAGACCCAGGAATACCGCCACCAGCACCCAAGCCTTTGAGGAGACAGCCATGGAATTCGCCAAGCTCGTTGTCGCCGCGGCCCTGCGCCGTGCGGGACTGGATGACTGGATACCCGAAGGTGACGGCAAGTGGTCGCTGCCGCTGCAGTTCCTGCCCGATGGTGCGGGCTGGGTCGAGTTGATGCGGCTCGACCCCGGCGTGCGCGTGGGCTTGCACCGGCACACCGGCGAAGTCCATGCGCTGAACCTCGCCGGCGAACGCCGCCTCAACGATGGGCGGGTGCTGCGAACCGGTGATTATGTGTATGAACCCGCCGGCAATGTCGACTGGTGGGAAGCGAGGGGCAGTGAGCAATTGCTCGTGCATGTGGTCGTCAAAGGCAGCGTCGAATATCTCGGCGCGCACCACAGCGTGCTGCAGCGGATCGACACGGCCGATCGCATCGCCGACTACCGCCGGCACTGTGCGGCGATCGGCAGCCGACCGCGCGAGCTGGTTTGATTCGAGCTTGCCCTGATGAGCGCCGGCACGCGCTCTAAAGCGGTGGCGGCGCAGTGTGCCCACTTGGGCCCCAGAAGTCTTGACTGCGGATGTCTGGGTCGAAAGCCGCCCTCCCATCACCCCCGGTTATCGCGTCCCCCTCAAGCTGGCATGGCGCTTGATCGCGCAGCCGGAATAATGGGCGCCTTTCTTGGCCAACCCTGAACGTCGCGCGCATGGTGCTCAACTACATCTGGATCGCCTTCTTCCTGATCGGCTTCGCCGTGGCGCTGGCGCGGCTGCTGCAGGGCGATCTGCTGATCTTTTCGCAGATCCTGACCGGCATCTTCGATACCGCCAAGACCGGTTTCGACATCTCGCTGGGCCTGGTCGGGGTGATGTCGCTGTGGCTGGGCATCATGAAGATCGGCGAGCATGCCGGCGTGATCCAGCTGTTCGCGCGCGGCATGGCGCCGTTCTTCAAGCGCCTGTTCCCCGAGATCCCCAAGAGCCACCCGGCCGGCGGCTCCATCGTGATGAACTTCAGCGCCAATATGCTGGGCCTGGACAATGCCGCGACGCCGCTGGGCCTGAAGGCGATGAAGGAGTTGCAGGAGATCAACCCGCAGAAGGACACGGCCAGCAACGCGATGATCATGTTCCTGGTGCTCAACACGGCGGGCATCACCCTGATCCCGACCTCGGTGATCGCGATCCGCCAGGCGCTGGCGGTGGACCAGGGCCTGGTCGGCTTCAACGCCGCCGACATCTTCCTGCCGACGCTGATCGGTACCTTCATCTCCTTCTCGGCCGGCCTGGTCGCGGTGGCCGCCTATCAGCGCATCAATCTGCTCAGCGCGCCGGTGCTGGCCTTCTTCGGCGGCTTCATCGCCATCATGGCGGCGCTGTTCGGCTGGCTGCACCGCTACCCGCCCGAGCTGATGGCCAAGTACATCGGCCTGCTCGGCAGCCTGGTGATACTGTCGGTCATCGTGATGTTCATCGCGGTGGGGGCCTGGCGGCGCATCAATGTCTACGAGGCCTTTGTCGAGGGCGCGAAGGAAGGCTTCGGCGTCGCCATCACCATCATTCCCTACCTGATCGCGATCCTGGTGGCGATCTCGGTGTTCCGTACCACCGGCTGCATGGACTATGTGGTGGGTGGCATCGCCTGGGCCGTGGCGGCGGTGGGCCTGCCGACCGACTTCGTGCCGGCCCTGCCGGTGGGCTTGATGAAGACGCTGTCGGGCAGCGGTGCGCGCGGGCTGATGGTGGACGTGATGAAGACCTACGGGGTCGACAGCTTCGAGGGCAAGCTGGCCGCCATCATCCAGGGCTCGACCGAGACCACCTTCTATGTGCTGGCGGTCTACTTCGGCAGCGTCAACATCAAGAAGACCCGTTACGCGCTGACCTGCGGCCTGATCGCCGATGTGGTGGGCGTGGTGGCGGCCATCCTGGTGGGCTACTGGTTCTTCAAGTAAGACGGCTACCATCGGGCACCGTCCACTCCAGGAGTTCACCATGGCCGCTATCCATATTGCCGTGCTGGTCGGCAGCTTGCGCCGCGACTCGCTGAACCGCCAGCTCGCCCGCGCGCTGGCCAAGCTGGCCCCGCCGGAGCTGAGCTTCGGCGAGGTCGCCATTGGCGAGCTGCCGCTCTACAACCAGGATGACGACGCCAGCCCGGCCGAGCCGGTGCGGCGCTTCAAGGCCCAGATCAGTGCGGCCCAGGGCCTGCTGTTCGTCACGCCCGAGTACAACCGCTCGATCCCCGGCGTGCTGAAGAACGCGCTGGACCATGGCTCGCGGCCCTATGGCCAGAGCGTCTGGGCCGGCAAGCCGGCCGGGGTGCTGGGTGCCTCGGTGGGCGCGATCGGCACCGCGCTGGCGCAGCAGCATCTGCGCAATATCCTGGCCTATCTCGATGTGCCCACGCTGGGCCAGCCCGAGGCCTTCATCCATGCCGGCAAGGGCTTCTTCGATGCCGATGGTGGCATCAACGAGGGCAGCCGCGCCTTTGTGCAGGCCTGGGTCGATCGTTATGCGGCCTTCGTCAAGGCACGGGTCTGATCGGGCGGGCACGGCGATGGCGTCGGACGGCTTCGAGCCCGAAGACCTCGATGCGCTGCTGAATGATTTCAGCGCGCGCCTGCGCGAGCGCGACAAGCCGATCGACCTGACGATCTCGCTGGCCCGGCTGGAGGCCTCGCCAGGCCCCGCGCCGGCCAGCGCCCCGCGTCGACCCGCTGCCGGCCGCTGGAATATGGACGACGTCAGCGACGTCGAAGACCTCAGCGAGCGCCGCCGTGCGCTCCAAGCCCGGGCCGAGCAGCAAGCGGCTGAACGCGCTGCGGCTGAACGCGCTGCGGCTGAACGCGCTGCGGCTGAACGCGCTGCGGCTGAACGCGCTGCGGCTATCGAAGCCCGCCGGCGTGCTGCCGAGTCGGCGGTGCGGGACCCGCCACGCATCGTGCTGACGCGCGCGCCCGAACCCGCCACGCTGGACCTGGCCAGCATCCGGCTGCCCGCAGCGGCGCCGCAGGCCGCGCTGGATCTGTCGTCCTTGGGCCGGATGCTGGGACGGGTGGCGCATCAGGCGGCCGAGCATGCCGCGCAAAGCCGGGCCGGGGCAGAGACGGACACCGGCTCCTCGCCGGCTCCGCTACTCAAGACCTGACCCCTCCGAATTTATCGTCTATTTGTCGCGCTTCTTGGCGCCGCTGGCCCGGCTCTTGCCCGCGCCCACTGCCGGTTTCGCCGGCTGATCGCCGATCACGCTTTTCAGCGGGCAGACCGGGAAGGCCGGGCATTTCTTGCAGCCCACGGCAAGGGCAATCGGGCACAGCGTCATGATCGGCGGTCTCCGGCCGGCTGGCTGCCCCGGGGCTCGGGGTCATGGCGGGCTGGCGCTTGTGCAATGTACTCCCGCGCACCGTCAAGCGGCGGGCCGGTCGGCCATATGGGGCGATCCCAGGCCGAGGCCGATCTGGCCAACGCCGGCCTGCTGGCCGTCTTCGGCCAGGAGATAGCCATCGTCAAGGCCCATCAGCTGCGCCGAGCTCGGTCATGACGCGAGCCGCGCTGCCGCGTGCAGTCCTGCACGCGGCGCGGCGCGACGGCCGCATCCAGCGACTTACACTGCCCCGGTAGCAGCCGCCATCGAGCGGTGGCGCCGCGTCACGGCGCTCTTTGGTTTTTGCGACGGGATGGATGGCAGCAGATGGGCAGCGACATCAGCAGGGGCGGTTCAGGGGCAGGCAGTGCGTCGGCCGACCCGCTGGCGCTGCTGCGCGCCGTCGCACAGGCCCTGGACGGTCTGGACATCGGTGCCTGCCTGTTCGACGAGGCCGACCGCACCCTGCTGTGGAACCGCAGCTTCCTGACGCTGTTTCCCGAGCATGCGGCGCACATCCAGGTCGGTGAGCCCTACAGCACCAATCTAAGGCGCTTCTACGAGGGCCGGCTGAATGCCTTCGAGATGCCCCTGATCGAGCGCTATATCGAGAAAGGCGTGGCCCGCCACCGGCTGCAGAACCGGCCGTTCGCCTTCGAGCATGGCGGCCGCTGGCTGACGGCGGCCTCGCTGCCGTTGCCGGGCGTGGGCCGCATCCGCCTCTGGCGGGCGGGCGAGCATGCGGTGCCGCAAGGTGGCCCTATTGCCGTGCCGGAAGGACTTTTCAGCGACGGCGTGGCGCTGTTCGACCATGTGGCCGACGGCGTGATGGTGACCGATGCCGATGGCCAGATCGCCTGGGTCAACCACCCCTTTGTGCTGATGTACGGGCTGCGCGATCGCGCCGTCGCCGCCGGCACCAGCTTCGAGTCGGTCTACCGCCGAGCCTGGCAGGGCCGCGAGGGCAGCGATGGCGAGGGGTTCCGGCGCGGCTTGTCGACGCTGGCCGAAAGCCTGAGGTTCACCGGCGCGCCCTTCGAGCTGCCGCTGCCCGAAGGCCGCTGGGCCCGCGTGATTGAGCAGCGCGGCCCCGATGGCAAGGGTTTCTCCGCCCATGTCGACATCACCGCGCTCAAGCATCAGCAGCAGGCCCTGGAGCAGGCCGAGGCCCGTGCGCGCGCCAGCGAGGCGCGGCTGAAGGAGAAATCGACCCTGCTCGAAGCCACGCTGGCGCGCATGGAGCAGGGCATCATGATGGTCAACGCCGAGCGTGTGGTCGAGGTGTGCAACCGCCGCGCGATCGAGCTGCTGGGCCTGCCCGAGGACCTGATGGCCAGCAAGCCCAGCTTCGAGGCGGTGCTGGCGCACCAGTGGGCCAGTGACGAATTCAGCCGCACACCGCAGGACATCCAGGATTTCGTGCGCTCCGGCGGCATCTTGGATCGCGCGCATTGCTACGACCGCCAGCGCCCCGATGGCCGGGTGATCGAGGTGCGCAGCGTGCCCATCGAGGGCGGCGGTGTGCTGCGTACCTACACGGACGTGACCGAGCGCACGCGCAGCGAGGAGCGGGTGCGCCATGCGGCCCGTCATGACGGCCTGACCTCGCTGGTCAATCGCGAGACTTTTCTGGAATGCCTGGCCGCGGCGGTGCGCGACAGTGGCTGCGGCGCGCCCGGCTTCGCGATCCACTACATCGATCTGGACGGCTTCAAGCCGATCAACGACCGCTACGGCCATGCGGTGGGCGACAAGATGCTGGCGCTGGCCGCCGAGCGCATGCGCCAGATCGCCCGCGACGGCGATGTCGTCGCCCGCATGGGCGGCGACGAGTTCGCGATCCTGCAATACGGTGTCGATGCTGCCGACCGCGGCCTGGGCCTGGCGCGCCGGATTCTCGAGGGCGTCGCCCAGCCGGCCGACATCGAAACCCTGCAGCTGCAAGTCGGCGCCTCGGTAGGCATCGCCCTCTACCCCGGCGCCGGCGCCGACCCCGATACGCTGCTGCGCAATGCCGACAGCGCGATGTATGGGGCGAAGGCGCAGGGTGGCCAGCGCGTGCGGGTGTTCGGCGAGGGCTGAGGGGCGCGGTGTGGCCGGCTACGGCTTGATCTGGGTCAAACAGTGACCGCGCGAAGCGGCGGCGGTGCGGCCATGGGCTGTCACACTGTGCCGGTGTTGAGCTGGGAATTCAGGGAGTGATGCTGACGATGGACCAGGATGTACAGGCGATCCCCGACGAGCTGGACCTGGCCCGTGGACAGGTCAATCCGCATTTCCTGAATCATATGGTCGAGACCGCCGCCAGCCGGGAGGTGCAGGCCAGCGAGGACATCGTCAGCGGCAGCGGCATCAAGCTGCTGGCCAAGGGCGCCCGCATCAGCGCCCAGGCGCGCGAGCGCCTGCTGCAGCACAAGCTGGCCAAGCCGCTGGAGGACTGCGTGCAGGTGGTCGACGGCGTGATGCCGCAAAGCCTCGCGCCGCTGGCCGAGCGCCTGCTGGAGCAGCACCCGCTGCTGGCCCAGCTGTGCGAGCATCCGCGCGCGCTGCCGGTGCCGCAGTCGTTGGCGGGTCTGAGCCTGTCGGTGCCGGTGCAATCGCTGCTGACCCTGTATGCCGACTACCAGGGCGACCGGCTGTCGCACAGCGTCGGCGTTGCGATGCTGAGCCTGGCGCTGGCGCGCCGCCTGCTGCCCGGCGACATCGAACGCCACCGGCAGCTGGCGCTGGCCGGGCTGCTGCATGACGTCGGCGAGCTCTATATCGACCCCGAGCATCTGCGCACCGACCGGCCGCTGCAGCCCGAGCAATGGCGCCATATCGCCAGTCATCCGGTGATCGGCTGGCGCGTGCTGCGCGAGATGAACGGCGCCGGCAAGCAGGTGGCCGAAGCGGTGCTGAACCACCACGAGCGGCTCGATGGCTTCGGTTATCCGCGTGGCATCGCTGACGAGGAGTTCCCGCTGGAGGGCCAGATCCTGGCCACGTCGGAGTGGCTGATGGCCTTGATCGAGGCCGGCATCGCGCCGCTGGCGCGCGCCAGCGTGGCCAGCAAGCTGATGCCGGGCGAGTTCGGCAAGCCGCTGCAGCAGGTGCTGAGCCAGCTCGGCGGCGTCGACACCGATATGGCCGACTGGCTGCAGGCCCAGCAGCCCCTGTCCGAGATGCTGCCCGAGATCCGCCGCGTGATGGCGACGCTGCGACGCTTCCGTGCGCTGCGCGACGAGATCGACCAGCAGATCGAGCAGGCCGGCCCGCGCTTGCGCAAGGTCCTGCAGCAAAGCCTGAACCGCATGCTGCGCATCCAGTCCGCGTTCTCCAGCAGCGGCCTCGATGCGGACGCCGATCCCGAACGCATGCTGGCCGAACTGGCCGCGCAGGGCGACCCGAAAGTGCAGCAGGAGGTCCAGGCCCTGGCGCGCGAATTCAGCTGGCGCATGCGCGAGCTGCAGCGCGAGTCACTGCTCCGCGCCGGCCTGCTGGGCGATGCCGATGCGGCGGTGATGCAGGGGTTGACGGCACGGTTGCGGGGCGACGAGGCGGCGCCGGTGCCTGGCGAGGAGAAGCCCTTGAAGTAGGGCTTCCTTGCATCATCTAGCCCTCGGCTTGATGGCAGACCGCTTCGATGTTGTGCCCGTCCGGACCAATGACGAAGGCGGCGTAGTAGTTCGCGTGGTACTGCGGGCGCAGGCCCGGCGCACCGTTGTCCTCGCCTCCTGCCTCAAGAGCGGCGCGGTAAAAGGCTTCGACCTGCCCGCGGCTCTCGGCCGTGAAGGCCAGGTGAAGGTGTGTGGCCTTCGCTTCGACCCGGCGGATGCACAGCGAAGATTGGCTGTCGGGGCGGCAGAGCTCAATGCCCAGCGGCCCTTCCGAGACGACCACGACGCCGAGCGGCTCAAGCGCCTTGACGAAGAACGCCTTGCTCGCGGCATAGTCGCTGACGCCGAATACAACGTGATCGAACATGGGGCTGCTGACTGGTGTGGGCTTGGTCGAGGTCGACGGGATTTTGGCCCACGAAGGGTTTCGATGCCAGGTCTTGAATGCAGCAGGGTTCAAGACCTGACCCCGCCTGGCGTCCCGGGGCTCGTCAAACGGCCGGTGTCCCCTGCTCTTTGGCGCCATGCCGTTCGTGGTGACGGCCGAGATAGGGCAGGGCAAACAGGTACAGCCCCGTCAACAGCAGGAGGCCCAGTGGCAGCAGCGGCGCATAGGTCAGCCAGGGCGGCGGCTCTGCTGGCCCTTGGGCCCGGGCGACGAAGTTGGCGATGACGGTCAGCGTGAAGGCGATCGACACCCAGCGGTGGGTGCGCCTCAAGAAGCTGCTGCAATTCATGTCGCGCTCCCCGCTGCCTGGATCATCTTCCAGCCGTTGCCCGCAGGGTCGCGGAAACCGGCATCCACGCTGCCATAGCGATCCACCGGCTCCTGGGTGAATTCCACGCCCCGGGCATGCAGTTGCTGGTAGGTGGCCCGGCAGTCGGCCACGGCCAGGACCAAGGCCGGCATCGCGCCCTTGGCGACCAGTGCGCGCAGCGCCTGCGCCGTCGCCTCGTCGTGCATCGGTGGCCCGGGTGTGAACAGGCCGAGCTGAAATAAGGGTTGCTCCGGATGCTGTACCGTCAGCCAGCGATAGGCCCCATTGCGCACATCCGTATGGACGCGGAAACCGAGCTTGTTGACGTAGAAATCGAGGGCCTGGTCCTGATCGTCGACGTACACACCCACCACATTGATACCTTGGCTCATCAGCGCTCCTTTGTTGGTGGCCGGTTTGTACCTTCTGTTGCACGGCGACGCTTCTCCGAAACTGCGATGGTGAGGTCCGGCCGCTGCGCCGCTTTCAGGACGCAGGCGGGCACGCGGTCGAGCTGGGTGGTCTCGGCCCTGGCCTCGATGCGAAGCGCACCGGGGCTCTTGCCGGTGATGTCCCGGAATGTGCGCCCGAAGGTACCCAGGCTCTCCCAGCCGGTGGCGAAAGCAATCTCCGTGATGGGCAGTTCGGTGTCGCGCAGCAGCGTAGCCGCCTGCTCGATGCGCCGCGTCAATAGGTAGCGATGCGGTGGGATGCCAAAGGCCTGCCGGAAGGTGTGTGCGAAATGGGTCTCGGAGACGCCGCTGACCTCGGCGAGCCGCTTCACCGGCCAGGCTTCATGCGAGGCGGCGTCCATGCGATCCTTCGCCCGCAGCAGCCGCCGAAGCAGGGCCGGATCCGGGATATCGAAGTTTTCAATTGCTGCGCTTGATGAGTCATCCATGCGGCGCAATGCTAGCGGCTATGGGCATGCCGTTGTCATCGCCGCTGAGTAGGCGAGCAGGCCGGCGAGTGCAGCGACAAGCAGGTGCATCAATATCCAGAAGTTTCGCAAACCTTGCCAGCGAAGCCATGCGCCGAAGCCGCTGTAGCGCTGCTTGTGGCGCTTGTCTGCCGATCTTCTCAAGGCCTCGAATCCGGGCGCATCTACGCCGGCGTCTATCGCATCCCGGAGTTCTCGCGCTCGCTCATAGTGAGCATCCGCACGTTCGGTCTGCTTGGCCACAAAGATCGCTCCGAACACGCCTAGGATTCCGATGAAGACAAGCACCGGAATGTCTGTCTGCTGAATGCATCTGTCGTATCCGGCAACCGTGAATCCTGCGCCGGCCAGGACGAGCAGCGCATTCGTGGTTGTGGCTCGCAATGTCTCGTGATGACGCGAGTGATCCAGGTTGTCCTTCAAGTAACGCCAATGCAACTCCGTCTTGTCGTCCATATGACTGTCCTCCTGATCGCCGCACGGTGGCGACTATCCCCTCAGCCGATATGCTCCGCATCCTCCGGCGGTACGACCCAGCCATGCATGCGCTCCTCATAGACCGAGATGCTGGGCGCCGGGAAGCTGGGGTCGGCGAAGGCGCCGACCGGGATGGCCAGGAACTCTTCCAGGCCCTCGGGCTCGTAGTAGACCGTCGCGCCGCAGTGGGGGCAGAAGTGGAAGGTGACGCGGGAGCCTTCATCGCCGACCCGCACATAGGGGGTCGAGCGGCCCGACAGCGAGACGTTCTCACGGCGGAACCTGGCCTGTGCTCCGAACACGCTGCCGGTGCGGCGCTGGCAGGCCAGGCAGTGGCAGATCGAGACGCGCAGCGGCTCACCGACGACCTGGGCCGTGAGCTGGCCGCAGCTGCAGGAGGCGAGGCGTTCAGTCATGGCGGCGGTTCAGCGGCTGCCGAACATCATCTGCCGCGCCAGCGCGCGCTTCAGCGGCGGCAGCGCCTGCAGTGCGGCCAGGCCGAGGCCGCGCACGACCGGCAGGCCGGGCCAGCGCCAGGCGAAGCTGCGGGCCAGGAAGTCGGTGCTGGCGATGGTGCTCCAGCGGTCGGGGGCTCGTTGCCATTCGACGCTGCGCAGCGCGGCGTCGATGTCGCGACTACCGCGCAGGGTCTGAACCAGCGCATAGGCATCGCGCAGCCCCAGGTTCAGGCCCTGGCCGGCCACCGGGTGCAGGGTCTGGGCGGCGTTGCCGATGCGCACGGTACGGCCCTCGACCAGGCTGCGCTCGGCGTTCAGGCCCAGCGCAAAGCATTTGAGAGGGCTGATGGCCTGCAGCGGGCCGGCCTCGGTGGCCAGCAGGCTGTTGATGACGGCCAGGCGCTGGGCATCGCTGAGGCTGGCGATCTCGTCCTCGGCCTGCGGCATGCACCAGACCAGGGCCGCGCGCTTGCGGCCCTCCAGCGGTGGCAGCGGCAAGAGGGCCAGCGGGCCGTTGCGGGTGAAGCGCTCGTAGGCCACGCCGGGCGGGCTGCTCTCGGCCAGGGTCACGGTGCCGACCCAGGCGTTTTGCTGGTAGTCGTGAGCCAGACTCTTGCGCGCCTGCTCGGCAAACACGCCGCCCTCGGCGACCACCGCCAGATCGAAGGTGTCCGCAATGCCGGCGTCGACCTCGACCCCGCCGCCTGCTGACGCGTCCAGCGGCTTCAGCCCCACGACCGGCGCACCGAAGCGGCTCAGCAGGCGGGTCGGCTCGGCCGCGGCGGCCGCTTGCCAGGCCGCCTGCAGCGGGGCCACCAGCTGGCCGTAGCTGAGCACCGCGCCCAGCATGTCCACGCCCTGCTCGGCCGCACTGATGCGCACCAGCGGCTCGCCGGCCGCGCCGAAGATCGGGTGGTTCAGCGTGGGCGGGGCCTGGCTGACATGGACCTGCAGGATGGCTTGCGCGGCGGCTTCGTTCCAGGCGCCCAGGCGCTGCAGCAGCTGGACGCTGCCCAGGCTCAGCGCCAGCGTGCGCGGGTCGCCGGAGACATCGCGCTCCAGCGGCCGGGCATCGAACAGGCTGATCTGGGCCTGGGGCAGGCTGCGTGCCGCCAGCAGGGCCAGGCCCAGGCCGGCCGGGCCGGCACCGACCACGGCCAGGCGCAGGGCGGAAAGAGACGAAGCGTCGGCGATCTCGGACATGGCCGCAGTCTATAGCGGCC
Source organism: Roseateles cavernae (assembly GCF_040187885.1). Taxonomy (NCBI): domain Bacteria; kingdom Pseudomonadati; phylum Pseudomonadota; class Betaproteobacteria; order Burkholderiales; family Sphaerotilaceae; genus Roseateles; species Roseateles cavernae. Next base: position 1,317,029 of record NZ_JBDPLH010000001.1, read on the forward strand.
GTCCGCCATCCCGTCATGCCCAGGTCGCGACCGCGTCAGCACGATGACGCGCTGTGCGCTACGCTCGCGTCCGTCCGCTCACTCTCTGTCATCAGCACACCATGCAATACCGTCGTCTGGGCCGCAGCGGCCTGCAAGTCTCCGAGTTGTCCCTGGGCTCCTGGGTCACCTATCACAACCAGGTCGACACCAAGGCCGCCACCGAGATGCTGGCGGCCGCCTTCGATGCCGGTATCAACTTCTTCGACAACGCCGAGGTCTATGCCAAGGGCGAGAGCGAGGTGGTGATGGGCGCGGCGCTGAAGGCGCTGAAATGGCCGCGGCTGAACTATCTGGTCTCGACCAAGTTCTTCTGGGGCATGGAGCGCGCGCCGGCCGGCGAGCCGCGCCTGCCGAACCGCCAGGACACGCTGAACCGCAAATACCTGATGCAGGCCATCGACGGCTCGCTGGCGCGCCTGCAGCTGGACTTCGTCGACCTGGTCTACTGCCACCGCCCCGACCCGCTGACGCCGATCGAGGAAACGGTCTGGGCGATGAGCGACATCATCAAGCAGGGCAAGGCGCTGTACTGGGGTACCAGCGAATGGAGCGCCGACGAGATCCGCGCCGCCTACGAGATCGCCGAGCGCCACCATCTGCACAAGCCGGTGGTGGAGCAGCCGCAATACCATCTGTTCCACCGCCAGCGTGTCGAGACCGAGTACGCCCGCCTGTACGAGGACATCGGCCTGGGCCTGACGACCTGGAGCCCGCTGGCCTCGGGCCTGCTGACCGGCAAGTACAAGAACGGCATCCCGGAGGGCAGCCGCGGCTCGCTGGACAGCATGGCCTGGCTGCGCGAGCAGCTGCAGGACCCGGCGAAAAACCAGGCCGTGGCCGCACTGGAAGGCATTGCCGCCGAGCTCGGCTGCACCATGGCCCAGCTGGCGCTGGCCTGGGTCAACAAGAACCCGCGCGTCTCCACCGTGATCCTGGGCGCCAGCAAGCTCAGCCAGCTGCAGGACAATCTCGGCGCGCTGGCGGTCACGCCCAAGCTGACGCCCGAGCTGCTGGCCCGCATCGACACGATCGCCAAGCCGCTGGCCAAATAGGCCGCCGGCCTCAGCCCAGCTCGACCCGGTTGCGGCCCAGCGACTTGGCGCGGTAGAGCGCCCGGTCGGCGCGTCTGAACAGGGTGTCGGCCGAGTCGCCCGGCTGCCACAGCGTCAGCCCCAGGCTGCAGCGCAGCGCCGGCAGCTCGCCCCGGGGCGGCCGTGCGATCTGCTGGTGCAGCTGCCGTGCCCGCGCCAGTGCCGCGCCGTCATCGCCGGCCGGCAGCAGCAGGCAGAACTCCTCGCCGCCCCAGCGGAAGCCCTGCTCGCCAGCGGCTAGGCTGGCGCGCAGGCCTGCGGCGAAGTCGGCCAGCGCGGCGTCGCCGGCATGGTGGCCGAAACCGTCGTTGATGGCCTTGAAATGATCCAGATCGACCAGCAGCAGGGCAAAGGGCCGGGTCCGCGTGATCGCGGCGGCCACGGCCTCGTCGAGGGCCCGCCGGTTGGGCAGGCCGGTCAGCCCGTCGCTATGGGCTTGCTGCCGCACCTCGGCCTCGGCCTGCATCTTGCACATCTGCAGAAAGCCCAGTGTGGTCACGATGATGAACAGAAAGCCGAACAGGAACAGCGGCGCCTGCCAGTCGGCGGGCACGTTCAGATAGTCGCGTCCCTGGCCCTGCTGGAGCAGCAGCGCGGCGGCGCGCAGCGGCAGCAGCAGGCCCATCAAGAGGTAGAAGCTCGCGACCACCCGCTGCACCCCTCGCAGGGTCGGCGCCGGGCTGCGCCACAGCAGCCAGGCATTGAGCAGCTGCACCAGGCCGTAGGCGAAGCCGTTGAAGATGGTGGATTGCGCGTAGTCGGCACCGGCCGTCAGCGCCACCGCCGTCACCGCCAGCACCATCGAGGCCATCAGCACCAGCCCGCTGCGGTGCATGGCCTGGCCCAGGAACTGACGGATCGCCGCATGGAACAGCGCCACGCTGACGGCGCCCAGCGCATTGCCCAGGCCGGCGCTCAGCAGGCTGGGCAGGCGGCCGGCGTTGGACAGCAGCGCATAGGCCAGGCCCTGGCCGGCGACAGCCAGCATCCACAGGCGCAGGCCGTTGCGCCGGTCGGCCTCGCCGCGCGCGATCCACAGCATCGCGGCGCTGGCCAGCAGTGCGCAGGTCTGCGCCAGGAAGAGGGTGCGGACGTCCATGGCCGGCGCGGCTCAGGCGCTGCGGTTGAGGGCGTCCAGCCGCGCCGCCGTGCCCACATCGGCCCAGGGCCCGGCGTAGAACTCGGCGCCGATGCGGCCGGCGGCGATGCCGGCGTCCAGATAGGGCCGCAGCCGCGCGCGCGTGCCCGGGGTGATGCCGGTGAACATCTCGGCGCGGTACAGGCCGATGCAGGACCAGGTGTGGCGCGGCCCGCCTGCGGTGGCCGCCAGGCCCTCGGCGCTGATCGCGAAATCCCCGTCGGGGTGGTGCGGGCTGTTGGCCACCATCCACAGATGGGCCAGCCGCGGGCCGTCGGCGAAGCGCCGGGCCTGATCGGCGTCGAAGCGGAACGCCGGCAGAAAGACATCGGCCGAAACCACCCAGAAGGCCGCGTCGCCATCGGCCGTCAGCAGCGGCAGGGCCTGGGCGATGCCGCCGGCGGTCTCCAACGCCTGCGCCTCGACCGAGTAGTGCAGACGCAGGCCCCAGGCGCGGCCGTCGCCCAGCGTGGCCGGGAACTGCTCGGCCAGCCAGGCCGTGTTGATCACGATATCGCGCACGCCGGCGGCGGCCAGGGCCTCGATATGCCAGACGATCAGCGGCTTGCCGCGCACGTTCAGCAGCGGCTTCGGGGTGGTGTCGGTCAGCGGCCGCATGCGCTCGCCGCGCCCGGCCGCGAGGATGATGGCTCGCATGGGGCGGGAGTGTAGGGTGCGCCGCCGGGGGTCAGTCCGGCGGGCCCAAGCCCAGCGGCGCGGGCACCAGGTTCAGGATGCGGGAGAACAAGGCCTGGTACTCGGCGTCCGGCACATGGCCGGTCAGCGGGTCGCGGTTGCCGGCGAAGGCCTCGTCGAGCTCGGCCCAGTCTGCGGGGCCGAGCACCTGCTCGGCCAGCGGCAGCACCTCGCGCTCCTCCAGCGCCATATGCTGCAGATAGGCGTCGACATAGCGCTGGGCGGCCTGCTCGAAGGCGGCGCGGCGCGGCTCGCCGAGCAGCTCGAAGGCCAGCAGCCGGTGCTGCAGCTCGCGCACCGCGCGCTCGCCGCGGCCATGGTCGGCGTCGAGCCGGTCCAGCAGCTCGCGCGACTGCGGCGCCCGCGCCCGCAGCTTCGGAAACAGCAGCTCGGTTTCCTTCGGGTGGTGCAGGCGCTCGGGGAACTCGTCGACATAGAACAGCATCGCGCGCAGCGCGTCGAAATCGGGCCGGCTGCCCTGCTGGCGGTGCTGGGCCAGCAGCAGCGGTATCGTGCGCAGCATCGCGGCCAGCGCATGGTGTTCGTCGCGGATGATGCGAAGCGTCAGTGCGGTCATCGGTGTCTCCGGCAGTGCATGGTGCAGCGTGCCAGCTCGGGCGCCGCGAGGTCTTGCTCTGGGTCAAGCCGGGGTGGGCCGGCGGCCAAGTAAAATCCCGTGTTTACCCGCAACTCCGCCCGCATCCACCATGGCTCAAACCGCTGCAAGCAACCCCACTTTGATGGCCAACGCCATTCGCGCACTGGCCATGGACGCCGTGCAGCAAGCCAACTCGGGCCACCCCGGCGCACCGATGGGCATGGCCGATATCGCCGTCGCGCTGTGGGGCCGCCATTTGCGCCACAACCCGGCCAACCCGCAATGGGCCGACCGCGACCGCTTCGTGCTGAGCAATGGCCACGGCTCGATGCTGATCTATGCGCTGCTGCACCTGACGGGCTACGAGCTGCCGATGGCCGAGCTGAAGGCCTTCCGCCAGCTGCACAGCAAGACCCCGGGCCATCCCGAGGTGGGCATCACCCCCGGTGTCGAGACCACCACCGGCCCGCTGGGCCAGGGCATCACCAATGCCGTGGGCCTGGCGCTGGCCGAGAAGATGCTGGCCAAGGAATTCAACCGCGACGGCCATGCGGTGGTGGACCACCACACCTACGCCTTCCTGGGCGACGGCTGCCTGATGGAGGGCATCAGCCACGAGGCCTGCGCGCTGGCCGGCGCCTGGAAGCTGAACAAGCTGATCGCGATCTATGACGACAACGGCATCTCGATCGACGGCCAGGTCGCTCCCTGGTTCATCGACAACACCGCCCAGCGGTTCGAGGCCTATGGCTGGAACGTGATCGGCCCGGTCGACGGCCATGATGTCGATGCGGTTGACGCCGCGATCGCGCTGGCCAAGATGAGCACCGACATGCCCTCGCTGATCATCGCGAAGACCCATATCGGCAAGGGCAGCCCGAACCGTGCCAACACCGCCAAGGCCCATGGCGAGCCGCTGGGCGGCGACGAGATCAAGCTGACCCGCGAGGCGCTGGGCTGGACCCACGAGCCCTTCGTCGTGCCGGCCGAGGTCTATGCCGACTGGGACGCCAAGGCCAAGGGCACCGCGCTGGAGCAGGCCTGGGACGAGCGTTTCGACGCCTATGCCACGGCCCACCCCGAGCTGGCCGCCGAGTTCCAGCGCCGCATGGCCGGCGTGCTGCCGGCCAACTTCGCGCAGACCGCGGTGGACGCGGTGGTGGCCGCCCACACCAAGGGCGAGACCGTCGCCAGCCGCAAGGCGAGCCAGCTGGCACTGGAGGCCTTCACCGCCGCCGTGCCCGAACTGCTGGGCGGCTCGGCCGATCTGACCGGCTCCAACCTGACCAATACCAAGAGCACGCCGGCCTTCCGCCTGGAAGCCGACGGCAGCGCCAACGGCGGTCGCCACATCAATTACGGCGTGCGCGAGTTCGGCATGGCCGCCATCATGAACGGCATCGCGCTGCATGGCGGCTACATCCCTTATGGCGGCACCTTCCTGACCTTCAGCGACTACAGCCGCAACGCGATCCGCATGGCCGCGCTGATGAAGCAGCGCGTCATCCATGTGTTCACGCACGACTCGATCGGCCTGGGCGAGGACGGTCCGACCCACCAGAGCATCGAGCATGTGGCCTCGCTGCGCCTGATCCCAGGCCTGGATGTCTGGCGCCCGGCCGACACCACCGAGACCGCTGTGGCCTGGACCATGGCCATCGGCAATGCCACCCGCCCCAGCGTGCTGGCGCTGAGCCGTCAGAACCTGCCCTATGCGCCCAAGGCCAATCTGGACGAGATCAGCAAGGGTGGCTATGTCCTGAGCGAGCCGGCCGAGGTGGGCCTGAAGAAGAAGGCCCAGGGCGTGATCATCGCCACCGGCTCCGAGGTGCAGCTGGCCCTGCATGCCCAGGCCTCGCTGGCCGCCGAGGGCATCGCGGTGCGCGTGGTCTCGATGCCCTCGACCACGGTGTTCGACCGCCAGGACGCCAAGTACAAGAAGGCCGTGCTGCCCGAAGGCCTGCCGCGCGTCGCGGTGGAAATGGGTGTCAGCGATGGCTGGTGGAAGTACGGCGTCGCTGCCGTCGTCGGCATCGACAGCTACGGCGAGTCGGCCCCGGCACCGGTGCTGTTCAAGCATTTCGGCTTCACGCCCGAGAATGTGGTGGACACGGTCAAGGTGGCACTGGGCCTGGCCCGTTTGAAGACGAAGAAGTGATGGTTTGAGTTCGAAGGGGTGCGTGGCGCCCCTTTTTCATGGATTTTGCTTTTCTGACTTAGGAGACCTCTATGACGATCAAGATCGGTATCAACGGCTTCGGCCGCATCGGCCGCATGGTGTTCCGTGCCGCCATCGCCAACTTCAAGGACATTGAAGTCGTCGGCATCAACGACCTGCTGGAGCCCGACTATCTGGCCTACATGCTGAAGTACGACAGCGTGCATGGCAAGTTCGACGGCGAGGTCGCGGTCGACGGCAACACCCTGGTCGTCAACGGCAAGAAGATCCGCCTGACGCAGGAGCGTGATCCCGCCAACCTGAAGTGGAACGACGTCGGTGCCGACATCGTCGTCGAAGCCACCGGCCTGTTCCTGGACAAGGCCAGCGGCGAGAAGCATCTGGCCGCTGGCGCCAAGAAGGTGGTGTTCTCGGCCCCGAGCAAGGACGACACGCCGATGTTTGTGTTCGGCGTCAATGACAAGACCTACGCCGGCCAGGCCATCATCTCGAACGCTTCCTGCACGACCAACTGCCTGGCCCCGCTGGCCAAGGTGCTGAACGACAAGTGGGGCATCAAGCGCGGCCTGATGACCACCGTGCACGCCGCCACCGCGACCCAGAAGACCGTCGACGGCCCGAGCAACAAGGACTGGCGCGGCGGCCGCGGCATCCTGGAAAACATCATCCCTTCGAGCACCGGTGCGGCCAAGGCCGTCGGCGTCGTGATCCCCGAGCTGAACAAGAAGCTGACCGGCATGAGCTTCCGCGTGCCGACCTCGGACGTGTCGGTGGTGGACCTGACCGTGGAGCTGAACAGCGAGGCCTCGTACAAGGAGATCTGCGCCGAGTTCAAGGCACAGTCGGAAGGCGCACTGAAGGGCGTGCTGGGCTATACCGAGGACAAGGTGGTTGCCACCGACTTCCGCGGCGATGCCCGCACCTCGATCTTCGATGCCGACGCCGGCATCGCGCTGGACTCCACCTTCGTCAAGCTGGTGGCCTGGTATGACAACGAGTGGGGCTACTCGAACAAGGTGCTCGAGATGGTGCGCGTGATTTCCAAGTAAGCAGCCCGTCCGGTTGACCTCAAGGCCTTGCCCGGCGACGGGCAAGGCCTTTTTGCTTGGTCGGCCGAACACCCGGGTGGTTTTGCGTTTGTTTACACACGGACGCAAAGGTCGGCCCTCTAAACTGCGCTGATTGCGCCCGCTGGGCGTGCCCGAGCCCAGGATGGGTCAAGCCATGAAGCGCCTACGCAGCCCCGTGTTCCGTCCCTCTTTGCTGGCCCTGAGCCTGGGCCTGGCCGGCCTGCCTATCGGCCTGTCGGCCGCGACAGCCACCGCGAGCGCAACGAACGAGGCACAGGCCCGCGTGATCGTGCGCTTCAAGGCGGCCGCGCCCTCGGTGCTGGCCAAACCCATGGCCAGCCGGGCGGCGGCTGCCGAGGTGGCCGATCTGGCCGGCCAGCGCGCCCATGCGCTGGCGCTGCGCACCGGGCTGGCGGCCCGGGGCGGGCTGCGCGCCGGCCTGAGCCTGGATGCCCGGACCCAGGTGGTGCGCGCCCAGGGTCTGAGCTCGGCCGATCTGGCACGCCGCCTGGCGGCCGATCCGGAGGTCGAGCAGGTCGAGGTCGACCATCTGCGCCGTCACAGCCTGGTGCCCAATGACCCGGCCTATGCGACCGTGGCCGGGTCCGGGCCGGCCGCCGGGCAGTGGTATCTGAAGCCGCCGGCCGGCGAGGTCGTCTCCGGCATCAATGCGCCGACCGCCTGGGACCGCACCACCGGCAGTGCTTCCATCGTCGTGGCGGTGCTCGACACCGGCGTGCTCCCCGATCATCCCGATCTGGCGGCCAATTTGGTCGGCGGCTATGACTTCGTCGCCTACAGCAACGCGGATGCCCGCGGCCTGGCGATCGCCAATGACGGCAATGGTCATGACAGCAATGCCTCCGATCCCGGCGACTGGGTGACGCAGGCCGATGTCAACGCTGGAACGCTTGGCCCTGACTGCACCAGTGAGGATGTCGGTAATGGCCGGAGTTCCTGGCACGGCACGCGCGTCGCCGGCCTGATCGCGGCCGTCAGCAACAACGGCCTGGGCATGGCCGGCGTGGCCTGGGGTGCCAAGCTGTTGCCGGTGCGGGTGCTGGGCAAGTGCGGCGGCTTTGACTCCGACATCATGGCCGGCATGCGCTGGGCCATGGGCGTCGATGTGCCGGGCGTGCCCAGCAATCCGAACCCGGCCCGGGTGCTGAATCTGAGCCTGGGCGGCGGTGCCAGCTGTGGGACCTTCTACCCCCAGGTGATTGCCGAGGCCACGGCCCGCAATGTGGTGGTGGTTGCGGCGGCCGGCAACTCGGCCGGCCATGCGGTCGGCGCGCCGGGCAGCTGCGCCGGCGTCGTCACCGTGGCCGGCCTGCGCCATGTCGGCTCCAAGGTGGGTTTCTCCAGCATCGGGCCGCAGGTCACGCTCAGCGCGCCCGGCGGCAACTGCGTCAATGTCGATGCCAATGGCAATGCCACCGGCCCCTGCCTGTATCCGCTCTACAGCACCGGCAATAGCGGGACTCAAGGGCCGGTGGCGGCCGACAACAGCTACACCAGCGGTGTCGGCACCAGCTTCTCGACCCCGCTGGTCAGTGGCACGGTGGCGCTGATGCTGAGCTTGCAGCCCAGCCTGACGAGCAGCCAGGTGCGCAATCTGCTGACCTCGACCGTGCGCGCCTTCCCGACCACCGGCGCCACCGCCGGCACCGCCAGCTGCCAGGCACCGAGCAACGCCGAGCAGCTGGAGTGCTACTGCACGACCAGCACTTGCGGCGCCGGCATGCTGGACGCGGGCGCCGCCGTCGCGGCTGCTGTACCCGCGCCGACACCTGCACCTGCACCAACTCCAACTCCAACTCCAACACCGACACCGACACCGACACCGACACCGACACCGACACCGACACCCGCACCCGCACCCGCACCCGCACCCGCACCCGCACCCGCACCCGCACCGAGCACCGACGGCGGAGGAGGAGGTGGTGGTGGCGCCAGCAGCCTGGCCTGGTTGCTGGGCCTGGGCGTGGCCAGCCTGGCGCTGCGGCGGGGTCGCCCCTCAGGCCGCGCTGGCGGCTGAGGCGGCGGGCGCTGGCGGGCAGGTCTTGAAGCCCGGCGCCAGCGCGGGATCCTTGGCGTTCAGCAGACGGGTCTGCACACTGCCATCGGCGCTGGGCAGTTGCAGGCTGTGCAGCTGGCCGGGCGCCTGCAGCTGCAGCACCCGCAGCCCGCGCAGCGCGCGCTTCTCATAGGAGTCCAGCGCGGCCTCGGCGGCCTCGGCGCTGGCATGCTGGCTCAGCACCAGGCTGGGCTGCTCGCCCTGCGGTGCCGGCAGCGGCTCGTAGGCCAGGCGCAGGCGCTTGAAGACCTCTTCCTTGCGGGCCTGCTGCTCGGCCGACTCGAGCTTGTTGGTCGCCACCACCCAGCGGCCCGGCTGATCGCTGCTTTGCACCCGCCAGTCGCTGCTGCCCAGGCCGAAACGTTCGAGCGCGGCCTGCGCCGCCTTCAAGGCCTCGTCGCCGGGCAGCGGTGCCAGCTCCAGGCAACCGCGGGTCTGCATCGCACTGATGGCCTGCGGCGACAGCACGGTGACACGCTCGGCATGCTGGGCCAGCTTCAGGCGTTCGGGCTCGCCCTCACCGCCGGCGCGCAGGCCCAGCACGGTGTCGAGTAGACCCTGGCTCCAGCCGAAGAACAGCAGATTCAGCAGCAGCAGGGCAATAAGCAGGACTCTCAGCATGGGCTCAGGAGGCCTCGTCGGCGGCCAGGCGCACGCTGATCTCGCCGCCGGCCACCGCCTGCAGACCCGAGGCCGTCTGCAACAGCAGCTCACCCTGGGCGTTGACGCCCTGGGCCAGGCCTTCCATCGTGCCGGCCGTGACGTGGCGGCCCAGCAGCAGGTCGCGCCGCGCATAGGCGGACTGCCAGGGAGCGAAGCCACCGGTCTGGAAGTCCAGCAGGGCCTGGATCAGCGGCCGCGCCACCCGTGCCAGCACCGCCGGAGGATCGAGCTGCGGCTGCAGCTCGGCCAGCGAGGCAAAGCCGGTCTGGTACTGGGCATCGGCGGTCGGCGGCTGGCCGCCGACATTCAGGCCCACACCGACCACCACCATGCGCTGGCCGGCGGCCGGCACGGTCTCGATCAGGATGCCGCCCAACTTTCGGCCATCGAGCCAGATGTCATTGGGCCACTTCAGCTGCAGGCGTGGTGCGGCTTCGCTGGGCGGTTCCAGCGCGTCGGCGATCGCGCAGCCCACCGCCAGCGACAGCCCCGACCAGTCGCCCAGCGACATCGGCAGGGCCAGCGAGAAGGTCAGCGAGGCGCCAGGTCCGGCGTGCCAGCTGCGGCCCATGCGGCCGCGGCCATGGGTCTGGTGCTCGGCCACCAGCAGGCAGGGTTGCAGATCGTGGGCGCGGCGGCCATAGGGGCTGGGCTCGAACGATTGGCGGGCATCGCTGCGCACCCGCTCCAGCAGGGCCGAGTTGGTCGACTCGGCACGGGCCAGCACCTCGATGCTCATGCCCGGCAGCAGCGCCTCCAGGTCTTGCCAGAGGGCTTCAACCCCCCACTGTTGATGTTCGGCCATGGGCTCTGTGTTCAGGTGCTGCTGCGTTGGTTGTGACGCTGATTGTTACGTTTAGGCGCGAGCATCGTGCCACGACAGTCGGCGCTGCCGCAATAACAGGCGAATTCTTTTTTCAGCTTGGGCGTGTAGCGCTCGTCGATCACCAGGCCATAGTCGTAGAACAGCTCCTCGCCGGGCAGCAGATCGCGCAGCGCCTTGATGAAGACGCGACCGCTGTCGGTCTCGTCGGCCTCGCAATTGGGCTCGCAGCTGTGGTTGATCCAGCGCGAGCTGTTGCCGCCGTGCAGCGCGTCGATGACCTCGCCGGTCTCGATATGGAAGTAGAAGGTGTGGTTGGGCTGGCTGGGGTCGTGGGGATGGCGCTCCATCGCCTCGTCCCAGCTGATGCGCTCGCCGGTGTACTCGATCAGGGTCTCGCCGGCCTGGATGTAGTCGATCGCGTAGACGCCACGGCCGTGCACGCCGGAGCGGCGCACCTGGATGCGGCGGCCGGCCTTGAGCGGGGGCTTGGCCTGATTCTTGGGCGCGGGCTTCTTGGCGGCGGCGGCTTGCGTCATCGTTCGAGTTGGTTACATTGAAATCATGGGCGTGCGCGCGTGTGCGTGTGCGCGAGGCCGGATTGTAGGCAGGCTGCCAGCGATACTCGCGGCGGTCCGCCAAAAGAAAGAACCATGAGCAAGTCACTGATCATTGCCGAGAAGCCGAGTGTTGCGCAGGACATCGTGCGCGCGCTGACGCCCCAGTCGGGCAAGTTCGAGAAGTACGACGAATACTTCGAGAGCGAGCATTACGTCGTCAGCTCGGCGGTCGGCCATCTGGTTGAGATCAAGGCGCCGGAAGAGTTCGACGTCAAGCGCGGCAAATGGAGCTTCAACAATCTGCCGGTGATCCCGCCGCATTTCGACCTGAACCCGATCGACAAGAGCAAGGGCCGGCTCAATGCCCTGGTCAAGCTGATACGCCGCAAGGACGTCACCAGCCTGATCAATGCCTGTGACGCGGGCCGCGAAGGGGAACTGATCTTCCGCCTGATCATTCAGTATGCCGGCACGGCCAAGGCCGCGATCACCAAGCCGGTGAGCCGGCTGTGGCTGCAATCGATGACGCCGCAAGCGATCCGCGACGGCTTCGACAAGCTGCGCAGCGACAAGCAGATGCTGCCGCTGGCCGATGCCGCGCGCTGCCGCTCCGAGGCCGACTGGCTGGTGGGCATCAACGGCACGCGGGCGATGACGGCCTTCAACTCGCGCGATGGCGGCTTCTTCCTGACCACGGTGGGCCGGGTGCAGACGCCGACGCTGTCCATCGTCGTCGAGCGCGAGGAGAAGATCCGCAAGCATGTCTACCGCGACTACTGGGAGGTGCGCGGCAGCTTCGACGCCGTCGCCGGCCAGTACGAGGGCAAGTGGTTCGATCCCAAGTTCAAGAAGGGCGAGGATCCCGAGGCGCGCGCCGACCGCTTGTGGAACCGCGCCGATGCCGACGCGATCGCGGCCGCCGTGCAGGGCCAGCCGGCCAGCGTGAGCGAGGAGAGCAAGCCCACCACCAGCAGCTGCGGCGGGCTCTACGACCTGACCACCTTGCAGCGCGAGGCCAATTCGCGCTTCGGCTTCTCGGCCAAGACCACCCTGAGCCTGGCCCAGGCCCTGTACGAGAAGCACAAGGTGCTGACCTACCCGCGGACCGACTCGCGCTTCCTGCCCGAGGACTATCTGGCCGTGGCCAAGCAGACCGCCGAGATGATCGCCAGCGAGGACCTGCCGGGTCCGCTGCGCGAGCTGGCGGCGCACGCCAAGACCGCGATCAAGAACGGTTATATCAAGCCCACCAAGAAGGTCTTCGACAACGCCAAGGTCTCGGACCACTTCGCCATCATCCCCACCTTGCAGGCGCCCAAGAGCCTGACCGAGATCGAGGCCAAGCTCTATGACCTGGTGGTCAAGCGCTTCCTCGCGGTGTTCTTCCCGCCGGCCGAGTTCCAGGTGACGACGCGGATCTCGACGGTCAAGGCTGCCGGCAAGGAGTTCAACTTCCAGACCAATGGCAAGGTGCTGGTCAAGCCGGGCTGGCTGGCCGTCTATGGCAAGGAAGTCCAGGAGGACGACGCCAATCTGGTGGCCGTGGCCCCGGGCGAGCTGGTCGCGACCGAGAGCGTCGACGTCAAGGCCCTGCAGACCAAGCCGCCGGCCCGCTATACCGAAGCCACCTTGCTGTCGGCGATGGAGGGCGCGGGCAAGCTGATCGACGACGACGAGCTGCGCGAGGCCATGGCCGAGAAGGGCCTGGGCACGCCGGCGACGCGCGCCGCGACCATCGAAGGCCTGCTGACCGAGAAGTACATGCTGCGCGAAGGCCGCGAGCTGATCCCGACGGCCAAGGCCTTCCAGCTGATGACCTTGCTGCGCGGCCTGGATGTGCAGGAGCTGACCCGCCCCGAGCTGACCGGCGACTGGGAGTTCAAGCTCGCCGAGATGGAGAAGGGCCGGCTGGAGCGCGACGCCTTCATGGCTGAGATCGCCGCGATGACCGAGAAGGTCGTGCAAAAGGCCAAGTCCTATGACCGCGACACGATTCCGGGCGACTACGCGACCCTGAAGACGCCTTGCCCGAAGTGCGCCGGCATCGTCAAGGAGAACTACCGCCGCTTCACCTGCACCGGCAAGGACGGCGCCTCGGAGGGCTGCGGCTTCTCGATCGGCAAGATCCCGGGCGGCCGCAGCTTCGAGCTGCACGAGGTCGAGAAATTCCTGGCCGACAAGAAGATCGGCCCGCTGGAAGGCTTCCGCTCCAAGGCCGGCTGGCCCTTCACCGCCGAGCTGGCCCTGGTCTATGACGAGGAGATCGCCAACTGGAAGCTGGAGTTCGACTTCGGCGAGGACGCCAAGAAGGCCGAGGGCGACGGCGAGCCGGTCGACTTCGGCGGCCAGGAATCGCTGGGCGCCTGCCCGAAGTGCCAGGGCCATGTCTATGAGCACGGCAGCAACTACGTCTGCGAGCACGCGGTCGGCGCGGCCGTCACCTGCGACTTCAAGAGCGGCAAGATCATCCTGCAGCAGCCCATCGAGACCGGCCAGATGCGCAAGCTGCTGGCCGAGGGCAAGACCGAGCTGCTGGAGAACTTCGTCTCGAACAAGACCCGCCGCAAGTTCAAGGCCTTCCTGGCCTATGACAAGAAGGAGGGCAAGGTGATGTTCGAGTTCGAGCCGCGCGCCGCCAAGGTGCCGGCGGCCAAGAAGGCGGCCGCGAAGAAAACCACCGCGAAGAGCTAGGCGGCTAAGCGGGGGCTAGCCCCTCGCCGCGCAGCACCGGCTCGGCGGCCAGGCGCTCGCGGGCGAAGTCCACAAAGGCGCGCACCTTGGCCGGTGCGCGCCGCCCGGCCGGGTAGACGATGTGCACCGGCACCGGCGGCAGCTCATGCTCGGCCAGCACGATGGACAGGCGCCCGGCGCGCAGGCCCTCGGCCGCCTGGTAGGCCAGGCAGCGTGTCAGGCCCTGGCCGGCCTCGGCCGCGGCGATGCTGACCTCGTTGTTATTGCTGACCCAGGCGACGCGCGGATGGGCCACCTGGCCGTCGCGGAAGCGCCAGGGCTTGGGCGTCAGTGCATCGAAGGAAAAACCGATCGCCTGGTGCCGTGCCAGGTCTTGCGGAGTCTGCGGCCGGCCCTCGCGGGCCAGATACTCGGGCGAGCCCACCACCAGGCGCCGCAGGCTGCCCACCGGCAAAGCGGTCAGGCCCGAGTCGGGCAGGTGGGCGATGCGCACGGCCACATCGATGCCCTCGTCGAGCAGATGGACCAGGCGGTCGACGAAGAGGCTGCGCAGCTGCACCCGCGGCTGCGCGCGCAGAAAGTCCGCGATCAGCGGCGCCACATGCAGGCGGCCGAACATCTGCGGCGCGGTGATGGCCAGCAGGCCCTGGGCCTCGCCCTGCACGCCGGCCGCCGCGCGCTCGGCCTCGTCCAGCTCGGCCAGGATGCGGCGGCAGTCCTGCAGAAAACGCTCGCCGGTCTCGGTCAGCCGCACCGATCGAGTGCTGCGCTGCAGCAGCAGCACGCCCAGCCGCCCCTCCAGCGCCGCGATGGCCCGGGTCACGGCCGGCGGCGAGCAGTCCAGGCGGCGCGCGGCGGCGGCAAAGCCGGCCGCATCGGCCACGGCGACAAAGGCACGCAGGCTTTGCAAATGGTCCATTGTTTCGAGTTGCGTAATTCTGAAAGCCTGACTATCGGTATTCAAAACGTTGTTGGCAATAGATAAGGTCAAGTCTCCTCACAACGGAGTCTTTGATGACCGCGATCACCCCACCCCTGCGTCTGTACCGCCTGGCCGCCTCGGGGCATTGCCACCGGGTCGAGCTGATGCTGAGCCTGCTGGGCCTGCCCTATGAGGTCCAGCATGTCGATCTGCTGGCCGGCGAGCAGCGCCGGCCCGAGTTCCTGGCGCTGAACCCGCTGGGCCAGGTGCCGGTGCTGGTGGACGGCGATCTGGTGCTCAGCGACAGCAACGCCATCCTGCTCTATCTGGTCTTGCGCTATGCGCCCGACAGCCACTGGCTGCCGAGCGGCCCGGTAGGCGCGGCGCGGCTGCAGCGCTGGTTCAGCCTGGCGGCCAGCTGGCTGGACGGCGTGGCCAGCGCGCGCTTTGCGGGCCTGGTCGGGCGGCCGGTCGAGGCGCGCAGCCTGGTGCAGGGCCGCCATCTGTTCGCCTTCATGGAGGCCGAGCTGCAGAACCGCGACTGGCTGCTGGACGGTGCCGAGCCCAGCCTGGCCGATATCTCGCTCTACAGCTACAGCTCGCAGGCGGGGCTGGGTGGCCTGGCGCTGGATCCCTATCCGCGCATCCGCGCCTGGCTGGCCCGGGTCGAGGCCTTGCCCGGTTTCATTGCGCTGCCGGATCGTCTGTGATGGCCGCCCCTTCTTCATTCGCAGCCGGTACCTTCCACGCCGGTGAGCAGGCCTTGCAAGCCCGGGTCGGGCTGCGCGAGCGCCTGGCCGAGATCGCCCCGGTGATACTGCGCGACCACATGCCCGAGCAGCACCGCGAGCTGTTCGAGAAGCTGCCGACCCTGCTGCTGGGCAGCCTGGACCCGCAGGGCCGGCCCTGGGCCACGATGCTGGCCGGGCCGCCGGGCTTTGTCAGCACGCCGGATGCGCGCGCCATGCGCGTGGCCGTGGCGCCGGATGCCGACGATCCGGCGCTGGCCACGCTGGCTCCCGGCGCGCCGGTGGGCGTGCTGGGCCTGGAGCCGCACACGCGGCGGCGCAACCGGATGAACGGCCGCGTGCGCGCCTTCGACAGGCAGCAAGGCCTGGCGCTGGCGGTCGAGCAGAGCTTCGGCAACTGCCCCAAATACATCCAGGCGCGCCGGCCCGAGCCGCAGCCGCCGGGCGCTGCCATGCCGCCGCCGGTCTGGCTGGGCCCGGGGCTGGACGCCGCCGCCCGCGCGCTGATCGCGCGCAGCGACACGGTGTTCATCGCCAGTGCCTCGGCACCCCGGCCCGAGGGCGGGCCCGAGCAGGGGGTCGATGTCTCGCACCGCGGCGGCGAGCCGGGCTTTGTGCAACTGGCGCAGGGCGAGGACGGCGCCCTGCTGCTGAGCCTGCCCGACTACCCGGGCAACCAGTTCTTCAACACCCTGGGCAATCTGAGCCTCTATCCGCAGGCCGGTCTGCTCTTTGTCGACTACGCAGGCGGCGGCCTGCTGCAGCTGCAGGCCGAGGCGGAACTGCTGTGGGACGACGAAGTGGCGCGAGCCCCCTGGCCCGGGGCGCAGCGGGTCTTGCGCCTGCGGGTGCAGCGGGCGGTCTGGCGCGCGGCGGTGCTGCCCTGGCGCTGGAGCGCGCCCGAGCCGGCGGCGCAGTTCGGGGCGCTGCGCGCGCCGCCGGGTTGAGCTTGGCGGGGCGCTGGCTAGTGGTTTACGCTGATGTTTTTTAAGAATGCTACAAATATATTAATAACAACAGCAGTGAAAACGCAGCAACACAGGAGCAGCAGCCATGAGCCATCAACCCCGCTGGACCGGCATCTTCCCGGCCGTCACGACCAAGTTCTTCGCCGATGAACGCATCGACGCCGAGGGCACGGCCCGCCATATCGACTTCCAGATCCGCAACGGCATCCACGGTGTCGTGACCTGCGGCTCGCTGGGCGAGGCCAGCACCCTGAGCCTGGAAGAGAAGCTGGAGGTGGCCCGCATCGCGCTGGACGCCGCCGGAGGCCGCGTGCCGGTGCTGGCCAATGTCTCGGAGACCAGCACCCGCGAAGCGCTGCGCTATATCGAGGGTGCGAACAAGCTCGGCGTGGCCGGCTATATGGTGATGCCCTCGGTCATCTATGTGGCCGATGCCCGCGAGGCGATGCTGAATGTGCGCACCATGGCCGAGGCCGCGCAGAAGCCGGTGATGGTCTACAACAACCCGGTGGCCTACCGCGTCGATCTGAAGCCGGAGCATATGGTCGAGCTGGCCGACTGCCAATGGATCGCCGCGATCAAGGAAAGCACCGGCGACATCCGCCGCATCACCGATCTGCGCAATACGCTGGGCGACCGCTACCAGCTCTTCCTGGGCGTCGACGATCTGGCTTATGAGGGCCTGGCGCTGGGCTGCGACGGCCTGCTGGCCGGTGTCGGCTGCGCCTTCCCGCGCGAGACCGTCGCGCTGTTCGACCTGATGAAGGCCGGGCAATGGGCCGAGGCGCTGAAGCTCTATCAGTGGATGACGCCGATGCTGCATCTGGACGTGTCCAACAAGCTGGTGCAGAACCTGAAGCTGATCGACGCGCTGGTGGGCGTGGGCAGCGAGCATATGCGCCGGCCGCGCCTGCCGTTGATCGGCGAGGAGCGCGCCTTCGTCACCGCCGTGGTCGAGAAGGCGCTGGCAACGCGCCCGGCCCAGTACCGCTCGGTGGCCTGATCAGAGCCAGGCCCGCACCATGAACGACGCTGCTGCACCGCGACACCTCTGGGCCCGCCGGGTGCAGCAGGCCTCCGCCGCCGTCCTGAAGCTCGAACGCCTGGCCCTGATGGGGCTGATGGGCGGGCTGACCCTGCTGATACTGCTGAACGTCGTGACCCGCTACAGCGGCGTGCCGATCTACTGGGTCGACGAGGCGGCGGTCTATCTGGTGGTCTGGCTCTGCTTTGTCGGCGCCTCGGCAATGACAAGGCTGCGGCTGGACTTCGCGGTCAGCCTGCTGACCGACCATCTCGGCGAGCGCAACGCGCGCCGGCTCAAGGCCCTGGCGACCTTCGGCGTGCTGTGCTTCGGCCTGGCGATGCTGGCGATGTGCTGGCTGTGGATGGACCCGGTGGGCATCGTCCGCTACGGCTTCGATGCCAAGGAGTATGCGGCCGAGAGCTTCAACTTCCTCTACACCGAGCGCACCCAGACGCTGAACTGGCCGACCTGGATCGTGCAGTCCATCCTGCCGCTCTTCGGCCTGACGTTCAGCCTGCATGCGGCGGCCAATCTGGTCGAGGACCTGGGACTGCGGCCGCGCGCCGAGGTCAAGGGCTTCGATATCCACAATGCTGAAGAAGCGGTGAATTGAGATGCTGACCGGCGCCTTCTTCCTCTTCGTGATGCTGGTCGGCGTGCCGATCGGCGTCTGCCTGTGCCTGGCCGGCATCGTCTATATCTACAGCAACGGCAACACCGTGCTCTTGCAGTCCTTTCCCAGCCAGATGTTCGGCGGGGTCGACAGCTACGGCCTGATCGCGATTCCGCTGTTCATCCTGATCGGCGAGATCATGAGCAGCGGCGGCATCACGCGCCGCCTGGTGGAGCTGGCGATGGCCTTTGTCGGCTCGGTGCGCGGCGGCCTGGCCTATGTCAACATCCTCGCGAACATGATGGTCTCGTCCATCATCGGCTCGGCCACGGCCCAGGTCGCCATCATGTCCAAGATCATGGTGCCGGAGATGGAGAAGGCCGGCTATGACAAGACCTTCGCGGCCGGCGTCACCGTCTACGGCGGCATGCTGGGCCCCATCATCCCGCCCTCGGTGATGTTCGTGGTCTACAGCGTGCTGGCCCAGGTCGCGGTCGGCGACATGCTGACCGCCGGCATCCTGCCCGGCATCGTGCTGACCCTGCTGTTCTTTGTCGTGATCGCCTGCATGGGTGTGATCTACAAATACCCGCGCAGCGAGCGCAGAACCCTGCGTGAGCGCGCCCGCACCGCGCTGGCCGCCTCGCCGACGCTGCTGATCCCCATCGTCATCGTCGGTTCCATCCTCGGCGGCTTCGCCAACCCGACCGAGGCGGCGGCGGTCGGCGCGGTCGCGGCGGCGCTGATCGGCCGCTATGTGACGCGCGAGTTCCGCTTCGGCATGCTGCCGGCCATCCTGCTGCGCTCGGCGGTCTACTCGGCCATCGTGCTCTTCCTGGTCGCTGCGGCGGCGGTGTTCTCCTGGCTGCTGATCTACGGCAAGGTGCCGCAGGCGGCGGCCGCCTGGATACAGACGGTGGCCAAGGACCCGGTCAGCTTTCTGCTGCTGGTCAATGTGATCCTCTTGATCATCGGCACCGTGATCGACGGCATCCCCGGCCTGATCATGACCGTGCCCATCCTGCTGCCTATCGCCACCGAGGTCTACGGCATCGACCCCCGCCATTTCGGCGTGGTCGTCGTCGTCAACCTGGTGCTGGGCCTGATGTCGCCGCCGGTGGGGCTGAGCTTCTTTGTCGCGGCCGCCGTGACCGGCGCCAAGCCGGGAAAGATGTTCATCGTCACGCTGCCGTTCTTTGTGATCTGCTGCGTCGCGCTGGTGCTGCTGTCGCTGTTCCCGAGTCTCTCGCTCGCTCTCCTGAACTAAACCCGAAAGGTCCTCGCCATGACTCTGCTGACCCGTCGCCAACTCGTTCAAGCCGGTGCCGCGCTGGCCGCCCCCGCCTTCATCGGCCAGGCCCGCGCCCAGGCCAAGGAATTCCGCCTCGGCCTGATCACGCCGGCCGGCCATTCATGGAACCGCGCCGCGCTGGCTTTCGGCGAGAGCATCAAGAAGGAAAGCAACGGCCGCCTGTCCGTCACCGTCTTCCACTCGGGCCAGCTGGGCAATGAGTCGGCGATGATGCAGCAGCTGCAGACCGGCGCGCTGGACATGGGCTGGATCCAGGCCGCCGAGCTGGGTTCGCGGGTCGCCAGCGTCGCGGCCATCAACGCGCCTTATCTGGTGCGCTCGACCACCGACGTCGCCAAGCTGGTGCGCCACGAGGCCGCGCTGAAGCTCCTGGAGGTGCTGCCGCGCGAGACCGGCACCATAGGCCTGGGCTGGGGCATCACCGGCATGCGCGTGGTGTTCTCGACCAAGGAGATCGCCGGCGTCAAGGACATCAAGGGCATGAAGCTGCGCATCAACCCGACGCCGGTCTACCGCGACTTCTACCAGTCGCTGGGCGCCGCGCCGACGCCGATCCCGACGCCGCAGGTCTTCGACGCGATGGCCAACGGCCAGGTCGACGGGCTGGAGGCCGATATCGAGTTCTCGTGGAACCAGCGCTTCGACAAGGTGGCCAAGAGCATGCTGCAGATGAATGCGCTGTTCATGCCCTTTGCGCCGCTGGTCTCGGGCCGCATCTGGCAGGGCCTGGATGCCAAGGACAAGGAGCTGATACGCGGCCTGGTGCGCCAGTCGCTCGATGCGCAGATCAAGGACATCGTGACCACCGAGCTGGGCCTGATCGAGAAGTTCAAGGCCGTGCCCTTCGCGATCAAGACCGAGCCGGGCCTGGACACCCAGGCGCTGATCAGCGACTTCGACAAGCTCTGGCTGCCCAAGGCGCCGCAGATCGCCGCGCTGCGCAAGGTCGGAGCCGCGCTGTGAGCCTGGCGATCAGCGGGGAGCAATTGATAGGCGCCGCAGCGAAGCGCGGCACGGCCGGCGAGATCCGGGCCTGGAGCCCGATCCGGGGCCAGGTCTTGCCGGAGACCTTTGGCGGCGGCGATGCCGCCGATGTCGAGCGGGCCTGCGCGCTGGCGCGCGCCGCCGCCGATCCCTGGCGCCGCAGCCTGCCCGAGCAGCGCGCGCGGCTGCTGGAGACGGTCGCCGAGGGCCTGCTGGCGCTGGGCGACGGGCTGATCGAGCGGGCCCATCTGGAGTCGGCCCTGCCGCTGGCGCGGCTGCAGGGCGAGCGCGGCCGCACCGTCGGCCAGCTGCGCCTGTTCGCCCAGGCCCTGCGCGACGGCCACTGGAGCGCCGCGACCCTGGACTCGGCCCTGCCCGAACGCGCGCCGCTGCCGCGCGCCGATCTGCGCTCGCACAAGATCGCCATCGGGCCGGTCGCGGTGTTCGGCGCCAGCAATTTCCCGCTGGCCTTCTCGGTCGCCGGTGGCGACACAGCGGCCGCGCTGGCGGCCGGCTGCCCGGTCATTGCCAAGGCGCATCCGGCCCATCCCGGCACCTCGGAGCTGGTCGGCCGCGTGATCCAGCAGGCGGTGCGCGAGCTGGGCCTGCCCGAGGGCCTGTTCTCGCTGCTGCATGATGCCGGCACCGCGCTGGGCCAGGCCCTGGTCGCGCACCCGGTGATCCAGGCGGTCGGCTTCACCGGTTCGCGGCGCGGTGGCCAGGCCTTGATGGCCGTGGCCCAGGCGCGGCCGCAGCCGATTCCGGTCTATGCCGAGATGAGCGCGATCAACCCGGTCTTTCTGCTGCCGGCGGCGCTGGCGGCGCGGGCCGAGGCCATCGCCCAGGGCTTCGCCGATTCGCTGACCCTGGGGGTCGGCCAGTTCTGCACCAATCCCGGCCTGCTGGTCGGGCTCGATGGCCCGGATCTGCAGCGCTTTGTGGCGGCGGCCGTGCCGCTGCTGGCCGCCAAGCCGGCCGGCACCATGCTGACACCGGGCATCCAGGCCGCCTGCGAGGCCGGTGCCGCGCGGCTGCGCGAGCAGCCCGGCGTCGAGACCCTGGTGCAGGGCGCGGCCCAGCTCTGCCTTGCCGATGCCGCGCGCTTCATCGCCAATCCGCTGCTGCATGAAGAGGTGTTCGGCCCCGCCGCGCTGCTGCTGCGCTGCCGCGATGAGGCCGAGCTGCTGGCGGTGGCCGAGGCGCTGGAAGGCCAGCTGACCGCGACCCTGCAGCTGGATGCAGCCGATACGCAGCTCGCCCAGGCCTTGCTGCCGGTGCTGGAACGCAAGGCCGGGCGCATCCTGGCCAATGGCTTCCCGACCGGGGTCGAGGTGGCGCCCGCGATGGTGCATGGCGGCCCCTGGCCGGCCAGCAGCAGCGCGGCCCACACCTCGGTGGGCACGGCCGCGATCGAGCGCTTTCTGCGCCCCGTCTGCTATCAGGATCTGCCGGCCGAGCTGCTGCCGCCGGCGCTGCAGCCCCACAACCCGCTGGGCCTGTGGCGGCTGCGCGATGGCAAGCCCTGTCCCCCGGAGGGCTGAACATAGGCGACACTTGGCGGCCGCTGAGGCATTAAGGGAGAGGCATGGCCTGGCTGCCAAGAACATTCAGTATTCAGACGCGCTTGATCGCCGGCATTGCGCTGGCCACCACGGTGCTGGTGGTGCTGATCGCCTGGTATTGGACCGCACGCGAGGAGCGTGAACTGACGGCGGCGCTGGACCGGCGCGCGGAGCGCATGAGCCAGATGGTGGCGCGCGGTTTCGGCGGGCCGATCTGGAATCTGGACACGGTGGCGGTGGCCAATCTGCTCGATGCGGTGATGGCCGATCCTGAGGTGCACGAGATCGAGATCAAGGCGGTGGGGGTCGAGGCCGAGCCCATGCTGCGGCGCCGTGACACGGCGCTGGTGCAGCCGCTGGAGCGCCAGGTCGACATCCTGCATCAGGCCTCGCCGCAAAGCCCCTCCAATGCGGTCGGCCGGGCGCGGCTGGTGTTCAACCGCGAGCAGGTGCTGGTCAGCGTGGGTCAGACCCGCCAGCTGGTCGGCAGCCTGCTGGCCGCCGTGCTGGCGGCCATCGTCGTGACCAGCTACTGGCTGGTGCATCGCCTGGTCAGCTGTCCGGTGATGGCGCTGGGCGGCCTGGCGCGCCGGGTGGCCGGCGGCGATCTGGGCGCCACCTTGCCGGTGCAGCGTGCCGACGAGCTGGGTCTGCTGACGGAGCAGTTCAACCGCATGAGCGTGCAGCTCAAGGCCTCGTCCGAGGGCCTGCGGCGCAGCGAGGAGCGCTACCGCAGCCTGTTCGAGAACGCCACCGAAGGCATCTTCCAGGCCGATGGCCGCGGCCGCCTGCTGAGCGTCAACAAGGCGCTGGCCCAGATGCTGGGCTATGCGCGGCCCGAACAGGCGCTGGCCGGCACCGTCAGCCTGCGCCGGCTGGCCGGTGTCGAGCTGGCGGAGTTCAAGCGGGTCGCCCATGCGCTGCAGCGCCATCGCGTGCTGCAGCAGGTGCCGCTGCTGATCAGCGGGCGCGAAGGGCGCCAACTCTGGGTCGAGCTGAGCGTGCACATCGTCGCCGACGGCCTGGGCCCGCGCATCGAGGGCATGCTCAGCGACATCTCGCAGCGCCGCCTGGCCGAGCAGGAGCTGACCCGCCATCGCGACCATCTGGAGGAGCTGGTGGCCGAACGCACGCTGGAGCTCAACCAGGCACGGCTGCGCGCCGAGGGCGCCAACCAGAGCAAGAGCCGCTTCCTGGCGACGATGAGCCATGAGTTCCGCACGCCGCTGAATGCCATCCTGGGCTTCGCCCAGCTGCTGCAGATGGACGCCAGCCTGAGCACGCCGCAGCAGGGCAAGATCAATCTGATCCGCGATTCCGGCGAGCATCTGCTGAGCCTGATCTCGGACCTGCTGGACATGGCCAGCATCGAGGCCGGCCGGGTGCGGCTGATGCCCACCGTGGTCGATCTGCGCGGCCTGCTGGAGGTGGCCTGCGACAGCCTGCGGCCGCGCGCCGAGGAGAAGCAACTGCAGTTCCGGCTCGAGATCGACGCCGAGCTGCCGGCGCGGGTGCGCCTGGACGGCCAGCGCCTGCGCCAGGTGGTGCTGAACCTGCTGTCCAACGCGATCAAGTTCACCGATGCCGGCGAGGTCTCGGTGCGCGCCCGGCTGCTGCACCAAGGCCCCAGCACGGCGCGCATGCGGGTCGAGGTGATAGACACCGGCATCGGCATGGACGAGGTGCAGATGGCCCGGCTCTTCAAGCCCTTCGAGCAGGTTTCCGAGATCGACCGCCGCGACGGCGGCACCGGCCTGGGCCTGTCGATCAGCCAGCAGCTGATGCGGCTGATGGACAGCGAGATCAGCGTCAGCAGCGCGCCGGGGCAGGGCAGCTGCTTCAGCTTCGAGCTGGAGATGGCGCTGCAGTCCTGAGGCTTGTTCGCTACGCGAGTTCCACAACAGGCGGCGGGCCGGGCCGGCGCGATACTCGCTGCTTATGTCCTGGATGGTTTTCTACAAGCTGCTGGCGATCTTCATCACGGTGGCGATCGGCTGGTTCGTCGGCCGCATGCGCTGGCTCGGCGACGCCTCGGCCGGCGGCAGCGGGGGCGACCCGGCCAAGGTGCTGTCAGCGGCGGCCTTCTACCTCTTCGTGCCGGCCCTGCTGTTCCGCACCACGGCCCGGGTCGATTTCGACAGCCTGCCCTGGCTGACCCTGAGTGCCTTTTTCGGACCGCTGCTGCTCCTGATCCTGCTGATCTACGGCGTGCAACGCTGGCGCGGCGCCGGTCGCGAGGAACCGGCCCTGCCTTGCGTGCAGGCCATCACGGTGGGTTTCGGCAACACCTTGCAGGTCGGCGTGCCGCTGGCGGCCGGCATCTTCGGCGAGGCCGGGCTGGCCATCCACATCACCGTGGTCAGCCTGCATGCGCTGCTGATCCTGACCCTCTTGACCCTGCTGGTCGAGCATGACCTGGCACGCGCCCGGCCCGGCGCCAGCCTGGGCCGCACGCTGGCGCTGACGGTCAGGAACACCGTGATCCATCCGGTCGTGCTGCCGGTGGTGGCCGGCCTGCTGTTCAATGCCTCCGGGCTCACGCTGCCGGCGGTGCTGGACGAGGTGCTGCAGCTGCTGGGCACGGCCGTCGTGCCGCTGTGCCTGACGCTGATCGGCATGTCGCTGGCCTATTACGGCTGGCCCTCGCGCTGGCGCGGCGCGCTGTCGCTGGCACTGCTGAAGCTGTTCGCGCTGCCGGCCCTGGTGCTGACCATCGCGCATTGGGGTTTCGGCCTCGCCGGCATGCCGCTGGCGGTGATCGTGATGATGGCGGCCCTGCCCACCGGCTCCAACGCGCTGATCTTCGCCCAGCGCTACCAGACCCGCGAGGCCGAGGTGACCGCCGCCACCGTGCTGTCCACCGTGGCCTTTGTGCTGACCGCGCCGCTGTGGCTGGCCCTCGTGACCCGATTTCCTTGAGCCTGCTGCCACCATGAGTCAAGACCCGACCCTTGTCGTCCCGGCCGCCGAGCTGGCGCCCGCGCCGCTTCACCAGGCCTTTGTCGGCGCCTTTGCCGACTATCTGATCGGGCCCTTCCAGACCACGCTGGCGCAATGGCCGGGCCTGCTGGCCCGCCAGGGCATCGATCTGGGGCTCAGCCGCGTGGTGCTGGAGGGCCGGGATCGCCAGATCCTGGCCTTCGCCTTCGTTGCGCCGCGGCCCGAGAGCGGGCGCTGGCGGCTGGCCACGATGGGCGCGCTGCCGGCTGCGCGCGGCCGCGGTGCCGCGGCGCGCCTGCTCGACGATATGCTGGCGCGCGCCCGCGCCGCCGGCCTGGCCGAGGCCGAGCTGGAGGTGTTCGCGCAGAACGAGCGGGCGCTGCGCCTGTATCGCGGCCGCGGCTTCGAAACCCTGCATGAGCTGCACGGCTATCAGGCGCTGCCGGGCAGCGTCGCGCCGGCGGCCTGCGAGTTCCGTGCGGTCGAGCACGGGGCCGCGCTGGCCTGGTTGCGCGACGAGGCCCAGGCCCGGCTGCGCGATCTGCCGCTGCAGGTGACGGCCGCCTCGCTGCAATCGGCCAGCGGCATGAGCGCCTGGCAGAAGGGCTCGGCCCAGCTGATGTTCTCGCGGCCCGATGCGGCCACGGTGGTGGTCGGCAGCCTGATCGACTGGCAGCCTGCGCAGACCAATGCCCGCGCCCTGCTGCAGGCGCTGCGCGCCGAGTTCCCGCAGGCCACGCTGCGCGTGCCCCAGCTGCAGCGCCTGGATCTCGGGGGTCAGGCCCTGCGCGAGCTGGGCTTCGAGACCCTGCCCCTGCATCAGCTGCTGATGCGTGCCAAGCTCTGATACAGGAGACATGCTGCGATGAACCACTGGCCCGATACCCGCATCCTCGATCTGTTCGGCATCGAGCTGCCCATCATCCAGGCGCCGATGGCCGGACCCACCTTGCACGAGATGGTGGTGGCCGTCTCGGAGGCCGGCGGCCTGGGCTCGCTGCCCTGCGCGCTGCTGAGCCCGACCCAGCAGCGCGAGCAGCTGGCGCTGATCAGGGCGCAGACCGGCAAGCCTATCAATCTGAACTTCTTCTGCCACCGCCCGCCTGCGCCGGATGCCGAGCGCGAAGCCGCCTGGCGGCAGCGGCTGCGCCCCTATTACCTGGAGCTGGGCCTGGACCCCGATGGCCCGGTGCCGGCGTCGAACCGCCAGCCCTTTGACGCGCTCAGCTGCGAGTTGATCGAAGCCTTCCGGCCCGAGGTCCTCAGCTTCCATTTCGGCCTGCCCGCGCCCGAGCTGCTGGCCCGGGTGCGCGCCAGCGGCGCCAAGATCATCGCCTCGGCAACCACGGTGGCCGAGGCGCGCTGGCTCGAAGCCCAGGGTGTGGACGCCATCATCGCCCAGGGCTTCGAGGCCGGCGGCCATCGCGGCCATTTCCTGGCCGACGAGATCGCCACCCAGGTCGGCACCTTCTCGCTGCTGCCCCAGGTGGTCGACGCGGTGCGGCTGCCGGTGATCGCGACCGGCGGCATTGCCGACCCGCGCGGCATCCATGCCGCCTTCGTGCTGGGCGCGGCCGCCGTGCAGATCGGCACCGCCTATCTGTTCACGCCCGAGGCCCATCTGGCGGCGCCGCACCGCGCCGCGCTGCGCAGCGAGCGCGCCGAGCAGACGGCGCTGACCAATCTCTTCACCGGCCGGCCGGCGCGCGGCATCGTCAACCGCGTGATGCGCGAAGTCGGCCCGATCTCGGCCCTGGCCCCGGCCTTCCCGACCGCCGGCGGCGCGCTGGCGCCGCTGCGCGCGGCCAGCGAGCCCAGAGGGGATGAAGGTTCGGGCGACTTCATGTCGCTGTGGTCGGGGCAGTCGGCGCGGCTGGCGCGCGAGGGCCTGGGCGCGGGGGAGTTGACGCGCTGGCTGGCCGAGCAAGCGCTGTCGAGGATGGGGCGATGAGCCCATCGGCGAGAATCAAGGCATGAGTGACGACATCCAGACCCTGATGCAGACCCTGGGCCGCCAGGCCCGTGCCGCCGCCACCTCGATGGCCGCCGCGCCCACCGCCGCCAAGAACGCCGCGCTGCTGGCGCTGGCGCGCCGCCTCGGCGAGGCCGGCCCGGCGCTGCGCCAAGCCAATGAGGGCGATCTGGAGGCGGCGATCAAGGCCGGGCTGGACGCGCCTATGGTCGACCGGCTGAGGCTGACGGACAAGGTCATCGCCACGGTGGCCGAGGGCTGCGCACAGATCGCCGCGATGCCCGATCCGATCGGCGAGATCAGCGGCGTCAAGCGCCGCCCGAGCGGCATCAGCGTCGGCCAGATGCGCGTGCCGCTGGGCGTGTTCGGCATGATTTACGAGAGCCGGCCCAATGTGACCATCGAGGCCGCGTCGCTGGCGATCAAGAGCGGCAATGCCTGCATCCTGCGCGGTGGCTCCGAGGCCCTGCATTCGAATCTGGCGCTGGCGCAGATCGTCGGCGACGCGCTGGCCGAAGCCGGCCTGCCGCGCGAGGCCGTGCAACTGGTCGGCACCACCGACCGCGCCGCGGTTGGCGCGCTGATCACGATGCCCGAGTTCGTCGACGTCATCATCCCGCGCGGCGGCAAGGGCCTGATCGAGCGCATCAGCCGCGAAGCCAAGGTGCCGGTGATCAAGCATCTGGACGGCAACTGCCACAGCTATGTCGACGCCGAGGTCGAGCTGGGCCTGGCGCTGCGCGTGGTCGACAACGCCAAGACGCAGAAATACAGCCCCTGCAACGCGACCGAATCGCTGCTGGTGCATGCCGAGCAGGCGAGCGAGTTCCTGCCCCGCATCGGCGCGATCTTCGCGGCCAAGGGCGTCGAGATGCGCGGCTGCCCGCGCACGCTGGCCCTGCTGGGCCCGCTGCAAGGCGGCCTGGCCGGCGCCAAGCTGTCGGCCGCCACCGAGGCCGACTGGAGCGAGGAATACCTGGCGCCTGTCATCAGCATCAAGGTGGTCGACAGCCTGGACGAGGCGATTGCCCATATCAACCGCTACGGCTCGCACCACACCGACGCGATCCTGACGACCAACCATCCGAACGCGATGCGCTTTCTGCGCGAGGTCGATTCGGCCAGCGTGATGGTCAATGCCAGCACCCGTTTTGCCGACGGCTTCGAGTACGGCCTCGGTGCCGAGATCGGCATCTCGACCGACAAGTTCCACGCCCGCGGACCGGTCGGGTTGGAGGGGCTGACGTCGATGAAGTGGGTGGTGCTGGGGCAGGGCGAGGTCAGGGGCTGATTCGCAGCTCAGCCCCGCAGATGACAAGCCACCCAATGCCCGTCGCTGCTCTGCTTCAGCGGCGGTGACTCGCTGCCGCACAGCGGCATCTGCCTGATCGGGCAGCGGGTGTGGAAATGGCAGCCCGAGGGGGGCTTGATCGGGCTGGGCACATCGCCCTGCAGCATGATGCGTTTGCGCTTGACGCTGGGGTCGGGAATAGGAACCGCCGACAGCAGGGCCTCGGTATAGGGGTGCAGCGGCCGGCTGTAGAGCTCGCGGGCGCTGGCGATCTCGACGATGCGGCCCAGATACATCACCGCGACGCGGCTGCTGGTGTGCTCGACGACCGAGAGGTCATGGGCGATGAAGAGATAGGTCAGATTGAACTTGGCCTGCAGATCTTCGAGCAGATTGATGACCTGGGCCTGGATCGACACGTCCAGCGCCGAGACCGCCTCGTCGCAGACGATCAGCTTGGGGCTCACCGCCAGCGCGCGGGCGATGCCGATGCGCTGGCGCTGGCCGCCGGAGAACTCGTGCGGGTAGCGGCGCAGATGGTCGGCGGACAGGCCCACGGTCTCCAGCAGCTCGACGATGCGGCCCTCGTAGTCGGCCCGGTTCTTGGCCAGCTTGTGGATGGTCAGGGCCTCGCCGATGATGGCGCCCACCGTCATGCGCGGGTTCAGCGAGGCATAGGGATCCTGGAAGATGATCTGCATATCGCGCGCCAAGGCGCGCAGCTCGCTCTTGCCCAGCGCCGTGACCTCGCGGCTATCGAACCAGACCTGGCCCGAGCTCGGCTCGATCAGGCGCAGGATGCAGCGGCCGGTGGTCGACTTGCCGCAGCCCGACTCGCCGACCAGGCCCAAGGTCTCGCCGGCCATCAGCTCGAAGCTGACGCCGTCGACCGCATGCACGCGGGCCTGCTCGCGGCCCAGCAGCCCGCCCTTGATCGGGAAGTGCTTGACCAGGTTCTCGACCTTCAGCAGCGGTGTGGTGCTCATAGAATGCAGGCGACCTTGTGGCCGGGGGCGATCTCGCGCAGCGCCGGCGTGGCCTGGGTGCAGGCACCGCTGGCGTATTGGCAGCGCGGCGCGAAGCGGCAGCCCTCGGGCGGGTTGATCAGCTTGGGCACCGTGCCGGCAATCGCCTCTAGCCGAACCTTGTGCGTGGCGGCCAGGTCGATGCGCGGGATCGAACGGATCAGGCCCTGGGTGTAAGGGTGGCGCGGGTTGGCGAACAGCTGCTCGACCGTGGCCTCCTCGATCACCTTGCCGGCATACATCACCACGACGCGCTGCGCGACCTCGGCGACCACGCCCATCGCATGGGTGATCAAGAGGATGCTCATGCCCAGCCGCGCCTTCAGCTCGGCCAGCAGCTCCAGGATCTGGGCCTGTATCGTCACGTCCAGCGCGGTGGTCGGCTCGTCGGCGATCAAGAGCTGCGGATTGCAGCTCAAGGCCATCGCAATCATCACGCGCTGGCGCATGCCGCCGGAGAACTGGTGCGGATAGTCGCGCACGCGGCGCTCCGGCGTCGGGATATTGACCAGGCGCAGCATCTCGACCGCGCGGTCCATCGCGTCGCGCCGGTTCAGCCCTTCCTGCAGGCGCAGCACCTCGGCGATCTGCTGGCCCACCGTGTAGACCGGGTTCAGCGAGGTCATCGGCTCCT
This sequence comes from Roseateles cavernae, assembly GCF_040187885.1. Classification (NCBI taxonomy): domain Bacteria; kingdom Pseudomonadati; phylum Pseudomonadota; class Betaproteobacteria; order Burkholderiales; family Sphaerotilaceae; genus Roseateles; species Roseateles cavernae. Next base: position 1,346,656 of record NZ_JBDPLH010000001.1, read on the forward strand.
GGAACACGATGGCGATCTGCTTGGCGCGGATGCGCCGCATCTCGCTCTCGGGCAAGGTGACCAGGTCGCGGCCCTGCCAGAGGATCTGCCCGGCGACGATGCGGCCCGGCGGCATCGGCAAGAGCTTGAGCACACTCATCGCGGTGACCGATTTACCGCAGCCCGACTCGCCGACCACGCAGACCGTCTCGCCGCGCTGCACCGTCAGATCGACACCGTCGACCGCATGCAGCCAGCCGGCATCGGTGGCGAAATGGGTCTTCAGGCCGCGGATATCGAGCAGCGGGGCGTCGGGGCTCATCACATCACCTTGCGCGGATCGAGGGCGTCGCGCAGACCGTCGCCGATGAAGTTGATCGTCAGCGCGGCCAGAAAGATCGCCAGGCCGGGGAAGAGGGCCCAGTGCGGCGCGATGTCCAGATAGTCCTTGGCATCGAAGAGGATGCGGCCCCAGGTCGGGATGTCGGGCGGGAAGCCCAGGCCCAGAAAGGACAGCGTCGACTCGGCAATGATGGCGGCCGCCACATCGATGGTGCCGGCCACGATCACCGGGCCCAGCGCATTGGGCAGGATGTGGCGGGTGACCTGGCGCGGCGTGCTCGCGCCCAGGGCCCGCGCCGCCTCGACGAACTCCTTCTCGCGCAGCGAGAAGAACTGCGCCCGCACCAGCCGCGCCACCGGCATCCAGCGAAAACCGCCGATCACGACGACGATCAGGATGAAGACGCCGACCTCGGGGCCGAAGGTCTCCTTCAGCCCGTCGCGGAACAGATAGATGATCAGCAGCAGCAAGGGCAGCTGGGGCAGCGAGAGAAACAGATCGGTCAGCCACATCAGCGCCGCATCGACGCCGCCGCGCGAGATGCCGGCGATCGCGCCGATCAGCACACCGACGATCACCGCCATCAGCATCGCCGCCAGGCCCACGGCCAGCGAGATGCGGCCGCCGTAGAGCAGGCGGGCCAGCAGGTCCTGGCCCAGATCGTCGGTGCCCAGCGGGTGGGCCAGCGAGGGGCTCTTGAGCCGGGCCGTGAAGTCGATATCGTTGATCGCGACGGGCCAGAGCCAGGGCCCGACCAGCACGGCCGTCACCATCAGCAGCAGGATCACCAGGCTGAGCATGGCCATGCGGTGGCGCTTGAAGCGCCGCCAGGCCTCGCCCCAGGGCGAGACATGGGCGCTAGCGGTAGCTGATGCGGGGGTCGAGCCAGCCATAGAGCAGATCGGCCAGGAGGTTGAAGAAGATCACCAGGCAGGCGAACACAAAGGTCACCGCCATGATCACCGGCGTGTCATTGGCCAGGATGGCGCTGATCAAGAGCGAGCCGATGCCGGGGATGCGGAAGATCTGCTCGGTGACGATGGCGCCGCCGAACACCGCCGGCATCTGCAGCGCCACCAGGGTCACGACCGGGATCAGCGCATTGCGCAGCACATGCTTGATCACGACCCCGCCCTCGGAAAGGCCCTTGGAGCGGGCCGTGGTCACATAGTCGAGCTTGATCACGTCCAGCACCGCCGAGCGCACATAGCGGGTCCAGCTGGCGCCCTGGAACAGGCCCAGCACGACCACCGGCATCAGGGACTGCTTGAGGTGCTCCCTCCACCAGGCCCAGCCGCTGGCCTCGATATCGGCGCGGTAGACAAAGGGCAGCCAGTCGAGCTGGATCGAGAACAGCAGGATCAGGAGCAGGCCGGTGAAGAAGGTCGGCAGCGAGAAGCCGACGAAGGCCAGGGTGTTGGCGATCTGGTCGAACACCGAGTAGGGCCGGGTCGCGGCATAGACGCCCACCGGTATCGCGATCAGCAGCGCGAGGATCTGCGAGCTGCCGATGATGACCAGGGTGGTTGGCAGGCGCTGCAGTATCAGCTGGTCCACATCGATGCGGCTGACGAAGGAGAAGCCCCAGTCGCCCTGGAACATGGCGAACAGCCAGCGGAAATAGCGCTGCCAGACGGGGTCATCGAGGCCGAACTTGGCGCGCAGCATCTGGCGCACCTCGGCCGGCACATTCGGGTTGGTGGCCAGTTCCTCGAAGGGGTCGCCGGGCGCCAGCGCCAGCACGGTGAACAGCACGACGCTGATGCCCAGCAGGCTGGGCAGCGCGTAGAGCAGACGGCGCAGCAGGTACTGCAGCATCGCGCGGCTCAGGCCTCTTTGAACCAGTCTTTCAGATTCCAGAGATCGTTGTCCCAGCCGCTGGTCGGGGCGTAGAGCTTGCTGGCAACGGCCGAGACGCGGGGGCGGTAGGCCACCGGAATGACCACCGGATCGCTGCAGACCATGTCATTCATCGTCACGAACAGGGCCGCGCGCTTGACCGGGTCCAGCTCCTGCTCGGCGGCGCGGTAGGCGCGGTCGTAGTCGTCGCTGCGCCAGCGCGAGAGATTGCGGCCCTGCCATTTATTGTCCTTGGCCGACATTTCCCAGCTGACGAACTGGTTCATGAACAGCTCGGGATCGGGCTGGATCATCGTGGTGGTGAACATCTCCACATCGCAGAAGAACTTGGTATAGGTGTCCGGGTTGGCGGCATCGGACGAGAAGAACACCGAGGCCGTCACCGACTTCAGCTCCATGTCGATGCCGGCCTTCTGCGCGGCCTGCTTGACGATGGCCTGGGTCTTCTGGCGCGGCGCGTTGATTGAGGTCTGGAACACCAGCTTGAGCTTTTTGCCGCCCTTCTCGCGGATGCCGTCGCCGCCCTTCTTCCAGCCGGCCGCCTCCAGCAGCGCGCTGGCCTTGTCGATGCTGAACTCCCACTTCATGGTCTTGGAGCGGAAGCGCTCGGGGTTGTTCAGGAAATTGGCCGTGGCCACGCCGGTGCGGCCATAGATGAACTCCTGCACCGCCGCGCGGTCCACCAGCAGGCCCAGGGCCTTGCGCACCCCCGGGTCTGACAGGATGGGGTGGCGGCTCTTCGGGTGCGCGCGCTCGCCCTCGGTCTCGGTCCAGGGGTCGGCCATATTCAGCACGATGAACTCGAGATTGCCGCCGGGCGTGATCTGCACCCGGCCGCGCCCGCCGGCCTCCAGCCGCTTCAGGATCTCGTCCTCGACCTGCATATTCCAGGCGTAGTCGAACTCGCCGGTCTGCAGCACCGCGCGCGCCGCCGACACCGCATCGCCGCCGCCCTTCATCTCGATGCTGTCGAAATGCGGTCGGTGCTCGATGTGGTAGCCGGTGTTGATCGCGCCGCGCACCATATCGCCCGGCTTGAAATCGACGAATTTATAGGGCCCGGTGCCGACCGGCTTCAGATTGGCCGGTGCATCGCGCGACTTGGCGCCGATGAAATCGGCGAACAGATGCTTGGGGATCAGCATGCCGCGCACGCCGACAAAGGGGTCGGCCCAGAACGGTGTCGGCTTCTTGAACGTCAGCTTGACCGTGTGGCTGTCGATCTTCTCGGCCTTGCAGTCCTTGTAGGTGCCTATCGTGACGGCGGCCGTGTCCGGGTGGCTGGCGTATTCCCAGTTGAACACGCAGTCGTCGGCGGTGAAGGGCTTGCCGTCATGCCATTGCACGCCGCGCTTGAGCTTCCAGATCACCGACATGCCGTCCTTGGCCAGGCCGCCATTGGCCAGGCTGGGAATCTCGGCCGCCAGTATCGGCACCAGATTGCCGTCGGGGTCCCAGGCGGCCAGCGGCTCGTAGAAGATGCGCGCGCCTTCCTGGTCCTTGGTGCCGGTGGCGAAGTGGGGGTTCAGCAGCGTCGCCCCCTGCCACCACAGCAGCTTCAGCGCGCCGCCGCCGCCGCGCTTGGTCGGCTTGTAGCCGGAGCTGGTCTGGGCCTGGGCGATGCCGGCATTGAGCAGCATCTGGCCCGCCATCGGCGCCGTCAGGCCCAGGGCCAGCATGCGTTGGATGAAAGACCGTCGGGCCAGTCGGCCCTCGCGCACATCCTCGATCAGACCGCGCAACGCTTGCTCTTGCATGGGTAACCTCCGTGGGACCGGAACGGAACTGCCTAGCTGAACTGCCGGGCCATGCTAGCAGCGCCGCGCGCAATGCTTATCGGGGTAGGCCCTGATGAAGCATCGCGGGCGTTGTTGCGCGCTGGTGCTCTCGTCCTCAGTCCTGTGGCACAAAGATCCACATCAGCAGATAGAACAGCACGCCGGTGCCGCCGCACAGGGCCAGCAGCGTGAAGCCCAGGCGCCAGACCCAGGAGGCCATGCCGGTGATGCGAGCCAGGCCGCCGCAGACCCCGCCGATCCAGCGGTCGTCGCGGCTGCGGCGCAGCGCGTTGATCGCGGCGGTTCCCGGCGTGCCGCTGCCGACATCGCCGGCCAGCACGCGCGCCTTGGCGCGGGCGAACTCCTCGTCGCTGAGCGCGCCGCGCTGATGCAGCTCGCCGAGTTTGTCGAGATCGTCGCTGATGGTCATGATCGTTCCTCCTGGTTTGCAATGCCTGCAGACTAAGGGCAGCTCGACCACGGCACCAGCGCGATCCGACAGACTGTGGCCCGCCGGGGACAGGCCGGCCGCCCGGCTTACCAGCTGCCGGTATTGGCCATCGAGGCCCAGGGCTCGGCCGGGGCCAGCGCCGGGCCGTCCTGCAGCAATTCGACCGAGATATTGTCGGGCGAGCGCACAAAAGCCATGCGGCCGTCGCGCGGCGGGCGCAGCACGGTGACGCCGTGGTCGGCCAGGCGCTGGCAGGCGGCGTAGATATCGGGCGTCGCAAAGGCCAGGTGGCCGAAGTTGCGGCCGCCGGTGTAGACCTCGCTCCGGCCCTCGGCATCGGGCCAGTTGTAGGTCAGCTCGACCTGCGGTTGATACTTGCCGGCTTCGTCGCCGGGGGCGGCCAGATAGACCAGCGTGAAACGGCCGGCCTCGTGTTCGCTGCGGCGCACCTCGATCATGCCCAGCGCATCGCGGTAGAACTTCAGCGAGGCGTCCAGATCGGTGACGCGCACCATGGTGTGCAGGTATTTCATATCAGGCGTTCTTTCCTTGGCGATTGCTCATTGGGCTATTGTCGTGCGCCGCCCGGCGCTGACGCGGTTGCGGCCGCCGTCCTTGGCGGCATACAGGGCCTCGTCGGCGCGCGCCAGCAGTGCGTCGGCGCTGGCCATGCCGGGCGCCAGCTCGGCACAGCCGATGCTGACCGTCACGGCGGCCGGCAGCTGCAGCTCGGCAATGGCCAGGCGCAGCCGCTCGGCCAACTGCTCCGCCTGCGCCAGCCCGGTGCCGGGCAGCAGCAGCGCGAACTCCTCGCCGCCGATGCGGGCCGCCAGATCGCTGTCGCGCAGGCTGGCGCGGCAGCACTGCGCCACCTCGCGCAGCACCGTGTCGCCGAGCTGGTGGCCGCCGCTGTCGTTGATGCGCTTGAAGTGGTCGACATCCAGCGCCAGCAAGGACAGCGGCCGGCCGCTGGTGCGGCTTTCGGCCAGCGTGCTCTCGGCGGCGCGGAAGAACTGGCGGCGGTTCGGCAGCGCGGTCAGCGCGTCGGTGCGGGCCAGCAGCTCGGTCTCGGCCAGCAGATGCTGGTTCACGGCCAGCAGCTGGTGCAGCTCGCTCTCGGTGCGGTAGAGCTGGCGATTGAGCCGCTGTATCACCCAGGCGGCCACGCCGCAGACGCCGGCCCATAGCAGATGGAAGAAGACCACGCGCTTGACGGTGGTCGCGTCCAGACCCAGGGCCGGCAGCAGCACGGCGGTGGCCAGCACGGTCAACCCGCCGCAGACCAGCACCAGGGCCAGGCTGGACTTGGCGATCAGCAGCCCCATCAGATAGAGCAGCGAGGTGGCCAGGATGAACTCGGGCCGGCCCAGCAGCTGGCCATCGATCAGGCAGGCGAAGCTGACGCCCACCAGGGTGTAAAGCGGGTAGGACAGCGCCATCGGCAGCCGCCAGCCGGGCTTGAAGCTCAGCGCGCTGAGCAGGGCCCAGAACAGCAGATAGCCCAGGCGCAGGCGCAGCACCTCGGCGGCGGCCGGCTCGATCAGCCAGTCGCCCAGCAGATAGAGCAAGGGGATCAGGCCGCCGATCGCATAGACGAAGCGCAGCACCGGCCAGGAACGCAGGGCCAGCCAGTCCTGGTAGGCGGGCACGATAGGGCTGTGGGAGGAGGGCGGGGGGCTGTGCTGCACGGAAGGGCCGCCAGGCGGCGGGTTGACGGGCCTGCGGCCCGAAACCCTGCGATTGTCCGCCTTCGGCGCTGCGCCCGCCTAGGCCAGCACGCCCTCGGCGATCAAGGCCGTGATGTCGGTCTCGCTATAGCCCAGCTCGGCCAGCAGGCGGCGGTTGTGCTGGCCCAGCGTCGGCGGCTGCTCGCGCAGGCCCAGGCGCCGGCCGTCCAGGCTCAGCGGCAGCAGCGGCACGCGGGTCTCGCGGCCGTCGGGCAGGGTCAGCGGCGCCAGCCCGCCGGTGGCCAGCAGATGCGGGTCGTCCATGAGCTGCTCGGGCCGGGTGATGGGCGCGAACGGCAGGCCCTGGGCCTCGAACACGGCGGCGATCTCGGCGGCCGGCCGGGGCGCCAGGCGCTCGCGCAGCGCCGGGATCAGCCAGTCGCGCGCGCGCACCCGGTCGTTATTGCTGGCCAGGCGCGCATCGGCGCGCAGCTCGGCCAGGCCGAAGGCCTCGCAGAACAGCGCCCACTGGGTGTCGCTGACCACGGCCAGGAAGATCTGCTCGCCATCCCTGACCGTGAACACGTCGTAGATGCCCCAGGCCGAGATGCGCTCGGGCATGGGCGCGGCGGGCTTGCCGGTGACCGCGAACTGCATCATGTGCTGGGCCACCAGAAAGACATTGTTCTCGAACAGGGCCGACTGCACGGGCTGGCCGCGCCCGGTGACATGGCGCTGCTGCAGCGCGGCCAGCACGCCGATCGCGCCGAACAGCCCGCCCATGATGTCGTTGACGCTGGAGCCGGCGCGCAGCGGATCGCCCGGCCGGCCGGTCATATAGGCCAGGCCGCCCATCATCTGCACCACCTCGTCCAGCGCGGTGCGGTGCTCGTAGGGGCCGGGCAGAAAGCCCTTGTGCGAGACATAGATCAGGCGCGGGTTCAGTGCCGTCAGCGCGTCGTGACCCAGGCCCAGCCGCTCCATGGCTCCGCTCTTGAAGTTCTCGCTGAACACATCGGCGCTGTGCAGCAGCTTCAGCACGATCTCCAGGCCCTTGGGGTGCTTGATGTCCAGCGCCAGGCTGAGCTTGTTGCGGTTGAACATCGGATAGAAACCGGCTCCCGAGCCCAGCAGCTTGCGGGTGTTGTCGCCGCCGAGCGGCTCGACCTTGATGACCTCGGCGCCCAGATCGCCCAGCACCATGCCGCAGGTCGGCCCCATCACCATATGGGTGAACTCGATCACTCGCAGACCTGCCAGTGGCAGGCCTGCGCTCTTGCCGGCCAGGGGCAGGTCTTGCTGCTTGTTCTCTTCTGTCATCACTGAAATCCTTTGGGAAGCCCGGCCTCGGCCAGCATGCCGTAGATCGCCTCGCCGGGCAGCCCCTCGCGCAGCGGCGTGCGGGCGGCCAGCAGCGTGTGGATGTCGATGCCGGTGTCCACGCCCATGGCCTCGAACATGAAGACCAGGTCCTCGGTGACCACATTGCCCGAGGCGCCCGGTGCATAGGGGCAGCCGCCCAGGCCGCCCAGCGAGGCATCGAAGGTCCTGACGCCGACATCAAAGGCCGCCAGGCAGTTGGCCAGGCCCAGGCCGCGCGTGTTGTGCAGATGGGCGGCGCCGGCACGCGGCCCCAGCTCGGCGCGCAGCCGCGTGAACAGCCGCCGCACCTGGGCCGGGTTGGCCATGCCGGCGGTGTCGGACAGGCCCACCTCGTCGGCCCCGGCCTCGGCGCAGGCGAGGGCCAGACGGATCACCGCGTCCTCATCGACCCGGCCGGCCAGCGTACAGCCGAAGGCGGTGGACAGCCCCACCTCGACCCCCATCTGCGGCGCGCGCTCCCGGCGCAGCGCGGCGACCGCGCGCAGCTCCTCGACCATGGCCTCGGGCGTCTTGCGCACATTGGCCAGCGAATGGGCCTCGCTGGCCGAGATCGGCAGGCTGATCTTGTGGGCACCGGCGGTGATGGCCGCCTCGGCGCCGCGAACATTCGGCACCAGGGCCAGCACGCGCAGGCCCGGCAGGGTCAGCGCATGGGCGACGACCTCGGCCACATCGGCCATCTGCGGCAGCAGCCGTGCCGGCACAAAGGAGCCGACCTCGATCTCGCGCAGCCCGGCCGCATGCAGCGCGTCCAGCCAGCGCCGCTTGGCGGCGGTAGGCATCACGCTGGCGATGCTCTGCAGGCCGTCGCGCGGGCCGACCTCGCTGATCAGGACGCTGCTTGACATGATGGGGTGGTTCTATAAGATGGAACTGTGTTCCGAAAAGTATCGCGTTTGTCGCGAGCCTCGTCAATGCCCAGGAAATCCGCCACCCCCTCGCTGGCCGAAACCCAGGCCGCGCCCGGCGGTGTCGGCGCGGTCGACAAGGCCTTGAGCCTGCTGAGCGCCTTCCGCGCCGGCGACCGTGCCCTCAGCCTGGCCGAGCTGGCCCAGCGCACCCGGCTCTACAAGAGCACGGCCTTGCGCCTGCTGGCCTCGCTGGAGCATGGCCGGCTGCTGCAGCGCCAGGCCGATGGCGCTTATGCGCTGGGGCCGGAGCTGGCCCGCCTGCAGTCGTTGCGCGCGGCCGGCTTCTCGCTGGAAGCCGAGGTGATGCCGGTGCTGCGCGCGCTGGTGGCGCGCACCCGCGAGAGCGCGGCCCTGCATGTGCGCCAGGGCGAGCAGCGCCTGTGCCTGTACCGGGTCGATTCGCCGCAGCCGCTGCGCGACCATCTGAGTGCCGGCGATCTGCTGCCGCTGGACCGGGGCGCGGGCGGGCGGGTGCTGCTGGCCTTCTCGGGCGCACGCGGCAAGCGCTACGAAGAGATCCGCCAGGCCGGTGTCGCCGAGATCAGCGGCGACCGCGTCGAGGGGCTGAGCGGTATCGCCGCCCCTGTGTTCGGCGCGCAGGCCGAGCTGGTCGGCGCCCTGACCCTGAGCCTGCCCAGCAGCCGGCTCAAGCCCGGCCTGGCCGAGGAGGTCAGGCGGGCGGCGGCCGAGCTGAGCCGGCGCCTGGGCGCGCCGGCTTGAGCGGGCGCGGTCAGCCGCTCCCGGCCGCCGTCAGCACCGCCGTGGCTTCGATCTCGACCAGCATGCCGTCCAGTGCCAGGCGCGGCACCGGGATCAGCGTGCAGGCCGGCGTCGGCGCTTCGCCCCACAGTGATTTCAGCGCCTGGCTGAGCTGCGCCAGCCTCGCCTCGTTGTGCTCGACCACCAGCACGGTCAGGCGTGCCACGTCCGGCAGGCCGGCGCCGCCGGCGCGCAGCGCGGTCTGCAGATTGGCCAGGCATTGCGCCAGCTGGCCCTCGAAGTCCTCGGGCAGGCCGGTGCTGGGGTGTTCGCCGCCCTGGCCGGACAGCAGCAGCCAGCGGGCCGGACCCTGAACGAGGGCCAGGTGGGAATAGCCATTGGGTGCCGGGTCGTAGAGGCCGGCGGGATTGTGGAAGCTCAGCAGGGCGGTCGAGGTGTGCATGGCCTGGGCTCGGATCGGTAGATCGTCGGGTTGATGAAACAGGCCGCCAGTCTCGAACCTCAACTCGGCTTGAGGTCAAGGCGAAGAGGACAAGAGCCCACGGAGCAAGGGCCTATTGCCTCCGGCCCGGCGGTGCCAGGTCTTGCCTGTGGCGCTTGCGATGTGCCGCCGTGACCCCATCTGGGAGACCTGCCCATCACTGTGCGACCGATAGGCCTGGCACGGCGCTTCAGGACTGGGGTGCCGACTACTTTGCCGCCACCGAGCCACTCCATCTGCCGGGCCGCGCCGAGGTGCTGGCCCGTTTCGCTGCCGTGCAGCGGCCGGTCGCCTGGCTGGTGTTGCTTCTGGAGTGCTTTGCCGCGCCGGTCTCGACCTGGCTGCGGGCTGCCCTGGCCCAGGGCGGCGCGCCGGCCGAGCGGGCCGTGGCCCTGGTGGACGAGGGCATGGACGGACTGCTGGGCTTCATGAGCCGGCAGGGCTTCGTCCACTTTGACACCCATCTCGACAATCTGCTGACCGATGGCCACGCGATCTACCTGAGCGACTTCGGCCTGGCTACCTGTCCGCAGTTCGCCTTGAGTGACGAGGAACGTGTCTTTGCGGCCGCGCATGCGGACTATGACGCCGCCCGCTTCGCGAGCAGCCTGGTCCAGGTGCTGGTGACGAGCCAGGGGCTGAACTGGCGTGACTACCTGGCCGCGCCGGAGCGTTTCGATGCCGAGGCCCTGCCGGTGTCGCTGCGGCGCGTCTACCGGCGCCATGCGCCGCCGGCTCTGGCGCTGTGCGAGTTCTCGCGCCGCCTGCAGCGCGACAGCAAGCTCAGCCCCTACCCGGCGATCGCGCTGCGCCGTCGTCCTTGAGCGGCCGCGCGATCAGCGCGCCGGCGCCGGCCGGGCCTGATTCAGCAGCAGGTTCAGCAAGGCGCCCAGCGCCAGCAAGGCCAGCAGGCCGCCGCCCCAGATCACCCAGGCCAGCGGCAGCAGCCAGCCCATGGCCGTGCCCAGCCAGGGTGCGGTGTGGGTGATGGCGGCCATCAGGCCCGTCAGAGCGCCGCGCATCATTTCGGCCCAGGCCGGGTCTACCCAGAACTCCAGCCAGGCGGGCAGCGGCCACTGGGCGATGGCGCGCTCCAGCTCGCCGGCGTCGCCGGCGCTCAGGCGCGTGGCCAGCCATTGCAGCAGCTCGATGCTGAGCCAGGCACAGCCGCTCCAGACGGCGGCAAGGAAGGCGATGAAGATCCAGAGTGCAGTTTTCATGGGACGCTACCTTAACCTGATTGGTCCCCGATTCGACAAGCCGGTGGGGCCGTCGGATCTGGCTCAGGCGCGCGCCGGTATCTTCAGTCCGCGCGCCACCGCCGGCCGCGCCAGAAAGGCCTGCAAGACCCGCTGCAGCTGCGGGAACTCGGCGAAGCCGACCAGCTCGCCGGCACCATAGAAGCCGACCAGGTTGTTGACCCAGGGGAGGATTGCGATATCGGCGATGGTGTACTCGCTGCCCATGATCCAGTCGCGGCCGGTCAGGCGCTGCTCCAGCACGGCCAGCAGGCGCTTGGACTCGGCCACATATCGCTCGCGCGGGCGCTTGTCCTCATAGTCCTTGCCGGCGAACTTGTGGAAGAAACCCAGCTGGCCGAACATCGGCCCGACGCCGCCCATCTGGAACATCAGCCACTGGAGGGTCTCGTAGCGCAGGGCCGGGTCTTGCGGCAAGAACTGACCCGTCTTCTCGGCCAGATAGATCAGGATCGCACCCGACTCGAACAAGGCCAGCGGCGCGCCGCCCGGGCCCTGCGGGTCCAGGATGGCCGGGATCTTGTTGTTCGGGTTCAGCGACAGGAACTCGGGCGTCAGCTGATCATTGCGATCGAAGCTGACCAGGTGGGCCTCGTAGGGCAGGCCCAGCTCCTCCAGCAGGATGGAGACCTTGACGCCGTTGGGCGTGGGCAGCGAGTAGAGCTGCAGGCGCTCGGGATGCTGCGCGGGCCAGCGGCGGGTGATGGGGAAGGCAGAGAGCGTGGTGGCGGTCATGAGGCGGCAGTCGGTCGGAAGTGATGGCGCATTCTCCGGTGAGACCCGGGGGGCTGCCTGAGCCTGTCGTGAAACCCCCAGCTTTGGATGGGGCGAATGGCGGGCAAGGGTTCGAATAGCAAGACCTGGCCCCGGCGCGCTACAAACAAGGGGCTGGATTTCCTCTTTCCGGCCCATGAGAATCCCGCAAGCCTGCTCCATCCGTGCTGCGAAAAATGAACGATGCCCCCGCCACCGACGAGACCTTCTTCCTGCGCTTTACCGCGCCCGATCCGGCCGCTCTGCACCGTGACATGGCGCATGCCGAGCGTCAACTGGCGCAGGCGCGGGCAGAGGCCGATCTGTTGCGGGCGCTGGATCATGCCGGCGATCTCGGCAGCCTGCTGACGACCGACCGGCAAGAGCAGGCGGCTCGCAGGCTGCTCGGCGAGTTCCTGCCCGCCGCGCGCCAGCACCCTGCGCATGAGCCCTCCGCCTGGCTGCTCCATGCGCTGGCCACGGCCTGCCAGTACTGTGGCGAGCGAGCCGAGGCGGATGCGCTGTTCGCCGAGGCGCTGGCGCAGGCCCGCCTGCATAGCTGGACCCGGCTGGAGCACTATGTGCTGCACCACTGGGGCCGCAGCCTCGCCGAACAGCGGCGTTTCGGCCCGGCCCGGGACTGCTTCCTGCAGTCGCTGGCGATCCGGGAAGCGCTCGGCGATCCGCGGCAGGCCTCGTCGCGTCAGGCGCTCGCTCGGCTCGCCGAGTGCGAGGCCGATCACATCACCGCCGGCCCTGCGGCTGCGGTGGCCAAGGGCCCGCTCAATGCAATGCCACGTTGAGCTGGTCGATGACCTCGGCCCAGTCGGCGTCCTGGCGCACCTGCTCGCGCAGCAGCGCCGCCTGTGCCGGGCTCCAGAATGGCGCGTCCGCCAGCCTCATATCGGCCGGCAGCGGCCGATGGCTGCCGATGAAGCGGCGGATGCCGGCCTCGTCCGAGGGCAGGCCCAGCTGGGCGAACAGATCCGAGAAGCGATGAAACGAGGTTTCCATATCAGGGCTCCGATTCGATGGTTTGCGAGAAGTTCATGGCCAGCTCGCCACGCCCGACCGCAGCCAGCAGCCGGTGGATGAAGTCGAGTTTCTCGATCACCGGCGTCGGCATGGCGAAAGGATAGCTGTCATGCGAGCCCAGGCTGCGGTCCATCGCGTTGATGAACTGCGAGATCGGCAGCCATTGCTCGATCAGCGCCGGCGCCAATACGGCCTCGCGCGACAGCGGCTGCGCGATCACCGGCGCGCCGCCGGGCAGCGCCTGCTCCAGCCGCAGGCCCCAGGCGGCTGCGCTCTCCAGTCCGTCCTGGATGTGCATGTAATGAGCCCAGCATTCGGCCCAGTCCTCCCAGGGGTGGGCGCTGGCATAGCGGCTGATGAAGCTTGAACGCCAGTCGGCCAGCGGTCCGCTGTAGTGCTGCTGCAAGGCCTGGCCATAGTCGGCGCGTTCGTCGCCAAACAGCGCGCGGAATTCGGCCAGCCAGCCGGAGCCGCTGACCAGCCGGTCCCAGTAGTAGTGACCGATCTCGTGGCGCAAGTGGCCCAGCAGGGTGCGGTAGGGTTCGTGCAGATGGGCGCGCATCTGCTCGCGGCGGGCGTCGTCGGCCTCGGCGATATTGAGCGTGATCACCCCGTTGTCATGGCCACTCAGCACCCGCTGCTGCGGCGTGACCTGTTCGAGGAAGTGGAAGGACAGGCCGTGCTCGGCGTCGTCGTCCTTGCTGGGCGTTGGCAGTTTCAGCGCGATCAGACTGTAGAACAGTCGCCGCTTGGCGCGCTCGATGCGCGCCCAATGGTCGCGGTTCTCGGGCTTGCCCAAGGCGGGGATCACATCGGTGCAGCGGCAGCTGAGGCACAGGGCCTGGGCCGAGTCGGCGGGCAGCATCCAGTTGCAGACGCCTTCGAGCCGGTAGTTGCTGCAAGGGCGCTGAGCCGTGGCACCCTCGGCGAGGCGCTGCCAGACGCCGTCGCTGCCGACCTCGAAGGCGCCGAAGCGCAATTCGGCCGGCACAAAGCCCAGCGCCGCGCCACAGGCGTCGCAGGCCAGGTTCTCGAAGAAGACGCGCTGGCCACAGCGCTCGCAGCTCAAGGTTCTCATTGCTGGGCAGCATAGGCCTCTTGCCCCGCCGCGACCAGCGGTGGCGGCCGCGGCCGCCCGTCGGCCGGCGCCTACAGCCGTGTGCGAGACTGGCCGCCTGCGCTCCGACCAGGGGCGCTCGACACAGCAACGGGAATGACGATGAGAGTGTGCATAGTGGGCGCCGGTGCCATCGGCGGCTGGTTCGCCGGCCATCTGGGCCACCGGCTGGGCGCCGAAGTCAAGCTCAGCGCATTGGCGCGCGGCGCCACGCTGGCGGCCTTGCGCGCGCAGCGGGGGCTGCGTGTCGAGTCCGGCGGCGAGCGCTGGACCGTGCCCCTAGCGGCCGGCGAGCGGCCCGAGGAGCTGGGCCCGCAGGACCTGATCGTGCTGGCCGTCAAGGGCCCGGCGCTGGCGGCGGTGGCCCCGGCCGTCAAGGCCTTGCTGGACATGAACGAGCAGGCCCGCGTGCTGGTGGCGATGAATGGCGTGCCCTGGTGGTTTTTCGATGGCCTGGGCGGTGCGCTGGATGGCCTGCGGCTGGAGTCGGTCGACCCCGGCGGCCGGGTGGCCGGCCTGATCCCGGCCGCGCGCGTGATCGGCAGCGTGGTCCATGCCAGCTGCACGACGCCCGAGCCCGGCCTGGTCCGCCATGTGATGGGCATGGGCCTGATACTCGGCGCGCCCGCAGGCGGCCGGCCCGAGCACATCGAGGCGCTGGCCGCGCTGCTGGGCCGCGCCGGCTTCAATGCCACGGTCTCCGAGCGCATCCAGCGCGATATCTGGTTCAAGCTCTGGGGCAATATGACCATGAACCCGATCTCGGCACTGACCGGCGCGACCTGCGACCGCATCCTCGACGACGAGCTGGTGCGCGGCTTCGTCACGAATGTGATGCGCGAGGCCGCCGACATCGGCGCGCGCATCGGCTGCGCTGTCGATCAGACGCCCGAGCAGCGCCATGAAGTGACACGCAAGCTGGGAGCCTTCAAGACCTCGATGCTGCAGGACGTCGAAGCCGGCCGGCCGCTGGAGCTCGATGCCCTGGTGGCTTCGGTGCGCGAGATCGCGCAGCAGCTCGGCCTGGCCACGCCGCATACCGATGCGATGCTGGGGCTGACGCGGCTGATGGCGCGCACGCGCGGGCTGCTGCCGGCCTGATCATGGGCTGATGGCCGGTCAGGGGTTAACCCGACCGGCCGTGCCGCTGATGGCTCGCATCAGAAACGATGATTGGCTGCCGCGCAGCCGGCCTCCTACATTGCGCTCTCACTGTCAGCAAAAGAACAGGAGACAAGCATGCAAGGCAAGAAGACTCTTCGCGCGGCCGCCCTGGCCCTCGTCCTGCTCGGCGCCGCTCAGCTGGCGGCGGCCGGCACGGTCACGGTGCTGACCTCCTTTCCCAAGGAGCTGACCACCGCCTACCAGAAGGCCTTCGAGGCCGCGAACCCCGGCATCAAGATCGAGATCCTGAACAAGAACACCACGGCCGCCATCGCCTATGTGCGCGAGCTGGCCGAGGGCCAGCGTCCCGACATCATGTGGGCCTCGGCGCCCGATGCCTTCGAGGTGCTGGCACGCAACAAGCTGCTGCTGCCGGCCCCCGAGGTCAAGAACCCGGCCGCGCCGGCCAAGATCGGCAACTACCCGCTCAACGACCCCGGCGGCCTCTACTACGGCCAGGCGCTGGCGGGCTACGGCATGATGTGGAACACCCGCTATATGGCGGCCAACAAGCTGCCGGCGCCCAAGGAGTGGGTCGACCTGACGCGGCCCGAGTACTTTGGCCATGTCGCGATCTCCAGCCCCTCGCGTTCGGGAACGACCCAGCTGACCGTGGAGACGATTCTGCAGGGCGAGGGCTGGGACAAGGGCTGGAGCCAGCTGCTGGCGATGATGGGCAATGCGGCCGCCGTCACCGACCGCAGCTTCGCGGTGCCGGACGGGGTCAACAACGGCCAGTACGGCATCGGCATCGTGATCGACTTCTTCGGCCTGGCCGGCAAGTACTCGGGCTTTCCGGTGGACTTCGTCTACCCGTCGATGACGGCGGTGGTGCCGGCCAATATCGCGCTGATCGCCGGCAGCAAGAACCCCGAGGAGGCCAAGAAGTTCATGCGCTTCAGCATGTCGACCGAGGGCCAGCAGCTGCTGTTCGACCCCAAGATCAGCCGCCTGCCCATCCTGCCCTACACGGCGCTGAAGGCACCGGCCGGCTATCCGGTGCCGCAGGCGGTGGCGGCGCGCGCCAAGGTGCAGTTCGACGCCGAGCTGTCGGAGAGCCGCTACCAGGTGGTCACCAGCCTGTTCGACCAGATGGTGACCTTCCGGCTCAAGGAGCTGCAGGCCGCCACCAAGGCCATCCATGCGGCCGACAAGGCGCTCAAGGCCCGGCCCAATGCCAAGGGGCTGGAGCTGGCGAGCCAGGCCCGCAACCTGGCCTATAGCTCCCTGGTCGGCGAGGCCAATGTGAAGAACGAGCAGTTCCTCGAGCTGTTCCGCAAGAACCGCCGCGAGGTGGCGGTGTCCAAGGAACTGACCGGCCTGGAGCAGCTCTGGGCCAGCAAGGCGCGCGATAACTATGCCCGTGCCACCAAGCTGGCCGAGGAAGCGCTGGCGCTGGCCAAGTAGTCGCTCGCCCCAAGCCCTGTCGTCCCTCGACGCTCCCTCGGCCCCGGCCCGGAGCGTCCTTTCGGAAACACACCATGTCTGCTGTCTACACGGAGCCCGGCGCCGCCGGGCCAGCCGCCGGCCGCGTGCGTCCCTGGCGCGCGCTGAGCGGCTTCGGCCCCTGGCTGGCCTTCGGCCTGATCCTGGCCTTTCTGCTGCTGTTCCTGCTGATCCCGGTCGGCCTGGTGATCTACACCGCCTTCATCAACGAGACCGGCGCGCTGACCTTCGGGCACTTCGCGAACTTCTTCGAACAGACGGTGTTCCGCGAATCCTTCTTCAACAGCCTGATCGTCGCGCTGGCCAGCGTGTTTTTCGCCAGCCTGATCGCGGTGCCGCTGGCCTATCTGACGGTGCGCTTCGAGTTCCGCGGCGCGCTGCTGATCCAGACCCTGGGCGTGCTGCCGCTGATCATGCCGCCCTTCGTCGGTGCGGTGGCGCTGCAGCTGATCTTCGGCCGCAACGGTTCGCTGAACCTGCTGCTCAACGAGTACTTCGGGTTCACGATCCCGATCATGGACGGGCTGGGGGGCGTGGTCTTCGTCGAGAGCATCCACTACTTCCCCTTCATCCTGCTGAACCTGGTCGCCGCGATGCGCAATATCGACGGCGCGATGGAGGAGTCGGCGCTGAACCTCGGCGCCAAGGGCTGGCGGCTGTTCCGCCGCATCATCTTCCCGCTGGCGATGCCGGGCTTCCTGGCCGGCGCGGCCCTGGTCTTCGTCAAGGTCTTCGACGACCTGGGCACGCCGCTGGTGATGGGCGTGACCAATATGCTGGCGCCCCAGGCCTATCTGCGCATCACCTCGGTGGGCATCGACGATCCGCTGGGCTATGTGATCAGCGTCATCATGATCGCCTTCTCGATCCTGGCGCTGTGGCTGGCTGCCCGCGTGATGAAGGGCAAGGACTATGCGACCCTGCAGAAGGGCGGCAGCGCGCTGCAGCGGCGCCGGCTGGGAATGTGGGAATCGCTGCTGGCCTACGGCTGGATCGTCCTGATCCTGCTGGTCACGCTGGCCCCGCATCTGGGCATTCTGCTGATGTCCTTCTCCAAGGTGTGGAGTTTCTCGGTGCTGCCGGACGCCTACACGCTGGAGCACTACGCCACCGTGTTCAGCGACTCCAGCCGCATGATTGGCAACACGCTGATGTATTGCTTCATGGCCGCCGGCCTGGACGTGCTGATCGGCACGGCCATCGCCTACCTGATCCTGCGCACCGAGCTGCCGGCCCGCCAATGGCTGGACTATCTGGCCTCGGCGGCGCTGGCGATCCCGGGCCTGGTGCTGGCGATCGGCTATCTGCGCCTGTTCAAGGGGGTCAACCTGCCCTTCACCGAGACCCCGCTGATCACCACCTGGGTGCTGATCATGCTGGCCTACGCGGTGCGTCGCCTGCCCTATGCGCTGCGCTCCTGCATGGCGGCGCTGCAGCAGGTCCATGTCTCGCTGGAGGAGGTGGCGCAGAGCCTGGGGGCCTCGCGGCTGTCGACGATTCGCCGCATCATGGTGCCGCTGATGATGGGCGGCATGCTGGCCGGCTTCGTCACCAGCTTCATCACCGCCGCGGTCGAGCTCTCGGCCACCATCCTGCTGTCCTCGGCCCAGAGCCAGGCGCCGATGAGTTACGGCATCTATCTCTATATGCAAAGCATCTCGGGCCGCGGTCCCGGCGCGGCGCTGGGTGTGCTGGCCGTCGTCGTCGTCGGCCTGGGCACCTATTTCTCGCACCGCGTCGTCGAGCGCTCGCGCGCCATCGCTCCCGTTCACAAGGCTTGATCACCATGCATCTGAACAAAGTCTCCCTCGAGGCCCGGCACATCAGCCTGAGCTATGGCAGCACCGAGGTGCTGCGTGACGTCAATCTGCGCATCGAGCCGGGCGAGTTCTTCGCGCTGCTGGGTCCTTCGGGCTCGGGCAAGTCGACGCTCCTGCGACTGATTGCCGGCTTCAACCAGCACCAGCGCGGCGAGCTGCTGGTGGACGGCCAGGACATCACCGGTACGCCGCCGCACCGGCGCAATATCGGCATGGTGTTCCAGAACTATGCGCTGTGGCCCCATATGACGGTGTGGGACAACGTCGCCTTCGGCCTGGTCGAGCGGCGCGAAAGCAAGGACGCGATCCGCCGCAAGGTCGGCGCGGTGCTGGAGCTGGTGGGCCTGCAGACCTATGCCCAGCGCCGGCCCGGCCAGCTCTCGGGCGGCCAGCAGCAGCGCGTCGCGCTGGCGCGCACCGTCGTGATCGAGCCCAAGCTGCTGCTGCTGGACGAGCCCCTGTCCAATCTCGACAAGCAGCTGCGCGTGCAGATGCGCGAGGAGCTGAAGAACCTGCAGCGCAAGCTGGGCCTGACCACGGTCTTCGTGACCCATGACCAGGAGGAGGCGATGACCACGGCCGACCGCATGGCGGTGCTGGACAAGGGCATCCTGCAGCAGGTCGGCGCGGCCACCGGGCTGTATGACTTCCCGGTCAACCGCTTCGTCGCCGGCTTTGTCGGCACCGCCAATCTGCTGGAGGGCCGGGTCACCGCGGTCAACGGCGAGACCCTGGTCTTCAATGTCGAGGGCATGGGCAGCCTGACCCTGCCGAGCCCGGCCGAGGCGCCGGCGCTGGGCGCGGCGGCGCTGGCCTTCCGGCCGCACCAGGTCAGCATCCGGGTGCGTGACGAGGCGGTCGATGCCTCGCGCGTCTGGCTCGATGGCCGGGTCGAGAGCGCCGAGTTCCTGGGTGAGTTCTCGCGCTACCGGGTGCGCGTCGGTGAGGTGGCCCTGGTCACCGATCAGGCCCACTACGCCGGTCTGGCGATGTTCGCGGCGGGCGCCCAGGTCCGGCTGGGCATCGAGCCCAGCCAGGTGCGTTTCCTCGACCGCTGACGGTCGCGCTACGCTCGCCGCATGGAGATCTATCAGCTACGCGCTTTTGTCACGGCGGCCAAGCTGGGCAATATCACCCGCACCGCCGAAGCCCTGCACCTGACCCAGCCCGCCATCACCGGCCAGATCAAGGCGCTGGAGGAGGGGCTGGGCGTGACCCTGTTCGACCGCCGGCCCGGCCGCATCAATCTGACGCGGGCCGGCGAGGCCTTGCTGGCCGATGCCGAGCAGGTGCTGACAGCGGCCGGCCATCTGCTGGGCAAGGCGCGCGATCTGCAGGGCGAGGTGACCGGCAGCCTGACCCTGGGCACCGTGGCCGACCCCGACACCTTGCGCCTGGGCTCACTGCTGGGCGCCCTGGTGCGCGACCTGCCGCTGCTGGAAATCCGTACCCGCAACGGCCCGGCCGAGGAGCTGCGCGAGCAGGTCGCGGCCGGGCTCCTGCAGGGCGCCTTCTATATCGGCCCCAGCATCCCGCAGGAGGCGGCGGGCCTGGCGCTGCAGACCATCCACTACCGCATCGCCGGCCCGGCCAGCCAGGCCCAGGCCCTGCTGCATGCCGGCTGGCGCGATATCGCCGCGATGCCCTGGATAGGCGCGCCGGCCCAGCACCATGTGCAGACCCTGATGCGCGATATGTTCGCGCGGCAAGGCCTGAGCCCGCACCAGGTGATCGAGTCCGACGAGTCTTCGCTGCCGCAAAGCCTGGTGCGTGCCGGCGTCGGGCTGTCGCTGCTGCGCGAGGACGTGGCCCTGCCGGCCAGCGAGCGCGGCGAGATCGTGATCTGGCCGCACGCGCGGGTCGGCGCGATGCTCAGCTTCATCTACCCGCGCGCGGCCGAGCATGAGCCGGCCATCGTCGCGACCCTGTCGCTGCTGCGCTCGGTTTGGGGGCTGAGCGCCTAGCGGCCCGGTTCGGTTCAACCCGGCTTGCGCCCGAACAGCGCGCAAGCCGGGCAGAAACCCAGCAGGCTCGAGAGCAGCGCGCCGGCCGCGCTGGCGGCCAGCAGCCAGGCCCAGGGGCCGGCACCAGGCATCAGCAGCGCGGCCGCGCCCATGGCCAGCGCACCGGCGCCGCGCAGCAGCCGTTCCCAGACCGGCAGGTTCTTCACATAAAGCATCACAACTCCTTCAATCAGTTTTTCGAGGATCTATCGCCTCGACAAGCAAGAGTCGGGTTCGCGGGCAAAGGATTCGCGCGGCGCCAAGAAAAAAGTGATCCGAGGCTTCACGGCGACTTCACGCCCGGCTTTCTAGGCTGTCGCATCCTCACCCCCGGAGCCGCTCATGCCTCTGATCAAGACTTCTCGCCGCCTGCTGCTGGCCGCTGCCGCGACCCTCGGCCTTTTCAGCATGGCCCAAGCCAGCGCGGCCGAGCCGCGCGTGCTGCTGGTGCTCAGCAGCCATGGCCAGGCCGAGGACGGCGGCAAGCTGGGCTATGACTTTCACGAGTTCGCGCTGGCCGCCCAGCTGCTGCAGGCCAATGGGGTGGCTTTCGATATCGCCAGCCCCAAGGGCGGCGCGCCCGTGGGCCGGCCGTCCGGCGAGAGCACGGCGCGCCAGGTCAAGGCCGATGCCGCGTTGATGGCGCGGCTGCAGGCCACGCTGCCGACGGCCGGGCTCAAGCCGGCCGACTATGCGGCCGTGCTGGTGCTGGGCGGCAAGGGGCCGATGTTCGATCTGCGCGGCGATGCGCCGCTGCAGCAGCTGCTGAGCGGGGTCTGGCAGCGCGGCGGCGTGCTGGCGGCGGTCTGCCACGGCCCGGCGGCCCTGCTGGACCTGAAGAGCGCCGATGGCACTCCGCTGCTGGCCGGGCGGCGCGTGACCGGCTTCAGCAATGCCGAGGAGCGCCGCTTCTCGGGCAAGACCCTGAGCCAGCTGCCCTTTCTGCTGGAGGACGCCTTGCAAGCCCAGGGCGCGCGCTACGAGTCGCGCGGCCTGATGCTGCCGCTGGTGGTCAGCGATGAGCGTCTGATCACCGGCCAGAACCCGCTGTCGACCCCGCCGCTGGTCGAAGCCCTGCTGCGGGCCCTGGGCCGCACGCCGGTGGCGCGCACGCCCGGCATCGAAGAGGCGACGATGGCCCTGATCGAGCGCCATCTGGCCGGCGACGACGCCGCCGCCGAGGCCGGCCGCCACGACCCGCTGCTGCTGGGCACTTACGGCCTGCTGATCAGCGAGGGCGAGGCCGCGCCTGAGCGCCTGAAGAGCGCGCTGGCCATGCTGGCCCAGGCCCATCGGCTGGCCCCCGCCCACGCCGGCATGACAGCGGCACTGGCCGGTGTCCATGCCAAGCTGGGCCACAAGCCCGAGGCGATCGCGCTGCTCAAGCGCGTGCTGCAGCAGCAGCCCGACCATGTGCGTGCCCGACAATTGCTGGCCGAACTGGAGAGCTGAGCCCCCGATGACCGAGACGCCGTCGCGCCCGCGCCTGAACATCCTCTTGATCGAGGACCATGCGGCGCTGGCCGACACGCTGGCCGAGTACCTGGGCCTGCAGGGCCACCGCGTCGACTGTGCCGGCGACGGCGCGCTGGGTCTGGGCATGGCGCTGGAGCAGGACTACGACCTGCTGCTGCTGGACCTGAACTTGCCGCGCCTGGACGGGCTGCAGGTCTGCGCGCGGCTGAGGGCCGAGAGCGAGCGCCATCTGCCGGTGCTGATGCTGACCGCGCGCGACCAGCTGCAGGACAAGCTGGCCGGCTTTGCCCAGGGCGCCGACGACTATCTGAGCAAGCCCTTCGAGCTGGCCGAGCTGGCGGCGCGCTGCCTGGCGCTGGCGGCCCGGCCGCGCCTGCAGCGGCCCCATCGGCTGGTGCTGGGCGAGTTGAGCCTGGACCGGCGCCGCCGCGAGGCCTGCCGCCAGGGTCAGGTCTTGCCGCTGCAGCCGCTGGGCTGGCAGATCCTGCTGGCCCTGGCCGAGGCGCATCCGGCCCTTGTGAGCCGCGAGGCGCTGACGCGCAGGCTGTGGGGCGACGAGCCGCCCGATTCGGACGCACTGCGCTCCCACATCTACCAGCTGCGCCAGGCACTGGACAAGCCCTTTCCCGACCGGCCAGCGCTGCTCAGCACCCTGCCCGGCCAGGGCTACCGGCTGGAGCTGCCGGCATGAGGGCCGCTTGGTCGCTGCAGCAGCGCATCGTGCTGGCCTTCGGCGGCCTGACCCTCTTCGTCTGTGCGCTCTTCGTGCTGCTGGCGATGGCGATGATGTACTCGCTGGAAGACACTTTCTTCGAGCGCATGCTGGCCGAGGAGGGCGAGCATCAGCGGCAGGCGGCGCTGGCCGGGCAGGCGCCGCCTGCACCGCTGCGCCGCTTCATCAGCCTGCATGCCGATGCGCGCAGCTTCCCGCCCGATCTGGCGGCCGCCCATGCGGCCCACCCGGCGCGGCGCGAGCTGGCCGGCGAGCAGGGGCGGCACTACCACCTGCTGCGGCTGGCGCAGCCGCAGCAATGGCTGGTGGCCGAGGTCAGCGAGCAGCTGGAAGTGCGGCCGCGGCGCGCGGCCATGCTGTGGAATCTGGGGCTGATGTGTGGCCTGTTGCTGCTGCTGTCGCTGAGCCTGGGCTGGTGGCTGGCGCGCCAGGCGGTGCGGCCGCTGGCGCGGCTGGATCGTGCCCTGCGCGAAGCGCCGCCCGGCACCGAGCCGCCGATAGCGCTGCAGAGCTTCCCGCGCAATGAGCTGGGCCGGCTGGCCGCCACGCTGAAGGCGGCCTGGCAGCGCAACAGGGAATTCTCCGAGCGTGAGCAGCAGTTCGGCCGCGACGCCAGCCATGAGCTGCGCACGCCGCTGGCCGTGATCGCCAACTCGGCCGAGCTGCTGCAGGCGCGCGGCGACCTGCCGGCGCATGCCCAGGCGCCGCTGGCGCGCATCCGCGAGGCCTGCCGCAGCATGACGCAGACGGTGCAAAGCCTGCTGGCGCTGGCGCGCGAGCCTCTGCAACTGCCGCCGCCACAGCGCTACCGCTTGCTGGCCCTGGTGCTGCAGGCGCTGGAGCTGCAGCGCTCGGCGGCCCTGGCGCGCGCAGAGCCGGCGCCGCCCTTCGAGCTGGGCATAGACCCGGCGCTCGACCTGATCGGCCAGCCCGAGGTGCTGGCGGTGATACTGAACAATCTGCTGGCCAATGCGGCCCAGCATGCGCCGGGCGCCCTGGTGCGCCTGCGCTGGGCCGATGGCGAGCTGTGGGTCGAGAACGAAGAAGGGCCGGGTCTTGCCAGCGGCGGCTCGGGCGAGCGGCAGGCCGGCGCCGGCTTGGGTCTGGGCCTGTCCATCGTCCAGCGCCTGTGCGAGCGCCATGGGCTGGGCTATCGGATGATGGGGCGGGCGGACGGCGGCATCGCGGTGGCGCTGCGGCTTTGAGGCATGCTGGCCTGTGTCGGTCAACAAGGAGTCTGGATGAAAAAGCTTGTTTCTGCCCTGATGGTCTGGCTGGCCGGTTTGCCGGCATGGGCTCAAGCCCTCCCGCCACCGGCGGCCCCGCCGCTGCTGATCGCCCACCGGGGCGCCTCCGGCTATCTGCCCGAGCACACGCTGGCCGCCTATGAGCTGGCGATCGCCCAGGGCGCCGACTACATCGAGCCCGATCTGGTCATGAGCAAGGACGGTGTGCTGCTGGCCCGCCATGAGCCGCTGCTGGCCCGGGTCGAGCTGGAGGCCGACGGCCGCATCAAGCGCGGCGCCGATGGCCGGCCGCTGCTGCACCGCACCGACACCAGCAGCAATGTCTGGGAGCTGGAGAAGTATGCGGACCGGCTCACCGTCAAGCAGGTCGATGGCCGGCCGATGGGCGGCTGGTTCGCCGAGGACTTCACCGCCGCCGAGATCCGGGCCGACATCCGCGCCCAGGAGCGGCTGCGCGATCAGCGTCTGGCCAACAAGGCGCACGACAACAAATACCCGATCCCGACCCTGCAGGAAGTCATCGCGCTGGCCAAGGCCCATGGCGTCGGCCTCTATCCCGAGACCAAGCACCCCAGCTATTTCAAGGCCTTCACCGAGGCGGCCGGCCTGCCGCGCCTGGAGGACAGGCTGCTGCAAGCGCTGCATGCCGCCTATGGCAACACGCGCGAGGCGCCGGTCTTCATCCAGTCCTTCGAAGTGTCGAACCTGCAGTACCTGCGCGGCAAAACCGCCATCCGCCTGGTGCAGCTGCTCAGCGCCGCCGGCCGGCCCTATGACCTGAGCCTGGCCGGTGATCTGCGCGCTTATCAAGACCTGGCCCTGCCGGCCGGCCTGGACTTCATCAAGACCTATGCCGACGGCATCGGTGCGCACACCCACCTGATGATCCCGCTGGCCGGCGGCCAGCTGGGGGCTCCGACCCGGCTGATCGCCGAGGCCCATGCGCGCGGCCTGCTGGTCCATGGCTGGACCTTCCGGGCCGAGAACAGCTTTCTGCCGGCGGAGTTCCGGCGCGAGGGCCAGGCCCTGGGCGATATGGCGGGCCAGCTCAAGGCCTTTCTGGCCCTGGGCATGGACGGCTTCTTCACCGACCAGCCCGATCTGGGCCGGGCGGCCATCGGGCGCTAGACCTCAGGGCAGGAGCCGTCCCAGACCCCAGAGCAGGGTCGGGTAGACAAGGCCCCAGACGGCGGCCACCAGGACCAGGGCCTTCAGCGCGGTGACGATGTTCTGGGCGCGGGCGGTGGAGCGTTGTTGCTTGTTCATCGGGCACTCCGATCAAGAGAGAGTGGCATATAGCAAGCGCCGTGCCCGCGCCCTGCGGGCTCAGGCGCTGCGATCCACGCGCAGCGCCAAAACCACCGAACTCGTGGTCTTGATCACGCCCTCGATCTCGCCGATCTCGTCGAGCAGGGCGTCCAGCCGCATCGTCGATTCCGCGCGCAGCAGCGCCATGTAGTCGAACTCGCCGCTGACCGAGGCGAGCTGGCGCAGCTCGGGGAAGCCGCCGAGCTTCTTGACCACCTCGCGCCCGGCGCGCGGCTGCACCGTGATGCCGACAAAGGCCTGCACGCCGCGGTCCGCCGCCTCGCTGCCCAGCTTGGCCGTGTAGCCGACGATGGCGCCGTCCTGCTCCAGCCGGGCCAGCCGCGCCACCACGGTGGTGCGGGCCACGCCCAGTTTGCGTGCCAGATTGGCCGTGCTCTCGCGGGCATTGGCCTGCAGCAGGGTGATCAGCTGGCGGTCGATGGGGTCGCGGGCGCTGTGAGTCATGGATAACCCTTGATTTCGACGATGTGAGTGATGGGGCTGACGAATCGTCATTATCTCTATTGGTTTCGTCGAACTCATGCTTTCTTTCGACCGGGCTCATTCCTAGACTGCGGCCATCTGTTGATTGATCGATGAAGGAGTTCCTCATGAAAGTCGCCCTGCTCGGTGCCGGCCATATCGGCCAGACCATCGCCCGCCTGCTGCACGCCACCGGCGACTACCAGGTCACCGTGATCGACAAGAACGCCAAGTACCTGGCCGTGCTCGCCGCCGAGGGCATCACCACCGCCGAGGTGGACACCGAGAACCAGGCGGCGCTGGCGGCTCAGCTGCGCGGCAAGGACACGGTCGTCAACGCCTTGCCCTATCACCTGGCCATCACGGCCGCCACGCTGGCGCTGGAATGCGGCTGCCACTACTTCGACCTGACCGAGGATGTGGCCGCGACCAAGGCCATCAAGGACCTGGCCGCCAACGCCAAGACCGCCTTCATGCCGCAATGCGGCCTGGCACCCGGCTTCATCGGCATCGTCGCCCACCACCTGGCCACCGGCTTCGACGAGGTGCGCGATGTGCAGATGCGGGTCGGTGCGCTGCCGGCCTTCCCGACCAATGCCCTGAAGTACAACCTGACCTGGTCGGTCGACGGCCTGATCAACGAGTACTGCCACCCCTGCGAAGCCATCCATGGCGGCGAGTTCATCTCCGCCCTGCCGCTGGAGGGCCTGGAGCACTTCTCGCTGGACGGCACCGAGTACGAGGCCTTCAACACCTCGGGCGGTCTGGGCACGCTGTGCGAGACCTGGGCCGGCAAGGTGCGCAACCTCGACTACAAGACCGTGCGCTACCCCGGCCACCGCGATCTGATGAAGTTCCTGCTCGAAGACCTGGCCCTGGCCAACGACCAGGACAAGCTCAAGGACATCATGCGCAAAAGCATGCCCGCGACGATGCAGGATGTCGTGCTGGTCTTCGTGACCGTCTCCGGCATGAAGAACGGCGTGCTGATGCAGGAGGTCTTCGCCCGCAAGATCTTCGCCGAGCGCGATGCCAAGGCGCCGCTGTCGGCGATCCAGATCACCACCGCCGCCGGCATCTGCGCGGCGGTTGATCTGTTCCGCGAAGGCAAGCTGCCGGCCAAGGGCTTCATCCGCCAGGAAGAGGTCGAGCTGCCGGCCTTCCTGGCCAATCGTTTCGGCCAGGCCTATCAGCAGTCGCGCCAGGTCGAGTCCATCGGTTAAGTGAGAATCCAGACCATGACGAATCAAACGCAAGACCTGCTGAGCGCCCTGGGCGTTCCCGCTGCCGCCTACACCGGTGGCACCCTGAACGTGCGCTCGCCGATCGACGGCGCGGTGCTGGGCGCCGTGCACGAGGCCAGCGCCGCCGAGATGACGGCCGCCGTCGGCCGGGCTTACGCCGCCTTCCTGGAATGGCGCACCGTGCCCGCGCCCAAGCGCGGCGAGCTGGTGCGCCTGTTCGGCGAAGAGCTGCGCGCCCACAAGGCCGCGCTGGCCCGCCTGGTGTCGCTGGAGGCCGGCAAGGTCACGAGCGAGGGCGAGGGCGAGGTGCAGGAGATGATAGACATCTGCGACTTCGCCGTCGGCCTGTCGCGCCAGCTGCATGGCCTGACCATCGCCAGCGAGCGCCCCGGCCACCGCATGATGGAGCAGTACCTGCCGCTGGGCGTGGTGGGCATCATCTCGGCCTTCAACTTCCCCGTCGCGGTCTGGGCCTGGAACTCGGCCCTGGCCCTGGTCTGCGGCGACAGCTGCGTCTGGAAGCCCAGCGAGAAGACCCCGCTGACGGCGCTGGCCACGCAGGCGCTGTTCGAGCGGGCCGTCGCTCGCTATGTGGCGGAAGGTTCGGCTGCGCCGGCCTACCTGTCGCAGGTGCTCAACGGCGGCGCTGCCGTCGGCGAGGCCATGGTCGACGATGCCCGTGTCGCGCTGGTGTCCGCCACCGGCTCGACCCGCATGGGCCGCGCGGTCGGCCCGCGCGTCGCGGCGCGCTTCGGTCGCTGCCTGCTGGAGCTGGGCGGCAACAACGCCATCATCGTGACCTCCAGCGCCGACCTGGACCTGGCCGTGCGCGGCATCCTGTTCGGCGCCTACGGCACGGCCGGCCAGCGCTGCACGACCACGCGCCGCGTCATCGCCCACGAATCGATTCACGACGAACTGGTTTCGCGCCTGGACCGCGCTCGCGCGCAGCTGAAGATAGGCTCGCCCGTCGAGCCCGGCCATCTGATCGGCCCGCTGATCGACAAGCAAGCCTTCGATGCGATGCAGGCCGCGCTGGCCGCCGCGCGCGAGCAGGGCGGCGAAGTCAGCGGCGGCGACCGTGCGCTGGCCGCCCAGTATCCCGAGGCCTGGTATGCCGCGCCGGCCCTGGTGCGCATGCCGGCGCAGACCGCCATCGTCAAGCACGAGACCTTCGCGCCCATCCTCTACACGCTGAAGTACCAGACCCTCGATGAGGCAATCGCGCTGCAGAACGAGGTGCCGCAAGGCCTGTCCTCGGCCATCTTCACCAACGACATCCGCGAGGCCGAGACCTTTATGAGCGCGGCCGGTTCGGACTGCGGCATCGCCAACGTCAATATCGGCACCTCGGGCGCCGAGATCGGCGGCGCTTTCGGCGGCGAGAAGGAAACCGGCGGTGGCCGCGAGTCCGGCTCCGATGCCTGGAAGGCCTATATGCGGCGCACGACCAACACGGTCAATTACTCGCGCTCGCTGCCGCTGGCTCAGGGCGTGAAGTTCGACATCTGAGGTGAATCGCGATGACTGAATCGGGTTTGAGCCGCCTGCTGAGTGCCCTGCTGGGCGAGGCGGCGGCGCAGGAGACGTTTGCTCAGTTGCAGGTGATGCCGGCGCTGCTGAAGCCGGTCGGCGACACGGTGTCGCGCGCCGAGCTGGCGCAGGCGCTGAATATGGCGCTGTTCCGCGACCTGCTCGCGCGCGTGCCCGCCGGTGCCGCCTATGTGGCCGACTGCCAGCGTGCCGGCGAACGCGTGGTGTTCGACCATGGCGCGTTGCGCACCGTGGCCTGGCCCGGCGGCGCGCTGCCTCCCGGCGAGGCGGCGATCACGCGGGTGCTGCGGCCGCTGGGCTATGCCCATGCCGAGACCTATCCGCTGACACGCCTGAAGATGACCGGCCGCAGCTGGCGGCATGAAGACTTCCCCGAGGACATCGCGCAGTTCTTCGTCTCCGAGCTGCACCCCGAGCAGTTCTCGCCGGCCTTCCAGGCGGCGGTGAGCCGCGTCATCGGCGCCTCGCGCGACCCGCTGTCCAGCGCCGATCTGGCCCTGCTGGAACAGCTGGCGCGCGACAAGGTCCTGCCCTGGAATGCCGCGCTGTCCCTGCTGCCGCGCCTGCTGGGCTGTTTCGAGCGCCAGCACCCGCTGTTCGCGCTGGCCGACTACCAGGCCCTGCTGGCCGAGTCGGCCGAGATGGCCTGGATCGCGACCGAGGGCAATGCCTTCAACCACGCGACCGACCGTGTTGCCGACATCGAGCTGCTGGCCGACACCCAGCGCGTGATGGGCCGGCCGATCAAGGACAGCATCGAGACCTCGGCCTCCGGCCGGGTGCGCCAGACCGCCTTCCGCGCGGCCCAGGTGGAACGCCAGTTCCTGCACGAGGGTCGGGTCTTGACCCAGGCGGTGCCGGGCTCGTTCTATGAGTTCATCCAGCGCGAGCGCGAGGACGAGCAGCAGGGCCTGGATCTGCGCTTCGACGCCGGTAATGCGACCGGCATTTTCAAGATGACGGCGGCGGCCTGAACAAAAGATGGGCCAGGGCTTGCGCGCTTGCAAATTCGCATGCTATAGTCCGGCCTCTTCGCGCAGTTCGGTAAATGTGCTGAAGAAGAAACTAGCCCAGATGGCGGAATTGGTAGACGCACTAGTTTCAGGTACTAGCGGGTAACTCCGTGGAGGTTCGAGTCCTCTTCTGGGCACCAAACAATGAGGGTCAGCACGCAAGTGCTGACCCTTTGCGTTTTCTGGGTGCGCTTTCCGCAACAACCGGCGCTCA
The DNA here is from genome assembly GCF_040187885.1 of Roseateles cavernae. Taxonomy (NCBI): domain Bacteria; kingdom Pseudomonadati; phylum Pseudomonadota; class Betaproteobacteria; order Burkholderiales; family Sphaerotilaceae; genus Roseateles; species Roseateles cavernae. The sequence goes on from NZ_JBDPLH010000001.1 coordinate 1,376,098, forward strand.
GCGCGCAATGCCCAGCGCCTGCTCCTTGAGCGCGCGCAGATCGCGGGCCGGCGGCGCGCCGAACATGCGGCTGTATTCGCGGCTGAACTGCGAGGGGCTTTGATAGCCGACCTTGTGAGCGGCACCGGCCGCATCGATGCCGCCAGCCAGCAGCAGGCAGCGTGCCTCCTGCAAGCGCAGGCGCTTCTGGTACTGCAGCGGGCTCATCGCGGTGACGGCCTTGAAGTGGTGATGCAGCGATGAGGGGCTCATGTGCGCGGCCTCGGCCATCGCCGCGATGCTCAGCGGTTCGGCATAGCGCTCGCGCAGCCAGTTGATCGCTTGGGCGATGCGCGCGGCAGAGCCGCCACCGCCGCCCGTCAGCGTCTGTGCCAGCCGCCAGCCCTCGGGGCCTGACAGCAAACGGTAGAGGATTTCCTGCAGCGCCAGCGGTGCCAGCGCGGGCAGGTGCTGCGGCGATTCCAGCAGGCGCAACAGGCGCAGCACCGGGTCCAGCAGCTCGATGCTGTTGTGGCCGACGAAGACGCCGCGCGTGCTGGACCGGCCGTCCATGGGCGGCGCGCTCAGATGGCGGGCCTGTTCGGCCAGCGCCGCCGGGTCGATGTCCAGGCGCACGCACAGATAGGGCTGCTCCTCGGTCGCCTGCAAGACCTGACCCATCACCGGCAGGTCCTGACTGACGACCAGGTGGTGACTGGCGTCGTAGTCGTACAGCTCGTCGGCCAGGTAGAGGCGCTTGGCGCCCTGCGCGATCAGGCAGACGGCGGGCTTGTGCAGGCCGTGGTGCGGCTCGCTGGGGGCACTGAGGCGCCACAGGCTGAGGCCGGGCACCGGCGTGCTTTGCTCGCCGTCTCGCGGCGCGAGTGCGGCCAGGCGCTGCACCAGCTCGGCTTGGCGCAGCAGCAGTTGCACCTGGGACTCACTGGCATTGGCAGGGTTGAGCGTGGTGGTCGTGGACATGGCGCGAGTCTAGTCAGCCGGCGCGGCCAGCGCACGGCCGCGCGAGCAGGTTCGGAGCATTGGGCAAGAAGCCTGCAGGAACGGGCTACCGCCGCGTCGAGGCGATTTTCTAGACTGCCGCCCAGCCTCGCGCCAATCCGGCCAGCACCCATCAAGGAGTCGTTCATGTCATCAGGAATCGAAGGCAAGGTCGTCGCGATCACCGAGGCGGGCGATGGCGGCATCGGCGCGGCCGCCGCCCGGCTGCTGGCCGCGCAGGGCGCCCATGTCGTGCTGGGCGCGCGTGATCGGCCGCAGATCGAGGCCCTGGCCGGGCTCATCATGCGCGCCGGCGGTTCGGCGCAGTGCCATGCCGTGGACGTGACGGACCGTCGCAGCACGCAGCGCTTCATCAGCCTGGCCCATGCCTGGTTCGGCCGGCTGGATGTGCTCGTCAACAGCGCCGGGCTGCTGGCGCCGTCGGCGCTGGCGGCGCTGCGCATCGACGATTGGGACCGGATGATCGATGTCAATCTGCGCGGCGCGCTGCATGGCATCGCGGCCGGCCTGCCGCTGCTGCAGGCTCGTGGCCATGGGCAGATCATCAATATCGTCGCGACCGGCGGGGGCAGCTCCGCCGTGCATGAGGCCACGCAGCAGGCGTTGCGGGCGATCAGCGAAGGCCTGCGTCGCGAGCTCCCGCCGGCGCTGCGCATCAGCTTGCTGCAGGCCGGCCCGGCGGCCGCGCAGACCCTGGTCGCGGCCATGGAACAGGCCGGTGGCGTCGATGCGGGCGCGCTGACACTGCGACCTTCTGCACGCCTGCAGGCACTTGAAACAATTGCAGATCAGCGTTTTCCCGCGTCGTCATCGGGAGCCCTGCGTTTTATGAGTGAGAATTGCGCCCGCCCGAGATCGTCGGGCGCCACACAGAATTGAGATCCTGGAATGAACAAAACCGAACTGATCGAGCACCTGGCCAGCAAGCACGAACTGACGAAGGCCGAAGCCGGCCGCATCATCGAAACCCTGCTGGACGCGGTGGTGACCACCGTCAAAAAGGGCGGCGCGGTCACTATCCCCGGCTTTGGCTCCTTCAAGCAGCACGCCCGCGCAGCCCGCACCGGCGTGAACCCCAGCACCGGCGACAAGATCAAGATCGCTGCCGCCAAGCTGCCCAAGTTCACCCCGGGCGCCGGCTTCAAGGCCGCCGTCGATCCGAAGGCTGCCGCTCGCAAGGCCGCCAAGGCCGCTGAGAAGCCCGCCAAGGCTGCGGCCAAGCCGGCTGCCAAGGCTGCCGCCAAACCGGCCGCCAAGAAGGCCAAGAAGTAAGACGCTGCCAACACGCTGGGCGCAGGCCGGACACCCGCGAGGGTGTCCGGCCTGCTTGCTTCTGGACCGGCCTCAGACCAGGCGCTGCGCCGCCAGCTCGAAGTGTTCGACCTGGGGCGGGCTGGCGAAGAAGGGGCCGACGATGGCGCGCCACTCGGCGAACAGCGGGCCGCCGCGGAAGTGCACGGTGTGGTCCTCCAGCGTCTGCCATTCGATCAGCAGCAGATAGCGCTCGGGCGACTCGATGCCATGCTGGACCTGGGCGCGCACAAAGCCCTGGGCTCGTGTGATCACGCTGGCAATGCCTAGCTGGATGGCCTCTTCGAATGCGGCCTGCTGGCCGGCCTGGATGCGGATGTCGGCGACTTCGAGAATCATGGTCGGGGCTTTCCTGAGTTGAGGGCCGGCAGCAGCTTGCTGCGCACCAGCGGATGCCAGTATGGCGCCTTGTCCAGCGGCGTGTCGGGCGGCAGCAGCGGGTTGTTCAGCACGAACCAGCGCCGCTGGTCGAGGCGGGCGCGCGCCAGCTGGGGACCGATACGCTGCTCGAACAGCGCGACAAAGCTGCCGTCGGCCAGCGCGAGCTCCCAGCCCCGGCGCAGCCGCTCGGCCAGCTCGGGCCGCTTGGGGCTGACGAAAAAATAGAAGGCCGAGGGGTAGGCGATGGCCCAGCGCTGCAGCACGGCCAGCCCCGGATGGGCATCGGCAATCGGATAGACCTCGATGGCGCCGAGCGCAAAGGTGTCGATGCGCTGGCGCCGCAGCAGCTCGGCAAAGGCCGCCAGCCTGGGCATGCGCTCGACCCGCCAGCCATTGGCCAGCAGGATCTGGCTGTCGGGCCAGTCGCTGACCTGGCCGTGGCGCAGCTGCTCCGGCTGCTCCAGCGCATCGAGCTCGGCCGCACGGCCGGCCAGCACCACCGGCAGGCGCACGCCCAGCAGGCCGCGATACAGGCAGACCCGCAGCGCCAGGCCCTGGGCTTCGCGCTCGGTCGAGCTCATCGAGCTCAGCACATCGACCGCGCCGGCCTGCAGCTGCAAGAAGGCGCGGTTCTGTGTCACGACCTCGGTGGCCTGCAGGGCGTAGTCGCCGTGGCTGGGCCGGGTCTTGTCGAGCAGCAGCTGCAAGACCTCGAGCTCGTAGGTGATGACGTGGCTGCTCTGCTGCTGGGCCAGCGCATGGCGTATCGGCTGGGCGGTGGCGAGGCCGGCGCACAGCGCCAGCCACAGCGCGATGATCAGCGGCCGGGCCGCCGGGGTGGGGTGATGCGTAGGGGCTGAAGCCATCGGTTCGGGGCACTGATGCAGCGATTGTGAACCCGGGCCGGGATTTCCTGCAGCGGCCGGTGGTCGGCATGCGGCGAGAATCGCAGCCCAGCAGCGCCAGCGTCGACGGCGCGAGAGCGATGGATGATGGCTGAGCATGCACCCGAGCGAACTTGCGGCTGAGAACCAGGCCCTGCGCCAGCAGTTGGAAGACTTGCTGCGCGAGGCCCGTGCCAACGAGGACAAGATGCGCCGCTTCGACCAGCTGGAGCACCGGCTGATCGCGGCCGGCTCGCTGGGCGAGCTGCTGCGCCTGTTGCTGCTGGAGTACCGGCCGGTGTTCGGCATCGAGTTCGTCGGCCTGACCCTGCTGGACACCCAGCTGGAGATCCGCAGCATCCTGGACGCCGAGCTGCATGAGGCCACCGCGCTGCCCGGCCTGCAGCTGCCGCCCACGCTGCAGGCGCTCGATGCGCTGGGTCTGGATCAGCGGCCCTGGCTGGGTGCCTACGACGCCATCCTGCACGGCGCCCTGTTCGGCACGGCGCCGGGCATCGCCTCGGTGGCGCTGTTGCCGCTGAGCCGGCGCGGCCAGCTGATCGGCTGCCTGCAGTTCGGCAGCAGCGATGCGGCGCGCTACAACAGCGGGGCCGGCACCAAGTTCCTGGAGCGCCTGGCGGCGATCGCCTCGGTCTGCCTGGAGAGCGCGCTGAACCAGGAGCGTGTCAAGCGGGCCGGCCTGACCGATGTGCTGACCGGCGTGCACAACCGGCGCTATTTCGAGCACCGCTGCCAGATCGAGATCAGCCAGGCGCGCCGCCACAGCCAGGCCCTGGCCTGCCTGTTCCTCGACATCGATCATTTCAAGCCGGTCAACGACAGCCACGGCCATGCCGCCGGCGATGCGGTGCTGCGCGCGGTGGGGCTGATGATCCAGGGCCAGCTGCGCGCCGGTGACACGGTGGCGCGCTGGGGTGGTGAGGAATTCGTCGTGCTGCTGCCGCGCACACCGGCCGCCGCCGCCCGCGAGGTGGCCGAGCGCATCCGCCAGCGCATCGCCGATCAGCGCCTGCCGGTGGGGGGTGGGGTCGAGCTGGCGGTGACGGTCTCGATCGGCCTGGCCATGCTCGAGCTTGCGGGCCCGCCGGAGGCTGCGCCGCTGCTGCAGGCGGCCGATGCCGCGCTCTACCGCGCCAAGCAGGGCGGGCGCAACCAGGTGGTCGGGGCGAGCGACCCGCCGCGCTGAGCGGCTCAGGCGCCGGCTTCTTGCAGCAGGGCCAGGGTCTGGGCGATCACGGCCTCGGCCTGGTCCTTGTGCGGCGCATGGCCGCAATCCGGCAGCGCAAGCAGCCGGGTCGGCGCATGGAGGCGGCGTATCGCCTCGATCTGCGCCAGCGTCGCGTACTCGTCGTCCACACCTTGCAGCGCCAGCACCGGGCAGGCCAGCGTCCTCAGATCGGCCTCGATATTCCAGCCGCCCTCGAAGCCCGGCCGCAGCCAGGCATCGTTCCAGCCATAGAAGGCCGAGTCGGTATCGGCATGGTGGCGCCCCAGTGCGGCCTTCAGCGCGCTGGGCTGCTGCTCGTAGGCCGTCTTGGCGGCACGCAGGCCGGTGATCGTGATCGGCTCGACAAAGAGATGCGGCGCCAGCGCCGCCAGCGCGCGCGCGCGCGCCGGAAAATAGGCGGCAAACAGCAAGGCCAGCGAGGCGCCGTCGCTGTGGCCGAACAGGAACAGCGCTTCGCGCTGCAGCCCCAGCGCATCGAAATAGGCCGGCAGCAGCCCACGCGCCTGGCGCTGCAGATAGTCCTGCGGCCAGGGCTCGGTGCGCGGCGTGCTGCGCCCGTAGCCGGGGCGCGAGAACAGCAGGCCGCGGCAGCCGGCCGCCTCGCACAGGCGCTGCGGAAAGTCCTTCCACTGCGACAGCGAGCCCAGGCCCTCGTGCAGGAACACGATCAGCGGGCGCGGCTCGGCGCCGGGTCCGGGGTTTGACTGGGTATGGAGCCACTGGGACTCGATCTGGATCTCGCGGCCCTCAAGGCGCAGCGGCTGCAGGAAGATGTCGGTGCGGTGCATGGCCGCATTGTGGGCGCTACGATGGTGGCCCCTCTTTTCCGCTGTTGCCGCTGTTCCCGCCGTGACCTCCGCCCGCCGTCGTACCCTTGTTGCTCTTGCCATCGCGCTGGTCCTGCTGCTGGTTGCCGGCCCTTACCTGGCCGCGTGGCAGCTGCAAACGCGGATCGAGGCCGCGCTGGGGCCGCGCGCGACGCTGGGGGACATCAGCATCAGCTGGAGCGGCAGCGTCGAGCTGCGCCAGCTGCGCATCCAGGCGGCGCCGGGCTGGCCGGCCGAGGATGAGTTGCGGGCCGAGCGCGTGCACATCCGGCCCGATCTGCGCAGCCTGCTGGGCGGACCCTGGCGCGTTGCCAGCGTGACGGTGGAGGGCGGCTATCTGTCCGCGCAGCGCGGCCGCGACGGCCGTTTGCGCCTGCTGCCGGCCCTGCTCGAGGAGCGCGCCGGCCGGGCTCAGGCGCCCAGTCAAGACCCGACCCCGACCCCGACCCCGGTGATCGAGATCGACGAGATCCGCATCGCCGACGGCGGCCTGGCTTTCTTCGACCACTCGGTGCGCCGGCCGGCGCTGCAGCTGCGCATCGAGCAGCTGGCGGCCAGGCTCGGTCCGCTGCGCTTGCCGGCGCTGGACCAGGCGCTGCAGATCGAGCTTGGCGGTGTCTTCAAGGGCCCGCAGCGTGACGGTCGCATCGAGATCAGCGGCAGCTACACCCCGGCCAGCCACGATGCCGATCTGCGCGCGCGCTTCAGCGATGTGGACCTGCTGGCGCTGCAGCCCTATCTGCTGAAGGTCGCCGAGGCCGGCGTGCGGCGCGGCACGCTGGACCTGGACGTTCATGCGACGGTGGTCGGGGAGCGGCTGCGCGCGCCGGGCACGCTGACCTTGACGAATCTGGAGCTGGCCAGCGGCGGCGGCCCCTTGGCCACCTTTGCCGGCGTGCCGCGCCAGGCGGTGCTGGCCGCGATGACGCGCGACGGCCGTCTGCAGGTGCGCTTCACGCTCGAAGGCCGGCTCGACGACCCGGCCTTCTCGCTCAACGAGAACCTGGCCACCAAGCTGGCCTCGGGCCTGGCCGAGACGCTGGGCGTCAGCGTCTCCGGCGTGGTCAAGGGGCTGGGCGGCTTGGTGAAGGGGTTGTTCGGGCGCTGAGTCGCCGGCGTCTTTCGCCGCAGAATGGCGCTGCATTCGCATTGATCACATGCAGGGAGTATGCCGTGGCAAATGTCTATATGCCCTTGCAGCTGGCGCCGAGCTCGCTGACCCAGCCCATTCTGTCGAACTGGTCTTTCAATCTGTTCAGCGTCAACCTTGGCTCCACCTCCAACGCCAAGGTCGAGCAGCAGGTCATTGAGCAGGTCGGCAGCTATGGCAAGCAGATCGGTCACCTGACCGAGGCGCTTGAAGTCGTCATCAAGCAGCTGCACCTGCTGGACAGCAAGGCGCTGTCGCAGGACGAACGAGACGCCTTGCTGGTGTTTCTCGGGGACGTGGCGGCTGTCCGCAAGATCAAGGCCGACGCCAAGACCTAGGTTCCCATCGTCTCAACGGAGTTCCAGCGTGACCAAGCCCATCATGAATCTCGACGAACTGGTGTTCAACGATGTCGAGGAGAACGGCTACTACAGCTCCAGGCGCGCCCAGATCAGCGACCATATCGGCGCCCGCAAGCTGGGCTACAACCTGACGGTGCTGCCGCCCGGCAAGGCGCAGTGCCCCTTCCACAACCATCATGGCGAGGAAGAGATGTTCCTCTTCCTCGAAGGCGAGGGCGAGCTGCGCTTTGGCGCGCAGCGTTATCCGATCCGAGCGCACGATGTGATCGCCTGTCCGACCGGCGGGCCCGAGGTGGCGCATCAGATCATCAACACCGGCACGGTGACCATGCGCTATCTGGCGCTGTCGACTGTGGTCGATATCGAGACTTGCGAGTACCCGGATTCCAACAAGATCATGATCGGCTCCGGCCGGCGTGGCGAGCCGGGGCTGTGGAAGATGTTTCGCGCGGAAAACACGGTCGAGTACTACGACCGCGAGAGCACCGAGCCGCCCGAGCGCGCCGGCTGATGCTCTGCGCCCGGGCGCCCGATCCCGGCGCCCTGGCGCTGCGATACTCCCCCGATTACCAGGAGTTTCAGCGTGGAGACTTTGCATATCGAGGTGGATGGGCGCGGCGTCGCCCAGCTGACGATGACGCGGCCGGAGGTGTTCAACGCCTTCAACGAGGCCATGATCAGCGAGATCGGCCAGGGCTTTGACCGCTTGATCGCCGATCCGCGGGTGCGTGTGATCGTGCTGGCCGGGGCCGGCAAGGCCTTCAGCGCCGGCGCCGACATCCAGTGGATGAAGCGGGCCTCCGAGGCCACGCGGGAGTGGAATCTGGAGGACGCGCGCGGCTTTGCCGGCATGCTGCACAAGATCGCGTCCTGCCCCAAGCCGACGATTGCCCGCGTGCAGGGCCTGGCGCTGGGCGGCGGGGTCGGGCTGGCGGTGGCCTGCGATATCGCGGTGGCCAGCGCGGAGGCCAAGTTCGCGGTCAGCGAGGCGCGCTTCGGCATCCTGCCGGCGGTGATCGGGCCTTATGTGATCAACGCGGTCGGGCCGCGCCAGGCCAAGCGCCTGGCGCTGACCGCCAGCCGCATCGGCGCCGAGCAGGCGCTGGCGATGGGCATGGTGCACGAGGTCGTGGCGCTGGACGAGCTGGACGGGGCGATCAAGCGCTGGGTCGACGAGCTGCTGGCCAATGGCCCGGCGGCCCAGGGCGAGATCAAGGCCTTGTTCGCCGAGCTGGAGGTTGGGCCGGTGACGCCGGCGGTTCGCGAGCTGACCGCGCAGACGATTTCCCGGGTGCGCATGACGGACGAGGCGCGCGAGGGCTTTGCTGCTTTCCTGGCCAAGCGGCCGGCCGCCTGGATTCCCCAATAAGGATTGTTGAGATGAGCGAGACGAATCAGATCTGGACCGTGGCCGGCAGCGAGCCGGCGCCGATCGGTGTGGTGGGCGCCGGCATCATGGGGGCAGGCATCGCCCAGGTGGCGGCCCAGGCCGGCCACGCGGTGAAACTGCTGGATGTGCGCGAGGGGGCGGCGGCGGCGGCGATCGCGGGCATCGCGAAGGCGCTGGACGGTCTGGTGCTCAAGGGCCGCATGGAGGCCGGCACGCGCGAAGCGGTGCTGGCGCGGCTCAGCCCGGCCACGGCCACCGCCGAGCTGGCTGATGCGGCGCTGGTGATCGAGGTCATCGTCGAGAAGCTGGAGCCCAAGCAGGCCCTGCTGCGCGAGCTCGATGCGCTGCTGGCGCCGGGCGCCATCATCGCGACCAATACCTCGTCGATCAGCGTCACCGCGCTGGCCAACGGCATGAAGAACCCGGCCCGTCTGGTGGGCATGCATTTCTTCAACCCGGTGCCGCTGATGAAGCTGGTCGAGGTGGTCTGGGGCGCCGAGACCGAGGCCGGCGTGGCGCAGGCGATCTACGAGCTGGCCAAGCGCTGGGGCAAGACGCCGGTGCATGCGAAGTCCACGCCCGGCTTCATCGTCAACCGCATCGCCCGGCCCTATTACGCCGAGACGCTGGCCCTGCTGCTGGAGCAGGCTGGCACGCCGGCCGAGCTGGACCGCGCGCTGCGCGGCGCGGGTTTCCGCATGGGGCCTTGCGAGCTGATGGACTTGATCGGCCACGACACCAACTATCTGGTGACCCAGTCGGTCTTTGATGCCAACTTCGGCGACAAGCGCTATATGCCCTCGCTGGTGCAGAAGGCCCTGGTCGACGGCGGCCGGCTGGGCCGCAAGGTCGGCAAGGGCTTTTACGAGGGCTTGCCGGCCCCGGCAACGCCGCTCGATGCGGCCGGTGAGAGCGTGGCGCTGCCGCCGATCAGCGTCGTCGGCCGTGGCGCGCTGGTTGAGCGCCTGGCCGACTGGCTGGCGCACAAGGGCCTGAGCTTCAGCCGCGGCGAGTCGGCCGACTGGGCCGGCCTGCAGCTCGGCGAGCTGCAGCTGCATCTGACCATGGGCCATAGCGCGGCCGAGCTGGCGCATCAGCGCAAGCATCCGGAGCTGGGTGTGATGGACTGGCCGGTGGCACCGGACCGCGCCGACGCCCTGGCGCTGGCCTTTGCGCCACAGGCCAGCGAGGCAGGGCGGGCCCAGGTGGCGGCGCTGTGGCGCAGCCTGGGCTGGCAGCCCCTGGTGCTGCGCGATGTGCCGGGTCTTGCCGTGGCGCGCACCGTGGCCATGCTGGTCAACGAGGGGGCCGATGCGGTGTGGCAGGGCGTTTGCGACGAGCAGGGCGCCGACCTGGCGATGAAGCTGGGCGTCAATTACCCGGCCGGGCCTTTCGAGTGGCTGGCCCTGCTGGGCGCGCCCATGGTGGCGACCCTGCTGGACGGGCTGTTCATCGCCTATCGCAGCGAGCGTTACCGGGTCAGCCCCTTGCTGCAGCAGCAACGCTGGAACGCTGCGTCTTACTGAGGTCGGTGGCCGAACAGCTCGGCCAGCGCCTCGCGGTAAAGCCCCTGGCCCACCGCATTGGTGTTGTGGTGCGAGCCGCCCTCGACCAGCACAAAGCGCTTGGGCTCGGGCGCGCGCTCAAACAGTGCCCGGCCGAGTTCGGGCTTGATGACCCGGTCGGCGCTGCCATGCACGATCAGCACCGGCACCTTCAGGCCGCCGATGCGCTCGCCGGCTTCGAAGCGCTGGGTGATCAACGGGCCCACCGGCAACCAACCCCATTTGTAGCTGCTGGCCACCTCGGGGATGGAGGTGAAGCTGCCCTCGACGATCAGGCCGGCCGCTGCAGTCTGCACCTCGCTGGCCAGGTTCACCGCGATGGCGCCACCCAGCGAATGGCCGAAGATATAGCGCGGCGAGCGTGGATGCTGCGTCGCCAGCCAGTCCCAGGCGGCCCGCGCGTCCTCGTAGGCCATGGCCTCGGAGGGCAGCACCTTGCTGCTCTGGCCGAAGCCGCGGTAGTCGATGCCCAGCACCGAGAAACCCAGCTCCTGCATGCGGCGCATGCGGTTGGCGCTGCCGCGCACATCCCAGCGCGCGCCATGCAGATAGAGCAGCACCGGCGCATCGGCACGCTCGGCCGGTATCCACAGGCCGTGCAGCTTGACCGGCGCACCGCTGAGCTTGGAGTCGAACGCGATCCACACCTCATCCATGCCCTGGGCCGCCGCCAGCCCGCCGGACCAGGTCCGGTCGCTGGGCTGAAAGATCCATTCCCGCTGCTTCTCGTCCAGCGTGGCACAACCGCCCAGCAGGGCCAGCGCAGCGAGCGCGCCAAGCAACAGGCGGCGCCAGGAGGGGATGGGCAAGGTCATTGCGGCAACGGCAGGGTGGACGGCAAGGCTGCAGGATAGGGTAAGCGCGATATCCCCTGCCGGCCCCGGCTCTCTTGGGGTGCCCGGCCGCTCAACTCGCCGGCCCCACTGCCCCCTGCGCCGCGAAGCTGTGCGCGCTGGCCAGCGGCCAGTAGATCTTGAACACATTGCCGGGCAGGTCGCCGGCCAGCAGGCTGCCGGGCTTGATGAAGGGCAGCAGATTGGCCAGCAGCCGGACTTCGTGCTTGTTGATGCGGTGGACGATGTGGGCGGCGCAGATCTCGCTGGGGTGGTGCAGGCCGGCGGCCTGTACCAGCTCGCGCAGGGCTTCCAGGGTCAGCTGGTGGAAGCGGAACACGCGCTCGGCCTTGTCGGGCACGATCAGGGCCTGCTGGCGCTGCGGGTCCTGGGTCGTGACGCCGGTGGGGCAGTGGCCGGTGTGGCAGGTCTGGGCCTGGATGCAGCCCAAGGAGAACATGAAGCCGCGCGCCGAATTGCACCAGTCGGCGCCCAGCGCCATCATGCGCGCGATGTCGAAGGCGCTGATGACCTTGCCGGCACAGCCTATCCTGATCTTGTCGCGCAGATTCAGCCCCACCAGCGTGTTGTGCACCAGCAGCAGGCCCTCCTGCAGCGGTGCGCCGACATGGTCGGTGAACTCCAGCGGCGCGGCGCCGGTGCCGCCCTCGGCACCATCGACGACGATGAAGTCCGGCACGATGCCGCTCTCCAGCATGGCCTTGGCGATCGCGAACCACTCCCAGGGATGGCCGATGCAGAGCTTGAAGCCGGTCGGCTTGCCGCCGCTGAGCTGGCGCAGCCGCTCGATGAAATGCAGCATCTCCAGCGGCGTGCCGAAGGCGCTGTGCGAGGCCGGCGAGATGCAGTCCTCGCCGATATTGACGCCACGCGCGGCAGCGATTTCGGCGGTCACCTTGGGGCCGGGCAGCACGCCGCCATGGCCGGGCTTGGCGCCCTGGCTGAGCTTGAGCTCGATCAGCTTGACCTGCGGGTCGCGGGCATTGGCCTCGAAGCGCTCGGCGTTGAAGCTGCCGTCCTCGTTGCGGCAACCGAAGTAGCCGGAGCCTATCTCCCAGATCAGGTCGCCGCCGTGCTGGCGGTGGTGCACGCTGATCGAGCCCTCGCCGGTGTCGTGGGCAAAGCGGCCGCGCTGGGCGCCGGCGTTCAAGGCCAGGATGGCGTTGGCACTGAGCGCGCCGAAGCTCATCGCCGAGATATTGAAGACGCTGGCCTCGTAGGGCTGGGCGCGGTCGGCGCCGATCAGCACGCGGAAGTCGTGGCTGGGCAGCTGGGTGGGCTGCAGCGAATGGTTGATCCATTCATAGCCCAGCGCGCCGACCTCCAGCTGGGTGCCGAAGGGGCGCTTGTCGGGCTCGCCCTTGGCGCGCTGATAGACCAGCGAGCGCTGCTGGCGCGAGAACGGCGCGGCCTCGTTGTCGGCCTCCAGAAAGTACTGGCGGATCTCGGGGCGGATGAACTCCAGCATGAAGCGCAGATGGCCGATCACCGGATAGTTGCGCAGCAGCAAGCGCTTGGTCTGACGCACATCGGCCAGCCCCACCAGGCTCAGCGAACCGAAGATCACGACGGCCAGTCCGTCGACGCCGTCCAGCACCCAGGCGATCGCGCTGATCAGCGTGGCGATGATGCACAGCAGCCAGGCGCTGTAGCGGATCGGGAAATGGTGATCGAGTCGGAGCAGCCAAGCGGGCATGGGGGAAGCCTTTGCAGTCGCCAAGGCTGGCATGCTAAGCGCTGTTGTGCCGGCTGATCGCGCGAGCAGGGCGGCTTTGACCACCCTGCCTACAATCAATTCGACCGGGCCATGCCCGCAACCAGGGATCCCAACACATGATGTCCATCCTCCGCCCGCTGGGCTGGTTCTTCTCCAAGCTCTGGTGGCTGCTCGATGCCAGCCGTCGGGCCTTGCTGAATCTGCTGTTGCTGGCCCTCGTGGTCGGCCTGATCGTTGCGCTCGCGACCCGCGGGCCGAAGCCGCTGGAGGACAAGACCACGCTGGTGCTGGACCTGAAGGGGCGGCTGGTCGAGCAGTATTCGGGCTCGCCGCGCGACCAGGCGATGGCCCAGCTGCAGGGCCAGTCGCCGCAGGCCCAGACCCGGCTGCGCGATGTGCTGCAGGTGCTGGAGGCGGCGGCCACCGATCCGAAGATCTCGACGGTGCTGCTGGCGCTGGACGACTTTGGCGGCGGCGGCCAGGCCGGGCTGCGCGAGGTGGCGGCGGCGCTGGAGCGTTTCAAGAAGGACAGCAAGAAACCGGTGCTGGCCTATGCCGGCGGCTACGACCAGCGCAGCTACTTCCTCGCGGCGCGTGCCGACGAGGTCTATATGCACCCGATGGGCATGGCGATGATCGAGGGCTTCGGCCGCTATCGCAACTACTACAAGGACGCGCTGGAGCGCGTCGGCATCGAGCCCAATGTGATACGGGTCGGCACCTACAAGAACTTCGGCGAGCCTTACTTCGCCAACGCACCGTCGCCGGCGACCCTGGAGTCGGATGCCTATCTGTACGGTGATCTGTGGGCCCGCTACACCGGCGCCGTCGAGACGGCCCGCAAGCTCGACAAGGGTGCGGTGGCGCTGGGCATCGAGGAGCTGCCGCAGCGCCTGCAGGCGGTCAAGGGTGACACGGCCCAGCTGGCGCTCAAGGAGCGTCTGGTCGACGGCCTGAAGACCCGCGACGAGATCCGCGCGATGCTGATCGAGCGCGGCGCGCGCGACGAGAAGGCCAAGAGCTTCCGCCAGATCTCGCTGGCCGCCTACCAGGCCACGCTGAAGCCCAGGACCGAGGGCGCGGCGATCGGCGTCGTCGTGGCCGAGGGCGAGATCGTCGACGGCGAGGCCGGCCCCGGCAAGGTCGGCGGCGACTCGACCGCCCAGCTGATCCGCCAGGCGCGCGAAAACGAGGACATCAAGGCCCTGGTGCTGCGTGTCAACTCGCCGGGCGGCAGCGCGGTGGCCTCCGAGATCGTGCGCCGCGAGCTGGAGCTGACACGTCAAGCCGGCAAGCCGGTGGTGGTGTCGATGGGCGATGTGGCGGCCTCGGGCGGCTACTGGATCTCGATGGCGGCCGACCGCGTGATCGCCGACGCCAGCACCGTGACCGGCTCGATCGGCGTGTTCGGCATGCTGCCGACGGCCGACAAGCTGCTGGACAAGCTGTCCATCCATACCGGCGGGCATGCGACGACCTGGCTGGCCGGCGGCGGCTATGACCCGCGCCGCCCGCTCGACCCGCGCATGCGCACCGCGGTGCAGTCGGCCATCCAGCACATCTACGACGACTTCACCGGCAAGGCCGCCGCCGCGCGCAAGAAGCCGGTGGCCGAGATCGACGCGGTGGCCCAGGGCCGGGTCTGGACCGGCGCCCAGGCGCTGGAGCGCGGCCTGATCGACCAGCTCGGCAGCTATGGCGACGCCGTCAAGGCCGCCGCCGAGCTGGCCAAGCTGGAGGGCGAGCCGCGGCTGAACTATGTGGAGCGCGAGCGCGGCCGCATCGAGCGGCTGCTGGATGGGCTGGGCGACGTCGTCGGCGAGCGGGTGGCCGGCGCCGTGCGCGCCCAGCTGGGCGGCTTGGCGCTGCCGGCCCAGGCGGCGGTCGGCGAGCTGGCCTGGCTGGCGACGCTGGGCACGCAGGGCCGGCCGTTCGCGGCCGTCGTCCATTGCCTGTGCACGGTGCCCTGAGATCGATAGGATTCAAGCGCTGTTGCTGATCGGCCGATAAACAACGACCGGCCGGTACAGCGCCGGGTCAAGGACGGCATTGTTCGGAGGAGCAGACATGATGGATCTGACGGTCTGGATGCGGAGCTTCACGATCCGCACGCGCATGCTGGGGGCCATCGCGATGGTGCTCGGCATGTTTGCCCTGGTGGGGCTCACTGGCTTGCTGGGCGGACAGCGGCTCAAGTCCCTGAATGCCGACTTCATGGAGCATGCGGTCCAGGAATTGACCCAGCTCTCCCAGATCCGCAGCGCGCTGGCCGATGTGCGCCTGCTGGAAAAGGAAATGGTGATCAATTACGAGGACGGTGTCGCGGTGCTGAAGGCCCGCGAGAGCTGGGAGGCGGCGATCAAGCGCACCAGTGCCGGCCTGGCCGCGCTGCAGCAGGGCGAGGACGATGCGGACAACGCGCTGGCGCGCGAGGCGAGCGCGCTGATGGCCGAGTACAACAAGGCCTCGCAGCCGGTGCTGGCCCAGATCCAGGACGGCGGCTTCGACACCGCCAAGGTGGCCGACCGCATGATGGGCCGGGCCAAGACGCATATGGCCGGTGTCGAGGAGCGTGTCAACAAGATCGCCGCCATCATCGAGCAGGAGGCGCAGGACACCCAGGTCGAGTTCAACACGGCGATGCTGAAGATCAGCTATGTGTTCCTGGGCGTGCTGGCGGTGGTCGTGCTGCTGGTGGTGCCGCTGACCCTGCTGAACTCGCGCACCATCACCAGCCCGATCAGCTATGCCCGCACGGTGGCGCAGGCGATCGCGGCGGGTGATCTGTACCGGCAGATCCGGGTCGAGGGCCGCGACGAGGCGGCCGACCTGCTCGGTGCGCTCAACAGCATGCAGGACTCGCTGCGCCGCCTGGTGGGCCAGGTGCGCGAGTCCACCCAACACATCGAGAGCGCCAGCGTCGAGGTGGCGGCCGGCAACCAGGATCTCAGCGAGCGCACCGAGCAGGCGGCCTCGAACCTGCAGAGCACCGCCAGCTCGATGGAGCAGCTGACCGGCGGCGTGCGCCAGAGCGCCGAAGCGGCGATGACGGCCAAGCAGCTCGCGACCTCGGCCGCCGAGGTCGCGCAGCGCGGCGGCACGGTGGTGTCCGAGGTGGTCTCGACGATGGACCGTATCAATCAGAGCTCGCGCCGCATCGGTGACATCATCGGCGTGATCGACGGCATCGCCTTCCAGACCAATATCCTGGCGCTGAATGCGGCGGTCGAGGCGGCGCGCGCCGGCGAGCAGGGCCGCGGCTTCGCGGTGGTGGCCGGCGAGGTGCGCAGCCTGGCGCAGCGCAGCGCCGAGGCGGCCCGCGAGATCAAGCAGCTGATCGGCGCCAGCGTCGACCAGGTCGATGCCGGCTCGCAGCTGGTGCAGGACGCCGGCAAGACCATGGGCGAGATCGTCGCCTCGGTGCAGCGGGTCAGCGACATCATCGGCGAGATCGCCGCCGGCACCTCGGACCAGAGCCAGCGCATCGGCCAGGTCAACCAGGCCGTCAACCAGCTGGACCAGATGACGCAGCAGAACGCCGCGCTGGTCGAGCAGTCGGCGGCCGCCGCCGAGAGCCTGCGCGAGCAGTCGCAGCGCCTGGGAGCGGCGGTGTCGCAGTTNCACCTCGGACCAGAGCCAGCGCATCGGCCAGGTCAACCAGGCCGTCAACCAGCTGGACCAGATGACGCAGCAGAACGCCGCGCTGGTCGAGCAGTCGGCGGCCGCCGCCGAGAGCCTGCGCGAGCAGTCGCAGCGCCTGGGAGCGGCGGTGTCGCAGTTCCATCTCGACGCCACTTGAGCCGCCCGGCGCATTATTTATACTTCGCAGCGATAGCGCCGATTTGTTCCGGATTGCGGGCGCTCTACAAATGCAGCTAAACAGGGCGCTCCAGACCACCGGCGTCCGTCACAGCTAGCGGCGCCGGTTTTGTTTTTTGGAGAGTTCTGATGGGAAGTGTCGGTCTGGTCGAGGCGCAGCGGCTGTCGTTTGCCCAGCCGCTGCCGTTGCGCAGCGGCGCCGAGCTGCGCGACTATGAACTGGTCTACGAGACCTATGGGCGGCTCAATGCCGACAAGAGCAATGCGGTGCTGGTCTGCCATGCGCTGAACGCCAGCCACCATGTGGCTGGCAGCTATGCCGGCCAGGACAAGAGCGAGGGCTGGTGGGACAACCTGATCGGCCCGGGCAAGCCGCTGGACACCGAGCGCTTCTTCGTCATCGGCATCAACAACCTCGGCTCCTGCTTCGGCTCGACCGGGCCCATGCATGTCAACCCGGCCACCGGTCGCGTCTACGGCGCCGACTTCCCGGTTGTCACGGTGCAGGACTGGGTCGATGCCCAGGCCCGCGTGCTGGACACGCTGGGCATCACGCAGCTGGCCGCCGTGCTGGGCGGATCCTTGGGCGGCATGCAGGCGCTGGACTGGTCGCTGCGCTACCCGGAGCGCCTGCGCCACTGCATCGCGATCGCCACCGCGCCCAGCCTGTCGGCACAGAATATCGCCTTCAACGAGGTGGCGCGCCGCGCCATCATCACCGACCCCGATTTCCATGCCGGGCATTTCTACCAGCATGGCGTCGTGCCCAAGCGCGGCCTGCGGGTGGCGCGCATGATCGGTCACATCACCTATCTGAGCGACGATGTGATGGAGCAGAAGTTCGGCCGCCAGATGCGCGCCGCCGAGCTGGGCTATTCGACCCAGGACATCGAGTTCCAGATCGAGAGCTATCTGCGCTACCAGGGCGACAAGTTCAGCGAGTATTTCGACGCCAACACCTATCTGCTGATCACCCGCGCGCTCGACTACTTCGACCCGGCGCGCGAGCACGGCGGCGATCTGAGCCGCACCTTTGCCAGCGCGCGCTGCAAATACCTGCTGGCCAGCTTCACGACCGACTGGCGTTTCGCGCCGGCCCGCTCGCGGGAGATCGTCAAGGCGCTGCTGGACAACAAGCTCGATGTCTCCTACGCCGAGATCGACGCGCCGCATGGGCACGATGCCTTCCTGCTGGAGGACCCGCGCTATCACGGGGTGTTGAAAGCCTATTTCCAGCGCATCGCGGGAGAGCTGCAATGAGCGCGCAAGGGGTGATGGAACAGATTGCGGCCCTGGTGCCCGAGGGCTCGCGGGTGCTGGACCTGGGCTGCGGCACCGGCGAGCTGCTGGCCCATCTGCAGAAGACGCGCGGCTGCACCGGCTATGGCGTCGAGCTCGATGACGCCAATCTGCTGGAGTGCGTCAAGCGCGGCGTCAATGCGATCCAGCTGAACCTGGAAGAGGGGCTGTCGATCTTCGAGGACCAGAGCTTCGACGTGGTGCTGCAGTTGGAGACCCTGCAGCATCTGCGCAATACCGAGCTGATGCTGCGCGAGACCGCGCGGGTGGGCCGCATCGGCATCGTCAGCTTCCCGAACTTCGCCCATTGGCCGAACCGCCTGCAGGTGCTGTTCGGCCGCATGCCGGTGACCAAGGTGCTGCCCTACGAGTGGTACGACACGCCCAATATCCGCGTCGGCACCTATGCCGACTTCGAGGTGCTGGCGCGCAAGAACCGCCTGCGCATCCTCGACAGCTTCGGCATCCAGCAGGGCCGCGCGGTGCGCAGCCGGCCGAATCTGCTGGCCAGCATGGCGGTGTTCAAGTTCGATCGCGGCTAGCAGATACTGGGCGCTCCGGATAAGGAGACTTCGATGGGCGGCGCCGTGCGCTTGGCTGCATCTCTGCTCTTGCTGCTGCTGCTACCGCAGGCCGCCGAGGCCGGCTGCACGCGCGCGATCCGCGCACCGATGGCTGCGTCGGGACGCTTGGTGATCGTGGAGAACGGGCAGGTCGATGGGGTCTGGCCCGATCTGTTGCGCCAGGTCGGCGAGGCCGTCGGTTGTCGCTTTGAGGTGACGCCGATGCCGCGAGCGCGGCTGGAACTGGAGTTCCTGAAAGGCCAGCAGCTCGACCTGCTGATCTCGGCCACCCGCACCGAGGAGCGCGACCTGCGCGGCCTGTTCGTGCCGCTATTGCATCAGCCGATGGTGCTGCTGACGCGCAGCACCGACGCCGGCCGCATCGGCAACCTGGCCGCGCTGCGCAAGAGCAGCTGGCGCATGGCCGTGCCTCGCGGCTTCCCCTTCAGTGCCGAGTACCGCGCCCTGGTCGCTGAGCTGGAGGCCGAGCGCCGCGTCGACACGGTCAATGACATCGATGCGGTCGGACGCATGCTGCGTGCCGGGCGCGTGGACTTCGCACTGCTGTCGCCACCGCAGGCCCAGGCCGCGGCCACGGATGGGCTGGTGTTCCAGCGCTTTGACGGGCTGCCGCTGATGGAGGTCGGGCTCTACCTCTCGCGCCTGAATCTGGCGCCCGCCGATCTGAGTCTGCTGCGCGACGCGTTGTCGCGCTCGGCCCGCGAGGGCCGGGTGCGTCGCGCCTTCCTGCGCTACTACCCACCCGAGGTGGCGGATCTGAACCAGCCCTGAGCCGCCTCCTCAATCCTCGAAGCGCCCCAGCCTCACCATCGTGTTGCCCGGCTTGCCGTGCTTCTGTGTCGGCATCACCAGCACGGTGTTGTCGTAGTCGGTCTTGAACACGGTGTCGCCGTCCTGCGCGAAGGCGGTGCCGGCTTTCGGGATCACGTCGAGGCCGCGCACCGGGAACAGGAAGTGGAAGTCGCCGCTCAGCGCGGTGATCGCCTCGTTGACGCGGATCAGGTGCTGGCTCTCGGGCAGCGGCAGGCGCAGACGCGGCTCGGCCCAGGCGGCATCGACGATGCCGGTCAGGTGCAGGAAGCGCACGACGCTGTCGATGGCCACCGCCGCCGAGGCGGCTTCCCAGTGCTGGCCGCATTCGATCAGCAGGGCATTCTTCGCGCTGGCCGGATCGCCGAAGCCGCCGCGGTCGCGCATGCGCAGGCCCGAGGGGTGGCCGGTGTCGATCAGCAGATCGCCGGGCATGCCCAGCTGGCGCGCAAAGGCCGCACCCTTGTCGAGCAGGCCGCAGACCATCAGCGGGCGGCAGGCATCCTGCATCGAATGGATGTCCAGCAGCAGATCGGCGGCGTCGACAAAGGGCCGCAGCGCGCGCGCACGGCGCAGCTCCAGCGAGTCGCGCGGGCCGTCCAGCGTGGCGTCGGCCCACACGCGGTTCAGGTCCTCGTCGACGCAGCGCGAGGCATTCGGGTCGGCCGGATCGAAACGCCGGTAGGCCTCGACATTGGCAAAGCTGAGGATCAGCTTGCCGGCTCGTGGGGCCAGGTCTTGCTGGAACAACCAATCCAGCGCAATCGCACCGCACAGCTCGTTGCCATGGGTCAGGGCCTGGATCATCACGGTGGGCCCGGCGTGGCCGGAGTCCAGCACATGGACATGGTCGACACCGCTGGCGCTGTGGCGATAGGCGCTGATGTCGGGCGGGCTGAGTTCGATCAAGGCAGGCATGGCGGCGATACGGCGGCGCAAAACTGCATCATGCCTGCTCGGCACGGGCTTGACTCATTCCTTGCGCTTGAGTGTGCCCTTGTCGGTTTGCTCATCGTTATTGAATTCACCCTCCCAGCGGTCGCCATTGGTCCAGCTGAACAGGCCTTGGCCATGCTTGGCGCCGCTGCGCCATTGGCCGACGTACTGGTCGCCCGAGGCCCAGACATAGACGCCCTGGCCGTGGCTGGCGCCGCGTTCGAAACCGCCCTGGTAGTCGTCGCCGCCGGCGAAGCGCATGCGTCCCTGGCCATGTGGCTGGCCGTCGGCGAGATCGCCCTCGTAGCGATTGCCGTTGGCGAAGCTCAGCGTGCCGCGGCCATGGGGCTTGTCACGCACCCAGTCGCCTTCGTAGACCTGACCGTTGGCCCAGCGGTAGTTGCCGCGCCCATGCGGCACGCTGGCGCTGATCTGGCCCTGGTAGCTGTCGCCGCTGGCGTAGTCCATGCGGCCCTCGCCCTCGGGCACACCGTTGACGAGGCTGCCCTCGAACTTGTCGCCATTGGCGAAACGCATCTGGCCGCGGCCGGTCGCCTTGTCGGCCACCCATTGGCCCTGGTAGCGCTGGCCGCTGGCCCAGATCAGCTCTCCCTGGCCATGGCGCTGGCCGCGCAGCAGGTCGCCGACATAGACATCCCCATTGGTCCACTCGACCCGGCCATTGCCGCTGACGACCTGACCCTCCTCGCGCACGAACAGCCCCTGGTAGCGGGTGTCGCCGGCGCGGATGTCGATCTGGCGTGCTGCGGCCGGCGGCTCGATAGGCGTTGCTGCGGGGGCCTGGGCCGCGCTGGACAGCTTGCCGAGTGCCGAGCCGAGCCCGGCCAGCAGGCCGGGGCTGGCCGGCGCGGCGGCCGCCGGCACGGGCGCGGCAGCAGGTGTCGCCGGCGCGACCGTGCCCTTGGCGGTCGGTGCGGCCGCGGCCGGCTTGGCTGCCGCCGTGTCCGGTGGCGGCGTCGCAACCCAGGGCGTGCCACGTTCGCGCGCCAGCGCCTGGGCATTGTTCTGCGCCAGCTCCAGCGCATTGCCCTTGCACTGGGCCATGGCCAGGCGCCACAGCGTCTCGGCCTGCAGCGAGAGCTGCTGCTTGTCGGCAGCGGCCAGGCCGGCCGCACTGCTGCGGAATTTCTGCGAGTGCTCGCGGGCACGCTCGAAGGGCGGTGCACAGAATTCGGCGTTGTGGCCATCGGTCTCGGACTGCTGGCGGCGCTGCTGTGCCGTGGCCTGCTGCTTGCCGGTGCAATGCTCGGCGGCCAGGTCCCACATGGTCTCGGCCTTGCGGTACAGCGAGCCGGCCTCCTGCCAGCGGCGTTCGCC
Source organism: Roseateles cavernae (assembly GCF_040187885.1). NCBI lineage: Bacteria > Pseudomonadati > Pseudomonadota > Betaproteobacteria > Burkholderiales > Sphaerotilaceae > Roseateles > Roseateles cavernae. The sequence continues at coordinate 1,397,573 of NZ_JBDPLH010000001.1, forward strand.
GAAAGCCTGGCGCGCCATCTCCTGCAGCGAGGCGGCGTCGCGATGCGAGAGTTCGCATTGCTGGCCGGCGGCCTGGCGCTCGGCAATGGCGGCGCGTTGCTTCTGGTTGTCGGCCAGATGGCGCTCGGCGCGCTCCTTGGCGCGCCCTTCGCAGCGCTGTGTCGTCGTGCGCCACAGCGCCAGTGCCTCGTCCAGCAACTGGGCCTGGCTGTCCAGATCCTTGCCGAGCGACTGCGCGGTGGCGGCACGCAGGTCGGCAGCGATGGCGCGTGCCGTCAGCGCGGTGCAAGCGGGAGGCTCGGCGGCCGGCGCCGAAGCTGGCGCCGAAGCTGCGGGAGGGGCCAGGTCTTGTGCGCCGGCCGGCAGAGCCAGCATGGCGAGAAGGGAGAAAATTGATGTGGCGCGCATGGGCTCAGGGCTTGCGGGGGGCGGACTCGGCCGGAATCTCCAGCATCGCGTCGATCAGGCCGCGGGCGAAACGACCGCTGCCGGGATCGCCGGGGCTCTCGAAGGAGAAGGTGTCGGGCGCGGATGCCAGCGGCATGGCGCCGATCTCGAAGCTCAGATCCTCGGGCCGCAGGCCGCGCAGGATCGCGACGACCTCGCCCTCCAGGCCCTTGGCCTGGGCGCGCTTGTTGAGTTCGGTCAGGCGTTCGGCATCGAAGATGAAGGCATTGCCGGTGAGGCTGCGTTCGACCATCTTCTGGTGCAGCGTGAAGCCGGCCAGCGGGTTGGCGCCGAGCTTGGCGGCACGATCAAAGGCCCAGGCGTCCGCATGGTCGAAAACGGTGGCTGCGATGCGGGCGACGCCGCTCAGCGAGCCGCGGTTGACGGCCGCCTGCTGCATCGCGCCGGCCACCTGGGCCTTGGTAAGTTGCGTGGCGGCATCGGTCAGGCCTTCGCGCAGGCGCTGCATGGCCAGGGCCTTGCCCTGTTCGATCAGCTGTTGCTTGACGATTTCGGTCGCCACGCTGGCGGCGGCCGACTTGGCCGCATTGACGGCGGCATTGGCCGCCACCGCCGCGCCCTGCAGACCGGAGGCCAGCGTGACCAGGTTGTAGAGCGTGCCGGCGATCTGGGTGCCGTAGTGGTAGGTCTTCATGCGGGCGCCGCCTTCTTCGGACAGCCCTTGGGTCCACAGCACCGCCCACAAGGCCTCGTCCTCGCTGAGGTCGGCCTGCGTGATCTCCAGTGGGTGCAGGCTCAGCAGCCAGTGGTAATCCTGCAGCTGCGGCGTGTTGGGCGGGGCCAGCCGGGCATAGCCGCGGCAGACCTGCAGCGGCGCGATGGCGACGGTTTTGCCGTTTGCCAGCTGTAGCTTGAACGGGCGGCCGTCGTCGCGTGCCTGTGCCAGGCGCTCCAGCAGGTCGGCGCTGTTACTGGTCTGAGTGTTGAGCACCTTGACGATCTTGTCGCCCAGCTTCAGCGGGGCATCGGCACTGACACCGACCACGGTCAGACGCTCGTCAACATCCAGTGCGCGCACCCAGGCGACCCTATCGTTCTCGGCCCAGCCCTGGCTGGTGGCCACGGCGAAAGGCAGCTCCCACTGGGTGTCGCAATCGGCGTCCTTGAGCTGGGCGCTGCGCACGATGGCCGGGCGCAGCAGACGCTCGCCGGCACCGTAGGCGCGGATATGACCGAGCAGGGTCTCGTCGACCTTGCGGCCGTCATCGACCGTGAATTTGGGGGCCGCGCAGGCACTCAGCAGCACAGCGATCAGAGCGCCGGCGACGGCGCGCCAGGGCAGGCGGGAACAGGCGAAATCCATGAACGGCGGCGGGCTTGAGACAGCGGGCCAGTTTAGGTGCGGGGTATGGCGCCTGCGTCGCTGGTGGGCGTTGCTAGTGCAGCCATTCGCGCAGTTTTCACAGGTTTGCGACCGGATCCAGCGGCGCGAAGTCGGCCGGCCGCTTGCTCTTCCAGGCCAAGATGGCCTGGCCCATCTCGGCGGTGTCGAAGACGGCGCTTTGCAGCAGGCTCATCTGGGCCAGTGCGGCGGCCGTGCCATGATCGCGGGCATGGTTCAAGGCCAGCTTGCTGGTGGCCACGGCCAGCGGCGATTTGTCGGCGATGCTGCGGGCCAGGCCCATCACATGGGCCAGCAGCGCGTCGGCGTCCGGCAGCACGGCGTTGACCAGGCCGCAGGCCAGCGCGCGATCGGCACCGAGGCGCTCGCCGGTATAGGCCAGCTCGCGGGCCAGACCGGCCGGCATCAGATGCTGCAGGCGCTGCAGCACGCCCAGGTCGGCGGCCATGCCGATATTGATCTCCTGCACGCAGAAGAAGGCGTCGGCCGTGCAGTAGCGCATATCGCAGACGGCGGCCAGGTCCAGCGCGCCGCCGATGCAGCCGCCCTGGATGGCGCCCAGCACCGGGAAGCGCGCCTCGTCCAGCGCGGTAAAGCAGTCCATCAAGCGGCGCAGCGAGTCCTGGAAGCTCAGCCGGCTGCGCGCGCTGCGCGTGTCCAGCATGGCGTCGTCGGCGGCAAAGGTGTCCAGCGCCATGCCGGCGCTGAAGTGCTTGCCGGTCGACGAGATCACCAGTGCGCGGGTCCGGCCGGCGTCGTGCAGGCCGCGCACCGCGTCGCGCAGCGCCGGGAAGAAGGGCGGGCTCATGGTGTTCATGCGCTCGGGCCGGTTCAGGCTGAGATGGCTGATGCCTTGGGCATCGGTGGCGAGGCTGAAGAATTCGTTCATCGCGGCTCCTGTGGTGGCGAGTAGCTTAATCAAGGGACAGGCCCTGTCTATCCGCTGGGAGACAGCCGATATGGCCCCATGGCTTGCGTACTTTCACCGACCGGGGAAGCCCTGGGGCGGGCGCTCCGGAGCGCTCCCTACACTGCTCGCATGCGAACGCTCCGAACCGACGACGGCCTGCCCTTGCATTGGCGCCAATGGGGGCTGCCCGGGCCGCAGCCCGCGCGCGGCACGGTGCTGATCGTTCACGGCCTGGGCGAGCATATCGGGCGCTACGAGCATGTGGCGGCGCGGCTGAACAGCTGGGGCTGGCAGGTGGTGGGCCATGACCAGCGCGGCCACGGCGCCTCGGGTGGGGCGCGCGGCGATGTCGCCGGCCCCGAACGGCTGATGCAAGACCTGGCCCTGGTGATCGACGAGCTGCGAGCCGACGCCGCCTTGAACAAGGGCCCGCTGCTGCTGCTGGGCCACAGCATGGGGGGCCTGGTGGCGGCGCGCTTCGTCGCGGGCGGCCTGTGTGCCAGCAGCGGCGGCGTGCTGCCGGCCTGGTTCCGGCCGGTTGACGGCCTGGTGCTGAGCTCGCCGGCGCTGGATGCCGGCATGTCGGGCATCCAGAAGGTCTTGCTGACGGTGGCGCTGCCGCTGCTGCCGCATCTGGCGGTCGGCAACGGGCTCAAGCCGGCCTGGATCTCGCGCGATGCGGCCGTGGTCGCGGCCTACGAGAACGACCCGCTGGTCCATGACCGCATCACGCCCACCCTGGCCAGCATGATTGCCGAGGGCGGGCCTGAGGTGCTGGATCGGGCGGGGCAGTGGCTGCTGCCGACCCTGCTGATGTGGGCCGGCAGCGATCACTGTGTCGATCCGGCCGGCAGCGAGGCCTTTGCCGCCGAGGCGCCGGCGGCGGTCGTGCAGTCGCAGTGCTTCGAGCGCCTGTTCCATGAGCTCTTCAACGAGCCGGAGCGCGAACAGGTGTTTGCTCGCCTGCAGGCCTGGCTGGACGACAAGTTTTAAGATCGGGGCCTCACCAGCCACAAGCCGGAACCCAATCATGAATGCTCGCGACCCGTCATTGCCCCTGCAACCCGATGAAGCCACCGCGCTGGGCGACTATGCCGCCCGCGTCTGGGACGAGGAAATCGTCCCCGCACTGACCGACTACATCGCGATCCCGGCCAAGAGCCCGATGTTCGACGCCGACTGGGCCGCGAATGGCCATATCGAGAAGGTGATACGCGATGCCGCGAGCTGGGTCGAGGGCAAGAAGGTCGCCGGGCTGAAGCTGGAGGTCATCCGCATCGAGGGCCGCACGCCCGTCATCTTCTTCGAGGTGCCGGCCACCAAGGCCGGCAGCGATGACACCATCGTCGTCTACGGCCATCTGGACAAGCAGCCCGAGTTCAATGGCTGGCGCAACGATCTGGGCCCCTGGACGCCCAAGTACGAGGACGGCAAGCTCTATGGCCGCGGTGGCGCCGATGACGGTTACGCGGTCTACGCCTCGCTGACCGCCATCATGGCGCTGGACCGCCAGGGCATTCCGCGGCCGCGCTGCGTCGGCATCATCGAGACCTGCGAGGAAAGCGGTTCCTACGATCTGCCGGCCTATATCGACGCGCTCAAGGACCGGCTGGGCAATGTCAGCCTGGTGGTCTGCCTGGACTCGGGCGCCGGCAACTATGACCAGCTCTGGCTGACCACCTCGCTGCGCGGCATGGTCAGCGGCGTGTTGAAGGTCGAGGTGCTGACCGAGGGCATTCACTCGGGCGACGCCAGCGGCCTGGTGCCGTCGAGCTTCCGCATCCTGCGCCAGGTGCTGGACCGGCTGGAGGACAGCAAGACCGGCCGCCTGCTGCCCGAGAGCTTCCATTGCGACATCCCCGGCAACCGTATCGAGCAGGCCCAGGCCACCGCCGCCATCCTGAAGGACGAGGTCTGGAAGCGCTACCCCTGGGCCTGCGGTGCCGACGGCGGCGCGGTGCTGCCGGTGACGCAGGACCCGGTCGAGGTGCTGCTGAACCGCACCTGGCGGCCGACCCTGAGCGTGACCGGCGTCGACGGCTTCCCGGACATGAAGAGCGCCGGCAATGTGCTGCGTCCCTACACCGCCTTCAAGCTGTCGCTGCGCCTGCCGCCGCTGGTGGACGGCAACGAGGCGGCGCTGCGCCTGAAGGCGCTGCTGGAGGACAACGCGCCCTACAACGCCAAGGTCACTTTTGTGCCCGATGGCCGCGCCGGCGCCTATGGCGCCACCGGCTGGAACACGCCGGACCTGTCACCCTGGCTGGATGCCGCGCTCAATGAGGCCAGCCTGGCCCAGTTCGGCACCCCGGTCGGCTATATCGGCCAGGGCGGCACGATCCCGCTGATGAGCATGCTGCAAAAAGGCTTCCCGAAGGCGCAGATGATGGTCTGCGGCGTCTTGGGGCCGAAGAGCAACGCCCACGGCCCGAACGAGTTTCTGCATGTGCCTTATGGCAAGCGGCTGACGGCGGCCGTGGCCCAGGTGATGGCCGCCCACCCCTGAGCGTGCGTCAATCGGTCAGGGGCAGGCCGACATAGTTCTCGGCCAGCACGGTCTGGGCGGCGCGCGAGCTCATCAGATAGTCGAGATCGGCCTGCTGGATGCGCTGGTCGAAGCCGTTGTGGTCCGGAAAGTTGTGCAGCAGCCGGGTCAGGCTCCAGGAGAAACGCTCGGCGCGCCAGACGCGCCGCAGCGCCTGCTCCGAGTAGCGCGCCAGGCCGGCGTCGCTGCGGTCGCGGTAATACTCGGTCAGCGCGCGCGCCAGATAGCGCACATCGGAGGCGGCCAGATTCAAGCCCTTGGCCCCGGTCGGCGGCACGAGATGGCCGGCGTCGCCGGCCAGGAACAGGCGGCCGAAGCGCAGCGGCTCGGTCACATAGCTGCGCAGCGGTGCGATGCTTTTCTCCAGCGAGGGGGCCGGCTCCAGCGCGGCGGCGGTGACCGGGTCGAGCCGGCTTTTCAGCTCGCTCCAGAAGCGCGCATCGCTCCATGACTCGAGCCGGTCGCTGAGGCTGCACTGGATGTAGCAGCGCACCCGCGTTCTGCTGCGCATGCTGCACAGCGCGAAGCCGCGCTCATGCTGGGCGTAGACCAGTTCGTCGGCGGGCGGTGCGGTGTCGGCCAGCACGCCCAGCCAGCCGAAGGGGTAGCCGCGCTCGTAGCAGTGGTAGGCGCTGGCCGGCAGGCCGGCGCGCGAGACGCCGTGAAAGCCATCGCAGCCGGCGATGTAGTCGCAGGCCAGCTCGTGGTCCTGGCCCAGATGCTGGTAGCGCACGACCGCCCGGGGCTCGCCCAGGCCATGCAGGCTGACATGCCGGGCCTCGTAGTGCGTGGTCAGGCCGGCAGCCTTGCGGGCATCCATCAGGTCGCGGCACAGCTCGTTCTGGCCATAGACCAGCACCGACTGGCCGGTCAGCCCCTGCAGATCGATGCGCTGACGCTGGCCACCGAAGCTCAGCTGTATGCCTCGGTGGACCAGGCCTTCGGCATGCATGCGCTGGCCGACTCCGGCCTCGTCCAGCAGCTCGACGCTGCCGCGCTCCAGAATGCCGGCGCGCACACGGGCCAGCACCTGCTCACCGCTGTGCAGCTCGAGAATCGTGTTGGCGATGCCGGCCTTGTGCAGCAAGGCACCCAGCAGAAGTCCGGCCGGGCCGGCGCCGATGATGGCAACCTGGGTGCGCTGCATTGTTATTCCTCCCTGTATGGATGACAGGCCGGGCAACGGCCTGTCCAGGGATGGAGCTTGCCACCGCTTGGCGGCGGCGGGTCCCGTTAACTCTTACAGCAGCATGCGCAGATGCGCCTGGGCCTGCAGCAGCGGCGGCAGGCAGTGCTCGACCAGCTGGTCCATGCTCATGCGCGAGGCATGCACGCTGATATTCATCGCCGCGACCACATCGCCGCGGTAGTTCTTCAGCGGCACCGCCACGGTGCGCAGGCCCAGCTCCAGCTCCTGGTCGATGCAGGCATAGCCCAGGGCGCGGGCGCGGGCGATCTCGATGCGCAGGCGCTCGGGATGGATGATGGTGTGGGGCGTCAGCGCGGCCAGCTCCTGGCGGGCGATCCAGGCGTCGACCTCGGCCTGCGGCATGGCCGACAGCAGCACCCGGCCATTGCCCGAGCAGTGCGCCGGCACCCGGGTGCCGGGCTGCAGGGTCGGCGAGACGACCCGGCCGGCGCTGGTGGCGGCGATGCAGATCACATCATTGCCGTCCAGCACACCGGCCGAGCTGGCTTCCTTCAGCGCATAGGCCAGCTTGTGCAGCTCGGGCTCGACGATGCGCGGCAGGCGGGCCGAGTGCATATAGCTCTGGCCCAGGCGCAGCACCTTGGGCGTCAGCGCGAACATCTTGCGGTCCTGCGAGACAAAGCCCAGATGGGTCAGCGTCAGCAGATAACGGCGGGCGGCGGCGCGGGTCAGGCCGGTGCGGGCCGCCACCTCGGAAATGGTCAGCCGGGGGCGTTCCTGGTCGAAGGCTTCGATCACGGCCAGGCCTTTTTCCAGGCCGGCCACCAGATCGCGCTTGAGCGGGCCGCTCTCGGCGGGGCTGGCGGGAGCTGGGGCAGGGGCCGCGAGGGCGGCCAAATCATCGAGTGCGCGGGCAGCAGACATGGTGGCGTGTTTTGTGCGAATGGCGCCCAAATCGGCTGGGCGCAAGCAGGAAAACGCCGACTATAGGGAGGCCATCGGGGCCTGTCCAAGCCAAACCTGGCATTTTGGGCGATTGACGCACATCAATGCACTTGTTTGGTGCGTTTCGGATAGGGCTCAGCCCACGGCCTTGGAGAGGCGGGTGTGCGGCAAGGAATGTGCGAACCGAGGTCTCTGAGCGGTGTATTTTCAGGATTGGCGTCGCTGCTTCCCGGTACATCCGGGCGCAAGGCGGTTTTTGCGCGGTATATGTGCGAAGTGCGAAATAAGACTGGATCCAGTATCCCACGCGATGCGCGCAAAAAAGGGTGCCTTTCGGCACCCTTGTCCATGACAAATATTCAGCAGGGCTTGAGTTTTTGTCATGGCCGACCTCGCGACCGGCCGGCAACTCGGCTCAGACGCGCTCGACCACCAGGGCAATGCCCTGGCCGACGCCGATGCACATGGTGCACAGCGCGTAGCGGCCGCCGCTGCGCTGCAGCTGGTTGACGGCCGTCATCACCAAGCGGGCGCCGCTGGCGCCCAGCGGGTGGCCGAGCGCGATGGCGCCGCCATTCGGATTGACGCGGGCGTCGTCGTCGGGCAGGCCCAGATCGCGCAGCACCGCCAGGCCCTGGGCGGCGAAGGCCTCGTTGAGCTCGATCACATCCATCTGCGCCAGGCTCAGCCCGGTCAGCGCCAGCACCTTGCGGGCGGCCGGCGCCGGGCCTATGCCCATGATGCGCGGCGCGACGCCGGCGGTGGCCATGCCGACGACACGGGCGCGCGGGCTCAGGCCGTGGCGGGCGGCGGCGGCCTCGCTGGCCAGCAGCAGCGCGACCGCGCCGTCGTTGACGCCCGAGGCATTGCCGGCGGTGACCGTGCCGTCGGGGCGCACCACGCCCTTGAGCTTGGCCAGGGCCTCCAGGCTGGTTTCGCGCGGGTGCTCATCCTTGGCGACGACGATGGACTCGCCCTTTTTTTGCGCAATCGTCACCGGCGTGATCTCGGCATCGAAGACGCCGGCTTTCTGCGCGGCCACGGCCTTCAGCTGGCTGGCCAGGGCCATGCGGTCCTGGGCCTCGCGCTCGATCTTGAAATCGGTGGCGACGTTTTCGGCCGTCTCGGGCATCGAGTCGACGCCGTACTGTTCCTTCATCAGCTTGTTGATGAAGCGCCAGCCTATCGTGGTGTCATAGACGGCATTGCTGCGCGAGAACGCGGATTCGGCTTTGGGCATCACGAAGGGCGCGCGGCTCATGCTCTCGACGCCGCCGGCCAGCATCAGCTCGGCCTCGCCGGCGCGGATCGCGCGGGCGGCGCTGCCGACCGCGTCCATGCCCGAGCCGCACAGGCGGTTGATCGTCGCGCCGGGCACGGCAATCGGCAGACCGGCCAGCAGGCCGGCCATGCGGGCGACGTTGCGGTTGTCCTCGCCGGCCTGGTTGGCGCAGCCGTACAGCAGATCGGCGACCGCCTCCCAGTCGACCCTGGGATTGCGGGCCATCAGCGCGCGCAGCGGGATCGCGCCGAGGTCGTCGGCGCGCACCGAGGACAGGGCACCGCCGTAGCGGCCGAAGGGGGTGCGCTGGGCGTCGCAGATATAGGCTTGATTCATGCAATCTCCGTGGGTTTGTTATCGGTTCAGGGGCGCAGCAGCGGCTGGCCGGTCAGGTCTTGCAGGGTGTCGATGCTCAGGCCCTCGGCCAGGTCCAGCACCTGCAAGCCCTGGGGCGTGACGGCCAGCACGGCCAGGTCGGTGTAGATGCGGCTGACGCAGGCCGGCGCAGTCAGCGGATAGCTGCACTGGTCGACGATCTTGCTCTCGCCGGACTTGCTCAGGTGCTCCATCATCACAAAGGTCTGCTTGGCACCGATGGCCAGGTCCATCGCGCCGCCCACCGCAGGGATCGCGTCCGGCGCGCCGGTGTGCCAGTTGGCCAGATCACCATGGACCGAAACCTGGAAGGCACCCAGCACGCAGATGTCCAGATGGCCGCCGCGCATCATCGCGAAGCTGTCGGCATGGTGGAAGAAGCAGCCGCCGGGCAAGAGCGTGACGGGCTGCTTGCCGGCATTGATCAGGTCGTAGTCCTCGGCGCCGGCGGGCGGTGGCGGGCCCATGCCCAGCACGCCATTCTCGCTGTGCAGTATCACTTCGAGGCCGGCCGGGATCTGGGCCGCCACCAGGGTCGGCAGGCCGATGCCCAGATTGACCACCGCGCCCTCGGGAATGTCACGGGCGACGCGCGCGGCCATCTGCTCGCGGGTCCATTTCTTGTAGCTTGAGCTGCTCATATCAGGCTCCCGGCTTGAAGCCGCCGCCGCGGGTGCTCTGGCGTGGCACCCGGACCAGGCGTTGTACAAAGATGCCGGGCGTCACGACGGCCTCGGGGTCCATCTGGCCCAGCTCCACCAGCTCGTGGACCGAGGCCACGGTGATCCTGGCGGCCATGGCCATGATGGGGCCGAAGTTGCGAGCCGTCATGCGGTAGTCCAGATTGCCCCAGCGGTCACCGCGCTCGGCCTTGATCAGCGCGAAATCGGCCCGGATCGGGTATTCGAGCACCTGGCCGCGGCCTTCGATGAGGCGGCATTCCTTGCCCTCGGCCAGCGCCGTGCCGTAGCCGGTGGGGGTGAAGAAGGCGCCGATGCCGGCCCCGGCGGCGCGGATGCGCTCGGCCAGATTGCCCTGCGGCACCAGCTCCAGCTCGATCTTGCCGCTTCTATAGAGCGCATCGAAATGATGGGAGTCGGCTTGGCGCGGGAAGGAGCAGATGATTTTGCGCACCCGGCCGGCGGCCAGCAGCGCTGCCAGGCCGGTGTCGCCGTTGCCGGCATTGTTGTTGACGACGGTCAGCTCGCGCGCGCCCTGCTCAAGCAAGGCCTCGATCAGCTCCGTGGGCAGTCCGGCCGTGCCAAAGCCGCCGATCATCACCGTCGCGCCATCGGCGACATCGCGCAGGGCCTGGGCGGCGGAGTCTTGCAGCTTGTTGATCATCGGCGGCTGGCCTCGAATAAGTTCATATGTAGAACTCAAGTTCCTGAATTGAACATGCTACGGTGCCGGCTCGGCGGCGGTCAAGCCGATGCCGTGACAATTCGCACATGAAAGTGTTTGTATCGCTTGTCTCTAAATAACAGAGCCTGTTTTACTTAAGTCGGCGGGCGCTCGTGCCGATGCTGGTGGCGAGGGCGCCTCAAAAACAGGGCGAAGGAATCCAATGAAGGACAGATCTTCCGATCCTTTGATCGACGTGGGCCAGTTGAAGGTGGGCATGTTCATCCACCTGGATCTGGGCTGGATGTCGCATCCGTTTCCGCTCAGCAGCTTCAAGCTGAGCTCGGAAGATCAGTTGCTGATCCTGCGCCGCCTGGGGCTCAAACAGGTGCGTTGGAGCCCCGGCCGCAGCGAGTTGCAGACCGAGGCGACGCCGATGCAGGTCGCGGCGGGGGCCGCCGGCGCCGACGAGCAAAGCCCCGAGCAGCAGGCCAAGGAGGCGCATCGGCGTGCGTTGGCCGCCCAGCGCGAAGCCCTGTCCCTGTGCGAGCGGCAGTATGGTGAAGCCGCCGGCGCCTTTCGCGAGCTGATGGAACTGCTGCCGCGCGAGCCGCGCAGCACGCGCGACCAGTCGATCGCGCTGACCAGCGCCTTGCTGGACAAGATGCTGATTGAGGGCGATCTGAACATCCGCCTGCTCAATGAAGGGGCGGGCGATCGCAGCACCGCCCATGCGCTGAATGTCGCGATCATCTCCTTGCTGCTGGGCCGGGCCTTCGGTCTGGGGCGCGATGAGATGATGGATCTGGGCGTCGGCGCCCTGCTGCACGATATCGGCAAGACCGAGTTGCCGGCCCGGGTGCGCAATCGCGACGACAGCTTCACGATGGCCGAAACCCAGCTCTACCAGCAGCACGTCAGCAAGGGCGTGGCCCTGGCCCAGGGCATGGGGCTGGCGGCCGGCCCGCTGCTGGTGATCGCCCAGCACCATGAAAATGCCGATGGCAGCGGCTTCCCGCAGCGCATCAATGTCGACCGCATGAGCGCGGCCTCGCGCATCGTGGCCCTGGTCAACCGCTTTGACGGCCTGTGCAACCCGCTGCTGGCCTCCAAGGCGATGACTCCGCACGAGGCGCTGTCGCTGATGTTTGCCCAGGGCCGCAACCGCTTTGACGCGACCATGCTGAATGCCTTCATCCGCATGATGGGCGTCTACCCGCCCGGTTCGGCGGTGCAGCTGACCGACGACCGCTATGCCCTGGTGGTGGCGGTCAACTCCTCGCGGCCGCTCAAGCCCAAGGTGATGGTGCACGACGCCAAGGTGCCGCGCGAGGAGGCCTTGATCCTGAATCTGGAGCAGCACTCCGACCTGGGCATACGCCGCAGCCTGAAACCCAATTTGCTGCCGCGCGCCTCGCTGGACTATCTGAGCCCGCGCACGCGGGTGGCCTATTTCTTCGAGAGCGCCGTGACGGGTGCCGGGGAGTTGGCCGCGTGAGGCTGGTCAGCTTCAATCCGCCCACCGCTCCCCCCGCCGTCGATCTCTACCAGTCCCTTCTCGAAGGGCTGCAGGAGGCGGTCTGGCTGGTGGATGCGGCCACGCTGGAGGTGGTGGCCGTCAATCAGGCGGCCACGCGCTTGCTGGGCATGGGGCCGGACCAGCTGCTCGGCTGCGGCATGGAGTCGCTGTCCAGCACGGCCGAGGACGCGCTGTTCTGGGCCGAGGCTGCGGGCGGTGGCCGCGAAGGCCTGCATACGGACACCTTGATGCGCCGCGCCGACGGTCAGGCCATCTGGGTGACACGGCGCATCAGCCATGTGGAGCAGGCCGGCAGCGCCGGCCTGTGGCTGGTGGCGATGGCCGATCTGAGCAAGCAGCGCCAGCACGACGAAGAGCGCGAAACCCTGCTGGCCGAGCTGAAGGCCACGCTGGAGTCGACCGCCGACGGCATCCTGGTCACCGACCTGGCCGGCCGCATGCGCAGCTTCAATCAGCGCTTCGCGTCCCTGTGGGGCTTGCCCGAGGATCTGCTGACCGAACGCAATGACGAGGCCGTGCAGGCCTGGATGCGGCGCAGCGTGGTCGACGGAGCCGCCTATGCGATGCGGCTGAGCGCGATCCAGGAAGCGCCGCTGCTGCAGACCAGCGATGTCATCAAGCTGCTGGATGGCCGGGTGCTGGAGCGGGTCTCGCTGCCGCAGTGGAGCCGCGGCCGGCCGATCGGCCGGGTCTATTCCTACCGCGATCTCAGCGAGAAGCTGGCCGCCAGCCAGCGTATCGAGGAGCTTTCGCACACCGATATGCTGACCGGCCTGCCGAACCGGCGGGCCCTGGCCGAGCGGGCCGACTACGCCCAGGCGATGGCGCGACGCGAGGGCACGAGCTTCGCGTTGCTGAATGTCGATCTGGACCGCTTCAAGCAGATCAATGACACCCTGGGTCACGCCTATGGTGACCGGGTCTTGAAAGAGGTGGCCTTGCGGCTGAAGGAGTGCCTGCGAGAGGTCGATACCGTCGCCCGCCTGGGCGGCGACGACTTCGCGCTGCTGGTCCATCAGGCCGACGCGCGCGGCGCCGAGCATGCGGCGCGGCGGGTGCAGGAGGCGATGTCGCGCCCCTTCAGCTTCGACACACTGAGCTTCACCGTCACCTGCAGCACCGGCATCGCGCTGTTCCCCAGCGACGGCAGCACGGCGGAGGAGCTGATGGTCAGCGCCGAGCGGGCGATGCACTGGGTCAAGGAAAGCGGCCGCGGCACCTTCCGCTTCCATCAGCCGCGCAAGGATGTGGATCTGCTGTCACGCATGCGCCTGGATCACGCGATGCGCCAGGCCTTGCAGGAGCGCGAGTTCCGGCTGCATTACCAGCCGCAGATCGACCTGGCCAGCGGGGCGGTGATCGGCGCCGAGGCCTTGATACGCTGGCGCGATCCGTTGCGCGGCGAGGTCTCGCCGGCCGAGTTCATCCCGGTGGCCGAGGAGAGCGGCTTCATCGTCGCGATCGGCGAATGGGTCTTGCAGCAGGCGGTGGCCCAGGCGGCCGCCTGGCTGCGCCAGGGCTGGCGCATGCCGGTGGCCGTCAATGTCTCGGCCCTGCAGTTCCAGCAGGCGCATTTCGTCGACACGGTGGCGCTGGCGCTGAAGGCGCATGAACTGCCGCCGTCGCTGCTGGAGCTGGAACTGACCGAATCCATCCTGCTGCGCGATGCCGAGGAAGCGCTGCGCCGGCTCGAGGCCTTGTCTGAGCTGGGGGTGTGCATGTCTATCGACGACTTCGGCACCGGCTATTCCAGTCTCGGCTATCTGAAGCGCTTCCCGATCCAGCGGCTGAAGATCGATCGCAGCTTTGTCCAGGGCCTGCCCTCGGATGAGAGCGATGTCGGCATCGTCAATGCGGTGGTCCAGATGGGGCGGGCGCTGCACCTGCAGGTGATTGCCGAAGGGGTGGAGACCGAGGCCCAGCGCGATTGCCTGGCGCGTGCCGGCTGCCATGAGTTCCAGGGCTTTCTCTATGCGCCGGCGCTGGACCCGCGCGCGTTTGAGGAGAAGGTCTGGCGTCCGCTGACGCCCCCGCCGCGGCCGGTGGTGCCGCCGGTGCGTCTGGTGCGCGGCGGCTGAGACGGCTGTTTCAATTCAAACGGCACAATGGTCGGCTCTGAGACAAGGAGCATGGCCGTGATCTACAAATTCAAATCTGCGGCTGCGGCCGACGTGATCATGATGGGCCCCAACGGCGAGCAGCTGCTGCGGCTGATGGGGCGCGAGCCCGCAGCCCAGGGCATCGTGACCCTGGCCCAGCTCGGCGCCGCGATCTCGGCACTGGAGCAGGCGGTGGCTGACGATGAGGCCGAGTTCGCCCGCCTGCAGGCCGAGGCCCAGGCGGCCGGCGAGCCGGCTCCGAAGCGCGAGGGCATCAGCCTGCGCCAGCGCGCCTGGCCCTTGCTGGAGATGATGCGACTGAGCCTGGCACAGCGCCAGGACGTTGTCTGGGGCGCCTGAATGGGCCTGGACAGCGTCACGACGATTCTGGCGGTGCGCCATGGCGAGACGGCCTGGAACCGCGAAAGCCGCATCCAAGGCCAGCTCGATATCCCCTTGAATGCGCTGGGCCAGGCCCAGGCACAGCGGCTCGGGCGAGCGCTGGCCGGCGAGCGCCTGGACGCGATCTATAGCAGTGATCTGGCGCGCGCCTGGCAGACGGCCGAGGCCATCGGGGCCGCCACAGGCCTGTCGCTGAGGGCCGAGCCGGCGCTGCGGGAGCGCAGCTTCGGCATCTTCCAGGGCCTGAGCTGGGGCGAGATCGAGCAGCAATGGCCGGCGCAAAGCGAGCGCTGGCGGCGGCGCGATCCCGATTTCGCGGCCGAGGGCGGCGAAAGCCTGCAGGACTTCTATCAGCGTGCGGTCGCTACCGTCGAAGGCCTGGCCCGGGCCCATCCCGGGCAGACTATCGTGATCGTGGCCCACGGTGGGGTGATGGACTGCCTGCACCGCGCCGGCCGGCGGCTCAGCCTGCAGGCACCGCGCAGCTGGGTGCTCGGCAATGCCACCATCAACCGCCTGCTCTACTCGGCGGCCGGACTGAGCGTGGTCGGCTGGAACGACGACGGCCATCTGGAAGGGTTGAGCCTGGACGAGACGGCAGCCTGAGGGTGACGAAAAGCGTTGTTTGCGCAAGTGCCAATCTGTACGTTTGCAGCTTTACCACAGGACTGTTGCGAATTAGCGTCGCTCAACATTCGGTCAAACCCTAGGACTTTTATACTGCGGCCACATTGCGAACAAGACCGGGTGGATCAGCCTGGCTAACCTTCAACTCCTAAAAGGCAAATGATGAAAAAGATTGCTCTCGTCGCTGCACTGGCCGCCGTGTCGGCCTCCGCTTTCGCACAAAGCTCGGTGACCCTGTACGGTCGTATCAACACCACCGTGGAAAGCCAGAAGGAAGGCACCGGTGACCGCAAGGCTGTGGTGGCCAACAACTCCTCGCGCTTCGGCTTCAAGGGCCAGGAAGACCTGGGCGGTGGCCTGAAGGCATCGTTCAACCTGGAAAGCGGCCTGAACTCCGACGATGGCCGTGCTGCCGCCACTTTCTGGGGCCGTGAGGCCTGGGTGCAACTGGCTGGTTCCTTCGGCGCCGTCCGTCTGGGCAACTTCACGCCCGAATCGTACTTCGCCACGGCTGACTACATCAGCATGCACAACCACGACACCGGCTCGTCGGAAGACAAGCTGTACGGTGGCCCGTTCCGCTCGTCCAACAAGATCGGCTACTTCACGCCTAACTACAACGGCTTCAGCGGCAGCGCATCGGTTTCGGCCGGTGAAGGCGTTGCTGGTCGCGAAAAGCTGTTCGACCTGGCTGCCAACTACGTCGGCGGCCCGTTGCACCTGGGTGCCGGCTTCAGCAAGGAAGGCGATCGCAAGCAGTTCGCCGTGCGCGGCCTGTACGAACTGGGTGCCTTCACCGTGGGCGCCTACTACCAGCGCGCCGACGACGGCGCTCAGAACCGCAACGTCTATCGCCTGTCGGGCATGTACACCCTGGGCGCTTCCGAGTTCCACGCGAACTTCGGCGCCACCCAAGGCCGTGGTGACTTCGCTGGCAACAAGACGACCCAGTTCACCCTGGGCTACAACTACAACCTGAGCAAGCGTACCAAGGTGTACGGTTACTACACCGACAAGAACGGCAAGGTCAACTCGACCGACTTCAGCTCGCTGGCAGCCGGCATCCGCCACAACTTCTGATCTCCCGGATCAAAAGCAAAAAACCACCTTCGGGTGGTTTTTTTACGCCTGTTCGATCCTGCTATTCCTCGAACAGCTGGCCCGCCTGCTTCGGCGGCGCCGCGCCCAGATGCCGGAACGCGGCCAGGGTCGCTATGCGGCCGCGCGGCGTGCGCTGCAGAAAGCCCTGCTGGATCAGATAGGGCTCGATCACATCCTCGATCGTGCCCGGTTCTTCGCCGATCGCGGCGGCCACATTGTCCAGGCCGACCGGACCGCCATCAAAGCGATGCACGACCGCCTCCAGCAGCTTGCGGTCCATCAGGTCGAAGCCCTGCGGGTCGACATCCAGCATCGCCAGCGCCAGATCGGCGATCTTCTTGCTGATGCGACCATCGCCTTTCACGTCGGCATAGTCGCGCACGCGCCGCAGCAGCCGGTTGGCGATGCGCGGCGTGCCGCGTGAGCGGCGCGCGATCTCCAGCGCGCCCTCGGTATCGATCGGTGCATTCAGCAGGCCGGCCGAGCGGGTCACGATGCGCTGCAACTCGGCGGCCGTGTAGAACTCCAGCCGCGCGACGATGCCGAAGCGGTCGCGCAGCGGGTTGGTCAGCATGCCGGCCCGCGTGGTCGCGCCGACCAGCGTGAAGGGCTGCAGGTCCAGCTTGATCGAGCGTGCGGCCGGGCCTTCGCCGATCATGATGTCGATCTGGTAGTCCTCCAGCGCCGGGTAGAGGATTTCCTCGACCACCGGGCTCAGCCGGTGGATCTCGTCGATGAAGAGCACATCGTTCTTCTCGAGATTGGTCAGGATGGCGGCCAGGTCCTTGGGCTTCTCCAGCACCGGGCCCGAGGTCTGGCGCAGATTGACGCCCAGCTCGGCCGCGATGATGTGGCTCAAGGTGGTCTTGCCCAGGCCCGGCGGGCCGAACAGCAGCACATGGTCCATGGCCTCGTCGCGCTTGCGTGCCGCGCCGATGAAGATCTCCAGCTGCTCGCGGGCCTTGGTCTGGCCGACATAGTCGTCTAGCAGCTTGGGTCGCAGCGCGCGCTCGATCGCCTCTTCATTGGGCGAGCTCGGGGCGGCGCTGACCACGCGCGGCGGCGTGGGGGCGTCGCCGAACTTGTCGGTCTGTATGCTCATGTGAGTTTCTTCATCGCCAGCTTGATGCCTTCGCTGACTCCGATCTCGGCCGGCAGCGATTTCAGCGCCAGGCCGGCCTCCTTGTCGGAGTAGCCCAGCGCGACCAGGGCCTGCAGGATGTCGGCATGGGCGTCGTTGGCGACGCTGACCGGCAGCGCCAGATCGGGGCCGAGCTTGCCCTTGAGTTCCAGCAGCAAGCGCTCGGCGGTCTTCTTGCCGATGCCGGGCACCTTGACCAGGCGGCCGGTCTCCTGCTTGGAGACGGCCTGGGCCAGCTCGCCGACCGACAGGCCGGACAGCAGCGACAAGGCCATCTTGGGGCCGACACCGCTGATCTTGATGAGCTGGCGGAAGGTGCTGCGCTCCTCGGCGCTCAGAAAACCGAACAGCACATGGGCATCCTCCCGGATGCTCAGATGGGTCAGCAGGCTGGCGTGCTCGCCCAGGCCCGGCAGGTTGTAGAAGGTGCTCATCGGCACGTCGACCTCGTAGCCGACGCCCTGCACATCGATGAGGATTTGCGGGGGCGATTTCTCCGCGATGACGCCTGTGAGTCTTCCTATCATGCGCCGATTATCGGCGTCGTTCAGTTCCTGCCGAACAGGCCCAGGCGTTGCGCCTCAAGTGCCGCTTCCGCGCGCGAGCTGACATTCAGCTTGCGGTAGATCTGCTTCACATAGTCGGCAATCGTGTGGCGACTCAGGCCCAGTTGCACGCCGATCTCGGGCAGGGTGTAGCCCTTGGCCACGCGCAGCAGCACCTCGGTCTCGCGGTCGGTCAGCGAGACCTCGTGCAGCAGGGCCGCAGCCTGGGGCCGGCGCTGCGCGGCGAAATAGGCGATCACCTTGCGCGCGATTGACGGCGACAGCGGCGGTTCGCCCTGGCTGATGCGCTGCAACTGCTCGGCCAGCAGCTCGCGTGACTGTTCCTTCAGCAGATAGCCGAAGGCGCCGGCCTGCAGGGCCGGGAACAGGTGCTCGTCGTCGTCGTGGATGGTGACGATGACCGACTGCACCTCCGGCTGCTGCTCGCGCAAGGCCGCCACCACGTCCACGCCCGAACCGTCCGGCAGACCCAGGTCCAGCAGGGCCAGCGTGAAGCGCTGGGTCTGCACCTGCTTGAGTGCATCCTGCACGCGCGAGCATTCGGTGATCTGGGCGTTGACGAAGATCTGCTTGACCAGGGCTTTCAGCCAGGCCCGGATCTCCGGAATGTCTTCCAGCAAAAGAATATGGTTCATGGTTTTGTACTTTGCGGTGTGGACGGTGGCCCGATGGGGGACAACTTAGCCTTTATCGGCGCAAAAGCCAATGCCTCAATCCTTGGCAGGGACTGTTCAGAGCGGAATCGTGAGGCGGATCACGGTTCCCCAGCCCGGCCCGGACTCGACCAGGCACTGCCCATGCATCTGCTTGGCGCGCGATTTCATGCTGGCCATGCCATGACCCTTGTCGAGTCGGCCGTCCAGCTCGGTCGTGATGCCCTGGCCGTTGTCCTGGATCACGACCAGGAAATCGCCGTCCAGCACCGTGCAGCTGACCACGCAATGGGTGGCGCCACTGTGCTTGATGATGTTGCTGACGGCCTCGCGGAAGATGCGCGTGGTCTGCACATAGGCGCGCGCCTGCAAGGTGTGGATCACATCCTCGGCCGGTGACTTCCACTCGGCCAGGATATTGGCCTGGCCCAGGCGCGAGACCACCTCGGCGCGCCAGTCGCCCAAGGCGTCCAGCAGCTGCACCGGCTTGCCGGTCAGGCCGCGCACCGACAGGCGCATCTCCTCCAGCGCCTCGCGCGCCAGGGTCGAGATGCGGTCGGACTCGCTGGTGTGCACGATGGTCAGCAGCTTGGCGCCCAGATCGTCGTGCAGATCGGCGGCGATGCGCTTGCGCTCGCGCTCGGTGACCTGTTCCAGCTTCTGCTCGGCCATCTCGCTGAAACTGCGCTCGATATCGGCCACCTTGGCCTGCGCATGCTGCTCATGCTCGAGCTGCAGGTGCTCGGCGTTGACGCGGGCATGGGCGATGTTCAGGATGATGCGCAAACCCAGCGCCAGCAGCAGCAGCGGCAGCACGAGGGCCGCCGGGCGCCAGGGCGTCAGCAGCTCCAGCAGCAGCGCGATGCCGCCGAGCCCGAGCAGCACGGTGGTCTTGAGCCCCTGGTCGCGGCGCTCGCGCAGATGCCAGGCCATGGCGGCCAGCACCTGCAGAACCAGCAGGGCCGACCAGGCCTGGCTCAGCAGGGCCATCTGCGCCGGCAAGAGCAGCAGGCTCAGCGGCACCAGCACCGCCTGCAGCGGCAGGGCCAGGTCCAGCCAGGGCCGCTGACCACCGGTGGGACGCAGCAGGAACTGGATCAGGCACAGGCTCAGCCAGGGCAGCAAGGCGGTCGAGAGCAGCAGGCGCCGGTCTCCGCCGAGCTGCGGCAGCGCCACCCAGTCCAGCGCCGAGCGCAGCACCCACAGCCCCATCAGGGCGGCCAGAAAGACCAGATGGCGCTCGCGCGCATGGATGCGTGACAGCAGGGCCAGGGTCAGCCCCATCAGCGCCAGCATCGCGCACAGCAGCTGCGGCAGCAGTGTCTGCCAGAGGGCGGCCGCAGGCGCCTGATCCGGCTGTGCCAGGGCCCAGGCCGGCAGCAGCAGGGCGAGCGCGCCGCCGCCCGACATCAATGGAGTTCTGAATCGCATGGGGCGCGATTGTGCAGGAGGCGGCGGTGCGGCCGCCCTGGGGCATGTACCGGCGACAATGCGCACCTTGCCTGCAGCTTCTGCGAAAGTTCCGCCTTGATCATCCGACAGCTCTTCACCCCGACCGACAACAGCCGCCTGGCCCATCTGTGCGGCATGCTGGACGAGCATCTGCGCCAGATCGAGGCCGCCTTGGGTGTGAAGATTTCGCGCCGCAACGAGCAGTTTCGCATCGAGGGCCCGAAGGCCGCCGCCCAGCGCAGCCAGCAATTGCTGATCGCCTTGTACGAGCGTGCCCGGCGAACCATCCCGGCCGAGACCTTGCAACTGGCGCTGGCCGAGGCCGTCGCCGACCTGGGCCCGGCCGCGAAAGCCAAACCGGGAACGGTCGCCACGCCCGCCGCCGATGCCATCGTGCTGCGCACCCGCCGCGCCGACCTGGCCGGCCGCACGCCGCGCCAGCATGAGTATCTGCGCCATATCCTGGCCCACGACATCAGCTTCGGCCTGGGCCCGGCCGGCACCGGCAAGACTTTTCTGGCGGTGGCCTGCGCGATCGATGCGCTGGAGCGCTCGACGGTGCAGCGCATCATCCTGACCCGCCCGGCGGTCGAGGCCGGCGAGCGCCTGGGCTTCCTGCCCGGCGACCTGACGCAAAAGGTCGACCCTTATCTGCGCCCGCTCTACGACGCGCTCTATGACCTGATGGGCTTCGACCGCGTCACTAAGGCCTTCGAGAAAGGCCAGCTGGAGATCGCGCCGCTGGCCTTCATGCGCGGGCGCACCTTGAATCACGCCTTCGTGATCCTCGACGAGGCGCAGAACACCACGCCCGAGCAGATGAAGATGTTCCTGACCCGCATCGGCTTCGGCAGCAAATGCGTGATCACCGGCGACACCAGCCAGATCGATCTGCCCAAGGGGATGAGCAGCGGGCTGGTCGATGCCGAGCGCGTGCTGGCCAAGGTCAAGGGCATTGCGATGACGCGCTTCACCTCGCAAGACATCGTGCGCCACCCGCTGGTGGCCCGCATCGTCGAGGCCTACGAGAAAGCCAAGTCATGAGCCGCCCCGAACTGAGCCTGTCGCTGCAATTCGCCGACCCGCGCCACAAGGCCCTGCTGCCGCGCCACAAGGTGGCGCGCTGGATACGCGCGGCGCTGGAGCTGCCGGGCGAGATCGCGGTGCGCATCGTCGATGCCGAGGAGGGTCGCCAGCTCAACAAGGACTTCCGCAGCAAGGACTACGCGACCAATGTGCTGACCTTCGACTACAGCCACGAGCCGGTGGTCGGGGCCGATCTGGTGATCTGTGCCGAGGTGGTCGAGCGCGAGGCCCGGGAGATGGGGCTGGACCTGGTCGCCCACTATGCCCATATGCTGGTGCATGGCACGCTGCATGCGCAGGGCTACGACCATGAAGAGGACGATGAGGCCGAGTGCATGGAGGCGCGCGAGAGCGAGATCATGATCGTGCTCGGCTTTGCCGATCCCTATCTGAAGGACTGAGCGCTAGCGCTGGGTGCCCAGATAGCGCTTGCGCCAGAAGAAGGCGCCCAGGCCTAGGGCCAGCGCCAGCATCAGTCCCAAGGCGATCCACACGCCGCGGGCGCTGTGGATCAGCGGCAGGCTGTCGAAGTTCATGCCGAAGATGCCGGTGATCAGGTTCAGCGGCAGGAAGATCGCGGTCAGCACGGTCAGCGTGCGCATGATGGCGTTGGTGCGGTGGCTCAGCGCCGAGAAATGCATCTGCACCGCCGACTCCGACGACGACTCCAGCCGCCGCACATGGCTGAGCACCCGCTCCACATGCTCCAGCACATCGCGCGAGCGCACCCGCAGCAGCTCGCGCTCGCGCTGGGCCTGCGGCTCGGCCGGCATCGGCCAGTCCTCCAGCGCGTCCAGCCATTCCTGGATCGCGCTGCGCTGATCTTCGCAAGTGTCCTCCAGCAGATGCAGGCTGTTGCGTGCATCGAGCAGCAGTTGCCAGTTGCTGAAGCGGCTGCGCGGGTCCATCAGCGATTGCTGCAGGCCCACCAGCTGCCGGGTCAGCTGGCGGCGCAGCTCCAGATAGCTGTCCACCATATGGTTGACCATGCGCAGCATCAGATCGCTGGTGTTGCTGGGCAGGCGGGCCGAGCCCCGGTAGTCCGAGGCCTGCGTGAGCTGGCCCATGCGGGCGGCGAAATACTCGCGCACCGCGCAGTCGTCCGGATGGATGCTGATCAACACGCGGTCGAACAGCGCAAAGCCGACCGGGCTGGTGTCTATGCTCAGCAGCGTGGCCGCCGAGGTCTCGTCCACCTTGCCGGCCGCAGCCAGGCGACGGAACACCAGCAGGTCGTACCAGGAGGTGTAGTCGTAGTGCGAGGGCAGCTGGCTGTTCAGCAGGTCGGAGACATGTAGATCGACCAGCGGGCCGCAGCCCCAGCGCTGCAGATGCTGCTGCAGGCCGCCGATCCGCTCCGGCAGTTCCTGGCGTGCGCAGCCCACCCAGACAAAACCCTCCGGCGGCAGATCCGCCGGCAGCATCTGCAGCTCGATGAACTGTTCGCCATGGATGTGGAAGACCCGCATCAGCCCTTCTTCAGCAGGCGGGCGGCTTCCAGCGCGAAATAGCTCAGCACGCCATCGGCGCCGGCGCGCTTGAAGGCCAGCAGCGATTCCATCATCACCGCGTCATGATCGAGCCAGCCATTGGCGGCGGCGGCCTTCAACATCGCGTACTCGCCGCTGACCTGGTAGGCAAAGGTCGGCACGCGGAATTCGTCCTTCACGCGCCGCACGATGTCCAGATACGGCATACCGGGCTTGACCATCACCATATCGGCGCCCTCGGCCAGGTCCAGCGCCACCTCGCGCAGGGCCTCGTCGCTATTGCCCGGGTCCATCTGGTAGGTCTTCTTGTCGGCCTTGCCCAGATTGGCAGCCGAGCCGACCGCGTCGCGGAAGGGGCCGTAGAAGGCGCTGGCGTACTTGGCGCTGTAGGCCATGATGCGGGTGTGAATGTGGCCACCGGCTTCCAGGGCCTGGCGGATCGCGCCGATGCGGCCGTCCATCATGTCGCTGGGCGCGACGATGTCCACGCCGGCCTGCGCCTGGACCAGGGCCTGCCGGGCCAGGATCTCGACCGTGCGGTCGTTGATGATGTAGCCCTGTTCGTCCAGCACCCCGTCCTGGCCGTGGCTGGTGAAGGGGTCCAGTGCCACATCGGTCAACACGCCCAGCTGCGGGAAGTTCTCTTTCAACGCACGCACGACGCGCGGCACCAGGCCATCGGGATTGGTGGCCTCCTGGCCATCGGGCGTCTTCAGCGAGGCATCGATGACCGGGAACAGGGCCAGCACCGGAATGCCTAATGCGACGCATTCCTCCGCGACCTTCAGCAGCCGGTCCAAACTCAGCCGCGCGACGCCAGGCATCGAGGTCACCGGTTCGACCTTGTCGACCCCCTCGTGCACGAACACCGGCAGGATCAGATCATTGACGCTCAGCGCGTGTTCGCGCACCAGGGCGCGTGTGAAGTTGTCGCGCCGCAAACGACGCGGGCGGCTGGCCGGAAAAGGGGCGGGAATCTGGGCGCGGGACGACAAGGGCAGGCTCCGAGAATGAGGGGGTGAGCGCCGCCAGCGTGCCAATCTGCTCACTCTACGCAACATCCCGTAGAGACGCGATTGCGACGGCTCTGTTAAAATTGCCAACGGATGATAGCCGCAAGGTGGTCGTCCCCTGCTTTTCCTCCCTGAGCAGGAGCCTTGACGTGATGACAGCGAAAAGGCTTTCCAACCCCGGCTCTTCAGCCGGGGTTTTTTTTGCTTGCCGTTTTTGCTTGCAACTCTGCCATCCACGCAGGCGGGGGCTCCGGACCCGGGCCGTATGATGGCCCGATGCTCTGGATCAAAGCCTTTCACATCGTCTTCGTGGCCGCCTGGTTTGCCGGCCTGTTCTATATGCCCAGGCTGTTCGTCAACCTGGCCATGGTGCCCGCCGACAGCCACGCCGAGCGCGAACGCCTGCTGCTGATGGGACACAAGCTCTACAAGTTCATGAGCCTGCTGATGATCCCGGCCCTGGCGCTGGGCCTGGTGCTGTGGCTTTACTACGGCATCGGCCGCGGCCCCGGCAATGGCTGGATGCACGCCAAGCTGAGCCTGGTGCTGCTGGCCGTCGGCTATCACCATGTCTGCCGTGCTCAGCTGCGCCGCTTCGAGCAGATGGCCAATAAGCGCAGCCATCGCTGGTTCCGCGTCTTCAACGAGGTCTCGATCGGGATCTTTGCCGCCATCGTCATTCTGGTGGTGGTCAAGCCCTTCTGATGATGGCGCGCTGGCTGCCACAGCCGCTGCCGCGCCGCCGCAGCTCTGCCACGCTGCTGGCCCTGGCCTATGCCGGCCTGGTGGTCTACGCCAGCCTCTATCCGTTCTGGCCCTGGACCCTGCCGCCGACGGTCGAGGCCTGGGGGCTGATCGGCCTGCCCTGGCCCAAGTACTGGGGCGGCTTCGATGTGCACGCCAATCTGCTCGGCTATATGCCGCTGGGCCTGCTGGTGTTTGCTGCCGCCGTGCGCAGTGGGCAGCGGCTGCGTCGCTGTCTGCTGCTGGGTCTGCTGCTGCCGCCGCTGCTGTCCTTCGGCATGGAGAGCCTGCAGTACTTCCTGCCGCGGCGGGTGCCCTCCCTGGTCGACTGGCTGCTCAATAGCGCGGGCGCGGCGGCAGGTCTGCTGCTGGGCCTGGTGCTCTACGTCGCCGGCGGTCTGACCCGCTGGCAGGGCCGGCGCGAGCACTGGTTTGTGCCGCACAGCGCCGGTGCGCTGGCCTTGCTGGCGCTGTGGCCGGTGGCCCTGCTGTTCCCGGCGCCGGTGCCGCTGGGCCTGGGCCAGGTCCTGCCCCGACTGCAGGAACTCGCGGCCAGCCTGCTGGAAGGCACGCCCTGGGCGCTGCAATGGGAGGAGTTGGCCGAGCCGGCCCTGCAGCGCGCGCTGCCGCCGGGCCTGGAGGGCATCACGATCGCCTTGGGCTTGCTGGCGCCCTGCCTGCTGGCCCTGTCGGTGGCGCGGCCCGGCTGGCAACGCCTGGCCCTGGTGTTCGGCGCGGCCGCGCTGGGTGTGCTCAGCACGGCCTTGTCGACGGCGCTGAACTTCGGCCCCCAGCATGCCTGGGCCTGGCTGACCCTGAGCACCTGGCCGGGGTTGGCGCTGGGCCTGGGGCTGGCCTGCATCCTCTGTGCCTTCTCGCGCCGCGCCTGCGCAGCCTGGGGTCTGGTCGTGACCAGTGCGCTGATCGCCATGGTCAGCGAGGCGCCCACCGATCCCTATCTGGCGCAAAGCCTGCAAGCCTGGGAGCAGGGCCGCTTCATCAGCTTCTACGGCCTGGCGCAATGGGTCGGCTGGCTCTGGCCATTCGGCGTGCTGGCCTGGCTGCTGGCGCTGCTGGCGCAGCGCGAAGTCCGCGCATCAGGCACGGGATAAACCCGCACTGCCTACAATCTGGCCATGAGCTATTTCCAGCGCCACATCTTCTTCTGCCTGAACCAGCGCGACAGCGGCGACAACGCCTGCGCCCAGCATGGTGCGCAGGCCGGTTTCGATCACTGCAAGTCCAGGGTCAAGGCCCTGGGCCTGGCCGGCCCCGGCGGCGTGCGCGTCAACAAGGCCGGCTGCCTGGACCGCTGCGCCGGCGGTCCGGTGGCCGTGGTCTATCCGGACGCCGTCTGGTACAGCTATGTCGATGCCAGCGATATCGACGAGATCGTCGAGCAGCACCTGCAGCAGGGCCGGGTGGTCGAGCGCCTGCTGCTGCCGGACAACGTCGGGCGCTGAGGCGATGAACTCGCGAACCGAGAAGCTGTTGATCGCCGGCCCGGCCGGCGAGATCGAGTGCGCGGTGGATCTGCCCGCCGAGGGTCAGGTCTTGCGTGGTGTCGCGGTGATCTGCCATCCGAACCCGACGCAGGGCGGCACGATGGACAACAAGGTCGTGCAGACGCTGGCGCGTGCCTTTGTGCAGCTGGGCTACCGCGCGGTGCGCTTCAACTTCCGTGGCATCGGCCGCTCGGCCGGCGCCTGGGACGAGGGGCGCGGCGAGGTTGACGATGCGCTGGCCGTGATCGCCCACGCCCGCGACGCAGCGCTGCCGCTGGCGCTGGCCGGTTTCTCCTTCGGCGGTTTTGTCGCCTCCCAGGCGGCGCGCCGCCTGGCGGTCGCCGCCGAGCGCCTGTGCCTGGTCGGCCCGGCCACCAGCCGTTTCGACACCGCGCCGGTGCCTGCCGATACCCTGGTGATTCACGGCGAGGCCGACGATGTCGTGCCCTTGTCCGCGGTGCTGGACTGGGCGCGGCCGCAGGCCCTGCCGGTCACCGTGGTGCCCGGCGTCGGCCATTTCTTCCATGGGCAGCTGCCGCTGCTCAAGGACATTGTTCTGCGCGGCTGGCACCCAGCCTGATCCGCCACTTTCCCTGAGACCCTGTTCCGATGAAGCGATTGATTGCCTTCGTGCTGGCCGCCGCCAGCGCCCTCAACACCCTGGCCCAGGCGCCGCAGCCGCCCGAGATTGCCGCGCGCAATTTCATCCTGTTCGACGTCACGGCCAACAAGGTGCTGGCCGAGCGCGAAGCCGACCAGCCGCAGGACCCGGCCTCGCTGACCAAGCTGATGACGGCCTATATCGTCTTCAGCGCGCTGAAGGAAAAGCGCCTGACGCTGGAGCAGACGCTGACGGTGTCCCAGCGTGCCTGGGACGAGCGCAAGGGTGATCCCTCGCTGATGTTCATCGACACGACGATGACGCCCAAGGTCGACGAGCTGCTGCGCGGCATGATCATCCAGTCGGGCAATGACGCCTCGGTGGCGCTGGCCGAGGGCGTGGGCGGCACGGTCGAGCAGTTCGTCGCGATGATGAACCGCCAGGCCCAGGCCTGGGGCCTGAAGAATACCGAGTTCAAGAACGTCACCGGCATGACCGAACCGGGCCACAAGAGCAGCGCGCGCGATCTGTCGGTGATCGCCGCCAGCCTGATCCGCGATTTCCCCGAGTACTACGGCTACTACTCGCAGCGCGAATACACCTACAACAAGATCCGCCAGCCCAACCGCAATCTGCTGCTGGGCCGCGATCCCAGCGTCGACGGCCTGAAGACCGGCTACACCGAGGCGGCCGGCTATTGCCTGGTCACCAGCGCCCAGCGCGAGTTCCCGAACGGCAAGCGCCGCCTGATCAGCGTCGTGATGGGCACGGCCTCGATGCAGGCCCGCGCCAGCGAAAGCCAGAAGCTGCTGAACTGGGGCTACTCGGCCTATGACGCGGTGCGCTTGTTCGACAAGGACCAGGCCGTCTCCACCGTGCCGGTCTGGAAGGGCGCTGTGCCCGAGGCCAAGCTGGGCGCAGCGGGCGCGGTGTTCATTGCCGTGCCGCGCGGCGAGGGCGGCAAGCTGCAGACCAAGGTCGAGCGCACCGACCCGCTGGTCGCGCCGCTGGCCAAGGGCCAGCGCGTCGGCACGCTGAAGGTGATGACGGCCGCCGGCACGCCGGTGGCCGAGGTGCCGCTGGTGGTGCAGCAGGAGGTGGCGCTGGCCGGCATCTTCGGCCGCGCCTGGGACGCGATCCGGCTCTGGATCAAGTGATTCGGGCGTAAGCTCTTGATGGGTCCGAGGAGAACGCCATGCACGCACTGCCCGATGTCCGCTGTTATCTGAATGGTGAGTACACGCCGCTGGCCGAGGCCAAGATCTCGGTGATGGATCGCGGCTTCATCTTCGGCGACGGCGTCTACGAAATGGTGCCGGTCTATGGCCGGCGCCTGTTCCGCTTTGATTCGCATATGGACCGGCTGGATCGCAGCCTGTCCAAGCTGCGCATCGAGAACCCGCTGACGCGCGCCGAATGGCTGGCGGTGGGACGGCAGCTGATCGCGTCGGTCGATGCCGACGATCAGTGGCTGTATCTGCAGATCACCCGCGGCGTCGCGCCGCGCAACCATGTGATGCCCAAGGACATCGCGCCCACCGCCTTCTCCTACAGCGCGCCGGCCAAGCTGGTGTCGGCCGAGGAGCGCCATCACGGCGTGGCCTGCCTGTCGGCCCGCGACTTCCGCTGGGAGCGTGGCGACATCAAGAGCATCTCGCTGCTGGGCAATGTGCTGGCGCGCCAGATCTCGGCCGACCAGGGCGCGCTGGAGACCCTGATGTTCCGCGACGGCCACCTGACCGAGGCCTCGTCCTCGAATGTCTGGATCGTCAAGGAAGGTGCGCTGCTGGGCGTGCCCAAGAGCGAGCAGGTGCTGGAGGGCATCCGCGTCGAACTGCTGCGCGAGCTCTGCGAGGACTGCGGCATCGGCTACAACCTGCGCCCGATCTCGGAAGCCGAGGTCTTCGCCGCCGACGAGATCATCCTCAGCTCGGCCACCAAGGAAGTGCTGCCCGTGACGACGCTGGACCACGAGCCCGTCGGTCATGGTGCGCTGCGCGGCAAGCCCGGGCCGGTCTATGCCCGCCTGTACGAGGCCTACCAGCGCGCCAAGCAATTGCAATCGATCTGAGAAGAGCAGTCATCATGAGTTTCACCCCGCCCGACATCCCGCCCGAGCAGTCGCTGATCGAATATCCCTCGCGCTTTCCGATCAAGGTGATGGGGGCCCATGTCGAGGGCTTTGTCGAGGCCATCGTGAGGGTGGCGAAGAACTTCGACCCGGAGTTCGATGCATCGACTGTCGAGCAGCGGCCCAGCAAGGGCGGCAACTATCTGGGGCTGACGATCACCGTCACTGCGACGAGCCGTGAGCAACTTGACGAGCTGTACCGGACGCTGACCACACATCCGATGGTCAAGGTGGTTCTCTAGGCTGCTGGTTTTGCCGACAGGCGCTGGTCCAGCTCCTTGAGCTTGGCCGGCGCCGCTTCGTCGCCGTTGCGCGCGGCGATGTCGTACCAGTAACGCGCCAGCCGCAGATCGGCGCTCACACCCAGGCCTTTCTCGTACATCGACGCGATCAGATACTGCGCGCCGACGTCGCCGCCCTTGGCCGCCTCGCGATACCAGTGCGCGGCCTGGGCCATGTTCTTGGCCAGGCCGCGGCCCAGGTAATAGGCGGTGGCCAGCTGCACCTGGCCATCGACGCTGCCCGAGGCTGCCGCCAGGCCGTACCAATGCGCGGCGGCGCGCAGATCGGCCTTGCCCTGCAGCCCCTGCTCATGCCATTGACCCAGCGCCAGCTGGGCCCGCACCAGGCGCTGTGACGCCGCGCGCTCCAGCAGGCGTTTGGCCTCGGGCAGATCGGGCTTGGGCAGCTCGCTGCGGATATGCATCATCGCCAGGTTGTAGTCGCCCAGCGGTAGGCCCTGGCGCGACAGCTCGGCGAAGCCCTTGGCCGCCGTCTCCAGCTCGCCGCGCTCGTAGGCGGCCAGCGCCTGATCCAGGGTGTTCGCATGAACCGGCCCGATCAGGGCCAGCACCAGGGCAGCGATGAGTCGCATGAGTGAATCTCCAGGGCTGGATGCAACCCTACATCAAGCGCAGTCGCCTGGCAGCACCGGGGCCTTACGGCGGCGGCGCTACCATCATGGCCATGATTGTGAAAACACTGGGCCGGGTGGACTACGAGAGCACCCTGCAGGCGATGCGCGATTTCACCGAGGCGCGCGGCCCCGACACCGACGACGAGCTGTGGCTTTGTGAGCACGCGCCCACTTATACGCAAGGGCTTGCCGGCAAGGCCGACCATCTGCTGAACCCCGGCGGCATTCCCGTGGTGCAGACGAATCGCGGCGGCCAGGTCACCTATCACGGCCCCGGCCAGGTGGTGGCCTATCCGCTGGTGGACCTGAAGCGCCTGGGCATCTTCGTCAAGGAGTATGTGTTCCGGCTGGAGGCCGCGCTGATACAGACCCTGGACAGTTTCGGCGTCACCGGCCACCGCGTCGGCGGCGCGCCGGGCATCTATGTACGGCTCGACGACCCCGGCGCCCATGGCGCGCTGACCGGCCCGGCCGACCCGCTGGACCCCTTCAAGGGCCTGGGCAAGATCGCGGCGCTGGGGTTGAAGGTCAGCCGGCACTGCACCTACCACGGCGCCGCGCTCAATGTGGCGATGGACCTGCAACCCTTTCTGGGCATCAACCCTTGCGGCTACGCAGGGCTGGAGACGGTCGACCTCGCTAGAATCGGGGTTTCTACGGACTGGCCCACGGTGGCCCAGCGCTTCGGCGAGCGGCTTGCCGCCCAGTTGTCGCGCTGATAACAAGAGCTGAGGCCATGGCAACCGAGAATGTGATTCACCAGGCGCAGGACGCCGCCGACTACGACGCCACCGCGAAGCAAAAGGCCCAGGCCAAGACCGCGCGCATCCCGATCAAGATCGTGCCGGTCGGCGAGATGCTGAAGAAGCCCGACTGGATACGCGTCAAGGCCGGCTCGCCCAGCACCCGCTTCTACGAGATCAAGCAGATCCTGCGCGAGCACAAGCTGCATACCGTCTGCGAGGAAGCCTCCTGCCCGAATATCGGCGAATGCTTCGGCAAGGGCACGGCCACCTTCATGATCATGGGCGACAAGTGCACGCGGCGCTGCCCCTTCTGCGATGTCGGCCACGGCCGGCCCGATCCGCTCGATGTCGACGAGCCGCTGAACCTGGCTAAGACCATTGCCGCGCTGAGGCTGAAGTATGTGGTGATCACCAGCGTCGACCGCGACGATCTGCGCGACGGCGGTGCCGGCCATTTCGCCGAATGCATCACCAAGGTCCGCGAGCTGAGCCCCTCTACCCAGATCGAGGTGCTGGTGCCCGACTTCCGTGGCCGCGCCGACCGCGCGCTGGACATCCTGAAGGCCGCGCCGCCGGATGTGATGAACCACAACCTGGAAACCGCGCCGCGCCTGTACAAGGAAGCGCGCCCCGGGTCGGACTATCAGTTCAGCCTTGATCTGCTGAAGCGCTTCAAGGAAGCCGTGCCTGGCGTGCCGACCAAGAGCGGCATCATGGTCGGGCTGGGCGAGACCGATGAAGAAATCCTGCAGGTGATGCGGGATATGCGCGCCCACAATATCGACATGCTGACCGTCGGCCAGTACCTGGCCCCCTCGGGCCACCACCTGCCGGTGCGCCGCTATGTGCATCCCGACACTTTCAAGATGATCGAGGAAGAGGCCTACAAGATGGGCTTCAGCCACGCCGCCGTCGGCGCGATGGTGCGTTCCAGCTACCACGCCGACCAGCAGGCGCATGCGGCCGGGGTTTCAGCTGCTTAAGGCATAAGTCCAGGCGCGCCGCAGCACCGTCGGCGCGCGGGTTTCCTCCGGGATCAGCAGCAGGCGGGCGCTGCGCAGCCGCGCACCGAGCTTGGCCCGGCTGCTGAACACCGTGATCGGTACGGCCAGCAGCAGTGGCAGCGCCATCGGCGCGATCCACAGCAAGGTGCTCGGCTGCAGCGCGGCCAGCAGCGCGCACAGCGCCAGCACGGCGGTGCCCGGCAGCGCAAAGCTCGCGGCGGCCTCGCGCCAGCTGACGTCGCTGGCCTCGCGCGGGGGCGATTTCCATTCCAGCTTCAGGCTCGTCAGAGCTCCGATCACGAAGACGGTGTGCGCGGCCATGCGCAGCGGTGCCTGCAGCACCGACATGCCGGCTTCGACCAGCGTGCTGCCCAACAGCGCCGCCGTGCCGCCGAACTGCGACTGCTCGCCCTTCAGCAGCACCGCCAGCACGCCCAGCACGCGCGGCAGCACCAGCATCGCGATCGTGCCGGTCCACAGACCCAGCACGCCGATGCCGAAACCACCCGGCGGCACAAAGCTGTCGTTGCCACCATTCATCCACAACACCGCGCCCAGGCCCACATAGAGCAGCCACAGCGGCGCCGAGGCATAGGCCATCGCGCCGGTCAGCAGCATCGCGCGATGCACGGGGTGCAGGCCGGGCTCCCTGATCAGGCGGGCATTCTGCAGATTGCCACCGCACCAGCGGCGGTCGCGTTGCAGCTCGGCCAGCAGATGGGGCGGCTGCTGCTCATAACTGCCCTGCAGGTCATGTACCAGCCAGACGTGATAGCCGGCGCGGCGCATCAGCGCGGCCTCGACGAAGTCGTGCGACATCACCGGCTGACCGTTCAGCGGCGCGAGGCCGCAATGCTTCATGAAAGGCTCGACGCGGATGATGGCGTTGTGGCCCCAGTAATGCGCCTCGCCGAGCTGCCAGTACTGCATGCCGGCGGTGAACAGCCGGCCGGTCACGCGGCCGGCGAACTGCTGGGCGCGGGCGTGCAAGGTGTCATGGCCGCAGGCCTGCGGCGCGGCCTGCATGATGCCGGCGCTCGGGTGGGCCTCCATCAGGCGCACCAGGCTCAAGAGGCAGTCGCCGCTCATCACGCTGTCGGCGTCCAGCACCACCATATAGCGGTACAGCCGGCCCCAGCGGCGGCAGAAGTCGGCCACATTGCCGGCCTTCTTCTTGCTGCGGCGGGCGCGCCAGCGGTAGTGGATGCGGCCCTGGCCGGCGAAGCGTTCGCGCAGCTGGGCCCAGGCCCGCTGCTCCTCGGCGCGCACGGCCGGGTCACTGCTGTCGGACAGCAGGAACACATCGAACAGCCGCAGTGCACCCGAGGCCGCCAGCGACTCGCAGCTGGCGCGCAGGCCGGCCATGACGGTGGCGACGTTCTCGTTGCAGATCGGCATGATCAGCGCGGTCTTGGCGTCGGCCGAGATCGGCTGCAGCCCGGTGCCCTGGCGTGACATCGCATGCGGATCGCCATGCAATGTCACCCAGAAGCCCATCACCGCGGTCACGCAGCCGGCGCTGACCCAGGCGAACAGCAGTGCGAACAGGCCCATATGCAGCCAGTGCCAGCCGGACTCGGCCAGCGCCGGTTGCGAACGGGCCAGCACCGTGGTGGCCAGCGCGGTGGCGACGACCACGCTGAACATCAGCGCGCGGCGCCGCCGCTGCGCAGCTTTTTCCCAGGGTGCGGCATCGATCACGGGCGCATCGGTGTCGGGCTGGGGCTGGCCCCAGGGGCGGGGAGCCATCGAGCCGCGCAGCATGGGCGGCGCGGTCTGGCTCAGCGGCAGCGCTCGGCTGCTCATCAGCGGGGGGGAAGGATGGTGCTCCATGTTTCCGTCAGTACGTTGTCATCGTGTTGCAGAAAACCGCGCAGCTCGGTGGCTTGCGTGGGGCGGAGTTGCTGGACACGCACGGTCATGCGCCAGGCGCCGGTGACCGGGTTGCGGTAGGTGTTGCTCTCGGTGATGCGACCGTTGGCATCGCTGCTGAGCACGGCCTTGACGGCGGCGTCGGGCGGCAGCCTGGCCAGCGACGGGCCCTGGAAATCGACGATGAACTGCTGCTCGTTGGCGGCCAGCTCGGCGAAGCCGCGGCCGGCCCGGCTCTGCGTCGCCCAGGCGCCGGGCGGGCGCTGCTGGGCCTCGCCCTGCATATGCAGGCGGTAGCTGAAGTCCAGCGGCTGGCCCGGGGCCGGCATCTTCTCGGGCACCCAGTAGGCGACCACGTTGTCATTGGTCTCGTCCGGCGTGTTCAGCAGCATCAGCTCGACGCGGCCCGGTCCCCAGTCGCCGATCGGTTCGACCCAGGCGCTGGGGCGCTGCTCGTAGCGGGCCTCGGTGTCCTCGTAATTGCTGAAGGCGCGGTCGCGCTGCATCAGGCCGAAGCCACGCAGGCCCTTCATCGCAAACGAGGTGGTCAGCGTGCCGGCCGGATTGATCAGCGGGCGCCAGATCCATTCGCCTTCGGCGGTGGCCACCATCAAGCCGTCGGAGTCGTGCACCTCGGGGCGGAAGTCGGTCCGGTGCGGCTGGTTCTCGCCGAACATATACATGCTGGTCAGCGGCGCCAGCGCCAGGGTCGCGACCGGGCCGCGCAGGAACAGGCGGCTGCGCACCTCCATCACGGTGTTGCCGCCGGGACGTATCGTGAACTGGTAGGCGCCGCTGGCGCGTGGCGAGTCGAGCAGGGCGTAGACCGTCAGCGTCTTGGCATCGGCCTTGGGACGCTCGATCCAGAACTCGGTGAAGCGGGGAAACTCCTCGCCCTTGCCACCCACCGTGTCGATCGCCAAGCCGCGTGCCGACAGGCCGTAATGCTGGCCGGCACCGAGGGCGCGCAGATAGCTGGCGCCCAGGAACACGACCAGCTCGTCCTTGTACTGCGGATTGTTCAGCGCGTAGTGGGCGCGAAAGCCGGCAAAGCCCAGATCGCTCCAGCCCTGGTAGGAGAGCTTGTTCTTGCCGTAGTCGAAGTCCTCGCGCTTGAAGCCGACCGGCCGCGCGCCCTGAGGCGTGACTTCGTTGATGCGCACCGGCTGCGTCTGGAACTTGCCCAGATGGAAGAAGGCCAGCTCGAAGGGCAGCTTCTCGCCGCGCCACAGTGCACGCTCGGGTTTGAAACGGATATCGCGGAGCTGGTCGTAGCTGAGGGTCTTCAGCTCGCTGGGCAGCGTGTCGGTCGGCGCCTGGTAGGGCTTGAGCACCTGCCGCTTCGCTTGGGCCGCGACGTCCTCGAAGTCGAAAGCCTGGGCCGAACCCAGGGCCAGCAGGGCCGACAGGCCCAGTGCGTGACATAGGGAAAAGGAAATCTGCATACGGGTCTTTCTGCAAGACCCGTACCAAGGAAAAATCCCTTTTAAATCAACAGCTTAAATTTTCTCGCCCGGAATTTGGCGGTCAATGTGTCGCCGGGCGGCGACAAGACCCGGGGTCTATTTGCCAAGTGATTGATTCACAAGGAAAAAGCGCTGTCGCTATTCAGCGACCGGGCCATCCGTGCGGAACAGGCCCGGCGTCAGCCCATGCTTTTGCAGCAGGCGGTAGAACTCGGTGCGGTTGCGGTCGGCCAGGCGGGCGGCATCGGCCACATTGCCGTCGGTCAGCTTCAGCAGGCCGACCAGGTACTCATGCTCGAAGCGCTGGCGCGCCTGGGCATAGTTCAGCACCTCCATGCTGGGCACGCGCAGCGCCCGCTGCACCAGGGACAGTGGGATCAGCGGCGTGGTGGCCAGTGCGCTGACCTGTTCGACGACGTTGTGCAGCTGGCGCACATTGCCGGGCCAGGCGGCGGTGCTGAGCGCCTTCAGCGCCTCGGGCGCGAAGCCGTTCAGGCGCTTGTCGTATTTGTCGGCCAGCTTGCTCAGGAAGTGCTGGGCCAGCAGCGGAATGTCCTCGCGCCGCTCGGCCAGGGTCGGCAGGGCCAGCGTGACGACATTGAGCCGGTAGTACAGGTCCTCGCGGAACTGGCCCTCGGCCATCGCCGCGTCCAGGTCGCGATGGGTGGCCGACAGGATGCGCACATCGACCGGGATCGCCTCGCTGGCGCCGACCGGCCGCACCAGCCGCTCCTGCAGCACGCGCAGGAGCTTGACCTGCAGCGGCAGCGGCATGTCGCCGATCTCGTCGAGGAAGAGCGTGCCGCCATGGGCCGCCTGGAACAGGCCGCGGTGATTCGCCACCGCGCCGGTGAAGGCGCCCTTGACGTGGCCGAACAGCTCGGATTCCAGCAGCGGCTCGGGGATCGCGCCGCAGTTGACCGCGACAAAGGGCCGGCCCTCGCGCGGGCTGGCGTTGTGGATGGCGCGGGCCAGCAGCTCCTTGCCGCTGCCGCTCTCGCCGCGTATCAGGATGCTGGCCTGCGAGCCCGCCACCAGCTTGGCCTCGGCCAGCAGCTCGGCCATCACATTGGAGCGGCTGACGATGGGCGCGCGCCAGGTGGCGCTGTCCTGCTCGGGCGCGTCGACCTCGGGCGCGGCCAGCGCCAGCGCCTGGGCGATGGTGTCCAGCAGCGCTTTGCCGTCGAAGGGCTTGGTCAGATAGGTGTAGACGCCGCGCGCGGTGGCCTCGACCGCGTCGGGGATGGTGCCGTGCGCCGTCAGCAGTATCACCGGCAGCGCCGGGTGGCGCTCGCGGATCGCGTCGAACAGGGCCAGGCCGTCCTTGCCGGGCAGCTGCACATCGCTGAGCACCAGATGCGGGCGCTGCACCGCGATCTGGGCCAGTGCGGCCTCGGCGCTGCCCACCGCCGTGACCTGGTAGCCGGCGGCGCTCAATCGCATCGACAGCAGCTTCAGCAGGTCGGCGTCGTCATCGACCAGCAGCAGGCGGGCGCCGTGACTCATGGCTTGGTCGCCGCCGGCCGGGTGTTGAGGCTGCGTTCGATGGCCTTCAGCGCCTCGAGCTTTTCATTGAGCTGGTCGAGCCGGCGCTGGTTGTCGCGCTGGCTGTCACGGGCCTGCTGGTTGAGTTTGTCGATCTGCTCTTCGAGCCGGCGCTGCTCGGCCAGGCGGCCTTGCAGTAGCCGCGCCAAGGGCTGCCAGGGCAGGGCTTCGGGCGTGGGGTCGCGCAGCACCTGGTCGAGCAGGCCCTGGGCGCGCACCAGATCGCCATTGCTGCGATGCAGGGCCAGGGCCAGGGCCAGCTGGGTGGCGGCGGCTGGCGTCAGCTTGGCGTCTTCGCGGGGCGCCACCTCCTGGCCCAGCTCGGCCGCGCTCAGTTTCAGCAGGCGCTCATGCTGGGCCAGCAGCTGCCGGGCTGCGGCGTCGGCGGGCAGGACCTCGGGCACCGGTACCGGGACCCGCACTTCGCGGATTTCGGGCTTGGGCTGGGCGCAGGCGCCCAGCAGCAGGCTCACGGCGAGGGCGGACAGGAAGCGGACGTCAGGGACTGGCATGCGGTAGCGTGATTCTGAAATGGGCGCCGGGCTCGGTGGGCAGCAGCGTGATCTGCCCGCCATGGGCGGCAATGTATTCCTGCACGATGGACAGGCCGACCCCGCTGCCACGCAAGGCATCGTCGGGCTGGCGCTCGCCACGGTAGAAGGGTTCAAACACGCGGGCACGGTCGGCGGGGGCCACGCCCGGGCCCTGGTCGGTAATGTCGATGCAGACCTGGCCGGCTTGTTGCGACAAATGGAAACGGATGCCCCGGCCGGGCGGGCTGAAGCGGATCGCATTGGACAGCAGATTGCCCAGGGCCGTGCCCAGCTTGTCAGGGTCCACCTCGGCCTCCAGCGGTCCGCCGTCGATCTCGATAAGCAATTGCCGTGCCTGCCACTGCAGGCGCTGGGCTTCGACCAGGGCCTGGATCAGCGCGCCGAGCTCGGTGCGGCGGCGTTGCAGCCGGCCGGCCTCGAAGGCGGCGGCGTTGAAGCGCAGCAAGGCCTCGATCTGCTGCTGCAAGGTGGCCGTGTTGTCGCGCAGGATGCGGGCGACCTCGCGCTGGTCCGGGCTCAGCGTGCCGGTGACGCCGTCTTCCAGCAGCGACACGCCCTCGCGCAGCGCCGCCAGCGGCGTCTTCAGCTCATGCGAGATATGGCGCAGAAAGCGTGCCTTGTCGGCATCCAGCTCACCCAGGCGCAGGCGCAGCCAATCCAGGCGCTGGCCCAGCGAGCGCAGGTCGCTCGGCCCCTGGATGCTGATGGGTTCGGTGAGCCTGTTCTCGCCGAGACCGACGATGGCCTGCTCCAGCCGGCGCAGCGGCCGGGTCAGCCAGAAGCCGAAGGCCAGCGAGAGCAGCGCCGCCAGCGCGATCGCCCCCAGCACCTGCTGGCCCAGCCGGACCCGGCCCTGCTCCAGCTGCTCCTGCAGGCTGCGGTTGCGCGCCTCGGTGTGCAGGCGCACCTGCTCGGCGATGGCCACGGTCTGCGCCTCGAGCTCGCGGAACTGCGCCGTCAGGTCCTGCTCGCGTTTGCGGCTGCGCCAGGCGGCATCGAGCTGGCGGCGGATCAGATCGAGCTGGGCCCGCCAGGCCTGGGCCTGTTCGGGAATCAGTCGCTGGCCCTGCAGGTCTTGCAGCACGGCCTCGGCGTCGCTGGCCGCCTCGTTGAAACGCCGGCGCAGCAGCGGGTCTTCCAGCACCAGGAACTGGCGGGCGGCCCGCTCCATCGCCACGCTGCGCTCGGCCAGCTGCTGCACGGCGCTGCTCAGCTGCACCGCGCGCTCGGCGGCGCTGCGGCTTTGCACCGTCAGGCGTTCCAGGGTGAACAGGCCACCCAGCGAAGCGGCGGCCAGCAGGCCGGCGATCAGCAGAAAGCCCAGCAGCAGCAGTTGCCGGAAGGAGGCGCGATACAGGCGGGGGGACATGCGGCGGTGCCGCCCGGCTCAGGCTTCGGCCAGCAGCTGTTCCACCAACTGGTGCAGGGCGGCGAAATCGGGCGCGCCGACATAGCGCTTGACGATCTCGCCGCGCTTGTTGATCAGCAAGGTGGTGGGCGTCAGCTGGACGCGGCCGAACTGCTTGGCGATCTCGCCGGTGTTGTCGATCGCGACGCCGAAGGGCAGCTGGCGGCTCTGCGCGAAATTGGCGACAAAGGCCGGCGGGTCGTAGCTCATCGCGACGGCCAGCGTGTCGAAGCCACGCGCCTTGTACTTTTGATGGGTGGCGACGATCTCGGGCATTTCGGCCACGCAGGTGGTGCAGCTGGTGGCCCAGAAGTTCACCAGCATCACCTTGCCCTGCCACTGCCGGGTTTCGACCTTGGCGCCGTCCAGCAGCACATAGCTCAGCGCCGGCGCGGTCTCGCGCTGCAGCAGGCTCTGGTAGGCCAGCAAACCGCCGCCGGCCAGGGCGGCCAGCAGCACGGCAGGAGCGAGGAATCGAGGCAGCTTCATGCGCTGCAGTTTAGTGCAGCGCCGCTGCGGGCGGCGTCAGAGGGTCTTGGACAGCTCGAACAGCAGCACCGAGGGCAGCGCGTCGGCCAGGTGCTGGCGCGAGATGCGGGCCATGCCGTCGGTGGTGGCGGTGGAGAGCTGGGTCAGGTGCTCGCCGTCCAGCACCTCGATGAAACTGAACTGCGGCACCTCGCGCAGCAGCTCGGCACGCAGCTGATCGAGGGCCGCGCCGCGCAGGCCACTTTCGAACACCAGACCATGGGGCAGGCCCTCCAGGCAGAACTGCGCGGCCTCGTCGATGCTGTTGACCAGGTCGACGATCAGGCCCATATGTCGGACCGCGTCCTGCAGCTGGGCGCGCAGCTCGCGTCGCGGCGAGACGATCAGCAGATGGCTGCCGGCCAGTGGCTTGGAGTTGAGGGAGGGTTGTTGCGTGTCAACGCCGCGCGCCGGCTCGACCGGCGGGTCCAGCGCGACGGTGCCGGGCTCGTCGCCGACGGTCTGCGGGAATTCCAGGGTCAGCACCGTGATGCCGCTGGCGTCCTCGCGCAGCGGCAGCACGCCCAGGGTCAGCGCGGTCTGCTCGACCAGACGCCAGGCCAGCGAGTTCAGCACCGGCGGCAGCTCGGCGCTGCGCTGCTCGTCCAGCAGATCGAGCGAACGATGCGCAAAGCGGCAGACCAGGCGGGCCTTGGCCGGCCAGGGCGTCAGGTCGAGCTTCAGGTCGATCGAGGAATGGGTGCTGGCCAGGGCCCAGTCCATCAAGGCATTGAGCAGGGCGAACATCAGCGAGCCGTCGGCCATCACCTCGACCGGCTTGAGCACCTGGCGCACCTGGATGCCGCGTGCCTGGGTCTCGCGGCTGCGCTGAGCCAGCACGCTGCGCAGCAGCGGGGCCAGTTGCAGGCGCTCGCGCGACAGCCGCAGCCGCCCCGAGGCCAGCCGGGCCAGCTGCTGCCCCATCATGCCGGCCTCGCGGGCCTGGGCCACGCTCTCGCGCAGCGAACGCAGGCCCTGGCGGTCGATCTGGCCGGTGGCCACCAAATTGTGGATGCGCTCCAGCGCGGCGCTCAGCGGCCCGGCGATCTCGGCGCCCAGCTGCTGCACGATCTCGGCCCATTGCGCATGGCTGGGCCCCTGCGCCGCGTCGTTGGCGGCGCCCGGAGCGGGCGGGGCGGGCGTGTGGCTGGGCATGAGGGCGGGTGAGGGCGGGGTGCTGCGGATCGCTTGGTTCAGGGCCCGGACGGTGGCCGGGAGCGGTCGCCATGGTCCGGGGGCACCGCAGCAGCGTCCATCCCCCGTCTCGGGGGAAACGCGGATAGCTGGCGCCCGTTGGCAGTTGTTTGGCGACGATTCGAGACTTTTCTCACGCTGATGGGAGTGGCCTCCGGCTTCAGCCCAGGACGCCAGCGCTCCGCAGCGCGGCGACCCGGACCTCATCCAGCCCGGCCTCGGCCAGGATGTCCTGGCTGTGCTGGCCCAGCAGCGGCGGCGGCCGGCGATAGCTGACCGGGGTGGCCGACAAACGCATCGGGCTGGCCACCAGGCGCAGCTGTTCACTCAGCGGATGAGCCATCGCCACCGTCATCTCGCGGGCCTGGGCCTGCGGGTCGGCAAAGGCTTCGGCCAGGTTGTTGATGGCGCCGCAAGGCACTTTGGCGGCCTCCAGCGCGGCCAGCCAGCTGTTGCGGGGCCGGGTCTTGATGAGGGCGGCGATCTCGGGCACCAGCAACTCGCGGTTGCGGACCCGGTCCGCATTCTTCGCAAAGCGCGCATCGCCGGCCCAGTCGGGGCGGCCCGCGATCTCCGCGAACTTGGCGAACTGGCTGTCATTGCCGACGGCCAGGATCAGATGGCCGTCGCTGGCCTCGAAGACCTGGTAGGGCACGATGTTCTGGTGCGCATTGCCCATGCGGCCGGGCGCCTGGCCGGTACACAGATAGTTGGAGCCCAGATTGGCCAGCATGGCCAGCTGGGTGTCCAGCAGGGCCATGTCGATGACCTGGCCCTCGCCGGTGGCGTCGCGATGGCGCAGTGCGGCCAGGATGGCCACCGTTGCATACAGGCCGGTGAACAGGTCGGCCACCGCGACGCCCACCTTCTGCGGCCCGCCGCCGGGCAGATCATCGCGTTCGCCGGTCACGCTCATCAGCCCGCCCAGGCCCTGCACCGCATAGTCATAGCCGGCACGGTCCTTGTAGGGGCCGGTCTGGCCGAAGCCGGTGATCGAGCAGAACACCAGGCGCGGGTAGAGGGCGCGCAGGCTGGCCGCGTCCAGGCCGTAGCGGGCCAGGTCGCCGACCTTGAAGTTCTCCACCACCACGTCCACGGTGCCGGCCAGCTCACGTATCAAGGCCTGACCCTCGGGGTGGGCGATGTCTATCGTGATCGAGCGCTTGTTGCGGTTGGCGCCCAGGTAGTAGGCGGCCTCGCTGCTGTCCTTGCCTTCGCGGTCCTTCAGATAGGGCGGGCCCCAGGCACGGGTGTCGTCGCCGCTGCCGGGGCGCTCGACCTTGATCACGTCGGCGCCCAGGTCGGCCAGTGTCTGGGTGCACCAGGGGCCGGCGAGCACACGGGACAGATCGAGCACGCGCACGCCATTCAGCGCGCCTGGGGGGAGAGAGGTGGTGGCTTGCATGCGCACATTGTGCGGCAGCACCCCTGGATAATGAGGCGATGAGAATCGCTCCTGCCCTGCTGCTCGCCCCGCTTGCCGTCGTGAGTGCCTGCAGCCCGAGCCAGGACTGGCGGGAGGTGCGGCCCGACGGTGCCGGCGTGCTGGCCCTGTTCCCCTGCAAGCCCGAGGTCGAACGGCGCGAGCCGGTCCGCATGGGGCTGGCGGCCTGCAAGGCGGCGGGGCTGAGCTTCTCGCTGACCTGGGCCGAGCTCGACGACCCGGCCCAGGTCGCGCCGGCGCTGCAACAGATGCGGGAGTCGCTGGCCGCACGGCTGCAGGCCCGTGCGGCGCCGGCCCAGGCGGTGCAGGTCAAGGGCATGACGCCCAATCCACAGGCCTTGCAGCAGGGCCTGCAAGCCGAGCAGCAGCAGGCCCGGGTCGCGGTATTCGCGCGCGGGATGTGGGTCTACCAGGCGGTGATGCTGGGGGCCAAGCCGGACGAGGCGGCCTGGGAGACCTTTCTGACGGGCTTCCGGCTCGACATCTAGACCCGCCTCGGCTCCGTGCCAGCGAAGCCCTGATAATGGGGTCATGTCCGGCCTCCTGCTGATTGCCCATTCCCCTCTGGCTTCCGCCCTCAAGGCGGTGGCCGAGCATACTTTCCCCAACTGCGCGCCCCAGCTCGCGGTGCTGGATGTGACGCCGGAGATGTCGGTCGAGGCGGTGGAGGCCCAGGCGCGCGCGCTGCTGGCCGCTGCCGGGCATGAGGACTCGCTGGTGCTGACCGATGTGTTTGGTGCCACGCCCTGCAATGCGGCCCAGCGGCTGCTGGATGTGCAGGGCCATGTGCGGGTGATCGCCGGCGTCAATGTGCCGATGCTGTGGCGCTCGCTGTGCTATGCGGCCGAGCCGATCGATGCCCTGGTCGAACGCGCCAGCGAGGGCGGATCCAAAGGCATCGTGCTGGGCCATGCGCCCGAACCCATCAACGACAAGACTAGCTAGTGCCGATGCTCAAATCGACCCTCACCATCAGCAACAAACTGGGCTTGCATGCCCGCGCCTCGGCCAAGCTGACCAAGCTGGCGGGCGGTTTTCAATGTGAAGTGTTCATGAGCCGCAACGGCCGCCGCGTCAACGCCAAGAGCATCATGGGGGTCATGATGCTGGCGGCCGGCATGGGGTCGCAGGTCGAGCTGGAGGTCGAAGGCCCCGACGAGCAGGCCGCCCAGGAGGCGATCACCGCACTGGTGAACGACAAGTTCGGCGAAGGTCAGTAAGGCCCTCCGACTCGGCCCAGATCAGCCGAGGAAGTGCCGGCGATAGCGCGCTGGCAGGTCGGCGATGCGCATCATCATCGGCAGGTCGGCGGTGTTGAAGTCCGGATCCCAGGCCGGCGCGCCGAGGATGCGGGCGCCGCAGCGCAGATAGCCCTTGATCAGCGGCGGCGCCTCGGCCACCGTCTCGCTGCGGTGCAGCTCCTCGACTGGCAAGGGCAGACGCGGTCGCACCTGCCACTCGATGCCGGCCAGATGGCTTTGCTCCAGCTGTTTCCACAGCGCCGCGGCATAGTGGCCGCCGTCGCGCATGCTGACGCTGGCGCAGCCTATCATCGTGTCCAGCTCATTGCGCACCATGAACTCGGCCAAAGCGCCCCACAACGCCATGATGGCGCCGCCGGAACGATGCTCGGGGTGCACGCAGGAACGGCCCAGTTCCACCATGCGCGAGCGCAGCCCGCGCAAACGGGTCAGGTCGAACTCGGTCTCGCTGTAGAG
Organism: Roseateles cavernae; assembly: GCF_040187885.1. Taxonomy (NCBI): domain Bacteria; kingdom Pseudomonadati; phylum Pseudomonadota; class Betaproteobacteria; order Burkholderiales; family Sphaerotilaceae; genus Roseateles; species Roseateles cavernae. Next base: position 1,440,480 of record NZ_JBDPLH010000001.1, read on the forward strand.
CCCGCCGGCACGCTTGGCCGCCGCCGGGGTCAGCACCCGGTAGGTGCCGATGACCGGGCCGGGGCGACCGTCGGCTTCGACGCTGCGCACCAGCAGGTGCTCGCAGAAGGGGTCGAACATATCGATGTCGTGGCCGGCCGGCGCGCCCTTGGGGACGCTCAGCCGGGCGCCCATCTCATCGACGAAGACCTGGTACCTCAGGCGCTGTGCTTCGCGGACTTCATCTTCCGTGCGCGCCCAGGCCACGTCCAGGCGAGCCCGTGCAGAAGCTTGCGGCTCCAGTGGAAGTGACCTCCGTTCCGCCAGGGGCGGGCGCAGATCCGAGAAGGGCAGGGTGGGCAGCGGAAGATCCCTCATGGATGGCCTCGTCGTTGGTTGACGAGCTCCATGCTCGGGCCTGGCGGTGACGTGCCGGTGACGATCGAATGACGAAACCGTGACCCGCTTCCCCGCTGCTACAGTCGACGCATGAGCTTTCAGGTCTTCGGCATTCCTGTCTCACGCGGTGTGGCGATCGGCCGCGCCGTGCTGGTGGCATCCAGCCGCGTCGATGTGGCGCATTACTTCATCGATGCGGCCAGTGTCGAGAGCGAGATCCAGCGCTGCATGCGCGCGCGCGACGAGGTCGCGCAGGAGCTCGAGACGCTCAAGCGCGATCTGCCCGACGATGCGCCGCATGAACTGGCGGCCTTGCTGGATGTGCATCTGATGCTGATGCACGACGAGGCGCTGACCGGTGCCACCAAGCAATGGATCATCGAGCGGCACTACAACGCCGAGTGGGCGCTGTCGGCCCAGCTCGAGGTGCTGGCGCGCCAGTTCGACGAGATGGAGGACGACTACCTGCGCGAGCGCAAGGCCGATCTGGAGCAGGTGGTCGAGCGCATTCTGGGCGTGCTGGCGCGCCAGCAGGGCAAGGCGGGCGGTGCGGCCAGCGTCGTGCAGCGCGACTTTGCCGGCGAGGACCCGCTGCTGCTGGTGGCGGCCGATATCGCGCCGGCCGACATGATGCAGTTCAAGCGCAGCGTGTTCCACGGCTTCATTACCGACATCGGCGGCAAGACCTCGCACACGGCCATCGTTGCGCGCAGCATGGACATTCCGGCGGTGGTCGGCACGCGCGAGGCCTCGCGCCTGATTCGCCAGGACGATTGGGTCATCATCGACGGCGATGCCGGTGCGGTGATCGTCGATCCGTCACCCATCGTGTTGGAGGAGTACCGCTTCCGGCAGCGCCAGAGCGAGCTGGAGCGCGCCCGGCTGGCACGGCTGCGGCACACACCGGCCGTGACCCTGGACGGCGAGCGGGTCGAGTTGCAGGCCAATATCGAATTGCCGGCCGATGCGCCGGCGGCCGTCGAAGCGGGCGCCACCGGCGTTGGGCTGTTCCGCAGCGAGTTCCTGTTCATGAATAGAGAGGGCGAACTGCCCGGCGAAGATGAGCAGTTCGAGGCCTATCGTGCGGCGGTCGAGGCAATGCGGGGCATGCCGGTGACGATTCGCACGGTCGATATCGGGGCTGACAAGCCGCTGGATCGCATGTCGGCCAGCGAGCTCCGGCATGAGCATGTGCTGAACCCGGCGATGGGTTTGCGGGCGATCCGTTGGAGTTTGGCCGAGCCCAGTATGTTTCGGCAGCAATTGCGCGCCATCTACCGGGCCAGCGCTTACGGCAAGCTGCGTTTGCTGATTCCGATGGTGGCGCACCTGGGCGAGATTCGCCAGGTGCTGGAAGCCGTCAAACGGGTGCAGCAGCAGCTGACGGATGCCGGTCAGGCGTTCACGCGAGTCGATATCGGCGTGATGATCGAGATACCGGCCGCTGCCGTCATGCTGCCGCTGCTGCTGCGCCATGTGGACTTTGTATCCATTGGCACGAACGACCTGATCCAGTACACGCTGGCCATCGATCGGGCCGATGAGGCGGTGGCTCATCTCTACGACCCCTGGCATCCTGCAGTGCTGCAATTGATCTCGACCTCGATTGCGCAGGCGACAGCAGCCGGCAAGTCTGTCAGTGTCTGTGGCGAGATGGCGGGCGACGCCACCTTCACCGATTTGCTGCTGGCGATGGGCTTGCGCAATTTCTCAATGCACCCCTCGCAGATCCCCTCGGTCAAGCAGCGCATCCTCAGGGCCGACGCGGCGCGTCTGGCTGCTGCGCTACCCGAGGTGCTGGGCAGCGAAGATCCGCAGCGCGCTGCGGATCTCGCCTTCTCGGCGAGCAAGCTGTCTCACCTGATGCAGTAGCGGACCTTCTGTTGGTACTCGCTTCACAAGAAATTGCTGCCGAGTACTTGCAAGCCTCAAAAAACCTGTGCTACAGTCGAGGGCTTCGC